>CAWDCE010000016.1:0-9893 GCA_963800725.1 uncultured Acidimicrobiaceae bacterium | reverse complement strand
CCCGGGCCCCCGCGGCCGGTCCCGGTCGGGTCGCCGGTCTGGTCGACGAAGCCCGGCTTGACCCGGTGGAAGATCACGCAGTGGTAGTAGCCCTTGTTGGCCAACTACACGAAGTTGTTCACCGTGATCGGGGCGGTCTTGGCGTCGAGGTCGATGGTGAACGTGCCCGCCGTGGTCACCACCGTGGCGCTGTAGTTCTTGGTGGTGTCGATGGTCATTGGTGGCGCCGACGCGTACTGCTGGGTGTTCACCGTCGTGGCCGTACTGGCCGGGCACCCCGCCGCCACTGCCTTGGCGTTGGCGCTGGCCTGGGCCGCCTTGTCGGCCGAGGTGACCCCGGCGGTCGTCGTGGTGTTCGACGCCGTGGTCGTCGTGGTGGTCTGCTTGGCGGCGTTCGACGTCTTTTTGGAGTTGTTCGACGTCAGGGCCACGATGCCGATGACGACCGCGGCGATAACGACCACGATGACGACGTTCGGATCGTCTTGCGGCGCTTGGTCGATTTGGCTTCGGCGGCCAAACGGGCCTCCCGGCCCGCCCGCTGGCGTGCTCTTTTCTCGCTTGGCATCGCCCGAGACCCTGTGTTTTTCCCGACGGCCGTTAGGATCAGGTTGCCAAAATGCCACGTCCCGAGCGGGGCGCTGCGGCCCATTAGCGTCTGGGGCATGTCGTGCTGCTCGTCCGGAAACCCGGCGGGACGTCGGTCGGGGACGCCGACCGCATCCGGGCCGTGGCCGATCACATCGCCCGGACCCGGGCGCGAGGGGCACGACGTGGTGGCGGTGGTCAGCGCCATGGGCAAGACCACCGACGACCTCATCCGCCTGGCCGATTCGGTCAGCACCAAACAACCGCCCCGCGAGTACGACATGCTCGTCAGCGCCGGCGAGCGCATCACCGCCCGCGCTGTTGCATGGCACTGGCCGGTCTCGGCGTCTCGGCGACCTCCTTTACCGGCAGCCAGGCCGGCATCATCACCGACAACGACCACACCCGGGCGAAGATCCTCGAGATCCGGCCCGACCGGCTCCGAGAGGCCCTGGCCGCCGGCGTGACCCCGGTGGTGGCCGGGTTCCAAGGGTCGGACCAACCGTGACGTCACGACGCTTGGGCGCGGTGGTCAGCACCACGGCGGTGGCACTGGCCGCGGTGCTCGAGGCCGACGCCTGTGAGATCTACACGGACGTGACCGGGGTCTTCACCGCCGATCCGCGGGTGGTCACGTCTGCGCACCGGATCAACCGGATCTCTTTCGACGAGATGCTCGAGATCGCCGCCACCGGCGGCCGGGTGCTCAATCTTCGTTCGGTGGAGTTCGCCCGCAATCACAATGTGCCGCTCCACGTGCGGTCCAGCTTCACCTGGGAACCTGGGACCTGGGTGGTCGAGGAGGATGCAGACATGGAAGAAGCCGTCGTCACCGCGGTCAGCCACGACACCTCAGAAGCAAAGGTGACCGTCAGTGGCGTCCCCGATCAGCCCGGCATCGCGGCCCAACTCTTCCGGGCGCTGGCCGAGCGATCGATCAATGTCGACATGATCGTGCAGAACACCTCGGTACATGGGACCACCGACATTTCCTTTACGGTCCCAGAGACCGACCTCGTGGCCTCGGTCGAGACCGCCCAGTCCCACAGCGACGAGTTGGGGGCGACCGGGGTCACGTCGGACCGCGACGTCTCGAGGGTCTCGCTCATTGGGGTCGGGATGAAGTCGCACCCCGGCATCGCCGCCACCATGTTCGAGACGTTGGCCAACGAGAAGATCAACATCGACATGATCTCGACGTCGCCCATCCGCACCTCGTGCATCGTGCGCACCGAAGACGTCGAACGCGCCGTGCGCAGCCTGCACGCCGCCTTCGCCCTCGACTGATGGCGACCAAGCGCCGGTATCTCTGGCTGCTGCGCCACGCGAAGACCGTCACCGACCCGCCCGACGGCGGCACCGATTTCGACCGCGTGCTCGCCCCGCGGGGGGCGCCGCGACGCCACGGCGATCGGCGAGTTGTTCGCCAACGAACCGAGCCGGTTCGCCGGTGGCAAGGTCCCTTTCCCCGAGGTCGCCCTGGTCTCCCCGGCCGCCCGCACCGCGGCCACCGCCGAGCTCGTGCTGGCCCACGTCAGCGACGCCCCGACCGCGTGCTCGTCCCGGACTTCTACGGGGCCGAGCCCGAAGAGGTGCTCGCCCACCTCGCCACCCTCGACGATGCCGTCACCTCGGTGATGGTGGTCGGGCACAACCCGACGGCACATTCCCTGGCCATCGCCCTTATTGCCTCATCGGACAAGAAGGGGCGCGACGCCGTGGCCCGCCACGGTTTCCCGACGTGTGCGCTCGGGATCTACCGCTTCGGTATCGAGCACTGGAGCGACCTACGCGCCGGCACGGCACGCCTGGCCGGGATCTACATCCCGCCGTTCGGCTAAGCGGGCTCAGCCGCCCGCAGCGAGGATGGCCGCGTCGCCCTGGCCACCGCCACCGCACAACGCCACCGCGGCGGTCGAGGCACCACGCCGACGCAACTCGAGCAGTGCGGTCAGCGCGACCGCGTGCCCGACATGCCGACCGGGTGCCCGAGGGCGATCGCCCCGCCGTTCACGTTGATCTTGGCTTCATCGATGCCGAGTTCATCGGCCGAGGCGAGCCCGACCGCGGCGAAGGCCTCGTTGATCTCGAAGAGGTCGATGGCGTCGAGTGCGACCCCGGCCTTGGTGGCCGCCTTGGCAATGGCGTGACGGCTGGGTCAACAGCGAGGTGTCGGGGCCGGCCACCATGCCGTAACCGACGAGGCGACCGAGCGGGGTCACACCGAGCGCGGCGGCCTTGGCGGCGGACATGACGACCACCGCTGCACCACCGTCGGAGATCTGCGAGGCGTTGCCGGCGGTGATGGTGCCGTTCTTGTCGAAGGCGGGACGGAGCTTGCCGAGCGATTCGGCCGTCGTCTCGGGACGCACCCCCTCGTCGGTGTCGATCAGCAACGGGTCGCCCTTGCGCTGGGGCACCTCGACGCCGACGATCTCTTCGGCCAGTCGCCCGTCTTTGATGGCGGCCGCCGCCTTCTCGTGACTGGCGGCGGCGAACGCGTCCTGGCGCTCACGAGAGATGCCGACCTTTTCGTTGTAGCGCTCGGTGGAGAGCCCCATGGCAATGTGGTCGAAGGCGTCGGTCAAACCGTCGAACATCATCGAGTCCACCAAGGTCGCGTCGCCAATGCGGTAACCGGCCCGGGCGCCCGGCAACAGGTAGGGCGCCTGGGTCATCGAGTCCATGCCACCGGCGACCACGATCTCGGCGTCGCCGGCCCGGATCATCTGGTCGGCCAGGTAGATGGTGTTGAGACCCGACAGGCAGACCTTGTTGATGGTGTTGGCCGGGACCGACAGTGGGATCCCACCCTTGAACGCGGCCTGGCGGGCCGTGATCTGACCGGCGCCGGCCTGGAGCACCTGGCCCATGAGGACGTAGTCGACGTCCTCGGGCGACACGCCCGCCCGCGACAGCGCTTCGGCGATGGCGAATCCGCCCAGGTCCATGGCACTAAAGCCCGCGAATGCTCCTGAGAGCTTGCCAATGGGGGTGCGTGCTCCTGCGACGATGACGGCCTCAGCCATGACCTCAACCTCCGAGTCTCTACCGGTCAAGTTACCGGTCGGAAACTCCATCTTATGGGCCAACTATCGTCATGGCCATGAGCGACATCTTGAGTGCAGCACTGGCGGGTGCGCCGGCCGACGAACTGGCCGCGCTGCCCATGCCCGAGTCCTACCGGGGCGCCCTCGTGCGCCGTTCGGAGATCGACATGTTCGAGGGGTTGGAATCGTCGGAGAAGGATCCCCGCAAGTCCCTGCACGTCCAAGACGTGGCCCTGCCCGAACTGGCCCCCGATGAGGCCTTCGTGGCCGTCATGGCGTCGTCGATCAACTTCAATACGGTGTGGACCTCGATCTTCGAGCCCCTCGCGACGTTCGGATTCTTGGACCGACTCGCCAAAGAGGGACCCTGGGCCGCCCGCCACGCCCTCGATTACCACGTGGTCGGCTCGGACGCCGCCGGCATCGTGTTGCGCTGCGGCTCGGCCGTGCGCAACTGGAAGGTCGGCGACAAGGTCACGGTCCATTGCAACTACGTCGACGACCAGGATCCTTCGGCGCACGACGATTCCATGCTGGCCGCCAATCAGCGCATCTGGGGCTTCGAGTCGAACTTCGGTGGCCTGGCCGACATCACCGTGGTCAAGGCCAACCAGCTGATGCCCAAGCCGGCCCATTTGAGCTGGGAGGAGGCTGCGGTCAACGCGTTGTGCAACTCGACCGCCTACCGCATGTTGGTCTCACCCAACGGGGCGCGCATGACCCAGGGCGACAAGGTGTTGGTGTGGGGGGCGAGCGGCGGCCTCGGGAGTTTCGCGGTCCAGCACGTCCTCAACGGCGGGGGGACTCCGATCGGGGTGGTCTCGTCCCCGGAGAAAGTCGCGCTGCTCCACGATCTCGGGGTCGAAGCCGTCATCGACCGGCGCGCCGCCAACTACAAGTTCTGGAAGGACGAACATACCCAGGACGAGGCGGAATGGCGCCGATTCGGCAAGGACATCCGCGGCCTCGTGGGCAGCGAGCCCGAGATCGTGTTCGAGCATCCGGGTCGCTCCACCATGGGCGCCTCGGTCTTCGCCGCCAAACGCGGGGGCACCGTCGTCACCTGCGCCGCCACGTCGGGCTACATGATCGAGTACGACAACCGGCACCTGTGGATGAAGCTCAAGACCATCAAGGGATCGCACTTCGCCAACTACCGCGAGGCCTGGGACGCCAACCAGCTGATATGCGACGGCAAGGTGCTCCCGCCGCTGTCGGCGGTATACCCACTCGACGATGTCGGTGAGGCCGCCTACCAGGTTCACCACAACCTGCATGAGGGAAAGATCGGTGTGTTGTGCCTGGCGCCGCAAGAGGGTCTGGGCATCGACGACGTGGCCATGCGCCAACGGGTCGGCGAAGAGCGCATCACTTTGTTTCGGAGGCACGGCGTATGAATGACGGAACCATGTTGAGCGAGATCGACCACGTGGCCATTGCGGTCAACGACCTCGACGCCGCCATCGCGTGGTACCAAGAGGTCTTCGGTGCCACCGTCAATCACCGCGAGCGCGTGGAGTCCGACGGAGTCGAAGAAGCGCTTTTGGCGGTCGCCGATTCCTACATCCAGTTGCTCACCCCGACCCGCGACGACTCCCCGGTCGCCAAGTACCTCGCCAACAAGGGAGAAGGGCTCCACCACGTTGGCTATCGCGTGGAGGACTGTGCGGCGGCACTGCAATCGGTCAAGGATTCGGGAGGTCGGGTCATCGACGAGGCCCCACGGCCCGGTTCGCGTGGCACCACGGTTGCCTTCGTGCATCCAAAGACGTCATTCGGCACCTTGATCGAACTGGTGCAGGAGTAGCGCCGCTTCCCCCACGCACCGGCCACGACGATCCTGGGCCCGAGAGGACGGCCGCTGCGGGCACGGCGTCGGGCCCCGTGGCACGCTGTGGCCAAGGAGGGACCCATGGCCGAAACAACGACACCGAGAGTCGCGCTGGTCAGCGACGCCAAGCACTACGTCGGACCACACGTCGCCCGACTGCTGGCCGCACGCGGCCACGATCTCGTGCTCGGCGATCCCGAACCCGCCCTCGTCCGCGAACTCGGTGCAAGCGGATCGACCGTGGTTGCGGTGCACAACGTGGGGGACCTCGCCGACCCGACCTCAGCCTCGCGTCTGGTCGACGCCGCCATTGAGCGCTTCGGTCGCCTCGACGCCGCGGTCGGGGGTTCGGGACGGGTCGTCGTGGGCAAGTTCATGGACTCGACCACCGAACAACTCGACGCGGTCGTACCAAGGTTGCCTCGTTGCGCCCTATCACCTCTTGCACGCGGTGGTGCCCGCCATGGTCGCCCAGGGTCATGGCCAGATGCTCTTGATCACCAGCGCCTCGGCGGTACGACCGACCCCGGGTGCGCCGCTGTATTCGGCCGCTCGCGCCGGCGCCACCATGCTGGCCAAGAACGTCGCGCTCGAAGTGGCGCGCACCGGCGTACAGGTCAACGTGGTCGGGACGAACTTCATGGACTTCCCCGAGTTCCTCAAGGCCAACGCGGTAACCGATGCCGAGTCGCGCCAGCGGATCGAGGCGCTCGTGCCCATGCGGCGCCTCGGCACCCTCGAAGAGTTCGCCGCCTTCTGCCTGCCCTTCATCGACGGGACCAGCGGCTTCACCACCGGGCAGTTCGTGGCCTACGCCGGCGGTTGGGCCTGACCTCACCGCTGCCCGCGGGCACGTTGACGGCTGCTGCGGCAGAAGAAAGAATCGCCACATCGTGGGGCACGAATCGGCGCAAGGTCCATCAGGGTCGCGCTTTGACCTGGTGATCTTCGATTGCGACGGGGTCCTCGTCGACAGCGAGCGTCTGATCGTGCGGGTTGAAGTCGACATCTTGGCTCGACTCGGATGGCCATTGAGCCAAGCCGAGGTCATCGACCGCTTCGTCGGTCGCTCGGCTACGTACATGCACCACGAGGTCGAACGGCACCTCGGCCGGCCAATTGACTGGGAGAGCGAATTCGAATCGACCTATCGCGAGGTCTTCGCGCGCGACCTCACTCCGGTCGACGGCGTGCTCGAAGCACTCGATCGGATCACCACCGAGACCTGTGTCGCGTCGAGCGGCAGTCACGCCAGAATGCGAATCACCCTCGGCACCACCGGTCTCTACGACCGCTTCGCGGGGCGCATCTTCAGCGCGGACGAGGTCGAGCACGCAAAACCTGCACCCGACATCTTCTTGCACGCGGCGCGAATGCATGGGGGTCGCACCAAAGCGGTGCGCCGTGGTCGAGGACAGCGTGTCGGGGGTCTCGGCCGCGTTGGCGGCGGGGATGGCGGTCTTCGCCTACAGCGGTGGGGTGACGACGGCCGCCCAGCTCGCCGTGCCAGGGGCGACCGTGTTCGCTGACATGGTGCACTTGGTGGACCTCCTCGGAGTCGACTGAACCACACCGCCTGCGGTGCACACGCTCGAGGTTCGCGCTCGGTCGCGACGACGATCGATGCGCGCACACCGGGGTCGCCCACCGCGCTGACTTCGTCTCGATGAGTGACGTTGCGAGGAACAGCCACGCACAGCGTCACGGAGTCTGGCCAGCTCACCGAGACGCAATCTCGTCGCTCACTTACGAGCCCATCGAATCGCTCGGCCCGAATCGCCGCCAGCTTCTTCGTGAGGGCGGCGCTTCGCGCTAGACGACGCGACCCATCACGAGGGACAGGACCCTGCCGGCTTGCTCGGCCACCGTCCCCGACGAAGGGGTCAGGACCAGCTCGGCCTGCTCGGGCACCTCGTATTGGGCGTCGATGCCGGTGAAGCCGGGCAGTTGGCCGGCCCGGGCCCGGGCGTAGAGGCCCTTGACGTCACGGCGTTCGCATTCTTCGAGCGGCGTGTCCAAGAAGACCTCGATGAAGGGCAGTCCCGCCTCTTCGTGCAGCGTGCGGATCAGTTGACGGTCCGCCGCGCACGGGCTGATGAGCGAGATGAGGGCGACCGAGCCCGCTTCGGCGAACATCTTGGCCACCTCCCCGGCCCGCCGGACGTTCTCGGTCCGGTCCCGGTCTGAAAAGCCCAGGTCACCGTTGATGCCGTGGCGTAAATTGTCGCCATCGAGCATGAAGGCGGGCCGGCCCCGGTTGACCAGTTCCTCTTCGACCGCGGCCGCGATGGTCGACTTGCCCGATCCCGACAAGCCGGTGAACAGCACGGTCGCCCCCGCCGTCCCGAGGGCGGCGAAGCGGCGCTCGCGGCGTCAGCTTGCCGACCTGGAGGACGACGTTCGGGCTGGCGTGTGCGGCGGCGATCACCCGGATCACCCCGGCCCCGACCGTCGCGTTGGTCACCGGGTCGATGAGGATGAAACTTCCCGTGGCGCGGTTGGTGCTGTAGTCGTCGACCGACAACGGCTCGGTGCAGCGCAGACGGATACGACCTACCTCGTTGAGGTCGAGACTCTCCGCGGCATCGTCGCGGTGCAGGCCGTTGATCTCGAGGCGGTACGCGAGCGATTCGACAATGGCCCGCACCGTGCGGGTGTTGTGCTTGACCAGATAGGTCCCCCCGACGCGCAGCGACGACCGCTCGTCCATCCAACACACGGTCGCTTCGATATCCGACGTCAGATTGGGGCGGTTGTTCGGGCGGCAGAGCACGTCGCCACGGGACACCGCGACGTCGTCGCTCAAGGTGATCACCACCGCCATGGGCGGGAAGGCCTCGGTCACCTCGCCGTCCGCGGTGGCGATCGAGGCGATGTGCGAGGTCGTCCCCGACGGCAGCACGAGGACCTCGTCGCCGGGGCGGAGCACGCCGCTCGCCACTGTCCCGGCATAGCCGCGGAAGTCCGGATTGTCGGCCCCTTGGGTCCGGATCACGTACTGGACCGGAAAGCGCGGGTCGATCAGGTTCTCGTCGCTGCCGATGTAGACCGATTCGAGGTGCGAGAGCAGTGGGGAACCCTCGTACCACCACAGGCTCTCGGAGCGGTGCACCACGTTGTCGCCCTTGAGGGCCGAGACCGGGATGAACGAGATGTCCTGGACGTTCAAGCGTGCCGCGAACTCCATGAAGTCCGCCTTGATGGCCTCGAAGCGGTCCTGGCTCCAGTCGACCAGGTCCATCTTGTTGACACACACCACCATGTGGGGGATCCCGAGCATCGAGGACAAGAAGGCGTGCCGGCGGGTCTGCTCGACCACACCGTTGCGGGCATCGACGAGGATCAAGGCGAGGTGCGCACTCGACGCACCTGTCACCATGTTGCGGGTGTATTCGGTGTGGCCGGGCGTGTCCGCGATGATGAACTTGCGTTTGGGGGTGGCGAAGTAGCGGTAGGCCACGTCGATGGTGATCCCTTGCTCGCGCTCGGCCCGCAGCCCATCGGTCAAGAGCGCGAGGTCGGTCTCGGGATTGCCCCGCTGCTCGCTGGTTTGGCGGATTGATTCAAGCTGGTCCTCGAAGATCGCCTTGGCGTCGTAGAGGAGGCGCCCGATCAGGGTCGACTTGCCGTCGTCGACGGACCCGGCCGTCGCCAACCGAAGGAGTTCAGCCACCTTAGAAGTACCCCTCCCGCTTGCGATCCTCCATGCCGGCCTCGGAGATCCGGTCGTCCGCCCTCGTCGCCCCGCGTTCGGTGAGGCGGGTGACCGCCACTTCATTGATGATCGCCGCAATGGTGTCGGCGTGGGATTCGACACAACCAGTGCAGTCGGCGTCGCCGACGGTGCGGAACCGCACCAACGCTTCGTGGACCTCTTCGCCGTCTTTGGCCCAGAGGTGCTCGCCGACCGCCATCAGCATGCCGTCGCGCCCGACCACCGGGCGACGGTGGGCGAAGTAGATGGAGGGAACGTCGATCTCTTCGGCTGCGATGTACTGCCAGACGTCGAGTTCGGTCCAGTTCGACAGCGGGAAGACCCGGATGTGCTCACCCTTGTGATGCCGTCCGTTGTAGAGGTTCCACAACTCTGGGCGTTGCTTCTTCGGGTCCCACTGCCCGAACTCGTCGCGGAAGCTGAAGATCCGCTCCTTGGCCCGGGCCTTCTCCTCGTCGCGCCTCGCTCCCCCAAAGACCGCGTCGAACTTCCCCGCGGCGATAGCCCGCAGCAGGGTCGGGGTCTGGAGGCGGTTACGCGACTCGCCGGCCACCTCTTTGGTGCGCCCGGCGTCGATGTCGTCTTGAACCCGGGCGACGATCAGCTTGACCCCGAGCGCTGCGGTGTGGCGGTCGCGGTATTCGAGTACTTCGGCGAAATTGCGACCGGTGTCGATGTGCATGACCGGGAAGGGGATGGGGCCGGGCCA
>CAWDCE010000015.1:0-62687 GCA_963800725.1 uncultured Acidimicrobiaceae bacterium | reverse complement strand
TAGTCGTGGAAGGCGAAGTGCCCGTAGCCCTTGGTGGAAGGGAAGGCGGCGGTACCAATGGCCACCAACAGCGCATCGGCGACCAAGGAGCCGACCAGGGAGACCAACGTCGCCAAGGCGACTCGGGTCCACGACGGCTGGCGATGGGTCGGCGCAAAGTCGATCTTCACCAGGGCCAAGGATCGTTCGATCAGACCCTGCTCAGAAGTGGAACGCCCCTTCGGATTCGATGCTAACGGGATGGGAAGCTCACCCTTTCGTCATGTGTGGTGGTATCGGTTAGAGGCGCTGGGAGTATCCATTGATGCAGCAAACCCACAGATTTTGGCCCGACGAACCTGCAGATTACGAGATGCGCCTTACGTTTAGATGAAGGATCGGGCGGTGGGGGCCGAGGGCACCACCTTTGGGAGATCCTCGGCGAATACCGACTCGTCTCGTCGTGGGTATCAGCGGGCAATGGGCGCATCGGCATGCCCCGAGTCGCTCCGGATCGCCATGGTGGCGTTCGCCTTGGGCTCGGTCGCGCCCTTGGCCCCATGGGAGCGGTGCCAGCGCACCTCCATGTGCGCTCCCCCCCAGATCTGAGTCGCCGATTCGCCATTCCCCGCCTGTCGCCCGCACCACTGCGTCGCCTATGGCCAGGCCGAGCCCAGCCCCGTTGCCTTCGTCGGTGGCCCGGTGAAATCGATCGAAGAGTGCGGCCCGCGCCTCGGGAGCGATGCCCGGGCCGCTGTCATCGACGGCGAGGCTCACCCGGTTGCCCGCGGTGGTGACCTGCAGTCGAACCATGCCGTTCGATCCCGCATAGCGACATGCGTTGTCGACCAGGACCGCAGTGAGCCGGTCGATCCATTCGGGGGGAGCGTTGATCCACATCTGGCCCTCACCCTCACTCGAAACCGACAAGGTGATGCCACGCCCCCGAGCCACCCAGTCGAAGCGGTCGGCGACGCGGCAGCGATGGCGCTGACATCGACCGGTTGGTCGCTCGGTGGGGTGGCTCCGAGTCGAATCGAGCCAACCACAAAAGATCGTCGACGATGGCCCGCAGCCGTGTGCTCTCGTGGGCGATTCGGCGAAGCGTGTCTTGGTAGTCCTTGACGTCTCGTTGACCGGTGCGGGCCAGGCTCACCTCCGCCTCAATGACACTGACGGCGTGCTATCATGAGAGGCGTCGGCGGTGAACTCGAGCTGGCGTCGGCGGGCGAGTTCGACAGGACTGGCGGCCTTGACGCCAATGAGAAACGTCCCGAAGAAGACGGCGATGAAGCGTAATGGCCCGGCCAGGACCTCGAGGGTGAGGATCGCTTCCCACGTGATCGGCTTCGGCGAGACTCTGCCCCGCGACAAACACCGCGCCGGCAATCCGTCGAGCCTGTAACCGAAACGTCACGGCACCGAGGTGCACCACCGACGCTTGGCCACTGGGCGGCACGTCCGAGGTCGCCAGCGCCGGCGTGCCGGCGGTCAGGGCGATCGGCCGCCGGCCACCGCGGTCTTCCAAAGGAACACCGGTGCATCGTCGGCGTCGTGCGCCTTGTCAACGCGACGGCGTCGCCCGCCCGGGAGGGGACGTGGGTCGCCTGATCGAGTCGTTCTTCGAGTTGGGCGTCCACGTGGACGACTTGTCGGTGTCGGTCGAAACCATCAAATGTGGCGACCAAACAGACGTAGAGGGCCGAGATGATCACCGATGCCACGACGGCAACTTTGGCGGCGTGGGTGATGTACGGCCTCCACCATTTCGGTCGAAGTCTCATGAGGCCACGATGCGGTATCCGACCGCCCGCACCGATTCGATCTTGGCCCCGCTCGTTGCGATCTTGGCGCGCAATCGGGCCAGGTGGACATCGAGGGTGTTGGATCCGAGCGCGTCGGCTTCGTCATTCCACACGGCCAGCATCAGGAACGACGCGCCACGACCGCAGGGGAGCGCAGCATCAAGACCTCGAGGAGCGCAAGCTCGATCGCCGTCAAGCGCGGCTGCGCAGAGCCGACGGTCACTTCTCGGGTCACGGTGTCGAGATGGAGGTCGGCAATGGTGATGAGGAGCGATTGGACGGCGGCGCCACGGCGCTGCAAGGCGCGTACCCGAGCGAGGAGCTCACCGAAGTCAAAGGGCTTGACAAGGTAGTCGTCCGCGCCTTCGTCGAGACCGGTGACTCGATCATTCGCCGCATCCCTCGCGGTCAGCATCAAGATCGGGAGCGCCGAGCCCCGGCGCCTGAGTCGTTGAATGACCTCGAGTCCCGAAACCTTTGGCATCCTCCAATCGAGGATGGCCACTTCGTATTCGTAGGTGTTGAGATATGCCAACGCCTGTTCTCCATCGCCCGTTGCGTCGACGGCGTACCCACTTTCGCGCAGGCCTCGCTCGAGGACCGAGCGCAGGCCCTCGTCGTCCTCGGCCACCAGCACTCGCACGTGCATTGTCTAGCGGTCTTTGATGACGAGTACATGACGTGACCTGACCGTTGTTCTGATGCGGTGCGCTTTGGGGTCAGTCGGGCGAATTCGGCTTCATGCTGGCGTAATCACGAATCCCTACAGTGTGGGGATGCGGTCGTTCGTGCCCAAATCGCCTGGCCCCGACCTCCGCAATGACGTGGAACGTGCCATCGTTTATCAGGGCAAAATTGTGAATCTGGAACTAGGAATATGACGAATTTCTGATCGACACCACTCCGCACGAGCCCGGGCCGTGGCACAGGAGCGAATTTCCAAGATCACGCGAGCCGTGGTGCTGGCCGCGATCGGTGGAACAGCCTTCATCGGCGTCGTGGTGGCCAAAGAGCATCCTGGCGGGGGATCCGCCGCTGCATCTGGAACGGCACCGGCGGTGGCGCCGTCGGGAGGCGGCGATGACGGGCCATCGAATTCCGACAACGCCTCATCGGGATCATCGAGCACAAATCAGCCCAGCCCGACTATCACCAACAACCCGACCCCCACCAACAACCCGCCGGTTGCCACCTCGGGCGGAACCTCGAGGTGACCACGGCAACCGCGCCGTCGCCGTTGCGACCCTTCACTGAACGATCATTTCGAGCAATCGGCACCACGGCATCGTTGGTGGTCACCGATCCCACGAAGGCTGATGTCGCCGCCGCGATGTTGCGGGAAGAGATTGACGCCATTGACCTGTCATGCAGCTGGTTCCGCAGCGATTCGGAACTGGCCTCGCTCCACCGCGACGCCGGTCGCCCGGTGCGCGTGTCGAGGCTGCTCTTCTCGGCTCTCCGGACGGCCTACGACGTGGCCGCCAAGACGCATGGAGCGGTGGACCCGACGGTCGGCAATGCGGTGATCGCCCTCGGGTACGACCGCGACTTTTCCGAGATCGAGCACGGGCGCGACCAACCGTTGGAGGTAGCTCCCCGGGTGACCGGCTATCAGTATCTCGAGCTGAATGAAAGTCAGCGGACGGTGCGTATTCCGCGAGGAGTCCGCCTTGACCTTGGCGCATCGACCAAGGCGTTCTTGGTCGACAAAGCAGCCGCGCATATCGCCGACGATCTCGGGGTCGCCGTGTTGGTCAATGTCGGTGGAGACATCGCCGTCGCGGGCGAGCCCCCGACGGAGGGGTGGCCAGTCGGGATCGCGGTTGATTCGGCGGCCCAGGCCGATGAGGTCGACCAGGTTGTGGCCATTCGACGTGGCGGACTTGCGAGTTCGAGCACGGCGGTTCGGACTTGGACCGTTGGATCCGAGCGGGTGCACCACATCGTCGATCCTCGGTCCGGCCACAGTGCTGCGCCCTACTGGACGCTGGTGTCGGCGTGCGCGCCGAGTTGTGTTGACGCAAACATGGTGACGACGGCCGCGATTGTTTGGGGCCGCGACGCACTCGAGCACCTAGGCGCGTTCGGCTACGCGGTGCGGCTGGTTCGCCACGATGGAGCGGTGATCGTCCGCGGTGGCTGGCCCGAGGCGGCGGCGCCGTGAACTCGACCACCTTGTGGTACATGACACGGGCGAGTGGGATAGTCACGTTGCTCCTCCTCACCGCGACAATGATCCTCGGGGTCGCGACCACCAATCGATTTCGCGCCCGGCACTGGCCAGGTTTCGCGCAACAAGAACTGCACCGCCGCATCTCCATATTGACGGTGGTGTTCTTGGCCATTCACGTGGTGACCAGCGTGCTCGATTCGTTCGTCACCATCAGCTGGCTGGCGATCGTCGTGCCCTTCACCTCGAGCTTCAGTCGATTCTGGGTTGGGCTGGGTGCCGTTGCCCTCGATCTGATGATTGCGGTCATCGTCTCGAGTTTGCTGCGACCTCATCTCAAGCCAGGGACGTGGCGGGGCATCCACTGGTTGGCCTATCTGTGTTGGCCGGTTGCCCTGGTGCACACGATAGGTATGGGCACAGATGCACGAACGCATTGGGTCCTCGCGCTGGTGTTCGCGTGTGTCGTCGCCGTCGGCGGGGCCGTGGCGTGGAGACTTTCGACCACCCCGACCGCCAACGCCACCGTCAACACGGGCGCGCCTCGGGTGGCCGCTCCCACTCGTCTTGTTGCCGCGGCACGATCGAATGAATTGCCTCATGACAAGTAGCATGCAGCTCAATCGCCCGGTCGGTCAGGCCCACCATCTCCTCGGTCAGCCGACCTCCCTCAGCGAGCATTTCGCCGTGCACGGGCCCCTGGCTGCGCCGAGCGGTCGCCATTCTCCCGCCAAGCAGCGGCTCATGGCCGACCTCGAAGCGTCGGGTCTCACCGGGCGCGGTGGCGGCGGGTTCCCCACCGCCCTCAAGGTGGCCTCGGTGCAGCGCGGCCGCAAGGGCGGCACGGTGGTCGTCAACGCCATGGAGGGTGAGCCGGCGAGCGACAAAGACAAGGTGCTGCTTTCTCGGACGCCGCACCTGGTGCTCGACGGTGCGCAGTATTTGGCCGCCCTCTTCGGTGCCGATCAAGTGATCGTCTGCGTCCCGGCGGGTCGGGAATGGATCGCCGCTTCGGTCCAGAGCGCGATTGGCGAGCGGCGGCACTCACGCTGGGCTCTGGTTGAAGAGATCATCCTGCGGCCGCCGGACGGATTTGTGGGCGGCGAGGAGTCCGCACTCGCCAACTGGATCGATGCCGGCGTGTCGTTGCCGGTGTTTCGACCCGACAAAGGTGTGCCGCTGCGCATTGGGAGGCGTCCGACGCTGATCCACAACACCGAGACTCTGGCCCACGTCGGCCTGATCGGCCGCTACGGCTCGGCCCCCTTTTTGGCCCGCGGCACGGCACAAGAGCCCGGCACGTGCCTCGTCACCGTCAGCGGTGCGGTGGCCCAACGCGGGGTGGTCGAAGTCGATCGGGGCACGCCGTTGCACGAAATCGTGGCGTTGGGGAATCCCCTTGAGCCCATTCAGGCGCTCTTGGTCGGTGGGTACGGTGGCGCGTGGATCGGGCCCGGGTATTTCGCGACCCCCTACACCAACGCCGCATTGCGCAGTATTGGCGGGATGCTCGGTGTCGGCGTCATCGTCGCGTTGGGGCAAAATGCCTGCGGTATCGCCGAGTCAGCACGAGTTGCCCACTACTTGGCCGGCGAAAGCGGGGCCAGTGTGGGCCGTGCGTCTACGGACTTCCCGCCGTTGCCGACGACCTGGCCAGGTTGGCCAGCGGCCACGCCGATCCGGGGCTCGTCTCACGCCTGACCCGGCGGCTCAATCAGATCAAGGGCCGTGGGGCATGCCGACACCCCGACGGAGCGGTGGCCATGGCCCAAAGCGCACTGGCGGTCTTTGCCAACGACGTTGGTCTTCACGCGAGGAATCGGGTCTGTGCGCATTCGCAGCGGGCGTCCTGTTTGACCTTCCCCCATTCGTTCGGCGGTTGAAGTGAGCCGACTGCGGAATTACGATCAATCCTGCCGCGTGTGACGCCTACGGCTATTGCGCTGAGTTGCTCCCTGAAGTGATCGTGCTCGATGAGTGGGGCTACCCAATCGTGGACTCTCGACCGCTCGCTTCGGCATTGGTGGAGTCGGCCAAGCGAGCGGTGCGTGACTGTCCGAGGCGGGCTATTGAACTTCGTGCGGCACCCGGCGACCGCTAGCGGCTTGCGCGAGTGCAGCTCGCGCTCAGACGCCGGATCGAGGGCGGCTCATTCGGTGCGACGGCGGAGCATCGGGTGAACTATCTCGAAGTACCCTCGGCACTGGGTGCACATCCGATCGTCATACCCAGGCATTTTGACCCGACGAACTGACCAATTCTTCGCCACTGCAGCCATGCAGACGTGGATTCCGACTGGCTGGCGCGAGTGGTTTCGCTTGCGCTCGCGCAAAGGTATTCTGGCGCTCCCGGGCCGCTAGCTCATCCGGAAGAGCAGAGGACTTTTAATCCTAAGGTGCCGGGATCGAGACCCGGGCGGCCCACCAGTTCAGTCATCGACCGGCATCATTCGATAGCCGACGCCGGCCATTGTCTCGATGATTGGCGGCTCCCCCAACTTGCGTCGTAGCCGCCCCATGGTGACCGAGACCGTCTTGGTGAATGGATCGGCATGCTCATCCCAGACCTGGGTGAGCAGTTCTTCGGCGCTGAGAGGTGCCGAGTCAGCCCGCATCAGGGCCTCGAGCACGGCGAATTCCTTGACCGACAGATCACAGGGGTTCCCATTGCGCACCACGGTCCGGCGCATCGGGTCGAGTTCGATACCGCCGACGCGGCATGAGCCGGCTCCTGGCGGCTGGGCGTCGGCGTGCCAAGGCCTGGACCCGGAGAACAAGTTCGGCGAAGTGGAATGGCTTGGCGAGATAGTCGTCTGCCCCGAGGCCGAGACCAGCAATCCTCTCGGTGGGTTCGTCCGCTGCCGTCACCATGATCACCATCGCCGGCGAGTCACCTGCGCAGACGTGGCGGCACAGGGCATCGCCATGCATGCCCGGGATGTCCCGGTCGAGCACGACCACGTCATACGGCGTGAGGTCGATTTTTGCCATTGCCGTCAAGCCGTCGTAAGCCACATCGACCGCCATGCCGCGGTCGCGTAATCCCTCGGCCATGTCGTCGGCCAGGCGTCGTACGTCTTCGACGACCAGCACCCTCACGTCGTCCGCCCTTTCGCATCATCGCCGGCGCTGGGGAGTGTCACCACCACTTTGAGCCCCCCGGCCGGTGGCGCCGAGAGTCGTAGTTCGCCGCAATGGGTCGCCACGATGGCCGCCACGATGGAGAGCCCCAGGCCATGACCACTGTTGGGTGCGATGCGTTCTCGACCGAGCCGCTCAAAGGGCCGACCCAATTCGGCCACCTGGTCCGGGTGAAGCACGGGTCCGGCATTTTCCACCTGGAGCCAGGCGCGCGAACCGTCAAGAGAGGTGGTGATCGAAATGTGGCCCGCCCCCACGTTGTGGGTGATGGCGTTGTCGATGAGATTTCCCACCATGTGACTCAGCAGGATCTTGTTGGCATTGACTGATGCAGGGCTGAGGTGGAGTTGGACGTGCAGACCTCGACTCGTGATGGCGTTGCGGCGTTCATCGAGTGCCTGGGCCACCGCACGATCGAGGTCCACCACGGTTGGATTGACCACAATGGCGTGCTGGGCTCGGGCCAGGAGCAAGAAGCTCTCCACGAGCTGTTCGGACTGGTCCAGCCCCTCTCTGACCCGAGAAGCCAGCACCGTGACCTCTTGGGGCACGCCGTCCGGCTTGCTGGTGGCCACGTCGAGCGACGTTCGCATCATGGCGAGCGGCGTGCGGAGCTCATGAGACGCGTTGGCCACGAAGCGCCGTTCGGTGTCGAAGGCCAGTTCCAGACGTTCTAACAGTCCGTCAATGGTGTCGCCGAGGTCCCTCAGTTCATCGCGTGGTCCGCTGATCTCGAGTCGCTGATGCAGGTTCTTTTCAGAGATCTCCCGGGTCGACGCCGTGATGATCCGGAGCGGGCGCAGGACGCGCCCCGACATGTACCAACCCAGGGCGATCGAGACGAAGGCCATACCAAGGAGCGCCAATCCCGATTCCTCCAACAGGTCGCGGTTCTCCTTCGCCACCTTCTCCGATGCTCCCGCGGCGTAGGACTCGAAGGAGAGGACATCGTTGGGCGGGGCGCCGCAGGTCCTTGATTGCGTTGTCCGCGCCGTCGGCGTGGACGTCACGACGCTGTGGACCGGCGGGCACGCCCCGGTGTTGACGATCGAAGCGGAGGTACTGACCGCATCGAGGTGAACGACCAAGGCATAGCTGGCGGCGAGCAGCCCGACGCCCGAGGCCAGGAAGAGGGCTCCGTACAGCAAGGTCAGGCGCAACCGCACCGACCGCCGGGGGAGCCAGTGGCGTCGGGCAGATGCGGCGGGTCGAAGGGGCCGCTGAGGGGGCGCGCTCACGTTTCCGCTTTCCTTTCGCGCACCCCTATTTCTATTGAGCCCCCTACATTTTCGTTAACTCTGCCACCTCGCCACTTCCAAGTGGGGTCGGGTTCGATGTCTGCCGATGAGCCGCCAGGTCACGGCTCCTTGGCGTGAGTGTGGCCGACACGAGGTAACAAAGGTCCAACAGCACAGGTTGGGACCGTGTTACCTCGACTTTCGTACAACGGGGGTACGTAAGGAAACGCCCTACGGGAAAGAAGAAGGAATCATGAATCACGAACTGCACGAGCATCGCAGTGAGCATCGAGGGCCGCGGTCTTGGACCTCGCGGCGCAAGTTTTTCGTTGGATCGGCGCTGGCCAGCTTCATGCTGGCCGGTTCGGCCCTTGGCATCACATCGGCCGTCGCCACCGCGGCAAGCGACCCGCACGCCCCCGTGTCCGCCGGGACCACCGCGTCCGGCGCTCAGTCGGCCCCGGTCAGCAGTGCTGCGGGATCCACGTCCTTTGCCGGCGATATTTCCCTCGCCGAGGCCGACTGCATCCGTGCCCACGGCGTGCCCGGGTTTCCGAATCCCGACAGCCAAGGTGCGGTGACCACGTCATCGGACACTTTGGGCGCTTCAGCGGACAAGATCCCCGACGCGCTCAGTGCCTGTTTGCCCGCGTCGACGTCGACGTTCAGTGAGGCGGCACCGGGCAACTAGCCCGACTGCGGCCCTGCAAAGGGAGGGCCGGGGCGAGTGCAACTTGCCTCGGCCCGCCTTGTGCGGTGACTGTGGTCCGGGGGAAGGGGGCAGACGTTCCCCGACGCAGGTGCGACGGCGCTTTGGCTAGCTGGTGCTGGAGCCATCAGATACGCAGATTCCGTCTCGGTCGACCAAGTCGCACCACACCTTGCGGTGGTGCACGCCGGGACGGGCACTGCGGCGAGAATAGGTGCGAGCTGGTGTACCCCACGTGAGCGGGCGCCCCTTTTCGGATGGGTCCCATGATCGCTCAAGCATCGACACCAGATCGCCGCGGGCATCCATGCGGGTTCCTCAAAGGTCTCAGATGGACCAACGATTCAGTGAACATTCCCTATCTATCAACGGGGGTGTTTGGTACTAATTGAATGCGGGTAAAGAACTAAGGCCCATGTCCGATCGTGGGTTAAGTCGATGGTGGCCGTGCCGCGAGGGCTTTGTTGCTCCTTCCTCAAGCGGCACGGCCACCGTCGTGAGTATTGCCAACATTGGCGCGCGGCGACCAGGCGGTACTGAGGAATTGCCGGTCAAAGGGTAATTTCGGGGACCGCGGCCGTCCGGGCGTGACTTCCACTGACGCGATCGACCCGCGGTCGGGCAACTGCAGACTCGGACAACGGCCCAATCCAAGAGTGTCGCCTCGGCCGTGGCGCCGCGTCCGTCAGCGTTGCGGGAGCGCCTGGGGGGCTGTGGGCCCGACGTAGCGGGCGGCCGGGCGAATGAGGCGATTGTGCGCAGCCTGCTCCATGACATGTGTGCTCCAGCCAATGGTGCGGCCCGCCGCGAACGTCGGGGTGAACATGGTCCTTGGGATGCCGCAGATGTCCATCACGACCCCCGCGTAGAACTCGACGTTCGCAAAGAGTTGTCGTCCGGGCTTGAGTTCGGCCAGAACCTCGACGGTGGTTTGCTCGACCCTCAACGCGAAGTCGACCATTTCGCCACCGAGCTCTTGGGCCACGCGTCGCAACAACACCGAACGGGGGTCATCGGTCTTGTAGACCCGATGACCAAATCCCATGATCCGCTCGCCGTTCTCGATGAGCGGGCGGAGGTAGGCCTCGGTGCGCTCTGGCGTGCCAATGGCATCGAGCATGTCGAGGGCCCGACTCGGTGCCCCACCGTGGAGCGGACCCGACAGGGCCGAAACGGCCCCGACGATGGCCGCGGCATAGTCGGCTCCGGTCGAAGTAATCACCCGGGCGGTGAAGGTCGATGCGTTGAAGCCGTGGTCGATGGTCAAGATCATGTATTGCTCGACGGCGCGCGGCATGGGCCTCGCTCGGCACCTCGCCGTGCAGCATGTAGAGGTAGTTGGCGGCGAAGCCCAGGTCCTCCCTCGGGGCGATTGGCGCGAGTCCACTGCGGTAGCGGTAGGCCGCCGCCAAGATGGTCGGCACCACCGCACAGCACCCGAGGGCTTGATCGGCCAGTTCGTCAGCGGTCGCGTCCAATGTCGGGCGCCAACCTGCCTCGGCGCCGAGTACGGAGATCGCGCTGCGCAACACGTCGAGGGGTGCACCCTGAACCGACAGCTCTCCTAAGAGCGCAGCCAAGCCCGGGGGAAGGTGTCGACGGCCCGCCACCTCTGCGGAAAATGCCCACGACGTCGCGGCATCGGGCAAGGTCTCCCGAAAGAGCAGGTGCCACACGTCTTCGAGCGACCGCTGCTCCGCCAGCTCGACGGCCGAGTACTGGCGGTAGTGGAAGAAGCCCTCTTGACCGCGCACGTCGCCGACGGTCGTCTCGGCGACGACGACGCCCTCGAGGCCGGCGGGGACGTCACCGCTGACTTCTCCTGCGGGTCGAATGCGGGCCACGCTCAACAGGTCGCGTAGGGAGACCACGCCCACCAACTCCGCATCGTCGACGACCGGGAGGTGACGGTAGTGATGCGACGTCAGGCTGTTCCACGCCGAGTCCACCTTCTCGTTGGGTCCGAGGACGTCGGGTCGCGGGGTCATCCACAGGCTCACCGTTTCGTCGCGGGGCGCCGCTCCGGTCGCGGCCGCGCGCAAGAGGTCGCGCTCGGTGAGGATTCCCACCGCCTTGCCCCCTTCGGTGACGATCACCGATCCGGTGTCCGCCGAGCGCATCCGTTCGGCCGCCTGGGCGAGCGAATCTGCGCTGGCACAGGTCACGGCGGGGCTGGTCATCAGGTCTCGAACGACGGTCTGCATGCCTCAACTATGGCGGTGCCGCACTCGAATGTAAATATTGATCAAGTCAATGTAGATTCAGTACATGGATCGGATGCTCCAAAGCGAGGAGGCGGCCCGACGGCTCGGGGTCAAGGTGCCCACGCTCTACGCCTACGTCAGCCGAGGCCTGCTCGAATCACATCGTGAACCGAACACGAAGCGGAGCCTGTTCGACCTGGCCGACATTGAGCGACTGGCCAACCGCCGGCGCCGAGGCCGCGACGTCGAGACCAAGCTGGCCACCATCACCACCGCGGTCACCCAACTGCGACCGACCGAAGGTCCCGCCTACCGGGGGAGACCGGCGATTGATTTGGCGACGAAGTGGTCCTACGAGCAGGTGACCGAGTGGCTCATTGGTGGCGACGAGAACGCGCACGGCGATTGGTCTGCGCCCGACATCGGACGCTGTCCACTCCGGCGAACCCACGATCGGCTCACCTGGGCCCTCGTCATGTGCGGAGCCACCGACCCGTTGCGGGCGGACGCCCGACCTGAGGCCGTGGCGCGCGCGGCGCGACGGGTCATCGCCGCCCTCGTCGAGGTCGTGGGTGACCCAACGGATGACCACGATGCGGCCGCACCGATTGCGGATCGGTTGGCCCGCTGCCTCGCCGGCACCACGTCATCGCTCCCCTCGGCCGCCATGAACGCGGCGATGATCCTCATGGCCGACCACGAACTGGCCACGTCGACACTGGCGGTGCGCGTCGCAGCTTCGGTGCGGGCCGACCTCTATGACGCGCTGTTGGCGGGCATGGCCACGATGTCGGGTCCGCTCCATGGTGGGGCGAGCCAGCAGGCGTACGACTTGTTGGTGGCCGCCGAACGAGACGGCGCCGCCCGCGCCCTCAACGAAGCCCTGCGCGCCCAGCGCACCTTGCCCGGCTTCGGTCACATGGTCTACACCGATGGTGATCCGCGGTTCGCCGCCTTGTTGCCGTTGGTCGAACCACTCCTCAGCGAGCAACGTCGTGGCGTTCTGACCGAGATCATGGAACTTGCCGCGGCCCATGAGGTCGCGCCGGCAGAATTGTGACCTCGCCCTGGCCGCACTCAGCTGGGGGACCGGGATGCCGACCGATGCGGGAAGCACCATCTTTGCGATCGCCCGGATTGCGGGGTGGACGGCGCATTACCAAGAGGAGCTGACGGAGCGCCCGTTGCGATTCCGCGCCCGCGCCGTCTACAGCGTCTGATGCTCAGCCCCGGGCACACGCAGCGCCGTTGGGCCGCTCCGCCTCGCTCCAACCAAATGCCTCGCTCTGTGGCCAAAAGTCGCCGGTGACGGCGTCTTGGAGATAGGCGACCGGGGCCGGGGCGCCACTGGTCAAGTCGCCGAGGGCGCCGAGAAGGGTATCGACGTCTTCTGCCGAGGTGCCGAGCCCGCAACTCGCCCGCACGGCACCGGGGATCGCGCTGCGGTCACCGCGCTGGACCGCTGCCCTCGCTTCGGCCACGCCCTCGGGCCCGACCCCGAGCAACCGCAAGAGATACGGGTGCGCGCAGAAGCAGCCGTGGCGCACCCCGATACCCCATTCGGCACTGAGGCGGGCGGCCACCAGCGCGTGGTGCATCCCTTCAACGTTGAAGGCGGCGACCGACAAGGTGTCGGTACCGCGCGGTGGCCCGAGGACGTGGATCCCCTCGATCGCCCGCAGTCCGTCATGGAGGCGGGCGGACAACGCCGCCTCATGGGCCGAGATTTCGTCCCAGCCGAGTCGCGTGATCTCGTCCATCGCCGCGCCGAAAGCCACGGCGCCGATCACGTTGGGCGAGCCCGCTTCCTCGCGATCGGGTGGATCGGTCCAGATCACCTCGTCGAGATCGACCAGGTCGACGGCTCCACCGCCCGCCAAGAACGGATCCCCGGTCGCGAAGGCACTCTTTGGGCCAATCGAGCGCCCCGGCGCCATAGGGGGCGTAGAGCTTGTGCCCGCTGAAAGCAATGAAGTCGGGTTCGGCGGGCAGCGGGCGGTGCGGCGCCAGCTGTGCGGCGTCGAGCAGCACGGGGATGCCGCGGGCGTGGGCGGCGTCGCAGATCTCTTTGACCGGTGGCAACCAGCCGGTGACGTTCGAGGCGCCGGTCATGGCCAAGAGCCGGGGTCGGGGGTGCTCGTCGAGGATCGCCGTCACGTCGTCGAGACCGAACGTGCCGTCCGAATCGCATTCGACCCAACGCCGCTGTGCCACCCTCGCCCAGGGCAAGAGATTGGCATGGTGCTCGACCACTGTGGTTGCCACGACGTCGTGGGGATCCAAGCGCAGGCGGTAGGCGAGATGATTGATGGCCTCGGTGGTGTTGCGGACCAGGATCACCACGTCGTCACCGTCGCGGGAGCGACCGGCGAATCGGTGCGCGGCGTCGCGGGCGGCCTCGTAGTCGGCCGTGGCGTAGCGGGACTTGTAGCCCGCGCCCCGGTGGACGCTCGAGTACCACGGCAGGAACGACGAAACCTTGTCGGCGACCACCGAAAGGGCCGGCGTCGATGCGGCACAGTCCAGATCGCGGTAGGGGCGATCCACGCCGTCGAGACAGGGAACCTCGAGGTTCGCACCCACAAGTTCAGCCGCTGGTCCGGGCGTAGTCACCGACTAAGGATACGGACTGGCCCAAGGCGGTGCCGCGGTACCTTGGGGAGGTGGAAGAACGCTATGAAGCCGACCTGGCCGAGTCGCAGCGCGTCCTCGACGATGTCGACCGTGCCCTCGAACGATTGAGCGAGGGTCGCTATGACGCCTGCGAGACGTGCGGCGCGCCGATTCTCAAGGCCGACCTCGCGATCGATCCGACCCGGCGAGTGTGCGAGCAACACCTGGCTCTCGGTCACGCGACCGGGACCGAGAGCGGCGCTTGATCAGATACTGAGCCCCTTGGCTGCTTCGAACCGAGCCGCCACGTCGGACCAGTTGATGATGTTCCACAAGGCGGAGAAGAAATCAGCCTTGACGTTCTTGTACTGCAGGTAGAAGGCGTGCTCCCAGGCGTCGAAGACCAAGAGGGGCACTGAGCCGTTGCCCACGTTGCCCTGGTGGTCGTAGATCTGTTCGACAATCAGGCGGCCGGCCAAGGGCTCGTAGGCCAAGGCACCCCAGCCCGAACCCTGGATCGTCATGGTGGCCTGGGTCAGGTGGGCCTTGAACTTGTCAAAGGATCCGAAGTTCTCGTCGATTGCGCTCCCGAGCGCCCCGTCGGGCTTGTCGCCACCGTCCGGGCTGAGGTTCTTCCAAAAGATCGAGTGCAGCACGTGGCCCGAGATGTGGAAGGCCAGCGTCTTTTCCAGTCCGACAATGGCGCCGAACTCGTCCTTGTCCCGGGCCTCTTCGAGCTTCTCGAGGGTGGTATTGGCCCCAGCGACGTAGGCCGCGTGGTGCTTGTCGTGGTGCAATTCCATGATCTGGGCCGAAATATGCGGCTCGAGTGCGGCAACGTCATAGGTCAGGTCAGGCAGGGAATACGTGGCCATGTCGGTGAAATCTCCTCGGTGTTCGTCGGTCTTCACTGACGATACCCGAACGACGCATCATCGAATCGGGGCGGGGAAACCCGCCCCGTGCCGGGCACTACGCTCAGGGCGTGAGCGACGATCCCAAAGATCGCTGGAGAGATCTCGGGTCCTTCATTCGCGAGCAACGCGGCACGGCCCGACTCTCGCTTCGCCGTCTCTCCGAACTGGCCGGCATCTCGAACCCGTACCTCAGCCAGATCGAACGGGGACTCCGTCGGCCCTCGGCGGAAATCCTCCAGCAGATCGCCAAAGCTCTGCGGATCTCGGCCGAGACCCTCTACGTGCAAGCGGGCATCCTCGAGCCACCCGACGGGGCGCCCGATCTCACCCGTCTGATCCTGGCCGATCGTTCCTTGAACGAAGAGCAGAAGCAGGCCCTGGTCCGTATCTATCTTTCATTCCGCCGCGAATATGAAGAGGAGAACGGCGTGGTCGTCGCTGAGGAAGGGGCCGATGCCGTCGCTTCTGGGGATGACCAAGTCCCCGGTTCCTCGGGATCGGCTGACGAGGTGGATCCTCGAGCCTCTGAACCTCCGCCAGCCGCGGCGACGGCCTGAGCACGAAGGGCTGGGGCCGGGAAATCCCCGCTCACCGGTAGGATCTGTCCGCCATGCGTCGGCTTGCGGTCCTCTCCATGCACACTTCCCCCCTGGCCCAACCGGGTACCGGAGACGGTGGCGGCATGAATGTCTATGTGCGAGAGCTGGCCACGGCGCTGGCCCGCTCGGGGGTTTCGTGTGACGTCTTCACCCGGGCCTGGTCACCCGACCTCCCCCCGGTCATCGGTGTCGAACCGGGGCTCCGGGTCCACCACGTGCCCGCTGGTCCACTTGCCGTGTTGCCCAAAGAGGCACTCCCCGCAGTGGTGGACGAGTTCACCGCCGGCGTTCTCGAGACCATGTCGATAGCCGATTCACTTGGCATCGACGGTGCCGGGGGACCGGCCTTCAGCTCGATTCACGCCAACTATTGGCTCTCGGGGCTCTCTGGTCATGTGATCAAGCACCAGCTCAATCTCCCGTTGGTCTGCACCTTCCACACCTTGGACCGGGTCAAGGCCGAGTCAATGCCCGAAGAGGTCGAGGCGGATATGCCGCATCGCCGCGCCGAGGCCGAGGCCTCGATCATCGCCTGTTCGGATGCGGTCTTGGCGTCGTGCTCGGTAGAAGCCGACCAGATTGCCTCGCTCTATGGGGCCGACCCGGACCGCATCCGGATCGTGCCCCCCGGCGTCGACCACGCGTTCTTCGGGCCAGGTCACCGTCCCCAGGCCCGCCGGGCCCTCGGGCTCCCGGTCGACGGTCGGCTGTTGCTCTTCGTCGGGCGCATCCAACCGCTCAAGTGCGCCGACATGGCAATCGACACCCTGGCCGAGCTGTGCCGGCGGGACGAGCGGACCTACCGGCTGGTCGTGGTGGGTGGACCGAGTGGTCCCCACGGCGAGAAGTCCCTCCAGGGGCTCTTCGATCTCGCCGACGCGCGCGGCGTGCGCCATCTCGTGCACTTCGTCGACCCCCAGCCCCACGAACTCTTGTCCTCGTACTACCGGGCGGCCGACGTGTGCATTGTGCCCAGTCGATCCGAATCCTTTGGTCTCGTGGCGCTCGAGGCCGCGGCCTGTGGGACACCGGTGGTGGCCTCGGCGGTCGGGGGACTCACCACGCTGATCGATCACGGCCATACCGGGTTCTTGGTCGAAGAGCCGACGCCCGGGCGCTATGCGGACGCAGTTCTTCGGGTTTTCGACGAGCCCCTCCTCGCGGAACGGCTCTCGACGGGGGCGGTACTCCGGGCTCGCCAGTACACCTGGCGGGCCGCCGCCGCCGCACTGGTTGAGTTGCACGACGAGCTGAGTGCGGGCCAACTCGTCGAGTGTGGCTGATCGATCAGCCCATGCCGCTGGTTGATCTTCCCGAAGACGAAGAAATGGCCGCAGCCGCTGCGTGCATCGATGCCTGGGTGGATCGGGAACTCGCCGCCAACGGACTGCTGGTCGCCGGCGAGCGCCAAGAAGTCACCGACCGCACGGCATCGCATCGGTGGTATCTGCGCTTCAAGGGCGAGGAGAAGGACTTCATCACCGTCTGGCTGACGCTTCGCCAGCGAACGCTGCACCACGAGACCCAGTTCATGCCCGCCCCCGAGGAAAACGTCGCCGAGACCTTCACCTACCTGCTGCGCTGCAACACCAACCTCTATGGGATGTGGTTCTGCCTCGGACCAGAGGACGCGGTCTATCTGGTGGGCAAGGTGCCCGCTGGCCTCATCGACGACGATGAACTCGACCGGATCGCAGGCTCTTCGGTGCTCTATGTCGATGATCATTTCCCGACGGCCATGTCGCTCGGGTATGCGTCGGTGTATCGCCGACGACCCCGCCGTTCCTAGGTCCCGTCGGGGGTCACTAACGTCGAGGCCATGCCAACCATGCTGATCATCGTCGGAGGCGGGAAGATGGGCGGCGCCCTCCTGGGCGGATTGCTCCGTTCCGCGTGGGCGGACGAGGACGAAATCGCGGTGATCGAGCCGAGCGAGTCGCGCCGGGAGGAGCTGCTGGTCGAGTTTCCCGACATCAGGGTCTATGACGTCCCCGAAGAGGCGAATCTGACCGACCAGTACGGCCTGATGGCGCCGGCGGTGCTCGCCGTCAAACCCGACGCCGCTGAAGGTGCATGCCGTGTGCTCGGGGCGGTCGGGGTGTCGCGGGTCCTTTCCATCGTGGCGGGGATTCCGTGCTTTCGGATCGAGTCGGCGCTGGGCGGCGATCCCTCGGTCGTGCGGGCGATGCCCAACACCCCCGCCCTCGTCGGGGCCGGGGTGACCGTCATCTCGGGCGGATCGCACGCGACGTCGAGCGACTTGGTGTGGGCCGAAGACGTGATGTCGGCGGTCGGGTCGGTCATCCGGCTGCCCGAGCGCCTGATGGACGCGGTGACGGGCCTGTCGGGATCGGGGCCGGCGTATTTCTTCTTGGTGGCCGAGTCGCTGATCGAAGCCGGGGTCCAGATGGGCCTCGCCCGAGACGACAGCCGGACGCTGGTGGTCGAGACAATGCTCGGATCGGCTCGACTGCTCTCGGAGTCGGGTCAGGACCCTGAGGTGCTCCGGGCCATGGTGACGTCACCGGCGGGCACCACCGCGGCCGCCATTCGCATGCTCGAATCTCGAGCGGTGCGCTCGGCGTTCATGGAGGCGGTGGCCTCGGCGACCGAGCGGTCCCGGTCCCTGCACCGCTAGGGGCCATTTCCCACTTTTCCCCCGGGTCGAATGGGCCTACCATTCCGCCAGGAGGCACCGTGGGCAACGACGTCGACAGCAGCGCCACCCAGATCACCTTCATGACCGTCGGTGAGGTGGCAACCGCGTTGCGGGTCTCGACCATGACCGTCTACCGGTTGATCAACGCAGGTGAGCTTCGAGCGGCGCGTATCGGCCGCTCGTTCCGGGTGCGCACCGTCGATCTCGAAACCTTCGTCGCTGACCATCTCAGCGGAGTCGGATGACGCGAGGGGAGCGGGCCCCGATTGGCGTTCGATGACGCGACGTTGTCGCCCGGGCGCCCGGTGTTCTTCCTCTCGGACTACGGCACGCGGGACGAGTTCGTGGGCGTGGTCCACGCCGTGGTGGCGGCCGAATCGCCTCGCAGTACCGTCATCGATCTGACGCATCGCATCCCGCCGTTCGACGTCCGGGCCGGCGCGCACACGCTGAGCCGAGCCGTGCCCCATCTCGGTCACGGCGTCGTGCTGGCGGTGGTCGACCCCGGGGTCGGGTCATCGAGGCGGGCGGTCTGTGTGTGCGTCGACCCCGACGCCGGCGGGCCCGATTTCTTCGTCGGCCCCGACAACGGCCTGTTGATTGCCGCGGCCGAGCGCGCCAACGGTGGCGCGCTCGGTGACGCGTTCTCATTGACCAAGCGGAGCGAACCGGATCGAGGTGCCATCACCTTCGATGGGCGCGACCTCTTTGCGCCGGTGGCCGCTGCGCTCAGCCGCGGGGTCGCGCCCGCCCAACTCGGCCACCGAATCGATCCCTCGACGCTGGTGCGCCTCGCGCCCGGAGTGGTCGAGTTCGGCAAGCTCGGTGACGGGACGAATTGCGTGCGGACCGAAGTCACCTGGGTTGACCATTTCGGCAACGTGCAGCTGGCCTTGACGGCCGATGCGACCCGCAGCGAGCCCCACTCGCCCCTCTATGCACCCGCCGTCACCGCGGTGGTCGACAATGATCTGATCCGACGCCCAGGGATGCCCGACGACCTGTTGCCCGACGGGGTCACGGTCCGGTGTGTCACGACGTTCGCCGACCTCGAAGAAGGGGAACTCGGACTCTTGGTCGACGCCAACGGGCACCTCTCCGTCGTGGCGGGCCAGGCGTCGGCGGCCCACTGGCTGAACGTGGCGTCTGGCGAGCTGGTGGTCCTGACCTGGTGATCGGTGACCGTCGGGTCACTGCCTTGGCGCGCACAGTTGGTGTGGAGTTGCGCCCGGTCGGTACCATCCGGACCCGTGAGCGCTGAATCACCGTCGTCAGCCAAGCGCATTCCCGAGGCCACCGTCGTTCGGCTCCCGGTCTATCAGCGCATCCTGGCCGGGCTGGTCCGCAACTCGGTCTCGACGGTGTCGTCTGAACAGCTGGCGACTCTGGCCCGGGTCAACGCGGCCAAGGTGCGCAAGGACCTCTCGTTGCTCGGGTCATTTGGCACCCGAGGCACCGGATATGACCCGGCATTTCTCATCGCCCAAATTGATCGTGCGCTCGGGGTCGATCGCAACTGGTCGGTGGCGGTGGTCGGGATCGGCAATCTCGGCCGCGCCCTCATCAACTCGCAAGGATTCGCATCCAAGGGGTTCAAGGTGAGCGCACTCTTTGATGTTGATCCGGCCGTGGTCGGCGAGGAGCTGCGAGGGGTGACGGTTCGCCACATGGACGAGATCCCGACGCTCGGTGCCGCGCAGCGCCCCGACATCGGGGTCATCACCACACCGGGGTGGGCGGCCCAAAAGGTGGCCGACACGTTGTGCGAGGTCGGGGTCACGTCATTGCTCAACTTCGCCCCTCGCGTGCTGGTGGTGCCGGCCAATGTGCACCTGCGCTACGTCGACCTCTCCATCGAGCTGCAGGTGCTGGGCTTTTATCGGGCCCGCAATGACGAGGCCGACACGGGGACTCAGAGCGAGGACCCAGGCGTGCCCCTGATCCGCTCGGTCGGGCTTTCTGCCTCCTCTGACCTGGACTAAGGCCTGCCCGCGGCCTCGGTGGGTGTGCTCTTGAGAACCGGGACTGGCACGTAGAGTCATAAGCCAGGCAAGCTTGTCTCTCCTCTAGGAAGGATCCGAGTGTCCGTCGTCGTCGTAGGGCTCCAGCACAAGCAGGCTCCCCTCCCGTTGCTCGAGGCGGTGGCGATCAGCGACGGCGACCTGCACAAGGTGCTCGGATCACTTCGCCATTGTCGCAACCTCCAAGAGACGGTCGTCTTGTCGACGTGCCTGCGCACCGAGGTCTATGCGGTGGTTGACCGGTTCCACGATGCGGTGGCCGAGATCTACGGCGTGCTCGCCGACCACGCCGATGTGGACCGCTCTGCCCTCGAGGCGTGTGCGTCGGTCCGCTTCGATGACGAGGTGACCTCCCATTTGTTCGGGGTCACTTCGGGTCTCGAATCGACGGTGCTCGGCGAGAGTGAGATCGTCGGTCAGGTCCGTCGGGCCTACGAACTGGCGCACGACGAGGGCATGTCGGGACCCGTGCTCTCCGCGCTCTTCCAGCATGCGCTCCAGACCGGCAAACGCGTGCGGACCGAAACCGGTATCGCCCGGGGCACCACCTCGTTCTCCTATGCCGCCGTCGCCGTGGCGCGAGGTGACGGCGGATTGGATCTGGCCGCCAAGCGCGTGGTGGTGGTTGGGGCCGGGGAGATGGGCCTTGGGGTGTGTCGGGCCCTCTTTGACATCGAGGCCCATGCCGCGCCCGGCTCGATCGTCGTGGTGAATCGCTCGTTGAACCGTGCCCAGGACCTGGTGCGCGACGCCAATCTCGGACCCTTGGTCCGCGCCGCGTCGCTCGAGGATCTCCACCATGAGTTGGCGCGTGCCGACGTGGTGATGGCCGCCGTGTCGGCCGAATCGCATGTCGTGGTCCCGGCTCACTTCTCTGGCGTGGCCGGCCCGATGTTGGTGATCGATCTCGGTGTCCCACGCAACGTGGACCCAAGTGTGGCGGCCCTGGCCAATGTGACCCTGCTCGACATGGACACCTTGAGTGAGTCGGTGGCCCGGGCCCTCGGTGTGCGCAAGGAGGAATCCCAGGCGGCCCAGGCCATCGTCACCGAAGAAGTGGAGCGTTACCGCTCCGCCAGTCGTCAGCGCGGGGCGGCTCCGGTCATCGCGTCACTGCGGGCCCGGCTCGAGTCACTGCGCGTCACCGAACTCGAACGCCACCGGGCTCAGCTGGCCGATCTGACCGAGGCCGAGTGGGAACAGGTGGATGCCGCCACCAGGGCGGCCATGGCCAAGCTCTTGCACGAACCGACGATCCTTTTGAAGGAGACCGCCGGATCCCCGCGCGGCGAGCGCCTGGTCGAGGCGTTGCGCATCCTCTTCGACCTCTAGCTCACATGATCGGCCCGCTTCGCCTGGCCACCCGGGGCTCGCCGTTGGCCTTGGCTCAAACAACCCTCGTCGCCGACGCACTGCGGGCGGCGCACCCCGGGCTCGACGTCGAGGTCGTCGTCGTGCGCACCCAAGGTGACGAGAGCACGGCCCCACTCGATCAGATCGGTGGACAGGGAATCTTCGTCACCGAGGTCGAAGCGGCGGTGGCGCAGGGTCGGGCCCATGGCGCGGTCCATTCGGCCAAGGACATGACCTCGGTGATGACCGAGGGCCTCGTGATGGCCGCGGTGCCGCGTCGTGGCGATGCCCGCGACGGACTGGTCGGGACCCCTTTGGCCGACCTCACCCCCGGCGCGCTGATCGCCACGGGATCGGCCCGCCGCAGAGCCCAACTGGCCAACCTGCGCCCCGACCTTCGCTTCACCGAGATCAGGGGCAACATGGCGCGGCGGGTCAGCCGGGCCGAAGACGGCTCGGTCGGCGCGGTGGTCGTGGCCGTCGCGGCCATGGAGCGCCTCGGGTGGAGCGACCGGCTCGCGCAGCGACTCGACCCGGTCGAGGTCTTGCCCCAAGCCGGCCAGGGCGCGATCGGGGTCCAATGCCGGACCGACGATACCGAGACCGCAAAGATCCTCGCCGCCATCGACCATGTGCCATCGCACCGCACCCTCGACGCCGAGCGGGCGGTCTTGGCCGGTCTCGGCGGAAGTTGCTCCATCCCCGTCGGGGCGTGGGCACAGATCGGGGCGGACGGGGTCTCAATGCAACTGCACGGCCTGGTGGCCAGTGCCGACGGTCGCAGCGTGATCCGCATGTCGCGCACCGGAAGTGATCCGCAGCAGCTCGGAATGGCGGTCGCCCGGGCGTTGTTGATCGACGGCGGGGGGTCGGGCCTCGAGGGATTCATCGGTGCCGCAGAGGCAATGGCGGCAGCGGAGTGACCGTCTATCTGGTCGGGGCGGGCCCGGGCGATCCGGGGCTCTTGACCCGACGCGGCGCCGAGCTGCTGGCCCAGGCGGACGTCGTGATCTATGACCGCCTGGTGCATGAATCGGTCGTGCAGCTGGCCCCGGGGTCGGCGGAACTCATCAATGTCGGCAAGCGGCCCGACGTCGATGAATCGAGTACGGACCGCCAAGAGGAGATCAACCGCCTCTTGGTGGCCCACGGCCGGCGCGCCGATGTGGTGGTGCGGCTCAAAGGGGGCGACCCGTTCGTCTTCGGGCGCGGCGGCGAAGAGGTCGAGGTCTTGGCCCGGGCCGGCGTGGCGTGGGAGATCGTCCCCGGTGTCTCGTCGGCGTTCGGCGTGCCCGGGGCCGTCGGCATCCCGGTGACCCACCGGGGCCTGTCCTCGACGGTGACCGTGGTGACCGGGCGGGTCGGCGACCCCAACGCCGCGGGGGGAGCGGACTGGGACGCCCTGGCCCAGCTCGGCGGGACGCTGATCATTCTCATGGGGATGATGACCCGCACGCATATCGCCGACGCGCTCACCGCAGCGGGCAAGGCTGCCGACACTCCGGTCGCCGTCATTGAACGAGGCACGACGTCGCGCCAGCGGGTCGTGCGCAGCACCTTGGGCGAGCTCGGCGCGGTCGAGCTCGGTTCTCCCGCAGTGATCGTGATCGGTGCGGTGGCCGCGATGGGTGGCGCACGACACCACTCCGCTGAGGGCGGCCCGCTCGCCGGACGAACCGTGGTGGTCACCCGATCGGGGCCCCGGGCCCACGCATTGGGCGACGCGCTCGAAGCGGCCGGGGCCCAGGTGCTGGCGGTCCCGCTCACCCGCCAAGTCGATGCGGCCGACGGGGGCGCCGCGTTGCGCGAAGCCGTGGCGGACCTGGGCCGGTTCCGCTGGATCGTGCTCACCTCGACCAACGCGGTGACCCGCCTCATGGGATCGCTGCGCGACGCCCGGGCCATCGGGGCGACTCAGGTCGCGGCCGTCGGGCCCGGCACCGCCGATGCGTTGCGCGCCACCGGCGTCGAAGCCGACCTGGTCCCCGACGATCACTCGGCGCAGGGGTTGGTCGAGGCGTTTGCGCACGCAGACCCGGGGCCCGACGGCGTCGAGGTCCTCTTCGCCTGTGCCGACATCGCGCCGGCGACCATCGATGACGGCCTGGCGGCCAAGGGTTGGCGGGTCCGGCGCGTCGTGGCCTACCGCACCGTGGCCGCCGAGGCCCCCGCAACGGGCGCGCTGGCGAAGATGGCCCGGGCCGACGTCGTCACTTTTGCGGCGTCGTCCGCGCTGGACGCCTACCTGGCCCTGCGTGACGAGGCCGGCCACCCGATCGCGCTGCCCCCCGTCGTGGTGTGTATTGGTCGAAGCACCGGGGCGAGCGCCCAACGCCTCGGCCTCGGCGGCGTGGTCATCGCCGACGGAGCCTCGACCGGGGGGATTGTCGATGCCGTGATTGGGGCGCTGGGCCATGTGCGGCCCGGTGACTCCTAGGCTGGATCGCCATGGCCCCAAACGACCCGCCAGTCCGCTCGAGCGTTCCGGCACCTCCGGCCCGGCGCCTGCGCCGGCTGCGCCGCACCCCGGCCCTGCGTCGGCTGGTGGCCGAGTCCAGGGTCGGTGTCGACGATCTGATCGCCCCGCTCTTCGTGCGTGAGGGGATCGACGCGCCGGTCCCGATTCCCTCGATGCCCGGCCAGGTCCAGCACACGGTCGACTCACTGGTCGCGCAAGCCAAACGACTGGTCGCGCTCGGTCTGCCCGGTCTCATCGTCTTCGGTGTCCCGATCGAAAAGGACAGCACCGGGTCTCGGGCCTGGCACGAAGACGGGATCGTGCAGCGGGCGCTGCGGGCACTCAAAGACGCCGTGGGTGACGAGCTCGTGTTGATGGCCGACCTCTGCCTCGACGAGTACACCGACCACGGCCACTGCGGCGTGTTGGGGCCCGAGGGTGAAGTGCTCAACGACGAGACCCTCGAGCTCTACGGACGTATCGCGGTGGCCCAGGCCCGGGCCGGAGCCGACGTGGTCGCCCCGAGCGGGATGATGGACGGGCAGGTGGCCCGGATCCGGGCCGCTCTCGACGCGGGCGACCACGCCGAGGTGGCGATCTTGGCCTATGCCTCGAAGTATGCGTCCGCCCTCTACGGTCCGTTCCGTGACGCGGTCGACGTGTCCATCGCGGGCGGCGGTGACCGCCGCACGTACCAACAAGACCCCCGCAACGGGCGCGAGGCGTTGGCGGAAATCGCCCAGGACGTGGCCGAAGGCGCGGACATGATCATGGTCAAGCCGGCCATGACCTCGCTCGACGTGCTGGCAATGGCCCGGCGCACCGTCGACCTGCCGTTGGCGGCTTATCACGTGAGTGGCGAGTACTCGATGATCAAGGCGGCGCATGCGGCGGGGTGGATCGACGGACCCGGCGTCGCCCTCGAACAACTGACGGCGCTCAAGCGCGGTGGCGCCGACTTCATCTTGACCTACTTCGCCCAAGAGGTCGCCGAGACCCTCGGTGCCTGAGATGGCGCCCGAGTCAAACGCAGACTGGTTCGCCCGGGCGGGCCGGGTCATCCCCGGCGGCGTCGACTCACCCGTGCGTTCGTTCGCTGCGGTCGGCGGGGTGCCCTATACCGTCGTGAGGGGCGACGGTGCCTACGTGGTCGATGTCGAGGGCACCCGCTATATCGATCTGGTCCAGTCCTACGGTGCGGTGCTCTTGGGGCATGGGCATTCCGTCGTGACCAAGGCGATCACCGACGCGGCGGCGTCGGGGACGACCTTCGGCGCACCGACCCCGGGCGAGGTGCTCTTGGCCGAGGCAATCTGCGCGCGCGTGCCCGGTTGCGAGCAGGTGCGGTTCGTCTCCTCGGGCACCGAAGCGGCCATGAGCGCGGTGCGGCTCGCCCGAGGGGCGACCGGGCGCGACCGGGTGGTGAAGTTCGACGGTTGCTATCACGGCCATTCCGACGCGCTGTTGGCGGGTGGGGGCAGCGGGGTGGCCACACTTGGTCTGCCCGGCTCGGCCGGGGTCCCCGCCGGTGCGGTGGCACAAACCGAGGTGGTCCCCTACAACGTGGTGCCTGAGCTCTCGGACGAAGTGGCCTGCGTCATCATCGAGCCGGTGGCGGCCAACATGAATCTGGTCGCACCCGCACCGGGATTCTTGGCGGCGGTGCGGGCCGCCTGCGACGCCGTTGGAGCACTCTTGGTCTTCGACGAGGTGATCACCGGGTTTCGCATCGGCCCGGGCGGGGCTGCGGCCTGGTCCGGGGTGACCCCTGATCTCTACTGCTTTGGCAAGGTGATCGGCGGGGGGCTCCCGGTCGGCGCCTTCGGGGGTGCTCGAGCGCTCCTGGCCGAGCTGGCACCCAACGGCCCGGTGTACCAGGCCGGCACGTTGTCGGGGAATCCCCTCGCCACCGCGGCGGGACTGGCGGTGTTGGGCCACGTGCACGAGGACGACTACGCCGCTTTGACCAATCGCGCCGGCGCGTTCGCCGCCAACCTGGCCGCGGCCATCACCGAGGCCGGCCTCAGTGCGCTGTGCCCGACGATCGGGCCGCTCGTCGGGCTCTTCGTCGCCCCGCCCGGCACCGCCCTGCGCACGCCGGTCGACTACGAAACCGCCCGCGCCAGCGCGGGCAACGGCGTCTACGCCGATCTCTTCCACGCCATGTTGGGTCGCGGGGTGGCCATGGCACCGGGTCCCTACGAGGTCATGTTCCCGGGCCTCTCCCATGACGAAGCACTGCTCGATTCGGTGGTGGCGATCGCGGGTGAGGCGGCGGCCGAGGTGGCCAAGGCGTATTCATCGACGCACTAGCGCCCGGGCGGGCAGCGCACCCGCCGTTGGACAAGGATGGGGGCGTGGAGGACCGCACGAATCAAGCCTTGTATCTCGAGCTCTCGAATATGACCGAGGCCGAGGGGGAGCAGCGAGCCCGCGAGTTGGCGGGCCTGGCCGGTGCGCACAGAGTGCATTGGTTCGACAACGCCAACCCCAACCGCGCCGACCTGCCCCGCAAGATTGACGAAGGCACCATGTTGGTGGTGGCCGAGGTGGACCGCACCTTTGTTGCCCCGGATCCGCCACCGGACGCGTCGGCGCATCTCTTCAATCGCCATCCCCGGCCCAGCCAGGGCATCTTGGACGGCGCGCCGACGACCGGGGTGCTGATCGTGTGGATTTCCCCGCGCCAGCCCGAACTGGCCGCTGAGCTACGCGACTGGGGTGACTTCGTCCACATCCGTCATATCGCCGCCGCCGGCATTGCGGGTTTCACCCAGATCTCGGTGTTCGAGAATTTCACGAGACGTGGACCCGCGCTACATGCACTTCTACGAATTCTCGAGCGAGGACCCCGAGAGAACGTTCAAGACCATGACCCCCCACGTCGCCCCGCGCCTCGGGGGGATGGACACCGAGGCCTACGCGGACTGGGCCGACTGGCGGGCCCACGGGGGACGGCTCTTCTACTGCAACACCTTTTCTCTGCTGGGCCAGGTCAACGGCGCAAGCTAAGGGCGAACCGAGCGGGACCGCGGCTCACTGCGCCGGTTCGAGGCAGCGGGCCTCGAACGTGACGACCGGGGCCTCGGCGCTCTCGAGCGCGATGGCCTCACGGGCGGCACGCGACCGGGCCAGGCCCGGGATCAAGAGGGCGGCGACCACCCCGAGCAGGACCACGACCGCGCCGACCATGACGGCGGGGGAGAGTCCGTCGACATAGGCCTGCGGCGAGGCATAACTGCCCGACGAGGAGAACACGGCCCCGAGCACCGCGATACCGAGGACGCCACCGAGCTCACGAAACGCGCTGTTGGTGCCCGAGGCGATGCCCTCGAGCGAGGTCGGGACGGCCCCGAGCACCAAAGAGGCGAGGGGGACGAAGAAGAGGGTCATCCCAATGCCGGCCAGCACGAAGGCTGGGACCAGATCGAGGTAGGGGGTGGTCGGGGTGATCTCGAGCGCCAGCCACGTGAGGCCGGTCGCTTGGAGAAGCAGTCCGCTCACCACCAAGGGCTTGCCGCCGATGCGCTCGGCGAGGATGCCGACGATCGGGGCGAGCACCATGATCATGCCGGTCCACGGCAGGATGCGCAGCCCGGCCCCGAGTGGTGTGTAGCCCTGGACCGTCTGGAGGAACTGGGACAAGAAGAAGATCGACCCAAACATCCCGAAGCTGAACAACATCGCGGTGACGTTGACCGCGGCGAAGCCGCGATGCGCGAAGAGGCGCAGCGGCAACATCGGGTGGAGGGTCCGAAGTTCGGACCAGCAGAACGCGGCGAGCCCCACCACGCCGATGGCGAACGACGCGATCACCTCGGTACTGGTCCAGCCCTTGGGGTTGCCTTGGACCAGTCCATAGACGACACCGAGGAGCCCGATACTGACCAGCACCACGCCACGCAGGTCAAGCTTGTTCTGCTCCCCGCGTGACTCCGCCAGGCGCCACGAGGCCAGCACGGCGAGAGCGATACCGACGGGCACGTTGATCCAAAAGATGTACTGCCACGACCACCCGGTCGTAATGGCGCCCCCGATCAAGGGACCAATGGCCACGGCCACGCCCCCGATGGCGCCCCAGATGCCGAGCGCCATGTTGCGGCGTTCGGGCGCCACCGCCGCGCTGAGCAATGTCAAAGAGAGCGGCATGATCATGGCGCCACCCGCCCCTTGGAGGGCGCGCGCGGCGATCAGGACCCCGAGGGTCGGTGCCAGAGCCGCCATGGCTGAGGCCACGGTAAAGACCACGATGCCGGCGACGAAGATGCGGCGGCGACCGAAACGCTCGCCAATGGCCGCCGCGCTCAAGAGCAGCACGGCGAAGGTCAATGTGTAGGCATTGACGATCCATTCGAGCCCCGAGAGCCCGGCGTCGAGTTTGACCCGGATCACCGGCAGTGCATTGGTGACGACCAGGTTGTCCAGCGAGGCCATGAAAAGGGCCAAACCGGTGATGATCACCGCCCATGTCGCACCGCTGGTGCGACGGGGGCCCGATGGCGCGAGCCGCTCGGTGTCGAGTTGGTCGATCGAGGTGGTCATGATGGCTCCTTTGCACTCGAGATGAGCGACGGTGACGGTTGGGGGTTGTGACTACTTACTAACTTCAGAAGGGAAAATGAGATGTCGGGCAAGATCATCTCGGTGCGCCGCTCGGCCCTACGCGACGCCGGCGTCGGCCGGGGTCGTCTTGGTGCCCATGGCCAGCATGGCCCTGCGCTTTGTCTCGTCCACATTGAAGAGCGCCTTGGCCCACGGTTCATCGACCGAGCCGAGGTTGATGGCGGCGATGACGCTGCAGAGCATGCCGTGGGCGAAGAACTCGCGCAGTGTGTCGGGATCGGCGCCGGTGGCGTCGGTCACGAGATGCCAGAGTCGTCGGAAGCTGTCCTGGCACGCCGCGGCGATGTCGGGGTCTGCGGCAGCGGCGGCGAAGGCGTGCAGCTGGGTGTGCAGCAGATCAGGATCACCCGATAATTCGAGGTAGGCGGTGCCCATCGCGAGCATCGCTTCTTCGCCCTCGAGGCCATCGGCGGCTTCGCTGAACGCTGACTCGATGCGTGAGATGACGAGTCGGTAGGTGTCGATGAAGAGTTCTTTTTTGGTGCCAAAGAGGCGGAACAGGTAGGGCTGGGAGATTCCCGCCCGGGTGGCAATGGCCTCGGTCGACGTCCCGGCGTAACCGCTGCGGCCGAACTCGACGATTGCCGCGTCGAGCACCGAGGATCGTCGCACGTCGGCACTCTGTCGGATCGACATCATGAAAAATAAGATAGTGATCACTCACAACAATGTCAAGAGGGGGCGCCGCGTTCTGCTCAGGGCGCCCGATCTTGACCGCAGCAAAACTTGAGCGTAAAGTTTGAGCATACGCTCAAGAAGGGTCGACGATGGCGAAATCAGGAACACCGAGCCAGGTGCACGACGCAGGCAGTCCCCGATCGCTCGAGACCCGCCGGCGCTTGATCGACGCGGCGGTGGCGACGCTGCAAGAAGAAGGATTCGCCAGAGCGAGCGCCCGGGTGATCGCGCAGCGCGCCGATACGAACCAGGGCCTGATCTTCTATCACTTCGGTTCGGTCACCAACTTGTTGTTGGCCGCACTCGACGATGTGAGCGACAAGCGCCTCGCGCACTACAGCGCAATGGTGGACCAGGTCGACACCTTGGGCGACCTGGTCGATACGGCGACGGCCATCTTCGACGAGGATCTCGACGCGGGCTACGTCACGGTCTTGGTCGAGATGATCGGCGGCGCTTCCTCGTCGCCCGGCCTCGGCCAGGCCGTCGCCCAGCGGATCGCCCCATGGATCCACTTCACCGAAACCTCGATCGGCGGGGTGCTCGGCGATTCTGCGCTGGCGGGAATCGTTCCGACCAATGACCTCGCCTACGCCGTGGTTGCGCTCTACCTCGGACTCGAGATGCTGAGCCACCTCGAAGGTGACCGAACGGCGGCGCGGCGGCTGGGTTCGCATGCCAAGTCCCTGAGCCACCTGTTTTCGGCGCTGACGTCCCCGGTCGAGGCGACACCATGACCAACGTCGCCAAAGCGGCCGCCGAGAAGCGCAACGGCGCCCTCGACACCGGACTCGACGTCGTCACCGGTTCCTTCAGCTACACCGGCCGGGCCATCACGGCCCGCCTGGTCGAGTCGGGCCGCAATGTGCGCACCCTCACCGGACATCCCGAGCGGGCACCCGAAGGTTCACCGGTCGCCGTCTCGCCCCTCGACTTTGATGACCCGATCGCCCTGGTCGATTCGCTCGAGGGGGCGACCACGCTTTACAACACCTATTGGATCCGTTCGGCCCAAGGTCCGATCAATCACGAATTGGCGGTCGCCAACTCGCGCACGCTGTTCGGTGCGGCCAAGCGGGCCGGGGTGCAACGCATCGTCCACGTCAGCATCACCCACCCCTCCGCGGCGTCTCGGTGGCCCTATTTCCGGGGCAAGGCCCTGGTGGAGCGGGCATTGGCCGAGTCCGACGTGCCTTTTGCGATCGTGCGTCCGGCGGTGCTGTTCGGGCGGGGCGGCGTGATGATCAACAACATCGCGTGGCTCTTGCGCCACCTCCCGATCTTTGCCATCGGCGGCCGCGGCGACTACCGGATCAGGGGAATCCACGTCGATGACCTGGCCCAGCTCTGCGTGGAGCGAGGTCGCCAACGCACCGACAGCGTGACGAACGCCGTTGGTCCTGAGCGCCCCACCTTCAATGAGTTGATCGAGTCCATTCGGCTCGCGGTGGGCAGTAGATCCCGGGTCGTCCACATCCCGGGGACCGTCCTGCCTGGCGTCTCGGGCGCCGTCGGTCTGGTGCTGCGGGACCAGCTCTTGACCAAAGAGGAATACGTCACCATGGCCCAGGGAATGGCCGACACCGACGGCCCGGCCACAGGCCCGACGGCCTTTTCGACCTGGTTGGCCGCCCACGGCAGTGAACTCGGGGTGCGCTACATGAACGACCTCAAGCGGCACTACTGAGATGCGGGCGCACCATGACCCGGTCGATCCGACGATGGCGGCAGCCCTGGTCGGGAGTGCCCTGTGGGGCGCGGCGCTGCTTGCGTGGGCCTTCTTCGCGCCGTCCTACGACGGTGAGTCGATCGCGACGTCGAGCGGTGGACGGTCCTCGGTCCTCATTCGTCACATGACGATCGTGCAAGAGAACGGCCTCAAGGTGGCAGCGATTGTCGCGCTGCCGCTGGTGGCCACCGCCATCGTGGCGGTGGCACTGCGGAATCGACGACGGCGGCACGCAAGCGGGCCGGGCCCCGTCGCGATCGGTGCGAGCGCCCTCGTCGGCGTGCTCGCACTGCTCGGGGCCCTCACCGTGGGCCCCTTGGTCATCCCGGTATGCGTGCTGTTGGTCGTCGCGTGTGGTCGGGCCGCACTCGCTGTGCCGGGCACGGCCGTCACCGAGACCTAGACCTCGGCGAGACCGGTGCCCGAGGACGTCGGAGGCTCGCCCGGGGTCAGCGAAGGGGACTACTACGCTTCTCGCGTGGAACTTCTCGCCAGCGGGCGCATGGCCGAGGTCTTTGCGCTCGATGACGAACGGGTCGTCAAGCTCGACCGCCCCGAGTACCAAGGCGTCGCCAGCTTCGAGTTCGATGTCTTGGTGCGCGCCGACGCCGCCGGGCTGCCGGTGGCCCGGGCTCATGGCCTGGTCACCATCGAGGGGCGCAGCGGGATCGTGCTCGACCGCGTGCACGGGGCGACCATGTCCCAGGTCCTCGAAACCCAGGCCGGAGAGCCCGAAGTCCTCGCACTGGCCGAGCAGTTCATTGCCCTGCAGCGCACCATCAACGAGGCAGCACTCGAGGGACTGCCCGATCTCGTCGAGCGGCTCACCCGGGAGCTGGCGTCGAGCGGGTTGGCGGCGCCGTTGATCAATGAGTTGACCCAGATCTTGGGAGAACTCGACGACGGTCGGCGCGGCGTATGTCATTTCGACTTCCACCCCGACAACATCGTGGCCGGCGCGCCAGGATGGGTGGTGATCGACTGGGTCGGCGCGGCGAGTGGGCCACCGACAGCCGACCTGGCCCGCACGTTGGTTGTGTGCGGGCACGACGCCATCCCGCCCTCGTATGAATTCCTCCAGGCGGTCCGGCGACATGGGCTCGTTGAAACCGGGGTGAGTGACGTCATCTGCGACCAGTGGGTCAGGGTGGTGGCCGGCGCTCGCTTGGCCGAGGGATTCGACGGCGCCTACGCCAAGTGGCTTGCTGAGCTGGCCGCCGGTCGCCTGCGCCTCTTCGTCTGAGTCACGCCGCGGAGGATTGGTCCAATGGCGCTTCGTCGGGCAGCAGGCGTGACACCAACTCCATGGCCTTGAAGCCAATCTCGGCCGGGCCGGCGACGTCGGGGCGCATCAGGTTGGCCATGATGCGCAGCAACTGGCTCATGATGAACTCGGAGCGCATACCAATGCCCACGCACGCCCGCATGGCCTGGGGATTCGAGATCATTCGCACGAAGGCACGGGCCACCTTGTAATAGGCGCCGTAAGCCTCATCGAGCTGGCGGTCGTAGTCGGCCAGGGCGCGCGGACCCTCTCCGCTGAGAGCCCGCCCCAGGGCGGCCGCCGCCAGGCGACCGGTCTCGTAGCCATAGGCGATGCCCTCGCCGTTGAACGGATTGATGGAGCCGGCGGCATCGCCCGCGAGGAGGACATTGGCTCCTGCTCGCGGGCCGACGGAGAGTCCCATTGGGAGTTTGCCCCCGGTCGGGGGACCGAGGCACGTCTCGGGCGAGAGGCCCCAGGACTTCGGTGCGAAATCGACGAACGCGTCCATCAGATGCGAAGTGTTTACGCCCTTCCAACGGCGGTCGGTCGAGAGAAGCCCGACCCCGACGTTGACCCGTCCGTCACCCATCGGGAAGATCCAGCCGTAGCCCGGTACCACGTTGCCCTCGGCGTCACGGATGTCGAGATGTGACTCGATGAAGGGGTCGTCGTGGCGGGCGGACTCGTAGTAGCCCCGTAGTGCCATGCCAAGAGGGAGGTCGCGTCGGCGCTGAGTGCCGAGCATGCGGCCAACCCGCGAGTTGGCCCCGTCGGCCACGACGACATAGCGGGCCGCCAACGACACCGACTTGTTGGATTCTTTGTCTTTGACGGTGACGCCGTGCAGTTGGGGCAAGGCGCTGGTCGCGGCCGCCGAATCGTCGAGGACGGGGGAGACGACCTCGGTCCCGCTCAAGAGGGTTGCCCCGGCCTTGACGGCACGTTCGGCGACCAGCCCGTCGAGGTCATAGCGGGTGATCGTGTAGCCGTAGCTGGGGAAGTGGGGGTGCTCGGGCCACGCCATCTCGAGCGACTGCCCGAATCCGTAGGCGCGCAGCCCTCCGTATTTGTGCGATCCCGCCAACGCGTCTTCGAGGCCCATGTCCGCCAGCTGGCGTACGGCTCGAGGTGTGAGCCCGTCGCCACACGTCTTGACCCGGGGGAAGTGCTTCTTTTCGACCACCACGACGTCCCAGCCGGCGTCCGCCAGCCAATAAGCGCACGAGGAACCGGCGGGGCCGCCACCGACGATGATCACATCGTGCACCTGGTTGGCTGCACCCGAAGACGCCTTGGCGTGTCGAGGCTTTGTGCTCTTGTTCGCGCGAGCGGGGGGATCGGCGGGGGTGGCGGTGGCGTCTGACGGCACCAGTGCATCGTAGGCCGACCGAAAGGCATTCCAACCAGGCCCCTCAATGTGCCTGACGAATGGGTCGCATGGTAGAAACGGATCACCATGGACCAGTACCTGCCGATCCTCCTGCTCGGGTTGCTTGGCCTTGCCTTCACTGTCTTTTCGCTCGTGTCGTCGGCGATCCTGGCCCCGCGCAAGAAGCCGACCCTGGCCAAGCTGGCCCCCTACGAATGTGGCATCGTGCCCAACCGGGAGCCCCCACAGCGATTTCCCGTTCGCTTCTACCTGGTGTCGATGATTTTCATCATCTTCGACATTGAGATCGTGTTCTTGTATCCCTGGGCCATTGTGTTCAAGCAGATCGCCACATTCGGGCTCATCGAGGTCATTGTCTTTGCGGCCGTGGTATTCGTCTCCTTCTTGTACCTGATCTCGAATGGGGCTCTGACCTGGGGTCCTCCGAAGACTCTTCGGGCCGGGATGCCCTCTCGCACGTCGGATTCGACCATCTCTCGGATCAGTGCATCGCCAAAGCGCCCGGGTCAGGCGGCATAGGAAATGGGACTCGAGGATCTTCAGCACAACTTCTTGACGGGGCGCATGGAGGACATGGTCAAGTGGGCCCGGCGCAACAGCGTCTGGCCGGCCACGTTCGGGCTGGCGTGCTGCGCCATCGAGATGATGTCGGTCGGCGCAGCCGACTACGACATCAGCCGCCTCGGGATGGAGGTCTTCCGGGCCTCTCCCCGCCAGGCCGATCTCATGGTGGTGGCCGGGCGGGTTTCCCAAAAGATGGCCCCCGTGCTCCGCCAGGTCTACGACCAGATGATGGAACCCAAGTGGGTCATCTCAATGGGCGTGTGTGCCAGCACCGGGGGGATGTTCAACAACTACGCCATCGTCCAGGGTGTGGACCAGATCGTGCCCGTTGACGTGTATGCCCCTGGGTGTCCACCTTCGCCCGAGACGCTGCTGCACGCCATCTTGACCCTGCATGAAAAGATTCGCACCGGGGAGATCACACGCCGCCCGGGAACCAGCGTTCCCGCAGGTGAGCAAGCGACGGGGGGTTGGGTACCCACAGTGCCCAACGCCGTGCGGGTGGCCACACCGCGGTGAGCGACATGAGTACCAAAGATGACATGGCTGGGCCTCAGGCCATCCTGCCCGACGTCCCCCGTCTGGCCGACCGCCTGGTCGATCAACTGGCCTTCCCCCATCGCGACCGCTACGTCGAGATGGTCCAGGCGTTTCGTGACGCGGGCTATGAGACGTGTGCCGACTTGTGCGGGGTCGACTACCTGACACACCCCGGTCGCACCCTGCCCGACGGGGTCATGCCGGAGCGCTTCGAGGTGGTGGTCAATCTGCTCTCACTGAGCCAACGCCGCCGGGTGCGGATCCGCGTCCAGGTGCCCGAGGCGGATCCCGTCGTGGCCAGCCTTGTCGAGGTGTATCCCGGCGTCGACGCCATGGAGCGCGAGGCGTACGACATGGTGGGGATCATCTTTACCGGTCACCCCGACCTGACCCGGATTCTGATGCCCGAGGATTGGGAGGGTCACCCGTTGCGCAAGGACTACGGGGTGGGCCGGGTCCCGGTGCAGTTCAAGGAAGCCCCCGGACCGCGATGAGCGACGAATTCAGCGAGGAGGACCTCGAGCAAGAGGGCGAAGAGCACCTGGCCTCCGAAGAGGCCGCCCTGCTCGCCGAAACCTCAGAAGGGGCCCAAGAGCTCCTGCCAAGAGACGAGATCAGCGACGTCGACCTGCGGCGTGAAGTCGGCGCCGTGCTGCGCCTGCCCGAAGGCAACTACATCAACCCAGATGACATCGACATCGAGCGTCGCGACGACGAGACGATGATCATCAACATGGGCCCGCAACACCCTTCGACCCACGGCGTGCTTCGCCTGATGCTCGAGCTCGACGGCGAGACGGTGCTGCGGACCAAGCCCGTCATTGGCTACCTCCATACCGGCATGGAGAAGACCGGCGAAGAACTCACGTACGTCCAGGGTTCGACCAACGTGACCCGGATGGACTACCTCGCCCCACTGCACAACGAACTCGTCTTCAGTTTGGCGACAGAGGCCCTGCTCGACGTGGAAATGCCGCCCCGGGCGACATGGATCCGCATGTTGATGGTCGAGCTGAACCGAGTGTCGTCGCACCTCATGTGGATGGCCACCAACGGCATGGACCTCGGTTCGACCTCGATGATGATCTACGGCTTCCGTGAGCGCGAGATGGTCCTCACCTTCTTCGAGAAGACCACCGGTCTGCGGATGAACACCAACTACATCCGACCCGGCGGTGTGGCCGCTGACCTGCCCGACGGTTGGCGCGACGACATCGAGATCATCTGTGACACCGTCATGGCACGCACCTTTGAATATGACGAGCTGCTCACCGGGCAACCAATCTTCCGGGAGCGCACCGAGGCCGTCGGGAGCCTGACCGCCGAAGAAGCACTGGCGTTGTCGGTCACGGGTCCCATTCTGCGCTCGACCGGGGTGCCGTGGGACCTTCGCCGGACCATGCCGTACCTCGCCTACGACGAAATCGATTTTGACGTCATCGTCGGCAAGTACGGCGACAACTTCGACCGTTACTCGGTACGCCTGAACGAAATCCGAGAGTCCATCAAGATGATCCGTCAGATCGCCGACAAGATGCCCCCAGGGGACTACCGGGTGCAGGACCGAAAGGTCACACCGCCGCCCCGCGCCCGCATCGACGAGAGCATGGAAGCCTTGATCCATCACTTCAAGGTGTTTACCGAAGGATTTCGAGTGCCAGAGGGTGAGGCCTATGTGGCCATTGAGTCGCCCCGGGGCGAACTCGGCTGCTACCTGGTCTCCGATGGAACCTCCAAGCCGTATCGGATGCACATCCGCGGACCGAGCTTCGTCAACCTCCAGGTGCTTCCTGTGCTGCTGCGCGGGGGACTGATGGCCGACGCCGTGGCCGTGATTTCTTCGGTCGACCCGGTGATGGGCGAGGTGGATCGATGAGTCACTTCAACGCGGACTTGCTCGAGCGGGCCAAGGAACTGGTCGCCCTGTACCCCGAACCGCGCTCGGCCGTCATCCCGTTGTGCCACCTGGCCCAAGAGCAAGACGGCTGGTTGCGTCCCGAAGCGATCAGCGAGATCGCGGACCTGGTCGGGGTAACCGCTGCCGAAGTCCAAGGAACCGCCACGTTTTACGACATGTTGCACACCGAGCCGGTCGGAACCTACGTCGTGTCCGTCTGCACCAACATTGCTTGCCTGCTCGGTGGAGCGGCCGAGCTCTTGGAGCATGCGGAGTCGTCGCTCGGCGTGCGCGCCGGTTCTTCGACGCCCGACGGTGTCTTTACGCTCGAAGAGTCCGAATGTCTGGCTGACTGCGACCGGACCCCATGTGTCCAGGTCAACCACCGCTACGTCGGCGGGCAGACCCCCGAGTCCTTTGACCAGCTGATCAGCGACCTGCGCGCCGGGACGCTGTCGGACACCATTCCCTCTCATGGCACGCTGGTGCGCGTGCGTCGCACCGTCGGCCTCGAAGCCGACCGCGACCAGGTGGCGAGTGAACGAGCCGCCATGGCCGCAGCCCAGCGCGAGCGGGCGCAAGCGGCCGCGTCGAGCGGGGAAGGCGCCTGATGGCCATCACTGACGCACCCAAAATCGTCACGCGGCGCCTCGAGCACGATGACGCGCACACCTTGGAGCGCTATCTGGCGACCGGTGGGTACGAGGGGCTGCGCAAGGCACTGTCGATGACGCCCGAAGCCGTGGCGGCCGAGGTCGACACGGCCAGCCTGCTCGGTCGGGGCGGGGCCGGATTTCCCGCGGGCCGCAAATGGTCGATGCTGCGCAAGAATCCCGTGACCTACCTGGTGATCAACGGGGACGAGAGCGAACCGGCCACCTTCAAGGACCATCTACTGATCGAGGGTGATCCGCACCAGATCATCGAGGGCGTCCTGATTTCGGCTTACGCGCTCCAGGTGACCCAGGCCTTCATCTACCTGCGGGGCGAGTTCGCCCTCGGTCTTGAACGCTTGCAGACGGCCTTGAATGAGGCGTACGCCCACGGTGCGGTGGGTCGTGACATCTTCGGATCCGGATTCTCGCTCGACGTGGTGGTCCACCCCGGGGCCGGGGCCTACATCTGTGGCGAAGAGACCGCACTCCTCGAATCACTTGAGGGAAAGCGCGGCTTTCCCCGCATCAAGCCCCCGTTCTTTCCGGCCGTGACCGGCCTCTATGGCGAACCCACGGTCGTCAACAACGTCGAGACGATGGCCAATATCCCCTGGATCATCACCAACGGTGGTGCGGCATTCGCCGCGCTCGGCGAGGGCCGTTCGACCGGAACGAGACTGTTCGCGCTGGCCGGCAAGGTGCGCAACCCGGGGACCTACGAACTCGAAATGGTCAAGACCACGTTTCGCGACCTGATCTATGCGCCGGTTCTCGGTGGCGGGATCACTGGGGGCAACGATCTCAAGGCCTTCATCCCAGGCGGTGTCTCCGCTCCGTGGTTCGGCCCCGACCAAGTCGATCTTCCGCTCGGTCAAGACGAAGTCGGCAATGCGGGATCGATGCTCGGCTCGGGTTCGGTCGTGGTCATGGACTCGTCGACCTGCATGGTCAGAGCGGCCTGGCGTATCACCAAATTCTTCTCGCGCGAGTCGTGTGGACAGTGCACGCCGTGCCGTGAGGGTTCGGGGTGGCTCGAACGGATCATGTACCGAATTGAGAATGGCGCCGGACGCGAGGAAGATCTCGATCTTCTTATGGATCTGTGCGACAACATCTCCCCGGGGGTGGCCTGGCCACCCCAGCAGACGACCATCTGTGTTCTCGGGCCGTCGATCCCCTCGTCCATCGCTTCGGGGATTCGCATGTTCCGAGACGAGTTCTTGGTCCATATCAAAGATGGGGGGTGCCCCTTTGACTGAAGCTGACGGTTCAGAATCGATTTCCTTCACGCTCGACGGCCGCACCGTGACCGGCAATCCCGGCGAAATGCTCATCGCCGCGGCCGAGCGTGCCGGCACCTACATCCCGCGTTTTTGCTACCACCCGCGTATGGAGCCGGTCGGCATGTGCCGGATGTGCCTCGTCGAGGTCGACAGTCCACGCGGGGCCACCCTTCAGCCCTCCTGCTTCATCGCGGTGAGCGAGGGCATGTCGGTCGACACCCAGTCAGACAAGGTCAAGAAGGCCCAGGACGGGGTACTCGAGTTCCTGCTCGCCAACCATCCTCTCGACTGCCCGGTGTGCGACAAGGGGGGCGAGTGTCCGCTGCAGGACCAAACGCTGGCCTACGGTCCGGGTGAGAGTCGCTTCGTCGAAGAAAAGCGGCACTTCGAAAAGCCGATCGCCATTTCGGATCTGGTCCTGCTCGACCGTGAGCGGTGTATCCAGTGCGCACGCTGCACCCGCTTTGCCGCGGAAGTGGCCGGTGAAGCGCAGATTGATTTCTCGGGGCGTGGTGAGCAGGTCGAGGTGGCGACATTTCCGACCGAGCCGTTTTCCTCGTATTTCAGCGGCAACACCGTGCAGATCTGCCCGGTGGGGGCGCTGACCGCGACCCCGTACCGCTTTACGGCCCGGCCGTGGGACCTCGATCAGGTGGAGTCCACCTGCACCACGTGTTCGGTCGGCTGTCGTGTGGCGGTGCAGTCCTCGTCGAACCGCCTGACCCGCATGCTCGGCATCGACTCAGAGCCGGTCAATCATGGCTGGTTGTGCGATAAGGGCCGATTCGCCTTCGAATCGGTCAACGGCGATGAGGTCGACAATGCACCGCAGTCCGACGCCGTCGCCGACGAAGCGGTCGACGTCGCACCTGCAACGGCCGGACAGATCGTGAGTCTTGGTGCGTCGCGGGGGCAGTTCCTCGGCGAGGTCCGCGAGACCGGGCGCTTCGAACACGGTCGTCTCATCGAACCCCAGATCCGCAAGAACGGTGAGTTGGTCGCGGTCAGTTGGGGAGAGGCGCTCGCCGCAGCGGCAGAGGGGGTGAAGTCGGCCAAGGATGCCGGTGGCGCCGATGCGGTGGCGGTGATCGGCGGGGCCCGTCTCACCAACGAGTCGGCCTACGCATGGGCCAAACTGGCCAAGGGTGTGATCGGGACCGACTCGGTCGACGCACAGCTCGGCGACGGGTTGCCGGCCGAACTGGTGCTCGCACTGCCTCGCGCCACCATCGACGAGGCGTGTGCCGCTCGTGTCCTCATCACCTTGAGCGGCGACCTGCGTGAGGAGCTTCCCGTGTTGTTCCTGCGCCTTCGTGAGGCCGTCGGTGCCGGAACCGACCTCATTGAAGTTTCCCCCACCTCGACGCCGCTGACCCCGCTCGCCACCGCCACCCTGCCGGTGCGACCCGGCGAAGCACCGCTGGTCGCTCGTGCGCTCTGCGGTGATGAAGGCGCGGTGAGCGAACTGGCCAAGCACCCGAACGGCGCAGCCATCGAAGATGCGGCGTTGGCGACGGCGCGTGGCGCGCTCGCGGAGCGCACGGACGGAAGTGGCGTCGTCGTGGTGCTCGGTCGGGCGTCCTACGCCGAGTCGGGGGAAGTGATCGCCGAGGCGGCCCGCCTCTTGCACGAGGCGTGGCCCCAGGCCACCTTCTTGCCGGCGCTTCGACGCGGCAACATCTTTGGTGCCATCGATATGGGCCTCGCGCCGGGACTCCTACCCGGACGGGTCACCCTGGCGTCGGGTCGTGAGTGGTTCACCTCGGCTTGGGGATCGGTGCCCGCCAACGAGGGGCTCGACACCGCGCAGATCCTCGCCTCGATGGCCGGCGAAGCAGAAGGATCCAGCATCAGCGCACTGGTGCTCTTGGGCGCGGACCCCCTCAATGATTTCCCCGACCGCGCCGTTGCGCAGGCGGCGCTGTCGGCCGGGCATTTCATCGTGGCGGTGACCGGCCACCCATCCGAGTCGATCACCGAATATGCCGACGTGGTGCTGCCGTGCGCCGTGGCGCATGAGCGTCCGGGCACCTCGACGAACATCGAAGGGCGGGTCAGCCGCCTCGGCCACAAGTTGACCGCACCCGGATTCGCTTGGCCCGACTGGATGATCGCCACCGAATTCGCCGCCGCGCTCGGGACCGACCTCGGAGTGAGCAGCGCCAACGACCTGGCCGACGAACTCCAGCTGACCGCACCGGCCTACGCCGGGCTCACCCTTGAGGTCCTGCATTCTGACGTTGCGCACGATGGTGTCGTGGTGCCGCTCGGGGAAGCGGCGCACCGGGGCAGCGGCGTCGAACCGATCGACCCGGTCGCCCTGCCGGGCGTCGAGTCGGTCGAGCGCCAGGGCGCACCACCGCGGACCGGCCTGGCCGGTGGCGACGGTCCGGCGAGCGATCGGGTCGCCCCTGTGGGACAGCAACCGCCACTGATCGCAGCCGTTCCCGCCAGCTCGGGAGAACGCGCACACGTACCCCCGGCGGGCAATTACGCCTTGCGGCTGGTGGCGGGACGACGGCTCTACGATGCGGGATGCACGGTGACCGGTTCGCCGTCGCTCACCCCGTTAGTGCCCCAGCTGACCGCCCGGGCCAACGCCTACGACCTCGACCGGCTCGGCGCCAAGACCGGGGACCAGGTGCGGTTGCGCTCGGCGCGAGGAACGTTGGTCTTGACGGCACAGGCCGATGCGGGAGTCCCCCGGGGCGTGGTCGCGGTCGACTTCAATGTGCCCGATGGATCCGACGCACCGGCCAATGCCGCCTCGGTGTTGATTGACAGCCGTGCGCCGGTGACCGACGTACGGATGGAGTCGGTGTGAGCTATTTCGACCCCCTCTTCTACGCCGGCCTCAACTGGCAGGTCTGGTTGATCGTGATCATCAAGGTCCTGGTGGCCTTCGTCGCGCTGTTGGTGGCCACTGCGCTCATGATCTGGTTCGAGCGCAAGGTGATCTCCGACATGCAAAGTCGTATCGGACCGAACCGCGCCGGGCCGTGGGGCTTGCTCCAGACGTTCGCTGACGGCACCAAGCTGATCTTCAAAGAGGACCTCCTGCCCGATCAGGCGGACTCGTTCGTCTTCAAGCTCGCGCCGTACCTGGCGGTGATTCCGGCCGTGTTGATCTTCTCGGTCGTGCCGGTCGGAGGGGTCATCAGGATCGGGACCCACATCTTCGAACTCCAGGTAGCTGATCCGCCCATCGGGATCTTGGTGGTGCTCGCGATGTCGGGCATCGCGGTCTACGGCGTGATGCTGGCCGGGTGGTCGTCGGGGTCCAAATACCCCTTGCTCGGTTCGGTGCGAGCCTCCGCGCAGGTCATCTCTTATGAGGCGGCCCTCGGGATGACGGTGGTCATGGTCGTCTTGGTCAGCCACTCGCTTTCCACCCGGGCCATCGTGCGCTCGCAGGCCGCGGGCTTTTGGGACTGGAATCTGATCCGGCTGGGCTTTTTGCCGTTCATTTTCTTCATGATCGCCATCACCGCCGAGCTGACCCGCCCCCCCTTCGACCTGACCGAAGCCGAGCAGGAACTCGTCGGCGGGTTCCACACCGAGTACTCCTCGATCCGTTTCGGTCTTTTCTTCCTGGCCGAGTTCATGAACACCATCACCATGTCGGCCATCGTGGTCACCTTGTTCTTCGGCGGCCCTGACGGACCGATTCCCCGCTTCATCCCGACGTCGGACATATGGATGCCGGTGGTGTGGTTCTTGATCAAGACGGTCGCCTTCTGCTTCATCTATGTGTGGTTCCGCGCCGCACTGCCCCGGCTCCGCTACGACCAGTTGATGGACCTCGGCTGGAAGCGGCTGATCCCGATGACCCTGGCCTGGCTCCTCCTCATCGCCAGCGTGATCGCCTGGCACTGGGCCGGCCTGATCATGGTCGTGGTCGTCGCACTGGCGGCGGGTCTCTTGGTGCGGGCCAACAAGTTGGGCGAAGGCCGCAGCGAGGCCGATGCCATCATTGCGCCCGTGGGAGCGCCGGTGAGCCCGGCACCCCGGCTGACTCCGGTGCCACCACACGGTGAGACCGACGGGGCGGGTGCGTAATGGGGCTCGGTGATGACATGAAGGACCAACTGAATTTCCTCGGTGGTTTCAAGCTGACCCTCCAACACATGACCCGGCCCCGCGTGACGCGGCAGTACCCCGAGGAAAAGAAGCCCAAGCAGCCCCGCCAACACGGTCGTCACGTCTTGAATCGCTACGAGGACGGGATGGAGAAGTGCATCGGGTGCGAGTTGTGCGCCGGGGTGTGCCCTGCTGACTGCATCTATGTCCGCGGCCTCGACAACCCACCGGACCACCCGGTGTCGCCGGGTGAGCGCTACGGCTACGTGTACGAAATCAATTACCTGCGCTGCATCCATTGCGACATGTGCGTGGAAGCCTGCCCGACCGAGGCCATCACCGAGTCCAAATTGTTCGAGTTCTCTTTCACCAATCGCTCCGATGCCATCTACACCAAGGCCGAACTGGTGGTCGACGACAACGGCATGCCCCAGAAGCTGCCCTGGGAGGACTGGCGCGAGGGCGACGACATGATGACGTCGGGTTGGATGCGGGCCACCTCACCGTCGGGGAACGCGGCCTACGAAGGCGAAGTGCAGTGGTCCGGCGAGCTCGGCTACGGCACCCGTGCCCCCGAAGGCGGCCAATCCGCCAACCGCAACGACGAGCTCACGGGTACCAAGGCCCTGCGCGACGTGCTCGAATCGCATTTGCTGGCCGAGGACACCCCGATCGAACACACCGGCATGCAGGGCCGGGTGTGGCGGGCCAAGCTCGGGGCCGAGCGCAACAAGAAGAAGATGGAGGCGACCCGGACCCGAATGAAGGAGTTGCGGGCCTCACGCAAAGCAGCCAAGGCCGAAAAGAAATCCTGATGCATCCGACCTTGCTCCTGCTGGCTTCATCGCGTCCCACCTTGCCTGACGTGCTGGTGTTCGCGGCCAGCGCAGCCGTGATTTTGGTGGGCGCCCTCGGTGTGGTCACCTCGCGCAACCCCGTCCATGCCGCGCTCAGCTTGGTCATGACGCTCTTCGGTGTCGCGGTGCTCTTCATCGAGCAAGAAGCCGACTTCTTGGCGGCCGTGCAGATCATCGTGTACGCCGGCGCGATCGTGGTCCTCTTCCTCTTCGTGATCATGTTCTTGGGCGTCGACCGCCGCGAGGACGTCGAAGTGGACTCCTTGGTCGGGCAGCGCCCGCTCGCCTTCATCTTGATCGGGCTCACACTGGCCGGGGTGATAGTGATGGCGGCGACCGCCCACTGGGTGACCGGGGCCCATCAGGTGGTCGGTCCAATCCACGGCCACATCACCTCGAGCCCGACGTCGCCATACGGCGAACCGGCCCAGCTCGGCAAGCAACTCTTTACGACCTATCTCTTTGCCTTCGAGGCGACCGCCGCATTGCTGGTCATTGCGGTCGTCGGTGCCGTGGTGCTGGCCCGTCGGCCGCCGATGCCAAACGACCCGCAGGCCGAGGGTGCACCAACGGAGCTTTCCTCATGAGCCTGGCTGGCGGGTGGTACCTCGGTCTGGCGGCGATCCTCTTCTCGATCGGCGCGATCGGGCTGTTGGTGCGGCGCAACGTCTTGATCATGTTCATGTGCATTGAACTGATGCTCAACGCCGCCAACTTGACCTTCGTGACCTTTGCCCGCATGCTCAACGACATCGGCGGCCAGGTCCTGGTCTTCTTCGTCCTGGTGGTGGCCGCAGCTGAGGTCGTGGTCGGGCTGGGCATAGTCGTTGCCATCTTCCGGCGCCGGTCGACGACCGTGGCCGACGACATGAATTCCTTGAAGGGCTGACCTCGACCGTGCTCTCTGCCTCATTCCTCATGCTCTTGCTGCCGCTCGCCGGCTTCTTGGTGCTCGTGGCGTTCGGCCGGCGCATTGGTGATCCGATCGCCGGATGGATCGGCACCGCCATGGTGGCCGGTGCGTTCGTCGTCGCCTGCATCGCCCTTGCCGGTGTCTTCGGCCAACCGCCCGACCACCGGGTCTATCTCGAGAACTTCTTCACCTGGTTCCATGTGGGCGGCCTCACCGTGCCGGTGGGGATCCAGGTGGATCAGTTGTCCATCACCATGTGCATGTTCATCACGGGTGTGAGCATGCTCATCCACCTGTATTCGATTGCGTACATGAAGGGTGACAAGGACTTTTCGAAGTTCTTCATCTATCTCAACCTGTTCGTCTTCTCGATGCTGTTGCTGGTATTGGCCAACAACTTGTTGTTGACGTTCGTCGGCTGGGAAGGGGTGGGGGTCTGCTCCTACTGGCTGGTGTCGTTCTGGTTTCACCGCGAGTCCGCCGCGTCGGCCGGCAAGAAGGCCTTCATCTACAACCGGATCGGCGATGTGGGTTTCCTGGCCGCCATTTTCTTGATCTTCGAGAAGACCGGGACGCTCCAGTACACCGGGGGCCCAGGCGGGGGGATCATCAGTCAGGCCCATCACCTCAGCGGCGGGACCGCGACCGCCGTTGTGCTCCTCTTATTCTTGGCGGCGACCGGCAAGTCCGCCCAGATACCGCTGTTCAACTGGCTTCCCGATGCCATGGAAGGCCCCACCCCGGTGTCGGCCCTCATCCACGCCGCCACCATGGTGACCGCGGGTGTCTACCTGCTCTGCCGGATGAACCACGTCCTCGTGCTCAGCGGCAACGGCACCGAGGTGATTGCCATAGTCGGCGGGATCACCGCCTTTGTAGCCGCCACCATCGCCTGCGCGCAGCAAGACATCAAGAAGGTCCTGGCCTTTTCCACCGTGTCGCAGATCGGCTACATGATCCTCGCGGTCGGGAGCGGGGCCTACATCGCCGCCATCTTCTTGATGGTGTGCCACGCCTTCTACAAGGGGCTTCTCTTCTTGGGTGCGGGATCGGTCATCCACGGCCTCGAGGACGAGCAGGACCTCAAGCGCATGGGTGCCATCCGGACGGTGATGAAGTGGACCACCTTCACCTTTACGATCGGTTGGCTGGCCATCGCCGGTATCCCGCCGTTGTCGGGCTTTTGGTCCAAGGGCGATGTCTTGGACAATGTGTTCGCCCACTACAAGCCCCTGTGGGCCCTGGGTCTCCTCACCGCCGTGCTGACGGCGTATTACATGACCGCGCCTCCAGACGCTGACCTTCGGCGGCGATCCGCGCTGGGACAAAGTCGGCCCCAATGGTGAACCGGCCCACCACACGCCCCACGAGTCGCCATGGATCATGCGCATCCCGCTCATCATCTTGGCCATTGCGGCGTTCTTCGCCGGCATCTTCGATCTGCCCTGGGCGTATCACGACAGCTTCGCCAACTGGCTGGCTCCGGTGTTCAACGGCACGCTCTACAACGACCACCTCCACTCGGCCGGATTGTGGGTGCTCGCTATCACCGACGCCGTCGCTGCGGTGATCGGCGTCATCTTGGGCTGGAGCATCTGGCGCCAAGGCGACGTCAACAAGCCCGCCCTCGAGCCGGACTTCTTGTTCCATGTCTGGTACTGGGATGACTTCTATGACCTGGTCATCGGGCGGCCGAGTCAAAAGCTCGCCACCTTCTTCGCCTGGGTGGTCGATGCCCGGGTGATCGACGGGGCGGTCAACGGCGCTGCACATCTGGTCAAGGTGACCGGTTCGGCCACCCGCAAGCTTCAGACCGGTTACGTGCGCAACTACGCGCTCGGCATCGCGCTCGGCATGGCGGCCCTCATCATCTTCTTGCTCAGCCGGACGTGGTGGTCATGAACAGTTCGTTCCCCTATCTGAGCATCCTGATCTTCTTGCCCGCAGGCGGGGCACTCGTCCTCGCCCTTCTCGGGTTGGGCCACAAGGTGTCCAAGACGGCGAGCGACGCCATCGCCATTGCGGTCTCCCTCGCCACGTTGGGCTTCGCCATTGCGACCCTGGTGGCGATGAAGGTGGGCTTCGGTGGCTATCAACTGGTCGAGAACCACACCTGGACCGGGAGCGCGCTTGGGGTGCGGTGGTATGTCGGCGTCGACGGCATCTCCATCTTTTTGGTCATGCTCTCGGCCGTGCTGTTCCCCCTCGTGTTGGTCGGGGCGAAGTCCAAGACGGACCGGCGCACGTACGCCGCGTGGATGCTGCTGCTCGAGGCTGCGGTCATGGGCAGCTTCTTGTCCTTGGACCTCATCGTCTTCTTCTTGTTCTTCGAGCTGACGCTGGTCCCGGCGTATTTCATCATCGCCGGGTGGGGTCACCAACGACGGGCCTACGCCGCCATCAAGTTCTTCCTGTACACCTTTTTGGGATCGGCCTTCTTGCTCGTCGGGATCCTCACGATCGCCTTTATCCATCAGTCCCAGACCGGCGTGCTCACCTTCTCGCTGCCCCTGCTCGAGCACACCCACTTCTCCTCGTCGACGGGGATCCTCTTGTTCTTGGCCTTCACCGCGGCCTTTGCGGTCAAGGCGCCGCTGTTCCCGTTCCACACGTGGTCACCAGACGCGTACACCGAAGCTCCCGCCGGTGGTTCGGTGATCTTGGCCGCGGTGTTGGCCAAGTTGGGTACCTACGGCATCATCAGGTTCGATCTCAACTTGTTCCCACAAGCGGTGCACACGTTGGCGCCGCTCTTCTTGACCCTGGCCGTCATCGGTATCGTCTACGGCGCGATGGTCGCCTGTGTGCAACGCGACATGAAACGACTGGTCGCGTACTCCTCGTTGGCCCAGATCGGCTTCATCATCATGGGAACATTCGCCCTCGACAGCCAGGCGCTCTCGGGCGCGGTGCTCTTGATGCTCAACCACGGGATCATCGTGGCCGGCCTCTTCTTGCTCATTGGTTTCATCTACGAGCGGCGCGGCACGTGGCAGGTCAACGAATTGCGCGGGTTGCAGAAGGTGGCCCCGGTGATGGCGGCGGTCTTTACCGTGGTGATGATGGCCTCGATCGGGGTTCCGGGCCTCAACGGATTCGTGAGCGAGTTCTTGGTGCTCGCCGGCACCTTCATCACCCATCGCTGGTGGGCAGTCGTGGCGTTGCTCGGCGTCATCGCAGCGGCGATCTATCTGCTGTGGGCCTATCAGCAGGTGTTCCACGGCGTGCCCAAGCCCGCTGATGAGAAGACGAGGGATCTGACATGGCTCGAACGCCTGGTCATGGCACCGCTCATCATCCTCATTGTCTTCTTGGGCGTGTATCCGAAGCCGGCCCTTGACCGGATCAACCCATCGGTGAACCAACTGGTGGCGCACGTCCAGAGTGCCAACGGGCAACACCAGCCGGCCGTCTCGACCAGCGGAACCGCCGCGGTGAACCAGCCATGATCTCGACCATCCTCGCCACCGCCGGCGCAGCGAACGACAAGATCACCATGCCGCCGATCCGCTGGCTGAGCATCCTGCCCCCGATCATCATGATCGGCGGTGCGGTGCTCCTGCTCGCCATCGCATCGTTGGTCTCTCGGCCATTGCGGGTGCGCGTCGCTACTTTCTCCACCGTCATCATCGCGGGTGCGGCTCTCGGTGTCTCGATCTGGCAATGGTTCGACGTCGCGGACCATGGGCCGCACACCTACGTAGCCCATGCGGTGGTAATGGACGGCTTCAGCGTCCTGATCAACATCTTGGTGGCGTCGGCGATGGTGCTGACCGCACTCTTGGCCGACGGGTATCTCAAACGAGAGGACGTCCACGGAGCCGAGTTCCACGTACTGGCCATGGTGTCGGCGGCGGGGGCGATGCTGATGGGGTCGGCCAATGACCTGATCATTGTGTTCTTGGGCCTCGAGATTCTCTCGATCTCGCTCTATGTGCTGACGGCTTTCAACCACCGTCGGGCGGCTTCTGGAGAGGCCGCGCTGAAGTACTTCATCTTGGGTGGCTTCTCCTCGGCCATCTTCATCTATGGCATCGCGCTGACTTACGGCGCGACCGGTTCGACCAATCTGACCCAGATCGCCGACTTTTTGGCCAAGAACACCGTGCTCACCAACGGCCTCTTGCTGGCCGGTCTCGCACTGATCGTGGTCGGCTTCGCCTTCAAGGTGGCCGCCGTGCCGTTCCACATGTGGACGCCCGACGTTTACCAGGGTGCGCCCTCGCCGGTGACTGGTTTCATGGCGGCGGTGGCCAAGGCGGGGGCATTTGCGGCCATGCTGCGGGTCCTGATCTCCTCGTTCGGGATCATCTCGACCGATTGGAAGCCAATCATCTACGGCCTCGCGGTCCTCTCCCTCCTCGTCGGGTCGATCCTCGCCCTGGTCCAGCGCGACGTGAAACGCATGTTGGCGTATTCGTCGATCAACCACGCCGGATTCATCTTGCTCGGGGTGGAATCCGCAACCGCCCGCGGGGTGAGCGCATCGTTGTACTACCTCTTCGTCTACACCTTCATGACGATCGGTAGCTTCGCGGTGGTCACGATCCTGGGTCGAGACGGCGACGGCGATCACGACCTGACCCGCTACCGCGGTCTGGCCCATCGCCAACCCTTGTTGGCCCTTTCATTCGCCATCTTGTTGTTGGCCCAGGCCGGTGCGCCGTTCACGACCGGGCTGTGGGCCAAGCTCCAGGTCGTCTTGGCCTCGGTCTCCGCCGGGGCGGTGCCACTGGCGGTCATCGCCATGGTGACCGCGGCCATCGCCGCATACTTCTACCTGCGAGTCGGCGTGCTCATGTACGCAACCTCGAACGACGGGGGCGAGGCGATCTCGAGCGAGAGTGCCAGCACCGAGAATGCCGGCGCGGAGAATGCAGGACCCGACGTCGCCCCCGACGAGCCCCGGGTCGCCGCGTCGTCCCTGGGGGCACAGTGGGCCTCCCCCGAGGTGGTGTCGGGGGCGGTGACGGCCATCAACACAGAGATCATGCTGGAGAACGAAGCGCCGGCATCGACGGGAGAAGAGACGCCGAGCGTGGTCAAGGTGCCCGTGCTCAGCGCAGTGGCCATCGGCCTTTGCGTGGCGGTGACGGTCGTCTTCGGCATCTTTCCCGCTCCACTCTTGGACTTCGCCAACCACGCGTCCTTGCTCTTCCTCGGCCACTGATCCGGCCGGGTCCAACGACTGCGGACGATCGCTGCCGCTCCGCTCACCGCGACAATCTCGGGCGCGAATCTGAGGTCTTCTTTGGCGCGAGTGGTGCGCGCGGGCCGCGTGGTCGGACCGCTTGCGTGGTGAGGTGGTTGCAACAAAGTTGCAGCCTCGTTGAACATTCGCGCGCTCATCGCCCATTTTGTTCCTGAGCGACGTCATCGGGGCTCCTGCACCATGAAATCACCCCTAATTCGAAATTCTTTGCCGGTACATTGATGCATGTCGGATGGGGACGGCGGGTGACCCTCTTCCGTTCGGCGCTTGACGTAGTGGTGTCGGTACAAGCGCGTAATGAGGAGTGGCAAGGTGAATCGTTCGGCAATCGGCCTCGGACTGGTGTCCCGTCTCGCAGTGTCGCTCGCAATCATGATGGGCCTCTTGGGCGCGACGCTCTCTGTCGGGGTCACCGGCGTGCAGGCCGAAGGCAGTGCCAACCTCTACACCGGCAGTCCCGCACCGGTGTGTGGACCCAACACGGCAACGACCCCGGGAAATTGCCGCGCCAACATCGAATGGCGTACCAGTAGCTACGGCCCGACGGGCGGTACACAGATTCCCCGACGAGACCTCTTCTACGTCTACCTGAACGCGGGGGAGACCCTGTTGATGGGGTCGTCGGCCGTCGGCGTGAGCAATGGCGCCACCCAAGGCGACGTCGCGGTCTACAACCCCGGGGTCATCACCTCGTACAACGAGGCCACGCTGCCCACGCTCGTCACCTCGGGAGCCGGTGCGAACGGGTTTTCCTGCGACGCCCAGCGGGCCGTGGTCGGAGCCCCGGCCACCGAAGGCCAGCTCACCACGCGCACCCAAGAACTCGCCGGCCCCCAGGCGGTGACCGGCGGGGGCAACCCAACCGGGTACGTGCCGTGTTACTACACCGCCCCGGTCTCAGGCCTCTACAACGCCGTCTTCACCGGTCCGTCGGGGTACAACGCCGACGCCGACGGCTCGGTTGGGGCCGACATCGCGCTGACCAAGCCTGTCGACACCAGCTCGGCGCAGGGAACCTCGGTGGCCGCGTGGGATCTGACCGTGCGCAGTTCGACCACTTCGACGACCGACATCGACGGCCGCACGTTCTTGTACGCCTACGACGCGTTCACCGCGGGCAACGGGCTGCCGGTCAACTCGAGCGTGTACGTGACGACCCTCGACGGGTTCGTCTACCAGACCGATTTCCGCGGTGTCGATCCCAACGGCTTCGTGTTCTACGGCAACAACCAGGGCTTCTTGAATCCCGACGGGTCGATCCTCGACCATGATGTCTTAGGGACCACCAACACGGGGCAGCTCACCGCGTTGGCGGGTGGAGCCAAGTTCGCGGCTCCTGAGTACCCGATCTCATTCTCGCCGCTCGATGCTGACACCCTCAACGCGTTGGGGATCACCCAGAGCCCGGTTGTGGCCTCGCTGTCGGGCTTGAGCTTCTCGGGGACGTCGTCGGGGAACACCAGCTTCACCGGTGAGGGCGGCACGTTCACGTTCACCTCGAGCGCGGCCGCCAACTATCAGATCGTGATCAGCCGGGACGGAACGAATTTCAGCCCCACCCTTTCGACCAACCGCGTGCTGCGCGGCGTGGCGACGCTCGGGACCAACACGGTCAGTTGGGACGGCAACGACAACTCGGGTACGGCGTTCCCCGTCGGGACCAATTACAAGGTGCAGGCGCAGGTCCTTTCGGGTGAATACCATTTCCCGCTTCTCGACGCCGAGAACAGCACGCTCGGTGGACCAACTATCACCTTGACTAATCCACCAGGTGGTGTCTGTCCCTTCACCGGGGCCACGAGCACCGGGACCAACTGCACCAACGCCTTCTATGACGACCAGGGCTACCACACGAGCGGCAGCGGGGGAGCGACCGTCGGCACGATCGGAAGCGTCTTGTGCGGGGTCAATCCTCCGGCCACTTCCCTGAGCGATCCCAATCTGACGACGGGCTTCGACTCGGCGTCGAACCAACGGGCCTATGGGACCACGACGGGTGGCAATGCCAATGTCCCCTGCCAGAACGGGGGCACCGGTTCGTTCGGTGACGTCAAGGGCCTCGACCTCTGGACGAACGACCCTGGCAACACCGACAGCACGCCGCTCAACATCATTGCCCACTCGTCGATCATCACCATCACCAAGTCGTCGCCAACGGTTGCCATCTCGAGCGTCGGCCAGGTCGTGCCCTACTCGTTCTTGGTCACCAACACCGGTGACACCACGCTGAGCGGCGTCAGCGTCACCGACACCCAGACCCCACCGTCGCTCGACGCGCAGATGGGGGCCATTACCTGTGGGGCAACGACACTGGTGCGTCAGGCGTCGACCACCTGCACCGGCAATTACACCGTTACCGCGGCCGATCTGGCCAACGGGTCTGTGAGCGACTCCGCCGTGGCCAACGGCACCCCGCCCACTGGCCCCGCCATCACCTCGACGCCGTCGACCCTCTCGATTCCCGTGGCGGCGCTGAGCGTGGTGAAGAGTGCGGACCCAACCGTCGTCTCGGTCGCCGGCTCGACGGTGACCTACTCGTTCTCGGTCACCAACACCGGCGCCACGACCCTGGACAACATCGCCGTCAACGACACCCAGAGCCCCCCGTCACTCGCATCGTCACTGTCGGCGATCTCGTGTCCGGTGACGACCTTGGCGGCCGGTGCGAACACCACGTGCACCGCGACCTACACGGTGAGCGCGGCCGACATCGCGAACGGGACCATCACCGACTCGGCGACGGCGAGTGGGACACCCCCGGGGGGCACCGCGGTCACCTCGGCACCCTCGAGCGCCACCGTCCATGTGGCGCAGATCTCAGTGGTCAAGTCCTCGAGCACCCAAGACATCCAGAGTGTGGGCCAGGTCGTCCCCTACACGTTCGTCGTCACCAACTCGGGGACCACCACGCTGACGGACGTCTCGGTGGACGACACCCAGAGTGCACCTTCGCTGAATTCGTCGCTTTCGTCGATCTCGTGTCCGAGCACGACGCTGGCGGCCGGAGATCACCAGACCTGCACCGCGGAGTACACCGTGACCGCAGCCGACCTGGCCAACGGCTCGGTGAACGATTCGGCCACCGCCACCGGTACGCCGCCGAGCGGACCCGACGTGACCTCGCCGCCGTCGGCCCTGTCTATTCCCGCCGCCACGCTCACCCTGGCCAAGAGCGCCAGCCCGACAATCGTGTCATCGGCCGGATCGACGATCACCTACACCTTCGTGGTCACCAACACCGGAGGTGCGCCGCTCGGCGATATCTCAATCAATGACCGCCAGCTGGCACCGGCGCAAGACTCCTCGTTGTCGTCTATCTCGTGCCCGAGTCCCACATTGGCTCCGGGCGATGAGGAAAGCTGCACCGCCACCTACACCGTGTCGAGCGACGACATCGCCAATGGCACCATCACCGACACCGCCACTGCGACCGCCACGCCGCCGAGCGGTACGCCAATCACCTCTGACCCTTCTACCGCGGTGGTCCAGGTCGCCGGCATCACGGTCCAAAAAGCTTCGAGCACGCCTGACATCCAAAGTGTCGGCCAGGTCGTTCCCTACACTTTTGTCGTCACCAACACCGGGACCACGGACCTCTCGGACATCTCAGTGACCGACAGCCAGACCTCGCCGTCGGACAATGCGGATCTCAGCGGCATCGACTGCCCGAGTGCCACTCTGGCCGCGGGTGACAGCGAGACCTGCACCGCCACCTACACCGTGACCGCCGATGATCTGGCCAACGGCGCGGTAGCCGACTCGGCCACGGCCACGGGGACCCCTCCCTCGGGGCCGCCCATCACCTCGGGGCCGTCGGACTACTCCATTCCCGCCGCGAGCATCAGAATCGCGAAATCCGCCGACCCGACCGTCGTCTCGACCGCCGGGGCGACCGTCACCTACTCGTTCTTGGTGACCAACAGCGGTGGTAGCGCACTCAGCGACATCTCGGTGAGCGATGCCCAGGCCGCACCGTCGGACAACGCCAACCTCTCGTCCATCTCGTGCCCGAGCACCACGCTGGCCGCCGGGGACCACGAAACCTGTACCGCGACTTACACCGTGTCGGCTGACGATGTGGCGAATGGGACCATCACCGACACCGCAACGGCGACGGGCACCCCCCCGAGCGGCACCCCGATCACTTCTGATCCTTCGAGTGCCGTCGTGAATGTGGCCGCCCTGACCGTGGTCAAGACATCGACGACATCGGTCATTACAAGCGTCGGCCAGGTCGTGCCCTATTCGTTCTTGGTCACCAATGCCGGCACCACCACACTCAGCACAATCTCGGTGAGCGACCAACAAGACGCCCCGGCGGACCAGGGATCGTTGTCGCCCATCGTCTGTCCGAACGACACGTTGGCGGCCGGCGACCACGAGACCTGCACCGCGGACTACACGGTGAGTGCTGCCGACCTGGCCAACGGATCGGTGGCCGACTCGGCCACCGCCACCGGCACGCCGCCGTCGGGTCCGGCCATCACCTCGCCCCAGTCCGATCTCGCTATCCCCGCAGCCACCATTTCGGTGGTCAAGTCCGCCGACCCGTCTGTGGTCTCGCTTGCCGGGTCGAGCGTGATCTATTCCTTCTTGGTGACCAACACCGGGGAAACCGACCTCACGAATGTCTCGGTGACCGACACCCAGGCCGCGCCGTCGGACAATGCCAATCTCTCACCCATCAACTGCCCATCTGCCACACTGGCCGCGGGCGACAGCGAGACCTGCACCGCGGTGTACACCGTGAGTGCCGAAGATATCGCCAACGGCACGCTGAACGACTCCGCCACGGCCACGGGCACGCCCCCGAGCGGCCCTCCGATCACCTCTGACCCCTCGACCGCGGTGGTCGAAGTGGCCGGCATCTCGTGGTCAAGTCCTCGTCGACCACCTCGATCTCGAGCGTCGGCCAGGTCGTGCCCTACTCGTTTGTCGTTACCAATACCGGGGTGACGACCCTGACGGACATCTCGGTGACCGACACCCAGGCCGCGCCGTCGGACAATGCCAATCTTTCGGCCATCACCTGCCCGAGCGATTCATTGGATCCGGGCGACAGCGAGACCTGCACGGCCGACTACACAGTGAGCCTCGCCGACATGAACCATGGCACGCTCAGTGACGCAGCTTCTGCGTCGGGCACCCCGCCGGGCCGCCCAGCCTTCCCCTCACCCGAGTCCGACCTCTCGATCCCGGTTGCGCAGAACCCCGCGCTCGAGATTCAAAAGTCCGCCACGCTCAACCAGATCAACGGGCAGAGCGGGAGCGACCTCGGCGACACCATCACGTATCGCTATCTCGTCACCAACACCGGCAACGTGACCTTGAACGAGGTCGAGGTCATCGATCCGACCGAGGGTGCCGTCACCTGCCCGCTCGACACCCTTGATCCGGGGGCCAGCGAGACCTGCACGGCAAACCTCGACCACACCATCACCCAGGCCGACATCGACGCCGGTGTGGTGAACGACACCGCAACGGCCCAGGCGATCGATTCAGCCGGAGGCGGTGCGAGCGTGGTGTCGGACCCCTCCACCGCGGTGATCTCGCTGGCGCAATCGGCCGGCATCTCCTTGGTCAAGACAGCGACCCAGTCCTCCTATTCGGCTGCCGGCCAGACCATCAATTACAACTACCTGGTCACCAACACCGGCAACGTGACGCTGAGCGACATTGCCATCAACGACGCCCACGCGGGACTCACCGCGTTGACCTGTCCGGCAGCCTCGTTGGCCCCGGCCGCCACCGAGACGTGCACGGCCACCTACGCGGTGACGGCGGCCGACATGACCGCCGGCACCATCGTCAATACCGCGACCGCCCAAGGCGACCCACCCAACACCACGACGGCGGTGGTCTCAGCTCCCTCGTCGGTGACCATTCCGGTGGCCTCGGTCAGCATCCTCAAGCTGGTCTGCGCCGGCACTTCAGCGAGTGCATGCGGGGTCGGTGGCCAGGGCCCCTGGGTCTCGAGCACCACAATTTCGCCCGGAACCGAGGTCTACTGGAAGATCACGGTCACCAACACCGGTCGGATCGCACTCAGCGGTGTGACCATCACCGACACGCTGCTGCCCAACTGCGCGGCGGGAGCGGGTACCTTCTCGCTCAGCGTCGGTGCCGCCAACACCATCTACTGCTGGCAGACCGGCGTGACTAAGAGCCTGACCAATACCGCCAGCGTCACCTATGTCGGCCAGAGCGGTCCCCCCGTGACCTCGAGTGCAACGGTCAATGTCACCGCGCTCGTCGCGCAGGTAACCCCGGCGGCCTTGGCCTTCACCGGCATCGAGTCACTCGATCTCAAGGTCTACGGCGCTTTGGGCGCGATTGGACTTGGGATGGTTATGGTGGCGATTGGCCGCCGGAACCGCCGTCAGCGTGTCAAGCTCACCGATCGGACGCGCAGCTAGGCCCGCGGCGCCCCCCGGGGGATGCGCCACGACGAAAGACGAGACGATATGGACACCAGATCACGACGAGCAGCGAGCCTTTCAGTAGCACTTGCCTGCATGATCGCCGCCCCGCTGGCCCTGTCGGCCTGCGCGTCGTCGAAGTCCACGCCATCGGCTTCGCATTCACCGACGACCGTGGTCACCAAGACCACCGTGCCGACCGATCCCCGCTTGAGCGTGAAGAACAATGTGGCTGCCCGAAAAGACGTGACCCTTTCCAACTGCGAGGTCACCAATGGATCGTGGCAGGCGAGTGGCACTGTCACCAACTCGACCTCGGCCACGGCGACCTACACGTTGCAGATCACCTATACGAATTCAGGTGGGACGGTTCAAGACGTGGAGAAAACCACAGTGACACCGAACGCCAAGCAAACGGTGCCCTGGTCCACCACCTGGACGTCGTCGGTCCCCTCTGGCATCAACTGCATCTTGGACGCGGTCTCTCGGAGCTGACCGGCGCACCGGGTCGCCGAGCCCCACGCAGCACCGTCGCGCACCGTCGCGCGACTGTCGGCATGACTTCTCGATGCCACACGATCCGCGCCCGACGTTGTTTCAACCCCGGGTGTAACGCCGACGATGCGCTCCGTTGCGCCCTCCCGTCCCACCCCGATCAGAAATCGGTGAGACAGCCGTAAGGATTCGGCGGTCCTTCCATCAATCTGCGTCAAGAAGGACCAATTCCGGTGAGTAGGGGAGGGAGCGGAGTAGTTGGCGCCGGCCGGCCGGAGGAAGTACTCCTCACCGCGCCCGGCGCGTTCCCATTAGCAACGCGTCAATGCCGGTCCCCCGCCCTGCGGAGTCGTGGACCGCAAACCAGGAGGATTTGTGAATCTGTCTCTGCAGCACCGTTTCTTTGGAGCTACGTGCGCCGCGGGCCTACTCGTCGGCGTCCTCGGTGTCGCTCTCTCGAGCGGTGGAGTCCCCGCCGGCGCCGTGTTGGTCACCGCTCCGGTCAACAGTGGCGGATCTGCGCCGGTGACTTACGAGGCCGACTGCACGACGTCATTGGCCGTCGTGCCCCAAGTGGCCCCCTTCGTCACGTCGCTGTCGGGAAGCATCACCCCTTCAACAGTGTCGCCCACTGGTGCGAAGTTCGGATTTACCGGCTCATCGTCGGCCACGATCTCCGCCTTCGCCATCGCCAACACCGAGGCATCTTCGCCGTCGGCGACCATTGGAATGCAGTGGACCGAGACGATCGGCTCAACCGACGGTCATGCCACCGGCACGTATACCTACGTCTCGAACGACAATCCCGACAACAGCCAGCCGTCGGGGGGTGGCCAGGTCAAGAAGGCCTCGTGGACGACCGGCTCCAAGCAGGTCACCGGGACATTTCCGGCCGGATTGACCGGTGACGTGGTGGCCCTTGTTCCAACAATCGGTCATCCCACCCAGGTATCGCCGGGCGCGACCGTGGCCTCTGAGGCCAGCGACGGCACGTCGATCACCTTGAGCAGTCCTGCCACCGCCACGACTGCTTCGGGCCTTGTCGGCTACGCCAAGGGGCCATTGACCTTTAGCGACCCCAAGGTGGCAACCGGCAACGTCTTCACCTCTGCGGGAATCTCGGGCGAGACCGCGGGCATCGGGGTCACGGCCATCACCGAGATCGATGTGAACGGGGCCCTTACCGTGCCCTTCGGTGGAGCGACCGGTGCGGGTTCGGCCAACTGCCTCGAAACCGGATGGGATGCAGCGGGTGCGGCGGGACCGGCCCAAGATGGCGGCACGACACCGCCTCTCGAAACACAGCCGGGGTTGCCGGCGGGTTCGACCACACCCTTGGTCACCGCCGGTGCGAATCCCGTTTTCCCGGCTGCTGCAACAGCGTCGTTGGGCACCCCGGTCGCCTCACCGCCGACAGCGTCGCCGCAGACCGTGAGCATCGCCACCGGCGCCACGACCTCGGTGGTGCTCCAATACGCCGCGGGTTCCAATCCGGTGACGAGTTGCACAATTGACACGGGTGCGAATCCCGACAAGAACTTGAAAGTCACCGAGACCGACACGCCGACCGTTTGCACGGTGAACCTGGTCGACACCGACACATCGGCGACCACCGGGTCGTTCACGTTCACCGCAACCGATGGCACGTTGAGTAGTACACCAGCCACTGTCACCGTCAATGTGGGAACCGCACCGGTCGATCAGCCCATCAACCAGGTGGTCAACGGGGGACAGCTGACCATCAGCTGTGCCGCACCTCCCGCCATCGTGTCGACTTGCCCCACCATCAACCTCCCGGCGATCACGCTGAACGGGGTGGCCCAGACGTCGCCGGCGACAGCCGCCAACCCGATCTACGTGTCGGACAATCGGGGCGACCCGACCGTCGGCTGGTCGTTGGTCACCTACATGGTGCCGACTGCGACCAACCCCAACCCGACGTGCAAATCACTGGCCGATTTCTGCAATACCAAGGTCGGCGGAAACGCGGCGAATAGTCAGATCCCAGCGTCGGATCTGGCGATCTCGGCTCCGACATGTGCGCCGTTCGCCGGGAACAACAATCCGGCGGCGACGCCCGGTGTGGCTGGCTCTTATTCCGACACCGCCGGTACCCAGGTGGCGTTGTGTCAAGCGGCTGCGGGCACCAGCGGTGGCACCTTCGTGATGAATCTCAACTTCACCCTGACGATTCCGTCGTCGGTTTATCAAGGTACCTACCAAGGCACCGTGGAGTACCTGGTTTCGTAGCGAACGTGCAGCGTATGACGTGCGGGTGGTGCAACTACCGGCCACCCGCACGTGCCGCACGCTGGCCGAAGTCTCCGTATTCATATTTCCAACACTTGAGCGATGCCTTGAAGAGGCGAGGTGTGACGTGAAGATCAGCCAACCAGCATCCCGCACCCGCCCTACGTCGCGGTCCATCGGATCGCCGCCGTCGTCTTCATGTTGGTGACGATTGCCGCACTCGCACCGGTCACTGCGGCATCGGCCGCTTCCAACGGGAAGTGGTCGATCTTTCCGTCGATCCCGGAGGGACAGAGCAGCGACCGTCCATTCTTTGCGCCGGTCCTCTCTCCGGGTGTGCCCTACCAGGACTCGGTCACCATCATCAACCAGTCGACCAGTGACCAGGTCTTCAACGTCTACAGCGCCGATGCCTTCAACACGGGTGTCGGCACCTTCTCGTTGCGGCGCCGTACCGATCCGAAAGTCGACCTCGGTGCGTGGGTCGATCTCCCACTCTCGACGATCGACGTCCCGGCACGTCGCGAGGCGGTCGTTCCCTTCACGATCAACCCGCCCGCGGATGCATCACCGGGCGCCCACGACGGGGGAATCGTGGCGGAGGCGACGTCAGGCCCGGTCACCAAGAGTGGCGCCCTCAAGGTGACGGTGCTCCAGGCGGTGGGCGTTCGCATCTACGGCCGCGTACGGGGCCCGCTCAACCCGGGCCTTTCGGTCGCATCGGTTGCGCTCAAGGTGGACAAGGACGTCGGGAGCGAGTTTGGCGGGGCAGTCAAGGGAACGGTCACCTACACCGTCACCAATACCGGCAACACCAACATTGCCCCGACGGTGGCTCTCACCGTCTCCCCGCTGATCGGTGGCGCCCTCCACCTCCCCGACCGTGCACTGCCCCAACTGCTCCCCCACGGGTCGGCAACCGTGTCGGTGCCATTTTCTTCTCTCGTTCCTCTCGGTCATCTCGACGTCCACGTGGTGGCCAGCGGCCCGGGAACCACGGCGACGGCGTCTTCGGGGGCCCTCGTCATCCCCTGGGCGCTGCTGTGCATCGTGATCGTCGTGTTGGTGCTGCTGTGGCGGATGCGGCGCCGTTCGAGTCCGCGATCGCCCGTTTCGGTCGTTGAGTTCTTCGCTCGCGAGAAACACGCACCGCGCCGGGCCCACGCCGTCCGTACATGAAGACGTGGCGGTGCATCGCCGGCGCACTCTTGGCGCTGGCGATTGGCAGTGTCGCAATGGGTCGAGCCGGGGCGACGCCGGCCCCGACACTCAACCTCAGCTCTCACACGCTCGTCTTGGACCACTACGTGGTCATCGGCGGATCGGGCTGGCCGGCCGACTCCGCCCTGCAGGCCTCCTTGTGCGGGTCCGACGCCGTTGACGGGAGCGCTGACTGCGACAGCATCGATGCGGTGACCTTCTCGCCTGATTCGTCGGGTCTTCTCTCGGCTTCGCTCCTGGTCGCGGCTCCCCCCAAACCGTGCCCCTGCGTCGTCCTGGTGGAAAGCCTGACTGGCTTTACCAAAGCATTTCCCGTCGAGGTTGCCGGAGCGGCGTCGGCGCCGATCGTGCCGATCACCCCGACAGAGCCGTCAGGCCGAGTCACCATCTCGCAGGTTCGCGTCAGCGGCGGGGCGAACGTCGCCTCGTTGTTCGCCCTCTCGGCTCGCCGGGTGATCGTCGTCACCATCCATAACTCGACCACGAAGCTGGTGCGGACCCCCGCCCTCACCGCGGCGTGGGGCCGCGGTCCTCTTGCGGCCAATCGCATCGACGTGGCGAGTCACTCGATGATCCGAGCCGGTGGGACGCGCACCGTGCAGGTTGTCTTCTCCCTCCCGTTTCCCGCCGCCGGGACCTATGACGTCTCGGTGCACCTTGCCGGTGGGCGCCGCTCGGTGTTGCAATCGACCACGTCGACCTGGCCGCTCGGACTCTTGGCGCTTCTCGCGCTCGGGGTCGTGGCCGCAGCCACCCGACTCCGCAAGAAGCCCCAGCATTCCGCACCGGGGTATGCATGGTTCCCGCTCCGCCCTCGCCCCGTGGCCGAGCCCGCCCGCGCCCGGTTGGAGATTCCCGACCCAGACGCCGAGGCCGCCCCGGCCCCGGCCCCGCTCGAGTGTTGCCCGAGCCGGTGTCACGCTGATCCGGTGGAGGTCCCCAAGTCCGAGTCGTCGGCCTTCGAACGCCTCTTGGCCCTCAGCGGCAGCATCATCACCCGTGAACAAGAGCTGGCCGCAGCTGATGCGTCGGCTCCAAGCGCCGCACCTAGCCGAGGGCGTCATGCCATGGCCCCGGTCCGACGGCGAGGCCGTCTCGGACCTTGAGCCGGGGCGCTCAGTGATGCGGTGGCCGCTCTCGTTCTTGGCTTTCTCGCCAGCACTGGTCGCAGTCGGCACACGTGGTTCCCCCCGCACGCGATCCGTGCTGCGTGTGGGCTTTGATGGCCACAGCGCTCACAGCCCGCGCTTCGTCTTGCCCGTTCACCATGTCATCGACACTGCGGTCCGATGGGGCGCCGTCAGCGCCCCGGCCCGAGCGGCGTGACCGTGTTCGGATCGTCTTGATCCGAACCGTCGGCGTCGTGGTGCATCACCGCGAAGGATCTCTTCGGGGACCGCCGGTCCTGACCCCGCCTTGGCCACCCCGGTGGTCAAGAGTCGCCCGATCACCGGCACCTCGGTCAACGATTCGGCACGCATGATCTGGATGACCACCGGGACGAACTGTTCGGCCGAGTCGAAGACGATGTAGCGGGGGAGCCAGGTGGGTTCGTACTTGGCGTTGAAGCAGCCACAGCGTCTCGATCTGTAGGACGCCGGACAGACGCCGCAGCGCCCAACGCTCCACCCGCTGGGTCACCGCCGTCGCCTGACTCACCTTCGAGGATCGAGCGCATGGCGGCGAAGTTGAGGCTGAGCCCCTTCATGCCCATCTCTTTGAGGTGCGTGATGGTCGAAACAGAGCGCATAGTCGAGCAGCCCGTTGGGGTGTTCGGACGGGTCCCGGCGCATGAGGTCGAAGGGAATAGCCCCCAATGGCCGGCGAGGGGACGAACTGGCACATGGCGACCGGGGCGCCATCGGGACCTTCGTGACCAGGGTCAAGAGCAGTCCGGTGTCACGGCTGTCGAAGAGCCGCCCCAACATCATCGAGAACCCTCGCTCTTGCTCGCCGCGCCGGCTCTTCGCCATGAGATCGACCATGCGGGCCGCATCGTCGGGGGCCAGGTGGGCCGGGTCCAAGAAACGGACCGTGTAGCCGTAGCGGGCGACCCGGTTCACCGCCTGGCGCAGGCCCTTCATCTTGCCGCCCTCGAGCGAGAAGGTGCGCGGATCGACCACGGCCTCGTCGCCGATGTAGACGAAGCGCATGCCCGAGGCCTGGTAGGTCGGCAGCCACTCCTCGCCCGCGCCCATGACCCCGAGTCCCCAACCGTTGCCGATCGACATAGCGCCGGAACGCGTCCCAGACGTGGGCGCGTTCTGAGAACGGGCCGATTGGATCGGGAGAGACGAGACAGACGCCACCGAAGATGGCGTACGCCACCATCGAGTCGCGGTGGAAGAACCACTGCTTGTCGTCGGGCGCAATGTGTAGTAGTCGAGGGTGCCGGTGCCGCTGCCGCCGCACGATGTCTCGGGCCCGGAGTTCGGCGGCCCGGCGTCCGTACTGTTGGCCCGCCCGCTCGACAACCGTCGGTCGACCACCGGGGCGGGTGAGGACGAAGAGTGCAAAGACCACCAAGGTGGACTCCCGACCGCCAAGAGGCTCCACGAGGCATAGCGGTTGATATGGGGGGAGCCCACGATCGACTGCACCCCGACCAGGCGTTCGACCGAACCGAACAAGACGTCCGGGCCAATCCGGGGAGCCGGTGGTGGTGGACCTGGCCTGCGATCTCGATACCGATGAACGCCCCCGAGCGTGGCGGTCAGGCCACCAATGACGAGGATCAAGAGGGCCGAG
>CAWDCE010000014.1:0-39399 GCA_963800725.1 uncultured Acidimicrobiaceae bacterium | reverse complement strand
TATCTACGTCTACCTGGCAGCTCCATTACGTATTGCTCTACTTCGGCTCGTACTTCGACCTCAGCGTGGCCGACGTCACCAGCGACCTGCGGCGACGTTCGGTCCTCATGCTCGAAGAGATGGGGATCCCGGTCGAACACACCCAGCACGAGGACGCCCGCAGCCAGCACGAGATCGACCTGCGCTACACCGATGCCCTCACCATGGCCGACACGGTCATGACGACGGGATGGTGATCAAGGAGATGGCACGCCCAGAAGGGGTGTTCGCGAACTTCATGCCCAAGCCGCTCGGCGGCGTCCGGGCTCGGGCATGCACACCCACATCTCGTTATGGGAGGGCGAGCACAACGGTTTGTCGACGTGTCCGACGAATACGGGTTGTCCTATCGCCCGCCGTTCATGGCCGGGTCGCTCCACCACGCCCGCGAGATCACGGCGGTGACCAACCAATGGGTCCACTCCTACAAGCGACTGATCAGTGGCTACGAGGCGCCCGTCCACGTGAGCTGGGCCCGCAACAACCGCTCCGCCTTGATCACGTCCCGGTCGTCAAGCACGGCAAGCCCGAATCCACCCGGCTCGATACCGCGCCCCCGACAGTGCCTGCAATCCCTACCTGGCCTTTTCCGTCATGTCGGCCGCAGGCCTCAAGGGGATCACCGAAGGCTACGAGTTGCCCCGAGAAGCAGACGCCAACCTGTTCTCCCTCACCGACCGCGAACTCGCAGAAAAGGGGATCGATTCACTGCCACCGAGCCTGCTCGACGCCGTCAACGAGATGGAACGGTCCGAACTCTTGGAGGACACGCTCGGCGACGACGTCTTCGAATGGTTCATCCGCAACAAGCGGGCCGAATGGAAGGACTACCAATCAGAGGTCACCCATGAACTCATCGCTACCTGCCCCTTCTGTGACGTGGACCCACTTCTCTGCTTTCCGAGCGATCTCCCGCCAGAGGTAACCCTGGCGCTCCAATACGCCGGCCTCGGTCACCAAAGTGTGGCGAGTCCCGAAGAGGTCGCCGACGCCACCACCGACGGTGCGGCCCAGAGTTGGTCCGGTGCGGTGGTGGTCGCGGGGGAGGACATGGCCGCGGCCGTGGCCTTTTGCCGGGTCGTCCGCCTCCGCGAGGTGCCCCTCAGCCCGCTGTTGTTGGTGATCCGCACCGATCAGGTCAGCGACCTCGTGTTTCGCGACGACCTCTTCGACGACTTCTGCGTGCTGCCGGCCCGACCCGAAGAGCTGGTGGCCCGCCTGCAGCACCTCTTTTGGCGCACCGGCCAGAGCATGCGACCCGACCTGATCGAGTACGGCGCCTTGTTGCTCAACCTCGAGACCTACCAGGCCGCCGTCGGGGGCCGGGTCCTCGACCTCACCTACATGGAGTACGAACTCCTGCGGTTCTTGGCCGGCCATCCGGCCAAGGTTTTCACCCGAGAGACCCTGCTCAGCCGGGTCTGGGGCTACGAGTACTACGGCGGCGCCCGCACCGTCGATGTGCACATCCGGCGGCTCCGGGCCAAGCTCGGAGAAGAGCACGCCCACCTGATCCAAACGGTGCGCTCCGTCGGCTACCGCTTCGGTCAGGCGGGCTGGCAGCCCGGCATCAATCAGCGCTAGCGACGGGCGCGTAGGCCCAGGCCTCCACCTCGATGCGCGCACCCAGCGGCAGCGCCGCCACCGCGACGGCCGACCGGGTCGGGCGGTTCTCGGCGAAATAGGTGACCCACACCTCGTTGACGGCGGCGAAGTCCTCCATGTCGATGAGGTAAACCGTCGTCTTGACCACGTCGCGCAACGTCGCGCCCGCTTCGCCGAGCACCGAGGTCACATTGGCCATGACCTGATGCAGTTCGGCGAGCGTCCCGCCCGCGACGATCGCCGACGTGTTGTCCGGGCCGATCGCCATGGCGATCTGGCCCGAGGTGATGACCCAGTCACCGACTCGGCGCACCGGTGAATAGGGACCGACCGCTGGACTCATGGGGACTCCTCTCGTCCGAAATCATCGCGCCCGGGACTTGGGCCGGTCGCACCGGATCGGCGGCGGGTGGGCCACGCCGGCGGCGTGCCATCGAGCTGCCAGGCTGCGGCGAGCGTTGCGGCGAAGACCGCGTCCGAACCGTTCACCGGCCACAGATCGCCGGGGTGGCACACGACCTCGACCTCGGGCATGTCGCGGGCCGACAAGATGCCGAACGATCTGATGGTGAGATCGAGCGGCGCCCCCTCGTCGTCGACGGCGATGCCTTCGCTCCACACCAGCCCGAGGGCCTGATGGACGGCGCCGAGGACATAGGAGCGCAGCGTGACCTCACAGAGCACCTCGCCGGCCCACACCTCGACGCGCACCACCGGCCGCTCTGCGGTATCAAAAATGCTGACCCTGGCCCGGCCGCCGAGTGGGTCGGTGACGTCGGCGTGGGCGTCGTGTCGCCCCTCGGTCCGCGCGGTCCGCGGATTCGAGCACGGCCAATGCCGCGGTGACTTCGGCCCACAGGGCCCCGCGCAGGTCCGGTCCGACCATTGGCCCGGTGATCGCCACTTCTTCGATGTCGAGGCCGGGTGCGACGGCGCGCACCCGATCGAGCGCTGCACCGAGGTCAGGTGACCCGGCCGTGCGCCCGACGCGCAGGTGACCCGTGCCGTCTCGGCGCAGGCACAGGGCGATCGGGGGGCGCTTGGGTCCGTGGCGCACCACGTCTTCTCGGCTCCATAAGACCCGCACCGCAGCCCCGGCCCGATCCGCCTCCGCCCGGGCCACCTCGCCGACCGGGCTGCGCCGTTTGCCCCCGAACGCCCCCCCGTTGGCCAAGGGTGAGGCGGGGTGGTGCCCAGGGAGACACCGACTTGCGTCGGGCTCGACATAGGCCGGCTCGACCCAGGTCGTCTGCAAGGTGAGGTCCCACGTGCCCTCGATTGGTTCGACCGGGTGGGCCAGTCCCACCGTCGAGTTGCGGCCCTGGACTTTCCGCGAGCCGGACCGGGCCACTTGGAGGTTCGGGGCCAATGACGGCGCAGCCGCACCGAGCTTGACCAGCGCATCGCCCGGGACGTGGTCGTCGGCGAATCCCCCACCACCGAGCACGACCTCGGTCCCCGAGCTCTGGAACATCGGACCCTCGATCTGCGCCCGCCACGAAGCCAGCAGGGGGTCACGAGGAGCTGAAGTCGCAACCGGCGGGCGATCCTCGTCAACGCCGAGCGCCAGGCACCCGGCCTCGACGATGGATTGCCAACCGGTGCAGCGGCACAGATGGGCCAACAACGCCGACTCGACGGCGGCCCGGGTGAGCGGTCGCGAGCTGTTTTCGAGGGCGGCCAGGCGCAAAAGGATCCCCGGGGTGCAAAAGCCGCATTGACTGGCGCCGGTGGCGACAAAAGCCTGCACCCAACGCTGACGCAGTTCCTCGTCGAGTCCTTCGACCGTCGTGACCGATCGGCCCTTGACCCGACGAAGCGGGGTGACGCAGGCGACCCGGGCCGAGCCGTCGACCCACACGGTGCAACAGCCGCACTGGCCCTGGGGACTGCAGCCGTCCTTGACCGACCGGCAATCGAGGTCCTCGCGCAGCGCGTCGAGGAGGGACGTGTTGTGGTCATCGACCGAGATCGGCCCGGCCGTTGAGGGTAAAGGAGACGGCGGGAGCCGCCGTGGGGTCGCTCAGCTGAAGGAGGAGCCGCACCCACAGGTGCGGGTGGCGTTGGGATTCACGATGTGGAATCCCGCCCCTTGGAGTCCGTCGCTGTAGTCGAGCGTCGATCCCGTGAGGAGTTCGGCGCTGGCTGCATCGACGACCACCTTGACCGCGCCGTCGCCGAACTCACGCACGACGTCGTCGGAGAGGACCTCTGAGTCGAAGAACATCTCGTAGCTGTAGCCCGAGCAGCCCCCGGGCTTGACGGCGACACGCAACGCCAATGCGTCACCCTCTTCTTGGGCCAACAGCTCGGCCACCTTGGTGGTGGCGATGTCACTGAGCGTGACGGGGTCTGGCTTCTTGCCAATATTGACCGAGGTGGTCATGGTCGTCACAGGAGCCTCCTTGTTACGCGCCTTGGCGGCGCCGGCCTACCCGATGAGCACCGCGCCCCGGGAACCCCGCCATGTTACCGGGGCGACCACGCTTGTGACCACACCGGGCCGGCATGGTAGGAATTTGCCCGCACGCAGGTAGCAATTGCCCCCATGACTCCCGGCGTTGACCAGCGTGGCACCGTGGTCGCCGAACGCGAAGCAACGGTGCGCGAGTGCCTGCGCGGCGTCATCGACCCAGAACTCGGCGACACGATTGTCGATCTGGGCATGGTGCGGGCGATCTCGGTGCGCGGCGAGGCGGCCGACGAGGTGGTCGCCGACATCGCGTTGACGATCGCCGCCTGCCCGCTGCGTACGCAGATCGAAAAGGACGTCCGGGGCCAGATCGGTGCCCTCGAGTGGGTGCGGTCCGTCGACATCCGCATCGCCACCATGGACGCCGACGAGCGGTCCGCCGTCATGGCCCGGGCCCGCCTCAAGGCGAGTCAAGACGCTCCACAGACCGCCATTTCGCCGACAACGCGGGTGCTCGCGGTGGCGTCGGGAAAGGGTGGGGTCGGCAAGTCCTCGATCACGGTGAATCTGGCCGTCGCCCTGGCCCGTTTGGGCCTCACCGTCGGCATCTTGGACGCGGACATCTGGGGATTCTCGGTCCCGCGGCTGTTGGGGATGGAGAGCGGCGCCGGCGGGGTCGAAGCCCGCGGCGGCAAGATGATCCCGCTCGAGCGGACTTTCGGCGAGCGTGGCGGGCTGGTCCGGGTGCTCTCGATGGGATTCTTGGCCGACGAGGAGCAGGCGATCATGTGGCGCGGCCTGGTCCTCAATCGCGCCGTGCAGCAGTTCCTCCAAGACGCCCATTGGGGGGACCTCGACTACCTCTTGATCGACCTGCCACCGGGAACCGGCGATGTGCAGATGGGCTTGGCCCGCCTGCTCCCGCGCACCGAGATGCTGGTGGTCACGACGCCGCCACTGGCCGCCCAAAAGGTGGCGGCCCGGGCTGCGGACATGGCGCGCAAGGGCTATCTCCGCGTGGCCGGGGTCATTGAGAACATGAGCGACTTCACTTGTGAGCACGGCACGACCTACGCCCTGTTCGGTACCGGGGGCGGTTCCCGTCTGGCCCACTCGCTCGGAGTACCGCTCATCGGTTCGATTCCGCTCCACCCCGATTTGGCCGCGGCCGGCGACGCCGGGGTCCCCGTGGCCGCCGGCGAGGGCGAGCTGGCCGACATCTTCGCGGCCGTGGCGCGCACCGTCACCGACGAAGTGGCGCCGTTGCTCGAAACCTCGTCGTGCTCGGCCCGCATGATCGATCGCGTCGAAGCCGCGGTGGCGGCGGCAAGTGCGAATCGCGGGAGCGAACTGGACTAGGCCGAGGGCCGCCCTAAGTCCCTTGCCACTGCCAGAGTGAATCGATCGTGTCGGCCCCGGCGCCCAGATCGGCGCCGCCGGCCCCCGCCCGGGCCACCGCTTCGTGCGCCGCGGCGAGCGAGCGCAGGTGGGCCCACAAAGAAAATCGGGCCACGCGGAGCTGGGCTTCGGTGACGTCCGCGTAGACCTGCGGCACCAAATCGTCGACGGTGGCGCTGCGCTGTTGGCGCAAAGCGTCGCGGACACGCTCGTGGCGCCAGCGCCGGTGCGCGACAAGCGCATCGATGAGGGCGGGGACCGGGGTCATCAACCGCCCGTGTCCCGGCGCCAATTGGCGCACGGTGGGCAGGCGATCACGCACCGCGATCAGGCTGGCGACGTACTGGTCCAGGTCGCCGTCGGGCGGCCGGATCACCACGGTCGAGCCGTCCATGACATGGTCGCCGCTGAGCAAGGTGGCCCGCTCGGCGATGAGCCAACACAGGTGATCCGAGGCGTGCCCGGGGGTGTGGACCGCCACGATGTGCAGCGCGGCGGCGCCCGCACCGAGAGCGAGCGTCCACCCGTCGCCGACGCACAGATCCGGGGTGAACCCCTCGGCGGGAGCGAAACCGACGACCCGGGCGCCGGTGGCTGCAGCCAAAGCGGCCGCCCCGGGGGCATGGTCGCGATGGGTATGGGTCACCAACACCGAGCGCAGCCTCCCGAGCGATGCCGCCGAAGCGATGATGGCGTCGCGGTGCACGGCATCGTCGGGTCCGGGATCCACCACCACGAGGTCATCTGCGCCAGCCCCCGGCCCGATCAGATAGGTATTGGTCCCCGGACCGGTCATCAATCCGGGATTGGGTGCGGTCAGGCGGTGCAGGCCGGGCTCGAGTCGATCGAGACGACCGGGGACCGGGGCGGGCCCGAATCCAAAAGCGGGAACCGCAGCGAGCGTTGGCCCCGAGCGCCCCGCCGAAGTCACGTCGGGGATCCTCTTGGTTGGCGGCCAGCGAGATCGCCCGTACCGCCTCGTTGAAGTCGCCCTTGGTATCGGGGACCGGTGCCACGGGCGTGCTCGCGTCGAAGCCTTCGTCGCCCGGCAACACGATGCGTACCCCATTGCCGTCCGCAATGACCGCGGCTCGATCGTCGGCACCGCCACCGAGGCCGCCGCCGCCGCATCGAGGAGCTCCGCCACGCTGGCGAAGCGGCTGATGGCCTGCAAGTTGCGGATGGTCGGAAAGATCAGCTCGAACTCGCCGGCACGGTGGGCGGCCAAGGCTCGGCGGGGCGATATCCAGGTCTCCGCGATGGTCTCGCCGGCGTCGTGGGCGGCCCGTTGACTCGGGGGGCGGGTGCCACGAAGAAGCGGGTGTCGAACCGCCTCGGGGCACCTTGGGGGGTGATCCAGTGGGCGAAGTAGTGGACGTCACCGACCAGCAACTCCAACCCCTCGTCACGGCAGAGGTCAAGGAAGCGCCGGGTCCCCGCATTCACGGCGGCGCGTTCGGCGATGAAGCGCGCCTCTTCTTCTGAGTCCCCGGCCAACAGGTCGGGTCCCCCGGGGCGCTGCGCCAACAACAACCCGGCCTCTTCGAACGTCTCGCGCAATACCGCCACCCAATAGGCGAGGCCACCCGATTCGATCCCGAGCAACGCGCTGGCGTCAGCGTCGCTGCGACCGACGCAGGCCGCCTCGGCTTCTGGTCCGGCGTCGGCCGGGTCGACCGATCCGCCGGGGAAGACATAGGCGCCACCGACGAAATCAGAGCGAAGGTTGCGGCGGACCATCAGCACTTCGAGGCGCTCGTCGCTGCGCCCAGCCCCCGGGGCGTCTCGTACCAACATGACCGTTGCGGCGGGACGAATCTCTGTGGCGTTTTTCGGGGACGGTGGCACGCTGGCGAGGCTAGCGGCCATGCACGGCGGCGCCCCTGGACGCCCCGCACCCCTGGTCTACGCTGATTCTCCCCATGAGCCTCGACGCGCCAGATCGTGCGGCGGTGACCGTTTCGCACCATATTCCCCGCCGATATGTGGCGCTCGGGTTGATCATCGTCGTGATCGTGGTGCTCGGCGCCCTCTTGGCGCTACGACACAACAAGACCCAGACCAACACGGCGGCCGTCGAGACCTATACGCCGGCCCCACCGGGGATCCTCGATCCGCTCACCCATATTCCGCTTTCGACCATGAACTCAGCGGGAGCCACCGGGGCCGCCTCGACGCCGCCGATCGGACCCCTTGCGCCCTTGAGCGCGACCGCCGCGCACACGCTGTGGACCGCACCGGGCAAGGACGGCACCCTTCGGCCCGTGGTCTTCTTCTACGGGGCCGAGTTCGCCCCGTATGCGGCGGCCGAACGATGGCCGGTGATCGTTGCCCTTTCGCGTTTTGGAACCTTCGGTCCGGTCGGGCTGATGCAATCGAGCACCTCGGTGGCGTTCCCCAACACGTCGACCTTCACGTTTTGGCACACCACCTACTCGAGCAAGTGGATCAACCTCGAGACCGTGGAGCGCTACAGCTCATTGAACCCGACCGGGGCGCGCTACACGACGCTGGAGGTTCCGAGCATTCGCCAGGCCACCTCCGTGTCGACCTATGACCCGACGGGGTCGACCTTCCCCCTCCTCGATGTGGCCAACCGTTACGTCCTGGTTGGCTCGAGCTTCTCGCCCTCGATCCTCTCGGGACTCTCGCAGTCCCAGATCGTCGGCGATCTCGCCATCGCGACCAGTCCGATCACCCAGTCGATCGCCGCATCGGCCAATCAGATCACCGCCGCCATTTGTTCGGTCACCAACCAGCAACCCTCAGACGTGTGTCACAGCCGCGGGGTACTTGCGGCGAACGAGAAGCTCGGGGCGAAGCCGACGCCGACGAGTTAACTGGCGCGGCGGTCGAGCACGACCTTGCGCTCGACCTCGTTCATCCCGCCCCAGATCCCATGCGGCTCTCTGATGCGGATGGCGTATTCGAGGCAGTCGCCCCGCACGTGGCACTCGCGACAGATGGCCTTGGCCCGCAGCTCTCTCGTCGCCTTCTCTTCTTTTCGCTCTGCGTGCGATGGCGGAAAGAACGCCCACGATTGCGGCCCTCTGCAAGCGGCCTTGGCTTGCCAAATCTCTGGTGACTGGCGCATGTAACCCCCCGGAACTGGGAACGATCAGTCCCCCTGCTCAGCCAAGCTATCCCCGAGTGTCCCCCGCATTCAAGGCCTCTGACCAGGAAATTTCCTCCTGATACGTTCTGAGCGCCAGGTGATCCAACTACGCTTCGACGAACATGGACGTGCCGAGCTTCTGTGCGCAAAGCCACGTTCTGATCGTCGCTGGCAAGGGTGGGGTGGGCAAGACCACCATGACGGCGGCCCTCTCCTCTTTGGCCGCATCGGCTGGCCTTTCGGTCCTGATTGTCGAGCTGGAGGGCAAGTCAGGCATCACCGGCGCCTTCGGATTCGCCGAGGATCTCGGCTACGACGAAGTGGAGCTCGCGCCGGGCCAACCCCCGACGAATGGGTGGGTGCGCGCCCGGCGGATCACCCCCGACGATGCCCTGGTCGAATACCTGATCGACCATGGGCTCAAGCGGGTTTCCAAGCGCCTGGTCTCCTCCGGGGTCGTCGATGTGGTCGCAACCGCTATTCCGGGGATTCGGGACGTGCTCGTGTTGGGCAAGATCAAACAACTCGAGCGCGACCGGGTGGCCGACCTCATCGTCGTCGACGCCCCGGCGACCGGGCACGCCATCACCTTTCTCACCTCGGCCGCCGGACTGGTCGGTGCGGCCCGTGGCGGCCCGTTGCGCTCCCAGGCCCAAGAAGTGGTCGATTTCTTGGACGACCCGCAACGGTGCCGGGTGATCCTCGTCACCCTGCCCGAGGAGATGCCGGTCTCAGAGACCATCGAGTCGGCCTACATGCTCGAGGACAAGGCGGGCGTCCAACTCGGCCCGGTCATCGTCAACGCGTGCGATCCCGAACCGGTCGGGCTCTATCGACCCGCCGCCGATGTGGCGGCCGAAGCCGCCACCCATTCCCCCCTCGGCGCGCCGTACCTCGAGGCGCTCGAGGCGGCCCGGCGATTCCGGCTCCAGCGCCATGCGCTCTCGTCCGAGCAGATCGCGCGGATGGCGACTGAGCTCCCCTTGCCCCAGCTCTTGGTGCCCCTGCTCGACGTCGAGACCGTTGGACCCGACGAGACCGAGTCGCTGGCCCTCGCCCTGGCCCACGCCATTGCGGCGATGAGCGGCTCATGAGTTCGCTCCGGGCGCTCGCCGAAGAGCGCAAGGTCATCATCTGTTGCGGGTCCGGCGGGGTCGGCAAGACCACCATCTCGGCCACCATCGCGCTGGCGGCGGCACGGGCGGGCCGCCGGTCCTGCGTCGTGACGGTTGACCCGGCCCGGCGCCTGGCCGATTCCTTGGGCGTCGAGTCACTGGCCAACACCCCGACCGAGGTCCAAGGTGACTGGCCCGGGCACCTCTTTGCACTGATGCTCGACACCAAGGGCACCTTCGACGATCTCGTGCACCGCCACGCCGCCACCAAGGAACAGGCCGAGGGCATCATGGCCAACTCGCTCTACCAGAACCTGGCCGGCGCGTTGTCGGGCACCCAGGAGTACATGGCGATGGAGAAACTCTTCGAGCTGGTCGACTCGGGCCAGTTCGATGTGGTGGTGGTCGATACGCCACCGACCCGCAATGCACTGGACCTGCTCGATGCCCCACGACGCCTGACCCGTTTCTTGGAAAATCGGCTCTTCCGTGCCCTTTTGGTCCCGACCCGGGTGTCGTTGCGGGCCATCGGGGTCGCCACCCAAGCGCTGTTACGGACGATCTCGAAGGTGGCGGGCACCGAGATCGTGGAGGACGCGATCGGCTTCTTCCAGGCGTTCGGTGGCATGGAAGAGGGCTTCCGCACCCGCGCCGGTGCGGTGCGCGAGCTGCTGGCGGATCCCTCCACCGCCTACGTGCTGGTGACGTCTGCCCGGCCCGATTCCCTGGTGGAGGCCTCGTTCTTCGCCACCAAGTTGGCCGAGCGCGAGGTGGCCCCAGCCGCCCTGGTCGTCAACCGGATGCAGCCCTCGTTCGGTCCCACTGGCGCCGGCGGCGACCCTGGGGATGCCTCCGGAGACCTGGCCGCCCTCGAAGCGAACCTCGCTGCCCTCAACGAGATGGCGGCAGCCGAAGAGGCGGCCATTGGGCCACTGGTCGCCCAGCTGGCGCCGGCACCGGTCGGGCGTGTCCCGCTCTTCGGCCGCGACGTCCACGACGTGGCCGGTCTCGAGCGCACGGCGGACCACCTGTTTTCCGACTCAGGGACCCATTGAGTGCGATCGGTCCTCGGCTACCGCACCATGACCGCGGTCCGATAGTCTCGCCGCGATGCAGACCATCTTGGTCGCGAGCGACGCGCCGACACTGCGGCGCGAAGTCGAGGCCGTCATCTCCAGCCCCGAGGTGCAGGTCCACGCCGTGCGCTCGGGACCCGAAGTCATCGCGTTCGTCACGAACGAATCGCCCGACCTCGTGATCGTCGACATGCAGATGGGCAACATGGGCGGCATGGCGGTCACCTTGGAGCTGCGACTCCAAGAGTCCTACGACGCCTTGGACCACATCCCGGTCCTGATGCTCTTGGACCGCCGACCCGATGTGTTCTTGGCCCGGCGCTCGGGGGCGGAAGGCTGGCTGGTCAAGCCGCTCGACCCACTGCGCCTGCGCCGGGCGGTTCGGGCCCTGCTCGACGATGGCACCTATGCCGACACCTCGTTTTCCCCCGTGCCCGTGCTCGTTGGTAACGGGACAGCACTTGGGTTGGGCGACAAACCGCCGAGCTGAATCGGCACCGCGTGGCGACCAGAGCTGAGTCCCCATCGAGCGCGGAGCCACCCCGCAAGTCCCGCCGGCCGTGGCGCCGGCTGGGTGGCGCGTCGAGCGACGCCGCGGGCGGCGAGGCGCAGCGAAGCGACGCCACCGAGCAGGAGCGCATCATCATCGACGCCCTGGCCGACCTGCGGGTCATGGATGTGCGCGAGGTCATGACCCCGAGGGTCGACGTCACCGCGTTGAGCATTCCCGTCCACGCGGACGACATCGCCCGGGCCGTGCGCACGTCGGGGCACAGTTGCTTCCCCGTCGTCCACGGCGATCTCGACGATCTGATCGGGATCTTGTTCGTCAATGACATCTTTCGCACCGGGCAGTTCGGGACCTCGGCCCGAGACGCCACCGACCCGAGCCCGCTCGAAATCTCACGCAAGGTGCGCCAGCCCTACGTCCTGCCCGAATCGCTGGGCGTGCTCGAGGCGCTCGCCGACATGCGTCGACATCGCCGGGCCTTCGCCATCGTGGTCGACGAATACGGCGGGGTGGCCGGCGTGCTCACCATCAAGGATCTGCTCGAGCCGCTGGTCGGGGATCTGGCCGACGAGTTCGACCGCGACGACGACCCGACCATCGTCCGGGTCGACGGCACCCGCTGGCTGCTCGACGGTCAGACCAACATGGACGAGGTGCGCGAACGCCTCGCCATGGACGTGCCCGATGGCGAATACGTGACCCTCGGGGGCCTGCTCTTCGAGAAGTTCGGCCACATCCCGACCGAGGGTGAGCACGTCGTGGTGGCCAACTGGGATCTGCGGGTGGTCGAAATGGACAAGCGCCGGGTGGCCCAGGTGGTGGCGACCGCACTCGGTGCACCCGGCGAGGACCACGTCGCTCAAGAGCAGCCCGAGGCAGGCGGCTAAGGTTGCTGGCCTGCTTCCAACTGGGAGCGGACGGGCTGTGGCGCAGCTTGGTTAGCGCGCTGCGTTCGGGACGCAGAGGTCCCCGGTTCAAATCCGGGCAGCCCGACCACATCGACCCCGCCTGAGCACTCGGCTCGGCGGCGGACCCCGCATCGGGGCGCCCGATCGGGCACAGGGCGCTTCGGTCTAGGTGAAGATCTCCCCACCATTGGTGTCGAGGGCCTGGCCGGTCATGGCCGAGGACAGGTCAGAGGCCAGATAGACAATGGTGCCCGCGACCTCTTGGTCACTCGGGATGTGCCCGAGCGGCACCCGCGCATCGAGTTCGTCCGCGATCACCCGCTTGGACACCCCTCGTGCACTCGAGGTCATGTCGATGTACATGTCCACCGATGGGCCGGCCATCCAGCCCGGGACCACCGCGTTGACCCGCACACCCGAGGGTCCGAGCTCGTAGGCGAGGACCCGGGTGGCGGTGAGCAGCGCCCCCTTGGAGATGGCGTAGCCACCTTGGACCGGTTGGGGTTGGCGGGTCACCATCGATGCCACCATCACCACTGATCCCCCGCCGCGCTCTCGCATCGACGGCAGGGCGGCCCGGGTCATCTGGAGTGACCCGAAGAGGTTGGTGTCCATGATCTTGCGCCAGTGCGCGAGGTCCACTTGTTCGAACGTCATGAACGTGTCGAAGCGAAAGGCGTTGTTGACCAAGACGTCAATGCCCCCGAACGCCTCGGTGGCGCGCTCCATGATCCGCGCGCACTGCTCGGGGTCGGTGATGTCCGTCGGGACCGCAATGGCGTTGGCCCCGAGTCCCTCCACTTCGGCGAGCACCTCGTCGAGCGACGACTGGCGCCGGGCGCCGAGGACGAGGGTGGCCCCGTGGGCGGCCAGCGCAGCGGCGGCCCGACGCCCGAGGCCCGGGCCGACCCCAGAAACCACGCAAACCTTCCCGCGCAAGAGGTCTGAGGCGGATTGGGCGGGCGTCGTCGCGGCAGTACTGGTCATAGGTGCGCAGCGTATGCGAAGCGGACCGCGCCAAGCGGCGTCGCCATCCCAGGAGCGCGCTCTTGGGGTTCAGCCCGGCGTCGTCGAGGCGGCGGGTGATCCGATTGGGGTGCCGTCGGAGTTCTGGCCGCAATAGGCGTCCACCTTCTTGCCCGCGGTCTCGACCTTGGTGTTGACGAAAGTGGACTGTTTCCCCGTGGTGACGGCATCGCGGGCAGCTTGGACCAGGCGACCCGCGCTCACCACGATGTCGGCTGGCGCCGTGGATTGGAAGTCCGAAATGGTGGCCTCATTGGCTTTCAAGATGGCGACGAGTTGGGCAAACGTCCTAGCCGGCGCGCTCAGGTGGTCAAGTGTGGCGTTGTCCTGACAGAACTTCACCTTGTTGGCGACGCCGGTGGCCTGGCCGACCTGGACCGCGAAGTGGGCCGTGCCACCTTTCGTGGAATTCACGGTGACGGTGACCGGATACACCAGCTTGGATCCCGCCGGGGTGAGGGTGCAGGTGATGGTGGCCCCGACCTTGCCCACGAGGTCCCCCGGGCACGTGACTTTCGGTGGGTCCGCCTTGTGCCCGGTCTCTTGGGCGAGCACCTTTGCCGTCTGGGCCTCGACGACCTTCTGCGGCACGCTCCCGGTGCTGGCACCGGCGGGGACGCTCGCGAATGCGCCAAGCATCGCGACAACAGTGCCGGCGAGGACGATGGGGGTGAACCTCGAGGTGCGCACCGAAGAACAAAAGCACAATTTCCCCCGAGACGCGGTGATCCGCCCTACCGCCTCCACCCCCCGTTTGCGCGCCCTCCACCCACAGAGGCAGGCCGCCGATGCGCAGCGCCAAGGGCCATCGTGGTGCCCCGGGCGGTCGTTGGGTCGGGTACCGTCGTTCGATGACCCGAGACGAGATGGCCAACCTCGTGCTCCTGCGCCGAGCCCGCGATCTGATCGACCGCAATTACGCACAACCCCTCGACGTGCCCGCCATGGCGCGCGGCGCGCACATGTCCCCTGCCCACTTCTCGCGCGAAATTCCGGGCCGCCTACGGCGAGACGCCCTACGCCTATCTCATGACGCGGCGCATCGAACGCGCCAAGGCCCTCTTGCGCCAAGGCGCTTCGGTGACCGACACGTGCTTCGCGGTTGGCTGCACGTCGCTCGGCTCGTTCAGTTCGCGATTCACCGAGATCGTCGGTGTGACCCCGTCGCGCTACCGCGCCCGTGACCACCGAGACCTCGAAGTGATCCCGTCGTGCGTCACCATGTTCGCGACGCGCCCACAGCGCTCGGCGGTCACCGCCTAAGCGACGCCGTTGGGCCGCCCAATCCACATGAGGCGCCACACGCCCGTCCGATCCCCAATCGGTATCGAGCAGGATTGGAGAAGCGCACGCCGGGTCGCCGTTTTATGGTGGTCCCATGGCACTCAGCGTTTCGGCAATGTTCATCCCCGTCCACGACCCCGACGCCGCGCTCGGCTTCTACCGTGACGCGCTCGGCCTCGAGGTACGCGTGGACGTGGCATCCGAAGGCTTTCGTTGGGTGACCGTCGGCGCGGTGGGTCAAGAACTCGACATCGTCTTGTTCGAGCCCCACGGCGGTCGTGCTGAAGCCGAAGGCGATGCCCTCTTGGCCCTCGTGACACAAGGGTCGCTCCAAGCGGCGATCTTCCGGACCGACGACCTTGACGCCACCTTCGAGAAGGTGCGTGCGTCGGGTGCCGAAATCCTCCAAGAGCCCGCAACCCAGCCCTGGGGTGCGCGAGACTGCGCGTTGCGTGACCCGTCGGGCAACCTCGTGCGCATCGCGCAGGCCTAACTGAGAAGCTGTCCGTTCGGCCGGGCCCACGCGGCGTGCCGCCCGGCGCGTTGCGCGCGCATCGATTCGACCTTGTCGCGGCCACGGCCGCGCGCAGTGAAAGGAAATGCACACCATGAAGACCATGACCTGCCAGCAGTTAGGGGGACCGTGTGATCTCGCGGACCATGGCGGCACCGCCGACGAGGTCATCAAGGCCCAAGACCGCCACCTCAAAGAGATCGTCGCCGGAGGTGACCAAATGCACCAGTCGGCGTTGGCGGAGATGAAAGGGCGATGGAAGCACCCGGTGGCGTCAATGGGGTGGTACAAGAAGGCCAAGCGCGATTTCGCCGCACTCCCCGACGACTGATCGCAGATCGACGCCGGCGGTCGACACCCACATGTCGGTTGCCCCATCGGGCCCGGATCGAATGCCGTTCGTGCCCCGCGAAGTGAGCTCGTCGCACCCGCGCTCGATGCACTCGGGTCCTCAGAACCCACGGCGCGGTGTGCCGTGGTGACATCGGCACCTATGGCCCCGGCGTCCGTGGCCTTTGTTCGGCCACACCCTGGCCACGCTCCGTTCGGCGCACCCATCGAACGTCGCACGAATCCCCTCGTCACGAGCGGTTGCACTCGCCACACGATGGCCGAACTTGCGATGCCATCGTAAGGTGCATCGCACCCGGGCCCCATCTCGCGCCCGGGGCCATGCCCGGATCCCCGACGACGTCGCTGAAGTTTTTGCCCACCGGTGGGCGTGTCAGAATCTGCGCCGTCAGGATTGACCGTGTCGGGACGACCGGTCCACAAAAGAAGGTCGGCATCCATGGAGCAGGGCAACGGCGCGCAAGGGCTCTCGATCGAGGAGCTGCGCGAGCGGTACCGCCTCGAGCAGCAAAAGCGCATCCGACCCGACGGCATGGCCCAATGGCACGAGCTCAAGGCCGAATTCGAAGAGTTCGACCGGGACACATTCGTCGATCCCGGCTTCACCCGTGACCCGGTGGTCGAAGAGACCACCGTCGTGATCGTCGGAGGCGGATTCGCCGGGATGCTCACGGCCATTGACCTCACCAAGCACGGGATCACCGATTTTCGGATCGTCGAAAAAGCCGGTGACTTCGGTGGCACCTGGTACTGGAACCGATACCCCGGCTGCATGTGCGACGTGGAGTCCTACACCTACATGCCGCTTCTCGAAGAGACCGGCTACATGCCGACCGAGCGCTATGCCAGTGCCACCGAGATCTTCGAGTACGCGAGGTTGCTCGGCCGCACGTTCGACCTCTACCCCCACGCGCTCTTCCAAAGCGACGTGACCGGCGCCGACTGGGACGAGGCGGCGCGGCGCTGGCAGGTCACGACCAGCCGCGGCGACCAATTGTCGGCCCGCTTCGTCGTGGTGGCCGGGGGCATCTTGCACAAAGCCAAGCTGCCGGGAATACCCGGGATCGAAGACTTCGGCGGCAAGGCCTTTCACACCAGCCGCTGGGACTACCACTTCACGGGCGGGAGCCCCACCACAAAAATGGACAAGCTGGCAGACAAGCGCGTCGGCGTCATCGGCACTGGCGCAACCGCCGTCCAGGTGGTGCCCCAGCTGGCCCGCGTGGCCAAAGAGGTCTACGTCTTCCAGCGCACGCCCGCAGCCGTGGGTGTGCGCAACCAGGCACCGACTGACGTCGAATGGTTCAAGAACCTCAAACCCGGCTGGCAGCACGAGCGGATCGTCAACTTCACGCAGGCGGTCACGGGCGCCCAGCCCGACGTCGACATGGTGGCCGACGGCTGGACCGAGGTGATGTGGGTCGACACCAAGAAGCTGGCGGGGTCCGACGAAGAGGCCGAAGCGCTCGAGCGGTCCGACTTCGAGACCATGGAAGCCATCCGGCGCCGGGTCGGCGACATCGTCGAGGATCCCGATACGGCCGAGAAGCTCAAGCCCTTTTGGGGCAAGAACTGCAAGCGCGTGTGCTTCCACGACGACTACCTGGCCTCGTTCAATCTGCCCAACGTCCACCTGGTCGACACCGAGGGTCGTGGGGTCGACCAGATCACCAAGGACGGTCCGGTGGTCGGTGACGTCGAGTACCCCGTCGATCTGCTCATCTTTGCCTCGGGCTTCGAGGTCACCACCGACCTCTACCAACGGATTGGTTTCGATCCGGCGGGCCACGACGGGATCACCCTCTCGCAGCGGTGGTCCGAGGGCGCCCACACCCTGCACGGGGTCCTGGCCAGCGGGTTCCCCAACCTGCTGCTCATCGGCCTGGTCCAAGGCGGCTTCGGGACGAACTTCATGCACCTGCTCTCCGAGTCGGCCAAGCATGTCGCCCACATCGTCGAGGCCTGCGCCGATCGGGGCATCGAGGCAATCGAGCCGGTCGAATCGGCCGAAGAGGAGTGGCTCAAAGTGCTCTACAGCGTCGCCGGTGGTGGGGCGCGCTACGTGCGGTACTGCACACCCAGCTTCTACAACAGTGAGCTCCAGGCCCCCGACGCCAAAGCCGCCCGCAATCTCGTCTACGCCGAGAGCCTCCTCGACTATGTCGGGTACCTCGAGCGTTGGCGCGATGCGCCCGAGTTTCCCGGCGTCGCGGTGGTGCGGGCGGACAGCCCCACCGGATCGAACGCCTGAGCGCTCCAAACCCCTGACACCCACACAAGCGGTGTGGGGCTGATTTCACCCCGGTGCCGCGGGAGATCCCGCGGTACGCCCACACCTCGCCGTGGCCACCTGTTGCGCCGCACTGCCCCCACGGCCGATTCGAGCGGGGAGCCAGGCTCCCCACTTGACAGGCAGCCCTTTGGCTGCATATCTTTAGGTAGCCGAATGGTTGCGTATCCCTGGTCCTCTGGCAAATCGGCGCAAGCATCAAAGGAGAGGCAAATGGTTGACATCAGACATCGTGTGGCCATCTCGGCCCCGCTCGAGCGTGTGTACCAAGCCGTCGCCACGACGGAGGGAATCGCTGATTGGTGGACCCGAGACGGCGTGCGCGGGGAGTCCGCCGTCGGATCAAAGATCCAGTTCTTCTTCGACAACCCCGAACCGTCCGCCGTCATGGAAGTCACCGCGTTGGATCCGGCGGGACAGGTGCACTGGAACTGTGTCGAAGGTGCCGATGAGTGGGTCGGGACCAAGCTCTCCTTCGACCTGACCCACAAAGACGACGAGACAGTGGTGTTGTTCACCCACGCCGACTGGCGCAACCCGACCGAGTTCATGGCCCATTGCAGCGCCCGGTGGGCCTATTTCCTCTTGAGCCTCAAGGCCCTGGTCGAGACCGGCACGGGCACCCCGTTCCCCGAGGACTTGAAGTTCTGATTGGCGAACCCGAACCGATCACCAACGACGTCTTCAAGGCACTCGCTGACCCGAGTCGCCGTCACCTGTTGGACCGGCTGAACGCTCGGAACGGACAGAACCTCTCAGAACTCTCCGTTGGTCTCGAGATGGCCCGTCAGTCCGTCAGCAAGCATCTGGCGATCCTCGAAGCCGCCAATCTGGTGACGACGATCCGACGTGGTCGCGAGAAGCTCCACTATCTCAACGCGACCCCGATCAACGAAATCGCTGAACGCTGGATCAACCGCTACGACCGGGAACGGGTCCAAGCCCTCTCCGATCTGAAACGAGCACTGGAGGAACCACCAATGGATGACAAGCCGCAGTTCGTCTACACGACATACATCAAGACCACACCCGAACAACTGTGGAAGGCGTTGACCGAGCCGACCTTCACCGCTCGGTGGTGGCAGACCACGTTCGACACGGACTGGAAGGTCGGCTCACCAATGGTCTGGGACAACTATGGCGTCGTCATCTCGGACCCGGCCCAGGTCGTCCTCGAATCTGATCCCTACCGCAGGCTCGCCTACACCTGGTACACCTTCGTTCCCGAGCTGAAAGAGCGCATGGGCGACGAGGTGTTCGCCAAGGTCGCAAGCGAGCGGCGGTCCCGGGTGGCGTTCGACATCGAAACGGTCGCCGACATGGTCAAACTGACCGTCATCCATGACGATTTCGAACCCGGCAGCACGGTGGCGACCATGGTGAGTAACGGCTGGCCCGTGTTTCTCTCCAGCCTCAAGACGCTGCTCGAAACCGGAGAGGCGCTCCCCGCGAATCGGTCATATCCGAGGTCGAAGTAGTGCATCATCTCTTCGCCGTCGACCCCCGACCAGCGCGCTGCGGGAGTTCGGCTGAGGCACGGCACAGCTCGGTTCGGCAACCACGCCAAAGCGGTGCACACCAACGAGCGGCAGCACCAAATTCAGCAATCGAGCGCGATCCCCGTCATTTGGCCAGGGAAGCGACCAGGTCGGCCAGGCAGCGCTCCCATCCCTCGAGGTGCGACGGCTCGCGCTCGGAGGGAAGGTCGCGGTGGGTGAGGTTCACGATCGTGTCGTCGCCGTCTGCGACCAGCACCACTTCAACCGTGCTGCTTCCCGGCGGCATGAGCGCGTCCCCGGGAATTCCCCAGGTGAAAACCACCCGTTCGGGGGGCTCCACCTCGACGTAGCTCCCGCGGGCGGCGACACCGCTGAAATCGAGGGCGAACGTGCCCCCTGGGCGGGGATCGAGGTCGACGCGTTCACCAATCCAGGTGACCATCAACTCGGGATCGGTGAAGTAACCGAAGACGACCTCGCGGAGGCCTCAATGCGCACGCTGGTGCTGATCACGTCGTTCCTCTTTTCTCGGGGCGGGGGTGGGCTTGTTCGACAGTTTGCTTCAGACGCGCCAGCGCATCCGGCCAGAATTCGTCGAGCAGTGTGCGCAGTGGTTCGAGCGACTCGAACCGCAGTGAGTAGAGCCGGCGGGTGCCCTCGCGCCGTTCAGCCAACAATCCGGCTCGCTTCAAGACGTTGAGGTGCTGGCTGACGGCTTGTTGGGTCAGGTCGAAGTGGGTGGCAATCTGCCCCGCAGGAAGCTCGGTGTGTTGGACGAGCCGCAGGATCTGGCGCCGGTGCGGGTCGGCGAGCGCCCGCAGGACCACGTCGGGTCCAACGGGCGCTGCCGATTCGGCGGGTTGGGGCGTCACCTGTGCATTGTCATGGAGTGCGAACTCCCTCGTCCAAGCCGCCTCAGCTTGGGTTGTGCTCGGCCCGCCACGCGCTGAACCGCTCGTCGGGGGCATTCGGGCTGCCCGCACCCTGATCGACGTAGTCGACGAGGCTGGCCAGGTAGTGCGTCCACCCGGCCTGGCAATCATCGAAGCACTCGAGGCCGGCGTTCAGCCCCTCGTGGCGAAAGTGCAGCTCACTGCCGGTGCCGACCGCCGTGACCTCGAAGATGATCGCGGTCGCGACCCATTCAGGTGCCGGTCCACAGTCGAGCACGTCCCAGCGGATCCGGCTCGGTCGATCGGCTTGTGCGACCCGAACAACCAGCTCACTGTCCCCGAAGAGGAAACGGAGCGTCTCGCCGGCGTCGGCACCCCCGGCGGCGGGGGTCCACCACCCGGTCAGGGCGTCGATGTCGCTCGAGCGCGCCGAACACCGCGTCGGGAGCGGCGGCGAAGTCTTTCGTGGCAAAGAAGTCGTTGGTGGTTGCAGTGGGAGTCGTCACTATTGATCCTTTCTCAAGTTTTCGCTTGTACAAGCGACTCCTTGTAGAGTAAGTCCGAGACGTCCACCTGTCAAGCGAATTGTCGCCACGGCACGGGACGCTTCGTTGAAGCGGGGCGATCTGGTGACCCCGCCAACTGCCGACCGGTCACCTCGAGGTCCGCGACGTCGACCACCCGTTCTCCGCCAGGACCGCCTGGATCAGCTCGCGAAGTGCCCGCACCGATTCCTCTTCGAACCACGGGTTCTTCCTGATCTCGATGTTGTTCGGGGACTTCGATGCACGAGGGGCACCACGGCCGGCCAGTGATGGCGCCACGCCCCGACGACCTCGGTGAGCGAACCCCGTGCTGGGCGCAAGTGAGAGCGCTGGGCAGAGTGTCGGTTCACCAGAGTCAACAAGACATCTCCCAGTGGGTCGAGAATTCTCTCTCCACTCTGGCGCGCACTCGGGCCGCGGTGGAACGTCACCCGATGGACCCGATCCCGCGAAGCAAGAGCCCATCGCCCACAGCGCGCCCATTGTCGGGTCAGACAAGACTTCAGCGTCAACCCCGATCCCGCGACGCAACCGTTCGCCATTGGCGTCTCGCAAGGACACCGCTGAGGCGTTGGCCTCGCGACCCGGCGCCTGTCCGACCACGAGGATTGGCGCGGCTGGATCCAGCTGCACAATGCGACGGGGACCCAATGCCAGGCCGGCTGCGCAAATGCGACAGCTCTGAATCTCCTCGAGCAGTCCCGTCAAGCCCCTGTCCCCGGCGGTGACATCGTGGCTCTTGCTTGACCACTGTCGTGCATCTCGCCGCAATCCGCTCGACCGGTGAGCGCCGGTCGACTCGGTGCGAGTACGACACCGGGCAATGACGCGGCCGAGCCGTCTCGTGGTGCACCTGCAACCCAAGATTCCGAAACCGCGCCTCGCCGGGGATGGACTCCCCCAACATCGGTTGACGCTTGATCCGACCCCTGGCAGGCTCACCGCCCGTGCCACCCCTCTCCCGCCGGTCCGTACTCAAGGGATCGGGACTGGCGGGATTGCTCGTTCTGCTTCCGGCAGGGTTTCTCGAAGCGAGCGCACGGACCTCGGCCGCGAGTTCGCCAAGTGTCTTCTCGGAGCACCAGAGCTCGGTCGTGCGCGAAGCCACCGCCCGGTTGATCCCCGGCCCGATGGACGATCCATTGGAGAAGGGACATCCGGGCGCCCGGGAGGCCAATGTCACCAGGTACATCGAGACGATGCTCGGCGCACTGTCGGCTCGACCAGCGGAGATCTTCGCCGGCGGTCCGTTCAGCAGTCGTGGGGGGAGCACCACTGATGACATGGCGACATTCATCGGCCTCACCCCGGCCCAGGCCTACGGTTGGGCCAAGCGGCTCGCCCGTCTCAAGGGCCAGTACGCGAGCGGCACCGCGGCGCTCGACCGCCTGGCCGGAGGTGACTTCGTCACGGCCACAGCGGCGACCAAGGACGCGACCTTGGTCAAGGACCCCGACGGATTCGCCACGCTCTTGTTCACCCACGCCATCGAAGGGATGTACTCGGCCCCCGAATACGGCGGCAACGCCGATCTGGTCGGTTGGCGTGAGATCGACTTTCCCGGGGACCGCCTCCCCGTCGGCTATTCCCCCGCCGAGGTTTCGAGGTCCGACGGCCCCGACATCTACGCCCCCTCTGGCGTCGGGCAACGACTGGTCAACCTCATCGAGTCGAGCTAGTGGCCAAGGCGCTGATCATCGGGAGCGGTCCGGGAGGCGCAATGGCCGCGATGGTGCTGGCGGAGCGGGGGTGGGACGTCACCATCTTTGAGAAGGGCCCCAACTACTTCGACGACCTCACCGCTCGACGCCCGCGCACACGCTTTTCCAATGACGAGCTGAAGCACGACCGCCATTTCGCCAAGGCGGATCCCGATACCGAGCCGAGGGTCTATCGGACCTCGACCGCCGACACCAAGCCCCAGGTCGGTACCGTCCAGAACCTCGCACAGACCGTGGGAGGCGGCACCGCCCATTGGGACGCCAAGACTCCCCGCTTCTGGGACATCGACTTTCAAAAGCTCACCGCGCTCGGGCCCCAGCCCCAAGCCGACGTCATCGACTGGCCGTTCACCTACGACGAGCTCGCACCGCTCTACGAAGAGGTCGAGTCACTCATTGGGGTGGCGGGCGACGTCTCGGCCCTTCCCCTCCAGCCAACATTGACCCATGCGCCGCGGGCCGGCGCGTTTCCAATGCCCGCCGGCCCGCCGCAGTACTCCTCGATGGTCGTGGCCAAGGGCGCACAATCGCTGGGCCTCCACCCATTCTTGGTTCCGATGGCCATCAACAGCGAGCCTTACGATGGGCGCCCGGCGTGTACCAACTGCGGGTTCTGCGTCGGCTACGGGTGCCCGACCATGGCGCGAGTCGGGGGACTGGCGCCGTTGCGGCACGCGTTGCTCGCTGGCGCGGAGCTTCGTACGCAATCCACCGTCGTCGAGGTGACGATTCACGGAACCAAGGCCACCGGGGTGACCTGGGTTGACACTTCGGGGCAGTCCCACAACGAGCGAGGCGATCTGGTGGTCATGGCCTTGAACGCCATCGAGACGCCGCGACTCGCCCTGCTCTCTCGGTTCCCCGATCCGCACGACGTGATCGGCCGCTACGTCATGTTCCACTGGTTCACCGACGGGACGGGCATCTACTTCTCCGAACGCCTCCATGCCCACCGGGGGCGGGGCTTGACCCATGATCTCGACGACTTCGCCGATCCCGACTTCCCCGGAGCCCGGGCGGCCGCGCAGGCCGCAGGCCTCCCCTACCTGCGAGGCGGCACCCTCGAAATGGGCGGCAGCCAACTGCCCCTCGACGAGGCGGCCAACTATCAGCAGATCCTGTCGATCATCGCACCGGGCAAGCCATTCGGCAGCGCCTTCAAGCAACTGATGCGAGACAGCCTGCTGCGGGATCGCCTGGCCGGAATCACCCTGGTGGGCGAGGACCTTGCCTACCGGAGCAATCAGGTCGATCTCGATCCAAAGCTGCGCGATTGGCGGGGCGTGCCGGTGCCGCGGATCACTTACGGACCCGGGCGCCACGAGGTCGCGGCCCAGGCCTTCTACATGCAATGGATCGTGTCGATCCTCAAGGCCTCTGGGGCCGATGTCGCCATGGCCATTCCCGAATTGCCCTCGTCGCAGTTCTCGGTCGCATCAGGCAGCGTGCCCGACACCGAACACGTGATGGGGGGAATGCGAATGGGCATGGACCAAGAAACCAGCGTCACCGACGGCGTCGGTCGTTATCACCACCTGGACAACGTCGTGGTCTCCGACGGCAGCCTGTTCCCTTCGTCGGGAGGTCACAACCCGACGTTGACCATCATGGCGAGCGCCCTGAGAAACGCCAGGCAGTGGGCCTAGGCCTGCGCCCGGTGCCAGCAGAGCGGGTCACGTGGGCCAACGCGCAACTACTTCGCGGTTCGCTCACAATGCCCCGAACCCGAATGGTCATCGGTGGCAGCGCGCGGGCTTGCCCGTTGTTCGCCACACACGCAGCGCGAAGCGTCGTGGGCTCGATCCGGCGTGCGGTCATCGGGGCACAACACCCGATCCGCCGCTAACGAGAAGTGTCGAATGGCTGCCCAAGCCGAGGTGCGGCGCTGCGCAAGCTCAGACCAGTTCGACGTCGCTCGCGACTTCCACCAACGAAGGACCGTCAAACGCCAGCGCTTCTTCGAGCGCGCCATCGAGCTGCGCGCGCAATTCGACGCGAATACCGAGTCCGCCGCACAGGTCGGCGAAGGCGGCAAAGCTCGGGTTGTGCAAGGAGACCTGCCAGACATCAAGGTCCGCAGCGCGTTGCTCCTTGGCGATTTTGCCCAGCTCATTGTTGTTCAAGAGCACATGGGTGATCGGCATTGCATACTTGACCGCGGTCGTGAATTCGGCCAGATACTGCCCGAAACCCCCATCGCCGGTCACCGCCACGATCTTTCGGTCCGGTGCGGCCGCCCAAGCTCCCATGGCTGCCGGGAAACCGAAACCGATCGACCCGAGATAGCCGGACATGAGAACCGACTGGCGGTCACACTCGAAGTACCGCCCGAATGAGTAGGCATTGTTTCCGACATCGACCGCAATGACCGCATCCGTCGGAACCAATCGGGTCATGGCGTCGAACACGGCTGCCGCGCCCACTCCCCGGCCCTGGTCGTCGAGCAGGCGCCGGCGCTTTTCCGCTCGCCAGATCTCCCAACGTTGCGCCACGTCGGTGCGCTGGTCCACTCGCTCAGGGTCGGGACGGACCGCAGCCCGCAGCGCCCGTGCCGTCACCCCCACATGGCCGAGGACCGGGACGCTCACAGGATGAAACCGTCCGAGGGCCATTGGATCAAAATCAATCTGGACAATCGGCTTGTACGGGGCGATGCCGGTGTGATTGGAGAATGAAGCCCCGAACACAACCAACAGGTCGCTCTCGTTCATGTGCCACGAGGCCACCGGTGTTCCACTCCGCCCGAGCACGCCGCAACCGAGCGGGTGGTGGTCCGAGATCTGCCCCTTGGCCTTGAAGGTCGTCAAGACCGGGGCGCCGAGCTCTTCGGCCAGGCCAATCACGTCAGGCATATCGAACCGTGCACCGTGACCCACGACGAACACCGGTCGCTTGGCTTCGCTCAGCACGCGTACCGCGGAGGCCAAAGCGTCTTCGGCCGGTGCGATCTCGCGGCTCGCCACCCGTCCGAACGGTGCACTTGGGCTCTGCCCCGGCGCCGGTTGCACCTGGACCTCATCGGGCAGGACCAGGTGCGACACGGTCCGCTCGACCAGCGCGGTCTTCAGGGCGAGTGCCGTCAGCTCGGCGTGGTCAGAGTCAGAGAGGAGCGTGTGGGAGAAGGCGGCCACGTCGCCAAACGCCCGGGACAGATCCAGGTCTTGGAAGGCCCCGCGTCCGAGCACCTTGGAGGGGACCTGACCCGAGACGGCCAAGACGGGTGCTCGGTCGACCTTGGCGTCGTAGAGGCCGGTGAGCAGGTTCGTCGACCCCGGTCCGGCAATGGCGAAACAGGCCGCGGGGCGGCCCGTGAGCTTGCCGTAGGCCGAAGCGGCAAAGGCGGCTGCGCCTTCGTGACGGATGCCGATATACGTGAGCTCGCCGCGGCGTTCCGCCCTGCGGATCGCGTCGGCGAATCCGAGATTGGAATGGCCGACCATACCGAAGACGTGGGTGATCCCCCACGCGACCATGGTCTCGACGATCACGTCGGAGACGTCTCGACTATGGGGCGCGAGCGGCCGGATCGCCACATAGATCCCGTCAGCGCGCACCTCGAGAGGAAAGGATTCGGGGGCGTCGCTGAATCCCTCCGGTGGCCGGCCCGTGATCGGGTCGTAGTCGTAGCCGTGCCACGGGCAACGCAACAGCCCGTTCTCGATCGACCCTTCACCCAACGGGCCACCTTGGTGCGGGCACTTGTTCGAAAGTGCCCCGAACGCTGCGCCGCAATGCGTCAGGGCGATCGTATGGGGGCCCGCTTGGGCCGTCCGGACCCTGCCTTCGCCGAGTTCGTCGAGCTCGGCCACCTTGTACCAGATGGCATCGGCGGGAACGGGCTCGCCTGTTGACCCATCGGACGTGCTCTGTGCGGATTCGGTCATTGCGCACACCACCGTGAGGTGGGTCCGCCAACGCGGTCGGGTCCGGGGCGAATCATCGGTACTCGGGATTGGAGAAATCGAAGCGACAGCCTGCGTCCCACTCGGCTCGTTGATTACCGTGCACGGGGATGCCACCTGCGTCTTTGAGCATGCGACCGAGATGGAGCAGGTTCCAGGTCATGAAGGTCGTATTGCGGTTTGTGAAGTCGTTCTCGGGTCCGCCCGAACCGGGATCCAGATACGACGGACCTGGGCCGGCTTCGCCGATCCATCCTGCATCGGCTTGGGGGGGAATCACGTAGCCGAGGTGTTGGAGCGAATATAAGACGTTCATCGCACAGTGCTTCACGCCATCCTCGTTGCCAGTCACCAGGCATCCGCCGACGCGGCCGTAGTAGGCGTATTGGCCGGCTTCGTTGAGCAGGTGTGAGTTGCCGTAGAGGCGCTCGATGATCTTGGTGCATACAGAGGACTTCTCCCCGAGCCAGATGGGCGTACACAACACGAGGATGTCGGCCGCCATCACCTGGTCGGCGATCTCGGGCCAATCGTCTCGGGGCCACCCGTGTTCGGTCATGTCCGGCCAGACCCCGGTCGCGATATCGCGGTCGATCGCCCGGATCATCGTCACCTCGACGCCCTGGCGTCGCATGATCTCCATCGAGATCGCCGCCAATCCTTCGGTATTCGAGACCTCGGGCGACTTCTTCAGGGTGCAGTTGATGAAGAGTGCACGAAGTCCGGAGAAATCCCACTGGCTCTGACTACACAGATCCTCTTGCATCTGATTCAACGGCACGTGCGTCCTCCCGGGGTCCGATCGCTGGTGCGACTGGCGCAGAGCCTACGGGGGAACCGGACGACGGTTCCTCGGTGGGGAGCACCCCTTGGTCTCGGGTGGGTCGATGATGCGGCCGCTCACTGGCCGGCCAAATGGTCGCGCCAGGCAACGAGGTACGACACCTCCGCGGGGTTGGTGGCCAGCGAAATGGCCCGGTCGTAGGCGGCAACCGACTCCTCATTGCGGCCGAGTTGGCGGAGCAGATAGGCCCGGCCGGCGTGGAAGGCGTGGTAGTCGTCGAGCGCCAGATGATCGATCTCGGCCAAGGCGACCTGCGGGCCGTCCAACTCGCCCAGCGCGATCGCCCGGTTGAGCCGCACGATTGGTGAGGGGTCGAGGCGGACCAACTGGTCGTAGAGCGCCACGATCTGCGACCAGTCGGTGTCGCCAATGTCATGGGCGTCGCAATGGACGGCATTGATGGCGGCGAGGAGTTGGTAGCAGCCCGGGGCCTGGCCCGATCCGAGTCGCTCGCGAACAATTTGCTGGCCCTCGGCGATCATCTCGCGGTTCCAGGCACGGCGATCCTGTTCGTTGAGGGCGACGAGTTCGCCACTCGGCGAGAGACGCGCGGCCTGGCGGGCCTCGGTCAAGAGCATCAGTGCGAGCAGGCCGGCCACCTCGCCGTCTGCCGGCATAAGGTCACGAACGAGTCGCATCAGGCGGATGGCCTCGGCGCTCAGGTCGTTGCGCAGCGCCCCCTTCTCGGGGTCCGAGGCCAGGTACCCCTCATTGAAGATCAGGTAGAGGACCGCGAGCACCCCGGTGACCCGGGTCGCGAGGTCCTCACGCCCCGGCACGCGGTAGGGGATCTTGGCTGCCCGTATCTTGGCCTTGGCGCGGGTGATCCGCTGGCCCATGGCGACCTCTTGGACCAAGAAGGCGCGGGCGATCTCGGCCACGCTGAGCCCCCCGACCATCCGAAGCGTCAGCGCGACTCGCGCCTGCATACCGAGAGCGGGGTGGCAACAGGTAAAGACGAGGCGGAGCCGATCGTCGGCGATGGCGCCCGCCGGTTCAACAGCGTCGGACAGCAACTTCGCCTCCCTGTGCTTTTGCTCGCGCCTCGCCTCACGCCGCAAGCGGTCGATGGCCTTTCGATTGGCGGTGGTGGTGAGCCACGCACCGGGATTCGGGGGAACGCCGTCGACCGGCCAGCGCTCAAGAGCGGTCGCAAAAGCCTCGCCGGCCGCATCCTCGGCGACGTCGAGGTCACCGAAGCGCCTGGCCACTGTCGCGACCACCCGGGCCCACTCCCCTTGGTGGACCCGAGCGATCACCTCGTCGACGTCGGTCATCCCTCCAGGATCGGCCGGAGTTCGACCCGGCGGTTGCAGTTCTTCGACCCCGAGGTGGCGAGCCGGAGTGCAACGTCGAGGTCGGGGGCCTCGATGATCCAAAAGCCCACGACGAATTCCTTGGTCTCGACGAAGGGCCCGTCGGTCAGCACCGCTTGCGCGCCACGACCGTCGATGACGGTGGAGCTACTGGGCGCAGCGAGGCCAGCGGCGAAAACCCAGTGGCCATCGGCTACGAGTTGGTCATTGAAGACGTCGATCGCGGCCATCTCTTTATCTGTGGCGGTTTCGTTCGAGTCGTGAAGCACCGAAATCACGTACTGCGCCATAAGAATTGCCTCCTGTCGTTGTGTGGCCGCCCCCGCGGGCTGCCGCTCACCCCTACTACGCACACCGATGTCTCGATCCGACACATTGCGCGGAAATCGCGAAGAAAACTTCTCTGCCGCGCGGTGCGCGAGGCCATCGGAAGCGACTGCGAGATCATCGACGAGCCTCCTTCAGCGATCAGCAGGTAGCGAAGACTGAAGTACACCGGCAGGCTCGGCCGGGTCGACCGCGCCAATGGCGGCGCGCAGCTCGACGAGTGCCTCGTGGACGAGGAGCGGAAACTCTGCGGATGCCTCGTGGCTCGCCCAACGGTCGAAGGCCGTGGTGAAGACCGCCACTCCCGCCTGGGCGGTGAGGCGCGCCGCCAGTGCGGCAACGTGTCGTTGCTGCAGTGCGTCGCTGATCGCCACCGTCAGCGCGGCCATCTTGATCATTTCTCGTTCCTGCAGATCGGTCGACGTCTCAATGAGGCGCTGGCGCTGTCGGGCCGGCTCTCCGATCTCGGTGATGCTCGTTCCCCCAGACGCCAGTGCCCCGACCACCGCATCGATCGCGGAGAGGCTTGGGGCGCGTCGAGCACCGCACGAACGACGGCTTCTTGAAAGGCAGCCGCCCCCGAGAAGAGCACCTCACGCTTGTCGGCGAAATAGCGGAAGAACGTCCGCTTGGTCAGTCCGGCGCGTTCTGCGATCTCGGCGATAGTCACGTCGTCGAACCCACGCTCGAAGTACAGCTCGTAGGCGGCCCGGGCCAGCCTCTCGTCCGCCCCGCCCTCCCAACGTGCCATGCCGTGATCCTAAGTTGTTGGTGATGACACTGAGTGACATTCCTGCTACAGTGATGACACCAGGTGCCATCAACCCCTGATGTCGCCCGGATTTCAGCTCGCTACCAGGAGGTATTTCAATGAGAGTTCTCGTCACCGGAGCATCGGGCCACATTGGCTCCGCCGTCATCCCCGAACTGCTCGGAGCCGGCCACGAGGTCGTCGGCCTGGCGCGCACTGATGCCGCCGCCGGTGCGGTGTCGGCTCTCGGCGCCGATGTGCATCGCGGCTCACTCGACGATCTCGACTCCCTCGCCGAGGCGGCAGCCGCGTGCGACGGTGTCATCCACCTCGCCTTCAAGCACCACGAGATGAACGCCGGCGATTTCGAAGGGCCCCTCAACGCGGATCTGGGGGCCATCGAGGCGATCGGTCGCGCACTCGTTGGCACCGACAAGCCGCTCGTCGGCACTTCGGGCACCATCCCGCTGGCTTTGGGTGGAGTGCAAGGGGTGGCCACCGAGACTGACATCTTGGCGACCGGGCCGCGCATCGACGCCGAGAATGCGGTGATCGCCTTGGCTGAGCGCGGGGTCCGATCATCGGTCGTGCGTCTTCCGCCATTGGTGCACAGTTCGCTCGATCACACCGGCTACACCCCGGCCCTCATCTCGTTTGCTCGAAGGTGGGGCAAGGCGGGTTACGTCGGCGACGGTGCCAATCGCTGGCCCGCGGTCCACACGCTCGATGCGGCTCGCCTCTACCGCTCGGCCCTCGAATCGGCTGAGCCTGGATCCCGATTGCACGCCGTCGCCGACGAAGGTGTGCCGTTCCGCCAGGTGGCAGAAGCCATCGGCCGTCACCTCGACGTTGCGACCGTCTCCATTACCGCTGAAGAGGTGGGCGACTACTTCGACTTTCTCGCCTTCTTTGTGTCGCTGGACAACCCTGCGTCGAGTGTGGCCACCCAGCGCTCGCTCGACTGGCACCCAACGAATCCCGGGCTCATCGACGATCTTGACCTCGGCCACTACTTCGAGGGATAGGGAGCCTGGCCACCCACACCAGTTACCGGCAGACGAACTCAACCGTGCCGAGGTGTTCGGGGCCGTTTCGATGATCCCCCGAGCGAACCTCTGGGGCACCGGGCCCACGCAGTGTTCACGCTGAGTCAGCTTGTCATCGTGCTGTGCGTGGGTCAGCCTTGTCGACCTACCGAGTGAGATGTGGACGGGGTCGGCGAGTCCGTCCTGCGCAGTTCATGGATTCCCGAAAGTTCGCACACCAAAGAGAGGGTGGAAGATGAAGACGTCAACCGCACTGCGGCGGGCCGGGGTGTCCTCGGTGCTCGAAGCGAATGATCGCGGGTACGCCGATGCGGTCGCAGGGTTCGACCTTTCAGTCACATTCGCACCCGATGTGGTGATCGACGCACACGCACCCACCGACGTTGCGTCTGCGGTCGAAGTGGTCGCCGAGCGAGGCGAGACCCTCACCGTCATGGGTGCGGGGCACGGGCGGCTCCACGAGGTGCAAGGGGGCGTCGCCATCACCGTGCGACACCTCGACGCCATCGACGTCGACGTGGCCGGACGAACTGTCCGGGTCGGCGCCGGATTGACCTGGGATCCGGTCCTGACGGCGACGCTCCGTCACGATCTCGCCGCGCCATGCGGGTCGGCACCAGGTGTGGGGGTCGTCGGTTATCTCCTCGGAGGTGGACTCGGTCCCCTTGCGAGTTCCGTGGGTTTCAGCAGCGACCACGTCCGTTCCTTCGACATCGTGACGCCCGCGACCGGTCTCATCACGGCATCCAAAGATGTTCACCCTGATCTCTTCTGGGCGCTACGAGGCGGAAAGGGCGGCTTCGGTGTCGTCACCTCGGTGACGATCGACCTCCTCGAGAAGACCCACGTCGTTGGCGGAGGTGTGTATTTCGCGGCCGAAGACGCACCTGCGGTCCTGAGCGCCTATGCGCATTGGGCACCTTCCCTCCCAGGATCGTCGACCGCGTCGATCGCCCTGCTCCGCTTGCCGCCGGTGGACCGGCTTCCCGACGCGATCCGGGGTCGCCACGTCGTGCATTTACGCTTCGCGAGCCTGGACCCAAGCAACGTTGCACGAGCACAGCTCAGTGACATCTGCAGTGTGGCCCAGCCCGTGCTCGACACTGTGGGGGACCTCCCCTATGGACAGCTCGGGACGATCCACGGCGACCCTCTCGGCCCCATGCCGGTGGCCAACGGCACGGCCTCGCTCGCCTCACTCGACTTGGACACCGTCGACGCTGTGCTCGGAGCCGCCGACCTCGAAACCGATCGACCGTTGTCGAGCGTCGAGATCAGGACCCTCGGGCCCGCGACGAAGTCAGCGGTACCGGGCGCAGATGCGGTGGGGGGCCGCACCGCGGCCCACGTGTGCAACGTCTACGGCGCACCCGTCCCCACGCTCACCGATGCCGACCGGATCGATGCGGTCCTGGGTGTACTGGACGCAGTCCAACCGTGGCGGGCACCGGTGAACCTCATCAACTTCGTCGGGCGGGCCAACGGCGCCCATGGGATCGAGCATTCGTGGACACCAGAGCAGCACGACCGCCTCGACGCCATTCGCGACCAGCACGACCCCGACGGCGTGTTCCCGTACGCACGGCACGGAAGTTCAGCTCCTGGGTTGAGGTGAGCTGTTGCCCGCCACCGAGGCCCCTTGACCGGGCACCGCGGGGATGACCGCTAGGAGAGTGCGTGAATCTGCGCACGTACAAAATCGATGATCTCGCCGTCACTGAGGGTGGTCCCGCGGCGCACCGCTGAAGCGAAGGCGGCGGCTCCGAGCCGGTCTCGCAGATCGTCTACCAGAACGCCGATCCGTTGTGCGTCGGCAGCTTCGAACGGTAAAGCGTAGGCCGCGCCCGCGGCGGTGAGTGCACCATGGAGTGTGGCTGCCCCGAGGTCAGCCCGAAGCTGAACGAGAATGCCGAACACGTGGCGAAGTGACAGCCACTGGCTGGCCCAGTCCCCGCCGCGATACCAGAGGTCGATCACATTGATGTAGCGAGCAAGGGCTTCGCGGGGTCGACCGTGGTGCGCCTCGAGCCAGAGCACTTCGGTGAGCGCAAATGCTTGGATCCACCGGTTCCCGGCATCTCTGGCTAAGTCGGCCGCTCGCTGGAATACGGCGCTCGCCTCGACCGGGCTCGTCGACTTAAGCGCGAGACCTTGGGCGTAGTGCGCTTGAGCCAAGGCCGTTGGTGATCGCGAATCGGCGGCGGCGGCGAGGCAAGCGGTGGCAAACTCCGAACCGCTGACATTGTCACCAACGCTCGTGAAAGCGACCGATCGCATGTACAGAGCGTGGGCGAGGCGAGCCGACGAGCCCATCCTGGCTGACACGATCATGCGATCCATCCATTCGACCCCTCGTTCGGTGTCTCCTCGATAGAACCATGCATTGGCAAGCGCGCGTTCAGCGAGGCCGGAGCTGTCGGTGGCGAGTTGATCAGCAGCGGCGATGGCCCGCTCACCGAGTTCGATCGCATTTTCGAGGTCACCTCGCACGAACCGACCGTATGCGGCGACGCCCACTGCAACCGGAAAGCGATCATGCGTACTGGCCTCGGGTAGGGCGATCGCAACATCGGCCCAGATCGTGATCTCGGCATGCATGCACCGAAACGAATACTCCCTGAGGGCAGCGACCAGGCGAAGCGCGGTGTCGGGGTCAGATCGTTCTACGGACCACAGGTGTGCGGCACGTAAATTATCGAAGTCGCGGTCCAGCATTTTGACCGCGCTCGCTTCATCGGGTCCCGCCAAGAATCGACCGCATCGTTCGGCAACTTTGAGGTACCAAGCCGCGTGTCGGGACCGGACGAGCTCCCGCTCGCCTTCGCCTAAAGAGTCGCGGCCGTAGTCGCGCAGAGTTTCGAGTAATCGATAGCGGGGAAGATCCTCGTCGATCAATTGCACCATCGACTTGTCCACCAGGTTCGCGAGCAACAACGATACGCCGGACCTGTCCAGGTCCCGGTCAGCGCAAACCGCTTCGACGGCGTCGAGCCCGAAACTGCCAGCGAAGACGCACAATCGCGCGAACAGCTGCTGCTCATTAGGAGCGAGGAGGTCATGCGACCACTTCACGAGATCTTGCACAGTGCGGTGCCGGGGAATCATCGACGCCTGCGCGCCGGAAAGGAGATCGAAACCCTTGCTGAGACCCTCAGCGAGCGTCGCTGCACTCATCGCCCGAATGCGTGCCGCCGCGAGTTCGATCGCGAGTGGAAGCCCATCGAGGTGGCGGACGATCTCGACGACGTCACCTACATTGTCCGGTCCGAGCGAGAACCCTGGGCGGGCTGCGATGGCCCGTTCGACGAAGAGGCGCGCCGCTGGAGCCTCTGCGGCGATCGCTGGACCCGAACCCTCTTCGGGGGTCGCAAGCGGCCGTACGGGCCACACCTGTTCGCCAGGCAGCCCGAGTACCTCACGGCTCGTCGCAAGAATGGTCACATAGGGACACCAGTTGAGAAGTCGCTCGGAGAGCGACGCGATGGTGCCTCGCAGGTGCTCGCAATTGTCGAGGACCAATAGTGCACGGCGCGCTCGTAGGTATTCGACCAGGGTGTCCTCAATGGAGAGATGCTGGCGCTGTTGCACGTCGACCGCAGTGGCAATGGCGCCGACGGTCGATCCGGGATCGCTCACCGGTGCCAGTTCCGCCACGAAGACCTCGCCGTCGAACTCGTTCCACAGATCGCCAGCGAGCCGCATGGCAATTCGCGTCTTGCCGACCCCCCCGGGGCCGGTCAGCGTGACCAATCGATCGATCAGCAGCCGGGCGGTGAGCAGCTCGAGCTCATCGGCTCGACCCACCAGCCTGGTGGACTCGGCCGGGACCTGTCGCATCACTGACCGTCGCGGCGCCACGGGTGGCTGCAGGAGGGTCGGATCCTCGTTGAGGACACGGCCCTCGAGCTCGCGCAACACCGGCGAAGGGTCGAGCCCGAGTTCCTCCTGCATGAGCGCCCGAAACGCCTCCGCTCGCCGAAGCGCCTCGGGCGATCGGCCGCTGCGATAGAGAGCGACGATGAGTTGCTGCCACAATCGTTCCCGCAACGGATGGCGCGCAACGAGCGCATCGAGATCACCGACGAGAGGCACGTGATCACCGAGAGCGAGGCGGGCTTCGAAGAGATCCTCTTGCGCAACAATGTGAAGTTCGTCGAGCCGCATTGCCTCGAACCGAGCCCAATCGTGCTCAGCGAACTCCTCAAAGGCCGATCCCCGCCAAAACGACAGGGCGCTCTCCAACATCTCAACTTTCGCCATTCGGTCCGAGCAGGCGCTCGCTCGCGGGCATAACAACTCGAAACGACCCGCATCGATGGCGTCATCGGGAATCTCGAGCACGTAGCCCGGTGGGCGAGCAAGGATCTCGGCGTCTGGGCGAAGGATCCGGCGCAACCGGGAAAGGTGGCTTTGCAGCACTCCGGGCGGGTCCGCCGGAAGGCTGGCACCCCACAACTCGTCGCACAGTCGGTCCGTCGAAACCACTGACCCTCGATGAGCCGCCAAGAGTGCCAGCGCTAGGCGCGGCTTGGGTCCGCCCATCGGGACGGGTTGTCCACGACGCACCACCTCGATGCCTCCCAGCACCCGAAAGTCGAGGTCAGCCTCCATAGTGGTCATTATCGCAAGCGACCTTGCAAAACGCTTGCAGCCGGTTGCAATGGGACCGCAGCAACCTGGCAGGTCGTTTGCAGACGCCCTGTGGATACTGAATCCCAGCGCCCAAATTGGGCGCCAAGGATAAGGAGGACATCATGCCGCTGGTGCAGGTCAAAGTCATTAAGGGAGTCTTCGACAGCAGTCAGAAGCAGGACATGATCTCCCAGCTCACCGAGACAATGGTGGGCATCGAAGGTGAGGCCCTACGCGGAGTCACGTGGGTCACGATCGACGAAGTCGAAAGTGGCGACTGGGGAATCGGCGGCAATGCCATTACGACCCAATACGTCAAAGACCTACAAAGGACGCCCGCGACCAGTCGGTAGCTTGACCGATCACGGTGTCGGGTCGGGTCGTTGCTCCTGGCCCGACGCCGTATCGTCCCGTCCGAACCGCCGAGCCCGCCCTCTTGGGCCTCGGACTCACCTCACTGCGACACACCACGGAGCCATCATCAGCACTGGCTCCACAGCGAACCCGTCGCCGGGACAGAGCGTGGCTCAGGAGTGAAGTCACCAAGATCACCGGGAGGTAGCGCTCGAAATTGACCACCCGCTCTCATTGGGCCCGTGGGGCACGGTGATGCCGCCGGACCCACTTCGCTCAAAGCGATCACCCGGACTGAGCCGAGGCCATCGACTCGCGTTGCGCCCGGTCGGCCTTGGACTACAAGATCCCTGAGACCTCGTGTACATCGCCACACGGGACGCCAAGTGCCTCATGATGCTTGCGCACCGCTTCGGCGTCAGGAGCCTCGAGCAGGCAGTAGACCTTGCCATCTGAGTTGTGGAACAACTCGACCTGGCGGACACCGAACTCGTCCGCCTTCTCGTCTTTGGTGTCTTGAGTGATCTGCTCGATTGCGTCGCCAGGCAACTTCAGGTCGTGGTGAAAGTCCATGAACGTGGGCATCGCTGATCTCCTTGTCGATCGTGGAGCGGCTGGTTCGTGTGCCAGCCGGATCGAACAGCCGCGAGTCACCCTATGTCGTGATCCCGGTGTCCGCTCCGACGACGGTATTCGACTTTCAGCCAGATCTGTCCTTGCCCGCCGTCGGCTCTGCTTTCCGTCGCAACGGGGTGTCCCCCGACGCAAGTGAGGGGTGCGACCCGGCCAGGAGTGTCGATACGCGGCGTGCCGGCCCAAACGGCTGCACCTGCTGGTCGGCACCGCCGTGTGGATGTCCCCACGCCGGTGTTGCCCCCCTGGCAAGCACCAACGAAATACCGGCTCTCAACAGGGAAACCGTTCCCGAATGAACGTTGTCGTTCCCACATTGCCAGTGGAGGTGAAGGGACTTTGTTCGAACCCCTGCCGGAAGGGGACGCGTTAGAACTGAGTTCGCGACGATCTCGCGCAAACGTCACTCGTCGATGAAGCGGTGAATAGCCTCGTTGGCTTGGTCCTGATACGACGGGTTGGCCAAGTCAGGGAAGATGTCCGTTTGGTCGACCATGGGACCCTTTAACTTGCCGGCCGCGCTGGCGTAGAAGACGCCACTTGAAAGCGTCGGGTCGGTGACACCGTCGACGAGTCGCTTCGAGCCCACGTCAAGGTCGTGGGAAATGCCGAGGCGGGGCATGATGTGTTTGGCCGCAAAGCGCAGCGGTGGCGCCGCGCCGGAGGCCGCTTCGGTGCCTGTGGTGTTGCCGGGGCTCACAGTGATGAAGCGGAGGTCAGGGTATTGGCGCGCCAGGTGGGCCATCCATAAGGCCCCGATGTACTTGACCTGACCGAAGGCGAGGTTCTGATCGTATTTTCTGTCAACGAAGTAGCTGCCGTCGATGACGGTAGTGAGTTCATCGGTCGAGGTTGAGACGAAGGTTGGCCGTTTGAACCCCAACTTCGGAATTCCCCTGGCTGCTTCGCTTGCGGCAAACACCGCCACCTCGCCAAGTCGGTTCTCGGCCAGGAGTCCTTCGAGGAGAACGGCGTGCCCGAGAACGTTCGTTGCAAACAGTTTGGTAGCCCCGTCAGCGGTCAACTCCATCACGGCCTTGTTCCCGATGACACCAGCGTTCATCACCAGCGCGTCGAGGGATCCGCTGATAGCCGCTAGTCCAGCGCGAACCGAGCCGAGATCGGTGACGTCCATGAGAACGATGTCGAAGATGTCTCGGCCAGTCTCGGCTTCGAGATCGGCCTTTGCCGCAGTCGCTCGATCGTTGTTCCGGCACGCAAGGTAGATACGCGCGAACTCAGAACGTAATGCCAATTGCCGGGCCACCTCCTTGCCGATCCCGACGTTCGCGCCTGTAATGAGAGCGGTCTTTCCCTGGAGCTCGCTCATTCGGAGTCCCCCTGATCCTTTGTGTCCGCACTAAGGCCGTCGAGCAACCCGAAACGGGCGTCCATCGCGAGACCGCGGACATCAATCAGCTGCTGATATTCAGGCGAGTTGTACCACCTGAGAGCCGACTCGTGATCCAGAAACTGCACGACCACCCCTGAGGAGAGTCCGGTTTCGCCATCGAGAGTCTCCCAGTTGCCAGCGGCGAGAACTTCGGCGCCGTGCTCTTGAGCGGTCTTTCCAGCGGTGGCCGCGTACTGGTCCCGGTAAATCTCTGGGTCCTTCACTGTGAATTCGACAATTACGTATGCGCTCATGTTGATGCTCCTTCGTAGTGAGTTGTTCGTTGCGTTCTGTGGTCTAGGACTTCACTCGTGAACGTCGACGCCAACTGGCATCACGTGGCGACCCGGCCCCCATCGACTGCAAGAGTGACGCCGTGGACGAAGCTGGCATCGTCACTGGCCAAGAAGACGATCGCCGCAGCAAGTTCTTCGGGCTCGGCTACGCGACCTGCTGGTGCCAGCGCTGCGAGCTGATTCACCATCTCCTCGGGGACCGCTTCCATCATTCGGGTGCGCGTCGGGCCGGGGGCAACGGCATTGACCCGAACACCACGTGGGCCGTACTCGGCGGCCCAGGTCTTGGTCAACAGCTCGAGAGCCGCTCGGCTGGCGCCGTACATGGCCATGCCGGCCTGTCCAAAGCTCGCGACCATCGTAGAGACGTTGACGATCGAACCCCATCCACGTTCGGCCATGGCTGGCGCAAGGGACGCAACGAGGAAGAACGGAACCTTGACGTTCAGTGCAAAGGTCTCGTCGAACTGGGCCTCGGTGGCTGCGTTGCTCGGTCCGAGCAAGGCGACGCCAGCATTGTTGATGAGGATGTCGACGTGACCGCCACCTGCCTCAGTGGCCCACTCGACCAGGTCCTGTGCCGACTTCAGATCGCTCAACGAAGTGAGCAGGAAGGTGGCGCTGCCTCCACTGCCTTCGATCTCGGCGACCACGTCCCCGGCTCGTTGTTCGTTGCGTCCGACGATCAGTACGTGAGCGCCACGGGCGGCCAAGGCGGTGGCCGTGGCCCTGCCGATCCCGCTCGTCGAGCCCGTTACCAGTGCGGTCTTGCCGCCTAGATCAGTCATGCGCTGTTCTTCCTCTCGTCGAAAATGAGTCACGTAACCCACTATGACGGTTGAGGACTGGGTTGTCAAACTCAGAATCACTGGTAGCATTGGCGGATGGTCGACGAAACGAGTGACCGACCGAAGCTCACGCCCAAGGGAGCACGCACCCGGGCGCGCATCGTCGAGAACGCCGCCGCGCTGATCGATGAGCGCGGAGTGGCGGGAACCACCTTGGACGACGTCAAGGCGGCGGCGGGAGTCAGTGGCTCGCAGATGTACCACTACTTTCCCGACAAGGACGACCTCGTGCAGGCGGTCATCGACTACCAGGCCGAGACCATCGTCAATCGCAATCGAGATGCGCTCAGAAGCGTGAACGGAGTCGAAGCCTGGCGGAACATGGTGATCACCGCAGCGAAGCGCACCAAAGCCAAGGGGGGCTGCCAACTTGGCTCGCTCGTTGGTCAACTCGCCGAGAGTGACCCCGAAGCCCGAGCGCTCATCGCGGCAGGGTTCGATCAGTGGGCAGCCGCAATCGGCGAAGGGCTGAGATCCCTTCATGGAGACGGGAACCTTCCTTCGGGCATCGACCCGGACGATCTCGCCGTGACGCTGCTCGCCACGCTCCAAGGAGGACTTCTACTCGGCCAGGTACACGAGAGTTCTCGTCCGTTCGAAACAGCCGTCAATACCCTTCTCGACCTTGCCATCGGCAAATGAGCCCAAGCCAGGACCAATCTCGGCCGTCAGAGCGGTCGTCTTACGGCTTGCACTTCGGAGAACCGTGCCATTCCCTCACCTCCCGGTCGACGAACTCAATGTTCGCCATTCC
>CAWDCE010000013.1:0-49053 GCA_963800725.1 uncultured Acidimicrobiaceae bacterium | reverse complement strand
TCCTTGCCAATGAGGTGGTGGGCGGCCGCCCACCAGGTGGAGAAGCGCTCGGGGTCACTGCCATAGGAGGCGGCCGTGAGGTAGTTGATCAGCGCGTCGTACCAGACGTAGAAGACATGGGCCTCGTCCCACGGGACCGGGACGCCCCACGAAAATGAGGTGCGGGTGATCGAGACGTCCAAGAGGCCACCCCTGATGAAGCCGAGCGCCTCGTTGCGCTTCGAGACCGGCCGCACGAAATCAGGGTGGCGCTCGTAGTAGTCCAAGAGCCGTTCCTCGAATGCGCTCAGCTTGAAGAAGTAGTTGTCCTCGTGCATCTCGACGACCTCGCGCCGATGGACCGGGCACAGACCGTCGATGAGTTGATCGGCCGTGTAGTAGTCCTCGCACGAGACGCAGTACAGCCCGGTGTACTGGGCCAGTTCGATGTACCCGTTGTCGTAGATGCGCTGGAGGAACTGGCGGACCACGGCATGGTGGCGGGGCTCGGTCGTGCGGATGAAGTCGTCGTTGCTGATGTTGAGCCGGGCCCAGGCTTGGGCGAATCGGGCCGACGTCTGATCTGTCCAGGCCCCGGGCGAGGTGTCATGGGCGGCGGCCGCTTCGACGATCTTGGCCCCGTGCTCATCGGTCCCGGTCAAGAACAACACGTCGTCACCGATGAGCCGATGCCATCGGGCCAGCGTGTCCGCGTTGACGGTGGTGTACGCCGTGCCCACGTGCGGCGCGTCATTGACGTAGTAGATCGGCGTGGTCAGGTAATAGGGGGGCACCGGTCGTAGCGTATCGGTGTGATTGGTGCCCCCCGCTCCGCTCAGTGCGCGGGACCCGATTCGTCGCGCAAGCGCAGCGCCGTCTCATAGATCGTCCTGCGGGCGACGCCCATCTGTGCGCTCAACGCCGCGGCCACCTGGCGGGGACCGTCGCCCTGGGCCAGGCGCTGGCGCACCGCCGCATCGATGTCGGCATCGGTGGCGGGGCGCGGGGCGGGGCGCCCCCGATCACCAAGACGACCTCGCCACGCACCCCCCGCTCGGCGAAGACCGACTCGGCCTCGGCCAGGGTGCCACGCCAGACCTCCTCGTAGATCTTGGTGAGTTCGCGCACCACCGCCACGGGGCGGTCCGGGTCGATGGCCCCGAGTTCGGCCAGCGTCGCTGGCACCCGACTCGGGGCCTCGAGCACGACGGTGGTGCGCGCCTCGTCCATGATCGCGGCCACCCGCTGGCGTCGTAGGGCGCCCTTCCTCGGCAAAAAGCCCTCGACACAGAACCGCTCGGTCGAAAGGCCGCTGACCACCAGTGCCGCAATCACCGAAGATGGACCGGGCACCACACTGATCGAGTGCCCCTCTTGGGCCAGCTCGGCCACGAGGAGCGATCCAGGATCGGAAATCCCCGGCATCCCGGCGTCACTGACCACCGCCACCACCCCCCCGCGCTCGATGAGCGCCCGCACCGCGTCGATGCGCCCGCGTTCGTTGTGGGCGTGCAAGGACACCAGGCGGTCGCCGGCCGGGCCACTCGCCGCGATACCGCTGGCCGAGAGCAACCCCCGGGTGCGACGGGTGTCCTCGCAGGCGATGAGGTCGGCCTGTGCGAGGACCTCGGCCGCTCGGGGGGAGAGGTCACCGAGGTTTCCGATCGGGGTCGCCACCAAGACGAGCTGCCCGTGCCCGGGCTCCCTCACGACGGTGTGGGCTCGACGGGACGGATGACCAGCTGATCGCCCACCACGACCCCCCAGCGCTCCCAGGACCCGGCTTCGGCCTCGAGGATGGAGCGCACCCCGCTTCGTGGGGCCACGAACCGCCACGCCGCGACCCGAGCCAACCGAAGCACCGAGAGGTCCTCGCCGAGGAACGCGACGTCGAGGGGGAACCGCATACCCAAGGTGTGGATGGACCGCACGCCCGGGAGGTGCAATCCCCCGACACAGTGGTCCCGGCCCCGTAGCCCTCGAGCCCGCTCGGCCCGGGTTTCGGCCATTTCGAGGGCACACACCACGTCACCGTCGCGGAGGAGCCATCCGGACCGCATGAAGGCCGAGGCTAGTCGCCCTCCACGGCCAAGTAAGCTGTCGCGCTTATGTCAAAACGGACGGTCAAGCGCAAGCTCAGGGCGAAGAAGAAGGCGAACCACGGCAAGAAGCCGAACTGCGGGCGCGGCTAACTCAGCTCGTCCGGCGTCACCGAGCGGTGTGACCATCCCAGATCACCGAATCCGCTGAGCTCTCGAGCACGCGGACGAGTGTGGAGGGAACGTCGGAGATGATGCCGTCGACCCCGAGCGAGAGCAGTCGCTCCATCGCCTCTGCTTCATTGACGGTCCACACATGGACCGCCTGTCCGCAGCGGTGTGCGGCCTCCACGAAGGCCTCGTCGACCACGATCAGGTCACCCTGGCGTTCGGGCACCTGATAGGCCACCGCCGGCGTCTCGGGCAACGCCGCATCGCCATGCACGGCCTGCCAGAACGCCGCCGTCGCCATCGTTCCCGCTGATGTGGCGACGTCGGGGCGAAGGCGCGGAAGGCGTCGGTCGCCGGGTCCAAGAAGGACGCCACAATGACATCGTCGGTCCGTTCGTACTCGGCTAAGAGCTTGGCCAATGCGGCCTCATAGGGCGCGACAAGCGGCGCGGTCTGCTTGATGTCGAGGTTCAGCACGACGCCGGGGAACTCCTCGAGCACCTCTCGCAATGTGGCGATGCCGAAAGCGGAGTCGTCGGGGGCCCGCCCGCGGTAGGGGTACTCGGCCGGTGGGCGATCCGGCGTGATGTCAGCACCGGGGATGAACCAGTAGGAGAAGTCGAGCTGGCGCAATTCGGCCAGGGTGTAACTGACTATGGCGCCGCTCGAAGCCGTGGTGCGATCCACCGTCGCGTCATGGCAGACCACCAGCTCGCCGTCGGCGGTCGTGTGCACGTCCAACTCGATGGCATTGGCACCGGCCTCGAGTGCCTGGGCGATGGCGAACCTGGTCGACGACGGGGACTCCCACGCCCCACCTTGGTGGGCATAGGCCATCACCCTTCGGTCCAGCCACACCGACCGATTGCCCATGATGGCAATGGTAACGGCCGCCCCGTCTATCCTCTGCGTGCCGTGCTCGATCATCTCCTCGTCGACGTCATCAGCGCCATCCGCCGTTCCTTCGAATCGGCATTGCTCCAACGCCAGGCGGTCGAAGAACGCTTCCAGGTCGACGTCTTCTTGGGGGACGTGTCCTGGGAGACGTCGTACAGCCTCCCAGGCGAGCAGGCACCCCCTCGGGTGCGTGCCGATGTGTCGGTTGACTGGCCGACGTGGAGCCAGACCTCCTATCGCAGCTGGTCGATCGGCGAGCTGCCCGACGAATTGCCCGAGGTCGTCATCGAGGTGGCATTGCGGGTCCAGCGCCTGGCCGAAGCCCCCGACACCGATACCGTGCTGGCCGCTCTCGGCCAAGAGAGCCCGCTTCTTGGGAACGAGCCTCTGGTGCGCGGGGCCACGACCATCGAGCAGGTGCACGATGACGGTCCGGTCCGCTGGGCCGTCGAAGCGACCTACGAGGGATCGATCCGATTCAGCGAGGCCCAGCTCGATGACTCGACCTTGATCGTCCCGGTGATCGACAGCCTGACGCGCTGGATCGCCTCGACCCTGATCCACCTGGCCGACCTGCCATTTTCTTTCTATCCGCCCGATGAGGACACGCCCTAGCTGCCCGCGGGGACCGACGGCGCCGTCGCCCCCGACTGGAATTGTCCAAGGTGGCCAACTAGGGATTGGGCCACTGTGCTGCAGCATCTCCCACATGGACTGACGCGTCGAAGAATGACCATTTGCACCATCGCCCTGGCATTGGGCGCCCTGGTGGCTGCCTGTGGCAACGCCGCGTCTTCGGCTCCCCCTGCCCCGCCCGCCAACCAGGGGGCCATCGTCAACCAGGGCACCCCCGACAAGGTGGCGATGGTCAACCAGGACGGCCAGCCCGTCACCTTGGCGGACCTCAAGGGCAAGGTGGTGGTACTCGCCCCGTTCCTCTCGCTGTGCCAAGACGAGTGCCCCTTGATCACCGGCGCCTTCATTGGACTCCAGCGCGATGTCCGGGCGGCCGGTCTCGGCCACAAGGTGGTCTTCGTCGAGGCCACGGTCGATCCCGGGCGCGACACAGTGCCACGACTTTCGGCCTACCAGAAGGAATTCGGGGCCGACTGGCAGCTTGGACCGGGACCCCGGCCAATGTGGCCAGCTTCTGGCGAGCGTTCGGGGTCACCTCCCAAAAAGTCCCCGAGGCGCAACCCGCGAAGTTGGACTGGTACACGGGTCAGCCCCTCACCTATGACGTCGACCACACCGACGGGTATTTCCTCATCGACGCCAAGGGCCATGAACGCTTCGTCGATATCAACGCCCCCGACCTCAAGGGCCAGCTGAATCACCGCCTCACCGGCCTCCTCGACGCAGGCGGGGTCGAAGGCCTCAACCACCCATCGGCCAATGACTGGACCGTGGGCGATGCGCTGGCCTCGATCAGTTGGCTGCTTGGCACGAACATCGCACCGGCCCCGGGCTCGTGAGGGACCGGCGATCGGGCGCCCTCACCGGGGCGTTGGTGGCCCTCGCCCTCACCGCGTCGGCCTGCAGCCAGGGCTCGGTGACCAACTTGACGGCACCCCCGACGACCGACCCCGGCGCCACCCTCGGGCTGATCCACACGCCGGCGGGATCGATCCTGGCCACCGGCAACGGCAACGCGCTCTATGACTTCGTTCCCGACACGCCGACCCACAGTGCCTGCACCGACGATGGCTGCGTCTTCCAATGGCCCCCATTGACGGTGAACGGGCCGATCCGGGTCGGCCCAGGGGTGAACCGGTCACTGCTCACCACGCTCAAGCGTCCAGACGGGTCGATCCAGTTGGCCTATGGCGGCCACCCGCTCTACACGTACAACCTCGACGTGAAACCCGGGATGGTCACCGGACAGGCCATTGATCAAAACGGCGGTCCGTGGTACGTCCTCAACGCCGCCGGCCATGAAGTGCACACGGCCTTCAGCATCAACGGCTGACCCGCAGCCCCGGGGCCGCGGCGCTCGGCCTGCCCTAATTCAGCCGCCTCGTCGTGTGCTCACGCCGCAGGCGGTCATAAATCGACGGGGGGATCGGGCGGTCGTGCCACGCCATGTAGCCGGCGACGAACCAACCAATCAGGGTCCAGCCGAAGAGGAAGTTGACCAATGCGATGTGCCAGATGTGTTCGCAGCGCAGTTCCCAGGCCAGATAGGTCGGCGCCCAGTAGACGGCAATCAGTGCGATTGCGAAGAGCACCAGGATCATGCACCGATCCTAGTGAAGCACTGTTGGGCGCAAAGGTGAGGTCCCCGACGCGGCAATTGACCCCGAGGGGTGCCCGAAACTCCACGTCGTTCGATTGCGCTGGGCCCCACGTCCAAGTCGACGCTGACCTGTAACGCCCTTCTTATGGGGGGCTTAAGAACGCTCGGTACATTGAAAGAAGGGCGCCAGGGTTCCCCTCATCCTGCGTCGGTGTCCCGCTCGGGTCCGTGGAGTCCCAAATGCAAGCCCCCCTAAAATCCACGGACCCTGAGCGGGGCTTCAATTGAGACACAGCGTCCGTGAAAAGTGATGTCGGTTTACGCAATTTTTAGTGCCGGGCCGTGGCGCGGAACGAGAGGGCGCAAGCCCTCTCGAATCCGCATCTCCCCTCCGTGACCGGCCGCGGCGTACAGGTCGCGTGCACCACAGTGTGGCACAGCGCGTGATGCAACGACGGAGCGTTTACGTTGCAGTTGGGTTGCATGTACTGCCTAGAGAGGCGTCTGGCTCCTTGGAGCCAATGAAGCTGCGACCGAACGCTGCTACCCTTGGTGCAGCCGAGCCGCCTGCCTGCGCTCGGACCTGCGCTTCTCCAGACCCCGGAAGCATTCGCCGTCTGTGGCTCCGGGCTCGATGGAGAAGTGACGCGATGTCGTCGGTTCACAACCCCGATGCAACGTTCCGGATCGAGGTGATTCAGCTCGACCATTCCGTCGTGGTCGCGCTGATCGGCGAACTCGATGCGGCGTCGACACCCGAATTCGGTGAGTGCCTGGTGACGTTGGCCCGCATGGGGGCTACCCACGTCGAGCTCGACGTGTCCGAGCTTTCGTACCTCGACTCGGCGGGCATGGCCATCTTCCGCCAGCACCGCAACGCCTTTGCCGCGCTCGGGGGATCCTTGAGCATCCAAGATCCAACCACGAGGGCCTTTCGACTCTTGGACACCACCGGCACCGGCCGGGTGCACAACACGACGACCGATCAGCGCTCGATAGGCGGAGACATCTGAACAATTGGTGCCGCAGCGAAGCGCACCGCTGTCTTTGAGTGCTCCCCGTTCAAGGGTTGGCAGCCTCGAACATTTCCGCAGGCGCGCCTTAGGGTGGCGCGCCTGCGCCAACAGGGGTGCGTCAGCCGATGATCCCGGAGGGAGGTGGTGTCGACGGGGTAAGGACCACCTTGATCTTGAACGTGGCAAACGTGTACGTCGAGAGTGTCGGGATGGTGGCGCTCGAATTGCGCTGGATGAAGAAGGCGTTGATCTGGACCTGACCAACCGTGGTCACCGGGGCGAACTCGTAATCGAAGTTGCCCGAACCATCGGTAAACGAATACGGCAATGGCTCCCAGTTGTTGGGGGTGTTCGAATTATCGGGGGTGAAGTACACCTGCACGGTCCCGTTGTTGATGATGTTCTGGCTCAGAGCCGGGATCGAGAAGTTGAAGTACCGGGTGAAGTATTCGGTGTACGACGAGGGAGTGGTGGCGAACTGGTATTGGCTGTTCCACAACATCTGCGAACTCGTGACCGTGGTGACGTAGGACACCGATCCGGGTGCGTAGTACCCCGACACGTCGGCGACGAGATCGACCGCGCCTGAGGGGGCCCCGAAATAGAAGTCCACCTTCCCATCGCTGCCGACCGGAGCTTGGACCAGATTTGGAACGGTCTGGCCGGCAAGGAAGTTGAGGTTGGACGCCGTCGGACGCGTGACGCCGTCTGGGTAGACCGTGACGTAGCCGCCATAAGACGGCGATACTGCGGTCACGTTCAATGTCACGGCCGTGACCCCGCTCGAGGGCACGCCACCGACGCCGGCAACTTGGAGCGAGAGGGTCTGGCCGGCGGCAAGTGGTGCGGTCGGGGCACCGGTCCCGTTGCGCGTGTCGAGGATGCGGTCTGGCGTCAGGGCCGTATAGGCGCCGACCGGTGGATCGGTGGGCGCCACTACGTGGGGAACAACCGCCGGGGACTGCGCCGGACTCGGGGCTGCACTGCCATTGGTGACAGTTCGCGTGTTGGGTTCGCCTTGCCCCGCCGCGCTGGCGTAGCCGACCGCACCGGCGGTGACGGCGATGACGACGCACGTCGCTGTGAGAAGTTTCGGGTGATGAAGTCGCATCATGGGAATCATCCTCAGATAAAGGTCGCAAACGACACGCCGCGGAATGGGGGTGGGAAGGCCGAGTTACTCCAACGCGGGTTTAGCACACCGCGTTCTGAAATTCTGTGGATTTGCGAGCCACGGCGTGACGCCAACATTTGTTCAAACGAATGTTTGGGAGTTGGCACACAAGCGACCAATCGCCATCACCTCGTCGACGCGCCCCAGACGTTGTCGCGACGAATCCGTAGCTTCGAACGCGAGGCGAGCGGTGCGACCGCGCGACGAAGGCGCGTGGTCGCCGGCGGGCCGATTTCGATCGGCTCGAGAGATTGTTCAGTTGTTGAAGCGAAACTCGACGACGTCGCCGTCGGCCATGACGTAATCCTTGCCCTCCATGCGGGCCTTGCCGGCCGCCCGCGCCGCCACCACCGATTTCGCCTCCATCAAGTCGTCGAAGCTCACCACTTCGGCCTTGATGAACCCCTTCTCGAAATCGGTGTGGATCACGCCGGCCGCCTTCGGCGCGGTGTCCCCGCGGTGAATGGTCCAGGCCCTCGCTTCTTTGGGCCCGGCGGTGAGGAAGGTCTGGAGCCCGAGGGTAGCGAAACCCACCTTGACCAGCTGTTCGAGGCCGCTTTCGTGTTGTCCGTAACTCTCGAGGAGTTCCTTGGCGTCTTCGGGCGAGAGGCTGGCCACTTCGGCCTCGATCTGGGCGCACAGCACGACACTTGGGGCCGGGGCGGCGTGGGCCGCGAGAGTTGCGGCGAAGTCGGCGTTCCCGAGCGAGCCTTCGTCGATATTGAAGACGTAGATGAACGGCTTGGCCGTCAAGAGGTGAAGGTCATGGAGGAGTGCGAGATCAACCTCGCCCAATGCTGCCGCGGCCGAGATGGTCCGGCCGTCGCCGAGAATCCGCTCGGCCGCGGCCACCGCGTCTGCGGTTGCCTTGAGTTCGGGGTGAGCGCGCGCCTCCTTGAGCAATTTGGGCAGTCGGTTCTCGACCGTCTGCAGATCGGCCAACAACAACTCGGTGTTCACGGTGTCGATGTCGTCGTGTGGGTCGACCCGTCCGTCGACATGGATGACGTCGTCGTCGTCAAAGACCCGGACCACCTCGCAGATGGCGTCGCTCTCGCGGATCGCCGCCAGAAACTTGTTCCCGAGACCTTCACCGAGCGATGCGCCGCGCACGATGCCCGCGATGTCGACGAAAGTGACGGTTGCGGGAATGACCGGTGCGTCGTCGTAAAGCGCGGCGAGACGGCCCAATCGCTCGTCGGGCACGGCCACCACGCCAACGTTGGGGTCGATGGTGGCAAAGGGATAATTGGCCGCCAATACCTCATTGTTGGTCAATGCGTTGAACAAGGTGGACTTGCCGACGTTGGGGAGGCCGACAATGCCGATCGAAAGTGACATCGATACGCCGCGTTAAGTGACGAGCAGGCCGGCGGTCTCGGCCAGGGCCCGCAGATCGGCTTCAGGGCGGGCGCCGGTGTGCGAGATGATCTCGGCCGCGCACAGGCCCCCCAACCGGGTGCTTTCGACCGGATCCATTCCATGGGTGAGACCGAAGAGGAACCCCGCAGCGAAGAGGTCGCCGGCGCCGGTCGTATCGACCAGCCGATCGAGCGGTGCCGCCGCCACCGATTGTGGTCCATGGGCCGTAAGCACAACCGCCCCTTGGGCCCCGAGCGTCATCACGACGAGGAGGCCGGTCTCCTCGGCCGCATCGAGTGCCGCTTCGCGTGATTTCGCGCCGAAAAGCATCGTGATCTCTTCCTCGTTACCCAAGAGCACATCGACGTCGTCGAGCAACAGGTCGAGGAACTCGCGCTGGTGGCGCTCCACGCAGAACGGGTCCGACAACGACAGCGCCACCGAGCCGTCGGCCCCGTGCGCGGTGGCTGCGGCGTGGCGCATTGCTTCCTTGGCGGCCGGCACGTCCCAGAGGTACCCCTCGAGGAGCAGGACCGACGCCCGCTCGACAATCGAGGTGGGTACGCCGGCGGGGGTCAGCGACGAGGCCGCACCGAGATAGGTGCCCATGGTTCGCTCGGCGTCCTCGGTGATCAACACGATGCAACGACCGGTCCCGAGCTCATCGCCGGCAGGCGATTCGCTGATGGTCGGCTCGAACTCCACTCCGGCTGCCCGCAGGTCTTTGGTATAGGTCGCCCCGGCCTCGTCGTCGGCCACGGCCCCGATGTAGCCGGCTCGACCGCCCAGTTCTGAGAACCCGGCCGCCGTATTGGCCACCGAGCCCCCCGACACGTGACGCGGCTCGCGCAAAGCCCCTTGCAGTTCGGTGGCCCGATCCAGTTCGATCAGGGTCATTGACCCCTTGACCAGCCCCATCTGCGCCAGTACCTCGTCGGTGGTGGACTCGAGGACATCGAGCAGTGGATTGCCGATCGCCACGAGGTCCAGCGGCGACGTGCCTGGTTGTACGCCCGCCTCTTCGTTCGCCGTCTCGTTCGCATGCACGGAGCGAGAACCTACTCGGACCCGGCCGGGTAGCCTTCCAGCGATGCCTCCCTCTTCCCCAACTGACGCCCCTCCCACCGAATCCTTCCGGCTGCCCCGTTCCGTCGAGCCGGTCACCTACCGGCTCGAAATCGAGCCTGAAGTCGGCTCGGCCACCTTCTCGGGCACGGTCGAAATTGACGTGGTGGTGCACGAGAGGGTCTCCGAGATCGTCCTGAACGCCGCCGATCTGGCGATCAGCGACGTCGAAGTCCGCACCGAGGACGGGGCGCTCGTCGCGTGCTCGGTGAGCTTTGACGACGAACTCGAGCAGGTGACCTTTCGGCCCTCGGGCGAGATCGCTCCAGGTCCGTGCGTGGTCAGCGGCCGCTTCACCGGCACGCTCAACGACAAGCTCCGTGGCTTCTACCGCTCCACCTTCGTCGACGACCAAGGTGAGACCCACACCATTGCGACCACACAGTTCGAGTCGGTCGACGCCCGTCGGGCCTTCCCCTGCTGGGACGAGCCGGATCGCAAGGCCGTCTTCGACATCACCTTGATCGTCGAGCGCGATGTGGCGGCCTACTCGAACTCCCCCGTCGTCGAGGTGCAACGGGTGGGCGAGAAGAACCGGGTCCACTTCGCCCCGACCATGAAGATGTCCACGTACCTCGTGGCGTTCGTGATCGGCAATCTCGAGTCCACCGAGACCGTCGACGTTGACGGTGTCCCGCTCCAGGTCGTTTTCACCCCGGGCAAGCGGGGTCTGGCCGACTTCGCGTTGTCCGTCGGGGCGTTCGCACTGCGCTATTTCAGCGAGTACTTCGACATCCCCTACCCCGGCGACAAGGTCGACCTGATCGCCATTCCCGACTTCGCCGCCGGCGCCATGGAGAACCTCGGCTGCATCACGTTCCGAGACACGGCCCTCCTGGTCGACCCGGCCAACGCGTCGCGGGCGGAACTCGAACGGGTGGCCGACGTCATCGCGCACGAGCTCGCCCACATGTGGTTCGGCGACCTGGTCACGATGGGCTGGTGGGAGGGAATCTGGCTGAACGAGGCGTTCGCCACCTTCATGGCCGCCCTGTGCGTCGACGAGTTCCGCCCCACCTGGGACCGATGGGTCGGATTCGCCGTGTCGCGTGAAGCGGCCCTGGCCATCGACGCAACCCATGCGACCCGCCCGATCGAATACCCGGTCGGCCCGCCCGCGAGGCCGAAGGTATGTTCGATCTTTTGACCTACGAGAAGGGCTGCGCCGTCCTGCGCATGCTCGAGCAACACATTGGACCCGATGTGTTCCGCTCCGGGGTGCGGACGTATCTCAAGCGGCACGCCTACGCCAACACCGTCACCGCCGACCTGTGGGATGCCCTCGAGACAGCCAGCGGCGCACCGGTGCGCGACGTGATGGACACCTTCATCCTCCAAGGTGGCCATCCCCTCGTCACCCTCGACGACTCGACGCTGACCCAACAGCCGTTCTCCTTCGGCCCCGTGCCCGAGAACACCACCTCGTCCATCGGCACCTCGTGGAATATCCCGATCGCCCTCCGCTCACTCAAGGCCGGGAACGGCCCGGGAAGCGACACCACCAAGCTGGTGCTGCGCGACCAGGCCGTGGCCATTGTGCGCGACCCCGAGGATCTCACCTTGATCAATGCCGGCGGGTGGGGAGTCTTTCGCACCGGCTACAACCCCGAGCACCGACTCGCCCTCGCCGATCAGCTCGAATTATTGACGCCGCTCGAGCGGGCCAATCTCTTGGGCGACACCTGGGCCACCACCTTGGCCGGGCACTCGACGCTTGTCGGACTTTTTGACCATGGCGGCGCGAGCTCGGCCACGACGACGATCCCGCCCCGTGGGCCCCGGTGGCCAGCGCGCTGGCCCTGAGCCGACGGATCGTCCGCGACGACGACCTCGGTCTCCTCGAAGAGGCGATCCGGGCGCTGTTCGCGGCCCGTGTTCGAACGGCTCGGCTTCGAATCACGGGCCGGGGAGGGCGAGCGCACCCCGACGCTGCGCGCCTCGGCGATCAGTGTCTTGGGCACCCTCGGCGCCGATGCTGCGGTGCGGGCCGAAGCGGCCGCGCGCTTCGATGCCGCGCCCGTCTTCGGGGGGAACGGCGATCCGATCCCCGTCGACGTCGAAGGGGCCACGTTGAGCGTGGTGGCCCAACTCGTGCGACCCGGTGATTACGACAAGATCCTCGAGCGCTACCGCAGCGCCGCCACCCCCCAAGAAGAGGTGCGGTCGCTCCAGGTGCTCGCCACCTTCCCCGACATCGCGCTGGCGGAGCGTTCGTTCGATCTGGCCATGACCGAGGTGCGGAGCCAGAACGGGTACTTCGTCATCGGTGGGCTCTTGGCCAACCCGGTGGCTGGTCAGGTCATCTGGGGTCGGGTCACCGAGGCCTGGGATGCCATCTTGGCCCGATTCCCCAAAAACGTGCACAGCCGACTCGTCGAGGCCATCCCGACGTTCTGCGGCGATGCGGACTTCGCACACGAAGTGGTGGCGTTCCTCGACGCCCATCCCTTGACGTCGGGCCCGCGTCGCGTGGCGCAGTCGATCGAACGCCTCGGGGTGAACGTCGCATTCGCTGGGCGCGAGCGGGACAACATCGCCGACGCCGCTCGTGTAGTCGTCGGCGCGGCGGACGCGGCGCGCACTTCTTGAGTCACCCCTCGGGCCCCTTCGCCGCCGCTCGGCGCCCGCGCTAGGCGTCGTCGTGGATTTCGCGGTCGTCGGGGCCGTCTTCATCGTCATCTTGATCAGCGAGCTGCCCGACAAGTCAATGATCGCCACCTTGGTGATGGGCAGCCGGTCCAACCCATTCTTGGTCTGGGTCGGCGCCTCGGCGGCGTTCCTCCTCCACACGATCTTGGCGGTCGTCGCCGGGCGGCTGTTGTTGCTCCTTCCCCACACCACTCTCGAGATCATCATCACGATCCTCTTCGTCGCCGGCGCGCTCTATTTGCTCTTCGTGCCCGAAAAGGACGAGGTGGCCGAGGGGGAGGCCGAGGCGGGGACCGAATCGACCGCCCTCAGTGGATTCAAGGTCGCCGCCACCGCGTTCGGGGTCATTTTGGTGGGCGAGTTCGGCGACATCACCCAGATACTCACGGTCAACCTGGTGGCCAAATATCACGCTCCCCTCTCCGTCGGCGTCGGCGCCGCATTGGCCTTCATGACCGACGCCGCCATCGGGGCGTTCGGTGGCCGGGCCCTGCTCTCGGTACTCCCCCTCGCCAAGATCCGTATCGCCGGTGGACTGGTCTTCTTGGGCTTCGCCGGGGTCACCCTCTACAATCTTGTCTCCTCATGAACCACACCCTCCCGAGCGACGACGCCCTCGACTCGCAACGACTCCGCGGCATCGTCGAGTTGGCCCGCCAGACACGGGGATTCATGCCGGATGACGAGGGTGAGGCATTGGCGCTCGCGGCACTGCGAGCGGGGCGCGCCGACCTCGAGCACCCCGGTCCCCCCACCATCGTCGAGATCGGTGCATGGTGCGGCAAATCGTCCCTCTATCTCGGCGGCGCCGCCGAGGCGACGGGTGCGGTCCTCTTCTCGATCGACCACCACCGCGGCTCAGAGGAGAACCAACCGGGGTGGGACTACCACGAGCCCGACCTCGTCGACCCCCGCATCGGGCAGATCGACACGTTGGCGCACTGGCGCGACGCGATCGGTCGCGCCGACCTGGAACGCTCGGTGGTCGGGGTGGTTGGCGACTCGTCGACCGTGGCGCAACGCTGGCACCACCCGCTTGCGCTGTGCTTCATCGACGGCGGTCACGGCGAGGTGCCCGCCTGGGCCGACTACCGGGGTTGGGCGCCACGCGTGGCCCTCGGGGGATGGCTGGCCATCCACGACGTGTTTCCCGATCCCGCCGACGGCGGTCGCCCGCCCTATGACCTGTTCTGCGAAGCGCTGGCCTCGGGTGAGTTCGTCGAGGACGGCGAATGCGGCAGCTTGCGGGTGTTGCGCCGGGTCGCCCACCCGAACGCGTCCACCTGAGCGGGGCTATCCGGCCGTGCAGTCCTTGGCGGCGTCGCCCGTGCAGTGCGGCTCGGCCAGGTCGAGTGCGGCCGGCAGACATTCGCCCCGGAAGAGCCCGGCCGCCGGTGTGGTCGAGGACAATGCGTCCGCCGCCAGCACCATGGCGGCGAAGGTGTAGGTGGTGCGCTCTTGGTCGGGGAAGGTGTCCTCTTCGGGGTAGACCATTCCCGTCCAGTACGAACCGTCGGGCAGCCGGAGATTCTGGCCGGCCACGAAGAGCTCGAGGGCGTGGCTCTCCATCCCCAACGCGTCGAGCGCCATGACGCATTCGGCCGTCTCGGCCGCCGTCACCCAGTTAGAGGTCGACACGCAGCGCACGCCGCGTCCGTCCATGACGAAGTCCGACCAACCCTCGGCGAGTCGCCGGCGTCCGGGTTCACCTTCGAGCGCGCCCGAGAGCATCGGGTAGTACCAGTCCATGGCGAACTCGACTTTGGGGGCGAAGGCGTTCGGATGATGGGCGACGGCATGGCCCAATCGGCCGGCCGCCAGCTCCCAGTCGGGACGGTCCTTTGCGAGCGTCTCGGCCACCGCCACCGCACAGCGCAGTGAGTGGTAGATCGAAGAGGATCCGGTCAACAGCGCGTATTCCTCGGGGCGCCCCGAAGAATCGAGGGACCAGCGCACCGAACCGTCGGGCTGCTGGTAGCGCAGCACGAAGTCGATGCCCGCCTCGATGGTCGGCCAGATCTCGCCCAAGAACTCGATGTCGCCGGTGATGAGGTGGTGGTGCCACGCACCGGCGGCCAGGTAGGCGCACACGTTGGTGTCGAGTCGCTGATCCTTGACGCCGTAGCCGAGGTAGTAGTTGAACCAGCTGCCGTCGGGAAGCTGGCGATTCGCCAGCCAGCGGTAGGCGCGGACCGCCTCGTCGAACAGCCCGCAGACCGAAAGTGCCATGGCCGCTTCGGTGTGGTTCCACGGATCGCAGTGCCCGCCGCGGAACCACGGGATCATCCCGTCGTCTTGTTGGAGATCGGCGATGGCGCGCGCCGTGGCCAACACATCGGACGCGCTCAACACACCGGGGACCTCGGGGATGGTGCCGTCGTGGAATCGGGTCTCTTCTGTGGTCATGCCGCCGCCCCGTGGGTCGGACTCGGCCCGCGTCGACCCGGCACGCCGCGGGGCACGTTTGGCTTGGTGTCGCTCAGGTCCGAGACCGCTTGGCGCGGCTTGGTCAAGTAGAGCACGAGGCTCTTGCCAATGAAGGGGCTGAGCACCCGATCGGCGGCCCGGGTCACGAAGGGCGCCTTGACGATGTCCCAGACCAGCACCTTGTGATACGCCTCGACCGCGGATTCTCCTCGTTGCTCGGCCCGACCAGGCAACGCAGCCACCAGTACGGCGCGTGGAGCCCGTGGGCGTGGTGGTGGCCAATGGGTTCGAGGCCGGTCGAGCTGAGGCGCCGTTGCAACGTCGAACGCCGGTAGATGCGCACGTGGCCACCGGGCGTGTCGTGGTACTCGTCGGAGAGCGCCCAGTTGACGGCTTCGGGACCGCAGCGCGGCACGGTGACCGCCATGGTCCCGCCCGGTCGCAGCACCCGGGACAACTCGCTCATCGCGGCCACGTCGTTGGGGATGTGCTCGAGCACCTCTGACGCGATCACCCGGTCGAAGGACCCGTCGGGGAAGGGCAGGGCCAGCGCGTCACCGAGCACGGCGGTGGCCCGATGGTCCGCCGCCAGCTCGCCGGCCTCCATCATGGCGGCGAAGGTGGCCCGCACCTGGGCCACTTCCTCGGGCCCGGCGTCGAGGGCGACGACCGACGCCCCCCGACGTGCCGCCTCGAAGGCGTGGCGCCCGAACCCGCACCCGAGATCGAGCAGGTGGTCGCCCGGCTCGACACCGAGCTTGTCGTAGTCAACCGTCAACATGGCTCTCTCATTTCTCGCGGCTCCCGGCGCCCGCGACCTGCGCCTCGGGAGCCCCTGGGAGCGGCTTTCCTTCCAACACGGCCTCGTAGCAGGCGGCGGTGCCCGCAGCCGTCACCTGCCAGGTGAAACGACTGATCACCCGCTCGCGACCCGCTGCGCCCAGGCGGGCCCGCAGGTCAGGATCATCGAGGAGACCGCCAATGGCGCCGGCCAGGGCACCGGGGTCGTCGGGGGCCACCAAGACGCCGGTGGTGCCGTCGGTGCCGACCACCTCGGGCAGCGCCCCACCCGTGGTCGCCACCACCGCCACACCGCACGCCATGGCCTCGATGGCCGGAAGTGAGAAGCCCTCATAGAGCGAGGGCACCACCGCCACCTCGGCCTCTCCGTAGAGCCGGGCCAGGGCATCGTCGCTGATCCCGCTGACGCAGTGCACCACGTCGGCCAGCCCGAGCCGGGCGATGGCCTTGTCGACCCGGCCCCCTTCTCGGGGCCGGCCGATGACCGTCAGCTCCACATCTCGTTCGGTCCGCAACTTGGCCACGGCCTCGAGCAGCGGCACGAGTCCTTTCATGGGCACGTCGCTCGACGACGTCACCATGATCCGGCCCTTCTTCGGCGTCACGTCGTCGAACGGGCGGAAGACGGTGTGATCGACCCCGACGGGGACCACCGTCATGCGTTCGGGTCGCACTTGCATCTGTGCCGCGATGTCGTCGGCGCGATGACTGCGACACCGTGAGCACGGCGGGCAGTGCGTGCGCGCCACCTTGACCTGCATACCGAGGAAGCCGAACCAGCGCTTGGTGGTGAAGCGCTGCCACGGGTTGGTGGCGTGGGACAGGGCCAGCTGGCGGTCGACGGTGATCGGGTGATGCAAGGTGGTCAACAACGGCCATCCGTCCTCGACCATGCCGAGCATCCCGGTGCCCAGGCACTGATTGTCGTGGACGACGTCGAAGTCGGCGCGTCGTGCGGCCAACAGCTCTCGGGCCCGCAACGAGTAGGCCAAGGGCTCGCCGAAACCAGCGGTGCACATGATGGCGAACTCGACCAGGTCTTCTTTGGTGTGGAACTCGCGCGGGTGCGGCACCCGGAAGGGATCAGGATCGCGGTAGAGATCGAGCCCGTCGACGGGAGTGAAGCCAACGCCCTCGTCGAGTTCGGGCCACGGCGCGCCGGCGAAGACCTCGACCGAGTGGCCGAGTGCCACCAACTCCCTCGTCAGGTGGCGGGTGTAGACGCCCTGGCCACCGCAGCGGGGATTGCCCCGGTAGATGAGGAAGGCGATGCGCAAACCCCCAGCTCGAGGCGGTGCCGCCGGAATCGACGGGGGAAGCGTGATGTGGCGGGACCGCTCCCAAGATTCCTTGGTTTCGATCCACTTTTGGCGCGGCGTTTTAGGCACAAGATGTTCCGACACGCGCAGCCATGGCCCCACAGCCTCCCCGAACCCCCGGCCCATGTGCAAACGAGCGCCTCATTCGTGCCCCAGCGGACGGCTCACGTCAGCCCGAACCAGCCCAAGATGGTCAAGATCACGTACACCGTGGCCACCAGGGCGACCGAAACGATGGCGATGCCCCCGAGCCAGCGGGCCAGCGGGCCGTTGGCGGCCGAGCCGAGCAGGGAACGCCGGTTGGCCAGCACCAAGATGAGGATGAGGGTCATTGGGGTGATGACGCCCTCGAGCACCTGAGTGTTGATGATGAGGGTGATGATGTTGCCCGGAATCAGCACCACGGCCGCACCGATGAGGATCTGGGCCGTAAAGAGACCGAGGAACAACGGCGCCTGACGGAAGCTCGACGACACGGAGCGCTCGACGCCGACGGCTTCGGCGACGGCATAGGACGTCGAGAGCGGCACGACGGCTGCGGCCAGGGCCGAGGCACCGAGAAGCCCGAGTCCGAAGAGCCCCTCGGCGAACGAGCCGGCCACGGGCTTGAGCGCGTCGGCCGCCTGGGTCGCCGACGTGAGCGGGCCGCTGCCCCCAATGGTGGCACCCGTCGCCACGATGATCGACATGGCGACGAAGGCCGCCAAAATGGCCCCGAAGATCGCGTCGACGCGTTGAAAGCGGTATTCGGATGGCTTGACGCCCTTGTCGACCACCGCGCCCGCTTCATAGAGCTGGATGTACGGGGTGATGGTGGTCCCGATCAAGGCGACCGAGATGAGCAGGAACGACTTGGAGGCGACGAAGTGCGGCCACACTGTGTTCGAGACGACGGCGTGCCAGTTCGGGTGACCGAGGACGGCGGCGATGGGGTAGGTCACAAAGACCAGGGTCATCAACAAGAAGATCCGCTCGGCGTAACGATAGGAACCGAAGAGCACCAGTGACCAGATGGCGATGGCCGCAATGGGCACCGAGAGATAGCGCGAGACCCCGAACAGATCGAAGGCCGTCGCGATACCGCCGAACTCGGTGACCATGAGGCCGAGATTCGCCACCGCGAACGCGGTGACCGCGAAGGCGGTGAGGCGCAGCGGAAACTCCTCGCGAATCAGGGCGGCCAGACCCTTGCCGGTATGGACGGCGAGGCGCGCCACCATCTCTTGGACCACGACATAGGCGATGGTGATCAACACCATCAAGAACAAAGTCCGGTAGATGAACTCGGACCCAGCCGACGAGTACGTCACGACGCCACCCGCGTCGTTCCCCGCCGCCGCGGCGACCAGCCCCGGGCCGGCTGCGGCCAGGTAGATCAGGCCTCTGCGGCGAGAGCGCAGCTTCATGTCAAGAGGCGCGGGAAGTGGAAGCGGCCTTTGGTCGGGACCAAAGCGTCGAGGACGTCGTCGGCCAGAATGCGCCCGATGGGCTTGCCCTCGTCATCGACCACGACCAGTGACAGGCGACGGGCCTCTACCAACTGTCCCGCCACCTCGTCGGCCGACGCGTGCGGGTGCACCGTGACCACGTCCTCGTCACCGAGCAAGGTCGAGATCCGAGACTCGGGCGCCGAACGCATGGCGAGGACGATGGTGAGCAAGGAGATGTCGCCGATCAGGCACCGGTCCTGGTCGACGACGGCGACCGCGTCGAGGTCGACGTCGTGGCGCCGGGCGTCTTCGAGTTGGTCGACCACCTCGGCCACCGTGTCGTTGGCGGTGACGACCACCAGGGCCGTGGTCATGATGCCGCCGGCCTCGTCTTCTGGGTACCCGAGCAATTCCCGCAACGCCATAGCGGCGCTCGGCGCCATCCGGCGGAGCAGCTCATTGCGGGTCCCGACAGGCTGGTCGCGCAAAGCGTCGACCGCCTCATCGGGCTCCATCGCGGCCAACAAGCGGCGCCGCGACATCGGGATCGGCCTCCCGGAAGAGCTGGGCCAGATCATCGGGTTGCATTTCTTCGAGAGCGTCTGCCGCCTCATCCGCACTCAAGGCCGCCAAGAGCTCGCTTCGCTCATCTCGACGCAGGTCCTCGAGCAGGTCCGCCAGCTCACCGGGGCGGAGCCGGTGCAACCCCTCGTGGGTGGTCTTGAGGCGCACCTGGGTGTTGCCGTCCACCGAGTCGGTCGAGTCGCCAAAGGGCTGAATGGCCGCCCAGTCAATGACCCGGTCGGGTGTGGGCGATGGTCGCCAGCGCCGTGGTCCGAGGCGGCGGAGCAGCGTCGAGGGCGAGACGTCCACGCCGACCAGGCGGATGCGACCGATGACCTCGGCGAGGTAGAGGTCGGCGGCCCGGATCACCTGGACGCCGTCGACGTCGACGAGTTGGTGGTCGAGCACGTCTTTGGCCAAGAGAACCTCGTCGGGGCGGCGCACGACGTCGCGCAGGTCGAGGCGGGCGGAGCGCAGCAACACCTCGGCGTGGGCGATGCGGTCGATCGCCGAGGCCGGGACGAAGGCCAGACGACGCCCGACCGCGGATCACCAGGCCGGTGATCGGCGGATAGGTCTGCCCGTCGGACCAACTGGCCACGACGTCATCGAGCCGACCGATCTCTTGGCCCGTCTGATTGGTGACGGGTCGGCCCAAGATGCCGGCCAGCGAGACGATCGAATCAAAGACGCCCTCTGACGCCAAGATGCGACGCGTCCGACGACGGCGTTGGTGGGGCGGTCGTTCGGCGTCTCGGGACTTGACTGGGGTCTGCGGCGTGGTGGTGCCGTGCGGCGCGGGCGTCGGCATGGATCAACCTCCTGTGCGGCGCCAATGGCGCGTCAGGTCGGAACGGGCGGGCGGGGCTCATTGCGAGTCGGACTCGCAAAGACGTGATCAGCCGGCACGTACTCGCTCGCGACACCGGTGCAACTCCGCTAGTGGAGTTGGCGAATCGTTCGACTCAGCCGGCGTGGCAGCGAGGGGGGGTGCCGACTGGGCTACTGGGGGGTTCACCTTTTCGCACGGCCACACCTCCTCCTCAATCGGCCCAGGTCAGGGCTTTGCGTGCTCTGTGCGACATTGTACCCCGGGGCGACGGGGCCGAGTCGACCGAAGGGGCGTTGGGTGACGCCATGGGCGGCCGGTACCGTGGCGGCATGGATCTCGAGTATCCGCCTGAGGCAGAAGAATTCCGTGGCACCATCAGCGCCTGGCTGCGGGCCAATCTTCCGAGCGGGTGGGGCGAACCCGGCTACACCATGACCCAACAAGAGCGGGCCGCCTTCAATGAGGAATGGACCGCCAAGCTCTTTGCGGGCGGGTGGATCTGCGCCAGTTGGCCGACCGAATACGGCGGCAAAGGTCTGAGCTTGCTCCAACAGGTGGTGCTCAACGAGGAGTTCGCCCGCGCCAGTGCGCCGCTGCGCGCCGACTTCTTCGGCGACACGCTGGTCGGACCGACCATCTTGCAATGGGGCACCGAAGCGCAGAAGCGACAGTTCATCCCGGGCATCTTGAAGGGTGAGATCTCGTGGTGTCAGGGCTTCAGCGAACCCGACGCCGGGTCGGATCTGGCCAGCCTGACCACACGCGCCGAACTCGACGGCGATGAATGGGTCATCAACGGACAGAAGGTCTGGACCACCCAGGCGCACTACGCCGACTACATCTTCTTGTTGGCGCGCACCGACCCCGATGCGCCCAAGCACGCCGGCATCTCCTACCTGTTGGTGCCGATGCAACAACCCGGCGTGGAAGTCCGCCCGATCGAGCAGGTCGATGGTTCGGCCGAGTTCAACGAAGTGTTCTTCACCAACGTGCGCTGCCCGAAAGACAACGTGGTCGGCGGCGTCAACAATGGCTGGAAAGTGGCGATGACCACGCTCGGATTCGAACGGGGCACCTCGTCGACCACCGGACACCGGCGGTTCCAAAAAGAGTTCGACGAGATCTTGGCGCTGGCCACGCAACGTGGGGTCAACACCGATCCGTTGATCCGCCAACGCTTGGCCAAGTCGTGGACGAACATCAAGATCATGCAGATCAACGGCTACCGCACGTTGAGCGACGTGTTGGCCGGGACCAAGACCACGGCCGCGTTGAGTGCCTGCAACAAGATGTTCTGGTCAGAAGCGCATCAAGCGACCATGGAGTTGGCGATGGACATTCTCGGTGCCGAGGGCCAGATCCTCTTGGGTGACGATGGGCAGGACACCGTACTTCCCGGAGCCCGGCGGGCCCGGGCCGACTATCCGGTCAACAACATCCAGTCGTTGTTCTTCTTCTCGCGGTCCGAGACCATCTGGGGTGGGGCGGCGGAGATCCAGCGCAACATTGTGGGCGAGCGCGTCCTCGGGCTTGCAAAAGAACCCAAGGCCACCTAGGTCGGCTCGCCGAGCACACCCGCGATCCGACGACGCCTCGTCGCACCGTCGGTCGTCGAAGTGCGCCGGCGGCGCACCCATCACCTGCGCTTATCCGACTTCGCTGCGGTAGGCAGGTTGGCGATCGGGCAACGGGAGGGCGACCACCTCGGCGTCCTCGTCGGCGACGAGCTCAGGGTCGATCGTGACCGCTTCGTTCGCCCGGCGCATCCGGTCCTTCTTGGTCGCGTAGCGCACCAAGGGGACGCTTGCGACCAAGGTGGCCACGCCGCCCACCACGAGCGATACCCGGGGGTTGGTGGTGTCACTGATCCACCCGAGCAATGGCCCGCCGATCGGAGTGGAGCCAAGAAAGGCAATGGCGTTGAGCGACATGACCCGGCCCCGCATCGAGGGATCCGATCGGAGCTGCAAAATGGCATTGTTCGTGGCGATGAACGAGATGCTGGCGGCCCCCATGGGCACCAACAAGATGATGGCGATGTCCTTGGTCGGCGCGAAGGCGACGGCCAGAATCAGCGTCCCAAAGATGATCCCGATGAGGGCAAGCAGCTTTTGTGACGGCCGGCTCCGATCCGCGGTGAACAGCCCACCGGCCACCGCGCCCGCCCCCATGGCGGCCAAGAACGCGCTGTAGACGCCTGCCCCACCGTCGAAGGTGAACTTCGCCAACAGCGGCAAGGTGATGGTGAAGTTGAACGCGAACACGCCGACGATGGCCATTGAGATCAGCGGATTGCGCAGATCTGGGGTCGACCAGACGTAGCGAAATCCCTCACGCACCTGCCCTTTGGCCCGGGCCACCGCTTCGGTCGGATGGAGCTCACTCGTCCGCATGAAGGCGAGGGCGACCAACACCGCCGCGTAGGACGCGGCATTGACAATGAAACACGTCGACACCCCGAGGGTGACGATGAGCACGCCGCCGATTCCCGGGCCAATCACCCGCGCCCCGTTCATCACCACCGAGTTGAGACTGACGGCATTGGGGAGCAGGTCGCGCCCCACCATCTCGGGCACGAACGTCTGGCGGGCCGGGTTGTCGAACAGGTTCACCACACCGAGCAGCGCGGCGAGGAGGTATACCTCGGTGAGGTGCACCTGGTCGGTGACGACCAAGATCCCGAAGATCAGCGCCAAGAGGCCGGCGGAACCTTGGGTGGCGAACAAGAGCTTGCGCTTCGGGAGTCGGTCCGCAATCAGGCCGCCGAAAGGACCCAAAAAGAGCATCGGCAAGAACTGCAGGCCCGTGGCGATCGCCACGTCGACACCCGTGCCGTGGAGGACGAAGAGAATCAGATAGGTCTGGGCCACCATCTGCATCCAGGTACCCGAGACCGAGATGACCTGCCCGGTGAAATACAGGCGGTAGTTCCGCACCGACAGGGCGGCGAACGTCTTTTTGGTGGCGCCGCGCAGGCGCGTCACGGCTCCCTCAACAAATGCTCGAGGAGGTCGACGAGCTGACCCGCCTTGGCCTGCTCATCGGGGTTCAACTCTGCGAGCTGGCGGGTCAAGAACGCGTTCTTCAGCGTGCGTATCCGCTCGAGACTGCGCTTTCCCGCCGGCGTCACGCGCACCCGGGCACTGCGCCGGTCGGCGGTGTCGGTCACCCTGGTCACCATGCCCGAGTCAGCGAGGGTTGCAACAATGCGGGTCATTGTCGGCGGTTGCACCTGCTCGACTGCGGCCAGTTCGCCGAGTGTCGGACTGCCGAGCCGATAGACCGAACCGAGGGCTGAGGCCTGCGCCGGGGACAGTCCGGCCAGCGCCTCTTGGCGGAGGCGTCGCTGCAGGCGGTTGATGGCCAGGCGAAGCCGACCGGCCAATTCTTCGTTGTCCGACGTGATCGTTGCGGTCTTGGTCGGAGCCGAGGCGGGGGGCATGCCCCCAGTATACTTAGTTTTGCTAACTAATGAGCACCGGCATCCGGCGAATCACCGGCTCGGCACGTACCCGCCACTCCCGAGGGACGCACTCTCGTCGGCGCTCAGGGAATCGTCGAGGCCACCAATCACCTCGGTCACCCAAGCCAGGCGCTCTTTGAGTATCCGCTCCACCCCGCCAGAGAGGGTGGCCGAACTCACGGCACATGAGCTGCACGCCCCCTGGAGCTGCACCTCGATCACCCCAGTCTCGACGTCGGCCCTCACCAGCACGAGGTCGCCGCCGTCGGCCTGGACGGCGGGGCGCATCAAGTCAATGATGCCCGAGAGCTTGGCGAGTCGCTCGGATCGCTCTTCGTCGCTGATCTGCGTCTCGATATTTGTCACCCCCCCATTGTGCCGCGCCGGGAGCCATTCGTGACCTTAGGCGTACTCCTCGAGGCCCACAGGCACGGGATCGGGCCCTTGGACGACCGGATTGGTCAACTCGCCGATGCCGTCTATTTCGATCCGGACCACGTCGCTGTCTTGGAGGAAGCTCGGTGGCTGGCGGCCCGCACCGACCCCCGCCGGTGTGCCGGTCAGCGATGATGGTGCCGACCTCGAGCGGAAAGGCCGACGTCAGGTACGCGATCATGTCGGCACACGAGAAGATGAGGTCCGACGTGGTCGAGTCCTGTCGCAGGTCGTCGTTGACCCAGGTACGCACGGCAAGCTGGCCCGGGTCCCCCACCTCGTCGGTCGTCGTCATCCACGGTCCACACGGGGCATGCGAATCGAACGACTTGCCCATCGTGAAGGTCGGAGTACGCCATTGCCAGTCCCGGGTGCTCACGTCGTTGATGATGGTGAAGCCGGCCACCACCTCCATGGCCCGATCGACCGGGATGTGTTGGCATCGTCGGCCGATGACCATGGCCAACTCGCCTTCGTAATCGACCATGTTCGACACGCTTGGGATCACGATCGGGTCGCCCGGCCCGGCAATGGCCGTGCGCTGCTTGTTGAACCAGTACTGGTATTCGGGGGGCTCACGACCCATCTCCGCGACGTGGGCACGGTAATTCATGCCGATGGCCAAGATGGTCGGTGGGTCCGGGACCGGCGCGCGCAGTCGCACCGACTCGATCGGGTGCCGCACCGCGGTGGTCGCCGATGCGGCGTGCGCTCGATCGAGCCCGGCTTCGCCAAGCGCGAGCAGCTGGCGCATCGACGTCGGCAACCCGACGGCAGGATCGCCGAGGTCGAGCACCTCGGTGTCGAGCACGAGGCCGGTCCGGATCTCGTCGGGATCCTCGCCCGCGGGAATCGAGAAGCTTGCGAAGCGCACGGTGCGGACCCGACCTAGTGGACCTGTTGCGCCTTGAGCGCGTCCCAGTCGCGTACGGCGTGGCGTGCAGAAAAGGCGCCCGCGATCTCGATGACGCCGAACAATATGGCCCAGATGCCGAGCAGGATCACGATGCCGGTGAGCGTTCCCCCCGGGTGGCGAATGACCAAGAAGGCAATGACAACCGATGCAACACCGCGGATCAACTGGATCCACCAGTGCGGCAGATGCCGTCGCGACAACGAGTGGATGATGTCGACGACGCCGAAGACCAGGAACGACCAGCCAATCAAGATGGCGATGATGTAGACGGTGATGTGCGGCCACACGAAGCCAACGATCCCGGCCGCGATCCACAGCACTCCAATGGTGGCGAGGAGCCACCGGTGCTTGAGCATCCCGAGTGATCCGACAATCATGAAGATTCCCACCGCGATGAAGTAGGCGCTGGCGAAGTAGATCAAGACGGTGACACTGACGTTCTTGTAGCTGATGACGATGAACCCGAAGATGACCGAGAGGATCCCCCCGTCAGGTACCAACCCCAGAGCTTCTCCAACTTTGAGGAAACCTCATCCCCTAGGGCAATTTCGTCGGCAGTCATGACGGTTGACATCGGTGTCTCCTTGGCGAGTTGGAACCCGGTTGTCCCTACGAGCGAGTGTATCGGCGGATCAGCCCAGGTCAGGGGATGTGTAACGGCTGATGCAGATGGAGAGCGCATCGGACGCACGCTCGCCCCACGACTCACCGACCCGATTCCACAGCCCCGGCCGTTGCGCGATGTCGTCGGCCTCGGCCCAGAGTTCACTTTCGACCGGCCCGAGTACGGAGCGCACTTCGTGAATCAACGCGGGATTCGCCTCAACGCAGCCGCGCAGTGTGTCGACGGCCCGCCACATCGCCTCATGGGAGAGCTGTCTCGGCACGAACAGTGGCGGTCCAGCGACCGTGGCTGGGAAGGCGGGGAGATAGATGCTCACGCACGGACTCCCGAGCGCCACATAGGCCCGCACCGGCGCACCGTCGCCGACCTCGCTCGGGATCACCGCGATGAGCGACGCGGCGGTGACGCTGATGTCCCGGGCGTGCATACACACGGTGATGCCACTGAGGTCGTCACCGAGCTCGGCGGGCGGCGGCACCGCAGATCCGTCCGCTCCAGGCGCACCCCACGGGCCGTGCCCGTGGTCGCGCAAGTGCGCCGCCATCGCCCGCGGCGTCAGACCCACGTCGCGTTGTGTCGCCAAGAACGCATCGCTGGCCCGCAACCGCACGTCGGCAAAGGTGGTGTCCTCGCGCTGGTCGCGGTACGCATCGAAGTCGTCGCCGGGATCGAGGTCGTCGGAGGATTGGGTCCAGTTCGTGCCCAGACCGAGACGGTTCGAGATAGCGGTGCCGCCCGGGAACGGGGCGACGACGAAGCTGCTCCCCGAAGTCTCGAGCACGTAGGCACCCTCGGCGTCGGCGATGAGGAACGATGAGTCGTAGGCCTCAGCGTGGGTGGCGTCGGCGATGCCGCCCTGCCCGTGCACCGACAGCAGCTCGGTCATGATCTCGACGGCCGACTCGGCCGAGCGGGCCCGTTCCAGTCCGAGGCGCACCAGATCCATCCCGATCAAGGCGGGCTTGGCCAGGCGCGCCTGGTGCACGGTGCTGACCCGTTCGTTACCGATCGCCACCCCGTACTCGTTGACACCGTGCTCGGCTCCCCACAGCCAGGTGGGCAGCGAGACCAGCGCGGCGTGAGCCCCGGTGTCCCCAATGGAGAGGTACTGGGTGCGAAGGGTGCACCCCGCCGTCGCCCTCCGTCCGAAGGGCACGGCCAGCTGGACCTCGCCGATCGGGCGATCGGAGTTCTTCGCAAACACCATCCCGCCCGCACTGGGTCCGCACAGCGTGTCGCACATGAGGATTGAGCTTAGGGACGCTGGGTAGGCTCCTTAGCGTGGAACCCACCGAAGTGCTCAGTGTCGACGAAATCGATCTGTCGGACATGGATTTTTGGACTCGACCGTGGGAAGAGCGCGAGGGGGCATTCGCATTGTTGCGCCGGGAGCGCCCGATGCCGTTCTACCAAGAGCCCGAGATTCCCGCCGAACTCTCCATGGTGATACCCAAAGGTCCGGGGTATTACGCGTTGACCAGGCACGCCGACATTACCCAGGCCAGTCGCCATCCCGAGATCTTCGCTTCGGGTCAGGGCGCGACCAGCATCTCGGACCTCCCCGACGAGATGCTCGAATTCTTCGGTTCGATGATCAACACCGACAACCCGAGGCACGCGCGCCTGCGCCGGATCGTCTCGGCCGCGTTCAATCCGAGGATGATCAAGAGCATCGAGGACCGGATCGAGTTCGTGGCGAACAGCGTCATCGATCGGGTGGCCGAATCGGGCGGTTGTGACTTCGTCACCGAAGTGGCGGCACGGCTCCCCCTCGAGATCATCTGCGACATGATGGGCATCGCGGCATCGGACTACGACACCGTATTCCGGTCCTCGAACATCATCTTGAGCAACGGGGATCCCGAATTCGTGCCCGAAGGTGCCGACCCCTTGATGGCCTTCATGATGGCGGCCCAAGAACTCAACGTGCTGATGACCGAACTCGCCGAGACCCGGATCGGTCACCCGACCAACGATGTCACGTCCGCACTCATCAACACCAACATCGACGGCGAGGCGCTCACCTCGTCGGAGATCGCCTCATTCTTCATCCTCTTGGTGGTGGCTGGAAACGAGACCACCCGCAACGCCATCAGCCACGGTCTCTTGGCCCTCACCCACCACCCCGAGCAGCGGGCGCTGTGGCAGGCCGATCCCCGCGGTATTGCTGCCACCGGGGTCGATGAGATCGTGCGCTGGGGCACCCCGGTGATCTGGATGCGCAGGACAGTGACCACCGACACCGTGCTCGGGGACCAGTCCCTCAAGCAGGGCGACAAGGTCATCTTGTTCTACAACTCGGCCAATCGCGACGAGGACGTCTTTGATGATCCCTACACCTTCGATGTCCGTCGAGACCCCAATCCGCACATCGGATTCGGGGCCGCGGGGCCGCACTTCTGCCTCGGTGCTCACCTGGCCCGCCAAGAAATCAACGTGATGTTCCGTCAACTCTTCGAGCGGCTCCCCGACATCGAAAGTGTCGGTGAGCCCGACCGGTTGCGCTCCCCGTTCATCAACGGCATCAAGCACCTCGAGTGCCGATTCACCCCGGTGGCGGTCGCACCCTGACGTTCTGGCGGAGCTTGCTGCGTCGCGTCGATCGATGGCAACGCTCGTTCACGCCTGCCGCTGTGGCGGTGGCGGTCATCAAGAAGTACGGCGACGACCGCAGCGGGTCCCTCGCGGCGCTGATCACCTTTTACGGTTTCCTCGCCGTCTTTCCGCTCCTGCTCCTCTTCGTGACGATCGTGGGCCTCTTGGTCGGGCCCAACTCCCACACCGAGCAAGAGATCGTGAACTCCGCCCTCTCGCAATTTCCGGTCGTCGGCCAGCACCTCGATTCGAGCATCAAATCCCTCCACAAGGCGACGCCCTGGGCCTTCATCGTGAGCGCGATTGGCTTGCTTTGGGGATCGTTAGGGGTCACCAATACCATCCAGCTCGCCAGTGCCGTGATGTGGGAGGTGCCACGCCATCAAGAAGCCACGCTGTTCGGCCGGGTAATTCGCGGTCTCATGTTGCTCGGGACCATTGCGCTCGCCGTGATCGGCAGCGCGGTCCTGGCCGGAATCTCGACCATCAGCGGGAGCAGCTTGCACGCATCGCCCGCCGCCTACTGGATCTTCACACTGGTCGGCGCCGGCGCCGTCAATCTCGTCGCCTACTACCTGGCGTTCAAGATCCTGGCCCCGGCGGGGACGGCGGGTCGGTCACTGCTCGCTGGCACCCTCATCGGCGGCGTTGGATGGACCGTCCTCGAATCCATCGGCGGCCTCTTGGTCAACCATGTCCTGCGACACACCACCCAGCTCTACGGATTCTTCGCCATTGTGCTCGGCTTGATCTTCTGGCTCTCGCTCGGCTCACAGCTCTTTGTCTATGCCGGCCAGACCAACGTGGTGCTGGCCAAACACCTGTGGCCACGCCACCTCGACGATCCGCCGCGCCAGCCGAGCACGACGGTGTCCGACGTGGCGGTGAACGCCTAGCTGGGTGTGCGATCGGTCACGTATCGGCGTATTCATGGAAGGCCGCCAAGGCACGTGGTCCCCACACCGTGCCCGGACCGCCGTTCATCGAGATGGCCACGCCGATCATCTCGGTGATCTCTTCAACCGTCGCGCCGCGACGGACCGCACCACGAGCGTGGGCCGAGATACAGCCGTCGCACTCACGGGTGATCGAGATGGCGAGGGCGATGAGCTCTTTGGTCTTCGCCGAGAGCACACCGTCGGCCATGGCGGCCACATGCATGGCGTTGGCCCCGGCCATCACCTCGGGGATCGCCTCGCTCAGTTCCCGGTACGGCGCCCGCAACTCGTCGGTGACCTGATGAAAATGTCCCATGCGCCATGGTAGGACGTCAGGGCGTTTTCGCAGCCAGCGCGTCAGAAATGGCGGAGGCCAGCAGGGCTTGGAGCCGGGCGAAGTCGGCGTCGAGCTGCTCGGAGGTGTGAGCGGCGAAGCGCCCTCCCGCTTCGCTGGCCGCAAACCCGAGAATGGCGGTCGAGAGCAGTCGCTCCAACTGCACGACGTCGTCCTCGCCAAATCCGGCCTCCCGGAGCGCCGCATAGACGACGTCGCGGGTGCGCCGCGCACCTGGGGTGACCGCGGCGCGCTGCAACAAGAGCCCGAAGGCGCCCGGATGGCGCAACGCAGCCATCCGGGTCCCGCGCGCCGAGCGCGGAGAGGCGGTCGGGCCACGGAGTCTCGGGGCTGGGGAGCGGGACTTCCAAGAGGATCTGCTCGACAATTGCGTCGAGGAGGTCGGCCTTGTTCTCCACATGGCGGTAGAGCGCCATGGCGGTCACGCCCAATCGATCGGCGACGGCCGACATGGTCAGCGCGCTGAGGCCCCGTTCGTCGACTACAGCCAAGCTGGCGGCAAGCACCGCCACGCGATCGATTCGGGCCGGTCTTCCCACCGCGACAGTATCGCCCATGCGCTCGGTCAGTCCGAGGAAGCACCCTTCGGGCCACGGGCGCGAACCGCTTCGACCGAGGACATGGCGTCACGCAGCTCTTGGATCCAATCGCCTTCGTGTTCGGCAACGAGTCGGACACTCCAGGCCAAGGCCTCGCTGCGACTGCGGGCGACGCCGGCGTCGATCAAGGTGTCGAGGACCCGACGCTCGGCCAGGCGGAGCCTGGTCATGACCGGCACCCCGGCCACGGTGAACAGGACGCGTGAACCGCCGCATTGGGCGCCCCATGACACCGTACGGCCAAACGACGGCTGCGCCTCGTCGGCGATGCGCATGCGGGCTTCGCGCGATTCTTCGCGGTAGCCGTCGATACGTGCGCGCTCCGCGACCGCCACCTCTTCGGCGCTCGATCCCTCGGGCAGCTCGGGTGCCGCCAGCGTGCCGACGACCTGTATCTCGTCGGGGTCGACTTCGATACCGACCGGTCCTTCGAACCATCCGTCGGGAATCCGCCCGGCGAACCAGGCCCCGATCAGGCGTTCTTGTTCGGGGCTCAAGGGCGGATTTTGATTTGCTCGGCGTCCGCTGCCTCGGCGGCCGCCCCGGTGTGCGTGTTGATCTCTGGTGTTCATATTCATACTTACAAGATTACACACTTACATTATGAATCAGTACGCCGCCGAACTGCACTTATATTTGTTTTCTCTATATGCTTACGATATAGACTGAAGGAATGCGCATCCTCCTCACCGATGGCGCGGGGCTGACCGCACGCCAAGTCGCCACCCGACTTGACCAAATGGGTCATGAAGTCACCGCCATGGTCTCGGGCCCGATCTGTTTGGCCCGTTTCACCCGCCACGTTGCCCGACTCGAGCGAGGTCCGGGGTTCGGGGAGCACCCCTTGGCCTGGTTCGACGCCCTCATCGATTGCGCCACGCGCACGGGGGCCGACGTGATTTTTCCGACCCAAGAACAGGTCAGCGTGCTGTCGCATCAGCTCCCCCGCCTGCAGCGCTTGCACATTGCGACCGCGGTGCCACCGTTCCATTCGCTCCTAGGTCTCCAAGACAAGGTCGCCGCTCGCGCCACCCTCGTCGAACTTGGTTTGACCCAGCCGCGCAGCATCGTCGTGCACACAGCCGCACAGGCGCGCCAGTGGTCCACTTTCCCTGCTTACGTGAAGATTGCGGTGGCTACCGGATCAACCGGCGTCGTGCGCGTGGACGATCCCGACACCTTGAACGCCGCGGTGCACCGCTGGTGCGGCCCCGGCGGTGTCGATGATGTTGGCCTGGTGATCCAAGAGGCCATCGACGGCGACTTCGTCATGGCGCAGTGCGTGTTCGACTCGGGCTCCCTCGTGGCCTTCGCCGCCAACGAGCGGACGCGAGAAGGCGCCAACGGCAGTGCGTGCGCCAAGACGAGCATCGCGGTTCTCGGCCTACGAGACGAACTTGAGCGACTCGGCGACGCCACGCAATGGCACGGCGCGCTGTCGGTCGACGCCATTGTGGCCGACGGGTGCGCGTTCATCATCGACGTCAACCCGAGGTTGGTGGAACCCGCAAACGCCTACGCAGCGGGCACCGACCTGGTCGCGGCGCTCCTTGGCGTCGCCGTCGGCACCGTGGCCCAACCCGAGGGTCCCTCGCACCAAGGAGTGCGGACCCACCAGCTCCTCCTGTCCATCCTGGGCGCCGCCCAGCGCAATGGACGCCGACGAGATGTCGCTTCCGAGATCGTCGAGGCGATGAGCCACCGAGGCGTCTACCGCGATTCGACGGAGGAATTGCTCCCAATGGCCCACGATTGGCGCACCATCGTGCCGACGTTGGCCGCCACGATGGCCACCTTGATCCAGCCCCGGTGGTCGCGCATCTTTACCAACGGGGCGGTCGCGCACTACGCACTGACGGCGGCGGGGTGGCGTGAGCTCTGCGACACTCAGCCGCTGTCAGGCGTCAACGGAGCGTGAGCTTGAAGCCGACGTGGGAGGGCGAAAAGCCCAAGGACTCGTAAAAACGGTGGGCCTGTGGCCGATACACATTGCTCGTCAGTTGCACACGAGCGCACCCGAGTTGGCGGGCCCGCTCGATGGCCGCGGCCATCAGGACGTGACCGATCCCCTGGGCACGAAATTCCGGATGCACATGGACCGACTCGATTTCGGCACACCGCGCCCCTCGGGATTGAAAGTGTCGGAAGACGACGAGCTGACACATGGCGACCACTTGCGAGTCACATTCGGCCACCAAGAGATCCCCGGGCCCGTTCGCGATCTCGTCGAGCGCCCTTCGATAGGGGTCTAGGTCGCTCGGGTCCTCTCGGCCCACGACCAGTGCACCGAAATCGAGGAGTTCGACCAATCTTGCGGCATCGGCCAGAATGGCCGAGCGGATGTCGACCTCAGGCGGATCGGACCGGCTCATGTGAGCCCCAAAATCCGATCGACGTCGATTCGGTGATGCACGCCCTCGTGGAGACTGTGGTGCGCCATCCACTCGACGTCACGCTGACTCGGCGCCGGAAAGTTGTACACGAGCGGCCGGGGCCACTGTTCATTCGTGAGGCGCGCCACGTCGTTCGCGAAGAGCGCGGTCGCCATGGCGACTTGATCGGCCACCAAATCGGGATCCTGCTCGTTGTACCCGTCAAACGCTACCCGCTGGTCTCGATACATGGGCTTGAACGACGGGGTGTCCTCCACGAGAGCGACGATCAGGCGATCGTGTTGCATCAAGAACACATCGCGCACATGACATACGTACTCGAGCGCCGACCATTGTTGACCACGGCGCCGGGTGAGGAGACCGCGGTCGCAGCCCCGGATCGCTCCCGCCAACCCTGGCCCCGTCGAATGCAGCGCCACCACCAGTTCGCTGCGGTCCAGGGCACCGTAGGTGAAGCCACATTCGAGGCACGGGTTCATGCGCCTCCATTGTGGCCCAGCGGATCAGCTCGCTCGCCGAAGCGTGATGGCGCGGCGCGGACAATCGCGTGCTGCCCGCTGTGCCTGGGCTACCAACTGAGGGGGGAGCGCCCGGCCGTCGAGGATCGGGTATCCCCATTCGTCGAGCGTGACGGCTTCTGGGAGCAGCTCGGCGCAATAGCCGTAGGCATCACAGGCCACGGGATCGACCGACAGGCGTACAGCGGGCATCTCAGACCTCCATTGCATGCGGGAAGCGGAGTTGGGTGGGCACTTGCCAACGGCTGCACGGCCGACCATGCGAGTGGGCGGCGAGGTCGTCGGCGAAGACATCGAGGGCGCTTTTGGCCATGGCCACCACGCCATCGGGATGGCGGCAGGCCCCTCGGCCGTCCACCTGGTCGAGCCGCCGTCGCAGGACTTCGACCGCGTGGGGATCGGCCCGGCCGCACGCGATGCGCGCCAGGTCGTCGGCGATGGCGGGGAGCCCGTAGACGCACGGTCCGCATTGCCCCGCACCTTGCTCCGCTCCATAGCGGGCGATGCGGGCCGACTCGGCCATTCCGCAGGCCGATGTACCGAGGGCCACGATGATGCCGGGGCCGGCGACTGCCCCGACGGTGCGCAACGCGAACGACGCGTAGGGCATCGAGAAGTGCTCGGGCCCCAACCAGGTGCCGCCGTAGCCTCCCACCAACAGTGCTTGGGGCTGCTCGGTCAGCGTGCCCCGCTGTGCAATTTCGATCAACGGCGTGCCCCGGTCGACCTCGACGACTCCGGGCTGGGCCACCGAGCCGCTCACGGTGACCAAAGTGGTGCCAGGCTCTTCTGGCATCCCGCGGGCCGAAAAGGCCACCGGACCGAGCCGAGCGATCATGGCCACATGCGCCAGCGTCTCGGCGTTGTGCACCAAGGCCGTCCGCCGGCCAATTTTGAGTGGTCGAGACTTGTCCACCCGGAACGTCGGCAATGACTCCCCCGAGTCGATCCATTTGACGAGGGCGGACTCCTCGCCGGCCACAAAGCGGTCCGGGGGACGCGCCACTTCTTCGGTGACACGGTCGTCGCGAGCCGCGGCCCGTTCCGCGATGGCTCGCCACAGCGAGGCGGCGATGGCGTCTCTTCCCATCGGCACGCAGACAATGATCCGTGTCGCGCCGCTGGCCGCGGCGAGCAACTGCGCACCATCGAGGACATGATGGGGCGCCCGGGTCAAGAGCACCTTGTCCTTGTCGCTGGCGGGTTCGCCTTCCATGGCGTTGACCACAATGAACGCATTCGAAGATGCCCGAGTGGCCGAAGCGAGCTTCGCTGCGGTCGGGAACGAGGCGCCGCCGCGCCCGGTCAGCCCGGCGGACTCGATGGCCGTCGCCAATCTCTCCTGCCAGGTCCCGTCGATCACACCGGGGATCGGGAGCGGACCGAGTGCGCGGCGATACGACGCCAGATCGCTCGGGTAGCCGAGCAGGCTGTAGCGGTCGGTGGCGGTGAGCGGGGGGCTGACCTCAGTGGACACGGGTGATCCGATCATTGGGGGTTTGGGCCAGGTGTTTGCGGGCCTCGCCTGGCACGGCGGCGGTCGAGCGGATGCGCCGCTGGCCTTGGGTGACCACGAGGCGCCACACCAGCGCGCCTGCGACGAACAAGACGCAGACCACACCGAGCACAAGAACCCAGGGTTCCTTGGCGTCGGTGCCCATGCCGAACGTGTGGGCGAGGGCGATCGGCCACGACAGGTACGCCAACCAGTGCAGGGCCCGCCAGGTACCCGGCTTGATCCGGGACCGCAAAAGGCTCGACACGAACACCGCCACCATCAGATCGAGGCTGACGGTGCCGACCCCTACCCAAAATCTGTTGTACGAAGAGGTGAACGGCACCAGGATCGAGGCCCAGGGGATCGACACGTAGGTGTCGAGCACGCTGGTGAGGACATGGATCCCCAAGAACACCACGGCGAGGAGGGAGACCCGGCGGTGGATCTCTTGTTGGGCAAATCCTGGCCACTTGGGGGACTTGGCCCGATTGGTGGTGGCCAGGCCCAAGACCATGGTGGCGCTCAACAGAACCAGGGCAACGATGCCGGTCGCTCTGGTCGTGTACCAAAGGGCCGTCGAGCTCATCGGGCTTCCTCGCCCGGCCACCCGTTGACCAACACGACCCGCCCGTCGGCCCGCACCAGCCGGACTGATTGGCCGAGCGGTGCGAGGCGATCGACGGCGTCGGCGCCCCACACGAGGGCGGCGGTGGTGGCGGCGTTGGCATCGACACAGCTCGCACCGGTGGCCGACACGAGGGTCCAGTACGGATCAACGGATCGCCCGGTGGCCGGGTCGATGATGTGGTGGTGGGTGGTCCCGCCCATCTGCCATTGCCGCACCGATGGACCCGAACTGGCCAGGCCCCCTTGGGTGATCGCCACGACCTGGTCGACCTGATCGACCGGCGTTCGCGATTCTTCGGCGATCCCGATGGCCCAGCCCCCGGGCGGAGGCGTTCCAGCCACGGCCACATCGCCGCCGATGCTGACCAGCGCACCTGCGTCAACGGCGTCGGCAATTCGCGCGGCTGCGCGATCCGCAATGAGCGCCTTCGCCGATGAACCCAGGTCCAGACGAACGCCACGGGGAATGCGCACCGTGCGCCGACCCCGGTCGAGATGGATGTGCCAGTAGCCGACCACGTGCGCGGTACTCGCACGCCCACGCGTGCGACGCGCCAGCACCTCGTCATAGTCGCGGTCATACCCGAGTGCCGAAATGGCGTTGCCAATCGTCGGGTCCACCGCTCCCGCCGTGCGCCGTGCCACGTCGCAGGCCACATCGAGGGCCTCAAAGAGGGTCGGACTCACCGTGACCGTGCGGCCCGAGTGTGCGTGGAGCATCGCCAACTCTGCGTCACCGCGGAATCGGCTACACGCTCGATCGAAGCGGTCGATCTCGGCCCGCGCCAGGCGCTCCGCGGTCACGACGTGCTGCGGGCGCTCCACCACAATCACCGCGGTGGTCCCGATCGCCTTCCATGAACGCGACCGCGCTGCGGTCGCCAACGAGGCATCGGTCGCCGTCGTCACCTCGAGGTTCCCCCAGACGTCACCCTCGGCGTCGTGGTGGTGGTGGTCGGGGCCGTGCTCGTGGCCGTGGTGGCCCCGGCCGAAGTCGCACCCGACGTCGATGACGACGCCGATGACGACGCCGAGCTCGAGGCCGGCGCCGTGGTCGTCGTGGGAGTGGCCGTGGCGCTCGAATTGCTTGTCGCAGCATTGGTGGCGCCCGGATGTTCTTTGGCCACCGCCAGCCCGATCAGGGCGGTGGCCGATACTGCGCCCACCGCCGTGGCCCGGGTAAGTCGCCGGAGCCGAACGCTGGCCCGGTTCCGGGACTCCGGTGTCGGGGGATCGATGGGTTGTCGCATGGGGAGGACCTCGGTGTCGGGAACGAGTCCATCGAACCACCGTCGTTTGGCGACGAGCGCAGGATCTCCTGTGTGTCCGCTGGGACATTTTCCTCAGCGTCGAAGAGGCGGTCCAACTACGGTTGTCCCTACAGAGTCGCCCCGAGAGACGTGCGCTGAGAGGAGCCCGATGTCCCTGGTGAACACCGTGTTGGGACCCGTTTCGGGGACCGACCTCGGCGCCACCCTCATGCACGAGCACATCTTCGTGCTGAGCCCAGACATCGAAAAGACCTCACAAGAATGGGCCGAAGAGACCGAGCAAGCCCGTGCGGTGCGCAAGTTGGGAGAGCTCAAGCGCAGCGGCATCGACACCCTGGTCGATCTCACGGTCATCGGGTTGGGCCGCTACATCCCAAGGATCAAGTCCATTGCCGAGCTGGTTCCCGAAATCAATGTGGTGGCGGCGACCGGCGTCTACACCTACAACGACGTGCCGATGTTCTTTCACTTCCGCGGTCCGGGAACGGTGATGGGCGGCCCTGAACCAATGACCGATTTGTTCATCCGCGAGATCCAAGAGGGAATAGGCGACACCGGCGTGCGGGCCGGCATCCTCAAATGCGCCACCGACCGTCCCGGCCTGACACCAGGCGTCGAACGCGTCCTACGTGCCGTGGCACAGGCGCATCGAGCCACCGGAGTCCCGATCACCACGCATACGCCGACCCCTCCTGAACCCTGGGGCCTCGAGCAACAGCGGATCTTCCGGCAAGAAGGCGTCGACCTGTCTCGCGTGGTGATCGGTCATTGCGGGGGCACGCTCAACACCGCCTACCACCTCGAGTTGATCGACAACGGCTCGTTCCTTGGATTCGATCATTTCGGCCTCATGGGATTCACCCTCCAAGAACGCATCGACGCCGTGGCGCGACTTTGTGATCGAGGACTGGCGTCGAGGATCGTGCTCTCGCATGACGCCATGTGCGTTGTCGACTGGTTCCCCCGTGCAATGTCGGAGGCCGCGAAGAACTGGCGCTGGACCCACATCCCCGACGATGTGCTCCCGGCCATGCGCATGAGCGGCATCAGTGACGCCGACATTGAGATAATGATGGTGCGCAACCCGCGCACCATCCTCGAAGGCGGCCCCGCGTACTAGTGCTCGTGGCAATCGCAGTGCCGTGACGATGCTCCAACCGCACCTGCTGGCGGCGATGGCTGACGAGTTCGGAGACGCGGTGGCCTGGAAGAACCTCGCCGACGGGACCGAGCTCACCAACTCGTCGTGGCACCTTGACGCCAACCGGCTGGCTCGCGGCTTGGGGGAGCACGGGGTGCGGCCGGGCACACGTGTGGCCCTCGCCATCACCGCCGACCAGCCGTTCGAATGGCTGATCTCCTACATGGCCGTCCATCGTCTGGGTGCGATTGCCGTTCCCCTCAACACCCGCCTGAGTGGGCACGAGCTGCTGTCGATCCTCGACCATGCAGGTGTCGGTGCACTCCTGGCCACCGATTCGATACTCACCACCCATCCCCAGCTGGCCACGGGCATCGGTGTGGTCGGCTCCGTCGGAGCCACCGACACCGGCCACGACACGTTGGGCGAGCTGTGCAGCGACAACGCCGAGGACATTGACCACATCATCGATGAAGACGACGTCGCCGACATCATGTACACCTCTGGCACCACCGGTGACCCAAAGGGCGTCGTCGTCCGCCATGGCGGACTCTCCGCCCGCGACCGTGTGCCGTCGTCATGGCACGGCCTCGGCTTTCTCACGTCATCCCCCTTTTCGACCACGAGTGGGTCATTGTTGATATGCGGACCCATGCGGGGCGGATTGAGTGGATGGTTCCTCCCCCGATTCGACCCGGCCCGCTGGCTCGACGTCGTATCGACGGATCGCCCGGTCGCCGCATTTTTGGTCCCCGCGATGGTGCAGCTGATCGTGGCCGACCCGAACTTCTCCCGAGCCGACCTCTCAAGCCTGTTCGCCGTCAATATCGGAAGTGCGCCGATCGCCACCGCCACCCTCGGGCACTTCGGTGCCGCACTCCCCCACGCCGTGGTCATGTGCGGCTACGGCATGACCGAGTTCGGGGCCGTGTCGGCCACTCCCCCCGGCGATGACGGTGCGCACCTCGGCTCGGTCGGGCGACCGCTGCCCGGAGTTCGGGTGCGGATCGTCTCTGCCGACGGTGACGAGGTGTCCGACGGGACGACCGGAGAAATCACCGTGTCGAGCGATGGGGCGAAACGGGCGTATCTCGACGACCCCGAGGCATCGACACATACGTGGGTCGACGGGTGGCTCCACACCGGGGATCTCGGTTACATCGATGACGACGGATTTCTCTGGGTCGTCGGCCGGCAAAAAGAGATCATCATTCGCGGCGGACACAACATTGCCCCCGGAGAAGTGGAGGCCGCGTTGTTCTGCCACCCTGATGTCGTCGATGCGGCGGTGGCGGGTATTTCGCATGAGGTACTGGGCGAGGACGTGGCCGCGTGGATTGTCTTGCGGAGCGGCGCCACCGCCACGGTGAGCGACATTTCGGACCACTTGCGCCGACGTGTGGCCGACTACAAAGTGCCCCGGCGCATTAGCGTGATCGACTCACTCCCGCGCAACGAGGCCGGGAAGGTCCAAAAGGCCCAGCTCATCAGCGATACCCCACAAAGGAGCGCCCCATGACGACGGAGTTCGCCACGCTTCGTGTCGAACAGATCGGCCTCGTTCGCCGATTGACGTTGAACCGTCCCGACCATCACAACCCCCTGACGCCCAAGTCGGTACGCGAGATCCTCGATGCGGTGGACCAGGCCGAGCGGGACAAGGGGACGAGCGTGGTCGTGATCGCAAGTACCGGCCGCTCGTTCTCATCGGGGTACGGCTTCATCGCCGAGGACGTCGAGCCGGTGATTTCACCCCGCACGAAGCCATCGAGGACGACGTCTCGGCCATGATGGACCTGGCGTCGGGGTGGGCCCACATCTGGGATTGCCCCATCCCCGTGATCGCCGCGGTGCAAGGGAACTGCCTCGCCGGCGGCACCGATCTGGCCTTGCACTGTGACCTGGTGATTGCGGCCGAGGATGCCAAGATTGGTTTCCCGCCGGTGCGCTCGATGGGGGTCCCACCGACCAACATGTGGCTGTACAACCTCGGGCCCCAGTGGACCAAACGCCTCTTGTTGACGGGCGACACCATCTCGGGCACCCAGGCCAAAGAACTGGGCCTCGTCGTCGACACCGTGCCGGCGGCGGAGCTCGAACAGGCCGCCCTCGCGCTGGCGACGCGCATGGCATTGATCGGGCGAAATCTCCTCATCGCCAACAAACGGGTCGTCAACATGGGTGTCGAGCTGATGGGCCGCTCGGCGCTGCAGCGGTTTGCCGCCCTCAACGACGCGCTCGGGCACCAGTCACCCGAGGCACTGGCCTTCAGCCAGCGGATCAGTGAAGTCGGATTGCGCAACGCCGTCCGCGATCGCGACGCCGCATTCGAACAGCCCGCACCCCCGACGGCGTAGGGGCCGAGGCAACCCGAATCGGTACCCAATGTTCGGGTGGCGCTTATGGTGTGAGCCAACCGATAGATCAGCCACCGATCCCGAGGAACGCGATGTCGCCGTCCCGCTACACCTTCGATGCCGAACGATCGTGCGTCTGGGTTGACGCGCGCTCAAACCTGCACCCCCTTCAGACCGAGACCCGCGGCCTGGAGGGCTGGGTCGAGATGGTGGCAGACCCCAACGGTGCGGTGGACCTGTCGCATCCGGTCAGCGGGGAGCTGGCGTTGTCGGTCGATCGCCTCACATCGGGCAACCAGCTCTATGACCGCGAGCTCAAGCGGCGCATTGACGCCAAGAAATACCCCACCATTACCGGCCGCATCACCGACTTCACCGCGACCGGCGAAACGGGACGCTATCTGGTGGTCGGCGACCTCTCCTTTCACGGGCAAACCCGGACATTCGAGCACGACATGTCCATCGAGTTTCGGGGCGGCACGGCCATTGCGATGAAGGGTGACTACGTCTTTGACATCCGCGAGTTCGGCATGAAGCCACCCAGCATGTTGATGCTCAAGGTTTACCCGCAAGTTGCGGTGCGCGTTGAGCTCCACGGTCACGTCGTCTCGTAGTGGCGTGGGCTCTCTGGCGGACTCGTGCGCTCATGACGACTCCGTTGAACTCGCCCATGCCGTCGTCAGCGATCTTCTGACACCGATGCGTCAGCGGGTCAGCGACTTTCCGACGAGAAATGGGGCAGACGGGCACTCGCACGCAGCACGGCCTCCAACGGTGGGCCGGACTCTGGAAATACCCTGGTTGACGAGTCGGCCCGAGTACCGTGGGATCCGTGACCTACGAACCCCCACAACCACCGGGAAATCCGCCTGGCACGCCTCCGCCAGGTAGCCCGGGCGCCCAACCGGGTCCCACCCCGGACGAGAAGCCGCCCGCTGGTATCACCGGCCGCACGATCATCATCGTGGCCGTCATCATCGCCATTGCTGCGATCGTGATCGCGCTGGTGGTCACCCATTCGAACTCATCGAAGACCACGACCACAACGACCAGTTCAACCACGGTTCCGATCCATATCACCACCACGGTGCCCCCGAACACGGTCGCGACGACCACGACCACGGCGCCTCCGCCGACGACCACCACCGCCCCGCCAACAACGACGACAACGACAACTACCCCATAGCGTTCGCGGAATTCACATAGGCCAACCGGTCACGACATGCTGTTCATCGAATACGACGTGGGAGTGAACGGTGTGATCGACATTGTCGCGCTCGTCAATGCCGTCGAGGAGCATGGTGAGGACCCATTGGGTGAGGAGTGGCTGTCGTGGCGCAGGTCCTTCGATGACCACGCAATGGGCTGCGCTGCTGTATCTCCCGAAGATCTTTCCTTGATGGAGTCGACCGACGATCCCGCGATGCTGGCGAATATCGTTGAACGCATCATCTTGACGGACCGGAGGTCCAAAGAGGAGGCGGACGCGCGAGTACCACTCGTTCGCAGCTCTATCGCTTTGCCCGAGACCTCGGCAATGTCGAAGCGGTCGAGCACGGCTACAAGCGAGGAGGCCTGAGTGGCGGGACTGAGGGGTTGATGCAACGTCAGGTCCGCCGCACCATCTACCGCGAGGGAAATCGCCAGATCAACCACTTCGTCCGGGCCATCGGACTCGGACCGCGGCGTCGCTGAATCGAGCACGGTGAGATCGGGGTCCGAGTAATCGGCGTCCTGCGCACTGAGGGTTAGCTCCCCACGCACCCCCGCGACAACGGGATCACCCATCATTCGCGGCGGTGCCGCAAACGTGAGCGAAGCCTCAAAGGGTTATCGTGCGCATCTCCATCAACCAAGGGGAGTTGCAATGTGGGCACAAATGATCACCGCGCGTGTGAAGCCAGGCAAAGAGGGCGAGATCGAGAAGGTGATCGCCCAGCTCAAGGCAACAGAACAACCGGGGTCAGGGCTCGTGCATTCAACCGCGACGCTCGACCAGAACGACCCGAGTCGAGTCATCATGTTCGTGGTCTTCGAAAGTGAAGAAAAGGCGCGGGAACGGGAGAACGACACCCGCCGCCAAGAGGGGCTCTCGGTAGCGAGGTCGATCATGATGGACATTTTCGACGGCACGCCTGAGTTCACGGACTTGACGGTCGTTGACGACTGGTCGCTGTAGTCGCCGCGTGGCGCGCCAGTTCCGGCCGCTTTGCCTCCATCGCTCGAAGGTCCCGGGTCACGGTGGACAGCCCCAAAGCCGTGGCCAGCTCAGTGCATGGAGTTGAATGCACGCAGACGTCGCTGCTTCTGCCCGGAACTCACACCATGACGTGGTGTGGGACGCGTCCTTTGTTCTTGGCGTCACGTGTGTTTTGACGCACACGAGAACGATGGACCGAAATATCAAGGCGCTTCCTCGGAGGGTTGGATCGCCGGACGGGAAGCCGGTTCGTCCCGAAGCGTCTGACAAGCAACGGTTGATGGCACAGGTTCTGCGCGATCCATCGAGTTGGACCCCAGACCTCGCCAAGGCCACGGCCGAGGTCTTCGATGCGATGGCCTAACCTTGGGCTGACGAACGAGGGCTATCGTGCGGCACCACTCGTCGACGCGCTTGCCCGCGGCGCACTCCCCAAAACGGGGCGGTGTTTGGAAGTCGGGAGTGGCACGGGAATCTTGACGTCCTATCTCCAAGAGGCCTGGACAAGCGTCATCTGCGTTGACCTCTCCATGATGATGATGCGGCGATCGCCCTCGCGCCGTCAGGTGCAGGCCGATGCACGCACACTCCCGTTCCCGAACAGTGCATTCGATGTGATTGTCATCGGCGACGCACCGCTCTTCACCGACGAGGTGGAGAGGTTGCTCACCCCCACAGGGCGGTGATCTGGTCAACGTGCTCGGGCAGGGTGCGCCCTACTACCAGCCCACCGCAGACATGTGGGATGCGATCGTGGCCAAATCGCCTGGCGCGGTGTGGTCAGCGATCGAGAGCGAGGCGCTCTGGGGCAGCTGGGTGGTATTCCATCGATCCGAAGCGGCCGCCTCGTAGCTCTTCGGACCGAAGGTCTCTCCGCCCATGAACGCGCTCGATCCCCCAGCATGGTGATCGCCGTGGGGGATTCGTCGCGCCGTCCGAGCGCGATGCCTGTATGCAACCCGCTCGCCGGCCGCCGACCGTGGGATCAGGCATTGAGCGCGAACGGCACGAGGTTCCTACCGAATTCCATGACCTTTGTCCGCGTCGTTCGTGGCTCGATGGCACCACGCACGCTAGTTGCGCGGGTCAGCGCGGCGGCGCTACCAGTTCTGGGTCGAGATCGGTCGCGCCTCGCCCCCTTGTCGTATTGGGCAATTCCATGTTGGCGTGATATTGCTCGAGATTGTCCGAGACGCCGCTGATGCGCTGGGGCCCACGGTCGATCCGGCGCTGGTGGTACCACGATCCGCCGAGCGTGACGAGGGATCAGGCCAGGGCTGAGGCGGTGAGGATAACGAGATCTCGCCCCGAGTCGACGGCGTTGAAGTCGACAACCCGGCACACGGCATCGACAAGTTGACCTGGAGACCTGTCCGAGAAAGGTCGCCCCGCGAGTGACATCGGCCCGATTGGCGGAGCTGAACCCTCATTGAGGGATCCTGACTCCTCGGCCTCAGTCACTCGACGCACTCTTGTTGCCGATCGGTGGCGCTGAGAAGTACGAGCTGCCATGATCGCAGCGTGCGTCAAAGGGATCACCGGGTCGCCATAGTCGGCGTTGCGCTCTTGGTGTGGGCCGCAGTGACTCCATTTATGTGGCGCGACCTGAGGCACCGGAGTCCTGCGGAAATCCGGGGCAAGAAGTGGATGTGGTGGATCGCCAGCACCAATCTCAGCGGTTCGGTTCTTTACTGGACAATTGGTCGCAGGGAGACTTCAAAGTAAGCAGGCTGATTCGATCCGTGTCGGTGAGGGCACATCGCGATTTCGGCCACATGACCGCTCGGCGCAGGCACGATCGACCGGGCAAGGAATGGGAATGATCCAGGTATGACCATTGATCAGGTTCTCGCCGTGGTGCCGGTGTCCGACATCGAGGTGGCGCAGCGATGGTACGAGGCCCTTGTTGGTCGTCCTGAGGACAACCACCCGATGGACACGCTGGTTGAGTGGAGAATCACCGAAAGTGGGTGGGTGCAGGTCTTTCTCGATGCCGAGCGAGCGGGATCCACCCTTCTCAATTTTGCGGTGGACGATCTTGAAGCGAAGGCCGAAGAACTCGCAGCGAGGGGTTTGAAGCTCCACGAAGCCCAAGACGCCAACAAGGGGGTCCGGACAGCGAGTATCGATGACCCCGATGGCAACAGAATCACCTTCATAAGTGGATTTCGGGAGGTCTACTTCGATGACCAATAGGGTCTACCGACGAGGAACGTCCGGACAGATATGACTGAGATATTTGCGACAGGAATTCAGATGGGCGAGTCCCCTCGATGGCACGACGGCCGCCTTTGGATGTGCGATTGGCTGGCGGGTGAGGTGCTGGTCTTCGACTCCGATGCCAGTCGCGAAGTGGTAACCAGGGTCGACGGGATGCCGTTTTCGATCGACTGGCTACCTGACGGACGACTCGTCACCACGACACCCGATGGGGTGGTGACGGGTACGGACTTGTCGCCTTACGGCGCAACTGGGCAGCCATTCAACGAAATTGTGGTCGATGGGAATGGCCGAGTGTGGGTCGATATGCCGGGCTCGATGCCCTGGGACGAACCGAAGCCGGGAACCGTGGCGGTGGTTCTCCCCGATGGAACCAGTCGCACGGTCGCCGACGATGTGTGGTTCCCCAATGGGATGGTCGTCCTCGGAGAAGACACACTCGTAGTCGCAGAGTCGCACCGCGACCGCCTCACTGCATGGACGATGACTGAGACTGGCGAGCTGGTTGATCGCCGAGTTTGGGCCGACCTCGGACCGGGATCCGCTCCCGACGGCATCTGTGCGGACGCGGAAGGTGCAATCTGGTTCGCCAGCGTTCCCGGTCAGCGTTGCACGCGGGTTGCCGAAGGTGGCCGTGTCCTCGAAAAGGTTGAGGCTGATCGCGGGTGCTTCTCGTGCATGCTCGGCGGCGATGACGGTCGCACTCTCTACATTGTGGCGAATCATTACTCGCGGAGGGTGCCTCAGATGGAATCGTGCTGGTCCACTCGGTCGCCGTGCCGCACGCCGGGAGACCCTGAGGGAGCTTTGGATGCCGACTTCTCTCGGGAAGTACCGCGGCGACAACGCCTGCGCCGGGGCGGGGAGCACTTCGACGGGTGAGGGTGCCAGGACCTAGCCGTGCCTCCTTCGTATCTGCCCGGTGACGAAGTCCTCGTCGGTCATGGGCCGTTCGTCGGACGCATTGGCACCATCGTTGAGGTCAACGACCTCACTGCGATCGTCGCGGTCTCGGTCTTCGATCGTGTCTGTACATTTCGAGACCAGCCGCAGCACCCTGTTGCCACCACCCGACCCCGGCGGAGGAGTCGTAGACCCCCGAATCCCTCACGGACCTTCGAGTGACCCCGGCTCTACCGCGGTGGCGGAGTAATCATTGCCAACTTCGGGCCGCAGGCATTCGGGTCCCTCCCGCCGCGGCAGGGCCCACTTGTCACGGGCACCGCGGATTCCGATGAAAGGCCAGCATCTCGTCCACGTTCTCGCTTCTCGGATCACGAAATGACTCACTGGCACCGCCCAAGCTCGATGCCTGGAACGCAAGTTCGGGTGACGACGGGCCCGGCACTCGGCTGTGCGATTCTGTCCCGATGCGCCTCATGAGGACGACGGTCGTTGGGATGTGCGCCTTGGTCCTGGCAATGACGGGGCTCAGCACAATCGCCGGCGCCCACTCACGAGCCGCCGCCGTGGCCGTCCCCGGTTGTTCCACGGCAGTGGCTGCGGCACCGAGCCTGGGTGGCGTGGACACCAAATTCACGTCCGTGCTCGGCTCTCCCTTTGGTATCGCCATTGCGCACGAGGGCAACTTCGCCTTTGTGGCCAGCCCAACCGGATCCCTACTTGAATACTCCATCGCCTCACCAATCCCTCGCCTGGTCCGAATCGCCACATTCGGCACGATCGAACCCCACCGGGCGCCCGTTGGGGGTGCGTCTCCTGCTGGTCTCGCACTCTCGGCGAACGGGCGATATCTGGTCGCGGCCGCCGGGAGCGGGTCCGTCATCGTGAACGTCCGGCACCTTGAGGACGCGCGGTCATCGTCCTCTTCTTGGACAACTGGGACGCTCGAGAGTCCGGGAAGCGGGGCGATCGAAGCGGTCGTGACACCGGATAACAACTTCGTCATCGTGTCGCTCGAAGACAGCCACGAACTCGCCGTCTTCAGCCTCAAGCGAGCCCTGGCCAATGGCTTCGGTCGCTCGGACTTGCTAGGCACCATCAAGGTTGGAATCGCACCCGTGGGTTTGGCGATCTCCCCGAATGGTCGCTTCCTCTATGCCACGAGCGAGTCGATCGGCGTCGGGCAAACAGAGGGGACGCTCACCACGATCGACGTGAAGAAGGCCGAACGAACGCCCGCGCGATCAATCATCTCCACGGTTGCCGCTGGCTGTAGTCCCGTGCGGGTCGTGGCGACCAATGCATCGGTCTTTGTGACGGCCCGTGAGAGCGATGCCCTTCTTCAGTATTCCGCTCATGATCTTGTTTCCGACCCGAATGCCGCACTCGAGGCGAACCTGGCGATCGGAGAAGCACCGGTCGACCTCGCGTTGGTCGATGGCAATCGCAAACTGATTGTTGCGGACTCGGATCGATTTGGGGTGGCGGGGGCACAACCGGACATGGCGGTCGTCACCGTGAGTCAATCGCATCTTTTGGTTCTTCGCGGATACTTCGAATCAGGTGGATTTCCGCGCGATATGGCATTGAGTCCAAACGGCAAGACGCTGCTCATCAGCAATTTCGCCTCGAGCCAACTTGAGTCGGTCAAGGTGAGCACGGTGCCCTAAGGCGCTCGCCCAAACCGGTTTCGAGTCGCTCGAAATGGTGCATCGGGTGGGTGCGCCCGACGCCCCCGCGTGAGCGACTGCTAGCTCGGATGCTGCGCTTCGAACTCGCGCACGCGCGCCTGCATGAGCTTCTTGAGGAGCTCAGTTGGCAGCTCGCGTGTGTAGGGCAATTTGATGAAGCCCTCACCGAATTCGTAACCGGCGGCTTCGACCAGGGCCTTTTGGGCACCGAAGAACTCCGGAGAGAATCGCAGTGAGCAGTGGTTCTTGAAATTCTGAAGCATCCATTGATTTGTGTTCTCTCCGCGCACGTAGACCGGCAGGTTCCACTTGAGTACCTCCCGAGCCTCGGGGTCAACCTTCACACTCAGCGCTCGAAGTGCCTCGAGATGCGGTCTCTGCACATCTTCGAGTTGTGCGAAGTAGTCATCGACACTTTTCCGTTTCGGCATCGGCATGGGCTCAAACTACCCCTTGGCGACGACGACGGGTCCGATCGAACCGCTGCACATGGGCAGGCTTATAGTTGGCCGGTCCATGCCGCACGACCCGGGTGGCGTCGTCAGATGCGAGGAAGGTAGATGAAGATTTCCTGCGGGCTGGCACCAGCCCTATCCGTCGTCGAACACGCTCAACTGGCTGAATCGCTCGGCTATGACCGGGTCTGGCTCTTCGACTCGCCGGCGATCTATCTGGACATCTGGGTTTCGCTGGCCCGCGTCGCCGACAACACCGATCACATCGGACTTGGGACCGCCGTATTGGTACCGAGCCTGCGACATGTGATGGCCACGGCGTCGGCGATCGCCAGCATCGAAGCTGCCGCGCCCGGCAGGTTGGCCTGCGGTTTCGGAACAGGGGCGACGGCACGCTGGACGCTGGGGAAGGACGCCCTGAGCTTCAATGCGACCGGGAACTACCTGCGTCAACTGCGCGGCCTGCTGCGGGGCGAGGTGGTCGAAGTCGACGGCGAAAAGGTGCAGATGTGCCAGCTTCCGGGGTACGCCCCGGCCCGGCCCATCGACGTCCCGCTCCTGCTCAGTGCCCTCGGCCCCAAAGGCCAGGCACTGACTCAGGAAGTCGCGGACGGCATCTTGACGGTGGGATTCGGCCTCGGGGGGTTTGACTGGAGTGCCCAGCTGGTGGTGGGCACCGTGCTCGACCCCGGCGAATCGCTCACCTCGCCTCGGGTCAAGGAGACCGCGGGACCCTGGTACGCCATCATGGCTCACGGGGCCTGGGAATCACTTCCGGCTGCAGCCGATGGATTTCCCGCAGGCGCGCGGTGGCGAACCGAACTCGAGTCCCGTCGCCCTGAGGCGGAGCGCCACCTCGCCGTGCACGAAGGACACGCCACCACGGTGACCGACCTGGATCGGATCCTGGTTGACGCCGCGGGAGACGACATCGTCGGGATCGGGTGGGTGGCAGAAGCCGACGGGATCCGAACCAAGCTCAAGGAATCCGAAGCCGCGGGAAGCACCGAGATCATCTTCGCCCCGAGTGGCCCCGATATCGAGCGCGAGTTGCGGGTGTTCGCCGCGGCGGCCGGACTCTAGGTGCGAGGGTCAGCGCTCGATGCGGTAGTGCAGGTACACCACACCGTTGGTGAACCGGTGTTCCTCGAGAAGGTCCATCTGGACCAGGCCGTCGATGGGGAATGCGGGCTTTCCTCCACCGACGATCACCGGATAGACGAAGAGCTGGCACTCATCGACGAGGCCGGCGGCGAACGCTGGCGCCGCGAGTGTTGCCCCGCCGACGGTCAAGTCGCTCGATGCGGATGACTTGATCTCGCGGACCGTGTCGGGATCGAAGACGCGCTCGATTCGCGTACGGGTGGTAGAGACTTCCTGCAGCGTTGTGGAGTAGACGATCTTTTCGGCGGCTTGCCAGACGTTCGCAAACTCGGCCATGAGCGTGGACTGGCCGGCCAGGCTCGGGTCGACCTCCCACAGGGCCATCGTCTCGTACATGCGCCGTCCCAACAGGTAGGTGCCGACGGGGCGCACAAGGTCAGTGATGTAGGTGAAGACCTCGTCGAGTGGCGCGGTCCATTCGAACCCGCCGCTTGCGTCCTCGATATAACAATCCAAAGACACATTCGCCACATAGATCAGCTTGGCCATGTCGCTCCTTATTTACTCGCGCAACGGTGCCCGAGGTCAAGCGCGAGTGAGGCGTCTTCCTCACTGCATCGGGCCTTGCGGCGGGCAACCGTGGTGACCGTGAACCGCAAGCGTCCACTCGCCGCGACCGCCGCCGGTGGCCGGCTGAATGCAGGGTCGACCCCCATAGCCCTCATCCG
>CAWDCE010000012.1:0-9937 GCA_963800725.1 uncultured Acidimicrobiaceae bacterium | reverse complement strand
TTCTTCGACGAAAAGATCGACGCCGCGTTCGCACCGCTACGACGACGCGCGGAGTTCGACCGGGCCGCCGCGGTCGTGTCCAACCTGGCCGACTACGGATTCGTCTGGGTCCTCCTCGCCGGTCTCAAGGGTCGAAGCGCCCGGGCCCGACCGTCGTCGCTCCATCGTCGCCCTCGGGGCGGCCGGCGTGTCATCGCTACTGGTCAGTCGCGCCGCCGAGGCCGCGGTCGAACGCCAACGCCCCGGCGGTGACGAGGATCTCGACGTCTTGGTGCGCACGCCGACCACCAGCAGCTTTCCGAGCGGTCACACGCTCGCCGCCTTCACGACCGCCGTGGTACTCCCAGAAACCAGCGCGGGCACCGTCGTGTGCGTCAGCTTCGCCACCGCTGTTGCGGCGAGCCGAGTCCACTTGCGGGCCCACCATGCCTCCGACGTGGTCGGCGGTGCGGTCATTGGTTCGGTGCTCGGTCTCGGACTGCGACCGGTGGTCGACCTGGTGACGCCGGGGACACGCGGGCGCGGGAAACGGCGGGGACGAGCGCCGCGGGGAATGGGATCGCAAGACTACGTGTTGAAGAGGTTATGAAGCCTTTTGCCGTGACGTGGGACTGCCGATGCCCCTTTGCCCGCAACGTCCATGAACACCTCGTGCCGCCTTGGCCGACGGAGCGGACTGGGACGTGACCTTCTTGCCGTTCACCCTCAGTCAGGTCCACGTGCCCGAGGGCGCGACCCCGTGTGGGATGACCCGTCCAAAGCCAAGGACCTGATGGCGCTGGCGGCAGGGGTAGTGGTGCGCGACGACTATCCCGAGCAATTCGGCGCCGTCCACCACGCACTGTTCGTGGCTCGCCATGATCGAGGTCTCGACCTGCGCGACCGTCGGTGATCACCGACGTGCTCGACACCGCCGGGGTCCCGGCGCCAAGGTACTGGCCGTCGTGGAGTCGGGTGACCCCATCAACGAGATCCAGCGCGCCTATGAGCAGGCCACCACCAAGTGGCAGGTGTTCGGGGTCCCGACCTTCATCGTCGAGGATCGAGCGGTATTCGTTCGCCTCATGAGCCGGCCCGACGGCGACGCCGCGTTAGCTCGGCGCAGCATCGAGGGAGTCGTGGCACTCATGGACGAGCAACCCGACCTCAACGAATTCAAGTACACGACCCTGTCGCGCGAGCGGCGCGCCCCTCGGGCGCAACGCTCGCGCCCCGCTATGACGATCGGGCGATCTCGCCGAGGAGTGCGGTGCTGCGCCTCCGCTCCTCACTCGATCCAATAGGTGCTGCGACGAAATCGGTAGCGCCGCCATCGGCCAATGAGCCGAGGGCCGTGCTCACGGTGTCCTCGTCACCGATCAACGCGATGTCAGACGGGCTGGACGCGCCCTCCTTGTCGAGCATGGCCTTATAGGAGGGAAGGGACGTGTACATCGCGAAGGTTGTGTTGACCCGTTCTCGAGCTGCGTCGACGCCGTTGGTCACACACACCGGGAGCGACACCACCACCCGCGGTTGCGCGCGGCCGGCGGCCTGGGCGGCGGCACGGATCGTTGGGACGATGTGCGACGCCACGGTCTTGGTGCCGGTCATCCAGGTGATGGTGCCGTCGGCGACCGTGCCGGCCAGGGTCAACATCACAGTCCCGAGCGCCGCCACCAGCACCGGCGGGGCCGCCACCGCGGGAACTTCAATGGGCGAGAACGCATTGCAGCTGACCCTCTGCCGCGCACACTGACCGCCTCGCCATGCACGAGAGGCATGAGTACAGCGAGGTACTCCTTCATGTACGTGGCGGCTTGTCGTAACTCTGCCCCATACGGCTTCGACCACCACTTGGTGCGACAGGCCGATCCCGAGCACGAGGCGATTGGCGATGGCGGACTGCACCGTCAGCGCCTGTTGGGCCAGCATCATGGGGTGACGGGGTAGACCGGCACTACCCGGTTCCGAGTCCGATCTCGCCCACCTGGCTGCCGACGGCGGCCAACAGGGTCAATGCATCGTGGGCAAAAACCTGGGTGGCGAACGTGTGGTCGAACCCGGCGTCGGCCAGACTCTGGACGTGGGCCACGGTGTCCACCACCGGTTTGTTGATGTCGAAGAGGCTTCCGATTCGGAGTGGCTTGGTCATTGCGTGCGGTCTCCTCGCCTAGTGTGCCGTTCGTGCAGCCCACTGCTCTGAACGAGGCTAGCGACCCGAACCGACGCCGCGTCGGGTTCGTCGGCGGTGGACAATTGGCCCGCATGGCCGGCGAAGCGGCCAGTGCCCTCGGGCTCACCATGGCCGTGCTCGCCGAGCATCGTGACGATGCCGCCTGCGGCGTGGCCACCGAGGTCATCGTGGGCTCGCCTTGGGTCGCCGAAGAGCTGGACGCGTTGGTGCAGCGTTGCGAAGTGGTCACCTTTGACCACGAGCAGGTGGACCTGGCGCTGGTCGACAAGGTCGTCGCTGACGGTGCCATCGTCCGACCAGGCGTTGGAACACTCGAAGTGGCGGTGAACAAGGCCCATATGCGCCACGTGCTGGGTGCAGCAGGCGTCGCCATGCCGGCGCACACGGTGATCCCCTTGGCCCCGGGCCGAAGCGACCCAGGAAGCGAAGTCCCCACCGACGGCATTGCTTCTTTTGCGACGGATCACGGCTGGCCCGTGGTCCTCAAGGCGGTGCGCGGCGGCTATGACGGCAAGGGCGTGTGGTTCGCCAACAACGCCGACGAGGCGGCATCGGTCATTGCGCACCTGAGCGACGCCGTACTGGTTGAAGAGGCCGTTGCACTCAAGGCCGAGCTGGCCGTCATGGTGGCCCGTCGGCCTTCGGGCGAGATGGTGGCATGGCCCGCCGTCGAGACGGCCGAAGTCGATGGCGTCTGTCGAGAGGTCCTCGTACCGGGACGACTGCCCGATGCGGTCATGGACGCAGCGTCGCAACTCGCTGAGCACGTGGCCGAGGTCGTCGGCACGGTCGGGGTGCTCGCGGTCGACGCTCTTTTGGTGCGCGGACCACTCCTTGGTGGTCAACGAGATCGCCGCCCGGCCCGCAATTGGGGCACTGGACCATCGAGGGGCCGTGACCTCGCAATTCGAAAACCACCTGCGCGCCGTGTTGGATTTCCCGCTCGGGGAGGCCGATCCCCAGACATTCCCACGTCGCCAGCGTGAACATTTTCGGGGGCGTGGACGGGGCCGACCCGGCCGACTGCTGGCACTCGGGCTGGCCGTTTCGGGTGCACATATCCACCTCTATGGCAAAGAGGCCGCCAGGACCGCAAACTCGGACACGTGACCGTATGTGGCAACGAAGCCGACGACGTCGTTCGCGCGCCTGGAGGCGCCCTCGCCATGGGTCTCCCCCGCCCCGAGGGACTCGTCCTGCCTGAGGGGTTGGACTGATGGCGGCGGTGGGAGCCCCCGGGTGGCCGTGGTGATGGGCAGTGCGTCGGACCTCGAGGTCATGCAGGGCACGGTCGAGGTCCTCGGGGGTTTCCGCGGCGCCCCACCAGGTGCGCGTGGTATCCGTGCACCGGCACCCCCGACGACATGTTGGCCTTCGTATCACGCCGCCGCCGGCAACGGCCTCGAGGTCATCATTCGTGGTGCCGGCGGCGCCGCCCACCTGGCCGGGATGCTCGCGGCCGTGACCCCCCTGCGCGTCATTGGGGTTTGGGTCGCGCTACGCCAGCTCGAATGGTCTGGATCCCGCTGCTTTGGATTCTCGAGGATGCGGCGGCGTACCGGTGGCAATCGCGCAGTCAACGGCGCCCATAACGCCGGACTGCTGCGGTGCGCATCTTGGCGCTTGGGACGCGACCTTTACCGGGCCATGGAGGACTTCCAGGCCGAGATCGCCGACGTGGCGCGCGAACAAGACCCTGCTTCGACGTGGTGCGCGCGGGGCGGGAGACGACGATGAGTGAACCGACCTTGGCCGAGCGCCTCGGCTATGCGGCCGACGACAAGGTGGTCATCATCAACGCCGATGATCTCGGGTCCGTGCGATTCGTGACAGTGTGGGGTCTTTGAGTGCCTGGCCGGCCGGGGTCGTGACGAGCGTAAGGCTATGGTGCCCTGCCGGTGGGTTTTGAAGCCTCGAAGCTACCGGGTGAGGTACGGGGCGCCCACTTGAGGGTCAATGCCGAGAGGAGTTGGGTTCTCGTTGGGGGTCCGATTCAGTTTGCGCGCGTCACGGCTCGGGGAGGCGAGGGGGTGGGTTTTCCGTGGCCATCGAGGGCGTCTGGGTCAAGGCCGACCTGGAGAGGCCCGACGTGTAGTGTCGGGGCCGGAGATAGACGCGAGGCAGATCTTGTGGGGTTTTGACGTGGCCGGACCTCGGACTCGCACATGGGGACCTTGCAGCGGCCGGAGCTCTTCGACATCTATCTTCGACCTGGCGATCGAGTTTGGGCCTTGTTGCGGGTGGTCCGGACCGGGCATGGAACGCCGTCTTGGGCTTTCCTTGCCCGAGCGGTGTGCGAAGCGGGCGCCGTGTTCAGCGACCACATGCGCTTTGTGCCCGGTGTCGGCTCACGTTCGATGTTCGAGCGGGACCTGACCACTCTTCGACCGGGCGTGACCGAGCTGCACCTGCACCCGGCCGTCGAGAGCGCCGAACTTGTCTCGTTGGCCACCGATGACTGGCGGGGCGGCGAGCGATTACGAGATGATCTGCAAAGAGGCTGGGTGCGCGACGCCCTCGATGCAGCCGGAGCCAAGCTGATCGGCTTTCGCCCGCTGCTGAGAGTTGGCCCGCGCCGGGGGCTAAGGGCGAACCCGGCCCGGTGAGGTGTTCCGGGCCACCGTGCGACTTAAGAGCCGCGCACCCCGGCGAAGAGATCGTCTTCGCTCACATCGGTGGCACCGACCCGGCTGGCCGCCAGGCGGAACTGGTCGACCGGATGGATGTCGCGCAACACCTCGGGAGGGAGGCCGAACCAAAACGGCGAGTTGGGATCCACCTGGGTGGCGTGGGCTCGCAGTGCGGCCCCACGCACATCGGCAAAGCCAGTGATGTCGATGGTCGTGGTGAACGGCTCGTCTCTGGTCAGGCGGGCCAGCCACTTCCGCGAACGGCGATTCGAGGCCGAGTTCGATGAATTTCGGGTGGATCTGGGGAGCGTTCCGCCGGGCCAGACGGAGTAGAGGCTGAGGGCGCGGAGGGCGGCCGGCGCTCGGGAACTTGTTCGGGATCGCCGGCGGCGTCGAAGGCCACCACGAATCTCGTGGACCCGCAGGTGATCAGGATGGGGATACTCGGACTGCTCGTCGGGATAGGTCATCTGACCTGGAGCGGACCCGTCGGATGATGGCCACCAGGCGCTCGACGGCCTCGTCGAGGGGGGCCTGGGCGAACGAATCGGGGCGGGCGTTGGCCTCGGTTTCGGGCATGCCCGAGTCGCGGTACCCAAGCATGACGGTCTCGTCGTAACCAATGATGTCCGTCGCCGCCTTGAGTTCGGCCATGCGGACCGCCCCGATGTCCGCCCGGACCTCGGGGGTGTCCATGGCGGGGTTCAAATTGCCGCCCTCTTCTCCCCCTGTGCAGCACACCAGGACCGTTTTGACGCCCTGGGCGTGGTAGCGGGCCACGGTCGAGGCACCCTTGGATGACTCGTCATCGGGGTGGGCGTGCACGCTGAGGAGGCAGAGCGGGTCAGGCACGGCCCGACCTTAGCGTTGCGAGCGTGGGGGCCGGCCGTTACCCCATCGGCTGCGCCTGGGCCATATGCTCGTGCCTATGGCCGGTACTTGGAGTCGAATCACCTCAATATTTCAAGCGAAAGCCAACAAGGTGTTGGACAAGGCCGAGGACCCGCGTGAGCACGCTGGACCTCTCCTACGAAAAGCAGCTGGAGCAGCTGCAGAAGGTCCGGCGCAGCGTCGCCGACGTGGCCACCGCCCGCAAGCGCATCGAGCTGCAGGCCCAGGCACTTCAAAAGCAAGCCGACAAGCTCCAGAGCCAGGCCAAGGCCGCCCTCCAGCAGGGCAACGAGGACCTGGCCCGCGAGGCATTGGCCCGTCGGGCCGCGCTCGGTGAGCAGCTGGCCGACCTCAAGGTCCAGCACGATCAGATCAACGAGCAGGAACAGAAGCTGGTCCCACCTCCCAGCAGCTCCAACACGTGTCGAGCAGTTCCGGACCCAAAAAGAGACCCTCAAGGCGAGCTACACCGCGGCCGAAGCCCAGACCAAGGTCGGCGAGGCCGTTTCTGGGATCTCCGACTCGATGGGCAACTCGGCCGCCGCCATGCAGCGGGCCCAGGACAAGATCTCGGGGATGCAGGCGCGGGCCGGCGCCATGGACGAGCTGCTCGCTTCGGGCGCCCTCGACGACCTGACCCATCCGGTCGACGACATTCAAAAAGAACTCGACAAGGTGACGGCGACGTCCCAGGTCGACAACGAACTTGCCGCACTCAAGGCCGAACTCGGGACGGGCGGTGCGACCGGAGCCGATGGTGCCGGCACCGCCGCCCTCCCGGTGGCCGAAAGCGGCGAGGCGGGAGGTACACCCACGTAATGGCATTAGCCCACAACATCGAGGCCGATCACGGACTGAACCGACGCATGCTGATGACGGGGTTCTTCCTCGTCGTCCTCTACGCCGTCCTCATCGGCGTCCTCTTCATCTTCCTCCACAGCCTGGTCCTCATCTTGGTGATTGCCTTCGGGCTGTCTGTTCTGCCAGTACTTCTTTAGCGACAAGATCGCCATGTTCGCCATGCACGCCAAAGAGGTGACACCCGAGCAGGCACCCGAACTGCACGGGGTCATCGACCGCCTCTGCGCCTTGGCCGACATGCCCAAACCCCGGGTGGCCATCGCCGAGACCGACGTCCCCAACGCCTTTGCCACCGGTCGCAGCCCCAAGGCAGCGGTCGTGTGCGCGACCACTGGACTCCTGCGTCGCCTCGATGAACCCGAAATCGAAGCCGTGCTCGCCCATGAGATCTCCCATGTGGCCCACCGCGATGTTGCCGTCATGACGGTGGCCAGCGGGCTCGGAATGATCGCCGGGCTCTTGACGCGGGTCATGTTTATTCCGAGATGTTCGGTGGTGGCGGAAATAACAACAACAACAGCGGCAGCCAGCTCGTCATCGTCGAGATGATCGTCATGTTGGTTTCGGTCGTCGTCTACTTCATCAGCTTCTTGTTGACTATGGCGCTGTCGCGTTATCGAGAGCTGGCAGCGGACCGCTCGGGGGCGATCCTGATCGGACGTCCCTCCCAGCTCGCTTCCGCGCTGGTCAAGATCAGCGGCGAGATGGGCCGTATCCCGACCAAGGACCTCCGCTGAGCCGAGCCCTTCAACGCCTTCTTCTTCGTGCCTGCGGTTGCCCAAAGTGGCGCCCAGGACCAGGGGCAGGGTGGTTTCAGCTTCAGTGGGCTCTTCCGCACCCACCCCACCCTCGAGCGGCGCCTCGCCCAACTCGACGAGCTGGAGCGCCAGCTCGGCCACGCCAGCTGATCAAGCACGACGTTCATGGGACTCTTCGACACCCTCTTGGGGCGGACTAAGCCCGTCAAGGCCAATCTCGATGCGCTCTTCGCCCTGCCCACCGCGGCGTTGACCCTCCAAAGTGCGGGCGGCCTGGTGTCGTCGGGACACGCCGGGGTGTGTTGGAAACCACCGGCGGGGGCAGAATCGGCAGATCTGCAAAAAGAGGTCGCCGGCCTGGTCGGGCAGGGCTTCACCCAAACCACCGATTCGTTCGGGTACGGCTGGCTCTTGCTCGAAGAGCCCGCCCTCGACGATCTGGTCACCCAGGCCCACATGGCCAACACCACGCTGGCCGAGGCCGGGTGGGATGCCCAGCTGCTGTGTTCGGTGTTCGGCTTCGTCCCCGGACCCGACGCCCCCGAAGACGCCCGGGCGTTCTGGCTGGTGTACCTCTACAAGCGCGGCACGTTTTATCCGTTCTCCCCACTCGACGCCTCCAAGGAGCGCCGTGACACCGAGCTCGAGCTGCGAATCCGCACCATGCTCGGTGTCGACCTCCCGGTCGAACCCGACCTGGCCCGCTGGTTCCCGATGTGGGACTTCCCCGTCAAATGACCACCGAGCGGATCATCTCCCTCGAAGGGGCCGTCAACTTCCGCGACCTCGGTGGGTACGGCACCCTCGATGGGCGACGCACCAAGTGGCGGGTCTTGTTCCGCGCCGACGGCCTGAGCGAGCTGACCGCCGCGGACATTGCCAAGGTGGCCGACCTCGGGATCCGCACCGTCGTCGACCTGCGCTCGGGCTATGAGGTCGAGCAGAGCCGATTCGACGTCGACGCGCACCCAGTTGACTTCCACCACTTCCCCTTCATCGACCAGCTCCCCGACGTCGAAGCATGGGAACGTGCCCCGGGACTCTTGGGTACCCAATACAAAGAGATGCTCGACGACGCGGCGCCGCAGATCACGGCAGCCCTCGACGTGCTCGCCACACCCTCGGCCCAGCCGGCCGTGTTCCACTGCACCGCGGGCAAGGACCGTACCGGCCTGCTCTCGGCCATTGTGCTGTCGTTGCTTCGGGTCCCAGAAGACACCGTGGTGGCCGATTACGCACTCAGCGGCGAGGCCATGGAGCGATTGCGGGCCAAGCTGATCTTGAAGTACCCCGACGGCAAGGACGTGATCGCCGACATCGATGAGGTCTTCTCGGCCAACCCCTCCAACATGGTCGACCTCTTCGCGTACCTCCACGAGCGCTATGGATCGATCGAGGACTACGCGGCCAAGGTCGGAATCCCTGACTCCTTGGTCGAACGGCTGCGGGCCACCCTGCTCGAACCGGCCGCCGGGGCCTAGCGGCCCCGGACCTGCGAGCAAAGGGGCAGCAATGATCGAAGCGGTTGTGGCGAAGTGGCATGCCTATCTGCGCAGCGCTGAACCCGAGGCCCTCGACGATCTGCTCGATGACGACGTGGTGTTCTACTCCCCCATTGTCTTTACGCCCCAGCGCGGCAAGCAGATCACCGCGCGCTATCTCCGCGCCGCCTCTATGGCGTTCACGGGCGACTCGACCCCGGCGCATCGCCCCGACACCACCACCGAGAGCGGGTTTCGCTACACCAAGCAAGTGATGGCGAATGACACCGCCATCTTGGAGTTTGAGACCACCATGTCGGGCAAGTACGTCAATGGGGTCGACATCATTGTGGGCAACGACGCCGGGCGCATCATCGAGTTCCGGGTCATGATCCGGCCGTTACGGGCGGTCAACCTGGTGCACGAGCACATGGCCGCCATGCTCGAGTCCATGAACGAGGGCGACTGAAGCTCGACCCCGCTCGGGCGACGACGGCTCGGGGCGGTGCCATCATTGCCATCGAGTCCACGCAAGGAGGGGGCGCCATGGCGTACAAGGTCATCCAATGGGCTACCGGAGGCGTGGGTCGCGCCGCCATTGGCGGCGTGGCCGACCATCCCGACCTCGAAATAGTCGGGGCCTGGGTGCACAGCAGCGAAAAAGAGGGGGTCGACCTCGGGACGTTGATCGGACGCGAGCCCATGGGGGTGCGGGCGACCAACGACGTCGATGCACTTTTATCCCTCGACGCGGACTGCGTCCTCTACAGCCCCTTCATGGCGGATCCGGCCGTGGTCGAGGCCATCTTGGCTTCGGGCAAAAACGTCGTGACCCCGCTCGGCTGGTTCTACCCACCGCCCATTGAGCGCGCCAAGTTCGACGCCATGGCGCGGGCGGTGGGGGTCACGCTCCATGGCACGGGAATCCACCCGGGCGGGATCACCGAGCGATTTGCGCTCATGATTTCGGCCCTGTCGGGATCGGTGACCCATGTGCGCGCCGAGGAGTTCTCCGACATCCGCACCTACGGCGCACCCGACGTGGTGCGCGACTGGATGTTGTTCGGAAAGACGCCGGACGAGGCGCGCCAGAGCATCATGACCACCGCGCTGGGCGCGGGTTTCGGTCAATCGGTGCGG
>CAWDCE010000011.1:0-20985 GCA_963800725.1 uncultured Acidimicrobiaceae bacterium | reverse complement strand
ATTTTCCTCCCCAGTTTCAGCGTGCCGAAGTACCCTACGTCGAAACGAGGAATGAGGCTCATGGCGACTGCGAAGATCAACGGCCTTGGCATCGCCTACGAAGTGATCGGGCGGGGAGAACCTTGGATTCTCACCCCCGGTGGCCGTTTCAGCAAAGAAACCGACGGCATCAGGGGACTGGCCGAGGCGCTGGCGTCAGCGGGAAAGCGGGTGGTCATCTGGGACCGTCCGAACACCGGCGCGTCCGAGGTGTGCTTCGACGGTGACTCAGAGTCTGTCGTCCAGGCCGATGCATTGGCCGGGCTGGTGGGACATTTGGGCATGTCCGACGTGGTGATTGCGGGGGGATCGGGTGGGTCTCGAGTCTCGCTGTTGGCAGCGGCGCGCCATCCCGAAGTGGCTCGGGCACTTGCGCTGTGGTGGATCAGCGGCGGACCATATGGATTGCTGACGCTTGGTACGCACTATTGCGGCGACTCGATCGCGGCGGCGTGGCGCAGCGGCATGGAAGCAGTGGCCGCGCTACCTGAGTGGGCCGAAGTGCTGTCCCGCAATCCCGCCAATCGAGCCAAGTTGCTGGCCCAAGATCCTCGTGCCTTCATCGCCACCCTCGAACGCTGGATGCTGGCGTATTGCCCGCGTGCCAACGAATTGGTGCCAGGGCTACCCGACGACGTGGCCAAGACAATGACGTTGCCCGCACTCGTCTTTCGAAGCGGCGAGAGCGATCCGCATCACACCCGAGCCACGTCTGAGCGGCTGGCCGAGCTGTTGGCGGCGGCCGAACTCGTCGAACCACCCTGGGGCGATCGCGAGTGGAACGAGAGGGTCGAGGCGGCGCCGAGCGGGGTGGGCATCTTTTCGCGCTGGCCGCTCCTGGCACCCCAGCTGATCGAGTGGTCTTCTCGGATCTAGCGGGTCTGGGGGAAGCCGAGGTCGACGACCGAGGTGGAAGGGTCGGGCCAACGTGTGGTGACGACCTTGGGGCGGGTGTAGAAGCGGATGCCTTCGGGGCCGTAGATGGGGCTGTCGCCGAAGAGCGACGATTTCCAGCCACCAAAGGAATGAAAACCCACAGGGACCGGCACCGGCACATTGACGCCCACCATGCCGACAGTGACGTCGAGACCGAAGCGTCGGGCTGCGCCGCCATCGCGGGTAAAGACGGCCACACCGTTGCCGTAGGGGTTCTGGTTGACCAGCCCGACCGCTTCGTCATAGGTGTCGACTCGCACCACCGACAACACCGGCCCGAAGACCTCGTCGTCGTAGACCTTCATGCCTGGGCGCACATGGTCGACCAGTGAGCAGCCCAAGAAGAATCCGGCCGGCCACTCGCCGCGACCGTCGATCACCAGCGTCGCACCCTCTGCCTCGGCGCCGTCAATGTAGCCACGCACACGGTCACGGTGCTCGGCGGTGACCAGCGGTCCCATCTGCGCGGCGGGATCGGTCCCGGGTCCAACGACGATGGCGGGGATCCTCTTCGCAATGGCCTCGACCAGTGGGTCGGCCACCGCCCCGACGGCCACCACCACAGAGATCGCCATGCAACGTTCCCCCGCCGAGCCAAAGCCGGCCGAGATCGCCGCATCGGCGGCGGCGTCGATGTCGGCGTCGGGCAGCACGACCATGTGATTCTTCGCGCCCCCGAGCGCTTGGACCCGCTTACCGGCCTTGGTGCCGGTCTCGTAGATGTGGCGGGCGATGGGAGTGCTCCCGACGAACGAGATCGCCGCGATATCTGGGTGGGCCAACAATGCATCGACCGCCACGCGGTCACCTTGGATCACGTTGCACACGCCATCGGGAAAACCTGCAGCCCCCACCAATTCAGCCAAGAGCAGTGAGGCCGACGGGTCCTTTTCCGATGGTTTGAGGATGAAGGAATTCCCACACGCCATGGCGTTGGCCAGCATCCACAACGGCACCATCACAGGGAAGTTGAACGGAGTGATCCCCGCGACCACGCCGAGCGACTGGTGCACGGTGTGCACATCGACGCCACCCGAGGCCTCAGTCGAGTGCTCCCCCTTCAAGAGGTGGGGGATCGCGCAGGCGAACTCAATGTTCTCGAGACCACGGGCGACCTCACCTGCAGCGTCGCTGAGGACCTTGCCGTGTTCCGCGCTGACGAGGGCGGCCAGGTCACCACTGTGACGATCGACCAGCTCTCGGAAGCGAAACAGGGCAGCGGCCCGGGCGCTGAGTGAACTGGAGGCCCACTTCGCTGCAGCTGCGGTTGCGACGGAGACGGCATTCGACACCTCATCGGTGCTGGCCAAAGTGACGCCCGCCGTCTGTTCGCCGGTGGCCGGGTCGTAGACCGGACCAGACCGTCCCGACGTCCCCTCGATGTGCCTGCCGCCGATCCAATGCCCGATTGTTGTCATGCCACGATCCTGTCACCACGCACTCGGGATCGTGACCGTTCGTCGCATGCAGGGGCCGGAACTGCTTCGGGCATCGAGGACGCCTAGGGCGCAAAGACCACCTTTATGGCTCGTGAAGTGCCCCGATCGATGGCCGTCTCGACGGCCTGGCGGTAGTCCTCGAGCGCGAACTCGTGGGTGACCACGGTGTCGTAGGGGAGGAGGCCGGCCTCGAGCACGCTGAGCGCCCGATCGACCGAATGGCGATCGGGGCCACCGGCCAGTCCGGGTGCCGAGCCGGCGTCGACGGTGTGGTCGATCGAACCGACCAGGGCGGCCTCTTTGTACCAGATCGGCGTCAGGTCGACCTCGCTGATTCCGGCCACGCCGAGCAGCAAGACGGTGCCGCGATGGGCCACGGCCCGAAGGGCCTCGGTGACGGACTGGGGAGCGCCGACGGCTTCGATCACATAGGGAAAGCCCCCCATCAACATGACATCGGCCTTGCGTCCAACGAGTCGGGCCCCGACCAACGCACCGAGCTCTTCGAAGTGCGCGCCGTTTGGTTGAGCGATGACCACGTGGGCGGCACCGCAGGCCTTTGCGGCGTCAGCCTGATGGGGGTGACGGGCCACCACCGTCACCGCACAGCTCGGAAAGAGCCCCTTGAGGGCGGCCAGTGCGGCGAGGCCGATCACCCCGGCACCGACGATGAGTACCGGATCGCCGTCGGTGGGTGCGGCACGCATCAGTCCGTGACAAGCGATCGAGACGGGCTCGTACAAGGTGCCGCCATGGTCGGGCACCGAGTCGGGCAGTGGGTGCAACATCGACGCATGGGCTAACGCCTGGTCGCACCAGCCTCCGCCAAGTTCTTGGGTGAAGCCGAGTGTGCGTCCGCCACTGATGATGCGCGAGTCGAGGTTCAGACACGACGACGTCCAGCCCCGTGCGCACGGTGCGCACGGCGGGTCGATGCCGCGGGCCGCACAAGGGATGCAAGGGTCGACGGCCACTCGCGTGCCGATCGGCACGGGGCACTGGTCCCCCGATTCGATTACCTGCCCGACTATTTCGTGGCCGAGCACGAAGGGGAAGGTGCCCATCGAGAACAAGGTGGGGGAGGGTCCGGTGTTATGGGCAAAGAGATGGAGGTCGCTGCCACAAATGCCCGCCGAGGTGACCCGAACGCGCGCCCAAGTCGCGGTGGGCAGTGTGGGTTCATCAAGCTCGACCAACGAGGCGGGAAAGGTCGGGTCCACCATGTCGAATTGCACTGCTCGCATGGGGGAAGCGTACGCCCTGGGTCTCACGGCGGGCTGGGAAATACCGGACCTATGGTGGTGCGGTGAAGGTGCCTGAGGCCATCCTCGAGGAGGTCCGCCAGCAGGGTTTCGCGGTAATGGAGGGGTTCTTGGGTCACGACGAGTTGCGCGATGCCCAACGTGCGCTCTCGCTGCACTTCCCCTCGCACGACGAGTACTTCTCTGACCCCCAACGCTTCCCCTCCTTTCGTAGCGGCCAATTCGCCGGAGTCGAGGAATTTCCTTACCGCTCATTCGAGCTGAACCGCCTGGCCGTGCACGAAGACCTTGTCGATGCGGCCGAGCGGTATCTCGAGACCGCCGAGTTGCACCTCTACAAGATCGAACTATGGGCCAAGTACGCCGGCGCCGTTGACTACGCCCAACCGCTGCACCGTGACTTCGGAAGCCACAGTCTGGTGGTGCCGCGCACCGACGGCCGCTTCGGGCAGCTCACCACCTTCATCTATCTCTCCGACGTCACCGAAGCAGACGGTCCAACCACTTTGGTGCCGTATCCTTACGGACGCGACGTCCCATTCACGCCGCTCTACCTCGAGTTCGGTGCATTGGCCGATGTCGAAGTGCAAGCCCTGGGTCCCGCGGGCAGCCTGTTGCTCTATCGCACTGACATCTTGCACCGGGGATCGAATTTCACTGCGGAACGGCGATCGCGGTTTTCGTTGTTAGTGGACTTCCAGGGCGCGGCACGACGTGGGGCGGCAAGATGGCGTGGCCGAAGGACCGACCGAACCGTTGGGCGAAATTCCTACCCGCATGTTCGGTGCGCCAGCGCTAGCTTGTTCGGTTTTCCCCGACCGGGCGACCCCTACTGGAACGAACAAACCCTTGCCGACGTGGCGAAGCGTTATCCCGGGATGGACATGACGCCTTATTGGGCGAATGACACGTGAATCAACTGAGCGAGCGCGGTCGCTATGGCGCGGCGGTGTGTGAGAATTCGTCAGCGTGCAACACCCGACCCTCATCGCGGGTGAAGATCACATCGTTGTAGCCCTTCCCCGGCCCAATGGTCGCGAAGGTGATCGGAGGCACAAAGGACAGGTAGACAGCGCGGCGGCCGTTGGCGCGGCGGTCACTCGGCGGTGGCGCGGCGTGGAGGATGTGTCCGAAGTGCACCGTGACGTCGCCGGGCTCGGTGCGCAGCGCCACCTGCTCGAGGGCGTCGGCTTGGCGGGGACCTGGGAACTGTGAGGTGCCGCGGTGCGAGCCCGGGATCATCACGAGTTGCCCACTTTCGGGCGTGGCGGCGTCGAGCTGGATCCCGACATTGAGCATCGGGCACTTGACCGGGTGTCCCCCCATCCCGCAGTCGTGGTGCCACGGAAGGTCCGACAATCCGCCGGTCGCCCCGGGTACCTTGATCACGACGCCGTTGCCGTCGAGGCGGTCGGCCGCACAACGCAGGTCGGATCCACCGAGCGAGGCAATGCGCACAAACCGCTCGTCCTCGCCGAGACCGGCAATCAGGGCGGAGCGCTCGTTGAGGTAGTTGACCCGGCTGCAGACCTCCTGGCCGTCCACGCTCGTCCACCACGACCGTCGGTCGTCGGGCCGCGCTGCCGCGATGCCGTCGTCGACGTCGCGGCGCAGCGCGGCGACGTCGTCTGTGTCGAGCACCGAGGTGAGATGCAGGTAACCGGCTCTCGCCAAGAAATCCGCCATGGCGTCGAGGTCATCATCGAGTGAATACCTGCGCAGGACGTCGAGGGGTGCGCCGGTCGCATCGAGGACCGGGTCGGGATGTTCGAGGTCATAGAAATCCTGGCCCCCAATCACGCAGCGCAAGAGCGGCTCCCACATCGCCAGATGGCCGAACGAGCCCTGGGTGATTGCGAGGCGGTCTGCGTAGAGGAGGGCGAAACAAGTCTCGAGTTCCCAGTAGAACGTGCACCAGTCGTTGTAGGCCAGTTCGACGACAGTGTGGGCACCGCGTGCCCCTTCGACCACGCGCACCGACGAGCTGTCGGGCACGTAGGTGAAGGACCGCCCGTCGCTGAGGCAGAAGGCCAGGGGGCGCAGCGAGTCGAGGCGGGTCCGCAACAGAATGTCGCCGCGCTCCGCCAGGAGCTTGGGGAGCTCAACACGGTGGAAGTGGTCGAAATCGACCACGGGGAAACGATCACCTTCCACGAAAGAAAATTAGCAGGCACCACCCGTTGCGCGCTGGGCCGGCAACGGGTGGTGCGAAGCACTGTGGGCACCTGCGGTTCCCAAGTCCTGGAGAGGGGAGTTGCATTCGCCTGGGAGAATCGGTCAGATTCCGGTACGCTGCCCCGTCTGATTGTGTCTACGGACGTTGCGGGGGAGGGGCAGTTGGCAACATCGAAACCGAGTGGTCGCTTTGCGCCCTTGGACGGGATGCGGGCCTTTGCGGTGCTGGCGGTCATCTTGTTCCACGCGTATACGCCGTGGGCAATCGGCGGCTACTACGGGGTCGATGTCTTCTTCGTCCTCTCGGGCTATCTGATCACCGGGCTATTGGTGTCTGAATGGCGCCGGCGCGAGGCGATTTCGCTCGGGCACTTTTGGGCCCGACGAGCGCGCCGTCTCTTGCCGGCCCTCCTTGTGATGTTGGCCGTGGTCCTCTTGATCGCAAATGTGTGGCCGTCGGTTCTCGGATCACCCGGGCTCTTGTGGGATTCGGTGGCCACCCTCTTCTACTCGTCGAATTGGCGCTTCATGGCCGAGCACGCCAACTACTTCACCGCAGCCACCAACCCCTCGCCGCTCTTGCACACCTGGACGCTGGCTATCGAGGAACAGTTCTATTTGGTCTGGCCGATCGTCGTGCTCGGTGTCTTGACGGTCTTTCGTCGACGAGACCATGGTGGTGGTGACGTGGCCGCCCGCACGGCACGCCGACGCTCGGGGCGACGGGCTCACATGGTGCTCTTGGCCATCGCCACGATTGGCGCATTGGCGTCGGCGTTGTTGATGGGGGCGCTCACCCCATTTGGATCTCCTGACGTCAACCGCACCTATTACGGCAGCGACACCCGGGCTCAGGCCATCTTGATCGGCGCCGCACTCGCACTCGGGTGCGCCCTGTGGGCGCCGGTGATACGACCCATGTCGCGTCGGGCCTTGGCCGCCGTCGGCGTGCTCGGCGCAGTGGTCGTGGTGGGCATGTGGCGCACCGTGCCCCAGACGTCGGACTTCGCGTTCCATGGCGGCTTCGCCGTGGTGTCGTTGGCCGCGGCTGGCGTGATCTTGTGTGTGACCCAGATGCCGCGTCACCCAATGGCTCGGATCATTGGTGTGGCCCCGTTGTCGTATCTCGGGCGCATCTCCTATGGCATGTACCTGTGGTACTGGCCGGTGCTCTTGGTGATCACCCCCGAGCGCTTCGCATTGTCCCCGCTCGGGCTGCTCGCCCTGCGCATTGGGGTGATCGTGGTCTTGGCCGCGTTGTCATTCCGCCTCATCGAATCCCCGATCCGCAGCGGCGCGTGGCGGGGTTGGCGGACCTGGGTCGCCCTGCCGAGCGCTGCGTCGCTCGTCGCGGTGCTGGCGTTGGCCTTACCCGCAAGCACTTTGGGCTCCACGCCGGACGCACTGGGGGTGGCGGCCCCTGTGCGTGGACAACAGCCGGTCACCTTGCGAGCCGAGTCCCCGGCCCTCGTGCAACCGCCGGTCGCCATGCGGGTCGTGCCCCCTCCACCCGGGCAACCGCGCTCCGGATTCGGGCTGCCGCCTGTGCGCATTTTGATGGTCGGAGATTCAATGGCGGGGACGTTGGCGGTCGGGCTCTCCACCGTCGCCGGACGCTACGGAGCACAGATCATGAACATGGGAGTGCCGGGCTGCTATCTGAGCTCGGGGCAGCAGTTCCAAGAGCTCTGGTACACGGTCACACCGAGCGCGCCGTGCCAGCCGGGCGACCCCAACGCACTGTTGCGCCAGATGCGCGATTGGGTCGACGAGTACGACCCCGATGTGGTGGTCTACCTCGCCCGATCCGACACCTATGACACCGAGGTCGACGGAACTTGGGAGCACCTGGGTCAAGCACCCTTCGACAACTATGTGCTCAGCCGCTATCGCGCCGCTCTGCCGGTCCTCAGCTCGAAAGGGGCGCGAGTCGTGCTCTTGAGCCCACCGGTCTCGAATCCCGGAGACAACGGCGGTGGCTTGCCGTGGCCCGAAAGCGATCCGGCCCGTGTCGTGGTGGACGGACGGCTCATCGATCGGGCGGCGCAGAGCGATCCCAAAGTGGCATCGGTGATCAACCTCGACGCCCTGGTCTCCCCGGGTAACCAATTCTCGTTGGTGGTGCACGGCGTCACCATGCGCTGCACCGACGGCGTGCACTTGAGCGTGACCGGCGGGGAGTGGCTCGCTCCGCGCCTCTTGCCCAAGCTGGTGTCGCTTGGACGCCCGCACCTCTTGGCCGCGTCGACCATGAGCCGTCCTCAAATCCAGCCCCTACCACCACCGCCGTGGTATTCGAAGTTGCCGTGCAGCGCGTGATGCAGGGCGCTCGACGACGTTCTTAGCGCCACATGTCGCGCTCGGCGACCCACTTGTCGTGCAGACCTCGGACCAATGGACTGACGCGCCTTTTGGTTGACCGATGGGCAAAGATGTAGGCCAAGACTATGGGCGCGCAAATCCCCGCCACGACGCTCAACCCGATTCGTCGACTCATGATCGCCAGGCTATTTCCTTTTTGCCTGGGCCGGGTGCGCATGGGCACATGGCGACAACGGCACCTCAGATTTCGTTGATGGCACGACGAGCTGCCTCGAGGTCGTCGATGGAATACCAACGGGCCAGCGTGAAACTCGGATCGAACTCGCTCCAGCGCTGCAGCGACACACCAACGTCGCCGGGGACATGTCGGTTGTTGTCGACGTCGCCCCATCGGTGCTCGTAGACGGCATCGAGGGAACGGAGCCGTCGGGATCCGGCATCGGATCCCGTGCGCAACATCTGAGCGGCCCGCTCCGAATCGGTGCCCCAGATCGCCTCGAGCCGCCGGCGCGTCGTTGCCTCGTCTCGATACTGGAAGTGATGGGTGACGATCCCGATGTCGGGTTCGGCCAATCGGGTCCGATCGTTGGGCGACCAGGCGTGGAATGAGTCGGTCGGGAACAAGAACGGCCCGGTGCGGTCGAAGCGGGCCAGTGGATGCTTCCAATGCCCAATGGTGCACCGGGGCATGAATTCCTGCCAGAAATGCTCGCACATTGGCTGAAAGTCGAGGGGGTGGAAGCCCGGCACATAGCCGGGATTGGTGTCGGGGAAGTGTTGGTAGAAGTCAGCTCCGACGACGCGGAATCGACGATCCAAGGTGGCGAGGTATTCCGCGATGGTGAGATGGCCCGGGCCGTGGGAGAACTCGTCTGCGTCCATCCACAGCCACCAGATGTGCGCATCGCTCTCGTGGCTTGAGATATGCCATACCGCGGCACTCATCAGCGTCATACGGAGCCGATCTTCTTGCTGTTTGGTCTCGTAGCGCTCGACGACGATGGCGCCGGCCGCGGTCGCATGAGCGACGGTGTCGTCAGTGCTTGCGTTGTCGACCAGGTAGACGCGCTCGGCTCCTTGAGCAAAGGCATTATTGACCGAGGCCGCGATGATGTCGGCCTCGTTGTAGGTGCTCACTATGGCGAAGAGTCGTACGGGGCCGAGAGAGTCGGGCGCGGTCGGATTGGGCTGCACCTCGGACCATGTGGGGGACCACGAACGAGCGAAGAGGAAGTCGCGAGCGCGGTGGGCCAACGAATAGGCCCGACGGAAGAGCGGCTCCACGGCCGAGATGGTAGCAACGCGATCCGTCAAGGCGATTCGTGCCATATTCGTGTCACCGCGGTGGTCGAAGCGTCCAGCGCGGGGCGTTCGTCGATCATGAGGGAGCAACCGTGAAGCCCGAGTTCCACCTTTTTCTGCCCCAGATACGGCTCACGCCCAACCAAATTGTGGCGAGGGCAGTGGTGGCGGAGGCCGCAGGCTTCGACGGCATTGCATTGATGGATCACCTCGTGCCCCCAGCGGCCGAGGACCAGCCAATGTATGAGGCCATGACCATGGCGACCTGGTTGGCCGCACGCACCCACCGCCTCACCATTTCGCATCTGGTGCTTTGCGACGCCTTGCGAAGCCCCGCGGTGCTGGCCCGCCAGGCGGTGACGCTCGATCATCTGTCGTCGGGGCGATTTGAGTTGGCCATCGGCTCGGGTTCGACCCCGGCCGAGTTGTCCATGTTCGGAATGGGCGGTGTGAATCTCGAGCAGCGCACAGCCCGGCTGGGCGAGACCCTCGACGTGCTCAAGGGGCTGTGGTCCGGCCACCCCTTCACCTTCGCCGGAGAATTTCACCGGATCGACGGGGCGATCCAGCAGCCCGTGCCGACGCGCCCTATCCCCATCGTCATTGGTGGTACCGGGCCGGCCACTATGGCGCTGGTGGCGCGCCATGCGGATTGGTGGAATGTGCCGCTCCATCACGCCGAGCGCCTTGAAGGACGACGAAATCAGGCCGGTTCGGCCCGGGTGTCGCTTCAACAGATGGTGACGTTCATCCGGCACGACCAGGCACCCCACGAGGTTCTCGAGGCGGCCGAACGGCGCTTTGGTTGGATGGGCACGTCCGGGCGCGCTCAAGGTGGTGGTAGCGAACTCGTCGAGCACTTCGGATCCCTCCACGCAGCGGGAATCGATCGGTTCTACACGTGGTTCTCTGACTTTGGTGACCCGCGCACCCTTGAGGCCTTTGGCACCGAGGTCATTGGTGCCATGCACTGACCCGGCACCAAAAACCCGCCGCCACCGGGTACGGTTCCGCCCGGGTTTTGCAATGAAGGGGCAGCGAGGCGACTGATGAGAAATCTCCGAGTTGGTGTGCTCGCCCTTTCGATCGTCTTGGCGGGGACGATGGGCGCAGGCGTGGATGTCAGCAGCGCAATGGCAGGCACCGCGGTAAGAGCGACGTCGAGCTACCAGCCTCCGACCTGTCATCGACCCAAGGCGCCCCTGGTCCACGCGACGCGGGTCGCCGGGGTGCCCTCAGATTGGACCATCACATCGTTCGACGGCACCAAGATCCGTGCCCACTGGTTTCCGGCGCCTGGCGCGAGCCCCGGGCACTCCTCTCCGACGGTGCTCGAGGGACCGGGTTGGGGGGAGCCCGGGGCCACCAAAGCCACGGGCGACATCTTGGGAAGCCTCTCGATCACCGGACTCAACCGCCAGGGTTACAACGTGTTGACATGGGACCCGAGGGGGTTCGGCCAATCGGGTGGCACCATCGAGGTCGATAGTGCCGCCTATGAGGGACGTGACGTGTCGCGGCTGATCGACTGGGTCGCCACCAGGCCGGGTGTCGAGTTGGATGCCCCGGGGGACCCGAGGATGGGCATGGTCGGTGGCTCCTATGGCGGGGGAATCCAATTCGTGACGGCTGCAGAGGATTGTCGGATCGACGCCATTGTCCCCGAGATCGCCTGGCACTCCCTCGCCACGAGCCTGAACAAGGCCGCGACGCCGAAATCCGGGTGGTCGGACCTGCTCTATTCGACGGCACCGGCCGGTCACTACGACCCGCACATGACATCGGCCTACGGTGACATGCAAACCGACGGCACCATCGATGCGGCCGACGCGGCTTGGTTCGCCAGCAAAGGCCCGGCCGACCTGTTGAAAAAGATCACTGCGCCGACGCTGATCGTCCAGGGCACCGTCGACAACCTCTTCACCCTGGCCGAAGGGGTGGCCAACTTCAAGGCGATCCAGGCCAACGGGGTTCCGGTCCACATGGTCTGGTACTGCGATGGACACGGGATTTGCCAGACCAACCCGGGCAACCCGAACTACGTCGCGAATGCAACCGAAGCGTGGCTGAATCGCTGGGTCAAGCGCGACACCTCGGTGAACCTTGGGCCGACCGTCGACCTCATCGATCAAAACGGCGTGCGCTACGCCGAAAGTAACTACCCGCTGCGCTCTACGTACGCCATGGGGGCGACCGGCACCGGGACTCTCGCGCTCACCCAAGGTGGGGGTTCGGGTCCGGCCACGGCGCGCTCGACCAACTCGGACCTCATTGGTTCCCTCATCGGCTCGATCACCCCGGCCGCGGCCACCAACGCTGTCAATGTCGCCATCAGTGCCCCTTCGCGTCCCGCACTCGTTGTGGGCGCCCCAAAGCTCACGCTCACCTACTCGGGGACCGTGCCACCGGGACGGCGGCCCACTCGCGTCTTCGCCCAGCTGGTCGACACCACGACCGGTCTGGTACTCGGCAACCAGGTGACCCCGATCGCGGTCACGCTCGACGGGAAGACTCACACCACGTCGTCGTTGCTCGAAATCGTCTCCGAAGCCGTCAAACCCGGCCAGCAGTTAGAGCTGCAGGTGGTGGCGACGACGGTGGCGTATGTCCAACCACGCCTTGGTGGATCGATCAACTTCAGCCACATTTCGATCAAGTTGCCGGTGGCGGACGGCGTCAAGGTCGGCTGATCGAGGGTCCCCGACCGACGCCGCCGGATCGGACGGGACCCGCTGTTCACGTTTTTGGGGAGCGGAGTCCGTGCCGTGCGATTCGCCGATCCGAATGCGGACCTGAGCGTTGCGCCGAAGTGTCCCCGCCCGGGTCCGTGCCCCCTCCTGCAGATTCCCCCTGTGCACACGGACTCGGAGCGGGGCACTAATTGAGTGGCCGGGGGCACATTAAGTACGCCCAGATTTGTCCCACCGGCCGACCGCATCACCGTGGTGTTCAGCCGAGCATCGTTGCAATGCGATGAGGGCACGCCCCATGGTTGTGCCCCGAATGCTCAGCCGCCGATTCCGCGTAAAAGTGCCTTTGAGCTGCGAAGATCGTTCCACCGACCCGCGGCTGGTTCATCAGGCAGTGTGCCCCACCCGCGCCATTCGCGGCACGATTTTCCCTGATGTGTCAATAGCGGACATAAAATTCACCTATTGGGGTAATATGTCTGCGTGTTGTCCCGGCCGGGTCAGTGGGCCCGCATAGGGTCCCCCCCCTGACCCACTGACCCGGATGGGGGCAGCACGAGCGCGTTTGCGCTGTTGCTAGGTGGTCACCGGGTCGCCCGAGACCCCGATGATGCCGGTCGGCTCGCCGCTAGTCGATCCATTGTCCGAGGTGGCGGGCTCGGAAGTGTCGGCGTCGGCGGCCGGCGAATCATCCCTGGCTCGATCGATGAGAAAGCCGATGCCTGCGGTGAAGATGACCAGTAATCCGAGGGTGGCGAGCGCCAGGCAAAGCAAAAAGACGTTGTTGTTCAAGAGATCTGAACCCGTCTGGGCTCCGTTGCCGACCACTCCGGCCAATACTGCGCCGATCAACAAGATGATCGCTCCAGTCCCAGCCGCCGCTCCATAGCCAGTCTTCATGACCAGAGAATAGATCGGGGCTCGTCACTTTGCTCGGGAGCACCGCCGTGGTCCCTCCCGCCGCACCGACCGTTGCCGAAGGCGCGACGCTGGCCACTCCTGGGAGACGTTGTGTCGGGCCGGCGGAGCGACATGGCCATGTGACCTCGGTACCACCGACCTCGGGGAATTCGCTGTGCCTACTATTGAGGCAACATAGGGCGGAGGTATTCCCACGACGCAAGGGGGGATGTGGTCGCACTCGTAGTGGTACTCACCGTGGTGGTGGCACTGCTCACCATCTTGGTGGCCGGACTCTTGCGGAGTCACGCGGACATCTTGCGGGCGTTGCACTCGCTCGGCGCGGGAGTGGGCGATCCTACGGCGAGCGACTCGCCCGGGCCGGTGCCCATCTCGATGAGCCCGCCGCTGCCGGGCGAGCGCAACTCGATCAGCGTGTTCGACCTTTCGGGGTCGACCCCGACCGGGGACGGCATCGCGTTGTCGGTGGCCGGCGCGGACCAGCTCACCCTCATTGCCTTCTTGTCGTCGGGCTGCAGCAGCTGTGCGGGAATCTGGAAGGCCATGGTGCAGTCGCCCGATGAACTTCCCTCCAACGTCCGCCTGGTGGTCGCCACCAAGGGCCCCGAGTTCGAGAGCCCACCAGACGTCGCGACTCGAGCTGAAGGCGCGACTTTCCCGGTGGTGATGTCGACCGAAGCGTGGGGGGATTATGAGGTTCCGGGCGCCCCGTTTTTCGTATTGGTGGACGGTCGGCGGAGCCGCCGCATCGGCGAGGGCATTGCCAACACGTTCCCCCAGGTCCTCGATCTCGTGCGGCGCGCCGAGCGCGAGGTCCCTGACGAGGGCGCCAACGAGGCGACGCAGAGCCGGGCGTTCGCCCTCGGCCTCGACGGTCCAGAGCGCGAATCGGCCAACGATGCCGAGCTCATCAGAGCCGGCATCCTCCCGGGGGATCCGAGCCTCTATCCGAAGTCCCACGACGATCTCTTCGGCAACGCAATGACCCCGCCGCCGAGCGAAGGGGCGCCCTAGGTGGCGCTTTCGGCTCACGGGATCAATGCGCTGCTGCCCGCCGGGTTCGAGGGCCGCATCTATGTGCGTCAATCGGTCGGGGAGGAGATCAGTCGCCCGGTGGCCCAGTTCGCCACGTTTCCCATTCCGCCGGCGATCGGTGACTTCGGCGGCAATACCGACACCAACTTGGGTCCGTCGGACATCTTCGCCGTGTTCTTCGAGTACGGACCTGAAAGCGTCGGGCGGGCCCTGTTCGCCGCGCAGGGGATCCCAACGGGGTTAAGCACCAAGGACTTCTTGCCCTACATCATGCGCCCCGGAATCGGCGGGAGTCTGGGCATCCAGCGTTTCTTTACCGCTTCTGGGCGCCCGTTCATGTTCTACGCCCGCCTCGGCAGCCTGCAGCAACAGGCGCTGTTGGTGCAAAGGGTGAACCAGCTCTTGACCAACGTGACCATTGAGCCGCTGTCTGCGCCGTCGGCTCCTGCGCTGACCCCTGCGTCGACGCCGACCACGACCACCACTTCGACCACTAGCCCTGCGCCACAGACCCCAACGTCGACCCCCACCACGACCACGCCGTGATCGGCCCCTACCTCATCGCGTGCTGCCTGCTCGTATTGGCCGGTGCGGCCAAGGCGGCGCGTCCGGGCAACACGGTGCGTGCGCTCACGAGCGTATTCGGGTGGCCGCGGCTGTTGGCGGTGGGGGTACCGCTACTCGCCGCCGTCGAGCTTGCCCTCGGGATAGCGGGCTTCATCTGGCCCGTGCGCGCCCTTGCGCTGGCGATCGCTGCGTCCTATCTCGCCTTCGCCGGCTTCGTGGTGCTGATCTTGTTACGTCATGGCGCGTTGTCGAGTTGCGGGTGTTTTGGGACGCCCGACACCCCGGCGACCTGGTTGCATGCGCTGATCAACGTGTGCCTCGCTGCAGCCGCACTGGTAATCGCGTTCAATCAGCCGGGTGCCGACATTGTCTCGGTGCTGCGGGCCCAACCTTGGGCGGGGGTCCCGATGCTGGCGGCCGTCGGGGTCGGGACCTGGTTGGTGGTGCTTGCTTTTAGCACCTTGGCCCAACTGAGCGCGGTGCGTCGCACCTTGGTACGACGTGTGCAAGGATCGTCGCAATGACCGTGGTGGAGCGGGCATCGAGGTTCTTGGAGCGGCGGTTGTCGCGCCGCAGCTTCATCAATCGCTCGGCGTTCGTCGGTAGCGCGGTGGTCGCCGGCAGCGGCGTCGACCTGATGCTCAAACCAGGAACCGCCTATGGCTCCTTGTGCAATTGTGCCGGGTCCGACGTCTGTGACTGCGGCTCGACGTGCTGTTCGGGTTATTCGGAGTTCTGCTGCACGCTCAACGGCGGCTACAACTACTGCCCCACCGGGACGATCATGGCCGGATGGTGGAAGGCCGACAATTCGAGTTATTGCGGCGGACCTCGTTATTACATGGACTGCAATGCGCAATGTGGATGCGGCTGCCCGAGCGGATCGGGTTTTTGCGCACCGGGCTGCGACGGGGTCAACTGCGGCTGCGCGCTCGGCAATTGCAACAATTTCGTCTCCGGATGCTTCCAGTTCCGCTATGGCCAGTGCAATCAGAATGTCAGCTGCATCGGCCGCATCGTGTGCCGAGTGGTTGCCTGTGTCCCACCCTGGACGGTCGACCCCACGTGCACGACCGCCAACGCGGTTGACGACGGCACCGCAGAACAGAATGTCGCTTGTTGGACCCCAGCCCCACCCGTACCACCGCTACCGAAAGGAATCGACATGGCAGCACTCGAAGTCGTCTTGATCAACGGCTTGCCCCAGGCGTTCTACGTTGACACCAACGGTGATGTCGTGCAGCTCTTCATCTTGAACGGCGCCTGGGTCTCATTCAATGTCACCTCCGGTGCGAACGCGCCCAAGGCTGCGCTCTAGACATGGAGATGTCAGCGATCCCACCTCCGTGCTTCGTAGACCAAGCGTGGGTGCAGTGACCACCGCGCTCCTCATCATCTTGGGCGTCGCAGTCGCCATCGGCGCGGCGGCCCGATCCACCTGGTCCCCGTGCGGCCTCTCGATGCTCTCGAGCATCACCCCGCTGGCCGAGCACGGGCGCGGTCACCGCTACCGCAGCACGGTGACCTGGTTCATCCTCGGTGCGCTGCTCGGCGGGAGCGCGCTCGGCGGCCTGGCCGCACTCTTCGCGTTCGGCGTCGGCGCGCTCGGCCCATCGCAGACGACTGTGTTCGCCCTTGGGGCGGTTGCGGCGGTGATTGCGCTGGTGTCCGACCTCGGTGTGTTCGGATTGTCGCTCCCGATCCACCATCGTCAAGTCAACGAGCGGTGGCTCGATCAGTTCCGATCCTGGGTGTACGGCATAGGGTTCGGATTTCAGATCGGCATGGGATTGGCCACCTACATAATGACGGCCGCCCTCTATCTCCTCTTGGTGATCGCCGCCCTGTCGGGAAGCGTCGCGGTTGCCGTTTCACTTGGAGCGGTCTTCGGGCTCGTGCGCGGCTTGGCCGTCCTGCTCGGGCGCAGCATCACCAACCCCGAAACGCTTCGCTCGTTTCATCGCCGCTTCAGTGCCCTCGGCCCCAAGGTCAAACTCGCGGTCATCGCCACTGAGGGCGGCTGTGCCACCGCCTTTTTGGTTGCACTGTGGGTGCCTGTCGCAGCCGCCCTTGCGCTCGGCGCCGCCCTGAGCACGATGATCTATCTGACTCGTGCCGGGGGGCTGGTGTCAGTGCGTGTCGACCGCGAGGCCGCGGCGAGTGGAGCCACACCCGTAGCTCGCACGCTCGCGTCCTGACCGCCAACCCCGATCAGGCGATGGCCCTCTTCGGCGTCGGAGAGGTGCCGGCGCCATGAGTGACGTCACATCCCCCGATGGTCGAGCGCCCCGGGGCCGCCGCTACGCCCTGGTGGCCGTCGCTGTGCTCGCCGTGACGGCCATTGCGATCGGGGCGATCGCCTTGGCCACCTCGAGCAACGGCCCCACGAAATCCAGCGTCGCAACCACCACCGCCTCGCACCCTTCGACGGTGCCCGACACGACGACGACCGCGGCGAGCGTAAGCACGACGACAAATGCCGGCCCGGGGATTGGGGCCTCCGTGACGGTCAGTCTTCCCGTGGTTACCTGCCCGACCACCTTTGGTGCCGCGCCACAACAGCTGCCGACGATTCCGTCTTTCGTGAACGTGTCGGTGCCGAACAATCTGGCCAACCAGCTCTACGTCTACACCGACCAGGCCGACATCATGCGCCTGGTGGCACCGAGCGGCTGGGTTTGCAAGGCCAACTACGGCGCAGACGGCTCAGGCGGCGTGTCGGTCTATCCCGCTGGGCAGACCCTTTCTGCGTCACCACTCGCCCCCGACTCGACCGAAGCCGCCATCGTGGGCAATCAGGCCGGCGGGTGCGCCGGTTGTGCGGTGGCGCAGGCCTGTCCACTCTTTGCCACCGCGGCGGCTGACTATCAGACCCAATTCGGAGGACATGCGTGCCCGACCAAGCGATCGAGCGCTGAACTGGTGACACGGATCAGCGCTTCGGCAGTGGGATTCGCCGATCCTCCAGGGACCTCAGGGAGTGCAAATCCCTCGGGTGGTCAAAACACTGCCCACGGCGTGATGACCTATCACGGGGCACCGAATTCATCGAGCTGGCTCGACACCTGCACGCTCCCCGCCACTGAAAAGGCCATCTGCACCGTGTCGCTCAATCGCTTTATCGATTGGTATGGCGCCAGCTGAGCGAGGAACCAAGTACTCGAGCCTTGGGGCTTATGAATACCAACCCATCACATCGGCCACCGCGTCGATGCTGCCGGTGTGGTTGTAGATCGAGATCGTGCCGTTGGCATTGACGGTGGCGACCACCATATTGGCCATGACTTGGCCTGCGCCGGGATTGAGGTCGGACGAGGCCGGCATTGTCGGTCCGGGGAAGACGGTCAGGAACGTCGGGTACGTCGGCGTCACCCCGGTCAGGTTGATCACCACCGCGGTGGCGTTCGAGGGCACGCCGGCCAAGGACTTGACCTCGATGGTCTTGGTCGCACCCACGGTGAGCGGTGCGCCGTCGCACTGGGTGTAGGGCGCCACGAGGTTCGACGGATTTCCCGATCGGGTGTCACAGATTCGGATGGGCGCCCCTTCTGCGCTGAACTCGGATCCGGTTCCTGCCGCCGCCGAGTAGTACCCCGACACGTCGATGATGACGTCGGCGCCCGCCGAGCTGTAGACCGAGATATCGCCTGGTGTGGCCCCGGTGCTCGATAACGGCACAACGACCCGATTCGAGGCGACCTGGCCTGCCAGGTAATTGACGTTGGAGGCGGTCGGCCTCGCCGCCCCTTGGGGGTAAACGGTGAGATACCCCGCGCTCGCCGGGTTCACCGCGGTCACGTTGAGCACCACCGCCGATGCCCCGGCGGGTACCGCGGCACCGCTGCCGGCGACGATGACGCTGCCGCGTGGCGCCGGCGGCCAGTGTGGTCCCCCTGTTGGCGGGTCCGTTGCACTGATTGTCCGGGGCGCTGTTGAGGTTCGAGGGATTGCCGGCCCGGGTGTCGCACACGCGCGACGGCGTGCCCAAGCCGGTGTACAGGCCCGCCCCCGGGCCGCCTGAGGCCGCTGGTGCGGTGTAGCCCTCGACGTCGACGACAAGGTCGGTCGAGCTCGAGGAATACAACGAGACGTCACCCGCAGCGCCGACGCCGACCTCGACCAGATTGGGCACGGTTTCGTTCGTCACATAGTTGATGTTCGAGGCCGTGGGTCGCGTCGCTCCCGTTGGATAGGCCGTGATGAAGCCCGCACCCGATGGGCCGACCACGGTGACATTGAGCACGACCGCAGCGGCGTTGGCGGGCACGCCGAAGTTGCCGGCCACATTGACGCTCAACGCTCCGCCGGACGCGACCCGATTGCCATTGCACTGGGTGGCCGGTGGGCTGAGCCCAGATGGATTCCCGACTCGCGTGTCACAGATGCGAACGGGGGCAATGGGGCTGTAGGGATCGGGCGAGACCACGGCGATGCTCAAGTTGGCGGTCGCGCTCAGGTGATTGGCATCGGTGACCCCGACGGTGACGCTGGACGTTCCGAGCGCGGTCGGGGTTCCGGTGATGGCGCCGGTGGCCTGGTTGAGGGCCAGACCGTTCGGCAGAGTGCCACCGGTGATCGACCAGGTGTAGGGCGCGGTCCCGCTCGCTGCGGCGAGGGTCTGGTCATACGGAGTATTGACGTCGACCGAAGGCAGGGTCGTCGTCGCAACCGACAGCGGCGGGGGCGGCGGCGGTGGTGAGCCGTAAGCAACGCTGAACGTGGTGGCAGTGATGTTCTGCGGATAGGCGATTATGTCGTTGTTGGCGTCGACCATGTCGACAGGGTTGACGGCGTTGTTGGCGAGATTGGTGCCCGAGATTGCCATTCCGGAAAAGTGCGCCGTGCCGAAGTTGGCCAGCTGGGGTTCGGAGCCATTGATGGTCGGATCCTCTTCGATCCATTCAGCCGACGCCCCTGGGCCGCTGTAGGCAAACTGATCCGAGTAGCTCTCGTTTGCGGTCACGTCGGAGATGGAGATGGACCAAAGTCCCGGGCTGTTCTCGTGAACCGACGCCGTCATCTGATCGCCTGGATTCACCAATCCGATGGGAATGGCCGCGCTCGGGAGGATCTCATACCAGGCGAAGTAGGTATTGACGTTGTTGATGGTCTGCTCGGCGGTACCGGTTTGGATGAGTGAGTAGTTGGTGGCGCCATCGATGCCGATCCAACTCGATGTTGCGGCGAGGCTGGCGGAGGGTTGGATCGAAGGGACGGTCCACTGGCCGACGACGCCGCTGTACTGCGAACCGAAGTCGATCAGCCCCGACCAATTGGAGGACTCGAGCGTGTTGGCGGTCCCGCTGATGTGCGGACCGAGGGCAGGCAACGAATGGTCGGGGGAGGGCTGGAGCTGCTTGGGTGAGACCGAGCCGAAGTGACCCCAGGTCGGCAAGGTTCCCGCCGTCGGCGCCATGCTTGGCGCGCTCGCTTCTGCGGCGACGGCCGGGGCCGACGCGGCCGCGATCACCAACGCCACCGCGAGCAGTGCGCCGGCGGTGCGCAACAGGTGCGGCACGCTGCCTCCTCGTCGGTTCACGTCGGATCGTCGCTCGCCATTGCCATTGGTCTACCAACGTCGATTCGTCGCGCGACGTGCGACTCGGGGGGTTGGGACGAATGCCACGCAATCGTCACGATTGTCACCGCCGTGCCTCGTGAATGCCCCGGACGTGGAGGAGGGCATGGCGCAACGCCTGGGAACCTAATCGGGCCGATCCGGGTGCGAGGGGCAAGGGTGCGGCGGACGTACCAGCGGTCGGCATCGGACCCCTCAGGCGGGATCCGTGGGTGGAGTCTCGAATTGCCAAGGTCATCGCCAGCGCTCCTGTCAGTCGTCCGCGATGTCGGGTCATCTCGATAGTCCCATCGGATCGGCAGCGTGCGACGAGCTCACTCGGCCCCATTTCTCTCGATTGCCCGCTGCATTGAGACCTGCGCAATTAGTTGAAAATTGAGGCTAAGCCCGCGTCCGGTCAGCGTCTATGGTCCGTTCGGCCCATACCGTCCTGCTCGTGCTTCAATCGTGCCTGGCCACCGAGCCACGACCGGCCGCAGCCTGTGCCCAATGAGTGACGGATGCGGGTCGTTGGACGCGGCCGGACACTCCAAGGCCGCTGCAGGAGTGTGCAAACTCGCCGGCGACTGACGGACGGCATTCGGCGCGACCAAGGGTTGGCGATGATTGGCTGCGCGCGTCTTGCTCAGCCGCCAGATGGCTGCTGTGGAGGCGCCGGGCACCCTAGTCTGACTGCGTGATGGCGACAGTGACCAATGCCGGATTCGGCGCGGGCATCG
>CAWDCE010000010.1:0-13149 GCA_963800725.1 uncultured Acidimicrobiaceae bacterium | reverse complement strand
ACCGTGGTTCGTCAAGAAGTTCCAGTTCCCCATCCTCCTAATCCTAGAGAAGAATCAATACTAGAAATGAATTGCTAGTTCTATCTAACTAGGGTATGGTGGGGCGACACCTCCCCTAGAACCCGGGGGCTGCGACTAAGTCGGGATCTCGCACAGTGCGCGCTCTCGAACATCGTCATCTCGCTCTTGCCGGCACCGCTCAGCCAGCTTCGCCTTGGCGTGCGTGACCGTCCGACCAGACCATCTGGTCAGCGCCCATTCCGCGCAGGATGGAGAGGCAACAGGCCAATCCCTCCATGGACGCACTTAGGTAGGGAGAAGTTGATGCACACACCAGCTGGCTCAACCGGCGCCATGGCCCCGCGCCGCCGATTCTTGATTGTCCCCTTGTGCGGCGCCGCCGCGCTTTGCCTCGTGGCGGCCACCGCCATCTCGGCGGGCGTTGCGTCCGCCGCCCCGCCCGCCATTCTCCTCGGCACGTCGGGGACCTTCGCCGTGTTGGCGGGGACCACGATCACCAACACCGGACCGTCGGTGATCTCAGGCGACGTCGGTGTTGCCCCCGGCACCGCCATCACGGGATTTCCCCCGGCCAACCTGATCAACGGCAGCAGTGAGCACGTCGCCGATGGCGTCGCCAGCGACGCCCAGGCGGACCTGACCACGGCCTACAACGTCGCGGCCCACGCCGCGTCAACCGAATCGGTCTCGGCGGACCTCGGCAATCACACTCTGGTTGCAGGCGTCTACACGTCGGCGTCGTCGCTCGGCCTGACCGGTGACGTCACGCTCGACGGTCAGAACAATCCCGATTCGGTCTTCGTCTTTCAGGCCGGCTCGACCTTGACCACGGCATCGAACAGCACAGTGAGCCTCATCAACGGTGCCTCGGCCTGCAATGTCTTTTGGCAGATCGGCAGTTCCGCCACCTTGGGCACCGACACCACCTTCGTGGGCAATATCATGGCCCTCGCCTCGGCCAGTCTCGGCACCGGGAGCACCGTCGAAGGGCGGGTCTTGGCCAGCAACGGTGCGGTGACTCTCGACACCAACACCATCACCGCACCCACGTGTGCCACGTCGCCGAGCCCGGTGAGTGTGGTTGCTCCCACGACGCCGAGTGCAACCAGCCCGAGCGCGAGCACTTCGCCGTCGGGGTCCTCGGCTACGCCGACGGCCGCGCCCACTGGGAGTGGCGCTGGAGGTGGAGGCGGATCGAGCGGGACAAGTCCCGCCGTTGAGAGCTCGGCCGCCTCGGTCGTGCCCGCGGGCTTCCCCCACACCGGTGCGGGCGGTGCCTCGCTTTCGCAGCGTCCCGTCTTCGTCGCCGTCGGCGTCGCTGCACTCCTCGCCGCCAGCGCCCTCGCCGCAGTCGCGCTGCGCCGTCGGCGTCGCCTGCTCGCCGCGGGCCTGCGCGAATCTTCTGCACTCGACGGGTGAACGGGCCACACGCACCGACCACCGATCCGTCACGGTGGTGGCCCAAATGGTGGCTGGTCTCGCTTGCCCTCGTGGTGGTCGCCGGGGCCGCCATCACGTTCGGGCTCACCCCCTACCGCCACCCGCTGGCACCACCGGTGCCCCAATCCGTGCGCACCGCGGCTCCCAACTCCACCCCGATCCTCGCCCAAACGGCGTCACAACGAACGGTGCTCGGTCGCTCCACTCCCGTCTCGATCACCATCGCGGCCATCTCGGTCACCTCCACGGTGTCCCAACTCGGCCTCACCCCCTATGGAACGGTGGCGGTGCCGACCGACTTCGCCCAGCCGGGCTGGTTCGAGCCGGGGCCTTCCCCCGGCCAGGTCGGCTCCGCGGTCATCTTGGGTCACGTCGACAACACCGAGGGCCCGGCCGTGTTCTTCAATCTCCGCACGCTCGTGCCGGGCGATCAGATTGAGGTGGCGCTGGCTGACGGTGTCACCACCGACTTCGCGGTCACCTCGGTGGCGATGTACGCCAAGGCGAACTTCCCCGCGGCCGCCGTCTACGGGCCGAGCGGTGGCGAGTCGTTGCGCTTGGTCACCTGTGGTGGGGTGTTCGACCCGGCCATTGGGAGCTACCTCTCGAACATCGTGGTCTCGAGCACCTTGGTCAGTGCCACCTTGGCCAATGGCACGGTCGAGAAGTTCACGAACTGATCAAAGCCGCGACGCATCGGCCGGTCGGCGCGTCAGGCGTGGGGACCGTGCAGCATCTCGATGCGCCGGGCCAGGTTGACCGTGTGATCCCCGAGCCGCTCGTAGAAGCGGGCCAGGAGCGTGACCTGGGCGCCGATTGCCGTCGGCATTGTCTCGGCGGCGATCTCCGCGGTCAGGCGCTCGTGGAGGATGTCCATCTCCTCGTCGTCCTCGGCCAACGACTCGGCCCTGGCAGCCCGGTCGCCATAGGCATCGGCCGCGTCACGCCACATCTCGAGGGCGACCTCGGCCATGCGCTGGACGATGCCGCGGCTGAGGGGGCTCATCTGGGCCCCGAGGCTGGTCACGGCGCGTTGCGCGATGTGCTCGGCCAGATCACCGCTGCGCTCGAGTTCGGGCAGGATCAAGAGAACACCGACCAGGTGACGCAAGGTCGTCGGTTCGGCCGCTTCGTTGTCGATCAGGCGCCAGACCAACAATTCGACCTCTGCGGTGAGGTCGTCGACCGACTGGTCTCCCTCCACCACGACGAGGCCCGCCTGGGCGTCGTTGCCCAACAGCGCCTCGGTGGCACCGGCCAATGCCTCGGACACCAGCGCGAACAGCTGGGTCACCCGGAATTCGATCAGATCGGTTTCTGAGGACGCCATTTCCCTCGAGAGCGTACGTCAGCTGGCCAGATAACCAGAAATTTCGCACTTTGTTCGCGTAACGTTCACCTAGGGTTGGTTTCGAGTTCACTCGATTCGGCAAGAGTGGCGTGTGCTGTCGGCAGGGTCGGGGGAACTGGCGGATTTCGAACCGCCCGTTGGCGCTGCGTCGGGTGAAGTCCCTGTTCAAGAGGGACAAACGGTCGCCGACCTCTTGAACGAGGCTCCTTCGAGCAAGTTCCATCGGCGCACCGTCATCATCTCTGGCGTCGGATTCTTCACCGATGCCTATGACCTCTTCGTCATCGGCACCGCCGCCGCCCTGGTCACCGTGCAATGGCACTTGAGCACGTTGGAGACCAGTTGGGTGACCGGCTCGGCCATTTTGGGGGCCTTCGTCGGCGCCTTCGCGTTCGGCCGGATCGCCGACATCATTGGTCGCAAGAAGATCTACGTCACCGTCGCCGTCATCATGATCTTCGGAGCCGTGGCGTCGGCCTTCGCTCCGGGATTCTTGTGGCTGGTCGTGGCCAGATTCGTGCTCGGTCTGGGCATTGGTGGGGACTACCCGGTCTCGGCCGTCTTGATGAGCGAATATTCGAACCGCCAGGACCGCGGGCGCCTCGTCGGCTTGGTCTTCTCCATGCAGGCGCTCGGTCTGATCATCGGTCCGTTGGTCGCCCTCGTCTTGTTGTGGTCGGGGATCTCGGATTCACTCACGTGGCGCATCCTCCTCGGACTGGGCGCGATTCCGGCGGCGGCCGTCGTCTTCATGCGATCGAAATTGCCCGAGTCGCCGCGGTATCTGGCCCAAGTGGAGGGTGAATCGGCTCGGGCCGCCAAAGAGGTGGAACAGTTCTCGCAAGGCGTCATCGCCAAACCCGCAGCAGCGCAAGTCCAAAGCGATCGCGTTGGGCTGCGCGGGTTCTTATCCGACCCGCGCATGTTGGTGCTCCTGGTCGGCACCGCCGGCTCGTGGTTCCTCTTCGACTATGCCTACTACGGCAACACCCTCTCGCTGCCCGCCATCCTCAAAGACGTCAACCCGACCGCCTCGCTCGAGCTCAAGTTGGCGTGGTCCTTGGGCATGTTCGTCATCTTCGCCGTGCCGGGGTATCTCTTGGCCGTCATGCGTCTGGACCGAATCGGGCATCGCCGCCTGCAGTACATCGGCTTCGCGGTGATGGCGGCATGTTTCTTGGTTCTCGCCATCGTTCCTCCCCTCACCGAACACGTGGCTCCGTTCCTCGCCATCTTGGGTCTGAGCTACTTCTTCATCGAATTCGGTCCGAACATGACGACCTTTGTCCTGCCGTCGGAGGTCTTCCCGGTCAGCGTGCGCACCACGGGACACGGGATGGCGGCCGGCGTCGGCAAACTGGGCGCTTTCGTCGGCGTGTTCTTGGTGCCGGTTCTTCAAGATCACATTGGGCTACGTGGCCTGTTGGCCGTGGCCGGGGTGTCGGCGGTGCTCGGACTGGCCACCACCTCGTGTCTCCCAGAACCAGCCGGTCGCACCCTCGAAGACGTGGGCGCGGGCAACGCGGTGACCCCGGCCGCCACCACCAAGGCGATCGACACGCCGCCCGAGGCGCTCCCCGCCTGACGGCGGCCCCTCAGCGATCGAGCACGCTGGCGAGGAACGATCGCGTCCGGGCCCAAGCTTCGAGCGCTTCTGGGACACCGGCCCCGACCAGCCCCTGCCATCCGTGCACCGCACCGGGCCAGGACTCGAGGGTCACCGCCACTGAACTTCGCATCGCCGCCACCGCGAGCTCGATCACCCCTTCGTGGACCGTGTCATGCTCACCAAAGGGCAGATAGAGCGGCGGAAGTCCCCTCAGCTCGGCGTAGGCCGGCGACAGGCGCGGATCATCGAGGGCAAGAGCCCCGCCGGTGTAGTCGCGCCCGCGATTGCGGACCCACTCGGCGCTGAGGAACGGGTCGGGCGCCCCGTCGCCGACGCTGGCCACCGACAGGTCGAACCAGCCCGAGACCGACACGAAACAGGCCGGCATCGAAAGGCCCGCGCGCCTTGGCCGCGATCAAGGTCGAGAGAGCCAACGCGCCCACCGCACGAGTCCCCGCTCACCACGAGGCGATCCGGGTCGACTCCCGAGTCGAGGAGCCCGCAATAGGCCGCCAGGCAATCGTCGTGCGCCGCGGGGTAGCGGTGTTCGGGAGCCAAGCGGTAGTCGGGCATGACGACCCGTGCCCCGAGCTGTTCGACCAACATGGCGCCGTAGAAGTGGTAGGTCTCGAGCGGGCAAGACACGAATCCGCCACCGTGGCAGTGAAAGACCACGGGCTCGGATCCGAATGCATCGACGTCGTCGTAGGAGGCCGCGGCGACGCCGCCCAGGGTCAATGGGGTCACCGCGACATGTTCGGGCACACCATGCCCGTGGAATGGAGCCAACATGGCCCGCACCGCCACGTAGTCGGCGCCCGGGTCGGCGAAGTTCGGCGGCACCAACGCCAAGATGTCGGCCATTTCCTGGCTCGCCACAGCGTGACCTCCCCTCCGTGTTGGTCACCGAGTCGTCCAAAGTGGCGAACGGTGACCTGCCCCCTTAGCCCTGCATGGCCTTGGTCAGCGCCGTCATCTGGGAGTTAACCTCGACCGATCGTGGCAAGGCCTCCATCGCGGCTGCCAACGATTCGGTGCTCCATCGATCCTCGGTCGTCACTTCTTGGGCAATGGACCAGCCCGTGTAGATACCGACCGAGCCGCCATAGACGCTGAAGACCTGACCGTTGAAGGTGCAATTCGCTGCCGCCAGCACGGCGACGAGCGGTGACACGTTTTCGGGGTCGAAGAGATGCTTCTCCATGGCGTCGCTCAGCCCCGGGGTCTGGAGGGTGAGGCGGGTGCGCCGCCACCGGAGCGATGCAGTTGGCCCGCACGCCGTATCGATTGAGCTCCATGGCGTTGACCACCGTCATGGCCGCAATGCCGGCCTTGGCGGCCGAGTAGTTGGTCTGGCCCACACTGCCGTGGAGGCCAGCGCCCGAACTGGTGTTGACAATGGCCCGGTCCACGATGTCGCCAGCCTTGGCCCGCTCCCGCCACACCTCGGCCGTGTGGCGGGTGAGGTTGAAGGTGCCCTTGAGGTGCACCGAGATCACATCGTCGAAGTCCTGCTCGCTCATCGACACCAGCATGCGGTCGCGGAATATCCCGGCGTTGTTGACGACGATGTGGAGGTCACCGTAGGTGTCGGTGGCCAAGTCCACGATGGCCTTGGCGTCCTCGAACGAGGTCACGCTGTGGGTGCTGGCGATGGCCGTCCCGCCGGCCTTGGTGATTTCGTCGACCACCGATTGTGCCGCCGAGACGTCCGATCCCGAACCGTCAATGGCGCCGCCCAGGTCGTTGACCACCACTTGGGCCCCGAGCGACGCAAAAAGCAGTGCATGTTCGCGCCCGAGCCCCCGCCCGGCCCCGGTGATGATGGCAACCCTGTCATTTAACATAGTGATGCAGTCCTTTCGATTGATGCCCCCTGCGCCGACTGATCGAGGCCACGCCGCGGTGCATCGACGTGGCCGACGCGGACGTGACGGCTCGCTCGAGCATAGATCGAGCGCCGAGGCCGCGCTTTGGCCAAGTGATCGGCGCCCGGGAGCCGACGCCATTGGCCACGCTACGCCGACGTGGTGCGCATCTCTGTGACTCGAGCGCGGAAAAGCGCTGTTCGGCTTCGGCGTCGGCCTGGGCGAGCGCTTCTTCGTAGGCGTCCGCGGCCTCATCGAGGCGACCCAGGCGACGAAGGAAGTCGGCCCTGGTGGCGGGCAGGCGGAAGTACCCGACAAGTGCACCCGAGGCTTTGAGCGCATCGAGGATCTCGAGCCCCGCTTCGGGGCCCTCGGCCATCGAGATCGCCACCGCCCGGTTCAACTCGACCACGGCCGTCGGCGCCACCACCATCAGTTGGGCATACAGGGCGCTGATCTCAGTCCAATCGGTCGCCTCCGCGCACGTCGCGTGGGCATGGCAGGCCGCAATGGCCGCTTGAATCTGCAGTGGTCCTGGGCGCCCGAGCCGCAAAGCCGATTGCAACACCGCTTCACCGTCGGCGATCTCGTCTCGGTCCCACTTGGTGCGGTCCTGGTCGCCGAGAAGGACCAGGTCTCCGTCGTCGTCGATTCGGCCCCGCCGGCGCGCATGGTGGAACTTCATCAATGCGAGCAGCCCCATGGCCTCGGCCTCGTCGGGCATCAAGGCAATGAGCGTCTCGGTCAGGCGGATCGCCTCATCGCAGAGTCCGAGGCGAATGAGGTTGGTCCCCGAGGTCGCCGAATACCCTTCGTTGAAGAGGAGATAGAGCACCGCCAGTACCGAATTGGTCCGATCGACCAGTTGGTGGGCCGGCGGTACCCGAAAGGGGATGGCGGCGTGACGGATCTTCTTCTTGGCCCGGACCAGGCGCTGCGCCATGGTCTGCTCGCTGACCAAGAACGCCCGGGCGATTTCGCTGGTCGTCATCCCGGCCAAGGTGCGCAGCGTCAGCGCCACTTGGGCGTCTTGGCGCAGCGCCGGGTGGCAACAAGTGAACATCAGCCGAAGCTGGTCATTTGGTACTTCGTGCTGGTCGACTTCCTCCTCGTCGGGGCTTGGCATTCGGGCCACCTCTTTGAGCTTTTCCCTCCCGACCGCGCTACGTCGCAGGCGATCGGTGGCACGGTGTGCGGCGACGGTGGTCAACCAGGCGCCCGGGACACGCGGGATGCCGTCACGCGGCCAATGTTCGGAGGCCGACGTGAAGGCATCTTGCGCGCACTCCTCCGCGAGGTCCCAGTCACCGAAGCGCCGAATCACCGTGGCGACGACGCGCCCCCACTCGTCGCGGAATGCCTGGGCGAGGGCGGCCTCGACGTCGGTCGCTACATCTCCCAAATCGGGCGCACCTCGATGGTTCCGAGCCGGGCGCCCGGAATCTTGGCGGCGATCTCGATGGCCTCGTCGAGATCCTTGCAATCGACCATGTAATAGCCCCCAATCTGCTCTTTGGTCTCGGCGAAGGGACCATCGGTGGTCAAGGTCTCTCCGTCGCGCACCTGGACGCTGGTGGCGTCGGTCGTCGGCTGCAGGCGCTCGCCGCCCAAGAGCACGCCGCGACTGGTCATCTCTTCTTGAAACGCGAAGTACTCAGCCATCATTGCCTCGCCGGTCTCTGGCGTCATGGTGGCGAAGTTGTCTCGTCCGTACAGATCATCAACAGGTACCGCATCTGTCCTCCTTGTCAGTGTGTGTTGCAGCTACGACGAACAGGCCGGGCGAATTCGACCACGAATCTGAACCGGATTCGTCCCGAATTCTTCCCCGGACGATCGAAGCGACACGAGCGCGCTGTCATTGTGCCTCATCGGGCCCATAACGCACCTAGTGTCGGCGCCGTGCCCGACGACCCCGAGACGATCGAACTCGACGTGGGCCAGCTCGCCGGAGGCGGGGGCTGCGTCGGGCGTGCTCCCGACGGCCGCGTGGTCTTCGTGCGTCATGCCATCCCCGGAGAACGGGTGAAAGCAAAGGTGACCGATTCAGCTCGATCGTTCCTGCGGGCCGACGCCGTGGCGATTCTTACCCCCTCGGCCGATCGAGTTTCGCCCCCGTGTCCGCACGCGGGCCCCGGGCGCTGCGGCGGATGTGACTTCCAACACATCGAGCTGGGTGCGCAGCGCCGGCTCAAGGCTGCCCGCATCGAAGAGCAGCTCGCCCATTTCACCGGCATCACCCACCACGTCACGGTCGAGTCGGTCAAGGGCGACACCGATGGACTGGAGTGGCGGACCAGGATCCGCCTGGCCGTCGACGGCGAGGGCCGGGTGGGTTTTCACCGGCACCGTTCCCACGATCTCGAGATGGTGACACATTGCCCGATTGCCTGCCCCGAGATCGAGGCCTCGGACGCGTTCGGCGCACGCTGGGTGGGCGCCAAAGAAGTTGAGGTCGCGGTCGCACCCGATCGCCGGCAATGCGTGATCGACATCGTGACGCCACCGAAGGTCCGCCCCACCCTGCCCCAACTGAGTACCGGCATGGTCGTCAACGCTCGGGTGCAACGACAACCCGGCGACCTGCACACCACGGTCGGACGCCACACCTTCCGGGTGACCGCCGGCGTGTTCTGGCAGGTCCACGTCGGGGCGGCGTCCGCCTTGAGCACTGCGGTGCGCGCCGCACTCGGCGCAAAGAGCGGCGAGCGGGTGGTCGACCTCTACGCCGGGGCCGGCCTGTTCTCGGTGATGCTGGCCCAAGAGGTCGGACACCGGGGCCATGTGCTGGCGATCGAACGTGATCGACGGGCCTGCGCTGACGCCGAGCACAACGGCCGTGAGCTGCCCCAGCTTCACGTGCAGCGGGCGTCGGTGACCCCGCGCGTGCTCGCCCAACGCGCTGGGCGATGCCGACTTGGTGGTGCTCGACCCTGCACGCGAAGGGGCCGGGCAGGCCGTGATGGCCGCTCTCGGCGCCCACCGGACTTCGCTGCGACGGGTGGTCTACGTCTCGTGCGATCCCGCCTCGTTCGGTCGCGACGCCCGGGTGCTGCTCGACGCGGATATTCGCTTGCCGCGTTGCGGGCCTTTGACATCTTTCCAATGACCGAACACGTCGAGTTGGTCGCTACCTTTGACGCACCGGGGCACTGAAGGGCTTTGTGCCGTCAGGCGTGCCCGCCGCCCACCTCGTGCTCGACGTGTCCGATGGCCTCAAGCTGCAACGTCGAATGAGCGACATCGAAGTGTCCACTCAAACACCCCTCGAGGTGGTCGAGGACCCGGCCGACTTCGCCCCCGCTGATGCATTCGTCGGTCACCACGACATGGGCGGTCAGGATCGGCAGCGACGAGGTCAGGGTCCAGGCGTGCAGGTCATGAACGGATGCGACTTCGGGGAGCTCGAGAATATGGGCCCGCACCTCTTCGAGGTCGATACCTTCGGGAGTTGCCTCGAGCAGAATTGAAAGTGCGGGTCGCAGCAATGCCACGGCGGCCTTCGCCATGAGCGCCACCACCACCAGCGACGCCACGGCGTCGGCCCGATCAAAGCCACTGAGCACGATCACGATTCCGGCCACCACTGTTGCGATAAACCCGTAGAGATCGGTCAGGATGTGGCGGTAGGCCCCTTCCATGTTGAGTGAAGTCCGGTTGGCGCGAGAGGACCGCGGTCGCCACCAGATTCACTGCGACCCCGACGGAAGCCACCACAATGACGATTCCCCCGTGTACCGGGGAGGGATGGAGCAACCGGGCGATGGCCTCGAAGGCCACCAGGGCCCCGACCAAGAGCAAGGTGATGCCGTTGGCGGCCGCAGCCAGGATCTCGGCGCGTTTGAGACCGTAGGTATGTGAACCGGTGGCCGGCCGGGCGGCCAGGCGAATGGCGATGAAGGATCCGGCGATGGCCCCAACATCGGCCAGCATGTGACCGGCGTCGGCCAAGAGGGCGAGATTGGCCAAGAACGCCGTGGTGACCTCGAAGACCATGAAGGCCAGCAAAAGGAACAGCGTGATGAGGAGCGATCGTTTGTCGGACTCGCTCGACGCGTGATGCGATGCCCCTGATGGCTGCTCCCGGTCATGATCGGCGCGCCTCGTCGTGGCCGGCGTGCCACATCACCTCTCGAACGAGCCGTCGGACGTGAGCGTCTCGAGTGCGTAATAGATGCGGTTTCCGCTGCGCCGTGTGCGCACCAATCGGGCCAGTCGCAGCTTGGCCAAGTGCTGGGAAACCCCGGCCGGCTGGGCGCCGACCACCTCGGCCAGCTCGTTCACCGAATATTCCTGGTGCAACAACGCCCAGATAATCCGCAGTCGGGTCTCATCGCCCAAGAGCTTGAGCATGCCGACGGCGGCCTCGATCTCCTCCCCGGTGCCGAACTCTTCTATCTGCGTAGCCACGCATCTCGTCTACCCATTCTGGTTGCGGTGTGCGGGCGGGCCACCCCCCAACAAGGCCGCCCGGCGTCAGTGGTCCCGACGGGTCACTGCCCCAATGAGGTCCGATGTGGCGAGCTTGGCGTCGATGACATCGTCCGCGACCTGGACCAGGCGCCGGTTGTGGCCTCGTGCATAGGTACGCAGGTACGTGAAGGCCACCTCGACATCAATGCCGGCGCGCTCTGCGAGCACCCCTTTGGCCTGCTCGATCAGGACCCGGCTCTGCAGGGCGTGTTGGAGTTCGTCGTTGACCACCTTTGCGGCCGAGGGTTTCGCCGGTTTTGCAAGATGGCAATGGTGGCGACGTCGGCGAAGGCCTGGGCGGCACGGCCGTCGGACTCCGTCCAGCATGCCGGGCTTTGAGCGCCGAAAAGATTCAACGCACCAATCGTGGTGCCTCGAAGGCGCATAGGGTAGCGCGTGCACTGAGCGGAAGCCGGCGCGCAGGCTTTCGAGGGGCGAAGTGTGGCCACCGCCCGTCGGCCATCGTCAGGTCCGCTGGCCATCACCCGGCACGCCCCCAAGCAGGAAGCAGTCGAAGACACGGGGCCTTCTTGACACTGAAGCTCGGTTTGAAGCTACAGGAAGAAAACAGAATGGCCTCGTTCGACGATGCCATCACACCGAGCTCGCCTTCGGGGGAGACCAACAAGATCCCCGCGGCGGCGAAATCTAGTACCTCGACGCATCGATCAGTCAAGATGGTCAAGACGATGACATCGAAATCGTCAACCAGCGAGTCCGCCAGCTCCACAACATCAGCCACGATGGCTTCCCCTTGGGCATGACGATCTCCTTGCACTGCGCGGACCTCAAGTCCACACGCGAGGCTACATCGACTTCTTTCACACGTTGTCGCCCATTCAGCGTTGCTCGTCTTCCGAGTCGAATGCGTCGGGCCACGATGTCCTTGGCGACGTCGGTGACCAGCCGATTGGTGGCGAAGGCGTATGCCCGCAGACGCACCAACGCTTCAGCCAGGTCGACGCCCAGCTGGACCGCGGACCATGCCCGTCGCCTGGTGCACCACGAAGCGGGATTCGGGTCCCCGCTTTGATCGGTGCCGCCAGGTCACCGCCCTGAGCGGAGGCCTGCATGCTGGGCTCGGCCCAGGGCCGTGACCGCGGCCAAGACGATGGCGTCGGCGTGCTGGTCGGCGCTGAGCGATCCGGGCACATCACGATAGAGGTTGAGCGCACCGATGCAGATGGCCCCGACCTGGAGCGGAAAACCAAACACGACCGCACACAACCGGCGGCGACCGCTGGTGGCGCAAAAAGCCGGCCGACCGCGGCGCCGCTGGGTCGGCGAGATCGGGCTCGAGCACCGGTCGGGTCAGGTGGATCGCATCGAGGCACGGTCCCTCGCCCAGCGTGAAATTGGAGTTCTTCAATGAGCGAGGCGACCTGGGGTTCCGAGCTGCAGACGGTGCCCCCGTGGGAGCCGTTGGCCACCAACATGATCCCCACGCCCGACACACCCGCCGGCGTGAGCGACCTCGCAGAGGCGGTCACGCTTGCCGGAATCGCTGCCCTGGCTGATCTTGGACAAGATCCCGGTACGCAATCGCTCCGCTGGGCATCGAGCGTTCGGTGGCGTCGAAGCCACGGGGAAGCATTGGCTGGCTTCGGCCGCTCGCTGGGTCATGGTTGGTGCCTCCTTAAATGGAGACGCTCAACGGGACTGGGTCCAGCGTCCAAGCTCGGCCGGTGACCAACTCAACTCCCACGCTAACGGGAAATGGACAGCACCCGGGAAGACCTGTGCCCCTTTGGGTGTTGACACCTATGTGACCAAACTCTCGGTACTCGAAATTGGCGACGGTTTCCACCGGGTCCAATCCGGCTCGAGCACTCGCCGAGACCACCCGAATTGGCGGTGGCGGCCGAACAACTTGGCTTCCACGAATTCTGTGGTGGCCGAGCATCACGCCATGCCGGCCGTGGCCAGCTCGGCGCCGGCCCATGCTCCATCGCCCACCTCGCCGATGCCGCCGGCCGCCCTTCCACGTCGGGTCAGGTGGGGTCATGCTGCCCAACCATTCACCCCTGGTGATCGCCGGCGTCGCCACCCTCGAAGCACTCCATCCCGGACGCATCGATCAGATCAGGGCGAGCTCCTCGGACCGACCAAGTCACCGCTCGAGCCCTGCGGCGTAGCGCAGGGCTTGGGGCCGACACCTTCCCTGATGATGTAGTCGAACTGGTCAACTACCTGGCCGCATCAGACGAGTCCACCGCGCCACCCCGCCCCGACACCGACACGGGTACCTGCCCGAGGTGTGGCTACTCGGTTCATCGCTCTTCGACGCGCGGACTCGCCGGTCAGTTCGGAACTCCGTACTCCTTCGCCTATCACTTCAGCCCCGGACTCTTGGACCAGGCCCTCGATGCCTACGACTAGAAACTTCC
>CAWDCE010000009.1:0-121010 GCA_963800725.1 uncultured Acidimicrobiaceae bacterium | reverse complement strand
TTCTGCAGCCCGGCAAAGCTGACGAATGACGCAGCTTCGCAGACCAGGGCCATCGCGATCCACCACCATCTGAGGTTCTCGATCACCTTTGAGAAACCCGAAAGCTCATCTCGATGGGACGACAACACCCAAAAGACCAGAACGACCACCGCGATTCCAATCAGGAATCGCAAAGTCGGCCAAGCCCTTCGGAGCATTGATCCCAATGATCGGATGAGATTCATCGGCGACAGTTCCGGGCCGTCGGCGAGCGGGACAACGAAGCCGAGCCGCCATCGCCTTGAAGGCAACACTTCGATTACACCAGATGCGGGCTCCACGCCCACATTCCAGCACCTGAGGCTCACCCCTGGCACCGATCACGCAAAACCCGAGAAGATCGGGCCGCGACACCCCGTCTGCACTGCCACTGACTCAAGCGAGGCGCCCTCATTCGACCTGCACTTGGCTTGACATCACCGCAAGAACTCGTTGCAGATCTCGCACAAGTCCCCGAAAAATCACATGGCGCGGTGGCGCAGCCTCGTTCCCCCAGGAACGATGTCCTGCAATTCTCGATGTCGCCAACTGGAGGTAGCCTAAGGAGGAAATGGTCGCTCAATGCAAACGTACTTCCCGGCGCACAGCGGCTCCACATCTGGTCCTCGTCGCCACCCCTTTCGCGAGGATCTAACGGGCGTGAGTGCGGGAGTGCATCCTCCGTCGGAGACTGCTGAGCCTGGTTCAGGCACCCAGTCAGCATCATTGGCCGCCACGGTCGCGTCGGGGGACGCTTCGGGTGCCGAAAGACGAGCAGAAGGACCCCCTGCGTCTACCGAGCAACGAAGCCAAACCCGTCGCCAAGCCGTGATCATCCAGGTGCGCCGGCTGGTTCAGGCCATCCGTGACGGCGACGACAAGATGGTGGAGGAGGCGATCCTTTCCCTTAGCCAGCGCAGTCGCTACTTGGCCCCTCTGGCAATGGTCGTCGGCGCTTTCGCCATGCTTTTTCAAGGGGTCGAGCTTCCTCCTTACGAATTGGCGACTCACCCTCGTCCAGATTCTGCCCGCAATGTGGATTTGGGCGGCCATGCTCGATCTGAAAGCTCACGCACTACACGGAAAGGAATTTCACATCTTCCGGGGACCGCTCCTCTGGCTCGTCCTGTTGGTGATCGCCTCACTGACGGCGGGCAGCTTCTTTCTCAACGCAGTATTTGCATTTGCGATTTCGAAGCCCGGTGCTCCACAGATTCGCCCGGCATTCTCTGATGCGAGGACGCACATCCGAACAATCTTGGCCTGGGGCCTCCTCGTCGGCCTGGCCCTGGGATTTGCAACCATGGTGGTTGATCGATGGGGGAAGGTGTGGTTTTCGGTGACGCTCGGGGCAGTCGTGGCCGTCATGATGGTCACGTACGTCGCCGTACCGTCGCGGCTCATCGGCATAAAGTCTCAGCGATCGACCAAAGACAAATTAACCGCTTCAGTGGTCGGTGGAGCGATCGGAGCAGTTGTCTGCACTCCGCCATTTGCCCTGGGACGGGTGGCTATTTTGATGTTGGGTTCCCACACCTTCTTCTACCTGGCCATTGTTCTATTGGCTTTCGCGGTGATCATGCAGACCGGCGCGACCAGTTCGGTCAAGGCCATCAAGATGAGTGCGAAACTCACCGTCGGGGGCACACCGGACGAAGCCGTCGCGGCTGCGGAGTCCTGAGAACTAATTCGATCACCACGTCAGTCGAATGGACCCTGGAGCCGGGCCGCGCCGCACTCACGAGTACACGCACAATGGTCTTCGCGAGATGCGAGCGCTCAAAGGTGCCCAGGATCGAACTGCTCGGAGATGACATCTCCCCACGATGGCAGCCTGGATGGTAATTCAGGCGGATTCAACTCGTACCGGCACATAGCAGCCGGGATTGTCCGAGGATCTCGTTCTAGCCTCGAGTTGGATCACTGAGAAAGACGACCAGTTTCGTGCGGCGTCGCCGGGCGAACCATCCCCCCAATCGGTGACCACCGACGGAGCACACAATTGAGATGGCGCAGGCCAATGCAACTCCCCAGCCCAGATCATGGTCAGGCAGCTTCTTCGACAATCCATGGGCAGACGTGAATCCCCAAAGGAGCAGCGACGGCGCCATGAGAACCACCGCCAAGACGGGGACGAGACCGTAGGGCGTGACAACAAGTGCGAGCCAGCGCACCAGCATCCTTCGCCGCGGTAGACGGTGTTCCCAGCGGTAACGGATCGGCATTGGATGGTAAGGAAATACAATTCCCACCCACGACGAGATGCCGAGGATGCCGAACGGAACAACGCCGATCCACACAATGGTGTAGAGCGTCGACAACAGGTCGTGATTTTGCAGACCAACGACCACGGCGACAATCGCGCACACCGGAGTAACGATCATCCACAAGACGATGTTCTTGGCGTAAAGCAGTCTGCGAAACATGACCGGATCATCAATTGCGGCTACCACACGCTTCGCATCTGGTCCGAGCACGTTCGTGGCCGGTACGTCTGAATACATCCATGCGGCCAGCACCAATGCATACGCGAGTGTGCCGTGCAATGTGAAGACCTTGTCCTTGAGACCGGCGGGGAGGAAGAACCACGCAGAACTCATCAGCGCACCATTTATGGCCACTGTGAGGAGCGTCTCATATGGCGCCACCAGCGTGAGTTCAATCTGTCGCCTCACCGCTTGATTCAAGGTGCCCGGCAAATGCGGATCACCGACCTTCGCCACGTCCGATCCAGTTGCCGCACCGTCGGCGAGGGGATCGTCCACCGGTCCCGCAACGTTGGTAGTCACGATGCGACCCTACAGGCCCACCATTGCGCCATGAGGTAAATGGCGGGAGAACCGCCCTCGTCAAGGCAATGACAGCTTGAACTGGTTCGGCCCCGTGGGTAAATCGTCATGATCATCCGTCACGTCACAAGAGGGAGCCTCTGCTGGCCTCGTCGGCCCTCCGGCTGTCGCCCGTTCAATCATCAGGGCCGGAGCGATCGGCATCATTGTTTCGTGTCGCAATGAGCGGCAGACAATCGAACGAGTCGGGTTGTCGGGCGCTTCGCGGTCATGGCCCACAGCGCACGCATGAACGAAAGTTCGGTGGAACGACCCCGGCGGCGAGCGTTTCGCCCATTGGTTCAGGCGAGGCCCTCGTGAAAGTCCCGCCACGTCGCAAAGAACTCTGGCAATTCTCCCTTGCCGGTCGCACTCGATGGCCAGTGAGCGAGGGGGAGGCCGATCGGCCGATCGAGCAGGTCAGCTCCGTAGAAGAGCAGGTGGCGACGGCGGACGAACAGCCAGGTCCCGTCGTGTCGTTCGTAGGTGTCGTGGTACTGGATTGCCTGCACAACCCACTGGTCCTCCATCTCGATTTCGCCTCGACACGAGACGATGCCGGTTGCGTGGTCGTCGTCGATCACGTCGATGACGTGATTGCCCACAAGCAGGATCGTCACGCCAAGTTCTCCCAATTGCTCGGTGAAGCTCGCTCGCAACGCATCGTGGCCAACGCGTTCGCGCCCGACCTGCACATCGTCGACGAACAGGTTGACCAGCGTGTCGAGATCTCGGGAATCGAGGGCGATGGCGTAGCGGCTCGCGAGTTGTCGGATCTCTTCGTGCGCAATGAGCCAGCCCACGACGTCGCCCCGAGGTTCGTTCATGTCACCAATCCGAGCTCTCGAGCGAGGTCGGGCACCTGAAGATACGCGCCATTGTCAAAACGGTGCTGTCCGGTAGTGGCGAACCACGCGACGACCCGGCCGACAACATCACTCTCGATACCACGGTCAGCCACGAAACGCGAGCGACTCAACCGCGCGCACCCGTTCAGTCGCAACGAAGCCGGGATTGAGGTTGAAGGCTCGAATTCCGGCGTTCCCGTATTCAAGGGCGATCATGTCGGCCATGCGGTGGAAACCAGCCTTGGTCACCGCGTACGACAGGGTCCAACCGCCTTGGCCGACCGGATGGCGGGGCGTCACCTGTCCGGCCCCACTGGTGATGTCAAGCACCAGTCCTCGGCGGCGACCAACCATGTGCGCGACGGCGTGTTGGGTCAAGAGGAGTTGTGCGGTGACGTTCCCGGTTACTCGGCGGATGAGTTCATTCGGCTCGGTGTCGAGAAATCGACATTGCGCTCCTGGACCCACGTAGAGCGCATTGTTCACCAGCACGTCGAGATGGCCCAGCTCGCCAATGGCCGTCTCGACCGCAGGAGCCAATGCGGCCAGATCTACCAGGTCGAGCCGAATAGCTACTGCACGACGCCCCAATGCCGCAATGGCCGAGGCCGTGGCGTCCAGACTCCCGGGCAGTGCGACACCGGTGTCGGGCTCAACTGCTGTCGAATCTCCTTCGTGCACCGTACGGGCAGTGATGGCAACATCGAAGCCGACGCTCGCGAGGGCCACGGCGATCGCACGTCCAATGCCGCGGCTCGCGCCGGTCACCAATGCCGTCGGCGTCCCCGCGATGGCCGAATCACTCATGGGTGGTCGGGGAGATCCGGCGCCCAGGGAGCCCCGTTGATATGGCTGCCCCCATCGACGTACAACGTGTTCCCAGTCAAATAGCGCGTGTCATCACTCGCCAAGAAGACCGCGACCGGCGCAATATCGGTTTCGGGATCGCCCAGACGACCCATAGGATTGGCGGCATCGGCCATGAGTTCGAGCTCAGGATTCGCCGCGAAGACCGCCCGCGAAGCTGCAGTCTTGGCGCCGGGGCATATTGCATTGGCGACAATCCCATAGGGCGCCCATTCACGAGCAGCCGTGCGGGTGAGCGTACGGAGTGCCTCTTTGGCACAGTTGTACTCCGCCGTGCCGATGTGCGCATTGACGCCATTGAGTGAGCAGAGGTTGATGATGTTGCCCCGGCCCTTGGCCCGCATGATGGGCATGGCCGCTTGCATGGCCCACAACGGCCCGTAGAACCCGACTCTCAGTCCATGGTCGAGCTGCTCGTTCGTCTTGTACTCAAGGCGGCCCAAACTGCCGCCTCCCCAGGCGTTGTTGACCAAGATGTCGACCGCGCCCCAACGATCGATTGCCTCGGCGACTGTCGCCCGCACGGCAGCCTCGTCGGCCACATCGGTCGTGATGGCTAGGGCCTCGACCTCGAACTGTTCAATCAGTTCACGGGCCACGGCGGCGCCGGCCTCGGATTGCAGCTCGGCCACCACCACTGTGGCGCCCTCTCGAGCAAATGCCCGAGCGATACCCCGGCCGATCCCGTCACCGGCCCCGGTAACGATGGCAACTCGATCCTGCAATCGGCCCATCCGCGAACTCCTCCATCGACACCGTGTTCTCTCGTGAACACTGTGGTGCATGGATGGAAGGCTGACAAGCGAGTGTGTGATTTGACGAGATCACCGCACCATCGATGGCGGCGGCCATCGCGCGAGCCCTCAGTCGTTGACCGTGCGATCATGGGCCACGGACATTGGCTCTTCGCGCTCGCCACTGAGACAGAAGGGATGTGCGGCTGGATCGAGGTGAACCACAAAGTTGCATCCGAATTCCTCGATCCGGCCACTCACGACGGTCGCGCCCAACGATCTGGCTCGTCGAGAAGCTGCTTGAAAGTCCAACTCCGTGAGGTCTCGATGGAGTTGCTGGGGAGTGCCTCTCGGCTATTGCCGATGGCCATGCCGATCAACCGACTGAAATGCCAATTTGAACAGAACATCTCCAATATGCGCTCTGCACGTTTTCGGATCGCTCGGGTTGTCTCACCCTCAAGCATTCGGGCCCAGAAAGAGGCGAGAGCAGCTGGGTCAGGGCAATCGATGACCACGCAACGCAGACCTGCGTTGGGCCGTAAAGGAGTGATGCGGGTCTGATTACCGCGTCACGCTCGTCCGACACAATCGGGAGGCGAGCCTCCCGACTTGTCACTTGGATCACACGTCTCGTGACACCCGCGCCACGGCGATACGTGGCACCAATGCTCACTCGGGCTGCACGACGGTTTGCAGGAATCGGCGTTTGGGTAAATGACTCGTGCGAGAACATTGAACGGAAAAGGGGAACATGATGGCAATCATTCTGATCGCTTTGTTGGTATTGATTCTTTTCGGAGCAGGATTTGCTGTACATCTCTTGTGGATTGCGGCCGTCATTTTTGCCGTCGTCTGGGTTGCGACTTTCGCCCTCAGCCGCGGTGAAGGTCGGCGCGGATCGTTGCGTCGCTGAATGCAATGCGAGCTCGGTTGCCTCGCACCCGCGCTCGACCTCGTTCCCCATTTGTCGGGCGCGGGTACCAGCTTACTGAGCCATGATGCACGGCAACTGCAACATATCGATTCCACTCAGCGCGCAACAGGAGGGCTTCGGCCCTCCTGTTGCGCGCATTGAGGTCCACGACGGACATGCAGCTTTTTCCGTCGGCCAAGGTGCTTGGGTCCTAGGCTCCGATCGTGGCGACATTTCTTCTTGGCGGCATTGACTCATGACGGGTGAAGTTGAGGTCGAGTCAGCCATTGTGGGCATCATCGACCGAGAACGAGGGGCGGTGCTTCTCCTGCGCCGCCTGGCGAATGATCGCGAATTTCCCGAACCTCTGGTGCTTTCCCGGGGGGCAGATCGAAATGGCTGAGTCGAGCGCCGAGGCCGCTGCTCGCGAAGTCCTCGAAGAAACAGGGCTCCGCATCCGAGCCATGCACCTCATCGGTCGACGGATCTCAATGGGAGCCAGCGGCCGCACATATTCGATCGACTGCTTCGTGTGCGAAACGTGGTCGGGAACGCTGGTGAGCTTTCCGACAGACGAACATTCGGCAGCCAAATGGGCGGATCTCACATCCCTTGCAGATGTTGCGCCAATGGGTTCGGTCACCCGCTGGCTCGCCGATGAAATCCGCACGCGTGACGACCACGCAACGTGTGGGAACGACGTGAGTCCACCTCGTGACCGACGCCCGTAGCCACCCGCCTTCGGACGTGTGTCACTTCCAATGGTCAAGTCAGGATCGACCCCGCATGCGCGACCACGTCAGAGGCACGACGCTTGAATCAAGCGCCAATAGGACGTGGACCCGACCACTGACCAATTCGACTTCGCGACCGCTCGACGCTGGAGTACTTCGGTCGATCGAAGAACTGCGAATCCGGGAATACCCATTGGTGTAGATCCGGACCCTGCGATCACCACCCACCCGGCACGGTGCCCAACGATCAATGCGACGGCCGCACACGCGAAAACGCCCGTCCCCTGAAATCACAAGGGATCGGGCGCTCTTCTTAAGTTGTATGTCGAGAACTGCTTGCTTCAGGGAAATGGCACCTCGCCGAGCTATCGCTCGTAAGATTGCAGTACTCAAACCGCGAGTTCGTTGCCTTACTTCCTAGGGCCTAGCGAAAATCCTTTCGCTCAATCCCCCGCAAACAATTCTCAACCTGAGCCACTCTCGATACATCGCATAAGCGCCTCCTCTTGGACCCTGGTGGATCCTTCACTCCCATTGTCCTCCCATCGGGGCCAGATGTCTAGTGACCAAAGTCCCAAGGCCTGATGCGAAGATGTCGCCCTGTGACTTAGGGCCCTGTTTCGTCCAGGCACCCAGACCTATCCTCGTCCAATGGTTCTGGGCGAGAACGCCATCATCGACATCGATGGCCTCGATGCGCTGATCGCCAAGTTGCGCGACCTCGGATATGCGACAACGGGCCCGGTAGTGCGAGATGGAGCAATCATGCCCGGTGCGGTGCTGGGCACCGCCGATTTCCCTGTCGGCATTCACGATGCCCAAAGTCCCGGCCGATACCGCCTTGAACAGGACGATGACCACGATCTGTTTTCCTGGGCTGTCGGTCCGGGATCGTGGAAGGCGGAGTTCTTTCCACCAACACAGGAACTGTGGTCCTCAACGGTTGAGCCCGACGGTGTGACAACGACAGTTCCCCAGGAGCAGTCGGCGCCGCTTGCCATCATCGGTGCGCGCCCGTGCGAACTCGCCGCACTTGGGATTCTCGACAAGGTGCTCCTCGAGGGCAGCTACCCCGACCCTCGCTACGCAAGCCGCCGGCACAATGTTTTCATCGTGGTCGCAGAATGTGGTTCCCCGGCGCAGACGTGTTTTTGCACGTCGATGGGAACTGGTCCAAATGCCGACAACGGATTCGACCTCGCGCTCACCGAACTCCACGACGTGGACGGTCATCGGTTCTTGGTGCGGGTCGGCTCCTCGCGAGGGGCCGAAGTGCTCGAGCAGATTCCGCGTTCCCCAGCTGCAACAGTCGACATGGACGGCGCGAGCCGCGCGTCATCACCTCGGCCAGTGCAACTATTGGCCGCCGTCTCGAAACTCGTGGATTGGCGGACTTGTTGGAGCGCAATCTTGACCATCCCCGATGGGACGAAGTGGCCGAGCGCTGCCTGTCGTGCGGCAACTGCACACTGGTCTGCCCGACATGCTTTTGTAGCGACGTCGCCGATACGACGGATTTGAGCGGAACCGTCGTGCGCACGCGAACTTGGGCGTCGTGTTTCGATCTCGATCACTCCTATCTCCGCGGCGGTGAGGTCCGCACGTCCACATCGTCGCGCTACCGACAGTGGCTCACCCACAAGCTGTCCACATGGTGGGACCAATTCGATACCTCTGGATGCGTGGGTTGCGGCCGTTGCCTCGCATGGTGCCCTGTTGGCATCGACCTCACCGAAGAAGCCGCGGCGATTCGCGGGAGCGATGGCGCCACCCACGCCTCGTCCCAACATTCCGGGCGGCGCGAGTGACGACGTCCATCGCCGAGCTTGTAGCTCACCACCAGCTGCTGGCCGGTTTGCCTGGCGATGCCGTGGCGAAGGTTGCCGGGTGTGCCCAAAACGTCGCCTACCGGGCGGGCGAACTCTTGCTTAAAGAAGGCGGTGAGGCCGACACGCTCTTTCTCGTTCGACGTGGCACGGTCGCCATCGAGATCCATGCGCCGAACGGCGGGGCCATGGTGATCGAAACCGTTGGCCCCGGTGCGACGGTCGGGTGGAGCTGGCTCTTTGCGCCCTACAAGTGGCAATTCGACGCCAGGGCGGTTGACTCGGTTGGCGTCGTCGCCGTGGACGGCGCGTGTCTGCGGGCCAAAGCCGACACCGACGATGCGTTCGGACATCTCCTGGTGAGCCGGGTGGCGGCCGTGCTGCTCGAGCGTCTCCAGGCCACGAGAATCCGACTGCTCGATCTCTACGGGTCCGAAAATGGCCACTGACCTGCTCGCTGGTCCGGGGGGAATCGCTGCGACGGTGCCCATTGCATCGCCGAACCACACCCATGGTCCCCATCCCCCACCGTGTTGTCCGACGTCATGAGGACACGAGCGATGTCGTCACATTGGACCTCGAGCCAATGACGGGCCAATCCCTCGATTTCGTCCCTGGCCAATTCAACATGTTGACGGCCTATGGCGTCGGCGAGGCCGCCATCTCGGTGAGCGGATCCAGGAGAGAAGGCGGACCACTCCGCCACACCGTGCGCAATGTCGGGCCGGTGACGGCCGCCCTGTGTCGAGCTGGGCATGGCGACATGATCGGGGTTCGCGGACCGTTCGGCACATCGTGGGGCGTCGATGATGAGGACGTGCGTACCGGCGACGTAATCGTCGTGGCCGGCGGTATTGGACTGGCGCCACTGCGTGGCGCGATCGACGAGACTCGTGCACCGTAGCGACACCGGCGGTGGCCGCGTCTTTGTCATTGTCGGCGCTCGCGAGCCAGGTCAGATTATCTACGGTCGAGATCTCGAGGCGTGGGAACAGGCGGGGGGCATCGTCGCCATCACCGTCGATGTGGCCGCATCACATTGGTCCGGTCATGTGGGCGTGGTCACTTCGTTACTCGATCAGGTCGATTTCGATCCGGTGACGACGACAGCCATGATCTGTGGTCCCGAAATCATGATGCGCTTCACTGCTCAAGCTCTTATGAAGCAAGGACTGAGTGCTTCACGGATACAGGTTTCCCTGGAGCGCAACATGCAATGCGGACTCGGATGGTGCGGGCACTGCCAGTTGGGTCCGTTGCTCTTGTGCCGCGACGGGCCGGTGTTGCCCTACGCCAACGTCGTCGAACGCCTGTTGACCGAGCGCGAACGATGAACGCTAAAGGAACAACACCTCGCGACCCACGCCCCTCCTTGGCCGTGTGGAAGTTCGCATCGTGCGATGGCTGTCAGCTCAGCCTGCTCGATTGTGAGGACGAGTTGCTGGCATTGGCCGACGCCGTGCATATCGCCCACTTCACCGAGATGTCCCGGGCCAGCGTGGCTGGACCCTACGACGTGTCGCTCGTGGAAGGATCCATCACCACCGCGCTCGACGCCGAGCGCATCATCCACATACGGCGAAGCGTCGCGGCGACTGATCACCATCGGTGCGTGCGCCACCGCGGGCGGGATACAGGGACTGAGGAACTTCGCCTCGGCCGGTGCGTATGCGACGCACCGTCTACGCCCACCCCGAGTACCTCGATTCCCTCGACACCTCGACCCCGATCGCCGAGCATGTCGAGGTCGACTACGAGCTCCACGGTTGCCCAATCGACCGCAAGCAACTCCTCGAGGTGCTGCTCGCCTCGCTGGCCGGACGAACCCCGGTGATCCCTGGCCACTCGGTGTGTCAAGAATGCAAGGCCCGAGGAACGGTCTGCCTGCTCGTCACCGGGGCGGCTCCGTGTCTCGGTCCAGTGACCAGGATGGGCTGTGGCGCGCTGTGCCCGAGCGTCGGGCGCGGTTGCTTCGGTTGCTTCGGCCCCACTGCCACGTCCAACACGGCCTCGCTCGCCGACGAACTCCGAAATCAAGGAATGACGTCCCGAGACTGGCGCGCCTCTTTGCCACCTTCAATGCCGGAGCCCCGGCCTTCGCCGCAGAGCGCCGCCGAGGGCGGGGCCGTACCGGTCGAGTTCGTGCCCGCGGCCCAACACCCGAGAAGGCCCAGTTGTCATGACCCATGGATCAGGGGCGCGACGCACCATCGGTGTCGAGGGCATTTCTCGGGTCGAAGGCGAGGGGTCGCTGCGGGTCACCGTGCACGACGGCACCGTCGCCGACGTCGCACTCGAGATTTTCGAACCACCCCCGATTCTTCGAAGCCCTCCTCGTAGGGCGCCATTTCAGCGAAGCACCCGACATCACCGCACGCATCTGCGGCATCTGCCCGGTCGCCTACCAGATGAGTGCGTGCGCCGCCATGGAAGCTGCGTGCGGTGTCACGGTGGACGACCGGGTGGGCAAACTGCGCCGGCTCCTCTATTGCGGCGAATGGATCCAGAGCCACGCCCTCCACATCTACCTCTTACACGCTCCCGACTTCTTGGGCTGCGCCGACGCCGTCGAGTTGGCCGAACGCGACCGCTCGGCGGTGGAGCGGGGGCTCAATCTCAAGCGCACGGGGAATCTGGTCATGCAGACCGTGGGTGGTCGTGCCGTCCATCCGGTCAATGTCCGGGTCGGTGGCTTCTACCGCGCCCCCGATCCCGCAGCGGTGGCGTCGCTCGCCGAGCCACTGCGCAAGGCCCGTGATGCGGCGTTGGACACGGTGCGATGGGTGTCGGAATTCGACATCCCCGAAGTCACCGGCGACTACCGCTTCGTCGCATTCCGCGATTCGGGTCGCTATCCGATTGAACGGGGCAGGCCATCGTCGTCCGACGGTCTCGACATCAGTCCCGAGGAGTTCGCCGATCTGGCGGTTGAGGAGCACGTGGCGCGCTCCACCGCGCTCCATGCTCGACTCGGGGGCCGTGACCCCTATCTCACCGGTCCTTTGGCGCGCTATGCCCTCAACTTCGATGCCCTGCCGCCAATCGCCGCACAGGCGGCGACCGCGGCGGGCCTCGGGCCCGTATGCACGAATCCCTTTCAAAGCATCGTGGTGCGAGCCGTCGAGCTGGTATTCGCCTGCGACGAAGCGCTGGCGTTGGTCGAGGCCTATTCGCCGCCCGACCCTCCCGCACTCAGCGTGCAGCCTTCGACCCACGCTCGCACCGCGACCGGCACCGGCGTCACCGAGGCGCCCCGCGGACTCCTCCTCCACCGCTATGAGATCGGAGAGGACGGAACCATCCTTGCGGCCCGCATCATGGCGCCGACATCGCAGAACCAGCTCACGATCGAAGCTGACCTGCGGCGGGTGGTCCAAGCCGGGCTCGACCTCAGCGACGATGAGCTCGAGTGGCGTTGCGAACAGACCGTGCGCAACCATGATCCCTGCATCTCCTGCGCCGCCCATTTCCTCGACGTCTCGGTGGATCGGTCGTGACCCCCGCACCGCTGGTCATGGTGGCGGGAATCGGGAGTGAGTACCGACATGACGATGCCGCAGGGCCACTGGTGGCCGAGCGGGCGATTCGCCAGGCCGGGTGCGGCCGCGACATCGGGCCCTTGGCCGAGCCGCTCGACTTACTCGGGGTCTGGGACGAAGCTGACCTCGTCGTGATCATCGACGCGGTGCGTTCGGGTTCGGTTCCCGGCACCGTGCAAATCGTCGAGCTCAGCGGCGAGAAACACCCACTCGGCGATCGAGGGGCCACGACGAGCACTCACGGCATCGGACTCGCCGGCGCCCTCCGCTTGGCCCACGCCGTCGGGCACGCGCCGCGCCGGGTGGTGGTGGTCGGTATCGAAGGAGAGGATTTCAGCCGCGGAATCGGCCTGAGCCCTCGGGTCGACGCCGCATTGGCGCATGCAGTCGAACATGTTGTCGAGTTGATCAGCGAGGTTCAACTATGTGCATGAGCAGGCTTCATCGGGTGGTGGAGACACACACGGATTGCGTCCTTGTCGAAGACCTCGACGGCACGGTGCACCGGGTCTCGTTGCTGGCACTCGATGGCCCCACCCCGAGGATTGGGGAATGGCTGGTCGTCCATAGTGGCTATGCCATCGACCGAGTCGATGCACGCGACGCTGAAGCGGTGGCTGCGGACTTCAAACGAGCCGGAGCGGTCGCCCCATGAGTACCCAGACGCCACCCGCATCGGGTGCCACCGAGCCACCCGTTCGCGCCAGCGAGCGGGACGGTCTTCCCGGGACGCTGGTCGCCGCGATCACGGCACTGGTCAGTGGGCTCTCCATCTTCGTCAACAGCTACGGCGTGCACGCCGTCGAGTCGCCCGCGGTCTACACGACGGCGAAGAACCTTGTCGCCACGGTGATCCTGATCGGTGCCGGCTTGGTGGCATGGCGCCTCCGCGCTCGATGGCCGGCGTCGGCCGGCGCACGGTTCGTCGAGACCCAACGTGACCCGGCCAGCGCCGGGTCCAGCCGACCCGAGAGGCCAGATCGAGCACTTCTCAAATGGGTTGGGTTGGCCTATGTCGGGATCGTCGGCGGGGGAATCGCGTTCGTGTTGTTCTTCGACGGCCTGGCCGATACCACGGCCACACCTGCCGCCTTTTGGAGGGACACCCTGGTCATCTGGGTCGCACTCCTGGCCGTGCCGTTCCTGCACGAACGGATCACCTGGTGGAATCTCGGAGCGATCGGACTCTTGGTGGTGGGCGAAGTGGCCGTTGCCGGAGGTGTCGGCCACCTGGCCGCATCGAAAGGCGAACTCCTTGTCTTGGCTTCCTCGTTACTTTGGGCCATTGAGGTGGTGGTGGCCAAGGTGCTCTTGCGGGGGATCTCGCCAGCGGTCATTTCGATGATTCGCATGGGTGTCGGCGCTCTGACGCTGATCGTGTATCTCGCCGCGAGTGGTGCCCTGCGGGCGTTGTTCTCGCTCGATGCCACACAAGTTGGCTGGGTACTCCTGACCGGACTCTTGTTGTCCGCGTACGTCGCGACCTGGATGACCGCACTCGCACGCGCTCGCGCCATTGATGTGACGTCGATCCTGGTGGCGAGTGCCGTGGTCACCGCCCTGCTCCAGGCGGCGGCGGGCACGGCGTCCTTGGCGTCAGACGCATTCGGCCTCGTGCTCATCGCGCTCGGTGCCGGAGCCGTCCTCTTTATGACCCTTCGCCGTCGCAATACCGCGCAATCAGGCGACTTGGCCCTTCAATGACCACGTTGGGCACCCCGGCCGGGCCATCACCCCAACTCGTCGCCAATGCCAGCCTCTGGCGCCCGGTCGCGCCGTCACCGGGGCCGGTGCTCTTCGCCAAATACGCCTACCCGCCCAACTCGCTCGGCTACTGCGGGCCGGGTGATCCCTCGGCGCTCCTTGGTGCAGGGAGCGAAGGCACCAACGTCGCCGACCTCGAGCACCTGGCGGCCCGGTTCGAAGGAGCGTGGCCCTATCTCGAGCTGCTCGCCCATTGTGCCCACATTGGTGACCCACTCGACCGACGCGTGGTCGAGGCGTACTGGATCGGCAACGAACTGCTCTCCCATGTGTCGCCTGGATCGTTAGCAAGGTCACTGAGCGATCGGTTCGAACAGCGAACCGGTCGCACGTTCGAATCACTGGTGTCTGCCGCGAGCGCAGGAGGAATACCCCAGCACAGCTTTCACGTCTTTGCCGTCTATCCATGGCTGGGGCTCCTTCGAGCCGGCATGGAGGGCCCTCCCTTAGAAGTGCTCGATCGATGCCGCATCCGTTGGGGCCAGACCGTCGAGATCTCCGGCGACATGGTCGCCGTCACCAGCCGGGCGCTCACCTTTGACGGTTCTCGACTGGTGCTCGGCCCAAATCGGATCGAACACGTTCGGCGCAGCCTTGATGGGGTCGGATTCAACGACGACCTCGAGCCGGGCGACATGGTGTCGCTCCACTGGGATTGGGTCTGCGACCGCCTCTCACCTGGTGCGCTCGGATGGCTGCGCTATTGCACCAACCAGAACCTCGCCGCCGTGAACTCACTGGCCACCCCGGGCCCTGCCGTCGTGTGCGACGCCTGAGCACCGGCAAATGAGTCCCCTCCTGCGCTTCGTGAGTGAGCAGACCATTGCCGACCGGCTCGAGGCCATCGATGGTCCGAGCCCCCTCGTCGTGGTGTCGGGGAATTTCGCCACGCCCTGGGAACTGGTTCGCCTGCTCGACCAGACCCTCGCCTCATGTCGGGCTTTTGTCCTCAATCCCCAACAGGATTGGCCCTGCCGCACCGGCTTCACCATCGAGACGCCCTTCGTCGGACCCGGAGCCCGGGGGCACCTCGGTCTCGAGTATCTCCCGATGCGACTTTCGCTCGTCCCTCGGCTCTTTGAATCTCTCTGGCCACCCGATGCGGTGCTCATCCATACGTCGCCACCACGCCACGGCAAAGTGTCACTCGGGATCGAGGTGAACATACTCCCCGCCGCCTTAGACCGGGCTCGGCGCAACGGTGGACTCGTAGTCGCCCAAGTCAATCGCCACATGCCCTTCATCGGCGGCGACGCCCTCATCGACGTTGCCGACATCGATCTCGCGCTCGAGGTCGATGTCGCCCTGCCCTCTCCGGCCGTTGCCCCGGCCGACGCCACGTCGATGGCCATTGGTGAACAGGTGGCCCGGGTACGCGACCGACGGGGGCACGGTGCAACTCGGGATCGGAGAGGTTCCCGATACCGCCGCCCATCATCTCGGTGGACGTAAAAACCTGGGCGTGTGGTCCGAAATGGTCAGCGACGGAGTGTTGGGCCTCGAACAAGAGGGCGCGCTCGACCAAAGTCGCCCGATCTGTGCTTCGTTCCTCTTTGGGTCGCCCGAGCTCTATGCGTGGGCCGACAACAATCCTCGCGTCGTGATGCGCCGGACAGAGGTGGTGAACGATCCAGGGCGGATTGCGGCACATCCCGCGTTGCTCTCCGTCAATACGGCGCTCCAGGTCGATCTGTACGCCCAAGCCAACGCGAGCTATGTCCACGGCAGCATCTACTCGGGCTTCGGGGGCCAGTCCGACTTCGTCGTCGGAGCACTGCACTCCATCGGTGGCCACGCCGTGATCGGTCTGCGCTCGTGGCACGACAAGACCGACACTTCGACCGTCGTGCCCATATTGACGGTGCCAGCCTGCTCATTTCAGCATTCGGTGGTCATAACCGAACATGGGTGTGCCGAGATCTTCGGGCGGAGCCAACATCTCCAAGCCCAGCTGCTGATTGACCAGGTCGCTCACCCTCGGGCCCGCGCCCAGCTCTCAGATGCTGTCGGCGGTCTTGGATTGGGTCCAAATAACCAGCGTTGATCAGGAGGGGACCTTCGGCCCTGTCGAGGCCAATCCCCGCGCCGCACACTGGATTCGTCGCCGACATCGTCGACCCGCTCGGCGGCTCGTACGCCATCGAATCCCTGACCGACGAGATCGAATCCAAAGTCACTGAACTGCTGGCCGAGATCGAAGAGCTGGGCGGAGCCGCCGCCGCCATCGAGGCCGGCTTCCAGCAGTCCGGGGTGGAGCGCAACGCCTACCGGATCGCCGAAGAGATCTCCTCGGGCCAAAGGACCCTCGTCGGCGTCAACGCGTTCACGATCGAAGAGCGCGATACCTACCAGCCGCTGCGCATCGATCCCCAGATCGAATACACCCAGGTCGAACGGCTCACGCACGGGCGCGATGCACGGGACCAACCGGCGGTGGACGCGGCATTGGCCGACATCGGCGCGGCGGCATCGGGCACGGACAACGTGTTGTACCCCATCAAGCCGCGCCCTCGCCTCTGGCGCAACCGTCGGGGAAATCTGCGATGTGCTACGCCAAGAGTGGGGAACCTACGAGGCGACACACCTAGTGTGACCTGAGGGCCATCATCGTCGTGGCCCCGCCCACAGCGATGACCGAGATGGCCCACCGGAGTCTGGGGCCACGACGTTTGGCCGGCCCTCGATGCCGACCGTGTCGGATTCGGTTACGACTCGAGGAGTGCCGATTCGAGGATCTCGAGTCCCTCGTCGAACAGTTCGTCGGAGATCACCAGTGGGGGCAGCAACCGCAGGACATTTCCGTACGTCCCCGCCGTGAGCACCAAGAGGCCCTGTGCGTGACAACGCTGCGCCACCCGCTGGGTCGTCGCTGGGTCGGGTTCGCGACTGTTTGGCGCGACGAGTTCGAGGGCGATCATGGCGCCCCGTCCGCGTACTTGCCCGACCGGCCCGTCGAGGTCCACGAGTTTGTCGAGGCGCGCTCGAGCGGTCTCGCCGATCCGCCGTGCCCGGTCGAGCAATCCCTCGGACTCAATGATGTCAAAGACCGCCAGCGCCGCGGCGCACGCAAGGGGATTGCCACCGAATGTGCCGCCCAGGCCACCGGGGTGGACCGACTCCATGATCTCGGCCCTGCCGGTCACGCCCCCGAGGGGCAATCCCCCACCGATGCTCTTGGCGGTCGTGACCAGGTCGGGGACGACCCCCTCGTGCTCGCAGGCGAACCACTTACCCGTGCGCCCCATGGCGCTTTGCACTTCGTCGGCGACGAGAAGCACCCCGTGTTGGGTGCACCATTGGGCGAGGCCCGGTAACCAACCAGGTTCGGGCACCACGAAACCACCCTCGCCGGCAATGGGTTCGACCACGACGCAGGCGATCGTGTCGGCGCCGACGGTGGTCTCGAGCAACCTGATGACATCCTCGAGGCGGCCCGTTCCCCGATAGGGATCCGAGTACGGCGCCCGGTAGACCTCGGGGGCGAACGGTCCGAACCCGAGTTTGTAGGGATTCACCTTCCCGGTGAGGCTCATGGCCAGGAGCGTGCGGCCGTGAAACCCATGATCGAAGGCGACCACCTTGGAGCGTGCCGTCGCATAGCGGGCCACCTTGACCGCGTTCTCAACCGCTTCTGCCCCCGAGTTCACCAAGAACGAACGCTTGTCATGATCCCCGGAGTGAGCTCATTCAGCCGTTCGCACACCGCCACGTAGCTCTCATAGGGGGTCACCTGGAAACAGGTATGCGTAAACCGCTCCGCCTGCTCTTTGATCGCCTGCACCACCGCCGGCGCACTATTGCCGACGTTGGTGACCGAGATTCCCGACCCGAAGTCGATCAGTCGGTTCCCATCGACGTCGAGCACAAAGCCTGCCCCAGCGTCTGCGATATACACCGGCAACGTGGTGCCGACGCCACGCGGTATCGCCGCCAGACGACGCTCGGTCAGGGCCCGAGAGGCCGGGCCCGGGAGCTCGCTCACGAGGCGGCCGTCGGTGCCGGGGATGGTCATGGGTTCATTCGGCATGGGGTTCCCTCCGGTGCGGTTTTTCGAACACTACGAGGAGATCGAGCGCATGACGTGCTTGATCCTCGTGGAGTCCTCGAAACCGTAGACCGAAAGTTCCTTGCCGTACTCGGAGTGCTTGAATCGAGGGAGAATCTCTGACACCAGCGGTATGTGGGCATTTGTCCGGATGCAGCCCAAGTCGATTCGGGGCGCCGTGCGTAGGGCGCGTTCTCGTGTCTATTGCGTCGACACCACGTCGAAGTCCGCATCGTTGCCCGTTGCACGGCCTCATCTTCATCGCTGGACCGTTGGACCGTGATCACGGGACCAAACGCCGCTCCTTGGTCATTGGCTGTCTCGCCTGAGTCATGGGCGCAATATTGCGCACCGGGTTGCACGGCGATGGGATGCGAGGTGACCGACGACCCGCCGGCACCGAGCGGCGAAACCCTCAGGCGGGGTTGGGGGTGCGCTCGTCACAGGCCCAGGGCGCACCATGCGTGTTGACCAGATCGAGGAAGGGTTCAGCGGGCAACGCTTCGGGCCCGAGCACACCTTGGCCCGACCATAGGCCCGAGTCCAAGAGCTCGAGGGCCACGACTGGGTTCATCGCGGTCTGCCAGACCACCGCCTGAGAACCGTATTCCGACATGCACCAGGCGTTGTCCACCACGTGGTGAAGGTAGACCTCGCGTGGTGCGCCATCCTTGCCGGTCCCCGTCACCCACGTGCCGGCACAGGTCAGCCCGCTCATGAGATGCCCCAACTGGGCCGGGTCGGGCAGACATCCGGCAACCACGTCACGTGGCGACACCTCGACGCCGCCGACCTTGATGGGCGTCGTCGAGTCGAGGCCGAGCTTGTGAATCACCGACAAGACATCGATGAACTCTTGGCCCAACCCGTACTTAAAAGTGACCCGCTGGGCATCGACCCACCGAGGTACGAGCAGCACCTCTTCGTGCTCGACGTTCACACATTCAATCGGCCCGATCCCCGCGGGAAAGTTGAAGGTCTCGGGTTCACTGAAGCACTCGGTGGTGTACCAGTCCCTGTCCTTTTCCCAGATGATCGGGGGATTGAGGCACTCTTCGATGGTCGTCCAGATGGAGAACGACGGGGCGAACTCGTAGCCCTCGATGACCAGGTTCGCACCGTCGCGAATTCCGACCTCGTCGATGGACGAGAAGAGGTTGTCGGCGGCATGTCGGGCGAACACGTCTGAGAGTCCGGGTTCGACGCCCATGCCGCACAGCGCCAGCAGACCCCGTTCCTTCAGCTGGGCGTCCATGGCGAACTGCTCATCGCCCAACTTCACGCCGGGCAGTCGATACGGATCCGTCGGATTGGGATGCGACAAGGACATGGCCATGTCCATGTACGTCACGCCTGCGGTGAAGGCGGCCCGGAAGATCGGCATCACGAAACGGGGGTCGAGGGCATTGAGGACCACGTCGACCTTCTCGGCCTTGATCAGGCTGACGACCGCGCCCTCATCGCTGCCATCGAGCTTGTACGCCGCGAATCGATCGTCCGCTGCGGCCACCGCTCTTTGGGCCCGGGCCAGGTCATAGTCCGCCATGATCACCCGCTCGAAGAGATTCCATTTCGCCGCGGTCTTCGCCACGGCGCTCCCGACTCCCCCAGCTCCAACCACCAGTACTCGCACGGCGACCTCCCTAGCTTATGAGCTCCACTACCCGGTAACTCCGCTGTCGTGTCTACAACTCTCTGCCGGGTTGCCACGAGGGACAGGGCAAAAAGTCTTCCAAGGCGCAATGTTCACCTTGGTCATGCCACCCAAGTGCCTGCCCGCCCTCCCCTTCTCGAGGGATCTCGCCTTGATCGGGACTTTTGCCCCTGACGATTCTTCGTTCGACACCGAACAATATCGAAATGGCATCCCTCACCGCTCATCGCCAAATGCTGACAACGACGTTCGCGTGCGCATCTCGATGCGGTCCTCGAAAAGGTAGTCGAGAAGAACCCGGGCGAAACGGAATTCCATCAGGCGGTACACGAAGTGGCCCGTTCGCTCGAACCGGTCCTGGTGCGCCATCCCCGCTACGCCCAAGACAAGATCCTCGAGCGATTGGTCGAACCCGACCGCGCCATCAGCTTCGGCGTCAACTGGGTGGACGACGGCGGAGAGATCCACGTGAACCGCGGGTACCGGATCCAGATGAGCAGTTCGATCGGGCCCTACAAGGGTGGACTTCGCTTCCACCCCTCGGTCAATCCGGGGGTACTCAAGTTCTTGGCCTTCGAGCAGACATTTAAGAACTCGCTGACGACGTTGCCGATGGGTGGGGCCAAAGGGGGCGCCGACTTCGATCCCAAAGGCAAGAGCGAATCGGAGATCCGACGATTCTGCCAGTCGTTCATGACCGAGCTCTATCCCTACATTGGTGAGTTCACCGACGTGCCGGCCGGCGATATTGGGGTCGGCGAACGCGAGATCGGCTATCTCTTCGGCCAATACAAGCGGATTGCCAAGCGCTTCGCGGGAGCACTGACGGGCAAAGGGATCCAGTGGGGCGGATCGCGCATCCGCCAAGAAGCCACCGGTTACGGCGTCGTCTATTTCGCCCGCGAAATGCTGGCCACCAAGGACGATGGACTCGACGGCAAGACATGCCTCGTTTCGGGAAGCGGGAATGTGGCCCAGTTCACCGTCGAAAAGCTCCTCGACCTTGGTGCCACCACGCTGACGCTTTCGGACTCGGACGGCTTCATCCACGATCCCGACGGCATCGACCGGGAAAAGCTCGAATGGGTCAAGGAGTTGAAGAACGTGCGGCGAGGCCGCATCCGACAATACGCGGAACAGTTCCCCGGCGCCACCTATCAACCGGCGATGCGGGGGAAGGTGAACGGACTTTGGTGCGTCGCTGCTGATTCCGCGTTTCCGAGCGCCACGCAAAGTGAGGTCACCCTCGTCGACGCCGACAATCTGGTCAAGGCCGGCGTCAAGCTCGTGGCCGAGGGGGCGAACATGCCGACCAGGCCCGGGGGGATGGATCGCCTGATCGACGGTGGCGTGCTCTATGCGCCGAGCAAGGCCTCCAACGCCGGCGGCGTCGCGGTGTCGGGGCTTGAGATGGCCCAGGACATGCAACTCACCCAATGGTCATCAGACGAGGTCGACCGTCGGCTCCAAGAGATCATGAAGCGGATCCACCACACGGTGCTTGAGACGGCCGAAGAGTATGACCGCCCCGGACACTATGTCGACGGGGCGAATATCGCCGGGTTCCTCAAGGTCGGCGATGCCATGCTGGACGAGAGCCCGATCTGACATCGCCGCGGTCTCGAGGCTTGTCGGCGTCGCCACCATGGTACCGATGTGCTTGAGAAGCCCTAGATTCTTTAGCGGTGAGACGCTCAACCGCTCAACTCCGACTCTCGTCCCCGAAGGTGCCGCTGCACCAATCACGGTGGCTGCGCCACCAAGCGGTGCCCCCGCATCGTCGGATCGCTCGACATCAAGAATGGTCCGACGACGGGCCCGACACAGGAAGGTACGTCCCATGACGACCCAAGCATCCGAGAACGACATCTCCGCAGTACACCACCGGGCCTTTGCCGCCCTTGAGGGCGACCTGGCCACCAACTGCTACATCGGCGGCGAATGGCGCCCCTCGTCGGACGGATCGCACATCGAGGTGGCCGACCCCGCCCGTGGCGAGACGTTCACCCAGGTGGCCAACGGCACGCTCGACGACGCCACGGCGGCGGTCGATGCCGCCTCCGGCGCATTGGCCGCGTGGGGACGCACCGCACCTCGAGAGCGATCCGAAATTCTTCGCCGGGCCTTCGAGTTCATGACCGAGCGGCGTGACGCCCTGGCGCAACTCGTTGTCCTCGAAAACGGCAAGGCGCTTCCCGACGCGCTCGGTGAGATCACCTACGCCGCCGAGTTCTTCCGCTGGTACGCCGAAGAGGCGGTCCGCAACTCGGGCGAAATCGCCACCGCCCCTTCAGGCGCGAACCGAATCCTGGTGGTCCATCAACCAATCGGCGTGGCCGCGCTGGTGACCCCATGGAACTTTCCGGCCGCCATGCTCACTCGCAAGATCGGGCCGGCCCTCGCTGCGGGCTGCACCGTCGTGTGCAAGCCGGCTTCGGAAACGCCCCTGACGGCGCTCGCCATTGCACAAATCCTCGAACAATCGGGCGTCCCCGCCGGGGTCGTCAACGTCGTCCCTTCGAATCGCTCCTCGGCATTCGTTGGCCGACTCCTGAGTGATCCGCGCGTCCGCAAGCTCTCCTTTACCGGCTCAACCGAGGTTGGGCAGACCCTCCTGGCGTCGGCCGCGGAAAATGTCGTGAACTGCTCGATGGAACTCGGAGGCAACGCCCCATTTGTGGTCTTCGACGACGCTGACCTTGAGGCGGCGGTCGCGGGGGCGATGATCGCCAAGATGCGAAATGGCGGTGAGGCGTGCACGTCGGCCAACCGCTTCTATGTCCAGCGGGGCATCGTCGACAAGTTCTCCGAGCGCCTGGCCAAAGAGATGGCCAACCTGGTCGTTGGGCCCGGCCTCGGCGACGGCGTGCAGCTCGGACCGCTGGTCAACGCCACCAGCCGCGACAAGGTCGCCGAGTTGGTGACGACGGCACGCGCTGAGGGCGCGGAGGCCCTGGTCGGCGGATCGACGCCGTCGGGTTCGGGTTGGTTCTATCCAGCGACGGTGCTCGCCAACGTCGCGCCGTCAGCCGAGATTCTGGGCATTGAGATCTTCGGTCCGGTGGCTCCGATCGTCGCCTTCGACGACGATGATGAAGCGGTGGAGATGGCGAATCGCAGCGTCCACGGTCTGGTGTCGTATGTCTATTCGGGCGACCTCGCCCGAGGACTGCGGATTGCCGAGGCGCTCGAGTGCGGCATGGTCGGGCTCAATCGAGGCTTGGTGTCGGACCCCGCCGCACCCTTTGGCGGCACCAAGGCGAGCGGTATCGGGCGTGAAGGTGGCCACGATGGCATGCTCGAGTACCTCGAGGCGAAGTACATCGCCTGCGACTGGTAACGCGCAACCCATCGTCGATTCTCGGGTGGCGCATCTGAGATGCCGGCGATGACCCATCCCGGCGTGGGGACCCCCTCATTGAGCGCCAAAGACGTCACCGCTCGATTGCGTGCAGCCGCAAAACTGCGATGGCGCTCTGCACGGTGCGCACGAAGGGCGCGTTCTTCGACGAAGAACCTCGACTTCGCCGACGCGTGGGCGTTGCCCTCGAATCTCGTGGCTCGGGTTAGTTGATTTCGCCCTCGCCTTTGACGTGTGCACCGACTTCGTCCATCTCTTTGTGGTGCCGCGCCACCTCTTCGGCGTCTGCTTCGAGGTCCTTGCGACTTTTTTCGGCTGATCGCGCCTCATCGGGTCGAGGTGGGCGATCTGAGACGTGCTCCACCTCGGCGTCTGCCTCGTCTGCCCTGTGCGTTGCCTCATCTGGCTCAGTGTGCTCGTTCATAATGTCTCTCCGATCACGGCTTCTGATGTAGATGCAGCGATACCCATTGAGCGAGCCGGGCAAACCCCACCCGAGGTGACCAATCTGACTAGGTACGTGCGCCATTGGGTATGAGGCCTCTCGGCGGGTATGACCGATCAGGAGGTCCCAAATGGCGATGATGACGAAGCAGGGCAAACCGAAGAAGAGCGAGCTACCCAAGACCATTCGCAGATCCCCGAAAAAAGCGCAACGAACCTTTGCCAAGACGCATGACGCGGCCGTGGAACGTTACGGTGAGGGGCGGCGGGCCCATCAGACTGCGTACGGCGCGTTGAAGCACTCCTTCGAAAAGGTCGGCGATCACTGGGAACCCAAAGCCCAGCGGGGCCCGTCCGACTACGTGGCCGAGAAAGGGAGTCGCCGCTCACACCACAAGCGGCATCAGACTGCGGGCGGTGTCGACGCGAATGCGTCGAAGAAGCACCTGATGGGTGTGGCAAAACGATTGGACATCGCCGGGCGCTCGTCTCTGTCGAAGACGCGAGCTCGTCGAAGCCATCGACAAGGCAAACCGTCGATTGTCGGCCAAGGCAAGCTGAACGCCACCGCTGCACCGAACTCTCTACCCGGCCCCGAGAGCGGTTCGACAACCGCTCGCCCGGTGGTGCGATGGGCAGGGGAGCCAGTGACCTGATCGGTTGGAAACGACGTCGAGCGGGATTTCGGATAAGTGCCCGAGAACTGCATCTACCTCAATCGCTGCGACCTTTGCGCCATCAACCAACGGGATGGGACGGCCCGAGCGGGACGTTCGCTGCGAGCTTGACCGCCGAAATTGTCTTCACCCACCCGGCGGGGCGAACTTCGACAATACCGAGCTTGCGGACGCTGAGGTCCCCGTCGCGGCTGCCCTCGGACCTTGCTCGTGCGGCGGTCGGGCGTGGTGTCCCCTCCTGCCGGCGCCTCTTGCGCCTCTTGGGCCATATGCGCAATGGAACCTGCGCTCCTCGCGGTGTCGAGAACGAACCAAATAGTCTTGCCGCCTTCAGGGTTCGGCTCTGCTCCCCACGAATCGGACAGTTCGTCAATGATGTGAAGACCACGACCATGTGGTTCTTGGTCGATCGGGAGTCGTGGTTGTGGAATCACCGAATCCTGGTCGCTGACCGCAACCTTGACCGCGTCCCCAAGTCGCTCGACACTCACCGTGAACTCGCTCGCCGCATGCACGATGGCATTTGTGGCCAGTTCAGACACCATGAGCTCCGCGAGTTCCCTCCGGGCGGGCGGAAGGTCATTGAGCACCGAAGTGACGAACCGCCGACTCATGGTCACGGCCGTTGGACTGACCGGGAACTGCCGCTCGGTCTTCATGGATCCATACCAAACCATTTGCCCAAGCCCGTCACCTCGATCACGCGACGGACCGCCGAGGAGGGATTGCGCACCACAATCTCATCGACCTTGTTGGCGGTTTGTATGAGGAGCGCGATCCCTGACGAGTCCATGAAGGTCAGATTGGCGAGATCGAGTGTCACCACCCGCGTCGACGGGCTCAATGCGGCATCAATCTGCTTGCGGACGCTATCGACGCTCGACAAGTCGAGCTCGCCACCAATCACCACGGTCAGGCCACCGAGATCGTCGCCCTTTGTCTCCACCCATGCAATGGGCATGCCGCCCGCCTTGGTCACCTCGCCCTCCCCCATCGCCGTCGTTGTGATGACCCCATCGGTGCCAACATGTCACCGTCGAACGGGCCGGTTCGGCTATTCACTCCACACGCAGCAGCTCCGACAATCATAGTGTCGAGAGCAACTTGCATTGCGAAACGATCATCTCCTTTCGACACCCGCTCGTGTTTGTCCTCGGCAATATTCAAGCTCTGCCTTGCGCGTCGGATCAACTCCTCACTGCTCCGGGTCCAGCCGGTCAACGCTGCACCCAAGTCCGCGAGTACTGGCCGTGCCTTGGCCGCACAGCCCGACCGCCAAGCGGCGATGGGGGCTCGGACCGCCTGGCGCGAGGACGCCGAGGTTTGCTGGCCGGACCACGGGGAAATTACCCACCACAAGATGCTGGTGGACGGACGCCGCAGCATCAGATGCGAACATGCGGAGGGACTCGATGGCGACTGATGTGCCACAACACCAAGACGAAGGGTGGCTGCCGGGGGCCTTGGCCCCTCTTGAGGGAGAAAGAGCGCGAATCGAGCGCATCCTGGCTCGCCTGGACGTCGCCGACACACCCGTCGAGCGCGCCGATCTCGGTTCCGAACTCGTCCGCAACACCTCTCGCTACGAAGACACCCTCGAGCGGGCGGTCTTCGCTTCGTCGGGCGACGACTCGAACGAGAACATCCCTGGTCAGCTCGAACACTTGGCGACCCTACGCGAGCAGCTCCGCGAGCCCATGTCGCACATTCACGAGATGACCATGCATGTGGACCCCCGCAACGTGCACGCCCACGATCCCGAATCCTTCGAAAATGCGCTGGCCGAGACCGTGCGCCGATTGCGAAACCTCCTGGCCGCGGAGGACACGCTGATCTTCGAGCTCGTCGATCATCTCGATGCCGAGGCCGCTGACCGATTGTCGACTCGTGTGGCGCATACGTTTCGCCACGCCTCAGAACGACCACGGCCCCCCAAATCGGCTCTCGGTCGCCTGATTTCCAACGCCCACGTAAAACTGGATCACACGCTCGAAGATGTCGCCACACCCCAACATCCCGGTGCCGAAACGATCGACGGCTAACGCCGTCGGGCATGGCGAGCCGAGCGGAGGCGAACCGAGGCCACGACCGGTTGGTGACACGAGGTCCCGATCAGACCAAGGCGGCCGGCATCGAGAGTCTTTGGGCGCCGCGTCGGACGTGGCGGCCGGTCCAACGCACCGGCGTGCGGTCAGCTCAAGGACGCGGACCCCGAGGTCGCGTCGGATTCGCTGTTCCCCGGCCGGATGTCCAAGAGGTTGCTCAGTCCAGACACCTCGAAGAGTCTGCGTACCCGTGGCCGCGGAGAAAAGATGATGAGCTCGCCCCCCATTCCTTCGACTCGATTGTGTTCAGTCACGAATGCCGAAAGTCCGGTTGAATCCACAAACTCGAGGCCGGAAAGGTCGAGCGAGATATGGCAAATCCCCTCTTGGACTAAGGCGTTGAACTCGGCATAGACCTCACCCACGGTGGCGAGGTCGAGTTCCCCGCCCAAGGTGACGACGGCGTGTTGGGAGATCTTCTGAATTGAAATCGACAGTTCCGCTCGGCGATCCGCGGACAGCGTCATCTTCTCCGACTCCTTACGTCCCTTGCACAACTAATCCGCTGCAATATGCATTGGTACGGACAGCGGGCAATCCGTTTTCGTAGGCAAGGTATGCCGACATCATGTCCAATGCAAGTAATCGAGGAGCAACGCCAATTGCCCTACAGGGGGCGGCCCGAGAGGTGCGACACACCCCCGATCGTGCGCAACGACCGGGGGGACGGCCCCGCGCAACGTGGCCCGCGTGTGACGACCACCGGTGCCAACTTCTGGCCGATCCCACGCCGACCTGCACCGTCTCGTCACTCAATGCCGCCTCAGTTTCAGATCACTGCGGTCGGGGAATGAAGCCGAGCAGGCGGCCCGGAGGATTCGAGGAGGGACGGCCGAAGGTTGGCCCACGAGGTTGCGAACGAAGCTACCCAACTCGATGACTCCACCTCCAATCATCCGCCAGCGGGGCGAGCGCAAGTTCGGGTCGTGGGCGCGCCGGCACGAGGTACCTGGGTCACGGACTGATGCACCCAATGGTCATCCCACCCGAGCAGCCCGGTGAGATATCAGGAACCCAAGGCGCATCTGGGTCACCGCACGGTGGAGACGGCGGGACGAATGAACCCCGGAAAATGAGACGGAACTCGACAGGGCCAGCGGAAACGTTGGTGAGAGCGTGCAGGAGGATCCATCAGTGAGACAAAGCAGGCGATCAGCCGTGTTCTTCGACGTCGACGGCACACTCGTCGATACCAACTATCTCCACACATTTGCCTGGTGGCGGGCGCTCGACGACGCCGGAGAGCGGCGACCCATGGCGCATTTGCACCGGCTCATCGGCATGGGCGGCACCGAGGTCCTCACAACGCTGCTGGGACACGATGATGACGAAATCAGCGCCGCCCAGAGCGGCTACTTCAGCGAGCTCGACGGGTTTGTCAGCGCATTGCCCGGAGCGGATGACTTGATCTCGCGGGTCAGCGACCGTGGCGCCATGGTGGTGATCGTCACCTCGGCGAATCAAAAGGGCCTCACGTCTGCCCTCAATACGCTCGGCGCCCGTGACCGCATCGATCTCATAATCAGTGGTGAGGATGCCGAGCGGGCCAAGCCCCACCCTGACCTCTTCTCAATCGCCCTCCAACGAGCGGACGTGCCGGCGGCATCGGTCCTGGCCCTAGGTGACGCAGTGTGGGACGTGAAAGCCGCAGCCAAGGTCGGCATTGGATGCACCGCCGTCGAGACCGGAGGATTTAGCGAAGGCGAGCTGCGCGACGCCGGTGCGCTGGCCGTCTACCGGTCCTGCACCGATCTTCTCGCGCATTGGAATGAGAGCCCGCTGGCTCGTCTCTTGGACTAACCATGTCCCGCCGCCCGTGGCGGGGCGACCAAACTGGCTGTGCTGCCATCTGCGCATCCCCCAGATCCTTGGCCCTCTCGATTCGTTCAGTGCCGTCGGGCCGAGCTGAGGACGCTCGCTCCGTGCTAGTGGGCGAACAGATCGCCCAATTCTGCGACTCGAGCGAGCACGTCGGCCGGGCCGAAGGCAAGGTGCGCGGGATCGCCAGCATCTCGGCACTGGCGGACTTCGTCCCACGTCACCGGCGCCGATGCCTCGGGGCGGGTCTTTCCCCGGAGTGAATATGCACCGACCATCGTCTTGGCGGGATGATTCTGACTCCAGTCGATCAAGACCTTGCCTTGGCGGAGCTCCCGGCGCATGTTGGAAACGACGAGATGCGGCTGGTGAACGGCCAGGTCATCAGCGATATCTCGAGCCATGGCGCGAGTTTCGTCCCAGGCCATTGAGCTGTGGGCGGCCCCATAGAGCTGCAGACCCTTCGAACCGCTGGTCTTGGCCCGAATCTCGATATCCCGCCCTTCGAACAGGTGCTCGAGAAGGAGGGCCACTTCGCAGCACTCAACGATCGATGCTCCCGGCCCCGGATCAAGGTCGAACACGATGAAGTCCGGTGGGCCCGGCAACCTCCGTCGGCGCCCGACGTGCCACAGCGGGACATGAAGTTCAACCGTGGCGAGATTCGCCACCCAGACCAACGAGGCAACGTTGTCCACCACCACATAGTCAATGGTGTCTTCCCGATCGGCGGTGGACACGCCGATCGTTCGTAGCCACTCGGGTCTCGATGGAGGCGCATGCTTCTCGTAGAAGAACTTTTCCTCCACACCGTTGGGATACCGCTTCATCGTCAACGCCCGATCAGCAATATGGGTCAGGATCGCCGGCGCGATCTGGACGTAGTAGTCGATGAGATCACCTTTGGTGAACCCCGTCTCGGGGAAGAGGACCTTGTCGAGATGCGAGAGCGCGAGCGTCCGACCTTCAACTACGCGTTCGGTGCGGCCCTGATCCACACCCCAACCTTGCCACGCCGGCACCGCCGAGCGTTGCGGGCGGCGCGCAGAACTACCAGAGCTGGTGCGATTGTTTCGCTCGTCGATCGTTTCACCACGTTCGAGCGGCGTCATCACCTTGAGCGCCATCTGGCCCGGCCCTAGGGCACAAGGCTCTCACAGTCCTTGCACCGGTTCCTTCCGCCGGTGCCACTGACCCGATGCTCTGGCAAGATGCGCTGCCCCGCCGGGCAATCCTCGCGGTCGTGGTACACGCCGCCCGTGCCTCCCGGATCAACGCTACTGGTGTGGTAGGCCTCCGGTCCCCGCTCTTGCGGTGGCCGCACGGTTGATGACGCGGGCGCATCGTCGAAAATCGATTGCCCTTTCACCTTGAGCACTCGCATGACGATCACGCCGATCCCGATACCCACTAACAACGTGGTGCTCCGTCGCAACCACATCCTTCTTGTGCTCTTGATCCCTCGAGATTGACGCCGCAACCGACGTCGAGCGTCACGCGCGATCCCACTAGCTTGGCGTGCGCCCCGGTTGGCTTGAGCACCCGCAGCGATGGCACTCGGCACTTTGGCGATCAATGCGCTCCCGCTCCGCACGACGTCGTCCAACGTGTCGGCGCCTATCCACTGGGGCGCCGATACCGCATCCCCGAGGCTGCCGACCAGGCCGTCCAACAGGTCGCGAGCATGTCCGCGGGCCGGGCCGGCCTCGCGGTGCGCCTCATCGCGCGCGCCTGCGACGACTTGTGGAACTCGTTGTATGGCGCTCTTGGCCGCATTGCCCAGCGCCTGTCGTCCCACGTCGGCCTGTGTCGGCACTTCGTCCAACGCGCTCACACTGTCACGCTCCTCATATCGATTCGATAGGTACCTACCCACATTGCGCAGCGCGCTAACTCAGATCACGAACACGCAAGGAGATATCCGGTACCGAACTCGTTGCATTGGCTCCGGTGGGCGCCCGTCGGCAGTCAGCCATTCCCTCGGGAAGTGAACAATGATCCGAATTGATGTCAGCGCCGCTTTTCACGCTGCACTGCGCACCGCACCGAGGCTTGCGAAGGGAAACTGCCCATCCGCCGTGGCCGCGCATTAATTAGCCCCCGACTGCGCCCTGGGGATCCGGCTTGAGATCTCTTTGGTCGTCCTCGACCTCCAACATGATCTCCCGAGAGGCTTCTTCGAGCATTATCAATGAGTCATTGGCATTGGGACTCGCTCGAATCAGTTCATCCAATTTTCGTTGCGTTGCTGCCTGTTCCCTGCCTTGGGTGTGTTGAATAGCGAACACCATCACGAGCGTGATGGCGGAGGCCGACACATCAAATGCGTCCACCAGACGGTTGGGAAACCGAAGCGCGACGAATTGTCGCCACCAAGACGAGCACTACCGCGGTGACACTCACCGCCACCGGAGGAAGCGACGTGTAGTGCTCGATCTTGTAGAGCATTCGACTCAAGACGGGGAGTTGTGCTGTTCGATGAGCGATTCGGCGACTGCTGCTCGGTGTCGCTCCCGCTTCGTCCGCCTTTTCCACGGGCCAAGGCTACCGGTCCCGTCACGTCTTTCAGCCGCCCAGCGCTGATCGCACGCCCTCGAATCGACGTGCCCAGTTGGAACATTCGCCACGAATTTGGTTTGACCACCAACGAAATGGGCATTTTCCATGCACCACGACAAGGGGAGGTTTCATGGTTGGAGCGAGCGGATTAGTCGCAAGCATTATCGCATTCGCCGTGGGGGCCATCCTTGATTACGCCGTGACGGCGAATCAGGTCCAGCACGGTTTCAACATCAACAAAGTTGGCGTCATTCTCATGATTGTTGGTGCCGTTGGTGCCGTCCTTTCGTTGATCGGCATGGCGATCGGATCGGTTCGGAGGCATCGAACCGTGGTCGACAACGGGCGCGGGCGAGTCGTGGAGCAGCGCACGGATTCTTACCTGTAGGGCGCGATTTGGGCCACAAGATCGCCGCGATGTGTGCGTCGGCACTCGACCGAGCACGGTCGGCGCTCATTTCGCTATGTCAATGCGGCGAATGCGCCGTGGGTCGACCGGTTCCCGCGCTCGGTGCCGTTCTCTAGCCGGGCGCGGGTGCTGGGCGACTCGCGCATGCGATCGTCTCGATGGACGCCGTTGTCGGAACGGCTCAGTATTGGACCCCTGGGGCGTGGCGCATGCCGCGGGGCCACCCGAGCGGTTGACGACACGTTGCGAGCCAGGGTCGAACCCAACGTGGCGATCAGGCTGGATTCGTCCAACGAATCGCCAGGACGGCGATGTCATCGTGCCCGTCGTTGTTGACCGTGGTGATGAGCGTCGAGACGAATGCATCGAGATCAGATGTGGCGCCCGAAGCGGTCCGCACCAGACGATCCAACCCCAACTCGATGCTTTCCCCCCGACGCTCGACCAGTCCGTCGGTGTAGGCGAGGAATATCGATCCCGAGGTCAGCTGGACCGAGGTGGCGTGATACTCGCAGGGCGCAACGCCGAGAGGGAGACCGACTTCAGTCTCGGCATAGTTGGCTTTGGAGCCCGCAACGAGCAGCGGGTTCAAGTGGCCCGCATTGGCAATGCTGATCTTCCCGGTGGTGACGTCACCGACGCCCACCAACACCGTGCACATATGCCCGTCACTCGTCACACTCAGCTGGCGCGAGCACATTTCGAGGACTACTTCGGGCAGATGGCCTTCGGTGAGATATGCCCGGATAGTGAATCGCAGCCGCGCCATGATCGCTGCCGCGTTGACACCCTTTCCCGATACGTCGCCGACTGCGAAGGCAAAATGACGATCGTCGATCTCGATCAGGCTGAACCAGTCTCCGCCGATCTCGACTCCGTCTGCGCCGGCCAGGTATCGAGAAGCGGCCTCCACATTCGGAATGGACGGGTTGCGCTGAGGTATGAGTGCCTTTTGTAGGGTATCCGCGATCGATCGCTGCTCCCCGTAGAGGCCGTCCAATCGCTCGTAGAGCACCGAGATGGTCTGGGCGTCTTGCAATGCGACGCGGCGCCTCCGAACGAGGTAGTAGGTGACGACGCATGCCCCTGTGGTCACGAGGGCCCCTCCGACGAGGAAGATCCACGGGAGTGCACCCCCGAGCGAGCCACCGAGTGGCCCACGGGGTCCAGCGACCAGGGTGAGCGCCGAATCCCCGAACGGGATAGAAGTCCGAACGACGTCGCCGTCGAGTGGGAGCTGGCTCATTGGGACATCGGTCGTACCCAAAGCCGCGGTGCTTGTGCCCGGCCCGATGTAGGTCGCGAAATTCAGATCGGAAAACGCAGAGTTGCGTTCAACGGGCACTTCTCGGTTCCGCGGGAATTGCGCGTTCTGCATAGAGAACCACGCGGGGGTCTTTCGGATTGGCGACGACATACACGACACGCTCGGAGTTGCCCGCGCGCACCAGTGTGACGACAAAGGTCGGGCTGTGGATGGCCTTGTTGATCAAAGCCTGCACTTGGTGCGAACTGGGATCCAGAAGTGGCTTCGCGCCGACCGTTTGCGCAGGAATCCATGAAATGCCGTCCGCCTTCCACAAGGTGGCCGAGGTGAACGTTTGCCCGGGCCCAACGTTGCTCGAAGCGAACTGCGCAAAGAGCTGCGGGTTGGCGTCGGTCGCGGACTCAACGCCGAGCGCGGTCTCGAGCGGATTTTCAACATTGAGAATGGTTGAACTCAAGATGGCCGCGGCCTGCTTGGTCTGGACCACCAGCAATCGATGTTCGTTGTTCTTGTTCAATGTCCACGCCGTCCAAGAAACCGCAAGCGTGATCACGACGCCGATCAGGGCGACAACCAGAGTGGCCCTTCGGGGGCTGATCCCTTTGACTTCGGCGGCGTCGTCTTCCCCCATCAGATTGCTACCGTCCTTGGACTCGTGGAACCCGCCTCGCACTCCGGCGGCCGTCAATGTCGCTTCGCTCCTTCCCATCGTCGCACGGCGCGAATAGGCTGCTCAACCGGATGAATTATTGCATCCAAGCGCCCTGCGGGCCACTCTCGACGGCCGCCCGAAAGACTGTGCCGCGACAGAGAACCCCTCGGGTGAGCGAGCGATGCATTGCTGCTCCGTCGGACGGACATTTCTTGGGGATGCGACCAGTTCGCCGCGTTCGAGACCCATCGTCGAGGATCCACGGAAGGGCCTTCCCCATGTCACGCACTCGATTCAACGACGATTGAGCCGGCAATCGACTCCCGAGCCGGGGGCCGGCGCTACCGCGGCTCCACGCTTCAGGGACATGAAGCGCCGCGACATGTCACAAGCGGGCGTACGCTTCGGCTTCGATTTCGAATCGCTCTGCGGCGACCAGATCGACCGAAGCACGAGTTGCGTCGATGGCGGAGAAGACATCATCAGTTTCGACTCGGCTCGGACCGCCCGACAGCGCTCGATCAAACGCCAACTGCGCGCTGCGTTGTGCCACCAGCGCGAAGTCGGCCGGGGTAAAGCCAGCGGTCAGGGAAGCCACCTTGGTCGGATCCGCCACGGGAAGGAACTCGCTCGCCAGCTCGGCCCGGCCGCCTTCGTCGGGGGCACCCACCGGGACCACGAGATCGAAACGTCCGGGACGCAAGAGAGCGGGGTCGATAGCGGCAATTGAGTTCGTCGCCATGACCATGAGACTCTCCGGACGCGACTTGAAGGTTGGAATGGCCTTGAGCAACTCGTTGACGAGCGGCTGATTCTCAGGTCGATCAGTGCGATCGGCCGCGATTTCATCGGCTTCGTCAATGAAACACACGATCCGGTCGACCCTTTGCAGATCGCTGAGCGCTCGGCGCAACGCGCTTGCGCCTTGGGTGCCTTGACCGAGAAGCGAAGGGTGCAGTTCGACGAAGACCCACGCCAGGCGCGAGGCGATCGCTCGAGCGAACGAGGTCTTGCCCGTGCCGGGTGGGCCAAAGAGCAATATGGCGGCCGGAGGCAAGAGCCCGAGCTCACTGGCCAGATCAGGATGCCGCAAGGGTTCGACGACCCGACGTTCAAGGAGCTGCTTCAACGCGACGAAACCCTTGACGTCGCCCCAGAGGCCCGGATCGACGAAGCCGCCGCCGTATTGCTCGACCCGCGCCAGATCTTCGGGAACCATCGACGCTTCTCGCATATAGAGATGCAGACCGTCGAGATGGGTGAACCCTTGATTGACGAATGCTTCCTCGCCAATCTGGCCCGGCCGCATCAGTGCCACGAGGCGGCGGGCGCCTTGGTGAATGATCTCTTGATCCAGACCCCTCAGGAGAGCAGATCCCATGCCCATGTGGCGCCATTTCGGGTGAAGGGCGAACGCCAGGAGATGGGCGTCGGGACCACTGATGCGGGCCACGGCGACGCCGACAAGTTCCCCCGAGCCGGCAACCGCCATGACGGCCGGCTCATGCTCGTGGAGGGACTCGACGACGTCCGATCGGCTGTACGCCGCGCCCGACGCCGGTCCAGCGGTGTCCATCAGGTTCATGACGTCTTCGAACGAGACGTTCGGATCGGAATGGTCCAAAGTGACGACTCGCCAGGCTGCGATCACAATCACCAACCTCCTCGGGCCCGGTCGAGCCTCGCCCACCTGTCGCAGATCCCGAGATGAAGGCGTAGGTGGGTCTGTGCACCGGTTCGATACCAACATACCAACGATCGGCGAACTGGCGATGGCTGACACGCGCCCCTCAAAGGTGTGCGTTCCTTCTGTCAGCCAGGCGATCAGCGGCGAAGGAGAAGGCGATCACCGCGGGTGTCTGCCTGCACCCATTTCCCGAGGGAACCGGCGCCCAGCTATTGCTGCGTCAAGCCGCAGTTGACGCCGAGAACCGATCCTTCACTATTTGCAAATAGTTGGACGTTGAGGCTTGGGGCGGATGCGGGTGCCTTGCCCCTTGTGCCCGAGCGCCGATTCATTGGTGGCGCCTTGGACGTCGACCTCGAGACGGACAGTGAGCACCTGTTTCATGTAACCGGCGGCGGCGTGCCGTCGGCACTCCCGGACAAATCGGGGTCCCACCCACAGACTGCGCAGGCGTGGCGAAATGCCGAATGCGCAAACTCAAGGGCGGCCGCCCGTGGGTCCGAACTCTCGCAGACGTCCTTCCAATCGAGGATGTACTCGCCGAGATCTGCATCGAACCGACTCGCCTGCGGCGACAGCGTGGCCGCGCCGAACCCTGCCGGTGCGGGATGGGCGTACGCGTAAAAGGCCGCCTGGGCGTATCTCGGATCCCCCGGCCACCAACCCAGCGCAACCTCCTGGGCGTCCATGGCATTACGCATGATGAAGTCGTCTGAGGGGGGTTCAGCCGATTGGCCCGAGAACAAGTTCACCGCAAGGTCGAATGAGCCCCACCAGGCGTTCACCGGCGTCGATCTCCCTCGATACGGAGCGCGGAATTCGGCCAGGATGAGCGCCGCTTGGGTTGCCGCCGCGAAGTATTCGGCCACCTGAGACGCGTCATAGCGCGCGTGTTGCTCGTCGGCATCGAGAGGCACATCCCATGAGACCTCTTGGGGCTTGAGGTTGACTTCGACCGGGCCGACCAAGTCAGCCAAAGTCGCCAACACGTCGCGAGTGACCGCACCGACGGAACGATCTGGAATCAACGCAATCCGCTCGGAGCCACCACCGCTCGTTTCGACCAACACGTCATGTGACCGCAGGTCGAGCACGACGACGAATGAACCTGAACCGTCCGGTGCCCGAAGAGGGGCGGTCTCCCAGCCGCGGGCGGTCAAGCGGAGGGCTGCATGTTGGAGCTGGGGTTCCGCCGGTGCCAATGCCACCGCAAGCTTGCCCAGAAGTTGCGTGTGTGCGTGGAGAGTGTCGCAGGTTTCGCTCCACTGGTCATACGAAATCGTCGACCATCTCGAACTCATAGCCCGACGCTAGCAAGCGGGCCAGAAATCGTGCCATGCCCTGCTTTTGGACGCCGACACCCGAGGAATCCGTCCGCCGCCAGCGGCGCCCCCCGGGCGTGAGGATCGGTCACCGCCGACGTCAGTACGAGATGGCAAGGCGGTCGTCCGCCTTCCCCCGGGGCCGTGAACTTTGGCTTTTACGTGAACCCAACCAATCAGAGATGCGGGATCTCGGGTCCTCGTCTACCGTGAGGGCCGTCGGTCGGGCGAGGATGGGGAGGCGCCAGATGGATCCCGGGACAGTCAGGGCGATCAGCTATGAGATCGTGTCGCTCACGCAGGCCGGCGAATTCGGACTCAGCATCGATCAGTTCCGACGAGAATTCCTCGAGGCACGTGAGATCGGGGTGATGCGGGTCGTGGACCATCATGGGGCCAAATTCACGCTCCTGGGTCCTGCCCTCAGTCTCCAGCACCTGATCGCCACGGGACGAGCGAGCGATCCCGCCGGCATGGTGCCCAAACGCAAGGACTTCCCGGTCGTCGTGGCAGGTTGGAAACAAGCTGCCACGAAACCAATCACACCCGCGCGACGGGTCAGGGGACGTCGACTCGCCAGCTGACAAAGCGGCGCCAACCTGCGTGCCCATCGCGTGCTGTGGACGAACTCCAAGTTCGCGCCAGGGCCGCACTCACTCGAGCCACGTGAATGCCGAGCCGCTGTAAATTGCCATCAAGCGCCGTGGCGGCTCATATCGAGCCCCACCACGATCTCACCCCACCCGGCCTCGTACCCATTGGGTCCGAGTCGAGGAGCAATCACGTCATCGGTGGCGGTTGCTCAATCGAATGGTGACCAATGAGTGACTTCGAGGCGCGCTACGCCAGACAACTCATAATGTCGAGCGCGTGTCCTCTAGCCTGCTGCCCTACCGCCAGACACTCCCGGCTGCTTTCGGTCATCCCCTCGCGGTCGTCGACCTCGAAAGTCGTTTCCTTATGGAGTTCCCAAGTGAAGCAAGAGAGCACTACCGGGCCAACCTCGACGCCTGGTTTGCTTTCTGCACTGACTTCACCGTCAACGTCTTAAGCGCCCAGGAACGTCATGTCGCCGGTTTCGTCCGGCACCAATGCGAGGTCGAGTGGGTCGACATCGCCACCATCGAAGACCGCCTCGAAGCACTTTCGCTGTTCTACGACTATGCCATCGCCTGCGGCGCTTCGACGATCAATCCGGTAACCACAATCGTCGCGGCGATGCTCGATTCGCAGCCGTAGTCGGTCCCAAGAGCCAATTCAGCCCAGCCGCCCCGCTAACGCTGGCCGGCCCACCAGCCGCGGAACGACAAGACCGCGCTCTGTTTGTTCCAAGCGACCGAGACTTCCTCATTCAGCCCTGTGCGACCCGTCAATTCTCGTGGTCGTTCACTCATGCTTCATTCTGTCGTCGCGTGGGCGACACTCTCGGAGGTTACGGTGCCACGCCATGACCGCCTCGACACGTCGGCCGTCGACCCGGCGCGCATTGGTCGTATTTGCCTCAACCGGCGCCTTGGCGTTGGCCGCGCTCGGCATCGTCGAATCGCCGGCCGCACCGGTGTCGCCGTCACCGGGTCAGCTCGTAAAGACGGCGATCGATGCCGCAACCGGGCAGGGCTCGGTCCGGATCACGGTCCATTTCTTCTCGGGCACCAAGACCGGCGAAGTGGTGCAGGACTCCTCTACCGACTCGGGGATCGAGACCGTGGCCATCGGGAAAGAGCGGGTGTCCATCCTCTTGAGTGGTGGCACGGCGTATCTGAGCGGCAACACACAGGGCCTCACCTCCTACATCGGACTTCCGGCTCCGGTCGCCACGGCTTTGGCTGGCCAATGGATCTCCATCCCTCCGACCGACTCCGGTTTCAAATCGGTCGTGTCGGGTCTTGCGCTCGCGGCCGCGCTCAAAGAAGCAACCCCGGCGAAGCCGTTGCGCACAGGAAAGACCAAGATGCTGCTCGGCAAGCAGACCCTAAGCATCTCAGGTACCGGATCGACCGGCCAGGACCTGACCACCCTCTTCGTCGCAACCGGTGACCAGCCCCTCCCCGTCGAAGCGGTCGCCTCAAGTGGCAGCGCCAAGTCGGCGTCTGGAGAGATCATCACCTTCTCAAAATGGGGCGAAGCCGTGCACGTTCCGGTGCCGTCGACGTCGATCCCCATCTCGAGCCTCGGCTCACCAGCCGGCTGACACCACTCGCCGTCGGCTCAATGGCGTCTTGAAGATGTAATCGGAATCAGGTGTCGTGCGTGCGCCTGAACGGTGTCGTTCGATCGACTTCGACGGTTGGGCGACGCCCCGGGCGCCAGTGCTGCACTTGGTCTTCGCTCGATTTCGGGCGTGCGCGAGAAATAGGCACGCGCCGCGTGTCATTGATGCGGTTGCGTCGGTCCGTGCCATTCAGCCATGACCAAGGTGGCATCGTCTTCGAGGGTTCCGCCGTGGTGGTCAAGGACGGCCCGTCCGAGCGCACGCACAGTTTGCTCAGGAGGGATCCCGCCAGAGGTCGCTTGGCCGAGGAGGTCCGACAGTCGCTCGATGCCGAAGGTCGCTTCCGCCGCACCCCGCCCGTCGGCCGCACCGTCGGTGTAGAACAAGATGGCATCCCCGGGCTCGAGGTCGACGGTCGCCACATCAAGCGGGCGCGATTCGCCTCCGATTCCCCAGGGGAAAGTGGGGGACATTCAATCTCGCCAATAACGGACCCGGATCGGACCAGCAGGGGCAACGGGTGGCCCGCATTGGTGAAGCGAAGTCGTCCGGTCTCGATGTTGAGCTGTGCCAACTGTCCCGTCACGTACCCCGACCCGTTGTACCGCTCACCAATGGTGGCATCGAGTTGTCGATGAGTCGTCTCTAAGCTTCGTCCACCGCGACGATGATGGCGATAGCAACCGACAGCCAGCCCGGCCAGGACAGCCGAGTTCAGGCCGTGGCCCATCGAATCCATGATCGAGACATGCAACGTCGACTCATTCATCGAATAGTCAAAGCAGTCCCCCCGACCTCGTAGGCCGGTTCGATGTAGCCCGCCACAGTGACACCAGGTGAATTGAACACAAGGGGCGGGAGGAGATCCCATTGCATGCTGGCGGCCAGACTCATCGACGCGCGGCGGCGGAACCGGGTGAATGCATCGGTGGTGCGCTCGTGCAAAGCGATCAGGTACCCGGCGAAGGTGCCGAGATCGCTGCAGGCCATGAGCGTTGCTTCGTCGGCGTTGTCCATGGTCACCGCCAGCACCCCGGTCCGATTGGACCCCACCTTGATGGGGACCCAGATGCGATAGCCGTCCGGTCGCGGCGCGTGGACGGCCTCTTGATTCAAAAAAGCACGACCCGCCATCGTCGAGCCGACTTCCTCGCTCGTTGGATGCGGGGACCGAGTCGAGGCATCGACAAAGGGTTGCAGGCTCGTCTGCCCATAGTCGACCAGATAGATGGCCAGATCCCTCCCGCCGATCTGGCGTCCGAGCAAACGAAGCGCCTCGCCGAAGGAGGCGGGATCATCACTGATCGGAGAGTGCAATAGCGAAGTGATCTTGAGCTCACCCATCGCTGGTGACACTACGTGCAACGCGCAAGCCCCCGCCCCAAAAGTGTTCAGAAGATCGCGGTTCCCCCGAGAGGGCCCCTACGCCATCACCAATCCGAGAACATCCACGGCCTGCGCCTGGCCCGAGGATTCCGTGGATCCTCGTGCCCCGATTGCCTCGCCGCTCTTTGATGATCCGGCGGTGCCCGGTCAGATCGTCGAAGGCGGTGAGCTCTCGAGCGATCCCTCGACCGGATCGTCCTCGGGAAGCACATCCCAATCCTCGAGGCCGGCCTTTCGGCGCCGGTATTTTTCGGGATCCTCGTGGAGAAGGTGCCACCATCCAGCGATCGCCACGCACGCGATGATGGGCCATTCGAATGTGTAGAACCAGCTGAGGAAATTGCCCCCAAGAGCTCGATCGGCTTGCCACACCGTGGCGGCGATGCAGGCGGCAACGATGAGTCCAAACTCCGCATGAAGGGTGAATCCCCGGCGTGAGAGCCAGCGTTGGCGCACACCCACAGTGTACGTAGTGGACCCTCGGTGTGCCCGCTACGAAGGCGAACCCGGCCGGCGCACCTCATCACGCGCCACGTTGACCTCGAGGGCACGCAGACGGTGGTCGCGTGCGGTCAGCACCAAGAGCGGCACCGCAGCGAGTGCGATGGCCATAATCATGATCGGGATGGCAACGATGAGGAATGTCATGGTGGTATAGGCACCGGTTCTTGAGTGGGGGGTGGCGCCTCCTCCTTGAGGCCAACCTACGATTCGGATCGTTGGGCCGGCTGTGCGTTGTCGTAGCCGTCCTTAGGAATCAACCGGCGCCCGGAGCCACGAAATTCGATCGGATCGCGCCCGAAATGCCAGCTCGTGGGCCGGTAGTGTCCTGCCCGTGGTATCTGGGGGCACGGCGACCGATGTCGAACCAGCGTTGCAGCCTCAGCGCCGCCGTTCGGGGTCTTCGGAGAGGGCATTCAAATGGATCGCCCTGGTCGCAGCCCTCTGCCTCATTGGGTTCATAGCGTTCGTCGCGACGAGGCCCGGTCCCAAGCATGCCCCGACGCTCGGCATCCAACGCCTCGATGCGCCACCTCCAGCCGTGCTGCACCCCGGCACCATTGCCCCGGGATTCTCCTTGGCCCGCCTCGGCGGCGGCGCCCCGGTCGCCCTGGCGAACTACCGGGGCACGCCGGTCATTGTGAACTTCTTTGCCTCTTGGTGCCCACACTGTCGAGCCGAGTTGGCGGCGATTGCGACGGTGGCGGCCCAGAGCTCCGGACGGGTGGCGGTCATCGGCGTCGACTCCAACGACGGCAAGGGGGCCGCCGCCCAAAAGCTCTTGGCGGCCGCCCACGCCACCTATCCCGTCGGTCTCGACACCTCGGCCCAGGTCGCCACCAATTACCTGCTCACGGCACTGCCCGTCACCTATTTCCTCAACGCGCAGGGCCAGGTCGTCGGCTCTGCCCTCGGGCAACAGACCGTCGCCTCTTTGCACCGCGCCGTCGCCAAGCTCACCGCGTCGCCGTCGTGAGCACCGAAGGTGACCCGAACCGCTTTGAGGAAGGCGGGCAGACGACCACCCGGCCCGCGGTCGACCGGGCCGCGGCGTTTGCCGACACCACACCGGTGGTGCCTCGCAACTTCGTCTACTGGATCTTGGGTGCGGTCGCCGTACTCGGGCTGGGCGGTCTCCTCGCCGAGCACCTGGTCTCGTCGTCAGGACTGAACCCGGTGCCCCACCACTCGGCGCGGACCGCGACGACCGTGGCACCATCGGCCGCCCCGTTGCCCAAGAGTCCGACCGCCCAGCTCGACGCCCCGCTCGCTTCGTTCATGGGTCTGCGCTCGCTGCGGCTCGTCCGGGCCCCTTCCTTCGACCTGATCGACCAAGGCGGACAAGCGGTCACCCTCGGAGGTCAAGCTCCAAAAGTCGTGGTCCTCACGTTCTTCAACGGAGCGTGCAACGACATCTGCCCGATCTTGGCCGCCGAAATCCGCGTGGCTGACACCGAGCTCGGAGCCGCTGGCGCAGACGTGGAGTTTCTTACTATCAACACCGACCCACAGGCACTGGCCGTCTCGACCCTTGCCCCGGCGGCGGACCAACCAGGGATCAGCACCTTGTCGAACTGGCATATCCTCACCGGCCCGCTGCCGAGCCTCAATCAGACCTGGAAGGACTATGGCGTCGGAATCACGGTGCAGAAACGCACCGGGATTGCGGCACACAACGACGTGATGTACTTCATCGATGGACATGGCGTGGAGCGATTTGCGGCCACGCCGTTCGCCAACGAGAGTCGCGACGGGACCTTCTCGCTTCCCGCCGCCCAGATCGACCGGTGGGGCGCGGCCATCGCCACCTACGCTGGCAAACTGACGCAATCATGAGTGACGAACCAACACCGGCTCGGCCACCGTGGTACCGGCGCCGAGCGATCATCGTCGGTGCTGTGGTCGCCGCGGTGCTCGCCGTCACCATCATCACCGATCTCCCCGTACCAACGACTCGCGTGTCGGACACTTCGAGCGAACGCGGGGTGCTCAGTGAGCTGAACAGCGACCTGGCGCCGTGTGCACTGGCCGTGCACGAGGCACTGAGCATCTGGGCGCAACAGAGCGCCCACACCCTCAGTGCGCACGACCGGGCCGAGTCGGCCTCGCTCTTGCGCGACGACCAGACCGCCTGTTCATTCACCAATGAGACCATTTTTGACCTGTCCAATATCGAGGTCCCCGGTTCCGCTGCCGGCAAGGACATGGGGAATCTGGTGGCCACGGCGGTCCTTTGGACCACTTCAGACTCCCTCGGTGCCATCGAAGCGGTGCAGGCCCTCATGCTCAACGGCAATGACGTGGGAGCCCAACACAGCCTCAATCAATACGAACGGGCCCTGGCCGCCGACCGGGCCAAAGGGCTGGCCGAGGTGGCCAAAGCCGACCGCATCCTCGACGCACACCTTCCCCTGCCCGACCTGCCGGCTCAGCCGACGCCAGCCTCCTAGAGCGCACCGTCGGTGCGGTGGCGCGCCGCACGCTGGTCGATGATGGCGCTGGCGCCACGTCGCTGCTCCCGCACGATGCGGCGCAGCTCATCGTCGGGATCCCCTTCGCTACGCAGCCAGCTCATGGCATTGGCGAAGATGACCGGCATAAAGACAATGCTGGCGATGAACCACAACACAATGGCCGCCACCTGCTGATCTGCCGCCTGGCTGAGGCCGTGTCCACTCACGTGGACGAAGCTCGGGTACCACGCCACTTGCGACATCGCAACGAGGTAGGCCTCCACCCACACCAGCCACATGGCGCACGCGCCGAGCACTACACGGCGCAGATGCCCGGACCTCGGAGCGAGGGGAGGCGACGCGATGAGCTCGAGCCACAGCGCAACGCCCCCGATCGTCAACGTGGCCACCTCGACCACACTGAGCCAGGAATGGCGCATGGTGGCGGTCACCATGGCGGGCGTGAACCACCACACCATGACGGCGCACCCGAGAACCACGAAGGCAGCCGCACGGATGAGTTCTCGATGCCGACGACGCCCGGCCGCCAACGCCGACGCCCAGCGCGCAGTGCGCCACGGGGCGCCGAGTGCGAGCAGTGGGGGTGCCACAAGGGCCCACAGGGCATAGCGGAGCACCTGGGTGAACTCGTAGTGATGAGACTGACCCGACAGCGGCGGGACCAAGGGAAGCAGGACAACCAGGATGCCGGCCCACAGGCAGAGCAGTCGAACCCGGGGGGCGACCCCCGCGCTCACCGGGTCGGGCGACGCTGGAAAAAACCCCACAGCAGGACCACACACAGCACCCCGAGCGGGATGGCGAAGGTGAGGGCCTGAGTACTTGCAATATCGGCCAACATCACCCGATCACCTCTTCTGCGCTAGAGCACATAGAACAGTACCCAGAAAAGCGTCCCCACCAAGGCAATGAAGCCCCAGTAGTAGGCGCAGCCCTCCTGGCTGGCCCGAAACATGCGTGCCGCGGGCAGCGTCGAGTGCACCGTTCCACCATCTTCACGCAGGGCACGCCGGAGCCTGGCCTGGCGGGCCAGCAGGGTCTCGAGCCAGTAGATCCCGGTCAAGATGAGCGCAATGTTCATCGCGGCCCAGGCAATGAAACACGACGCGTAGCCACTCGAGCCGGGGAAGAAAGGCAGTTCGGTGAGTTGCCAGATCTGCAACCCGATGACGATGAGTCCACCGAGCACCGAAGTCCACCCCGCGACCTCCCAGTCGAGGGAGCCACCAGAACGGAACCGCCGTGTGCCGAAGATGGTGAGCAGCCCGCAGGCGAGGGTGAGCGTGAAGATGGCTGCACCAACACCGGTGGGTGCCGTGACGTCATGGGGCCGCCACAGGTCCTCGTTGTTGGCCGAACGCAGGTAGAAGTACGCAAAGGCAAGGGCGGCGAACGCAAAGACCCAGATCCCGATGAGGAGCCTGCCACCGGTCCACAGCGCACCCTCTTGTGCGCGCAGTTCGAACGCGATCTCTTCGGGTGTCTCGTTGAGGTGCAGGAACTCCTCGGCACGCTCTGGATTCTTCAAGTTGTCTGCCACGGGCTCTCCACTCACAGTATCGGGGGACGTGGATCGAGGTCGTCGCCACCGCCTGGTGAGAGGTCATCGGGGTCGACGGGGCGCCTGGACACTGAGCCAGCGGCCACAGGCTCGAGCCCCAGATCTGCCACGGGCAACGGGTCACGCTCCCCGTAGTGGTAGGGGTCGTCGAGCACCACGGGAATCCGCTCGAAGTTGTACCAAGGTACCGGTGTCGGGGTCTGCCATTCGAGACCTCTCGAGTCCCATGGGTTGCTCGAGGCCTTGCGGGGATTCATGTAGACCGACCACACGAAGTTGATGATGAAGAAGAAGAACGACGCCCCCAAGAAGAACGCACTGACAGAAGAGATGTCGTTGAGCGGTTGGAGGTTCTGCGCGTACTCAAACACTCGTCGCGGTTGCCCCAACAGTCCGACGAGGAACAGCGGGAAGAAGGTCAGATTGAAGAAGATGAAGAAGGTCCAGAAGTGCCAAATGCTGAGCTTGCGGTTCATGGTCTTGCCGGTCATCTTCGGCAGCCAGTAGTACAGCCCGGCAAAGAGGGCGAAGATCAGGCCGCCCATGATCGTGTAGTGGAAGTGCGCCAGAACGAAGAAGCTCCCGTGGACGGTCACGTCGACCGGGACGTCGGAGAGGAAGACGCCCGTCACCCCGCCGATCAAGAAGTTGAACAGCATCCCGAGACAAAAGAGCATGGGGGGCTCGAACCTGATTTTGGCTTTCCATAGGGTCCCGAGCGTGACCAGATAGAGAAATCCGGTCGGTATCGAGATCAACTCGGTCGTGAGCATGAAGAGCGGCCGCATGTCGGGGTTGATACCGCTCTGGAAGAGGTGGTGCTGCCAGACAAAGAACGACAGCAGCGCGACCCCGAGCATCCCCGCCGCGGCGACGCGGTATGCAAAGAGCGGTTTCCTCGTGAAGACCGGCAGGATCTCCATCACGATGCCGAAGCCGGGTAACGCCATGATGTAGACCTCGGGATGGCCGAAGAACCAGAACATGTTCTCCCACAAGAAGTTGCTGCCGCCGTGCTCGTTGACGAAGAACGCCGTCTCGGCCGTCCGATCGAGCACGCCACACAACCCGGCCACGACCAGGGTCGGCGTCGCCAGGGTCAACAGCGCGCGAGGTGGCGAGGATGGCCCACACGAAGATGGGCACGCGGTTCCAGGTCATTCCAGGCGCGGGTAGTGGATGATGGTCGCCGCCAAATTGAATCCGGCCGCGATCATCCCGATCCCAATGACAGCGAAGCCGATCAGGTACGCATCCATGCCTCCTGACGCTTGGGTCTGGAGGGGGGCGTAGCCTGTCCAGCCGGTCGGGAAACCGCCCAGGGGGATCGCGGTGAGGATCACGCCGTAACCGGCCATGAAGATCCAGAACGAGAAAGCCTCGATGCGCGGGAAGGCCATGCGGCGCGAGCCGATCATCAGCGGCACCAGCCAGTTACCGAGCGGACCGACCACCGCAGACGACGCCATCATCATCATGATGGTGCCGTGTTCTCCGACGATCTGGATGTAGATGCCCGGCCCAAAGACGTGGGTGGTCGGACTGAGGAGCTCGGTCCTGATCATCATGGCCAAGATGCCACCGGTGAAGAGGAAGAGGAGGACACCGACGGTGTATTGGAGACCGACCACTTTGTGGTCGTCAGTCATTCGGAAATAGCGGACCCAGCTCGACTCGGGCACGGCTGGCGCAGGTTCACGACCGAGCATCTTGATGAAGGGGTAGTTGAGCGCCCCGATCCCGGCGATCCAGCCCACCACGGCGAAGGAAAGTGCGAGAACCGTCGCTACGTCGTTCTGCCCGCTGCCCTGCACGTTGGAGTAGCCGCTGGCGATGACATTGCCCAGCCAATGGCCGACGAGATACCCAATGACCGCCCCGATCAGGGCCCAAATCACATTCGGCCGGAGCCATTCGGACCGCGTGCTGATCGGGTGTTGGCGGGTCGCGGTCTCGCCCGGGTAGTCGCTCTCGGGCTGCTCGGTGACGTCAATGGCCATAGCGCTCAGTCGCCTTCTAGTGGTCGCTGCGGGAAAAGGAAACGGCAGTGTGTGGTCATGGTCGGATCAGCCCTTGGAGCTCGTCTGGGCCGGAGTCGCCCCGTAGGTTTCAACGCTCGAATACGGATCGACGTTGTCCGGATAGAAGCCGCCGTCGGCACCGTTGGCGTCGGGGATGTAGGTATACGCAAAGGGAGGCAGCAACTTGGTGTTGGCCGCCAGACGCGTCTCTGTGGCCTGTGCCCATTGTTGAAATGCGTCGGGGGTCACCACGACCCCTGAGTTGTACATGGCTCCGTGCCAGATGCCGCAGAGCTCAGAGCAGCGGACCTTGAAACTCCCGAGCTGGTTCGTCGTCGTAAAGGCCACATTGTCCTGGGCCGGGTTGGCGTCGGCCTTCACGCCGAGCTGATAGGCCCAGAAGCTGTGGATGACGTCGAGGGACGTGACATGAAACGCGATCGTGGTGTGCTCGGGTATCACGAGTTCGGTGGTCTCGAACCCGCCGTAAGTCGGGTAGCGGTAGGTGAACTTCCATTGCTGACCGATCACCTGGATGGGGAGGACACTGTGTGAAGTCGGGGTCCAGATCGGACTCGGACCTTGACCGCCGCCCGCACCCTCGGGCTGGACGAGTTCGTAGGTGCCAAACCCCGCCAAGAAGAGCACGATCGCCGTCGTCGTGAGGATCCAACCAATCTGCAGCGACGTGTTGCCCCGGGCGGCCGGTCCGCCGACCGGATCGGGCCCTCCACGCGATGCCCGCCAGATCACGATGGCGTAGATCAAGAAGATCCACACGCCGAGAAGGATCGGGAGCGCAATGGCCAGCAGGACATTGAAGTCGAACTGTGCCCCACCAGCCGTCGACGTCATCGTGCCGGGGGGAATGTGGGGACCGGCAAAGATGTAGAAGAGCGGGTCGAGAATCGCCGCCAGCACCACCCAGATGGCGATCAGGCGCCACCAGTGGCGTGGTTCGCCGTCGCCGGACGCCCCGGCGTCGGCGACTTTGTCTTCTGATGCGGCGGGGCTGGACTCGGTCACGCCACCACCTTCACGAATCCGTCCATGTAACCAATGGTCTGCATCGGACCACCGTTGCCGTAGAGGTAGCCGAGCGCACACGGCACGAAGCATTGCCACGGGTATTGACCCGCTCCGGGCGAGGTGAACGAGAACTTGATCACCTGATTGGGATACTTCGTGCTGCAAGGGGCCACCGAGCACAAGTTGGCGTTCCCGTTGTTCCCATAAAGCGGCACATTGATGCCGAGGGTCGGAATCGAAAAGGTGTGCCCCACCCCGTTGCCAGCGTTGGAGTTGATCACCTTGAAGGGCTTGCCGTTCAAGGTGGCGACGTCACCGTGGGTTCCGGCGACCATTCCGATCTGCTGGTTGCGCAGCGGGCTACCCGAGTCGTAGTTGTAGATCGTCACGTTGATCTTGGTGTGGGCGGGAACCTGAAACAACGTGGTGTGCACCCACTGCTTTTGGGGATTCTCCACCATGTAGGAGACCCAGGTCGGATTGGGTGCTTTGCCGTACGAGCCGACCGCTTGGAGGGTCACGTTGACGGGCTGTCCCGGTTGATGGCCCGACGCGTAATCCACCGTCGGGGGCTCACCGGTGAGTGCGATGACCACGAAGACGAGACCGATCACCGCCAAGACGAACAGGCCGATCGCTGTGGTCAGTCTCCACGGTTTCGACACCCAACCCCCGATCCATGCCGTCTTGAATAATCAGCGCCCAAGTGAGCGCTCGACCTATGACTGCCACCTGCACAAACCGAGCTACCTAACCGGCCAAGACCTTCACAGGTAGTTCTCTGCTTAGGCACCATACGGCCGAGAAGCGGCCTCGTCAATCATCTAGTGATCCAACCCCGGTGACGGACCGGTGGCTGACTCGAATCGCTCGCCGAACCTTCAGGCCCTTCGACCCGACTCCCCCATGGCGGGTGCGCGCAATTGTTCGAGCGTCGGGGTCGGGCCGCGATGCAAGACCCGGTCGATCGCCGCCGAGAAGCCCCCTTCGTTGTCGATGCCCCGCTTGATCACGTACCCGAGTGCGGGAATGGCCCAGAAGTCACCGCACACCCACAGGATCGCCGCGCCGATCTGCTGATCGGCGAACGGAGAGAGCGTCACGCCCGGGACGTGGGCGTAGACGTCGTACCAGCTGGTCTGGGTGAACAGCGACAGCGACATTGCAATGACGAACATCACCACGTTGGTGCTGATGATGGCGCCTATCTGCCACAGCGGCGACGTCTTGAGCCGGAAGGGGTGCGACGGGATAATCGTCAGCCAAAAGAGCACGCCGGTCACGAAGAAGCTGGCGTGCATCACCCAGATGTGAATCGTTTGATTGTTTTCGGCGGCGTCGAAGAGGACCGGGACGTGCCAGAGCACCATCACCAAGTTGAACGAGACCAGGGCCGTCCACGGATTCGTCACAAAACGCCCGAGTGCCCGCAATTGCGGTGCCCACCGGCCGAGGAGCACGGCGCGGCCGCCCCGACGGCGCACAGCGACAGGGAGCCCGTGGAGCAACGGGATCCATGGGGCCCCGATCACGATCAGGGCGGGAGCGAAGAACGCGATGAGGATGTGCTCGATCATGTGCACGAAGAAGTAATCGCTCGCCCAGTAATCGACGGGAGACATCACGGCGATCAGGAGGAGGATGAGGCCGGCATAAAAGCAGTAGGAGCGGTGGCGCCGCTGCTTGGTGCGAGACGGCACCGAGCGGCGACGCAGGTTCGCCAGGCCAACCTCGTTCAAGATGACGACGGCCGCCACGACTAGGACGAACGGATCGAAACTCCAGTGGTCGATGAAATAGTTCAAGGAGCGCTACCGCCTCGGATAATCACAGGTGCGACCACGTTACGCAGTGCCACCGCGCTCATGACGATCCATAGGAGAGGGGGACCCGCAGCTTCTGGGCCAGCCGCCACGTCGACTGCCCTTGACCCAGGGTGAATACCGAAAGGACGGCGCCGTTCACCGCAAATGCGTCGACGGAGCCGTCGGCGGAAAGGGCGACGGTCACGGTGTCGAGCGGAGGCGGTGGCAATTGGTTCCAGGCCTGATCCGGACCGAGGCTGACCGCCAGGGCGTCGCGCGATCCGGGCGCCGCGAGGAGAACGGCCTGGTCGCCAGTGGCCCCGACCGCACTTGACGCCACCCGCTGATTCTCCTTGATGCCGAGCGGCTGGGACTCGCTCCAGGTACCGCCGGCAGAGCCCCATGCCGCGATGAGCGTCCGGCGACCAGCCCCGCTGGTGGCGATCAGGGCCACGGGGAGCCCGGCGGACGAGTTGAGCCGCACCACGGTGGCGGTGGCGTGGGCCAACGGACCATTCAGCACCGGCCCGCTCAAGCGCCAACGCCCGGCGACTTCACTAAATACCCCGACCACTCCGGGGCGGCGGCATTGGGCGCCGACCATTGGCACGGCGTTGGGACCGAAGGCCACCGCCTGGAGGCCACCGATGTCGCACACGCGGTTGGCCCCTGCAGCAAGGTCCCCGCGGCCCGCGACGGACGACCATTTGAGCAGCCCTGCCACACTCGAAAGTACCTGGGTGCCCCGACGCTGGACCAGCGCCAGCGCCGACCCCGTGGCTCCTTGCGTCGCCAACGCATCGGGCACCGCCACCAACGATGACGGCACCAACGCCGGACTCCAGGTCGAACCGTTGTTCTCGCTCAAAGCCAGCGGTGAGAACTTCAGCAATTGGCTGGGGAGGAATCCGACCCCGACACCTCCACTCGCCGGGGCACTCACCGCCAGCCCCCCATTGTCGGCCACTCCCGCGGGAGTAGTCAGCGTCCACCGCGTGGCACCAGTCGCCCGGAAGAAGAGCTCCCAAAAGGTATTGAGCGGCGTGCCGAGTTGGCCCATCGGCACCACCGCCCATGATCCGGCCGAGGTTGTGAGCCCGACCTCGAGCGGTGCCGCCACCGGCGCCGGTTGCGGTGCCGCTCCCTGGCTCGGGAGCGCCCCCGGCGCCAACGCGACCAATGGAAGGACTAGGGCCGGCAGAAGGAAAAGGGCAGCCATCCGCTTGCCACGAGCTCGGGACTTCACGAATTCTTGAGCAGATTGATTCGGTCGAGGAGGAGGGAGGAGAACGACGACGACGTCGCGCCGCCCGAACCCGGATCGTTCTCCATTGCGACCCGTTCACGTCCATTTGCGTCAATCACAAATGCCAGGTCGCTGTGAGCGATCATCGCCCCCGCACCGGCCGTCTCGACCAACACCCCATAGGAGTTCCAGACCCGCTGGAGCTGGGCGACCGAGCCGGTCAAGAACAGCCAGTTCTTGAGGTGAGCGAGGCCCTCTTGGCGATCGAATGCCTGGGTGAACGACACGGAACGGTAGATCGGGTTTGCCACAATCGCCACAAAATCCACATTGGAGGCTCCCGCACCCAGCCGCTCATCGGCCTGCTTGAACTCCTGTGCGATCAGCGGGCAGTCAGACGTGCAGACCGGATCCAAGAACGTCAGGGCAACGGTGTGACCCCGAAGGCTTGAGAGTGACACCGGCGTTCCACGCTGATCCACCAGTCGAAACCCCGGGGCCGCCAGGTTGATGGCGTTCGGCGTCCCGTTGAGGGCCTGGGAGATGATCGGGTCGGCGTTGGGATTCGTGGCAGCGAGAGACATCGGCGCGGCGCCGACCAGTACGACCACCGCGGTGCCCACGACGGCAAAGATTCTGAGCAGGTATGTGGGTGTCACCCACTCCCACCACGGACCGGACCTCGGCACCGCCGCGGGATCGAGGGCGCTCTGAGTGGCGGCGACCGGCTTGGGCAGCCGCACCATCGCCACATAGCCGCCAACGATGAGGAGGGCACTCGGCAACATGTTGTTTGGATCGGTGCCGGTGCCGCCGAAGAATCCGAGGTCCTCGACCAGCACCCAATCGGCCAGACACAGCACCACTGCCGCGATTACTGCCGGTCTGGTGACGTTGGGGCGCCCAGTACACAAGGCGATACCGATGCCCGCCATCAAGAGGACCGCGATCAAGTTGACCGCCCAACCGTGCGCGGTGTCGAACGAGGCAAAATCCCGTACCCACGAAGAGAAGACGCCCGGTTGGGGCGTCTGGGCCATCTGGGTGACCATGCCGGCCAACGTGCCGACGTGATCCGGCGCCTGCGGACGACCTTGCCAAAAACCTCGACCTGGCCACGCCTGCAGGAGGGCCGCCCCGATGAGGAAGCCCCCACACGAGGCCAAGACGATGCGACCGGTCCGGGCGGTTGCATACGCCCGGTCGGGTAGGGCGACCAGTATCCCTCCGACGCAATAGATCAGCACCGCACCGGGAGCACCGAAGAGCCACGTCAGTCCCGGAGCGAAAATCCCACCGAAGGCCTCACCGAAGACCCAGACCACGAGGCCCCACCCGACGCTCGCCACACCACCGAAGCGGGACCACAGCCCGCGTGGCGCCACCAGCAGCCACAGGCCGAGACCGATCTGAATCCACACACTGGCCGCCGCTGCCTGCACGGGATGCAGCGTCCAGATGTTGACGCCGCTGTTGACGATGTGTTGGACCCATTGCGGCGACGTGCTGGCCGAGGGCTGGATGACGTTTTGGGGAAGGCCCAAGGGCATCGACGACTGAAGCTGCAATAGGCCGTCGAGGATCCACAGCAACCCGAAGCCATAGCGAAAAAGCCGGCGCGCCGGTGGCTCCTCGGTGCTCCACCGCTCGCCGGTAGGAAAGTCAGTCTCGCCGGCGGCCCGAAGTCGACGGTACTGAATTGTGCGGATCACGTTGAAGGTCACGGCGAGCAGGGCGGCGACCAGCAGCACGAATAAGAGTTGGTGCCACAGGGCGCTATGGAACGCCGAGACGACAGTGGTGTTGTTCGACTGAAGGGGCCGACCCATGCCCGGCATGGGCTAGCGGGTCCCAAGCGAAAGTCGGTGCATCGTCACCAAGCGGGCCACCACGCGAGGCTAACCCCACCACTCGTTCCACGGCGCTCGCCAGACGAACTTTCGGGCACGTCCGTTCCTTTCGGACGATGTCTTCGCCGCCGTGCGCTTTGCGCCCTATGCTCCCCCCAATGACCTTGTTGGACGGCACGAGTGTCAGGAGCCGGAATCGATGGTCCACCATTGGTGCCTATGTTGCGCTGACCAAGCCGCGCATCATCGAGTTGCTCTTGATCACGACGCTGCCCACCATGGTGGTGGCCCAACGGGGTCTGCCGCCGCTGTGGCTGATGGCGGCCACCTTGCTCGGCGGTGCCCTGGCCGCCGGCGGGGCCAATGCCATCAACATGGTGGTCGACCGCGACATCGACAAGTTGATGAAGCGGACCAAGAAGCGGCCCTTGGTCACCGGGGCCATGACCCCGAGGGCGGCCCTCATCTTCGCCATCACCCTCGAAGTGGCCGCCTTCGTCGAGTTGTGGCTGGTGGTGAACCTGCTGTCCGCCGCGTTGGCGGTCTCGGCCACCTTGTTCTACGTCTTTGTCTACACGTTGTGGCTCAAGCGCCGTTCCTCGCAGAACATCGTGATTGGAGGGGCCGCCGGGGCGGTCCCGGTCCTGGTCGGTTGGGCCGCCGTCACCAATTCGCTGTCCTGGGCCCCCATCGTGCTCTTCGCCATCATCTTCATCTGGACGCCCCCGCACTTTTGGGCCCTGGCCGTGCGCTACAAAGACGACTACGCCGCGGCCGATGTCCCGATGCTCCCTGTCGTTGCCTCCATGCGCCGGACCACCACCGAGATCGTGGCCTACACCGTGGCGTTGGTGGCCACCTCGCTTCTCTTCGGCCCGGTGGCCCATCTGGGCCTGATCTACCTGATCGCCGCCGCCGCCCTCGGGGCCGGGTTCTTGTTCATGACCACCAGGCTGTGGCACCTGGCCCGGGCCGACCGGGCCACCGGGCGCGAAGCCATGCGGGTCTTTAGCTACTCGATCACCTACCTCACCGTGCTCTTCGTCGCCATGGCCGGCGACGTCTTGATCGCCAACCACCTGCATTGAGTACCGAAGGACCGAACGTCGCCTGATCGCTCACGACACGACAACGTCGGGTTCATTCGAGTCACCAACCACCAAGGCACGTCGCAGCAGAAAACGGACGGGCGCACTGCGCCTGCGGCATCGTCGACGCCAACGCGTTCGTCCATTGGCTACCGCGGGGCGCCGGCCCTCAGCGTGCCACCGTTTCGCTTCGCGTCCGATTGGACGCAACTGCCTCGGTGGTTGATCTGCCCACGATTCGACGTGGGATTCGCGATCACCGCCACACTCGGGACTCCTGGTGAAAAGGTGACCCCTCGGTTGCGTTCGCCCGCAACACGCCCGAGCGATCGGGGTCCTGATCGAGCCGCCCCGCAGCGACCCAACGCACGCGGCCGTCGCCGGACTGCACCGCGAATGCAGACGGGGTGGGGACAATGATGTCGCGTGCTCAAGGGCACGGCGTACGTCGCGGACGTCAGCTCGCGTCCCACGCGTTTCGACACGAAATTGCCCCGACCCTGGTCTTATGGCCGCGGTGCATCTACGCTATGGGGGTGAGTACCAGGGAAGAAATCGACCAGGAATTTCTCAAGATGTTCCTGCAATCGACCTCTGTGCCCGAAGTGTTGAAGCAACAAGAGATCTTCTTGTTGCTCTGCAGCTGCATGAATGTGCTGTCGGCGTCAGCTGATCGCCACGAACTCGAGATCGCTGAACTGCATCGCAAACTTGCCAAGGCCAAGAAGCAGAACAAGAAACTCAATCAGAAGATCTCGAAGTTGGCCAAGAAGCGGTAAGCCCGTCCGTAGCACGGCCGACACGCTCAGCCAACAGCATTCCTGAGCGCGTCGGCGCGCATGAGATCCGGGGCGCAACAAATAGGCTCACCCCGCCGGGAAGAGCAATATCGAGAGAAGGCCAGTCGGGAATTCCCTCGCAACACGTCTCACCAAGCGCTGGTCTGTCGCTCGGGCACCTCTTCGATACGACACCTAAGCTCGATGTCGACTTCACGTTGGTCTCTGGCCCCGTCCCCGGCTCGAAAGCGAGAGCAATGCAGCCCTTCCCGGCCGGCCATCTCCCCCAACACAAGCGCCACCGGCTCGCACGTCGTTGGTTGCGAGACAAGTCCCACGTCCCGACGTGCGCCTCGCCCCTCACGGTTGACCGAGAACGAGCTGAAGGCGACCCGTCGGCGCAGCCGCAGCAAGAAATTATGGGGGGGCCGTCGATTTCGAGCGGACGCGTTCGTATAGGTGCCAGAGGATCGGCACACGCCGGCCCGACGACGAGAAGGAGTTCTCAATGAAGCAATACCTGCTCAGCATGTACCAGCCCGACCAAGGGATTCCCGCCCCCGATGTCCTGGCCAAGATCATGGCGGCGCTGGACGAAGTCCGCGAGCAGATGAAGGCCGAGGGCGCCTTCGTCTTTACCAACGGCCTCGAGCACCCGAGCACGGCGACGGTGGTGCGTCTCGGCGACGAGGACGTGATGATCACCGACGGTCCCTACGTCGAGGGGAAGGAGCACCTCGGGGGCTTTTGGATTCTCAACGCACCCGACCTCGATGCCGCACTGGCTTGGGCCGCCAAAATCACCCGGGCCAGCACCCTGCCAATCGAGGTGCGCCCCTTCGGCCGCGGACCTGAAGCCTGAACGCCTCCCCGTTGATCCCGAGCGACGCGGAGATCGCCCGAGTCTTCCGTCGCGAATACGGCCGGGCCGTGGCCGTCCTCATCGGCGTGTTCGGTGACATCGACGTGGCCGAAGAAGCCGTACAGGATGCATTCTTGGTGGCCCTGGCGCGATGGCGGGAAAAGGGGATGCCGCCCAGCCCGGCGGGGTGGATCATTACCACCGCACGCAACCGGGCGATCGACCGCTTGCGCCGCGAGGGAAGCCGGGCTGACCGCCACGCGCAATATGCGCTTCTCAACGCCCGGGACGAGTTGCTCGCCGAAGGACCGATTCGCGACGATCAACTTCGCCTCATCTTCACCTGCTGCCACCCGGCGCTCGCCACCAACGTGCAGGTCGCCCTGACGCTGCGCCTCCTCGGTGGCCTCACCACCACCGAGATCGCTTCGGCATTCTTGGTACCAGAAGCGACCATGGCGCAGCGATTGGTGCGGGCCAAAGCCAAGATCCGCCGGGCCAACATCCCCTACCGCGTACCTGAGGCCGACGAGCTGGCGGACCGCTTGCGTGCGGTCCTGGCCGTCGTCTATCTCATATTCAACGAGGGTTATGCGGCCAGTTCGGGGAATACCCTGGTGCGCACCGACCTGTGCAACCAGGCCATCCGGCTGGCGCACCTACTCTGTGAACTCCTGCCCGACGAACCCGAGGTCCAAGGACTGCTCGCGTTGCTGGTCTTGAGCGAGGCCCGCCGGGCCGCTCGCACCGACGAGCACGGTGAGTTGGTGGTGCTCGCCGAACAGGACCGGAGCCTTTGGGACGCCGAATTGATCGCGCAAGGTCAGGCCATCGTGCGGCGCTGCATCGCGGCGAAATTCGCCCGGTCGCTACCAGATCCAAGCCGCCATCAACGCGGTGCACGCCGACGCTCCGAGCGCAGCGGCGACCGAGTGGGGGCAGATCCTCGCGCTCTACGATCAGCTGCTCGCCTTCGACCCGAGCCCGGTGGTCGCCTTGAACCGTGCCGTCGCCGTCGCCGAGGTGCACGGACCTGCCGTCGCCCTCCCCTTGGTGGACGATTTGGCCCTGGTTGACTATTACCTCTTCCACGCCATTCGGGCCGATCTGTTACGCCGCCTCGGGAGAGTGGACGATGCCGCCGCCGCCTACCGAGCCGCCATCGCCCACACCAACAACGCGTCCGAGGTTGCCTTCCTGCGTCACCGACTGGCTACGGTTCTAGGCCCATGACGACGCGGGCCCGGGGTATCGACGACCTGGTCGGGCCCGAATTGGTGGTCCTTTTTTGCGGCATCAATCCAGGCAAGTTGTCCGGCGAGACCGGCCTCCACTTCGCACGTTCGGGCAATCGATTCTGGAAGTTGCTGTGCGCCGGCGGTTTCACCAGCGAGGTGATGGCCCCCGCCGACCAGCACGCCCTTCCCTCCCTCGGGGTCGGGATCACCAATATCGTCGACCGCCCCACCACGGCCGCGAGCGAGCTCAGTGCGGCCGAATTGCGCAACGGTGCCGTTCGACTCGAAGCCAAGGTCACCACCCTTGCGCCCAAGTGCGTCGCCGTGTTGGGGCTCTCCGCCTACCGCACCGCTTTTCGTCGACCCAAGGCGTCCATTGGGCCCCAAGGAGAACATCTGGCCGAGGCGAGCCTGTGGCTCCTTCCGAATCCGAGCGGGCTGCAGGCCAAATACCAGCTCGACGAGATGGCGACGTTCTTCCGCGACCTTCATGACGCCACATTTGGCAGCCGCTGAGACACGGGCGCGATTTCGACCATGGAGGCATCGCTTACCGCGTCGATTCGAGCGGCACACACTTCCCTCGTGGACCCCGAGAACGCGTATTTGGCGGCGACCAACCACGTGAGAACCGGTGGGCGAGAACTACTCGGACCCGAGTGCCGTGTCAATGATTGCCCCGATCTGTTCGATCTCGAGCAAGAACCCGTCATGCCCGAATTCGGAGTCCACCACCACCACCGACGGTGCGCCGGGCAGATGGCAGCAGATCTCGCGTTGGAGGTCGAGCGGATACAGGCGGTCCGAGGTGATGCCGGCGACCGTCATCTTGGCGCGTACGGCGCCGAGTGCGGCGGGGACACCCCCTCGGCCCCTCCCGAGGTCGTGCGAGTTCATCGCTTGGCTCAAGACAATGTAGGAGTTGGGATCGAATCGGTCGGCCAGCTTGTCTCCGTGATGCTCAAGATATGACTCGACCGCGAAACGGCCTCCTTTGAGTGGATCCTCCTGCGCTTGGGGGGCACGACCGAACCGGGATTCGAACTCGGCCGCGCTGCGGTAGCTGATCTGGCCGAGTCCTCGGGCAATGGAGAGTCCAGCGAGTGGGCGCGACCCGGTGCCGTAGTAGTCCCCACCGAAGAAGTCCGGGTCCGCTTCAATGGCGCGCACCTGCAATGAACACAGCGCTATCTCATCGGCCGTCGCTGCGGCGCCGACGGCGATGACGACGCCTCGAGCGACTCGATCTGGATAACCAACACACCACTCGAGCGCCCGCATTCCACCCATCGACCCCCCAATGACCCCAGCCCATCGAGCGATGCCCAGCTGGTCCGCCAGCAGCGCCTCGACACGGACCTGGTCGCGAATGGTGATCAGGGGGAAACGCGAGCCATAGAGGGCACCGTCGGGACTGAGCGACGCCGGACCGGTGGTGCCCTGGCAACCACCCAAGACGTTCGGGCAGATGATGAAGTAGCGCTCGGTGTCCAGTGGCGCCCCCGGCCCGATGAGCCCGTTCCAAAATCCCGGGCTCCGGTGGCCCGGTCCGACCGGTCCGTTCGCATGGGAGTCTCCCGTCAGGGCGTGGAGCACCAAGATGGCATTGTCACGAGATGGGTTGAGTGTCCCCCAGGTTTCATAGGCGACCGCGACTTGTTGGAGCCGGCTCCCGGCCTCGAGGTCGACCCCATCGGAGTCGAGCGTGACGATGGTTCGCTGTCCCGGGTCATCGCCCGGCGAGAGGACTCCGGGGATCCGCGGTGGGCTCACCCGGCCTTGGCGGACCTGAACCCAGCCTCGAGATCAGCCAGGATGTCCTCGATCGACTCGATTCCGATGGAGAGTCGGACAAGATCGGGCGAGACCCCGGTGGTGGTCTGCTCGGCCTCGGTCAGCTGCGAGTGCGTCGTGGTTGCTGGGTGAATGGCGAGGCTCCGCACGTCACCCACGTTGGCCAGGTGACTGAACAATTCGAGCCCCTCGATGAAGCGGGCGCCGGCTTCGGCGCCACCGGCGATCCCGAACGAGATGATGGAACCGCCACCTCGTGGGAGGTACTTCTTCTGGCGCTCGTGCCACGGACTCGAGGCCAGACCCGGGTAGGCGACCCAGGCCACCTCGTCGCGCGCCTCGAGCCACTGCGCCACAGCCGTGGCGTTCTGCACGTGACGCTCCATGCGCAGGCTCAGGGTCTCGAGGCCCTGGAGGAAGAGGAACGAGTTGAGCGGCGCGATAGCCGGGCCGATGTCGCGCAGGTACTGCAAGCGCGCCTTGAGCACGAAGCGCGCCGGGAAGAGGGCTTCGGGGAGTTGACCGAAGACGAGGCCGTGGTAGCTCGGGTCGGGTTCGGTGAAGCCGGGGAACCGCCCACTGCCCTCGTAGTCGAACTTGCCGCCGTCGACGATGATGCCGCCGATCGACGTGCCATGCCCGCCGATGAATTTGGTGGCCGAGTGGACCACGATGTCGGCCCCGTTCGCCAGCGGCTGCGCGAGGTAGGGCGTGGCCAATGTGCTGTCGACCACCAGAGGGATCTTGTGCTCGTGCGCAATGCTCGAGACACCTTCGAAGTCGAGGACGTCGCCCTTGGGATTTCCGAGGGTCTCGGCATAGAAGGCCTTGGTGTTGGGACGGATGGCGGCGTGCCACGTGTCGAGATCGTCGGGGTCGTCCACGAAGGTGACCTCGATCCCGAACTTCGGCAACGTGTAGTGCAAGAGGTTGTAGGTCCCTCCGTAGAGGGAGGCGGACGACACCACGTGCCCGCCGTTTTCCGCCAGGTTGAGCAGGGCGATGGTCTCGGCCGCCTGGCCACTGGCGACCGCGAGGGCGGCGACGCCGCCTTCGAGGGACGCGATCCGCTCCTCGAATACCGCCTGGGTCGGATTCATGATGCGGGTGTAGATGTTGCCCAACTCGGCCAGACCGAACAGGGCCGCGGCGTGCGCGGTGTCTCGGAACGTGTAACTGGTCGTCTGATAAATCGGCACGGCCCGTGCGCCCGTGGTCGGATCAGGCTGCGCACCGGCGTGTACCTGGCGGGTTTCGAATCCCCAATCGGTCATGGCAATCGCCTTCCATTCGTGTGGCCCGGCAGAGTCGGGCCCAAGCGAGGGCCAGATCTTTACAAACCCGACCAATATGGTCAACTTAATCTTCCATGGTCTCCGGTGACGGCGGTCGGCACCTTGCCCTTCGACCTCAACTACCGTCGGGTGCAAGGGGGGACGCATGCGGCGGCATCGATCATTGGCAACGGGATTGCTCGCGGCGACATTTGTGGCCGTCCTGCTCGCCACGGGCCTGGTGGCTCCGTCGGTGGCGTCGGCCGCCACGCAGATCGCCGTTGTGGCCCATCCGAGCGCCCTGGTCAACCCGATCGACGGCACCGGCGCGGGCGCCGTCAATCCCGGCGCCATCGGCGAGTTCCCCGGCGCGGATCTGCCGTTCGGGATGCTCCAATGGAGCCCTGACACCCAACCCAATGTGGCCGCGTCGGGCGGGGGCTACTCCTATGGCGACTCGGAGATCTCGGGCTTCAGCCTGACCCACCTGAGCGGGACGGGTTGCGCCTCTTACGGCGACATCCCCATTCTGCCGACCGTCGGCGCCATCGGCGCTGATCCCGCCGCGACGACCGCGTCATTCAGTCACACCACCGAACACGCAAGGCCGGGGAGCTACCAGCTCACGGCCGGCTCACCCGCCGTCACCACCTCATTGGCCGTCACCCAGCGCACCGGGATCTCAGAAATGACCTTCCCCGCCTCCACGCAGGCCAATGTGCTCTTCAAGGTGGCCTCGAGCGCCAACCCGGCCAGCGCGTCGAGCTATCACCTGATCGGAAAGCGGGGCATCGCCGGTTCGGTGACCAGCGGCGGGTTCTGCTCGACGGGCACCGCCTACACGCTGTACTTCAGCGCACAGTTCAGCACCCCTTTCACGTCGGCCGGCGGGTGGCAGGGCAGCGGTGCGACCACTTCGGCGACCTCGTGCCGGGCCACGTCGTGCGGGGCCTTCGTGACCTTTGACACCACCCACAACCCGACCGTCTTGATGAAGGTGGGCATCTCGTTCGTCAGCGCCGCCAACGCCGCCGCGAACATTGGCGCCGAGGACCCTGGTTGGTCGCTGCCCCACATCCAATCCGCCGCCACCGCCCGCTGGAACGCCATGCTCGGGCGGATCGCCGTGGGCGGAGGAACACGGGCGAACGAGGAGACCTTCTACACCGCCTTGTACCACTCCCTCCTCTCCCCAAGCGTGGTGAGCGATGCCAATGGTGAGTACCGCGGCGACGATGGCCGGGTCCACCGGTCCGCCACCCGCGCCCAGTACGCCAACTTCTCCGAATGGGACATCTATCGGTCCCAGATCGAACTCGTCTCGATGCTCGCGCCACATCAGGCCGGCGACATGGTCCAGTCCCTGGTCAACGACGCCCAACAGGGCGGTTGGCTGCCCAAATGGGCCATTGCCGACGGTGACGCCATACAGATGAACGGTGACTCCGCCGACCCGATCATCGCTGCGGCCTACGTGTTCGGGGTCCGCAACTTCGATACCAAAGCGGCGCTTGCGGCCATGGTCAAGGGCGCAACCCGGACCGAAACCGGTCACGGCCTCCAGATCGAACGCCAGTACCTCGACCAGTACATCGCGGAGCACTACGTCGACGCCAACTCCTTGGACCTCTCCTCGATCGACTACTCGATCGGAGGTTCGGTGACGCTCGAATACGCCATCGACGACTTCTCCATCGCCCAGCTGGCCCAGGCCACCGGTGCCCATTCGATCGCCACCAAGATGATGGCGCGGGCGCACAACTGGCAATACCTGTTCAACCCGACCACGGGGTACATACAGGCCCGCAACAGCGACGGAAGCTTCCCGCCCGGGCCGGCGTTTTCGACTTCGCTCCTCGAGCCGGGGGGCGAGCTCGGCTTCGAAGAGGGCAACGCGGTCCAATACACGTGGTCGGTGCCCCAGGACCTGGCCGCGCTTTCGGCCCTCATGGGCGGCGACGCCTCGGCGAGCGCGAAGCTCGACACCTTCTTCACCCAGCTCAATGCCACCCGAAACGCACCATATGACTGGGCCGGCAATGAACCGGATCTGTGGGCGCCGTGGGAGTACGACTATTTCGTGGCCCCGTCGAAGACTCAGGCGGTCGTCCGACAGATTATGACGACGCTGTACTCGAATGCCCCGGTGAACGAACCGGGCAACGACGATCTCGGGGCCATTGCCTCGTGGTACGTGTGGGCGGCGATCGGTCTGTATCCGGTCACCCCCGGCGCGGCCAACCTCGCCCTGGCCGCGCCGCTGTTCCCGGTGGTGATCGTCACGCTCGGGAACAACCACCGCATCGTCATGCACGCGCCGGGGGCCACGGCGAACACGCCGTACATCCATTCGCTGACCCTCAGCGGCGCCAGCGTTGCGGCCACGACGCCCTCGTGTGCCACCAGCGCGTCCACGTCGTCGACGACCGCCTGGAAACAGCCGTGGCTGCCGGCGTCGGTCATCACGACCGGTGCCACCCTCGACTACGGGCTCTCTTCGGTGCCCGACCCCACCTGGGCCGCCAGCCCGGCTTCGAGTCCACCCTCGTTCGCCGAGGGTCGCCTCCCGGCGGTTGGCTCGATCCAACCGAGTGGCGCCGTGACGGTGCGGGCGGGTCAGAGCATCACCGTGTCGCTGGGCCTCGCACCGAGCGAAGCGGGCACGACTTCGGTGCAGTGGCACGCGAGTGGCAACGGCGTCACGGCCACCCCGAGCGCCGGCACGTTCACCCTCAAGAATGCGCCGACCACCGGTGGACTCGCCAGCTGCACGCTCAGCGCTCCGGACGACCAGTCAATCAGCGTCGGCGGCACCGTCGTGGGTTCCTACGTGCTCAACGTCACCATGAAGACCGCGAGCGGCACCGCGTTGCCGCCGGTGGTCCTCGACGTCACGGTGACTTCGTGATGCAGCCGCGGTTGCCTCAGGCCTCGTACTGGCGCCAATAGGGCAGCGTGTCGCTCGTCTTTTCGAGCAGGATGATCACGGTCCCCCACGGATCGGCACACCACGTCGTGCGCAACCCAGCGACATCGGCCGTCGCCGTGGTGAGGAACTCGACCCCGCGGCCGCTGAGTTCGGCCCTCGTTGCCTCGATGTCGTCACACACCAGACCGACGTGGGAGAGTCCGACGTCAACCACCGATGTCCGCACCGGTGCACTTCGGCGAGCCCGTGGGTACTCGATGAGCTCGAGCACATGGTCATCGCGACCGAACCCGACGATGGCGGCTTTGAGGACAACGGGGGGCGGCACCAGCTCGCCCATGTCTCGCTCAATCGCGACTCCCGACATCTCATAGGGAGCCGACAACAGCGTGAGCCCCAAGACGTCGCAGTACCAGCGAACGGCCGCATCGACGTCGGGAACGCAGATGCCCGCGTGGGCGAAGCCGCTCAGCATCAATCAGCGCCCTTTCGTGGCGGTGATTTTGCCGGCCCGAACAGCGCCCTCGAGGGTGGCGTAGTCGCCCAGATTGAGATCGGCGTAGCGTTCGGCGAACGTGGCGATGGCCTCGTCGAACACCGTCTTGCTCCCGAGATAGGCAGCGATGGCCACCCGGTCACCGGATCGGGCGTGGGCTCGGGCCAACGTCCAGGCGCAGACGCGCCCGTAGGTCGCCATGCCGCCCGGGATCATCTTTTCGACGTCGATCGAGCCCTTCCAATCGCGGAATTGGCGCAAATAGAGGTCGATACCGAACTGCGCTTCTTCTTTGGCCCACCCGAGCAAGATGTCGCTATTGGCCTGCATGGCTTGTTGGCCGGCCACGACCCGCTCCCCGTGGTGCGCGAACACGCTGGGGTTCACGAAGCGTTCCAAGACCGATGCCTCGGCCTGCTTGGCCTGCAAGAAAAGCGGATCACCCGAGTTGCGCCCCTCCAGCAGAAGGATCCACGCACGGGTCCCGACGCTCCCCACGCCGACGACTTTGCGGGCCATTTGGATAAGTTCGAACTGGTCGAGCAGCCGGCGCACGCCGGCGGGGAGGGATCGTCGATACTCCGCAAGGACCGCCCGCGTCATCTCATAGATCGCTTCTACTTCGATATCGGGGAGCACCTCTTCCATGGGCATGATGAGGGGCGGATCAGAGATGATGCGGTGCCGGCCGTTCACTTTCTTGGTCAGCTTGTTGAGCGCTTGGAGGCTGTCGCGCTGTCCTCGCTTTGGCGAGGGCGGCTTCGGTGCGGGTCCGGGTGACCTCGGCCATCTGGGTGCCCATCTGGGCCATCGCGGCTTCGATGTCGAGGCGGGCGTACCAGACATCGATGTTGCGCATGGCGGCGAAGCCCCGCATGGTTTGGCGGTAGGTCTGCGCCGCCGACACCACGATGTCCCGACACTCCTGCTCGCTGAACTCGCGGCTTCGTCCGGCCACCGCCAGGCTCGCCGCCAAGCGCTTGACATCCCACTCAAACGGCCCGGGCAGCGTCTCATCGAAGTCGTTCACATCGAAGACCAGATGACGCTCGGGGGTCCCAAAGATGCCGAAGTTGCACAAGTGGGCGTCGCCACATGCCTGCACTGTGAGGCCGGTGTGGGGCTTTCGAGCGAGATCCGATGCCATGATCAGCGCCGCGCCTCGGTAGAACGCCAGAGGGGACACCAGCATGCGCCCGTAGCGAATCGGGACCAACTCGGGCACCCGGGTGGCCGCTTGTTCGGCCAGCAAGCTCAGCGGATCTGCGCGAAGTGCCACCGCAGGTACCTCGGCGTGGCTGCTCCGAGGGACCGTGGCCCGAATCGACTTTCCGAGCTGGGTCCGCTCCTTGACACTTCGGTACGCAAGTCTGTCGCCGACGTCGTGCACCCGATCACCCTACGGCAGGGTGCGGACGCCGAAAAAGCCAGGTCGGCGAATCATTTTCCCTTCGCCGCCGCGCCGGCGAGGGCCGCAAGCGCCCGGCCGATCACCCGGCGGATCTCGTCATCTTCGATGGTCCCGCCCGCCCCGATCAGGTGGCGTGGCACCGGGACAGATACACAGGCGCCGGGAATGGGCAGCATGCCCAGATAGCCGAGGACGCGCCCGAGCGACGCATGGGCATCGGCGGCGCCGTTGGGCGCGCCGGACGCGTTGATCCAACCGACCGGCTTTTCGTAGACCTCGCCCCCGCCGACCGCCCAATCGAGCAAGTTCTTGAACGAACCGGGCAAGTCCCCCGCATACTCGGGCGTGCAGAAGAGGTACGCGTCGGCCGCCGCGAGCACCGCGGCGCAGCTCGGACACGGGGCCGGGTAACGGATCGACTTCGAGGTCGGGACTGAAATGAGGGAGCTGTCCCATCGCGCCATAGATCTCGGTCGAAAAACGGTCGTTCGAGAGTTCTCCTGCCGTGCGCACGACCGCACCATTGGTAGATCCTGACCGCAAACTGCCCGAGATCAGCAAGATGTGTGGGGCGGTGTGCATCACCAAAAAGTACCGGCGCGACGGGCGCATGATGCATGCCGAGCGGCCTTCGTCGCGATGCAAAGCGAAAAATTTCCACAAATCCCAAGGAATTTCGCCAATGAACGTGCATTGTGCCCATGCGTTCGGCCACAATGTCACCCATGAACAAGAGAGACCTAGCAAAGTCAGTAGCGGTACAGAGCGATGTGGACCTCAAGACGGTGATCGCCGTCCTCGATGGTTTCACCGACGTCGTCACCGCTGTCGTGTCCAAGGGTGAGCCAATCTCCATTCCCGGCTTCGCCAAATTCGTCAAGGTGAACCGTGCCGCGCGGATGGGCCGCAACCCGGCGACGGGAGAGACGATCCGCATCAAGGCCTCCAAGAAGGCGCGGATCACCCCGGTCAAGGCGTTCAAGGACGCCGTGCTGGCACCGGCCACGGCCCCGAAGCTGAAGAAGGGTGCCTACCCAATCATCGACAGCGCCGTGGCCGCGGCGGGCAAGTCGGCCGCCCCGGCACCGGCCAAGAAGGCCCCGGCGAAAAAGACGGTCGCTCGCAAGGCACCCGCCGCCAAGAAGACCGTGGCCCGCAAGGCCCCGGCTCGCAGGGCCCCGGCCAAAAAGACGGTCGCTCGCAAGGCACCCGCCGCCAAGAAGACCGTGGCCCGCAAGGCCCCGGCCAAGAAGGCGGCCACGCGGCGCTGATCGATTGGACCCGCGCGGGTCCACGACCAAAGTTGACCAGTGAGTGAGCCGATCGCTGACCGGCCTCTCACTCAACCGCATCCAAAGCGGCTCGCGCCAGGCGACCCGCTGTACGACGAGATATACGCCGCTCACGAACGGGCCCTGAGCCTGGGTGATCCGGGTTATACCGATCCCCGCTCGGGCCTGTTCGTGCTCACGGCGAGCTATCTGGCGTCGAGGGGCCGGTGTTGTGAGTCGCGCTGTCGCCACTGCCCCTACCTCCGCTGAGGCCGCCCTATCCCCTCATCTCGGGTTGCAGTCTGCATAGGCTGTTCGGCGCCAGCTCCTCCAAGCGGCGTGGGAGACGAGGGGAAGAAGCGATATGAGCGACACATCGCAGGGCCCCGGATGGTGGTTGGCATCCGACGGCAAGTGGTATCCACCTGAGACGTGGACCGGACCGGCGTTGCCGACCGCGGTGCCCCCGGGGAGTCCGTTGCCCGCAAGCGGAATTCCCATGGGCCAGGCGCCGGGATCAATGCCTTCGTACAGCACCCCCTACGGCGTTGCGGCGACCGCTCCGATCAAGACGAACGGCATGGCCGTGGCTTCGCTCGTCCTCTCGTGTGTTGGGATCATCCCGTTTCTCTTCGGGATTCCGTGCGTGCTCGGCATCATCTTCGGCTTCGTGGGCCGGAGCCAGATTCGAAACGCCAACGGGACCCAAGGTGGCAGCGGCCTGGCCCTGGCCGGGATCATCGTGGGATTCGCCCTGATTGCCATTGCGGTGATCTTCATCGTCATCGTCGCGGCGGTCGTCCACCAGAACTGCACCACGGTGAACGGGTACACCAACTGCACGACGAATTAGGTCAGTTCGTCGAGGCAATTGCGACCCGAGGTCCAACCAACTCCGCGCGCTAGCTTGGGCCGGTTGACCGAGCCGAAGCGGGGGATGACACATGCAGGGATTGCTCTATGGGGTCAAGCCCGACCGCTGGACCCCGCCTGACCCCGACAATCACCTCCTGGTCGGCCTGTCCAAGGTGCCGATGCGCATGTGCGAGTTGGACCCGCCGGTGCCGACCCGCAGGGACTGGGTCATGGCCAAGACGCGCCTGACCGGCATCTGCGGATCCGATGCCAAACAGGTGTTCATGGATTTTGGTGACAACTACGTCGACAGCGCGTTGAACGGGCTCTTTACCTTCCCGACGGTGCTCGGCCACGAGGTGGTGGCCGAGATCAGCGAAGTTGGCCGTGACGTGACCCGCCTCGAGGTCGGCCAGCGGGTGGTGCTCAATCCGTGGCTCTCCTGTGTTCCCCGGGGCATCGATCCCGTGTGCGGCGCCTGCCGCGACGGCGACCTGAGCATGTGTTGGCACTTCACCCAGGGTCCGATCGCTGCGGGCATCCACACGGGCACCTCCAAGGACGCCCCCGGGGGATTCGCTGAATACCTGCCGGCCCACGAATCGATGTTCTTCCCGATCCCCGACGACATCAGTGACGAGGTCGCCGTACTCGCTGACCCGTTCTCGGTGTCTTTGCACTCGGTGACCCGCCATCCGCCGCCGCCCGGTGGAAAGGTCCTCGTCTATGGCGGCGGTGCCCTCGGCGCCACCGCCACGGCGATCATCCGGGCGCTCTACCCAGACGTCGAGATCATGGTGGTCGCCCGTTTCCCCGCCCAGGCCGCGTTGGCCCGCCGGCTCGGGGCGACGGTGGTGGACCCGTACCCACTCGAAGATCTGCTCGAGCGTGCGGCCGCGTGGTCCGGCGGTGTGCTGCACCGCGTGGAGGGCACGTCGCTGCCAATGGCCCACCCCGGCGGAATCGATGTCGTCTATGACACCGTCGGCACGGCCAAGACCGCCGAAATCGGCGTACGACTGCTCAAGGCCCGGGGCACGATGGTCAAGAGCGGCGTCCATGCACCCGAGCGATGGGAATGGTCACCCCTCTATTTCAAGGAGATCTCGTGGGTCGGCTCCAACGCATTCGGCATCGAAGAGGTCGAGGGCGTACGCCGCCACGGCATCGAGCACTACCTGGCGCTGGCCGGCGACGGTCGCATCGACATGGACGGGATGTTGACCCACACCTTCCGTCTCGATGAATGGCGAAACGCCTTCAGCGTGCTCGCCACCCAGGCGACAAGTGACGCCATCAAGGTCGCCTTCGACTTTCGCTGACGCCAATTGGCCCCGCCGGGGCGGCACTTGACACGAAATCTCACGGGCGTAACGTCGTGGGCGTCGACCGTTCGCGACGCTCAACTGCCAAGGAGGCGTGCCATGACCAGCACAACCCTGCCTGCGGGCAATGACGGTTCGGCCTCGAAATGGGGCATCGAATCCCCTTCGACCACCTTGTTCGACTTCGACTACACCGCCGGGCGCGACCAATTGCTGCGCCTCTACGACAAGGGAACGCGCCGACAGTGGATCGGCAGCGACCGGCTCGACTGGTCCCACGAGGTCGACCTTGAGAATCCGGTCGGCCTGCCCGACGAGATCAATCCGATCTTCGGCACCACCTGGTGGGAGGCGATGGATGACGCCCGCAAGGCCGAGGTCCGCCGCCACACCGAGGCTTGGCGCTTCAGTCAATTCATGCACGGCGAGCAGGGTGCGCTGATCTGCACGGCCAAAATCGTCCAAACGGTGCCCGACATCGACTCGAAGTTCTACGCCGCGACCCAGGTGATCGACGAAGCGCGACACGTCGAGGTCTACAGCCGGTACCTGCACGAAAAGATCCAGCTCGTCTATCCGTTGAACCCCAATCTCAAGAGCCTGCTCGACGATGTCATCTCCGACAGCCGCTGGGACATGACCTACCTCGGGATGCAGGTGCTCGTCGAAGGCCTGGCCCTCGCCGCGTTCGGATTTATCCGCAACACCGCACAAGACCCGCTGGCCAAGGCGCTCAACGCCTATGTCATGCAGGACGAAGCGCGCCATGTGATGTTCGGTCGTCTCGCCTTGCGCGACTACTACCCTCAACTCACCCAGGCCGAGCGCGATGAACGCGAGGAGTTCTGCGTCGAGGCCTGCTATCGCATGCGGGACAGGTTCTTGGGCGAAGAGGTGTGGGAACGGCTCGAACTTCCCGCCGAGATCGGCGAGTACGTGGAGCACAGCGAGTCGCTCCGGGTCTTTCGCAGCTACCTGTTCTTGCGGATCGTGCCGATCCTCAAAGACATCGGCCTGTGGGGACCCAAGATCCGCTCGGCCTTCGGCGAGATGGGCGTGATCGAGTTCGCCGACACTGATATCGACGCGGAGATGGCCAATGACGAAGCGGCCGCCGAGGAGTATGACGCCACCCGGATGTCACACATCAAGGCGGTGGCCGACCTGGCCTGAAGATCAGTCCTCGAGGCCCGCTTTGATCTGTGCCAGAGGCTCATTGGTGTCGAGGTAGTCGCGCCACGAAGTGACCAGGCCGTCGGCGTCGACGGAGATGACGGTGGCGCCGTACATCACGATGGGGATCCCCTGGCCATTTTGTTTCGGAAATGTCCCCGTCCCCGTCCATTCGAAAACCGCCCAATCGTGGCCGCCGCGGATGTCGTCGATCTGTTGGCGCCAGTCGGGGAAGATCTTCTCGGTGTCGTCGGCCACCTTGCGCACGTCGGTGGTCCACGGTGTGACCGGATCGCAAAAGCGTCCACCCGGGGCGAAGAGCGCCGCAAACGCATCGGCCCCCTCGATCGACTCGTAGTGGCGCGCCCACGCTGGCCAATCCATTGGCATCCCCCTGCTCAGTTCCGAAGGCTCTCGGCGGCAAACATTACCGTCGCGTCGTCGAGCGCGAGGACCACTTGCGGCCTGATGTGCTGGTGCACATCAGCCACCAGCTTGACCGTCGTGCCCCACGCCGTGAATCCCACTGCGTGACGAGCGAAGCTCATCGGGCCCTCGGTGACCTTGACCCCGACCACACCGTCACCACCGACCGCGATCGCCGAGTCCTGCATGCGCTCCATAGCGGATTCCCGGGCGGCGTACATGGCCTGGGTGAAGTTGGCCAATTCCACGTTCTGGCGCTTCTGGGCCAACGCAGTGCCCGCCGAACGTCGGGGGGCGTAGACGAAACTGGCGCCGAACGCCAGGCCGGCCGGCATCCACCCGGCCGCTTTGAGCAGCGTGAAGTCCCGGGCCGAAAGGTCAGAGATGAATGGGTCATCGGGGACGCCCTCGGCTCCGATTGGACGGACAGCGGTACCGACCAAATCGACGTCGATGTGGTGGGTGGAGACCTCGACTTCGACCCTGACGCCGACCACACCGTGGCCGTGCACCCGCGCGCATTCTTCGCGCATCCGTCGTGCCGCCCCAGCCACGGCGGCATTGTGGGCCGCCGAGGCGACGGAGATCTCTCCTTGGCCCCAACTCCACACCCCAAAGGGCACAGAAGCCACCGAGACTCCGCAGACCAAGTCGACCGGCTCCCATCCCGCCCCGTGCAAGAGCAGCGCCTCGTCGATCGACAGGTCCGAGGTGATGCCGCGCGGTTGAGTGGACGACGGCGCCCCGCCGAGTGACGCCGCGCCGCGACGCATCTCGGCTTTGAGATCCATCTCAGTGGTGCTCATGAGAGGCGCACTGTCGGTCTCGGGGCCGCCACATCATCGAATTCCTTGAAGCGCCGAACCCGGTTCCCGCGGATCGTGCAGTCGATGACCTCGTCACCTTGGGTGAGTTCGCGCTTGACCACATCGATCTCGACCCCGTGCAGCGCGTCGCCGACCAATTTCTGGCGGACATGCTTGCGGGCCAGCTGGCGCACGGCCATGTGGGCCTTGGTGACCTGCTCGACCTCGTTGCCCTGGCCCCCCATGCCCCAACCACGGCCGCCCTCCATCTGGTATTCGGTGATGCAGTAGGCCCAGACCCGGACCGAGGCCATCGAAGCGACCACGGCGACAGGCATGAAGCCCGCCTCGATCGACTTGGTGAGACGCTGCCCGGCCAGCAAGGTGGTCCACGGGACCCCACCGGCTGGGGGCGTCGCTCCCTCGACGGTGACCGCGGTCCCGAGGAAATGGAACTCGGTCGTCTGGCTGTCGGCCACCTGGGTGATCCGGTCGACCACGCCAATCACCCCATGGGCTCCGAGCGCGGACGCCTCTTCGATCATGCGCGAATAGGCCGCGTCATAGCCTTGCGACCAGGCTGACTCGACCCAAGGTTGTTCGAAGTTCTGACCCCACATCCTGTGTTCGGCCGACACGTAGCCGTGGGGGCAGCGGTAGCTCTCTGAATACGCCCCGGCTCCGCCGGCGACGGGCATGAGGCCCCGTCGGTACATCGAGCCCGCACCGTAGAAACCCCACTGCATGACACAAAAGCCTTGGACCAGGGCAACCGGTTGCAGGCCGAGTTCGAGGCACGCCGCGAAGTCGGGCACGCTGAGCCCCGAGGAGAACGCCGTGGCGTCGAGGCGTCGCAGCGCCGCCTCGGGGAGGTCGGGTGCCGGATCGGCCGTAGCGCCGCCGGACGCTTCGGGCGTGCCCGGGTCCATCAGTTGTCGAGCGAGATGATGGTGGTCGGCTTGGGCAAGGTGACCTCACCCGTTGTTTTTGTCACCGCAGTGCCCAGGGCGAGGAACTCGATGGTGTGCGATCCCCATTGATGCGATTTCTCTTCCAATCGCACGCCGACGATGCCGCTGGCATTGAGCTGCCCCGCCTCGTCTTGCATACGGGTCATGGCCAACTCGCGCGCCTCGTAGAGCGCCTGGGTGAAGTTGGGCAGCTCGGTGTTCTGTCCGACCGAGCCCAGGGCTTGGGTGAGCTTGCGATGGGCAATGTGGTAGACGCAGGTCCCCATCACGAGCCCCTGGGGCACGTGACCGGTCTGCATCAAGGTCCAAAAGTCCTGACCTGAGAGGTCTGAAGTGAAGGGCTTGCCGAGCACGTTCTTGTACGACACGCCGTCCTCGGCCTTGACCGCCGTGCCGAACACGATGAATTCGGCCGAGTCGCTCCCCCACTCGTAATAGTTGACGTCGAGGCGCACCCCGACCACGCCGTCTGCGCCGAGTTCCTCCGCCTCTTCTTCCATCCTGGTCATCGCCAACTCTCGGGCCGTGTACATGGCCTCGGTCAATTTGGTGAGCTCTTGGCTCTCGCCCCACTTCCTCGTCTGGAGTCCGATGTGGTAGATCGACGAGCCCATGACGAAGCCCAGCGGATGGAAACCAGCTTCTTTGACCAATAAGAACTCATTGACGGACAGATCCGAGGTGAAGAGCCCGTGCTCGAGCTCTTCGAGTCGATGGACGGCATCCTTTGGAAGATCAGCTGGCTGGGTCATGACGACTCTCCGATCACGATGTGCTCGAGGGCGAGCCGAGTCTGCTCGCTGTGGGACGCTTCGTCGTGCAAGGTGCTGAGCAGTCTGGCCAACCAGGCATCCATGGTGACCTTTTCGCTCCGGATTCGGATTCCCCCAGAGGCGTGTCCAATACTGCAGGCGACGCCCGTGCCTTGGACCTCGGCTCGCAGCGTGTCATCGCCCAGGGTGATCTGCACCGACTTGATCTCGTCGGACTTGCGGAAGCGACCCCCGGCCCGCTCGACCTCGATGCGATCCCCGAGCACGTCGGTGAGCTGGCCGACCAGCAACTTGAGCATGAGGCGCACGTCGGTGCTGTTCGATTGGAGGGTCGAAACGGCCAGATCCAGATCGAAGGCATCCCCTTGCTCAGGATTGACCGGCTCGATCGTCATTGGCCGCATCGTATCGCCCGACCCCCCCGCCTGGCCCGCAGGACGCCGTCGCCCCCGGGAGGGAACGCCCGGTCCGCGTGGCGCAAGACCCGGGGAGCGCCAGCCGATCGCACCGCTCAACCATGCACCGTGCTGGCCCAAGGGTCTGACACAGCACACAAATGGCGGGCGCTCTATCGTGAGGGGGACCGCCACGATGACGGGACTGGCCCGGGAGGTTTCACCAATGATTGGTGGCGCAACGAGCACTGACGGGGACGGCTTCGAGCTCCGAGGCATCAACCATCTCGCCCTGGTCTGCTCGGACATGGCCGCAACGGTCGACTTCTACACCAACGTCTTGGGGATGCCCTTGGTCAAGACGATCGCACTCCCGGCCGACATGGGCCAGCACTTCTTCTTTGACTGCGGCGGGGGCGATTGCTTGGCGTTCTTCTGGTTCCCGAACGCCCCCGACGGCGTCCCGGGCATCTCCGCGCCCGCCGCACGTCCCGACACCGGCGACCTGACCAGCGCGATCGGCTCCATGAATCACGTCGCCTTCGCGGTACCGCCCGACAAGATCGAGGATTATCGCCGACGTCTCGTGGCTGCCGGCGTGGATTGCACCGACGTCGCCAATCACGACGACTCCGAATGGGGCATCAGCGACAAGCTGCACCCCGGCGTCTTTGTGCGCAGCATCTATTTCTTCGACCCCGACAACATCCTCCTCGAGTTCGCCTGCTGGACGCGCGAGCTCGGACCCGACGACGTCTCGCATGCACCGGCCCGGGGGTTGGCACGGGCCCGAGCGCGCCCCGGCGCCTGAAAGACGGTCCGTCGATGCCCAGACTCAGACAGGTCCCAAAGGACGAGGCCACCGACCCGATCGTGACGACCATGTACGACCTTCTCTTCGAGGGGCGTGACCCGGTGGCCGAGCCGGGGACATTTACCGGGGCACCGGGCGACTGGTGGACCGTGTTTGCCCTCGTGCCCGACGTGCTCAGCCACGCCGTCGAGGGATTTGGGCTCTACCAGTCCCCCTCGCGCATACTCGGACCAGAGTTGCGCGAGCTCGGGCAGATCAGGGCGGGGTGGGCCGCGGGAAGCCAATTCGTCTTCTCCCAGCACGCCAAGTCGATCCGCGACCTCAAGATGCCCGAAGAAAAGATCGCCTCGATCCCGAGCTGGTCGACGGCCTCGTGCTTCGACTCCGCCGAACGCGCCGTGTTGGCCTACACCGACTGTCTCGTCTATGACCACGGTCGGGTTCCCGACCAACTCTTTGCAGAACTGCGGACCCACCTGGTCGACGAAGCCATCCTCGAGCTCACCTACATCACGACCCTCTACTTCGCGCACACGGTGATGTCTCGGGCCCTGCGGACCGAGTTCGACGACCGTGACGACCCCGTGATCGAAGTGCCGGGACCTCCGGGCGCATCGGCGATGCACCGATGACGAGCGCCCACGCCGTTTCCCCCGACGACGAACTTCGCCACCCCGCCGATAGTGACGACTTGTGGAACGAGTCCTATTACGCCGACTTCGTCCAAGAGGACGGTTCGCTCGGCGGCTGGCTCCGCTTGGGTCTGTATCCGAATCAAGACCTGGCGTGGTGGACCGCCTGGGTCGTCGGACCGAATCGTCGCGGCGTCTGCTCGGTCCGCTACGACACCCCGGTGCCCGCCGGCTTCGGTCTCACGAGCGATGACGCCCTGTCCACCATCGCCATCGATGTTGTGCGGCCCCTCGCAGAGTTTCGTGTCGCGGCCAGAGCCAGGGCCGAGGTGGTGGCGCATCCACAGGCCGTCTACACCGACGAGTTGGGCATTCCTGCGGCGCTCGACCTCGATCTCACTTGGACCACCGACGGCACGCCCTACCACTACGACCTCACCACTCGCTATGAGATCCCCTGCACGGTGGCGGGCACCGTCACCATTGACGGGACGGCACACCCGATCAGGGGTCAAGGCCAGCGGGACCACTCGTGGGGCGTGCGCGACTGGTGGGCGTTTGGTTGGTGTTGGTCCTCGGCCCGACTCGACGACGGGACTCGGGTGCACCTCGCTGACATCCGTATGCCGGGAATGCCCATCGCGTTCGGGTACATCCAGACGCCCGAAGGCGGCGTCTTCCCGATCACCACGCTGTCGGTCGAGGAGGAACTTGGTGCAGAGGGCTTGCCCACCTCGGCCGCGATCTCCCTCTCATATGGGGACGGCGGCGCGGGCGAAGGATCAGCGACGGCCGCAAGCGGGTCGATGTCGTTCGCCGTGACGCCCGTTGCCTTCGGACCGGTGCTGCTGCGCAACAAGGATGACGGCCGCACGAGCCGCTTTCCCCGCGCCATGGTGCAGTTCCGGGCCGACGACGGGCGGGGGGGATTGGGCTGGATCGAGTGGAATCAGCCGCAGTAGCACCGAGGCGTTGACGACACGCTTGGGGCAGGCCGCACCCGTGGCCGCGCGGGCGACATCGATGCGCCTAGCGCAACAGGTCGCCCAACATTCCGGCGGCCGCACCCCCGGCGGCACCGGCCGCGGCGGGGTGGTCATCGCCGAGATACGGCGCCAGGGCCCCGGCCAAGATGGCGATGGGCATCGACTGCAGCCAGATCCGCCCCGGGCCGGTCATGACGGCGAAGTGATGCCCGTCGTCACCCATGTAGCGGTTCATCAGACCTGGCACCTTGACGACCTGGAAGGTCACCGACGCCTGGAACAACCCGACGTGGCCCGGATGTACCCGCATACTCTGGCCCGCTTGGAGATCGAAGGCGAGGACCTCGCCGGAGAGATCGATGAAGCACCGGCCGGTGCCGCTGATCTTCTGGAGGATCAGGCCCATGCCCCCGAAGACCCCTCCCTTGAATGATTGCTGGAATCCGACGTTCAGCTCGACGCCGGTGGTCGCGGCCATGAAGCCGTGTCGGTGCACCATGTATTCGGCCCCCGGGGCCACATCGACGGGCACGATGTGGCCCGGCACCTTGGCGGCGAAGGAGACCGCGCCGACGCCGCCCTCGGCGGTGTAGGTGCTCATCATGATCGACGCACCCGCCACCGCCCGCTTGACCATGCCCTTGAGTCCCGAACCCCCCATCCCACCGCCGGCGCCGGTCGAGATCTTGACGGCGTCGGTCATCCAGGCGAACTCGCCGACTTCTGAGATGATCGACTCGCCTGGCTGCAAGGTGAGCTCGAGGACCGGCATCACCGTTCCGTGAATCGTCTCTTCCATGATGACCTCCTGGGTGTCAGGTCGAGGCCCACATCACTGCTCGGGCTGGCCACCTGATCGTAGCGGTGCGGGTTGCGAATAGCCGGGTCCATGGGCACCACGCACCAGGCGCTCAGCTAAGGACACCTCCATGAGGCCGAGCATGACCCCGAATGTGATTCCCGCCAGGAAGTACGTCAAGAAGACCAACCAGATGCGGTCGTGGGGTTCGGCGTAGGCCAAGGCGCTGACGATCTCGTGCTCGAGTCCCAACGGGATGGTGATGAGGCACAACACGAGGAGGAACTTCGGCGCCACGAGGGTCGCCGAACGACGGAAGGCCGGTACGACGGCGATGTTCTCCATGTTGATCAGCGGCCCGATCAACGCGAAGAGCGTCGTGACGATGATGCCGGGAATGACGAAGGCCAGCGACGCCACACTGCTCAATACCCACAAGATGGCATCGGCGATCAAGAGGCGGGCGTAGGGCAGGGTTCGCAACACCACCGAGACATCCGGCGCCGCCTCCCCCCGCTCGACCGCGCCGACCATGCGCTCCATGAGCCCGGCATAAAAAGTCAGACCGAAGGTGGAGGCCACCAACGAAAGTGCCGCCAGCAGCGAGAGGCGACCGAGGTGGTGAATCTCGACTTCTGTGAAAAAGGTGCTGTTGATGGCGTCGAGGCCGAAGATGACCAGGGCCGGCAGGAACACCCGGGCGGGTTCGGCCCTGGCGGTGCGCAGCGCCATGCGCACCACCTCGCGTGGTGTGACCTTGATTGGAGGGGAGGCCGAGGGGGCGCCATTGGTCCGACCAAGGCCACCATCGTGCTCGGAAGCCATCGGCTCATCGTAGGTTGGGTCCGAGAGAACCTAGGGTGGTGTGGTGATCAAGTATCTGGGGTCCAAGCGCCGGCTGATCCCCGTGCTCGACCAGATCTGCGCCGCATCAGGCGCCCGCACCGCGCTCGACCTGTTCACCGGCACGACGCGGGTAGCCCAGGCGTTCAAGGGACGGGGCCTCTCTGTCACCGCGCTCGACTCGGCCCGCTATGCCCACGTCTTCGCGCAGACCTACATCGCCACCGACGCCGACATCATCGACCCCGCGGCCCTGGCGGCCGCCATCGACCACCTCAACGATCTGCCCGGTCGCCCGGGTTACGTGCACGACACGTTCTGCCTCGAGGCGCGATTCTTCCAACCCTTTAACGGGGCGCGAATCGACGCCGTGCGAGACGCCATCGAGACGCACTACGCGGGTTCGGACCTCTACCCGTTGCTCTTGACCAGCCTGATCGAGGCCGCCGACCGGGTGGACTCGACGACCGGGGTGCAGATGGCCTACGTCAAGGAGTGGGCACCACGTTCGGCCAGGCCATTGACGCTCCGGGTCCCCGTGCTCTTGCGTGGCCCCGGTCGGGCGGTGCTCGGCGACGCGCTCGAGCTGGCCCCGACGCTCGGGTCGTTCGACCTTGCGTATGTCGATCCGCCCTACAACCAGCACCGCTATTTTACGAACTACCACGTCTGGGAGACCCTGGTCGCCTGGGATGCCCCCGAGGCCTATGGCGTGGCCCGCAAGCGCATCGATGCCCGGGATCCCTCCACGCACAGCGCGTTCAACTCCAAACGGTCCATGCCCGATGCGCTGCGCCAGGTGGTCCGCACCGTCGATTGCGAACTGCTCGTTCTGTCCTACAACGACGAGGCGTGGCTCAGCGTCGACGAACTCGAGGCGGCATGTCGCGACGGGGATGGCGGACCGAGGGAGGTGGCGACCCTCGCCTTCGCCTCGGCCCGTTACGTCGGTGCGCAGATCGGGATCTACGACCCAGCCGGCCGCAAGGTCGGCAAGGTCTCGCACCTCAAGAACCACGAACTGATCGTGCTGGCGGGCGAGGCGTCGCTGGTGCGCCACGTGGTCGATACGGTGGATCGGGCCGCGGTCGGCGGCACCTCCGAGCGCCCTGCCAGCGCGCTCGTCGCGGATCGGCTTCAATAGTCGCCGTGACCAAGCACGTCGCACGGTTAGAAGATGCCGACCTCACCGCTCGCTTGTCTCGAGACGAAGAGGAGAAACGACTCCGCAAGGCCCAACTCAGGTTGCTGCACCTGCGACTCATCATTGGGGGCCAGTTGGCCGGAGGCGTGCTCGGGCCGCCCGTCTGCATCGTATTCGAGGGCTGGGATGCCGCCGGCAAGGGTGGTGCCATCAAACGGCTGTGCGAGCCCCTCGATCCGCGCCATGTGCACATCGCACCGTTTGCCGCCCCCAACTCCGACGAGTTGCGCCACCACTTCTTGTGGCGCTTTTGGCCACCCTTGCCGGGATGGGGGGGCATGACCATCTTCGACCGCAGCTGGTACGGGCGGGTGCTGGTCGAGCGGGTCGAGAAATTGGCAACCGAAGAGCAGTGGCGCCGCGCCTACGACGAGATCAACGACTTCGAGCACACGTTGGCCGAAGAGGGAATGATCGTCATCAAGTTGTGGATGCACCTCTCACACGAAGAACAACTGCGCCGCTTCGAGCGTCGACGAGACGATCCTCTCAAGTCCTGGAAGCTGACGGACGAGGACTGGCGCAATCGCGAGAAGCGGCCCCAGTACACCGAGGCGGTCAATGACATGTTGCGATTGACCAACGGCCCGCTCGCGCCCGTGGGACGTCATTGCGTCGGAGAACAAGCGCTACGGGCGGGTCGAGGTCATCGAGACGGTGATCCGCCGCATCGAAGCAGGCATGGCCCGCCTCGGGATCGACGTGCCGTCCTCGAGTGAGGCGGAACGCAAGACCGAGTTGGCCCTCGGCGCCGACGACGCCGACGCGGTGAGTGAGGGCAACGCCAATGGAGCGATCATCGGTGCGGCCGAATCGAGGATTGACGCATGAGCCAAGGGGACCCGCCCCGCTACGGCATCACCATCCCCTTCGACGGGGTGCCCCTGCACGCCCACAAGGAATGGTTCGCCACTTTGCGCGCACTTGGCTACACCGACCTGTGGTCCGCTGAGGTCGACGGGTCCGACGGCTTCACCCCCCTGGCCCTGGCCGCGGCCTGGGAGCCCAAGCTCAAGCTCGGTGTCGCCATCACCCCCGCGTACACCCGCGGCCCGGCACTGCTCGCCCAGAGCGTCGCCTCCCTCGCCGACGCGGCGCCGGGCAACTTCTCATTCGGACTCGGGGCGTCATCGGAAATCATCGTGGCCAACTGGAACGGCATGGCCTATACCAATCAGTACCGGCGGGTGCGCGACACATTGCGGTTCCTGCGAGCCGCATTGACCGGCGAGAAGATCACCGAAACCTACGAGACGTTCGCCGTCGACGGCTTCCGTCTGGCCCGTATCCCCGAGCAACTCCCCGACCTCTATCTCGCCGCCCTTCGACCCGGCATGCTTCGTCTCGCCGGCAAGGAGGCCGATGGAGCGATCCTGAACTGGCTCGGGGCCGACGACGTGCCGACCGCGGTGGCCGAAGTCAACGAGGGCGGAGGGGCGGGCAAAGCGATCGTGGCCCGGATCTTCGTCATCCCCAATGAGGACCCTGCGGTGGCGCGGGCCATCGCCCGGCGCATGATCACCGCCTACCTCAACGTCGACGCCTATGCACAGTTCCATCGCTGGCTCGGTCGTGGGCCCGCGTCACGCCCATGTGGGACGCATGGGCCGCCGGCGACCGCAAGGGTGCGCTGGCTGCCATTCCCGACGAGGTGGTCGACGATCTCGTGGTCCACGGGACGACCCAACAGTGCCGGGCCCACATCCAGCGCTACGTCGACAACGGCGTCACAATCCCCGCACTCGCGGTCATTGCGTTCGGGGTCGATTTCGCACGACGTGGTGGCCGGTCTCGCCCCGGCACAGGGAGCGCCGACATGACGGACTTTCGCACCACCTCGGTGGCGGACCTGGCCCACCAGGTGCGCAGTCGTGCCGTCAGCGTGCGCGAGCTGACCCAGGCCGCGTTGGACCGGATCGAGCGCCTCAACCCGACCTACAACGCCTTTGTGGCCGTCGACGGGGAACGGGCCTTGGCCGACGCCGATGCCCTCGATGCGTCGATCGCTTCGGGGGCCGACCCCGGACCGCTGGCGGGGGTGCCGCTCGCCGTCAAAGACACCCAAGACGCCATCGGCTACCGCACCACCAACGGCTCGCCGGTGCTGGCCGATGCGCCCCAAGCGGTGACCGACATCCCTTTCGTGGCCCGCATGAAGGCGGCCGGATGCATCGTGGTCGGCAAAACCAATACGCCCGAGTTCGCCTGGTCGGGCAATACGACCAACGCCGTGTTCGGGCCGACCCTGAACCCCTTTGCCACCGACCACGGTCCGGGAGGGTCCTCGGGCGGTGCGGCAGCGGCCCTGGCGGCGGGAATGGTGCCCCTCGCCACCGGTTCGGACGGCGGGGGCTCGATCAGGATCCCGTCGGCCTGCTGCGGCCTCTCGGGCATGAAGCCCTCGCTCGGACGGGTCCCCGGTGGCGGCGTGACCCCACCGGGCTGGCTCGACCTCTCCACCAATGGACCAATGGCCCGACGAATCGCCGATGTCACGACCGCCCTCGAAGTTGCGGTCAGCCCTGATCCGACCGACCTGCCGCGCACTGCCCCGGCCCGAGGCCAGTTGGCTGGCGGCGCTCGACGCACCCCATGTCCCGACCAAGGTGGCCTGGGCACCGACCCTCGGGTACGCCAACGTCGACGCCGAGGTGATGGCGGCCTGCGAGCGCGCCGTGTCGGTCCTCGAGTCGCTCGGGGCGGCGGTCTCGGTGATCGACACCGTCTTCGCCGAGGATCCCGTCAACGACTGGGTGACCTTGATGGGGGTCTGCCAGTTGCGGACCATGCGGCCCTACTTCGACCACCCGCGCTGGCCTGACGTCGACCCGGTCCTCCAGGCCATTGTCGAAGGTGCCAAATCAATCACCGGCGAGCAGGTGGTTCAGGTCCTCGACCGGTGCCACACCATGAACCTGGCCCTGGTCGACCTCTTCCATGACGCACGCATCTTGGTCACCCCGACCTGCTCGGGCGTGGCGCCGAACGTCGGTGATCGGGGCACGAGCATCGTCAACGGTGAAGAGACGTTCAACTGGGTGCAGTTGACCTATCCGTTCAATATGACCCGCTCGCCGGCGGCCACGGTCTGTGTCGGGCGCAATTGGGCGGGCTGCCGATCGGCCTCCAGCTCATCGGTCCCCAGCACGGCGACCTCGTCGTCCTGCGCACCGCCGCCGCCCTCGAAGCCGCCTTGGATCTCGACCTCATGGCGTCACTGCCCGCGTGATCGATGCGCCAATATCTGGCACCATCGTGGCCAACCGAGAGGAGACTCCCATGTCACTGACCGAGAACAAAGACGTGGTGCGACTGGTCAGCGCCGACGACGCCCCTTGGGCCGACACCGGGACCGGGGTGCTGCTCAAGGTGCTGCGCTTCGACGAGGCGCACGGCACCTGGGTCATCTTGAATCGGTTCGACCCCGGGGTCCTGCTGCAAAAGCACCGCCACACCGGATCGGTCGATGCGTACACGTCGGCGGGGAAATGGCACTACCTCGAATATGACTTCTACGTGGAAGCCGGGTCCTACCTCTTCGAGCCGGCCAACTCCGAGCACACACTCCACGTGCCCGACGACAACACGGCCGTGACCGACGTCTGCTTCGTCATCGAAGGCGCACTGTTGAACCTGGCGCCGGACGGTTCGGTGGAATCGGTCACCGACGGCCCGGGAATCCTGGCCGCGTACTACGCGATCCTCGAAGCCCAGGGCGACCCGAGGCCCAACGGCCTTATTGTCTAGGTGACGTCTGCCCCGGTCCCGGCGGTGGATCCAACGCCGCTGACCGACCCCAAGCTCTACCAGCACGGCGACCCTTTCGCGCTCTATGCGTTGTTGCGCGAGCGGGCACCGGTCGCCTGGCATGACAACGAGGGCCGGGGCTTTTGGGCCGTCACCACCCACAAGGACGTGTCGAGCATCGGCACGGACCCCGCGACCTTCTGCTCGTCGTGCGGCGTCTTGCTCGACGAGATCGGCACCACCTACGACTCGCCGCCGACCATGATGCACACCGACCCGCCCCAACACACCCGCTACCGCCGGCTGGCTCAGCCGGCGTTCAAGCCGTCGATCGTCAAGTTAATGGAGGACGGGATCACGACCAAAGCGCAGGACCTGGTCGCAAACATCCCGGCCGGCACCCCCGTGGACGTGGTGGCGAATCTGTCGGTCCCCTTCCCCCTCTTAGTCATCTGCGAACTCTTGGGGGTCGACGGCGAGCAATGGCCCCGCTTCTACGAGTGGTCCGAGGCCGTCATCCCGGGCGAGACCGAGATCAGTGCCGAGAAGCGCGGTGAGCTCCAAGTGGAGATGTGGACGTATTTGATTGGGGTGGCCGAGGAACGACGGAACGCGCCCAAAGACGACGTGGTGTCCGCGCTCGCCACCTATTGCGAAGAGGGCGATCAGTTGAGCGAGTCCGAACTGGCCATGTTCTTGATCCAGCTGCTCGTGGCCGGCAACGAGACCACCCGCAACCTGATCTCGGGCGGCCTCGTCGCCCTGGCCGAGCATCCCGACCAATGGGCGGCGCTACGGGCCGAGCGATCACGTATCCCAGCCGCAGTCGAAGAGATGCTGCGCTGGACGACCCCGGTGATCTCCTTCATGCGTACCGCCACCCGGGATACCCGCATTGGTGACCAGCCAATCGCGTCGGGTGACCCGGTGCTCATGGTCTATGCCGCGGCCAACCGAGACGAGTCGGTCTTCGGAGCGGATGCGGCCGAATTCCGCATCGACCGCAATCCCAACCCCCACTTGAGCTTCGGGTTCGGCACGCACTTCTGCCTCGGGGCGGCGTTGGCCCGCCTCGAGACCCGTATCGTGCTCGACCAGTTGCTGGACCGATTCGCGACGCTGGCCATTGGGGGCACCGTCGAACGCACGGCGAGCCCGGTCATCGCCGGCCTGCGCCACGTCCCGCTCGTCTTTTCCTGAGCGACGTCCCTCAGTCGTCGACGGTCAGCGCGTCGAGCAGATCGGCGAACCGCCGCTGCGCCTCGTCCCGGCGGGTCGGAATGTGCTCGGTCGGGACCTCAGTCGCGCGATAGCCCTTCAAGATGCGACGGGCCACCGTTTGACGGTGCACTTCATCGGGACCGTCGTAGAGTCGGGCCGCCCGGGCCACGCGGTACATGGACTCGAGGGGCAGGTCGCACGAGTAGCCGAGCGATCCGTGCACCTGAATGGCCCGGTCGATGACGTTGTAGAGAACACCCGCCCCGAAGTACTTAATCATGGCGATCTCGATCCGCGCCTCCGCTGCGCCGACCTGGTCCATCTTCCATGCGGCCTGGAGGGTCATGAGCCGCGCCGCATGCATCTCGGCCAGCGAATCGGCCACCCAGTTCTGAATGGTCTGTTTCTCGGCCAGCACCGAACCGTGGGCGTAGCGCGACACGGCCCGTTCGCACAGCATGTCGAAGGCGCGCCGTGACTGGCCCAACCACCGCATGCAGTGATGGATGCGGCCCGGTCCGAGCCGGTGTTGCGCCAGCTGGAACCCGTCACCCTCGCGGCCGATGAGATTGTCCGCCGGTACCCGCACGTCTCGGTAGACGATCTCGGCGTGGTTGCCGAAACGGCCGTAGGGGGTGTGGGGATCCTCCATGGTCGACACGTCGCGCACAATGTCGACGCCCGGAGTCTCTCTTGGCACGATGATCATCGAGGAACCCTGATAGGGATGGATGTCGGGATTGGTCACGGCCATGACGATCAAGAAATCCGCCACCGAGCCGTTGGTGGTGAACCATTTCTGTCCGTTGATCACGTACTCGTCGCCGTCCTTGGTGGCGGTGGTCGAAAGCAACGTCGGGTCGGACCCCGCCGTGTTCGGCTCGGTCATCGAAAAGGCGCTTCGCAGCTCCCCGTCGAGGAGTGGCTGGAGCCACTTGGTGCGGTGTTCCTCGTTCCCCGACATTTCGATGCCCACCGCGAGCAGTTCGGCGTTCCCAGAATCGGGGGCATTGTTCCCAAAGACCACCGGCGCCAGCGGTGACTGTCCGAGCACCTCGTGCATCAGACCGAGGCGCACCTGCCCGAAACCCATCCCGCCCAACTCGGGTGGGAGATGCGCCGCCCACAACCCCTCCTCTTTGACCTGGGCCTGGAGGGGGCGTACCGCCACCTTGACCTGGTCGTAGGTGAGATCGAGGGTCTCGAGTGGAAAGACTTCCTCCCGAACAAATCCACGCATCCATTCCAACTTCGCCTCGAACTCGGGCTCGGTCGAGAAATCCCAGGCCATGTGCCTTTGCCTCCTGCCAGCGGGCCGGATCCGGATCCGGTCATCGTGGACTTGGTCGTGCGTGCTTTTTTGCCGGAGGGTCACACCCTGTCATCTCGCGGTCCGACGCGCCCATCGCGGGCGTCCGGTTCGTTCGCTCAGACCCGGGCGTGACGGGGCCTCGGCCGCCGTGACCGCCTCGGGGCTGCCAGCACGACGCCGCTCACAATCATGAGCGCACCACTCGCCACCAAGCGCACCACGTTGATGCCGGTCTGGGCCAGCGTGCCGTTGCCGCTTGGCCCGCTGGTGGCGGGAGTGGTGGAGCTCGGCGTCCCCGGTGCGCTGGCGTGTACGGCGGGCCCGGCGGCAGGCGCCGGTGACGGCGAGGCCACGAAGGCGATTGAGGTCGACGTGGCGGTGCCGGCGGCGTCGAAGAATGTGATCTCGCAGAGATTGCCGGCCACCACCTGGGCCGGCGTCGGTGGGCAGGGGAAGGCGGCGGCATCGCTGGTCGCACTTCCTCCCCGGTTGTCGGTGCCGCTCGCCGGCGGGCCGGGGACCCCCACCACCACCGAGAAGGGGCTCGCGGTGAAACTGCCGTGGCGATCCGTGGTCACGGCGACTTTGAGCGGATTGGTGCACGAGACCGGCAGTGCTCGACCTCCCACCGAGACGCTCGGTTGCGCGGAGACCGCACTGCATTCACTGAGGCCCCCGAATGAGTTGGCGTCGAACCCCGAGCCGGTCACGGTGACGAGGGAGCCGCCGTTGAGACCCGTTGACGGCGTGGCGACGAGATGTGGGCCCGATGGGGCCGCGGCCGCTTCGGCCGGTGCGAGCATCGGCCGGGTCGCCGCAGTGGTCGTGGACGTCGACGCAGTGGGTGCGGTGACGGCCACGGGTCGGGTCGTTGTCGTCGATGGCGCGGTGGTCGTGGTCGTGGTCGTAACCTCGACGGGGACTTCACTCGTCGTGGTGGCCGCATCCTGCGGAGCGGATTGATTGGGGGCACCAAAGGAGAGGGTGGCCGAGGCGACGACACCGGCGGCGTCGCGGGCCACGATCGAACATTGCGCGCCCGCGGCGGCCTGCGCCGCCGTGGGCGGGCACGGGAAACCAGCCGCATCGGCGGCGGCACCGGTGCCGTCACTGTCGGTTCCTCCGACCGGCGGGCCGGTGATCCCGGCGCTGATCGACACCGCGACGCTCGCGCCGACCTCGCGGTTGCCCGGTCCCACCACGAGGGCGACGGGCACTCCACACGAGACATCAAAGGTCATCGCGCCGACCGCAATGCTCGGTTGGCCCGCGGCATCGCTGCACTCGGCCACACTCACTGCTTGGGTGGGATCGAACCCCGAACCCGTCACGTGCACGACATCTCCGTTGCCGAGACCCGTGTCGGGGGACACCGTGAGCGCAGCGCCACCGGGGGCACCGCCCGCGACGACCGCCTCACTCTCGAGGGACCACAACATGGCGATGGCACCCAGGGCCAGCGTGCACGCCGCGATGAGACGGGTGATCAGCGGGAGTTTCTTGGTCCGCGGCATTCTCTTCCTTCCGGAGGCTCAAGGAGAGATGCGCAACTTCATCGACACTTACTGCAATGGCGGATCGCCTATTGGTGGGCACGGCATCGCGCAACGGCGGTGAGCGTCGAAATGCCCCTCATCGCGGCCGCAATCGCACTCCCTGCCCCTCAAGACGGGCGAGGTGGGCCTCGCACCAAATCGGTGAGGATCAAGACCTCGGCGGGCAGGGTGATGACCCGGTAGCCATCGCGTTCACCCAGCCACTGGGCGTTGCGTCGATGAAGGTCAACGGCGGCATCGAAGCGGTTGAGTACCACCGCGGTCTCGGGCGTTCGGTTGCGCTGCGCCAACGCGTCCATGGAGAGCCGGACCGAGTTGATGGTGCCGAGACCGGCGTCGGCGACGAGCAGTACGACATCGGGGTTGAGCTGCTGGGCCAGGTCGACGGCGTCGCCGTCATTGGCCTGTGGTGAGCGCACCCCACCCGCACTCTCGACGAGTCCGACGTCCACCCGCACCTCGGGCCAGCGCAGTTCGGCCAGGAGGTCCGCCATGGTGAATCCAGGGCGGCCGAGCACTTCGGCAGCCATTGGCGGCGCCATTGCCACGTCGTAACAGCGATGGGCAGGGCACACGACCTCGCGTGCTTCACCGCTCGCCGCCCCGAGCAGCGAGGAGTCCAAACCTCTTGGGTCCTCCCCCCGTTCGAACGACTGCGCCAACTTGCGAGCGGCCACCGCCACCCCAGAGGCGCGCAACGCCGCCAACAACTGGGCACTGACCCAGGTCTTGCCAACTTCGGTGCCCGTGCCGACCACGAGCACGACGCGGTCGGGCCGCAACGATCCCACCCCCGGGCGCTAGCGGGCTGCGCTCGCCGCCGTGGCGACCGGTCCACTCCCTGGGGCTGCAGGCTCGCTCTCCTTGAATGCAGAGAGGGCGGCGCAGAGGCGGGACACCTGGGCGTCGCTGTGGGCGGCCGAGAGGGTGACGCGCAAGCGGCTCGTGCCGACCGGCACGGTCGGGGGCCGAATGGCGGGGACCCACAGTCCTTCATCGAGCAATGCCGCGCTGGCGCCGAGTGCCCGCTCTTCGCTCCCGAGCACCACCGCGATGATCGGGCTCGGATGATCCGGGCCGGCCACCTGGTCGACCAGCGCGGCCAGTCGAGCGGTCAACTGGCGCCCTTCGTTTGATTGGAGAACCTCGACGGCCGCCAAAGCCGCCGCGGCATCGGCCGGGGTGAGGGCGGTGGTGAAGATATAGGGCCGGGCGAGATTGATGAGGAGATCGATCACGTTGCGCGAGGCCGCGACGAATCCGCCCAACGAACCAAGCGTCTTGGACAGCGTCCCCACCCGCACCAAGGCCAGCTCGTCATCGGGACCACCAATCTCGGATCCGACCTCAGGCCCGAGTACCGCGTGCGCCTCATCGATGACCAAGAGCGCCCCGTGAATCCGGCAAAGCTCGGCGATCCGGTCGATCGGGGCGACATCGCCATCCATGGAGAACACGGTGTCGGTGACGACGATGGTCACAGTCGCGGGATCGCTCTCCCCCAAAAGCGCCTCGAGGTGGTCCGTGTCGCAGTGCCCATAGACACCGAGTCGCGAGCGCGACATGCGACACCCGTCGATGATGCTGGCGTGATTGAGTTCATCCGACAAGATGCGCACGTCGGGGCCACCCAAGGTGGCGAGCACTCCGACGTTGGCGGCGAAGCCACTCGAAAAACAGATCGCCGCCTCGGTGCCCTTCCATTGCGCCAAGGCGCGCTCGAGCGCGAAATGCACCGGGCGAGATCCGGTGATCAATCGCGAAGCTCCCGACCCGGCGCCCCAACGGGCGAGTGCCTCACCCGCCGCCGCCACCACCGTCGGATGGACGCTGAGGCCGAGATAGTCGTTCGAGGCAAACGACACCACCGAAGCTGCGCCACCGGGCCGCCCGCCGAGGGCGCTCAGCTCTCCCGCCGGGCCATGGGCGTCGAATTGGCGTGGAGAGCGCCACCGTCCGCCGTCGATGACCTCACCGAGCCGGGAGCGCACCCACGCGTCCCAGGACGAATCGCTCATGAACCGCTCACCTCATTGAGTGCCGCTTCGAGGGCGTCCACGATGCGCTCGATCTCTTCGGCCGTCGTCGTGAGCGGCGGCATGATCACCACGACGTCACCGAGTGGTCGAAGCAGGACCCCACGGGCAACTGCACCGGCGCAGACCCGGCGCCCCCAGCGCAGCCCCGGACCCGGGGGGGCCAACTCGACCCCGACCATCAATCCACGTTGGCGCACCGCGCCACGCCCGTGCGCCCCGCGATCCGCTCATCGAGCAAGGACGCCAACTGCTCGGACCGCTCGATCACATTGGCCAACACGTCTTGGTGCTCGAGTAAGCGCAGGTGTTCGAGGGCGACCGCGGCGGCCAGGGCGTTGCCGCCGTAGGAATGACCGTGGAAGAAGGTCTGCGGCCCGAGGTCGGGTCCCAAGAAAGCATCGAATACCTCACCCGAGGCAATGGTGGCGGACATGGCGAGATACCCGCCGGTGATGCCCTTGCCGACACACATGAGATCTGGACGCACACCGCACTGCTCGGACGCGAACAACGTCCCGGTGCGACCGAAGCCGGTTGCCACCTCATCGCAGATCAACAACACGTCGTTGTCCACGCAGGCACGCCCGAGCGCGGCGACATCGCCTGGAGACGCGCACAACATGCCTGCCGCGCCCTGCACCAGCGGTTCGATGACCACGGCCGCCAGTTCCCCCGCATGGGTCTCGACGGCGGCGCACGCCTTGGCCGCCCACCCCGGGTCTGCGTAACCGGGCGTGCGCAGCACGGGGAAGCACAGTGGGTCGAAGACCGCACTGAACACGCCACCATCACCGACGGACAGCGACCCGAGCGTGTCGCCGTGGTATGCGTCGCCGAGCGCGAGGAAACGGGTGCGGCCCTCGATGCCACGGTTGACCCAGTACTGGTAGGCGATCTTGATGGCCTGTTCGACCGCGACCGCGCCGTCGGCCGCGAACAAGAAATGTGGTCGCTCAACAGGCACCACCTCACGCAGCGCCTCGGCCAGTTCGACCACCACGGTGTTGCCGTTGCCGAGCATCGTCGAATGCGACACCTTGGCGGCCTGGGCGGCAAGCGCGGCGTCGAGCTCGGGCACGCAATGCCCGAGCGTATTGACCCACAGCGACGAGATGGCGTCGAGGTACCGTCGGCCGTCGGCGTCGATCAGCTCACGGCCCTCGGCCCGCTCGATCACCAACGGGGCGTTCTCTGTGTACACCGACATCTGAGTGAAGCCGTGCCAGACCACGGCTGCATCCCGCTCGACCCAATCTGCCCGCTGTGCGCTCATGCCCCTGATTCTCGACCAACCTGACCCGCTGGTCCATTGCGCGACAATGGGTCATGGATTCCATTGGAGTGGTCGACACCATGTTCGCCCGCTACGACATGGGTGGCGAGGCCCTGGACGCCCTCGCAAAATGCCCTGGTTACGGCACCAAATTCACCACGATCCGCCGGACGGTGCCTGGTTTCAAAGACCTGGCCGTCGCGGCCAAGCGCCTGATCGAGCAGGACGGATGCGTGATCGTGGTCGCCCTCGGTATGCCGGGCAAGGAAGCGGTCGACAAGGTCTGTGCCCATGAGGCGTCGACGGGCATCATGACGGCCCAGCTCATGACGAACACCCCCATTCTCGAGGTGTTTGTCCACGAGGACGAGGCCGACGACCCCGCCGTGCTCGCCGAGGTCTTCAAGAACCGTTCACACGATCATGCCGTCAACGCCTACCTCATGGTCTACGAGCCCGAGCAGCTGACGGCGCGAGCTGGTCAGGGCGTTCGGCAGGGCTTTGGCGACGCGGGGCCGCTTCCCACCTGAACGACTGCTTCGGTGCGCCCGACGGCTCGGTGCTACGGATCGCGCGGCAGGCCGAGCACCTTTTCGGCCACGATGTTGCGCTGCACCTCGGCGGTCCCACCGCCGACCGTCAACGCAGGTGAGAACAAGAATCCCTGCGACCAGGTGCTGTCCGCACCGACGGGCACCGCGGTGTCGCCCCATCCGCCGACCGGGCCGGTGCCCGCCAACTGCCCAAAGGGGCCAGCCAAGTCGCGAGCCAGGTTCATAATGTGCTGGCCGTGGGCGTCGGCGATGGCCTTGCGCACCGATGCCTCTGGCCCCGGAGCCCGGCCCGCCAAGATCGCCGACACCGTCCGCAGGCGCAGCAGGCTCAGCAGCTGGCCCTCCATCCAGACCTCGACCAAGCGGTGCCGCAACACTGGGTCCCGCACGCCCCCCGCATTGGCAATGAGGCCGACCAGGTCGTCGGCGGTCGGCCCCATGCCCCACAGGGCCCCCTCGCCCGACAACGAGACGCGCTCGTTACCGAGCGTGACCTTGGCCAACTCCCAGCCCCCGTGTTCGGCGCCGATGAGGTGATCGCCACCGAGGCGCACGTCGTGGAAGAACACCTCGTTGAAGGCGTGCACACCGGTCATGTCGACCAAGGGGCGGATCTCGATGCCCGCAGCGTCCATGGGGCAGACGAAGTACGAAATGCCCTGGTGCTTGGTCGCTGCGGGGTCGGTCCGGGCCAAGAGGATCCCCCATTTCGCAATGTGGGCGTAGCTGGTCCACACCTTCGATCCGTTGACGACCCATTCGTCGCCGTCACGCTCGGCCCGGGTGCTCAGTGCCGCAAGGTCCGAGCCGGCGCCAGGTTCACTGAAGAGCTGGCACCAGAACTCCTCGCCCGAGAGCAGCGACCACAGCCATCGCTCCTTTTGCTCATCAGTGCCGGCGTACATGAGGGTCGGGCCGGCCCAACCAATGCCGATGGGATTGATCGGTCGCCGCACCCCGGCGGCGCGCAGCTCCTCGTCGATGACCAACTGGGTGATCGGATCGGCGTCACGACCGAAGGGCGGGGGCCAGTGTGGAGCCACGTAGCCGGCCTCGGCGAGCTGGCGGCCGCTCGGATTCGGATGCGACGCCAACCACCGGCGCAGTTCGAGGCGCCGAGGATCGTTGTCGTCTGGAAGTCCGAGATCCACCCGCGAAGCGTAGGCTGAAGGCGGTCGGCGACGACGCAGCGGTAACTGTGACCAAGGAGCGGGGGCCATGAGCGCAACCAACTGGAACTACGGGGACGTCTGGGAGACCGTTGCCGAACTCCAGCCTGACGCCGTCGCCATCACCCAGGGCGACCGCAATATGAGTTGGGAAGAATTCGATCGCGGGGCCGACGGCATCGCGCGGTACCTGCTGGACCTCGGGGTGTCTCAACAAGACAAGGTTGCCTTGTACCTGTACAACTCCCCCGAATACCTCCAGAGCCTCTTTGGCGCGTTCAAGATCGGCCTGGTCCCCATCAATACCAACTACCGCTACGCCGACGAGGAACTCACTTACTTGTGGGAGAACGCCGATGCGGTTGCGGTGATCTTCCACGGTGCCTTTGCACAACGAATCGGGCACATCAGGGACCGGCTACCGGCCATTCGAGGCTGGCTCTGGATCGACGACGGATCGGGCCCGTGCCGGACTGGGCCACCCCCTACCAAGACGCCGCCTCCTCGGCCACAGGACGGACCGCCGCGCCATGGGGTCGAAGCGGTGACGACCTGTTCATGCTCTACACCGGGGGCACGACGGGTATGCCCAAGGGAGTCATGTGGCGACAAGACGACCTCTTCGTCCGCCTTATCGGCGGTGGCATCCGCCGCTATCCCGAACACGGCGGCATAGAGGCGGTCCGCGAAGCCGTCTCGGCCGGTCGGATCGACCTCACCTTGCTGCCCGCATGCCCGCTGATGCACGGGACCGGGGGGTTCACCGCCAATGTCATCTTGTCCGAAGGCGGCCGGGTTGTCTTGCTCGAAAAGCGCAAATACGACCCGGTCGAGCTCCTCGACACGGTCGAGCGCGAGAAGGTGAACTGTCTGGTCATCGTGGGTGACCCATTTTCACGCCCGCTCATCTCGACGCTCGACGCCCATCCCGCCGATCACTGGGACCTCAGTTCACTGGCCATGGTGATCTCCTCGGGTGCCATGTGGAGTGAGTCGATCAAAGAGGAACTCTTGGCCCATAACGACACGATGCTGTTGGTCGATACCTTCAGTTCGTCCGAAGCCCTCGGGATGGGCATGTCGATCTCGGGCCGGGGCAACGCGGCGAGCACCGCCAGCTTCACGCTCGGGCCCGATGTCAAGGTCCTCAGCGAGAACGGTGGCGAGGTCGTCGCGGGCTCAGACGAGATCGGGATCCTCGCCCTCGGGGGGCGCAACCCCCTCGGCTACTACAAGGACACCGAGAAGTCCGACCGCACATTCCGCGAGATTGACGGCGTGCGGTACTCGGTGCCGGGTGACTTTGCCCAGGTTGCGCGCCGACGGCTCGATCCACCTGCTCGGGCGCGGTTCGGTCTGCATCAACTCGGGCGGCGAGAAGATCTTCCCCGAAGAAGTCGAAGAAGCACTCAAGACCCACGATGCCGTTCACGACGCGGTCGTCGTCGGGATCCCGCACCCGACCTTCGGCGAACAGATCGTCGCGGTGATCGAACTCGACCCGACGGTGGCGTCGGACGCACATCCAGGCGAGGTCGAGCTCATCGAGCACGTCAAGGTTCGCCTCGCCAGCTACAAGGCACCCCGCCACATCCGCACCGTCGAGACGATCGGCCGTGCCCCCAACGGCAAGGTCGATTACAAACGGCATCGCGGCGAGTCGATCGCGGAGCTCGGAGCCGTCAGCTAACGCGGTGTATATCGCCCCTCAAGATGCCACCCTCGGCGAGTCCGAGTGGCGCACTTTCGTAGAAGCGCACCCGTTCGGTCACCTCGTCGCGTCCGGCCGTGACCGTTCGATCCCCATCGTCGTCCCCACCCCGTTCGTCCTCGATGCGACCACGGTGCGCCTGCACCTGGTGCGGGCCAATCCGGTCTTCGCGGCCCTGGCCGAGAATCCCCGCGTCCTCTTGAGCGTGGCCGGCGACTGGACCCACATCCCCTCATCGTGGAAGGCCCTCGAGGGAGAGGATGAGCGCCTCGGGATCCCGACGACCTACTACGCCGCGGTGCAGTTCATCGGGACGGCAACGGTGCTCGACGAACGACGTCAAGCGCACAGCGTGGCGCCGCTGCTCCGACGCCAAACTGAATTCTTTCAGCCCGACGTCGACATCGCGGATCCAGCCGAGGTTCACGCCAAGCAGCTCGGTGCCATCTTGGGCATCATCATCGACGTCGACGAGGTCAGAGCCAAGTTCAAGTACGGCGGCAACGTCGATATCGACCATCGACGCGCCGTCGCCGATCGTCTCGATGCGCGCCGCGGCCCGGGCGATCGTGTCGCGGCAGCGCATTTGCGGCGCCGCAGTGGCCTCGAGGGGCCGCGTCAGAGTGCGAATCCAGCACAGACATAGACCGCGCCTGGCGCCGTGGCGCAGTCGCGCTATGTCGGCGACTGCTCGGCCACGCGAGCCAAGTTGGCCAAGGTGGCCGACATCTGCTCCCGGGCGTTGTCGCCGTCGTGACGACCAAGCGGCCGGGCCGCGATCCGCATCCATCGGGGCCGATGGTCGACCCACGACTCACTCACCCGGCATCCACCGTCGATCTCGGTGAACTCGTAGCGCCAGTTGGCGATCGGCACCGGTCCCGAACTGATGGCGATCTCGAAGACCTCGGCGGGCTCGCACTCGACGACGGTCGCCGTGGTCTTCCAGCGCCGGACGCCGTTGCGATTGGTCCCGACGAACATCGCCCCCGGCGCCGGCCCGGTTGCTCCCTTGACCCACGATCCGCCCGAATTCTCCGGGGAGAGCTACGCCCATCTTCGGCAGATCCGACACCAGGTCCCACAGCCGATGGGCCCGGGCACCGAATGTCACGGGTCTCGCAGAACGGCATAGGTCATCGCCCAACGCTACCGCCGAATCACCAACGGACCCCGTGGCGGCAAGCCCAACTGGACCGATGCTGGGTACCCCCATGACTGAGCACGGACTTGGCCATAGGATTGGCGCCATCATGACCAACACCGGCAGATCACTTCCCCAGAGCCAACAGGGGCTCATCACACTCAGCCCTCCGGTCTTCGCCACCCTCGCCGAAGAGCGCCAGCATCGAAAGGAGCGCTTGGCCGGGGCGCTGCGGTTGTTCGGTCGCTTCGGATTTTCAGAAGGAGTCGCCGGACATATCACCGCCCGAGACCCCGAGCACCTGGACCATTTCTGGGTCAACCCCTTTGGGATGAGCTTCCGCCACGTGAAGGTCTCCGACCTGATCTTGGTGAACCATCAAGGCGAAGTGGTCGAAGGTCGCTACCCGGTCAACCCGGCGGCCTTCGCCATCCACTCCGCCGTCCACGCGGCCCGGCCCGATGTGGTCGCCGCCGCCCACGCCCACTCCATCTACGGCAAGGCATGGTCGACGCTCGGTCGCACCCTCGATCCAATTACCCAAGACGCCTGTGTCTTCTTCGAAGACCACACGCTTTGCAGCGAAGGTGGTGGCGCCATCGTCCTCGAAGAGGCCGCTGCCAAAGCACTCGCCGCCGCCCTCGGTCCCCACAAAGCCACCATCCACCGCAACCACGGCCTCTTTACGGTCGGCCACAGCGTCGACGAAGCGGCCTGGTGGTTCATCACGATGGAGCGCTCGTGCCAAGCCCAGCTCCTCGCCGAAGCGGCCGGCACGCCGCTGCTGATCGACGAAGAGGGCGCCCGCTACACCCGCGAGCACACCGGCTACCCCTCGGCCGGTTGGTTCTCTTTCAAGCCGTTGTGGGACGAGATCGTGCGCAGCGACCCCGACCTCTTCGACTGACGCGTCGGTCCCGACCAGCCCATCTGGGCTGATTGCGACAAGAACGAGAACCTGTTCTATTCTTCGCCCGATGGAAGCCAACCTCGCTGACATGTTTGAGGCAGCGGTCGATGCCTTCCCCGAGCGCGAGTATCTGGTCGCCGACGGGAAGCGCCGCACCTACGCCCAGATGGAAGAACGGGCCAACCGCCTCGCCCACCACCTCGCGGCCCAGGGCATCGGACCCGGGGACCACGTAGGGATCTACGCCTACAACAGCGTCGAGTGGGTGGAGACCGCCTGGGCGGTCTTCAAGCTGCGCCGCGGTGTGGATCAACATCAACTACCGCTACGTCAAAGAGGAGCTGCGCTACCTCTTGAGCAACGCCGATCTCAAAGCCCTGGTCCACCAACGCGAGTTCTCCCCTCTCGTGGCCGACCTGCTCGCCGACCTCCCCGGCCTCGATCACGTCATCGTCATCGAGGACCAAAGCGATGCCACCAATCCGAGCCCAGCCGCCGTGGCTTACGAGGACGCCGTGGCGAGCGGATCGCCACTCCGAGATTTCGGCCCCCGCTCGGGTGACGACATCTACATCCTCTACACCGGTGGGACCACCGGAATGCCCAAAGGCGTCGTCTGGCGTCACGAGGACGTCTTCTACGCGCTGGGCGGCGGAGTGGATCCGGTGACCAACACCCGGATCGAAGACCCGAGCCACATGGTGGAAAAAGGTAAGAACGGGCCGATCGTCCACCTCCCGATCGCCCCGCTCATGCACGGGGCCACCCAGTGGTCAGTCATTGGCCAGAGCTTCGTCGGCTCGAAGATCGTGCTGATGGCGAAGTTCGATCCGCACGAGGTGTGGGACCTGGTGGAAGCGGAGAAGGTGAACACGGTCATGATCACCGGCGACGCCATGGGCAAGCCGCTGATCGAATCGCTCGACGATGCCGGATCCAATCACGACCTGTCGTCCCTGTTCGCCGTGGTCTCGTCTGCCGCCTTGTTCAGTGCACCAGTCAAGGACCAGTTCTTCACCCATCTCCCCAACATCATGATCACCGACGCTATTGGTTCTTCAGAAGGCGGCAACAACGGGATGACCGTCATCAGCGCGGGAAACACGGCCATGAAGAGCGGGCCGACCGTCCACCTCTTGGGTGAGACCGTCGTCTTTGACGAGGACCTCAATCCGGTCGAGCCGGGTTCAGGGGTCATCGGTAAAATTGCTCGTTCGGGCAATATCCCGCTCGGGTACTACAACGACCCGAAGAAGACAGCCGAGGTCTTCATCGACATCCGAGGCACCCGCTACGTCATGCCGGGCGACTACGCCACCGTCGAAGCCGACGGTTCGATCACCCTCCTCGGCCGCGGCTCCATCGTCATCAACTCGGGGGGAGAGAAGATCTTCCCCGAAGAGGTCGAATCGGCCGTTCGCTCGCACCCAGACGTGATGGACGCCATCGTCTGCGGCGCACCCGACGAGCGCTGGGGCCAGACGGTCGCCGCCATCATCCAACCAAGGGTCGGCCACGAAGCGCCGTCCCTCGAAAGCATCCAAGCGCACTGCCGCGCCACCATCGCGGGCTACAAGGTGCCGCGTCGGCTCTTCGTCGTCGACACGGTGGAACGCTCGCCCAGTGGCAAGCCCGATTACTCGTGGGCCACCAACATCGTGACCGCCGGCGACGCGGCCACCAATGCCCCTTGAGCTGACCGAGATCCTGTCGGGTCGAGCGCTCGGCGCAACCGGCCCCACCGCTCACGGCGCTCCCCTGCCGACGGCCGTGCTCACCATGGAACTCCAGCGGGGTGTGATGGGCGACCTGGCCACGTTCGCTGAATTGGCCGAAGCTGCGTCGGCGCGCTCAATCGTGGGCCACGCCGCCCGCCTGCTCACCGCCTGTCGCGATGCCGGCCTTCCCGTCGTGCACTGCACGGCGGAGTTCGCAGCCGATCGGGCCGCAACGGTGGTCAACACCCCACTGCACACCGCGGTGCTCCGCAAACCCGAGCACCTCTTGGCGAATACCCCCGCCACCGAGCTGGTCCAGGATCTCGGGGCCGAGGTCACCGACCACATCTCGTCGCGCCGCCACGGCGTGTCGCCCTTTGGTGGCACCCCCTTGCACGCCACCTTGTCCGGCCTCGGGGTCAAGGTCGTCGTGGTGACGGGCGTCTCGCTCAATGTCGGGGTCTTCGGCCTGTGCATCGAAGCGGTCAATCTCGGCTACCAGGTCGTGGTGGCGACCGATGCCGTGGTGGGCGTGCCCATCGAGTACGGCGACTCCCTCTTGTCAGGTTCGCTCGCCCTGGTGGCCGCCCTGGCCACGGTCGACGACATCGTCGAGGCACTGCGCGTCCTCACACGATGATGAGGGCATGGCGCCCGGCCGACTTCTCCTCTTGACCGGGGCACCAGGCTGCGGCAAGACGACCGTCGCCCCGCTGGTGGCGCAGAAGGCGCCGCTGTCGGTCTGCTTGGACCTTGACTGGTTCTTCGCCAAACTCATGCGTGGGGCCATTGCGCCGTGGCGGGAAGAGGCCCACCAGCAGAACCGCGTTGTGCTGGCCGCAGCCGCCTCGGCCGTTGCCACCTTTTGCGCGGGCGGCTATTTCACCGTCGCCGAAGGGATCCTCTTCCCGCCGATGATCGACTTGTTTGTCTCGGCCTGCGAGCCACTCGGGATCGAACTGCACTACGCGGTGCTGCGGGCTCCCCTGCCGGTCGTGCGCGCCCGCGTCCAGACCCGCAGCAGCGAACCCGAACACGCGGGAGCGCTCGCCGACGAATTCGTCGTCGAGGAGTTGTGGACACAGTTCGAGCGACACGGCGTGGCCCAACAGCATTGCGTTGACGCAATGGACCGGACACCTGATGACATCGCCATCGAGATCTACCGGCGCTGGTTACACGACGACTTCGCGCTGCATCGTCCCTGAACGTGGCGCGGCGAGGCCTTAGGGCTGTGCGGAGGCCGGCCAGCGCGGCTCGAGTGACACCACGATCAGCTCGCGCTCGGTCAGTTCTTGGTAATAACTCCACCCCGAATAGTGCTCGGTCAGGCGGGGCCACATCGCGGCCGCGTCGTCGCCACGGAGCAACCGGGCGTGGGCGTAGAACACCGTGCGCCCGACCTGGACCTTGACTTTGGGCGTCGAGGTCAAGTTGAGCACCCAGGCCGGCGGCTCGGGGCGCCCCCCGTTTGAACCGACCACCACATAGTTGGCACCGTCGGGCATGTAGAGCAGCGGATGAGTGCGCAACAGGCCCGACTTTCGACCAACGGTGGTCAACAAGAGCATCGGACCCGCCCCACTGCGGTGGCCGACCCAACCGCCACTGGCTTGGTAGACCGCACGATGCGCGACATAGAAGCGCCGACCGATCACGCGGTCGAACCACACCGTCAACTTGGCCCACACGTGACTCATCGTAGACAGGTGCACCAATGGTGCAGCTGACGACCTGATCCCGCCACCACGGCGAGCCTGGGCGCCTCGATTACTTGCCGCCCTGAGCCAGGCGCTGCTTGGTGGTGCTGTGGACCGGGTCCTTGTCGAAGTTGCCGAGGACGTGCTTGCCGAAGGTCTCTACGGCCTCTTCGCACGTCTCGCGCGACATCGAAGTGGAGAGCATCCCGAACGAGAGCTGGTCAGCTCCGGTCCGCGCGTAGTTCTCGATCGCCTTGGTGACCTCGTCGGGCGTCCCGACGGCGATGTCGCCGGACGCGATGACCGCGTCCAATGTGGCCGCGTCCATGGCCGGCACAAGGTCGGGCCACTCGGGCAACCCGGCAGGCTTGGGGAAGGTGTCGAGGTAACGAAAGACCAAGCTCAGGTGGTAGTTCGACTCGGAGTCCAAGAAGGCCTGACGGGCTTTGGCGCCATCTTCCATGCAGATCATCTGGGTGGTGATCATCACGTTGTTGTTGACGAAGCCGCCAACGGGGTTCTTGCACTCGGCGATCTTCTCTTTGTACCGCGCCACCAGCGGGGTGAGCTGGTCGGGAGTCGAAAAGCCGAAGCACAAGATTCCGACACCCAGCTCAGCGGCCAGATCGAAGGTCGACGGGCTACCTGCAGCCATCCAGATGGCGGGATGGGGGGACGAGTAGGGCTTGGGAAGCACATTGCGCTTGGGCATCGAGAAGAACTTGCCGTCGTAGCTGTACTCCTCGTCCTTCCACATCTCGACGAGTTGGGGGAGTACCTCGGCCACCATCTCACGGGTGATGTCGGGGTCTTCGATCCCGAACCCCCGCTGCTCGGTGGTCGACGATCCCGCGCCCGGTGCCGAACTCGAACCGACCCTCTGAAAGGTGGTCGAGCATGGCGACGCGTTCGGCGATGCGGGCCGGATGGTTGACCGGGGGCGTGATGTTGAAGATCCCCGAACCAATGTGGATGTTGGTGGTCTTGGCCGCCACAAACGCCAAGAAAGACTCCGACGCCGAGAGGTGCGAGTAGTCGGTCAAGAAGTGATGTTCTGAGGCCCAGGTGTACTTAAACCCGGCCTTGTCGGCCGCCACGATGAAGGCGACTTCATCCATGATGCGGTCGTGCTCGGCGGCCTCGCCGTGCAGGGCGCGGTATTTCGGCAGCAGACACGCGGCGTTGAAAATCCCGAATTCCATGGAGTTGACCCGTCCTCCGCTCTTGCGCCGCGGAACAGTCCCGGGCGCGATCGAGCGAAGGTAACACGACATGGTCTAAAATGCAACGTGTTCCAATAATGGGTATTCCCTCCCAGGTCAGGGCAGTTCGGAGATGTAATGGGTCAGCCTGAAACGATTGCCGAAGCCGTGCGCAACCGCGCCACGGACACCGGGGTGGGTCTCGTCGCGGGCGATCTCTCGCTGACGCATCGCGAAGTGGTCACCCGGGCGGCCGAACGGGCGGCGTGGCTGAGGGCCAACCGCTCACCCGGGCCATTCCATGTGGCGGTCCTGCTCGACAATGTGCCCGAGTTCATCTACTGGCTCGAGGCGGCCGCCCTCGCGGGGGCGGTTGTCGTCGGGGCCAATCCGACCCACCGGGGCGATGAACTGGCCCGCGATCTCAGCCATACCGAGTGCCAGCTTTTGGTCACCGACGCAACGTCGCTCGGCCTGGTCGAAGGCCTTGCCATTGGTGATGCGCTCGGGACCGTCGCCGGCGACAGCGCCCGGGTTCTCGTCACCGACGGCCCGGTCGCCGAGCAAGCGCTCCGCCCGTACTCGGGTGCCACGCCCGACGAAGTCGCTGACCCATTGGTGACCGAGGACTCACTTGGGTACTTGTTGTTCACGTCGGGCACCTCGGGCGCACCCAAGGCCTGCCTGTGCAGCCAGGGAAGGCTGGCGCGCATCGGTGCCATCGTGGCCCAGATGTACGCGCTGAACGAGCGCGACGTCTGTTACCTGTCCATGCCCCTCTTTCACTCCAACGCGCTCATGGCGGGGTGGGGTCCGGCCCTCATGGCCGGCTCGACCGTCGCACTCCCCTCGACGGGACGCTTCTCGGCGTCGGGCTTCCTCCCCGACGTCCGCAAGTATGGCGCCACGTATTTCAACTACGTCGGCAAGCCGCTGGCCTACATCCTCGCCACGCCCGAGCAGCCCGACGACGCGGACAACCCGTTGATTCGGGCCTTCGGAAATGAGGGATCGGCCGATGACGTGGCGCGTTTCGCGCAACGCTTCGCACTGAGCGTCACCGACGCCTACGGTTCGACCGAAGGCGGAGCGACCGTCGCCCGCACCCCCGACACCCCACCCGGTGCCCTCGGGCGCGCTCCCGAAGGCACCGTCGTCCTGGACGCGGCAACCGGGGAAGAGTGCCCGCCGGCGCGCTTCGATGACAATGGCCGGCTCCTCAACGCCGAAGCGGCGATCGGTGAGCTGGTCTCGAAGGCCGGCGGGGCGGGATTCGAGGGGTACTGGCGCAACGACGAGGCGGAGCGCGCCCGACTGCGCGAGGGTTGGTACTGGACCGGTGACCTCGCCTACCGCGACGAGCAGGGCTTCTTCTACTTTGCCGGTCGCGACCATGACTGGTTGCGCGTCGACGGCGAGAACTTTGCCTCGGCCCCGATCGAGCGCATCCTCCAGCGCCACCCCGATGTTCTCCTCGCCGCCGTCTACGCCGTTCCCGACCCGGTCGTTGGAGACCAGGTGATGGCGGCCGTCCAGCTCAAGGCCGGCCTCGAGGTCCTCGACGCCCAACAGCTGGCCGAATTTCTCGACGCTCAGCCTGATCTCGGGACGAAGTGGGCACCGAGGTTCGTGCGCATGACGTCGGCCCTCCCGATCACCGCCACCAACAAGGTCCTCAAGCGCGGCCTTCGTGCCGAACGCTGGAATTGCAGCGATCCCGTGCTGTGGCGCCGCGACAAGGCGGCACGCTACGAGTTGCTGGACGACCAGGACGCCGTAGGTCTCGAAGCCGCGGTGAGCGACCGGGTTATCTAGACGTGTCGGGCCAGCGCTACGACGAAATCGGGCGCGGCTACACCAACTTCCGCCGGCCCGACCCCGACATTGCGGCGCAGATCTGGGCCGCCATAGGTGACGCACGGCACATCGTCAATGTCGGTGCCGGCACTGGCTCCTACGAGGACCCGTCGCGATCCATCGTCGCGGTGGAGCCGTCAGTGGTCATGCTGCGCCAACGGAGCGGGAATGCGGCTCCGGTCATTCAGGCGGTAGCCGAGGAACTTCCGTTTCCCGACGACACCTTCGACGTGGCCATGGCGGCCCTGACGGTGCACCATTGGCGGGACCTCTCGGCCGGGTTGGCCGAACTGCGCCGCGTGGCGCGGCGTCAGGTGATCTTCACTTTCGACCCCGACATACACGACGCGCTGTGGGTGTTCTACGAATACGTCCCCGCAGTCATTGGCCTGGCGCGGGACGTGCCACTGCGAGAGGTCACCGACGCTCTCGGCCCGTGCCGCATCGAGGTCATTGCGGTTGGTGCGAACTGTACGGACGGATTTGCCTCGGCGTATTGGCGACGCCCCGAGCAGTATCTGCGCCCCGAGGTCCGGGCCGGCATCTCCGCCTTCGCCCGGCTCGACGACCGCGACATTGAGCCGGGCATGGCTCGCTTGGCCGAAGATCTGGCGAGCGGGCGGTGGCACGAGCGCCATGGTGACCTCTTGGCTCAAGAGTCCTGCGACGCCGGACTGCGCCTTGTGGTCGCCGGGGCGGACTGATCGCCACGTGCCCGTATCGTCACGCCAGGGCGGAGCGCCAAGTAGAAAGAAGCAATGACTCCACCATGGGTCAATTCTCGGGAGGCAACGTGATCATTGTCGGTGGGACCTTCGAAGTGGCACCTGGCCAACGCGACGCGTTCATCGCGGGCCGCCTCGAGCTCATGGCTGCGTCACGGGCCGAAGCGGGCTGCTTGGACTACAGCTTCAGTGCCGACCCCATTGAGGCGGGCCGGGTGATTCTCTTTGAACGTTGGGAGACCCAGGCCCACCTCGACGCGCATCTCGCCGGCCTCGCGACTGGTCCCCAACCTTCCAACGACGTCACCCCGACTTCGGTCTCGGTCACGTTCTATGACGCCTCCGATCAAGCGTCGTCCAAGAGCTGAGCGGTGCCCCCTCTTCGATCATTGACGATCGGTGCGCTTGTGCTCGGTTTCGCCGGTTCCGTTCTGCCCTGGGCCGCTCTTCCCGCCACGGCGCACGGCACTGGCAAGGACACCGCCATCGCACCTAAGGCGACGTGGTCGAACTACTTCTACCCGCCAAGAGTCGGCTTGACCTGTACCGAGTCCTTCACCACGGCCGACACGTCGGGGACCGAGACCCTGACGGTCGCGTCCATCACCTCAAATGGCGCAGGTAAGGAGATCGTGATCAACCAATCAGGTTCGGTGCACGCAGCCGGCAAGGACGAGCCGATCAATGCCAGTAGTCACTACCTATTGACCAAAGACGGAAGATTGGAATCCGAGCCTTCGAGTGCACTCTTGAGTGGCCAGTCTGAGCACTCCGTCGGATTTACCATCTACCCAACGGTCAAGAAACTGCTCGCCGGAGGTACGGGAGTGTCCACGGTCCACGAGGTGCTCCCGCTGCCGGCGAGTGAGCTCTCCGCACTTTCGCCGGCCCTCAAGGCCAATCAGACCTCACTCGATATTTCGATTGCCTTGCGCCAGAGTGGCCAGGCCGTCGCCAGCCTGACTGTTCCGATGGGAACGTATCACCACGTGCTCGAGATCAAGTCCAAGATCGGCTCCTTCTCGGTCACCAACGCCGTCCCGAGTGCCGAAAAACTGCTCGCTGGGGCCTTTGGTCCGACCCTCGACAAAATATTCGAGGTTCACCACCTGGTACGCCCCGGGCGTGGGCCCGATCCAAGTAAGCGTCGACGGACTGACCACCGTCAACCGGGCGTGCACGGGCTAGGGCAACGCTCGATCCCGCCCCGACGGCATCGAGCGGGAAGTTCGGAGCGCCTTATCGGTCGGCCCCGAGCACCAGGCCACTGGTCGGCACGCCGGTGCCGGCGGTGACGACCACGTGCTCGACGTCGGGTACCTGATTTACCGAGGTGCCGCGCACGAGGCGCACGCCTTCGGCGATCCCGTTCATCCCATGGAGATAGGCCTCGCCGAGCTGTCCACCGTGGGTATTGATCGGCAAGGAGCCTCCGATCTCGATACGGCCGTCCTTGATGAAGTCCTTGGCCTCGCCCTTGGCGCAAAAGCCCAACTCCTCGAGTTGATAGAGCACGTAAGGGGTGAAGTGGTCGTACAAGATCGCGGCCTGCATGTCGGCCGGCCCCAAACCCGATGTCTCCCACAGCTGGCGGGCGACCACGGCCATTTCCGGCAGCCCGAGCAGGTCGTCGCGGTAGTAGCTGGTCATCATGTCCTGCCCCGCGCCCGAGCCCTGGGCCGCGGCCTTGATGACCGCCGGCGTGCTCGACAGGTCGCACGCCCGCTCGAGCGACGTCACCACCAGGGCCTGACCGCCATCGGTCTCCTGACAGCAGTCGAGCAGGTGGAGGGGTTCGACGATGAAGCGGCTCGCCTGATGGTCGGCCAACGTGATGGGTTGCTCGTAGAACCAGGCTTTGGGGTTGGTGGCCGCATGGCGCCGATCGGCCACGGCCACCCGGCCGAGGTCCTCACTCGTGGCCCCGTTCACGTGCAGATAGCGCTGGGCGGCCATGGCGACCCACGACGCCGGTGTGAGAAGACCGACGGGCAGATAGGAGGCGAGGTGTGCGCTCTCCGCGTTGGGGATCGGCGGACGGCCCTGCACGCCGGCACCAAAACGCGAACCGGAGCGTTCATTGAAGGCGCGGTAGCAGACCACGACATCGGCCACGCCGGCTTCTACCGCCAATGCGGCCTGTTGCACGGTGCCGGCTGCGGCACCCCCGCCATAGTGGATGCGGCTGAAGAACGTGAGGTCGCCCATGCCGAGTCCCCGGGCGATATCGATGTCGGGATTGGTGTCGGAACTAAAGCTGACCATCCCGCCGACTTCGGCGGGTGCGATGCCCGCATCTTTGAGGGCGAGATCGACGGCCTCGGTGGCGAGCCGCAACTCCGAACGACCCGAATCCTTGGAGAACTCGGTGGCCCCGATGCCGGCGATGGCCACCTTGCCGAAAAGCTGTGACCGCTCATGCGCCACCGTTCGCCCGGACCGGCAGCGACACCGTCACGGTGCCCGTCACGTGGTCCCCCAATTTGTTGGCGCCGCGTAATTGGCCACTGTCACCGGCCCCGTCTCTTCGTCCTCGGCGGGCGGTCCCACCTCGATGACCGAGCCGGTGAAGGTCATGACGTCGTCGGGGTAGTTGGGCGCCCCCAACCTGATGTTGACCTCGGTGATGAGGCTCGATGGCCCGGACCAGTCGGTGACGTAACGCCCGACCAGGCCGTTGGTGGTCAAGATGTTCATAAAGATGTCCTTCGAGCCGCGGTGCTTGGCCAGTTCGGAATCGTGGTGGACGTCTTGGTAGTCACGGCTCGCCAGCGCCCCGGAGACAATGAGCGTCCGGGTAATGGGAATCACGAGCTCGGGCAGGACGTCACCGACGCTGACGTCGGCCAGGACTACCGGGGTGTGGGCCACGCTCACGCCGACCGTTCCGCCAGTGCTTTGCCCGCGATCCGCGCGCCGAGACGGAGAGCTGCAGACTCGGTCCGCCGAGCTGCAATTCGAGCTGCTTTCCCCAGAGGAAGTAGCGGTGGATGGGATAAGTGATGTCTGCACCCATGCCGCCATGAAGGTGCTGGGTGGCATGCACTGTTCGCTGTCCACGCTCAGAAGCCTGCCATTTGGCAACTTGCACGGCGTCGGCGGCGTCGCGACCGGTGTCGATGAGCCACGCCGCGTTCCACAACGTCACCCGAATCGCTTCGATGTCGATCGTGGCATCCGCGGCGCGCAACATCGTGCCCTGAAAACTGCTCAAGGGTCGTCCAAATTGGACGCGCTGGTTCAAGTAGGCCGCCGTCTGCTCGAGGGCTGCTTCACAGACCCCGACCGTCAGGGCGCACAGCCCGGTGGTCGCGGCATTCACCAAGTCGTTGATCCCGGCGCGGGCCGCAGCCCCTTCGGCCAGCACTTCACCAGCCGGCACGGCGACATCGTGCAGATGCAGATGCGGATGGATCTCGCGGTTGGTGGTCACCGTGCGTTCCAGTGACACGCCGGGTGCGGCCGGGTCGATGAGCACCAAGATCACGTCGCCGTCCGCGGTGCGCGCCGGCACGACGATGCGTTGGGCCAGATGGGCTTGCGGGACTGCCAGTTCGGTGCCATTGAGGATCCAACCGCCGCCGCTTTGCGCACTGGCGGTGATCGCCGGGACTGCATTGACGCCGAGGGCCACCCCGTTGAGCGCGGCACTGAGCATGACGTCGCCCGCCACCACCCCGGGGAGCCAACGGTCCTTGAGCTCTTCGGAACCGAGTGCGGCCAGGGGCATCGCGCCCAAGATCAACGTGGCCCACAACGGGACCGGGGCCACCACGTTGCCCTGGGCCTGCAACAACAAACACAGTTCGGTCAAACCGTAACCGGCTCCACCGTGTGTCTCGGGCACCGCTAACCCCAAGAGGTCCGCACCGGCCAGCGAGGCCCACAGCTCGCGGTCCACCACATCGTCGGAGAGCTCGATCCCCATCACCCGATCGGGCGTGACCAGTCCCGAGAGCAGGCCTTTGGCGGCTTCGGCGACCGCCAGTTGATCTTCAGTGAATGCGAAATTCATCAGGCTGCTCCTCCTCGGGCCGAGGTCGCCGGCCCGAACACCGGGAGCGACAACTCGTCGTCGTAATCGACAAATGTGGCGTGCAGTTTCATGCCGATCGACAGGGCAGATCGATCAACCCCTTCGATGTTGGCGACCACGCGGGTACCTTCTTCGAGTTCCACCAATCCAATCGCCAGCGGGTAGTCGAACGACGGCACCTGGGGATAGTGCACCACTACGAATGAATACAACGTCCCTCGTCCACTCGCCGTCACGGTGTCCCATTCGAAGGAACGACAGGTTCCACATGCCGGCAAGGGCGGGTGGCGCAGCGTGCCACACGACGTGCAGCGCTGGATCAAGAGTCGGTGCTCGCGCCGGCACCTTCGAACCAGAACCGGTTGTCCTGGGTCAGCGCCGGCCGTGGCCGGGGTGGCCTGGGGGCGCTCGCTCGGGCACCGGGCAGGTACTTGAGAATCCGAAAGCGCATCGTCGCCACGTGCTCGCCACGTTTGGCCAGCGCTTCTACGGCTTCGGGCGAGGGGTCCTCCTCAACTTCTGACTCCTTGACCGCCGTGAAGTCCAAGCGGGTGGTGATGAAGCGTCCGGTACCGAGCCCGGTGCGCTTGGGGTCGGTGATGCCTTCGATCACCGACCGCACCAAGAGTCGGTCACCGACCACGAGCGGACGAGCGTAGCGTTGCTCGCAATTGGTCGCGACCACCGATGTGAGTCCCTCGAGGTCGAGCAGATGCATCATCGAGTCGTTGGCACCGGTGTCGGGGTCTTCGCTGGCGTCACGCGCCGCGTCGATCATCATCGTGGCCCGTAGTCCCCGCATGATCCAGGCCTGGAGCATCGTTGGCGGGGCGATGGCGCCCGCATAGCCGTGAGCCTGCGCCACTTCGTTCGACACGTAGAGCGGGTTGTGGTCACCCATGGCCTCGACCCAGTGACGGATCATTGGGGAATTGACGGCGTGGGGCGACAACTGCGCCGGGCCGGACGGCTGGCCGACCAGTTTCGCCAGTGCTTCGCTGTGATCGGGAAACGGTTCGAGCTCGGTGAGCCGATCGCTCATCGGGCCCCTCTGATCATCCCGAGGCCGGCCGTTGCCACAATCTCGCGCTGGACCTCGTTCACCCCCCCGCCAAAGGTGTTGATCTGGGCCTGGCGGCCGGTCGCTTCGAGTCGGCCCCGCAGCAACGCGCCGGGCGAACCGGGGGTGAGATATCCCGCTGCGCCGATGATGCCGGCCATCAGACGAAACACCTCAATGGTGCGCTCGGTGCCGAACACCTTTATCGACGAGGATTCCGCCCCCGTGAGTTCGCCGTCGGCCACGTGGACGGCCATGCGCCAGTTGAGCAGCCACATGGCCTCCAGCTCGGCGTGACATTTGGCCAGATCGAACTGCACCCAGGGCTGCTCGATCACGGTGCGGCCGTCGTCGGTCTTCTCGGCGGCGCACCAGCGCACCACGTCCTCGAACATCGAGATGGCCAGACCGCTCCAGGCGGCCAGACCGACCCGTTCGTGGTTCAACTGGGTGGTGATCATCCGCCACCCTTCGTTCTCCTCGCCGACCCGGTTGGCGACCGGGACCCGCACGTCGTTGTAGAACGTCGAGGTCGTGGTCAGCCCACCGACGGTGTTGATGATGGACCATTCGAACCCACGAGTCGTCGTCGGCACACACAGAATCGAAATGCCTTTGTGCTTGGCGACGTCGGGGTCGGTGCGCACGGCCAACCAGACGTAGTCAGCTTGATCGGCGCCACTGGTGAAGATCTTGGCGCCGTTGACGACGTATTCATCACCGTCGCGTGTTGCCTTGGTGCGCAAAGAAGCCAAGTCGGTGCCCGCCTCTGGTTCTGTGTAGCCAATGGCGAAGATTGAGCTCACCACCCAAGATCTTCGGAAGGAAATACGCCTTTTGGGCGTCGGTGCCGTACTGCATGATGGTCGGACCAACCGTATTGATCGTCACGAAGGGGAACGGGGCGCCGGCCCGACGCGTCTCGTCGAAGAAAATGAACTGATCGGTCGCCGGTCGTCCTTGGCCCCCGAATTCGGTGGGCCAACCAATGCCCAACCATCCGTCTTGGCCAACTTGGCGGACCACCTTGCTCCAGGCATCGCCGCCTTCGCCGCCTTCGACCAATCCGGCCCTGACCTCGTCGGTCAAGAGTTCGGCGTAGTAAGTCCGCAGCTCTTTGCGAAGTTGCTGCTGTTCAGGGCTCTCTTCGAGGAACATGGGGCACACCTCGGCGTCGTTTCGGCGGTCCCTGCAGGTCAAGGCCGCGCTAGCGCAAAACTGTAACAGGTTCTCTTTGCGATCCCCCGAGCGCTGGTCACCACCATGGTCGAGAGCCCATTGGCCCACCCTTGGACCGGCGAGCCGGCCACGAGATCCCGTTGGTCGCTCGGCGAGATCCCGCACCGAGTCGACTGGGCGCCCTCGTCACGGCCAGTGCAGTCAATCGCACCGATCCGTTGCCGATCCTGACCCAAAGTTGCTGTGCCTATGATCACTGACACACGTTCTAGTTATTGCACAGCGGGGGCGGGTGCGAAGCCGACCAGCCCCGACGGCCGGCCGGGCGAGCCGAAAGGGGACCACCATCATGGGACTTGAAGAGATCGATCTCATCGACGGGCGGAACTTTGTCGCTGCGGTGCCGCATGAATGGTTCCGCGAGCTTCGAGCGGAAGCACCGGTCTACTGGCACCCCGAGCCCTCCGCCCCGAGGGGCGGCTTCTGGGCCGTGACCGACTACGAGGACTGCGTCACCGTCAATCGGGATTGGGAACGATTCTCATCGGCCAAGCACTCCGCGCTGTTTGCCGACATGGACGCAGAACAGCTCGCGCAGCAACAGATGATGATGCTGAACATGGATCCGACCATGCACACGCGCTACCGCAGACTGGTCAACAAGGGCTTCACCCCGAAGCTGGTGCGCGACCTCGAACACCAGATCGTCGGTTACGCCGACGGCATCATCGACGCAGTGTGTGAGCGGGGCACCGCCGACTTCGTCGAGGAGATCTCAGCCGAGCTCCCGCTGCTGGTCATCGCCGAATTGCTCGGCGTCCCCCAAGAGGACCGCCGCAAGGTCTTCGACTGGTCGAATCGGATGATTGGGTCCGAAGATCCCGAGTACCAGGTCGAGGGGCTCGATTCGGGAGAAGCGGCCATGGCCGTGTTCAGCTACGCCGAGGAGTTGGCGGCGAAGCGGCGTCTCGCCCCGCGCCAAGACCTGGTGTCGGTGCTGATCGATGCCGAGGTCGAGGGCGAAAAGCTCGATCAGCTCGAACTCGACCTCTTCTTCATGTTGTTGATCGTGGCGGGCAACGAGACGACTCGGAACCTCATGTCCGGGGCGATGACCGCGTTCTTCGACCACCCAGATCAGTGGGAGCTGTTGCGAAATGACCGCAGCCTCCTTTCGAGCGCGGTCGAAGAGATGCTGCGCTACGTGACCCCGGTCATGCATTTCCGGCGCACGGTCGTTGCCGACACCGAGCTCGGTGGCCAGGCCCTCAAGGCCGACGACAAGATCGTCTTTTGGCACACCTCGGCCAACCGTGACGAGAAGGTCTTCGCCGATCCCGACACCTTCGACATCACCCGCTCGCCCAACAATCACATCGCCTTTGGTGGCGGCGGCCCCCACTTCTGCCTCGGAGCCAATCTGGCCCGCATGGAGATCATGGTCATGTTCGACCGATTGCTCGACCGATTGCCCGACATCCGACTCGACGGTGAGGTGCAGCGATTGCAATCGAACTTCATCAACGGGACCAAGCACATTCCGGTCGCCTTCTCCCCGTCGGCGCCAATTGGTGGCACCCCGCTGCCGGCCCAGGCCCGCTGAGCGACGTGACCACCACGCCGCCTTCGCCCCGACCTGACGCTCCGGCCCGTTTCCACCAATCGATCACCTTCTTACCAACCCGCCAGGCGGTACCGCTGGCCAAGATCACCGACGAACTCGGCTACGGCGGCATCTACATCTCGGACCACCTTTTCAATCCGCGTTCGCTCGAGTCGCGCTACACCTATTCGGTGCGCGAGGACGGCGCACCGGGATGGGAGTCAGAGACGCCGTGGCCCGATCCAATGTGCGTGATCTCAGCTTTGGCGACGGTTACCGAGCACCTCACCTTCACCACCGGCGTCTACATCGCGCCGGCCAGAGACCTGATCACCGTGGCCAAGTCGGTCGGCACCGCCGCCGTCTTGTCGGAGAACCGGGTACGCCTGGGCGTCGGTGTCGGCTGGTGCAAAGAGGAGTTCGATCAGACCGGTCAGGACTTCGCCACCCGGGGCAAGCGCCTCGACGAGATGATCGTCGCCTTGCGCGCACTGTGGAAGGGCGGGTGGGTTGAGCACCACGGCACCTACTACGACGTCCCCGAATGCCAGATGGAACCTTCGCCGAGCGAACCGATCCCGATCATCGGGGGCGGGCACTCCCCGGTTGCGCTGCGTCGCACCGCCGCGTTGTGTGACGGATGGATCGCTGCGGGCGCCTACAGCGAAGAAGAGGCGTGGAACCACCTGGCGTCGTTGCGAGCGGCGCTTGAGTCACAAGGTCGGCAGAATGACCCCTTCCGGATCTATCTGTCGCTGAACGAGTACCCGAAGATCGACATGTTCCACCGGTTCATCGACGCCGGGGTCACTGACTTCGTTTGCGCACCCTGGATGTTCGTCACAACTGACGCATCCACCCCCGACGACAAGGCCCTCTCGGATCGGATCGACGCCGTCAAGTGGTTCGCCGAAGAGATATTGGACAAGCTCTAGCTCGGGCACACCGTGTGCCGCGCCGCAGAAGTGGAGAACGCGCCATGAAGGACATGAAGATTGGCTTGCAACTCGGCTACTGGGGGGCTGGTCCACCGCCCAACGCCGTGGAGTTGGTCGAAGAGGCCGAACGCCTGGGCTTCGATTCGGTGTGGACTGCCGAGTCCTACGGGTCCGACGCCCTGACCCCGCTCGCGTGGTGGGGCTCTCGCACCGAGCGGGTGCGACTCGGCACCTCGTTGTGCCAGCTCTCGGCCCGCACCCCCACCGCCATGGCCATGGCCGCGCTCACCATGGATCACCTCTCTGGTGGCCGCTTCGTCCTCGGGCTCGGCGTGTCGGGTCCCCAGGTCGTCGAAGGGTGGTACGGCCAGTCATTCCCGGCTCCCTTGGCCCGCACCCGGGAGTACGTCGATATCGTGCGCCAGGTCCTCGCCCGCGAGGCTCCGGTCACCAATGCCGGTCCGCACTACCCACTGCCCTACCCCGGTGGCACCGGACTGGGCAAGCCCCTCAAGCCCATCACCCATCCACTCCGCCCCGATATTCCGATCATCTTGGGCGCCGAAGGACCGAAGAACGTCGCCCTGGCGGCCGAAATCGCCGATGGCTGGTTTCCGATCTTCTTCTCGCCCAAGGCCATGTCCTCCTTCGAGGCCTCCATCGACGAGGGTCTCGCGCGACCCCACGCCCGACGCAGTGCCGATGACTTCGAGATCTTGGCCTTCGCACCGACGGTCATCGCCGATGACACCGATGCGGCCGCCGACGGGTTCCGACCATTCTTGGCGCTCTACATCGGTGGCATGGGGGCCAAGGAGATGAATTTCCACTTCGACGTGTTCGCCCGCATGGGCTACGAAGAAGCGGCGACCAAAATCCAAGACGCCTACCTCGACGGCCGCAAGGATGATGCCGCCGCCGCCGTGCCGACATCGATGGTCGAAGACATTGCGTTGATCGGTCCGGTCGAAAAGATCCGCGACGACCTCGCGGCCTGGCGCGAATCACGAGCGACGACGATGTTGGTCAACGGCGACGCCGCCACGCTCCAAACCTTGGCCGAACTCATCCTCGGCTAACACTCCGCCCGTCGCTGTCGCGCCGGGGCTGACCACCGAAGCGCGTCAGGCGAGGATCGAGATGGTGATCAGTACCGCGTCATAGAGAAAATCCGCGGCGATGGCCCGGTTCAGACGGCGGTGTTTCTGGAACGACCTCGTCACGAAGTAGCCGAGGGGGATGGTGAGCAAGAAGCCCAGGCCGTAGTACACGTGATAGCTGGTGCGAAGCACGAGACTGAGCACTAGTGCGCTGGTCGGGGTCCATCCCAGTTGTTGGAGACGCGTGATCAGGTAGCCGTTGATGAGCACTTCTTCGGTGATCGCCGTCGTCAGCGAGATGGCAATTCCCCAGATGACGTAATAGTCCGGCACGTGGCCGATCGCCACGTGATTGGTCAAGGACGCATTGTCGGCCAACAGCGGGGCCAGGGGGATCAAGAGGATGAACTCGCAACCGAATCCCGCCGCGGCCAAACCCAACCCGGGCCAGATGTCCCGGCGGAATTTCGGCCACCCGAGACCGAGCCATTTGGGTCCCTGCCCGGTTCGGGCGAGCAAGAAGAGCGCCAGTGGCACGGTCGCCGCCACCGGGAGGTAGGCGAAGATCCCGATGACGAGGTTGTCCGCCGGATTCTTCACGTAGGTGGCAAAGCGCGTGATGGATCCGACGCCGACCACGTGTTGGGCGAAGAGGACCACCGCCGACATCACCGCGGGGACCAAGAAGGCGATCATCACGAACCTGGTCTCGAGGACGAGGTTCTTCCGGGTGACCGGGGCCAACTGGTAAGGCGGTGCTGCGGCGAAGGCCGTCGGCCACGGCGGCGGCGGGGCGGCGCCCTCGGACGGCGGTGGTGGCGGGGGCGGCGGTGGTTGGCGCGGCGCGCTCGGGGGCGCCCACTCTGGGTCCGGTCGCCACCCGCTCGGTGGAGGTGGTGGCGGATCCGACGACGCGTCGGGGGTCGCGTCGTCGCCTTCGTCTTGGTTTGTCATGGCTCCGCCGAGTGCCCCTGTCCGCGCTATTCGTTCACGGCGGAACGGTCATGGCGTCGTTGCGCGGCCATCTACTACGGCGAGCACGCCGCCGGTCAGGTCAAGCAGCGACGGGCCGCCCTCCTGGGCCGACATAGGTCGCCGGACCGAAGCCGAGTATCGGGATGAAGATGAACGAAAGGAAGAACAGGCCGATCCCGAATCCGGTGCCCTTGTTGTAGGACTTCGCCAGGTCGAGGTACACGATCAGCGCGATCACGATATTGACAAGCGGGATGATGAAGAGGACCAACCACCAACCGGGCCGGCCGGCCAACTTGATGATCACGTAGAGGTTGTAGATCGGGATGATGGCGGCCCATCCCGGCCGTCCGGCCTTGACGAACGCCATCCAGAGTGCGGCTATCTCAAAGATGATTACCGCCAGGTAGACAATCACTCCAATGACGGCACCTGATGATGCCAGAATCACGCCCATTGCGGACCTCCCCGTGTGGCCAACTTGGCTGGCCCAGAGCGTAGGTCGTCGCAACGGGCGCTGCGGGGATCCTGGCCAGGCGTGCACCGCGTGTCCACCGCTGTGGTGCAAACTCGCTGCATGACGCTCTTCGACGCGCTCGGTCCCGAGTCGGCGTCGCCGGACATTCCCGCAGCGGACGACGGCTCGCAACCAGGCGAGCCATCGAGCCCACCGGGCTGGCCCGAGATCGAAATCCGCACGAGCGCCCGGCGACGCAAGACGTCGGAAGCAAAGTGGGTGGGCGGGCGCATCGTGGTATCGCTGCCCGCACACCTACGCGGCGAGGATCGGGAAAAGACGATCTCGTGGCTGGTGGAACGACTGGTGGCCAAACACCCGCTCCGCCACGCCGTCGGTGACGACGAACTGATGGCCCGCTCTCTCGCCCTCGTGCGCCGCTACCAGATGGGCGTGCACCCGTCGTCGGTGCGCTGGGTCACCAATCAATCAGCGCGCTGGGGTTCGTGCTCATTTCACTCCAAGGAGATCCGGCTCTCGAACCGGCTGCGGGCGGTGCCAGCGTGGGTGCTCGATGCGGTCCTGGTCCACGAGTTGGCCCACCTGCGCCACCCTGACCACTCCGCGGCCTTCCATCAACTCGCCGACCGGTTCCCGCGCCACAAGGAGGCGGGCATCTTCTTGGCCGGCTACGGGCTGGGATTGGCGGCGGGCGAAACCTAGGCCGGTTCGTCGGCGAGGATGCGGCCGAGGCGGCGCAGGCTCTCGTTGGCCGAGCCGAGCGTGAGTTCGATCTGCTCGGTCAACAAGAAGAAACGGTGCAACGGGTAGTCGCGGTCGACGCCGACGCCACCGTGAAGGTGCGCGGCGGCGTGGACGACTCTTTGTCCCCCTTCGGCGGCCCAGTACTTGGCCACGGCCACCTCGGCGGCGGCGGGCAGTCCGTCGGCCAGGCGTGAGGCCGCTTGGAGCGAAGTCAGCCGGATGGCCTCGGTGTCGACGTAGGCGTCGGCAGCCCGTTGACCGACCGCCTGGAAGGTGGCGATCGGCTTGTCGAACTGCACCCGGGTCTTGGTGTATTCCGCCGTCAGCTCGAGGGCGGCGGCACACACGCCCGCTTCTTGGGAGCAAAGGGCCGTGATGCCGAACTCGGTCATGGCGGTCACGATGGCCGCCCCGTCGGCGTCATCGCCCCCGACGAGCCGGTCGGCCGGAACCGACACTGCATCGAGGGCGATGATCGCTTCGGTGCGGCCGGTGGTGGTGGCCTGAGGGGCCAACGTGATTCCGGGGGTTGTCGTGTCGACGAGAAAGACGCCGCAACCCGACGGCGAGCCGTCGGCGCCGACCAAGGTGGCCGGCACCAACACGGCTTGGGCCACGAAAGCCGCCGGTACGCAGGCCTTGGTGCCACTGAGCACATAGGAACCGTCGGCATTGGCGGTGGCCGTGGTCTCGGGCGAGGTGCCACCGGGGAGGACCAGCTCGCCGACAAGTTCGGCCAGAGCGGCGGTCAAGATGGTGTCACCGGCGATGACCGCGGGCAGCCACGCGCCCTTTTGGGCCTCGGTGCCGAACGCCGCGATGGTGGACGCGCCATAGATCATGGTCTCGACTACCGGGACGTACGCGGCGGTCCGGCCGGCTGCCTCGATGACCAGGCAGGCCACGACGAAGTCCAGCCCCGCCCCGCCGAGGTCCTCGCCCAGCGCGATACCGATCAGCCCGGCCTCGGCCAGCTCGCCCCACAGCTCGCGGTCAAAGGGCCCACCCTCGCCCGCCGCGGCTTCGAGGGCCTTGAGGCGCTCGTGGGTGGCGCGCTCGGTGAAGATCCGACCGGCCAGCTCGCGGACGGCTTCTTGCTCTTCGCTGTAAGTGAAATCCATGTGAGTGCTCTCGCTATTCGTTTCGTGGGCGATGAAGTGGGTTAGCGCAGCGACCGCGGCATGCCGAGGCCGAAGATGGCGATGAGATCGCGTTGGATCTCGTTGGTCCCACCGCCGAAGGTCAAGATGATCATCGAACGGGCGTACATCTCGAGGCGACCTGCGATCACCGAGGCAGGCGAGCCCTTCGAGAGATAGCCGGCCTGGCCGACGACTTCCATAAGCGAACGGAAGGCCCGCAGGTAGAACTCCGTCCCGAACACCTTGATCGACGAGGCGTCGGCCACATCGAGGTGACCCTGGGTCCCCTGCCACGCCACCTTCCAGTTGATCAGGCGAAGGAATTCGAGCTCGGCGTAGACGCGGGCCAGGTTCTCCTGCACCCACTCCTGGTCGATCACCCGGCGCCCGTCGGGCAACTTGGTGTCTTGGGCCCAGGCCCGCACGTCACCGAGCACCCGCTCGATGATGCCCGGCGAGCACAGCGTGACCCGCTCGTGATTCAGCTGGTTGGTGATGAGGTTCCAGCCCTGGTTCTCGCCGCCGACCAGGCTGGTGGCGGGTACCCGGACGTCCTCGTAGAACGTGTAGTTGATGTCGTGGTCGCCGAGCAGTTTCATCGGGACGACTCGGATGCCCGGTGTGTCCATCGGCACGATGAACATCGAGATGCCCTTGTGCTTGGACACGTTCGGATCGGTGCGAGTCGCCAGCCAGATGTAGTCGGCGTCGCTGGCCAAGCTGGTGAAGATTTTGGCGCCATTGATCACGTACTCGTCGCCGTCGCGCACCGCCTTGGTGGTCAATGACGCCAGGTCGGTCCCTGAATTGGGCTCGGTGTAACCAATGCAAAAGTGGATCTCGCCCGCCAGGATCTTGGGCAGAAAGAACTCCTTTTGCTCTTGCGTCCCGAAATTCATGATGGTCGGACCGACGGTGTTGATGGTCAACATCGGCACCGGTGCACCGCTGCGCATCGACTCGTCGAAGAAGATGAACTGCTCGATGGCCGAGCGCCCCTGGCCGCCCCATTCCTTGGGCCAGCCAATGCCGAGCCAGCCGTCGGCGGCCATCTGCTTGACCACCTTGCGCACCGTCGGCCCCACGCCGTGTGATTGGGCGAGTTCGGCCTCGAGCTCTGGGGTCAACAGATTGTCGTAGTACGCCCGCAACTCCTGCTTGAGCGCCTGCTGCTCCTCGGTGTACGAGATTTCCATGGTGTCCCTCCTCGGCCGCGCCGCGGCTGCGACCCCGCACGTTGGTGCAGCGGAATCGGCCCCGAGGCCGAATCACTACCTTCTAGAACACGTTACAGTCCGCCTCGGCCAGCGAGCCAATGGGGCCCGGGGAGGTGTGGCGCTACCAGCCGGTAACGTGGCGTCGGCCTCGGGCGGACCCCTGGGGCATGTGATCGAACCGAGGAGCCATTCACCATGCCTGAAGCAGTCATCGTCGCCACCGGCCGCACCCCAATCGGCCGGGCCAACAAGGGCTCGCTGATTGAATGCCGACCCGACGATCTCGCAGCGCTGGTCATCAAGACCGTGCTCGAAAAGGTGCCTCAGCTCAAGGCGAGTGACGTCGAGGACGTGCTGTTGGGATGCGGGCAGCCGGCCGGCGAGGCGGGCTACAACATCGCTCGGGTGGCGGCGATCTTGGCCGGGCTCGACAACGTCCCGGGGGTGACCGTCAACCGCTACTGCTCTTCTTCGCTCCAGACGATACGCATGGCCGCTCACGCGGTGCGGGCAGGAGAAGGCGACGTGTTCATCGCCGCCGGGGTCGAGACGGTGTCGCGCTATATGCACGGTGCGTCGGACACCGGCCCGCACAATGCAGCCTTCGCCGAGGCCGAGGCGCGCACCGCGGCGCGCACACCGGCGGTGACCGATCCGTGGACACCACCGTCTGGGCTCCCCGACGTCTACATCCAGATGGGCCAGACGGCCGAAAACGTCGCCGAGTACGAAGAGGTGAGTCGCGCCGAGATGGACGAGTTCGCCGTGCTCTCGCAGCACCGAGCCGTCGCCGCTCAAGAAAGCGGCTTCTTCGAGCGCGAGATCATTCCGGTGACGCTGGCCGACGGCACCGTGGTGAACAAAGACGACGGGCCGCGTCCAGGCACCACACTCGAGGGTCTCGCAAAACTCAAGCCGGTATTTCGCGAGGGCGGAACCGTCACCGCCGGCAATGCCTGTCCGCTCAACGACGGAGCCGCCGCGGTGATTGTGATGAGCGACACCAAGGCCAAGTCGCTCGGCATCACCCCGCTGGCCCGGATCGTGGCGAGCGGGGTCACCGGCCTCAATCCCGAGATCATGGGACTCGGCCCGGTGGACGCCTGCCGCCAGGTGCTCGCCCGTGCCAACATGACCATTGACGACATCGATCTGGTCGAGATCAACGAGGCCTTCGCCGCCCAGGTCATCCCCTCGGCCAAACATCTCGGCATCAGCTCGGACAAGCTCAACATCAAGGGCGGTGCCATTGCCCTGGGCCACCCTTTCGGCCAGACCGGTGCGCGCATCATGACGACGCTCCTCAATGCGCTCGAGGACACCGGCAAGACCATCGGGCTCGAGTCCATGTGCGTCGGTGGCGGCCAGGGAATGGCCATGATCGTCGAGCGCCTCAGCTAGGCGGCACCCGAACGCTCGGCGAGGCCTGCGCTCGCCCAACGGGTCTGTGGTTACAAAGGGGTGCGACGCACGTCGTCCACCAGTGGTGTCGGGCCCGGATCGGTGCCTTCACGCCCAGCGAGGTGCAATGAGACGAAGTCCCCGAACATCACGAGATCGAACATGCGTCCAAGTGCGTCGCCTCCGTCGGCCCAAACCGAAATGACATCGGCCATCACCTCGTCGAGAGCATCGTTGACCGCATCGATTCGCTGCACCAGGGCGGCGCGCTCTGCGGGCTCGCGCAAGGAGACCAGCGACAGCACCTGACGCGTCATGTCACCGTTCTGCCCCCACCCGGCGATTTCATTGTGCGTGAGCTCAGGGGTGACCGCCTCGAATGCCGGCGCCTTGGCGTTCTCATTGATCTGGGTCTTCCACCGACGCGCCGCCACCGCGCCCAACCCGCTCGATCCATAGATGAGCGGGATGGTCCGCCCGATCCGCCGGGCGACCACGGCCGCCGCGCCGTCCTTGGCGGCCCACGCATCTCGGCGACGACTGAGTGACACGGCCGCAGTGGCCAGCGACGAGGTGAGGTCGCCAATGAGCCCGGCGTGGCTCAACGAGAACAACACGGTCGAGGTGGCGGCACCGAATGCGGCGCGGGACACCGGGAGGTCGCCCGGCAGCTCGAGATGCATCAGGTCATTGGCCCGAGCGAGATCCAAGAGCGCCCCGCCTGCGCTCGCCACAATCACGATCGCGCCACGCTCGATCGCCGACTCGGCGGCACGTAGCGTCTCGACGGTGTCGCCGCACCACGAGACAGCGAGAACGAGGGTCCTCGGGCCGACGAAGTCGGGAATCTCGAAGCCGCGATTGACGACGATCGGCACGCGGGAGTCCACCGCAGCCGCCACCTCACCGGCCAACCCGCTGTTGCCCATACCGAGCACCACGACCGCCGAGACGTCAACGCCGTAGGCCGGAGTGATCCCGCGCCAGGCGGCTGCGGCGGCGGAGAGGGAGGATTCGATCTGTTCGGGTAACCCCGCGGTCGCCTCCCACAGCCCGAGGGTGTCGAGCGGGTATGGCCCGCTCACCCCCCTTGTGGTCCGGTGACCCGCACGCCGTCCGCTTCGGCCTTGGCCATGAGCCGGGCGTGTTCCTCGTCGGTGACGTCGGTGCCCTCTTCGACCAACAACACCGGCACACCGTCATCGACCCGGTAGCTCCTGTGGAGCCGTGGGTTGTACAAGCGGTCCTCGTCCGCGAACCACAAGAGCGGACTCTTGTCGACCGGGCAGGCCAATACATCCAACAGCAGTGGATCAAGGCTCATCGAGATGACTCTCCTTCGGTTCTCTACGTCGCAGCTGCGAAGCGCGCAATCAATTCCTGTACCTCGGCCACATGGGCCGCGCACAGGTCCGGGGTCCCCGCTTCGACGTTGAGTCGCAGCAACGGCTCGGTATTCGACGGTCGCACGTTGTACCACCAGTCCGCGTGCTCGACGGTGAGGCCATCGAGGAGGTCGATCGAGGCACCGGCGAGCCGTTCGTGGCTGGCGATGGCCTCGACGGTGGCCGCGGGGCTCGACACCTCGGTGTTGATCTCACCCGAATCGCTGTAGCGCTGATAGGGCTCGAGCAGTTGGGACAACGTCTGGTCGCTCTGGCTCAGCAATTCGAGAACCAGCATGGCGGTGATGATGCCCGAGTCGGCCCGGAAGTTGTCCCGGTAGTAGTAGTGCCCCGAGTGCTCGCCACCGAATATGGCCCCGGTGTCGGCCATGATCTTCTTGATGTTCGAGTGGCCCACCTTGGTGCGAAAGGCCTTGCCACCAAACTCCTCGATCGTTTCGGGCACGATGTGCGAACAAATGAGGTTATAGAGCACCGTTTCGCCTGGGTGCTTGCGCAGAATCGATGCGGCCACCAGCGCGGTCGTCAATGATCCCGACACCGGCTGGGCCTGCTCATCGATCAAGAAGACCCGGTCGGCGTCGCCGTCGAAGGCCAGTCCGATGTCGGCCCCGCGCTCGAGGACGGCGGCTTGGAGATCGACCAGGTTCTCGGGTTGGATCGGGTCGGCGGGATGGTTGGGAAACGAGCCATCGAGTTCTGCGAAGAGGATCTCGACCTCGAAGGGGAGGCTGGCAAACACCGTCGGGACGACCAGGCCCCCCATCCCGTTCGCCGTGTCGGCGACCACTTTGAGCGGTCGCAGCAACGGCCGCTCGACAAAGGAAATTACGTGGTCGGCCCATTGGGGCAGCAAGTCGACCTGGCGCACCGACCCCTTCAGTTGTCCCAACGGCTCGTCGAGCAGATCCTCGGCCACATCTTCGATCTCGACCAGACCGGTATCGATTCCGATGGGACGGGCACCCGACAGGCAGAGCTTGATGCCGTTGTACTGCGCCGGGTTGTGCGACGCGGTGAACATCGCGCCGGGAGCGTCGAGATGGCCGGAAGCGAAATACAAGAAGTCGGTGGAACCCATGCCGAGGTCGGTGACGTTGACACCTTCGGACCGCACGCCGTCGCTGAAGGCCGCGGCCAACTCAACGCCAGATTCGCGCATGTCGCGGGCGATAAGGATCTCGTCGGTTCCGGCGAATCGGGCCACCGCCCGACCGATCGCCCGGCACATCTTCGCGTCCAGCTGGTCGGGGACAGTTCCCCGCACGTCGTAGGCCTTGAAGACTTGATCCATCCGAGTCATAACGGGGTCAACCTTAGGTGCCCTGACACCATCCGCCCGAACAAACCAAGCCCCTCATCGGCTCAGTGCAACCAGCCGAGTATCGAAGCGATCGCCAGCGCGTTGAACGAGGCATGGGCCACCATATTCATGCCGAGGCGGCCCGTCCGGTAGGAGACGGCCGCCAAGATCATCCCGAATAAGGCCAGTCCGGCCAGTTGGACTAACTCGCCATGAGCCAGACCGAATAAGAGCCCGTCGAGGACCACGGCGGCCACGACTCCGAGGGCGCGTGCCCGACCGGGATTGACCGGCGCGATCAGGCGGACCAGGGCTTTGAAGAGCAATCCACGGAAGAACAGCTCTTCCATGAACGGGGCGACCACGATCGTGGCCAGCGCGATGACCACGAAGCCACCGCCGTGGGCACCACCGGTGAGCTTTTGTGACGGCGCGTTGAAGTTGTGAATGTCGTGTTGAAAGGGCTGGTAGATCAGCCCGACGACAATCTGGCCCCCGATCCCGATGGCGATGCCGACCAGGTCGATCAGGCGGAACCTGACCCCGAGGTCTGAGAAGAACTGCTTGGTTCCCCAGCGCCGGCTAGCCAGCCATGGCGCCCCCACGAATCCGATCCAGATGCCGAGGAGGGTCGAGACCACATACCACTCGGGCGGCACGGCCGCCGAGGCGATCTTGGTCATCTCCGCGCTGGTCTTGCCCGCAATGGCGCCCGCCACCAGGCCGAACGCCGCGGCCAGGATTTGGCCGACGATGAATCCGAGCACGGCGTAGAGCAGCCAGTGCCAAGCGTGCCGTTTGGTGGTCGGAACGGCCCCCGGACGATCCAAGAACGGACCATCTTGTGGACCGCTTTGCGGTGGCGCCGAGGGTGTCGCCTCGCTCAACCCTGCGGTCGGGGTCGCCACGACGGCGTAGCCCTCAGGCACGAAATCGGGAACTTTGGGAGGTGGATCCCCTGCTCGCGGGGTCGCCGCAGGGGATTCGCCGTCGCTCATCGGCCCGACGTTACCGCCCCCCTCGCGCTCAATGGCCTCCCCTCAGGGGGCGGTTACCGCTTCGCGAAATGGACGAATAGCATGGAGTGGTGAGTCCACAGCGCCCAGATCGGCCCCCTACGCCGCCGAACACCCCGCCTGGAGAGGGGGGCACACCACCGGGGAATACACCGGTGAGCCAGAACTATCGCTGGCTGATTGGCGTCCTCGCCGTCGGGATCGTCGCCATTTTGGTCGTCCTGTCCGCCAACAAGGGGACCAACGCCAAGACGATCAGCTATTCGAAGTA
>CAWDCE010000008.1:155000-179575 GCA_963800725.1 uncultured Acidimicrobiaceae bacterium | reverse complement strand
CTGGCGGCGGGCGAGCTGACGCCCGAGAGCCCGAGCGGAAACAGCACGACGTTGTCGAAGAAGGCCCATGGACCGCGGAACACGAAGGGGACAACTACCGGCCCCGCCACCACCAACATGCCCAAGAACATCATGGCGGGCCGACGACGACCCTGGCGGTCCCTCGCCGCGAACAGCGCCAACGCGGCCAGCGGCCACGCGGTGAACTTCATGGCCGAGACAATGCCGAGCACCAGGCCCGACACGAAAGGCTGGCGGCGTTGGGCCAGCACCATGCCGAGCAACAGCAGGGCCACGACCGGCATGTCATCGCCTCCCGTGGCCAGCGGCAGGGCGGCGGTGGGCAAGATGGCGATCACCTGGAGCGTGCGCATCTTTCTTCGCCCGTCCGCCGGGCACAGCCACAACGCCAGGGCCGTGATGGCCAAGGTGGCCAAGCTGAAGAAGATCCGGGCGTCGGTCAGCACGACATCGTGATGGTGCGCGCTCGGGAGGCCGAACACCGTCATGAGGGGCAGGTACGGCAAGAACCCCTCATAGGTCGGCTGCCCGGGCACGTGGTAAATCACCTTGCCCTGCGCGTTCGTCACCTCGTGGTAAGGATCCTTGCCCTTGGCCACCGTCTGGCCACCCTTTTCGATGGTGACCACCTCGGGTTGATAATGCGAACCCGGGTCCCCCGCAGAGCGCCAGAGAACCTCGAGGGCGAGTGGGACCGCGGTGGCCCCGACGAATACGCAGGCGGCGATGGCGAGGCGGGCCGTGCCGAGCGAGCGCAGGCGTGACCGACTGGGCCGCCCGGGCCCACCCGACTGCGGCCTCGCCGGCGTCGGGGTGCAGCACTTTGGGACCTGGCACCGCATGTGCCACCCGCCCCGCCCGTCGGCGCACCACGGCGGCCAACACCAAGGAGGCAACCGTCCCAAAGACATAGGGACCAATGGCCAACTCACCCCACTGGCGGTACAACGCCAAGGTCGAAGTGCAGATGATCAAGAGCGTGACCGCCGCCCCGAGGCCATAGAGCATGGCGTCGCCGGGCACGGGGCCAATGGCGGCGACTCTGGTGAGGGCGCGTCGGGCGCTTCCCTTCGGACCGCGCCTAGAGGGGGTGGTCAACATGTGGTTGCCTACAGCCTGACATAAGGCACCCCACCCGACGTCGACATTGACCCCCGCCCCTCACAGATCCAGTTCGGCGCGGTAAAACGCCAGTTCCTCCTCCAGGGCCGCCACCAGGGTGTCGGCGCGCCGGAATCCATGGCCCTCCCCGTCGAAGTACCGCACGACACAGTGCCGTCCCGCCGTGAGCAGCGCGCGGCGAAGGTGCTCGGCCTGGGCCGGCGGCACGATGGGGTCGTCGGTTCCTTGGAGCAAGAGGACCGACCCGCGCATCTTGTCGGCCCGATTGACCGGAGAGCGCGCCTCGTAGAGGGGCCCCGCCTCAGGCAATGGACCGACGAGTCGATCCATGTAGCGGGCCTCGAAGTCGTGGGTCGATTCGGCCAGCGCCACCAGATCGGTTACCGCATAGAGCCCGACCGCGGCGGCGAAGCCTTCGGGCTCGGCCAGCGCATTGAGTGCGGTGAGCCCGCCCGCACTCCCACCACGAATGGCCATGCGCCTCTCGTCGACGTCGCCGCGTTCGGCCAGATAGCGCGCCGCATCGAGACAGTCCTGCGAGTCTGCTTCACCCCACTTGCCCCACAGCGCGCACCGGTAGGCGCGCCCGTAGCCCGTGCTCCCGGCGTAATCAACCCGGGCGACGGCGAAGCCGCGCGTGGTGAAAAACTGGATCACGACGTCGAAACCCGAGCCAGCCGCAGAGGTCGGTCCCCCGTGGCAGGACACCACCAACGGTGCGAGCGCCCCGTTCGGGCCGCCGACGCCACGTAGCGTCGGGCGAAAGAGCGCCCCATGGACCGGGCGACCCGTTCGCCCCACCAACGAGAACGGCTCGGCCACCGACACGCTGGCGGGATTGAGCGCGACAGGGCGCGCCGGGCGCAGGCGGCGGGCCGGGTGCTGTGGCGAATCGACGATCCACACATCGTCGGGACCGTCGGGGGGTGCCCCAATGAAAGCGACGCCGTCGCCGTGACGGCACAGCGCGCTGATCTGGTGGCACGGTTGATCGATCACCACCGGGGGCGCCAGCGGCGCCCCGATGTGCACGAGCGCATCGCGCCCATCTGCGCTGCGGCGCGCCATCAGCGAACCGTCGTCGAGTTCGACCATGGTGCGCTGGGCCAAGACCCAGTCGGGCCCGTGGTATTCCGCCGATGCATCGCTCCAGCGCACTTCGTCACGCTCGTCGGGGTCCGTGGCGCGCTCCACCGGCGCAACGACATAGGGCTGCCACCACCCCGCCCGATCGCTGGCGAAGCGCAGGCGTCCGTCGCTGGTCCATGCCGGCTGCCCGACCGACTCGCCCTCGCCCCCGGCCACGCTGTGCGCCGTGGCCGCTGCCCGCAGACCGTCGGCGTCCTTGCGGACCGCAACCACCAGGACCTCGGAACTGTCCCACGGCATATTGGGGTGGTCCCAGGCCGTCGTGGCGAGCAGGTCAGCTGCGTCGTTGAGCGTCGGCGCACCGAAGAAGTCACGCCCGGCGAGCACCACCGACTCGCCGGCGTTGTGTGCCCTGGTCCCAAACGCCACGATGCAGCGCGTGGGTCGGGTTGTCCCCTCCACGTGCACTTCTCGCACCGCCAGCACCCAATCGCCGTCAGACGATGCGCTGAGCCCACCGTGCGCCCAGCGCTCTTGGTCCGGGGCCAACGCACTCAACGGGCGAGGAGCGCTCTTTGGGGTGGCGAGCCAGACTCGCTGTTCGCTGAGTTCGACATAGGCCAGAGCCCCGGTGCCGTGGTCGGCCACGAGGCAGCTTGCCCCGCCGCCGTACTCGTGGACCCGAGAGCGGATGCTCACGCCGGCGGGTGAGCCATCGGTGGTCTCCGCGTTGACCGAGCGCACGAACACCACGCGACCTCCCTCTTGGGGTCGAGATTCGAGCCAGCACAGCGATGCGCCGTCCGACGTCAACTCCGACATCGACGTGCGACCCGCGGCAGCTTGGGCGGCGGTGAGCGGTGAAGGCCAATACCCGAATGCATCAATGGTCATTGAGGCGACCGTAGTGCCCGCTCCCTGACCGCCACCGCATCGCCCTGTCATAAGGTGCAGCAATGTCGTTCCGCGCCTACCGGCTGACCAAGATGGGTGAGGTGATCGCGGCGAACATCGTCTCCATGGATGATGGCCAGCTCGGCGAGGGCGACGTCGTGATCGACGTGGAGTGGTCCGCCGTCAATTACAAAGACGCCATGGTGACCCGCCAGGGCAATCGAGTGGCCCGGCGCTTCCCCCTGGTCCCGGGCGTCGAGCTCACCGGCACCGTCGCCGAGAGCAAGTTCATGTCGCTGCCCCCCGGTCGACGGGTCCTCGTCCAGGGCTACGACTTGGGCGTGGCCCACCACGGCGGCTTCGCGGCCAGGGCGCGGGTACCGGCAGGCTGGGTGGTCCCGCTCCCTGACACCATCTCGACCCGCGCCGCCGCCATCATTGGTTTGGCCGGTTTCACCGCGGTGCTCTCGCTCGATCGACTCGAACAGCACGGCGTGACCCCGGGCGACGGACCAATCCTCGTCACCGGCGCTGTCGGGCGGTGTCGGCAGCACCGCCGTCGCGCTCTTGGCGCACCGCGGTTTCGAGGTGGTGGCTTCCACCGGCAAGACGGCCGAACATGACTACCTGATCGAACTGGGGGCGCGCCGCGTCGTCGGTCGCCAGTTCAGTCCCGACGACGGCCGCACGCTCGGGCCGCAGATGTGGGGCGGCGTCGTGGACTGTGTCGGGGGCTCGGCACTCGCTGAAGCACTGCGCACCGTGCGCTACGGCGGCGCCGTGGCGGCCAGCGGATTGACCGGGGGCAACGAACTGACCTCAACGGTCTATCCCTTCATCGTGCGCGGGGTGGCGCTGCTCGGCATCGACACCGTCGCCACCCCCATCGCGGAGCGACGCGCCCTGTGGTCGACGATGGCCGGCCTCTTTCCACTGCAGCGCTGCGAGGAGATGGTGAGCGAGGTGATCGGCCTCGAAGGCCTGGGGGCCGCGTTGGCCAAAGTGTCCGACGGTGCGGTGCGCGGCCGCATCCTCGTGCGTCCTTGATCCTGTCTCCACGGGGCGCGAAATGCGCCCCGCGGGTCAGCCGCTGAAGTCCTCCGGGCGCACCGTGTCGAGGAACTCGCGGAACTGCTCGGCCAGTTCGTTGACTGATTCGTCGTCCTCGTCGTCCTCGCTCTCGATGGCCAAAATGATGCCTTCGGCCTCCATCAGTTCGTCTTGGACGAACAACGGCGTCTCGGTCCGCACCGCCACCGCCACCGCGTCGGAGGGACGGCTTGACACCACCGTGCGTTCGTCGCCGCGGCGCAGATGCAGCTCGGCGAAATAGGTCGACGCCCGCAGCTCGGTGATGATGACCCGCTCGACGCTGATCTCGAGGGCGCCGAGCAGGTCGCCAATGAGGTCGTGGGTCAGCGGTCGGGGCATGCTCACGCCCTGCAAGGCGTACGCAATGGCCGTAGCTTCGGGATTCCCGATGAAGATCGGCAGGGTGCGACCTTCGCCGGTGGTCTCTTGGAGCAAGAGGACCGGAGTATTGGACTGCAGGTCCACTCGGACGGCTCGCAGTATGACTGGGACCATTTATGAAATGTAGCGCCCGCCGGGCCCGGCGCGGTCAGCCACCCACGTGGCGGCGCAACGCCGTGCGCAACAAGCTGGCCCGCATGGTCTGGCCCAGGGCCCCGAGCTCGTCGGCGGCGTCGATGGCCCGCTGGCGCGATTCGGGATTGCGCTGGCGCAGCAACGGGATGATGACCTGCTCGATCAGGCCCATCTCCCGGTCCACCGCATTGCGGTACATCCGCAAGTGCCGGGGCTCGATCCCAAATTTGCGGAATTGGGCGGCCACGTTGGCGACCGTCAACGCATCCTCGTCAAAGGTCGACATTCCTCCGACCGACATCGCCTCGATCAGCCCGAAGTCGAGCAGCCCCTTGAGTTCGGGCTCGGTCAGTCCACTCGCCGCGCACAACTCCTCGGCGGTCATTGCAGCACCAGTCACCATGTCGGCCATTGCCTCCTTCGGTGCGGGCGACGCAGCCGATGTTGCTTTATTCGCACCCCGTCCCGCGTTCGCCGACGGCGCGCTTGGGGCGCGCGGTGCGGGTTTGGTTTCGCGTTCGGCAGCGGCCGGCGCGTCGTGCGCACTCGGGCCCGCCACAACCGGCGCGTCCTGCTTGGCCGGGCGCGACTGGTGACCCGCGCTTGGCGTCTTGGACGACGCGGTCGCGGCGGCCGGATGGTTGCTCGCGTGTCGGGCGGACAGCGCGGCATCGACGTGATCGTTGGCCCCCGACGTCTCACCAACGACGTGCAACGGTGCGCGATCATTCGCGCTCTGCGGCGCGCGCGGGGCGTGTCGCGTTCCGCGTCGGCGACGATGCGCGCCATGGCTTCGTTGTCGGCTTGGGCGAGTTGGGCCTCGGTGCGGCTCATGGCCGCGCCCGACCCGCCATGGGAGTTGGCGTGTTGGGCACTTGTGGCGGCGGCGCCGACGCCGGCGGGTTGAGGCACAGTGCGCGCGTGTGTCTCTTGGGTGTGCGCCGCGTCGTCGACGGCGTCAGCTGTGGGCGCATCGAGATCGCTCAGGTCGCCCGCGGCCAGACGATCGCGGATCACTTTGAGGGGCAAGAAATGTTCGCGTTGTTGGCGCAGTACCCATCGCAACCGCTCGACGTCGGGTTCGAAGAATTTGCGATAGCCCGACGGCGAGCGTTCGGGGTTGACCAGCCCTTGGCTCTCAAGGAACCGGATCTTCGAAATCGTGACGTCGGGGAACTCTTCTCGCAGCAGCGTCAACACATCGCCAATGGAGAGGTAGGTGCGGCCGCTCACTCTTCCCCTGCCACCAGGTACACCAGCTTGAATTTTCCGATCTGGACCTCGTCGCCGGGCCGCAGCGTCGCCTTGTCGATGCGCTCGCGGTTCACGTACGTACCGTTGAGTGAACCGACGTCGGCAATGGCACAACGGCCCCCCTCTTCTTGCGTGAACTCGGCGTGGCGCCTCGACACCGTGATGTCATCCAAGAAGATATCGCTGTCGGGGTGGCGGCCTGCTTGGGTGACACCGACGTCGAGCACGTAGCGCACGCCGGCGTTCGAGCCGCGGGTCACCACCAAAACGCCGGTGCCATGCGGCACGCCCCCGAGCGCGTCCGACGGCCGCTCTTCGAGACCGTCGGGATGTTCATGCGGATGCAGCGTCACGGTCGCGTCATCGCCCCCGGTCGACAGCGCGTTTCCGCACGACGAACAGAAGTTCACCCCCTCGGGATTGCGATGCCCACAGTTGTGACAGAACACGGCGAACACGGTACCCCACACAACGGTCGCGTTTCCCTGGCGCATCGTCGCGCCCCTCACCACCGCTCGATCCGGCTCAGCCGGCGGTGAGGTCGCCGTAGCCCGCGGGGTCCAAAAGCGACTCGACCGCGTTGGCGTCGGCGAGCTCGAGTTCGCAGATCCAGCCCTCCCCGTAGGGGTCTTCATTGATGCGCTCGGGGTTGGCGCTCAGCGTCTCGTTGATGGCCGAAATGGTCCCGGCGAGCGGTGCGTAGATCTCAGAGACCGACTTGGTCGACTCGACCTCACCGAGCGGTCCCCCCGACTCGACGGTGGCACCCAGCTCGGGCAGGTCGACATAGACGATGTCACCGAGGGCGTCTTGGGCGTAGTCGGTGATGCCGACGCGCGCACGGGTTCCCTCCACGCGCACCCATTCGTGTTCCGCCGAATAGCGCAAATCGTCTGGAATGTTCATGGGGGGCGACCCTATCTGAGTATGTCGGCCAGCTTCGCCACGTAGCGCTCGCTCAACCGCATCGTGGCGGCCCAGTCCTCGCCTTCGGCCCAGATGTGCGTCGAAGGCTCCTCGGGGTCTGGGACCACGAGCACCCAGCCCTCGGGCCGGCGGACCTTGATCCCGTCGACCAGGAGGACCTCGCCCTCCTCGTCGACCAGTTGCTCCATCAATGTGCGCATGACCAGGCCCTTTTGCTCGAACGGCGTTTCGACCTCGGTGTGGAGAATCGGGATCTCGGGCACCCGCTTGACCACATCGGCCAGGCTCTCCCCCGCCCGACCCAAAAGGGCGATGAGCTCGACCAGGGCGGCCGCGGCATCGAAGGCGGGGAGGAACGCCGGGAAGATGTAGCCCCCCTCTTGATCAGCGGCGAAAACCACCCCGCCCGATGACGCCGCCTCCATCAAGGCGGCCGGCGAGAGCGCGGTGGCGAGGACCTGGGTGTCGCGGGACGCACAGAGTTCTTCTGCCTGGGTGCTGGTGGTCACCGGCAGGGCGACGCGCACCGGGCCTTGGACCGCCGTAATCAACTCGAGATAGGCCATGAGGGCGTCGTCATTGCCGAGGACCCGCCCGGTCCCGTCGATCAAGGTGAGGTGCTCGCCGCCCGCATCGATGACCGCACCGAGGTCGGCGCCCGATCCGCGCACGGCTTCGGCGACCCGGCCCGTGCTGGTCGCATGTTCGACTGCGATCATTCCCGGTGTCTGGGCATAGGGATTGATACTCAAGACGTCGGCGCCCACCTTGGCCAAGAGGTTCGGCATCACGTAGCTGCCGGCCCCGTAGGACAGGTCGAGCACGAGTTTGAGGTCACGTCTTGGGAACGCACGCAGGTTGAAGGCCTCCACCAGGTCAGCGGTGTAGTGCTCGACGGCCCGGGGTGAGAATTCAATGTCGCCGATGTCGCCCGCGGTGACTCTTCGGAACTCCTCGCGGTGATAGAGCCGCTCGATCCGGCGCTGCTGGCTCTCGGTCAGGTCGAGCCCCTCTTCGTCGAAGAAGCGGATGGTGACCGACTGGGGGTCGGCCGGATCGAGTCTGACCGTCAATCCACCCTTGTTCGATCGGGTGGCGATGTGGTGACGAGTCACCGGGATGGTGGCCACCTCGAGGTCGGTCACGTTGACCCCAACCGAGTTGCAGCCGACCATCAGGGCGCGTTTGAGCACCCGAGCGGCCCGGCTGGTGTCTCGAGAGGTGGTGATGAAGGCGCCCTTTTCGAGCGTCGACGCCCAGGCCTTGGCCAGTCGTACCGCCAATTCGGGGCTGATGTCGACGTTGGCGATGCCGCTCACGCCCTCACGACCGAACAATGTCCTGGTCCCGCCGGACTCCCAGACGATCGACGAGTTCACCTGGGCCCCGGCCTCGACCACCTTGTAGGGGTAGACCTTGACGTCACCACGCACCGCGGCGTTGGCCCCGATCAGGCAACCCTCGCCCACCACGGATCCCGGTTCGCACCGAGAACCGTGGCGCAGGTCGCACGAGCGGCCGAGCACAGCACCCTCGACCCGCACCGTCGGGCCGAGATAGGCGTTCTCCCCAATGACCGAGTGGCGGATCTCCGCCCGTTCGGCCACCCGCACGTTGGCCCCGATGGTCGTATAGGCACCGAGCACCACATCTTGGTCAATGGTGCAGTTCTCCCCAATGAAGGCCGGGCCGTCGATGCGCGCCGTCGGGTCGACCGAGGACCCCTTGCCGAGCCACACGCCCGGTCGTAGCTCGAATCCGGTCAGGTCGACCTCGACGAGACCGTCGAGGATGTCGTGGTGGGCCTTGAGGTAGGCCGCGGTGGTCCCGACGTCCTCCCAGTAGCCGTCGGCGACATAGCCATAGACCGCTCGACCCTGCTCGAGGGCGGCCGGGAAGACCTCGCTCGAGAAGTCGACCGGGCGCCCACCGGGGATCAGATCGAAGATCTCGGGCTCGAGCACGTAGATCCCGGTATTGATGGTGTCACTGAACACCTGGCCCCACCCCGGCTTCTCCAAGAACCGCTCGACGCTGCCGTCTTCATGGGTGATCACGATCCCGAATTCGAGGGGATTGTCCACCGAGCACAGGGCCAACGTGGCCAGCGCATCGTTCTTGGCGTGAAAATCGATTACCGCGCTCAGGTCGATGTCGGTGAGCACATCGCCCGAAATGACCAAGAAGCGCTCATCGAGCTCATCCATGGCGTTGCGAACCGATCCGGCCGTGCCGAGCGGGGATTCCTCGGTGGCGTAGACCATCCGCACCCCGAGTTCGGAGCCGTCACCGAAGTAGCTGCGGATGGCATTGGGCAAGAAGGCCACCGTGACCACGATGTCGGTCACCCCATGGCGACGGAGCAACGAGACAATGTGCTCCATCATGGGCCGCCCGACCAGCGGCAACATGGGCTTGGGCAGGTTGGAGGTCTGCGGCCGCAGGCGGGTCCCCTCACCGCCGGCCATGATCACGGCCTTCATGCGAGGCTCCGCCGGGCGGCCCGGCCGTCGCGCAGGGCCGTGCGGGCCGGCTTCACGTAACTGCCGGCCGCGATCCACGCCAGGGTCAGGCCCAAGATGGCCACTATCCAGACCCCTACCCGCAGCACCCGTTGCCAGGTGGCGGGACCGTCGGTCAACAAGAAGCCCGGGTACGCAACCATCAAGGCAAATGTGCCAGCTTTGCCGACCCAAAGCACGTCGATGCGGGCCGCACCCATCGAGGCCAGGGCCAATACCATCACCGACACCAGCACCTCACGGGCGATGGTCGCGATGCCGAACCACAACGGCACGGCGCCATAGACCATGACCGAGATCACCGCCGTGGCGACCAGGATGCGGTCGGCGGCGGGGTCCAAGATCTTCCCGAGCGTTGAAACCTGGTGGTACCGACGGGCCACGAAGCCGTCCACCCAGTCGGTGGCCCCGAGTGCCCCGAGCAACAACGCCGACACGATCTGGAGGTTCTCGCCGAACAAGAGCCACAAGAACAGCGGGATGCAGGCCAGCCGCACCAACGTGATGAGATTGGGCGCGGTCAGGATCCTGTCCAGACCCGCGTCGTCGTCCACCGGGCCAGTCTAGGAGGCCGACCCGCCCGGGCCCGGTGCCCCACCTAAGCGGCGTGCCAAATGGAGGCCCGCGGTGTGAGGCGGTGTGCCAGAGTGGCCCCATGCCTCGATTCGAACCCTTCCGTGGACTGAGGTACGCCGCCCAATCCACCCCGATTGGCCAGGTGCTCGCTCCGCCCTATGACGTCATTGGTTCCGCCGAACGCGTGCGCCTCGCGTCGCGCAACATCGCCAACGCCGTCCTGGTCGAGTTACCCGAGCCCGACCTGGCCGCCGGGCTCGACCGCTACGCGGTGGCGTCGGCCCTCTTTGCGCGATGGCAGGCGAGCGGGATCATCCGCCCCGAACCCCTCGCCAGCCTCTACCCCTATCGCATGACCGACCCCAAGGGCCGCACCTCGACCGGGGTCATCGGCGCACTGCAATTGCCGGTACCGGGTCAAGAGAGCGACATCTTGCCGCACGAGCACACCCTGCCCAAGGCCAAGAGTGACCGGCTCGACCTCTTGCGGGCGACCAGAGCCAATCTGTCGCCCATCTGGGGCCTCTCGATGACCCGTGGCCTCACCGCGACCTTCGACCCGAGCGACGACGAACCGGTGGCCGACGCCTTCGACGACGACGGGGTGCGGCACCAACTCTGGGTGCTCAGCGACCCCGACTCCATCGAAGCGGTCACCGAAGCCATCGCCAAGTCGCCGGTGGTGGTGGCCGACGGTCATCACCGTTTCGAGACCGCCCGCACCTACCAAGGCGAGTGTCGTGCCGCCAATGGCGACCTGGCCGGTGGCCATGACCTGATCATGGCCCTCATCACCGAGCTGGCCGACGACCAGCTGACGGTCGGGGCGATCCACCGGACCATCTCGGGGTTACCCAACGACTTCGACTTCGTGGCGGCCTTCTCGGCGTACTTCGATGTCGTACGGGCCGGCTCGGCCGACGATCGGACCCTCGCCGCCTTGGCTGATTCGGGTTCGTTGGTCCTTATCGCTCGGGGCAGCGCGTACCTCCTCCTCCCCCACGACGCGACCTACGACGAAGCGGGCAACGACCTCGACTCGAGCCTGGTGGCCGTCGCACTCGAACACCTCCCGCCACACGAACTGGTGCACCGCCACAGCGTCGCCGAGGCGACCGGGGCGCTGCGAGACGGCACAGCGCAGGCCGCGCTCTTGTTGCGTGCGGTGACGGTCGATCAGATTTCGTCGTGGGCAGAGCAGCGGCTCCGCATGACCCCGAAAACGACCTACTTCAGCCCCAAGCCCCGCACCGGCATGGTCTTTCGCTCCCTCGACCTCTGAGGATGGCGATCAGGCAGGTTCGCGTGTTGATTCGTCGGACGCGAGAGGGGCGGGCCGCCGCACCAGTCGGGCCGAGACCACGGCGCCGAGAAGGGCGATGACCGACACAGCCAAGAAGGCTGCCGAATACCCCCGATCCGATGCCTTGTAGGCGGGATGGAGATAGAGCGTGAGCGACGGGTCGAAGTGCTTGGAGTTGAGGCCGGTCTGCTCGGCCGCCTGCAGCGCGGCCCGCAACGCCGCATACTGCTTGTCGGTGAGGTCTTTGAGGGGACCCGTATCGATGAGGTGGTGGAGGCGATTGACGTAGACGGTGTGGAAGAGCGAGTAGAGCACCGCGATGCCGACCGCTCCCCCCGCCTGTTCCGCTGTCGCCGATACCCCTGAGGCCTGGCCATTCTCCGATTCGGGAACCGAGTCCAACGTGACCGGGTCGTTGACGGTCAACACCAGCGCCAGCCCGGTGCCGAAGAGTAAGAGACCGGGGAGGAGCGCCCAATAGGACCCGCCGGCGACCCCGAAGAACAGAGCCACCCCCGAGGCAGCCAGAACGGCGAATCCGATGACCAGCGGCGGCTTTCCCCCGCCCGGTCGTACCAGCGACCGGCGGCCGAGGAGAAGAGCACCATGGGCACCGTGGTCGGGATCAGGGCCAATCCCGCCAAGGCCGGAGTCATGCCGAGATTCAAGATCAAGAGCAAGGGGAAGAGCAGGGCCAACCCCATCTCGGCCATGCCCGCGAGGCCCTGGCTGAGGGTCGCCCCGAGATAGTTCGGGGTGCGGCGCAGTAAGGAGAGCTCCATCAGCGGGTTCTCCGCCTTGCGCTCTCGGGCCACGAAGAGCGCCGTGGCGATGGCGGCGATGAGTAGTGCGCCACCCACTTCGGGCGACAAAATGCTGGCGTTTTGGGTCTCGACCAAGCCGAAGACCAGGCCAACAATGGCCACGAAGAGCCACAGCGCGCCGAGATAGTCGATCGCCAACCGCTCGGTGTTCGCCTGGTCGGCCGGCACAGCAGAGAGGGTCACGATCACGCACGCCACTGCGATTGGGACATTGACCAACAACACGAGGCGCCAACTGACCGCCGAGGTCAGCACACCGCCGATGGTCGGACCGAGTGCCCCGGCCACAGCGGCGATCCCGCCCATGGTGCCGAGGGCGCGGCCGCGCTGCGCGCTCGAATAGGCGGCGCTCACGATGGCCACAGTGGCCGGGAGCATGAGGGCGCCGCCGCAGCCCTGGACGAACCGGGCCGCCAGCAACATGACAAAGGTCGGCGAGAGGCCACCGATCACCGAAGCCGAGCTGAAGAGCACCGAACCAATGAGAAAGATCCGGCGGCGCCCGAAAAGGTCGCCGAGACGACCCCCGAGCACCAAGAACCCGGCCAAGGGCAAGAGGCTGGCGTTGAGTACCCACTGGGCCGTACCGGTGGTGATGCCGAACTGCTTGATGATGGCCGGGAGGGTCAATGGCACGGCGGTCTGATCCACCAGAATCATCCCGTTGGCCAAAGTCATCGCCACCAGCACCAGGCCTGCCGTCGACGTCGAAGCGCGACGGCTCACGGCACGTCAAACTTCAAATAACCGCTTGCTCGCCCCGGCGCCGTGGTCACAAGGGGCACAATTTGTCACACCGAAATGAGACGAGGTTGAGAAGGTGCCCCTACTCGACCGTCCAGCTCGAGCCAGAGCGCAGCAGCGCCGCCACGTCGCCGAGGCCCCGCTTTTCTTGGGTGGCGACGATCTGCTCGGACATCTGGGTTCCGTACTCGGGACGATCCACCGCCCGAAAGACCCCGATCGGGGTCGGCTCGTAGGGGCCTTGGGCCAGCCGGGAAAGGGCGAAGGCCAGACTCGGGTCGTTGCGGTGCTCGTCGTGCACCAACAACGCATCGAGCCCGACGTCGGCCACCGAGACGATCTCGAGGCGTCCGTCGGAGCGCTGGAGCACACCGCGCTCTGCGCCTTCGGGCCCAAAGGTGATCGGCTTGTCGTGTTCGAGCGGGATCAGCATGGTCGGGCGGGCGTCTTTGCTGGTGATCTTCTCGAACGCCCCGTCGTTAAAGACGTTGCAGTTCTGGAGCACTTCGACAAATGCCGCCCCATTGTGGGCATGGGCCCTTCGGAACGTCTCTTGCATGTGGTGGCGGTCCATGTCGTGGGTCCGAGCGACAAAGGACGCCTCGGCCCCGAGGGCCAGGCTGATCGGATTGAACGGGGTGTCGAGGGAGCCGAACGGGGTCGACTTGGTCACCTTGGCCACTTCGGACGTCGGGGAGTACTGGCCCTTGGTCAGGCCATAGATCTGGTTGTTGAACATCAAAATGTTCACCCGCACGTTGCGACGCAAGGCATGGATCAGATGATTGCCCCCAATGGAGAGGGCATCGCCATCGCCTGAGATCACCCACACATCGAGATCGGGCCGGCTGGTGGCGAGGCCGGTGGCGATGGCGGGGGCTCGACCGTGGATCGAGTGCATCCCATAGGTGTTCATGTAATAAGGGAACCGGGCGGCGCAACCGATCCCCGAGAGGAACACGGTGCTCTCGCGGCGCACGCCGAGATCGGGCATCAGCATCTGGACCGCGGCCAGGATCGAGTAGTCGCCGCAGCCCGGGCACCAGCGCACCTCTTGGTCGCTGCTCCAGTCTTTTCGGGTCGTCACCGGTACCGCAGTCGTCGTCATCAACCACCTCCGAGCAGGGCGGCAATGGCCGCTTCGATTTCGCCCACCCGGAACGGCACGCCCTGCATCTTGTTGTAGGACTGGGCGTCGACCAAGAATTCCGAGCGCAAGATACGGCTGAGTTGGCCCAGGTTGATCTCGGGGACGAGCACCTGGGTGTAACGGTCAAGTACCTCAGCGAGGTTCGCCGGGAACGGGTTGAGGTAGCGCAGGTGGGCGTGAGCGACCTTCATGCCCCGGGCCCGCACCCGCTTGACGCCCGCGGCCACCGCCGCGTAGGTCGAGCCCCAACTCACCAACAACAGTTGCGCATCGCCGGACGCGTCATTGACCTCGAGGAGCGGGATGTCCGACGCGATCCCGGCGATCTTGTCCCGGCGCAGGTGGACCATGCGTTCGTGGTTGACCCCGTCATAAGAGACGTTGCCGCTCCCGTCGGCCTTCTCGAGGCCACCAATGCGGTGTTCGAGCCCAGGGACGCCCGGCGGGGCCCAGGGCCGCGCCAGCGTGTCGGCGTCTCTGATGTAGGGCCAAAACGACTCGGTCCCGTCCTCGTCGACGTGGTTGGGCGACGCCGCGAAACCCGGGTCGATCGGTTCGAGTGCATCGAGATCGGGCAGTCGCCATGGTTCGGCGCCATTGGCCAGGTAACCGTCGGAGAGCACGATGACCGGGGTGCGGTACTTGATGGCGATCCTGGTCGCTTCTATGGCCACCGCGAAGCAGTCACTCGGATTCTGTGGGGCAATGATCGGCAGCGGCGCCTCCCCGTGGCGCCCGTACATGGCATGGAGCAGGTCGGCCTGCTCGGTCTTGGTCGGCAGTCCGGTCGAAGGTCCGCCGCGCTGGACGTCGACGATGATCAAGGGGAGCTCGAGATTGACGGCGAGGCCAATGGTCTCGGACTTGAGGTCGAGCCCTGGTCCACTGGTCGTGGTCACCCCGAGCGACCCCCCAAAGGCGGCGCCGAGGGCGGCGCCGATACCGGCGATCTCGTCTTCGGCCTGGAAGGTGCGAATGCCGAACTCCTTGCGGCGGCTCAGCTCATGGAGGATGTCAGATGCCGGGGTGATGGGATAGCTGCCCAAGAACAACGGCAACCCGGCGAGGCGCGCCGCGGCAATAAGCCCCCAGGCCATGGCGGAGTTGCCGGTGACCTGGACATATTCGCCGGGATCGAAGGTGGCGGGGCGGACCTCATAGTTGGACTCGAACAATTCGGCCGTCTCACCGAAGTCGAACCCGGCCCGGAAGGCCCGGCGGTTGGCTTCGGCCACCGCCGGCTTGGCCCCGAAACGCTCGCTGATCCATTCGAGGGTCGGATCGATCGGGCGGGTGTAGAGCCAGCTCACCAGCCCGAGCGCGAAGAAGTTCTTGGAGCGCTCCGCGTCGCGTGGCTTGACGCCGGCCTCCTTGCACACCTCTTGGGTGATCGAGGTCATTGGGACCTCATAGACCGTGTACGCCGACAGCGAACCGTCGCTGAGGGGGTTCTCCGCGTAACCGGCCTTGGCCAGGTTGCGCTCCTCGAAGGCGTCGCTGTTGATCAACAAGATGGTGCCCTTGGCCATGAGGTCCAAGTTGGCCTTGAGCGCCGCGGGATTCATCGCCACCAAGACGTTGGGGGCGTCGCCGGGGGTCAAGATGTCGTGGTCGGAGATGTGGACCTGGAAAGCCGAGACGCCGTTGAGGGTTCCCGCCGGTGCCCGGATCTCGGCGGGGAAGTCCGGGAACGTCGCCATGTCGTTCCCAAAATGGGCGCTCGATGTCGTAAAGCGGTCACCGGTGAGCTGCATGCCGTCGCCCGAGTCGCCTGCGAAGCGCACAATGACCTGGTCGAGCTGCTCGGTGCTCTGGTGCGTACCCGTTGCCACGGACTGCCTCATCTCGTCTCTCGTGGCCGCCGCATCTCCCGAAGTCCCTCCAGCGGACCCCGCACCCCGCTCAAACTGGGGCACGCGCTACTTCGGCCATCTTTCTCGTTCGGGCATCCACCCTAGCCCCAGGTGGGCCCGTCCCCAGCGCATCGGGTGGCGTTTGCGACGGGCGCGGCGTCAATGTCACCGGGGCCCACCGGGCCCCCCGGGAGTGCCCAGCGACTATGCGATGGTGACTTGTGGATCCAAGTAGACGTCTTGGATGGCCCGGATCAGTGCTGCGCCTTCGTCGAGGGGGCGCTGGAAAGCTTTGCGGCCGACGATCAGTCCGGTTCCGCCGGCCCGCTTGTTGATTACCGCGGTGCGCACCGCTTGTGCGAGGTCGCTGTCGCCCTTGGAGTCCCCACCAGAGTTGATGAGGCCGATCCTGCCTGCGTAACAGTTCACCACCTGCCAGCGCGTGAGGTCGATCGGGTGATCCGTGGTCAAGTGGTCATAGACCAACGGGTCGGTCTTGCCGAATCCAATGACGTTGTAGCCACCGTTGTTCTCGGGCTGCTTCTGCTTGATGATGTCGGCCTCGATCGTCACCCCGAGGTGGTTCGCCTGGCCGGTGAGATCGGCGGAGACCTCATAGTTGACGCCGTCCTTTTGGAAGGCGCTGTTGCGCATGTAGCACCACAAGACGGTGAACATGCCGAGTTCGTGCGCCCGGGCAAATGCCTGGGAGACCTCGATGAGTTCGCGATCGGCGTCGTCGGACCCGAAGTAGATCGTGGCCCCGACCCCGACCGCACCGAGGTCGGCGGCTTGGTCGACCGAGGCGAACATGATCTGGCGGTAGGTGTTGGGGTAGTGGAGGAACTGGTTGTGGTTCAACTTCACAATGAAGGGGATCTTGTGGACGTAGCGGCGTGAGACCATGCCCAAGATCCCGAGCGTGGTCGCCACCGCATTGCACTCTCCCGCCAGGGCGAGCTCGAGGAGATTGGCCGGGTCGAAGTACGCCGGGTTCTTGGCGAAGCTGGCCGCACCGGAGTGTTCGATCCCCTGGTCGACCGGGAGGATCGAGACGTACCCGGTGCCGCCGAGTCGACCGTGATTGAACAAGGTGCCCAGGTTGCGCAGCACGGTCGGGGAACGGTCGCTCTGGCTGAAGACGCGGTCGATGTAGTCGGGACCGGGCAGGACCAGACCGTCGGAGGGAAACGCCTTGGCCGTATGCCCGAGCAGCGAGTCAGTCTCGTCGCCCAGCAAGTCGTGGAGGTTGGGACTCATCACCCCAGCCTAACGGAGGTGCCGAAGACACTCTTGTCCGCGCTGATGAAGGCTCGAACGCTCCAGGCGCACCCGGGATTGGGGCAATACGTCGCGACCCATGGCCGATCGGTGCTGCCTATGGTGACATCCAGGCATCTCGGTCCACTGACAAAAGAGCGATCCCATGCAGGTACTAGAAGCCAGAGGAAAACCTCACCACCGCGGTCGCCGGATCGCCCTGATCGTGATCGCGTCCCTCGTCGTCGTCGGCGCCGTCGGCGGCGTCGCCTATGAGCTCGGACACAAGTCGAACTCACCGAAGGACGCGTCGAGGAACTTCACCTCGACCACGGTCGGGGCCAAGAACGCCAAACCAATCGCCCTGGTGACCGCCAACCCGGCGCCCGGAGCGGTCAATGTGGCCTCCAACGCCACCATCACCTTGAAGTTCACCGCTGCGGTGTCGCTGCACTCGGCAGTCCCGACGCTCGCCCCCGCCGTTGCGGGCGCTTGGACCCAACCCTCCCCGACGACGCTGGCCTACCAGTTGAGCGCACCGATGATTCCCTCGACCACCGAGGTGGTGACGGTGCCGGGCGGCCCCACCGGGGTGCGCGGCACCGCCGGCGGTGCGCTCCGGGCCCCGACCACGATTTCGTTCTCGGTGGCTGACGGGAGTGACGCCCGACTCGAACAGCTCTTGGCCGAGCTCAACTACCTCCCGCTCACCTTCGCGCCCACCGGCCCGGCCCCGGCTGCCTCGGACATGGCCGAGACCCAGCCCGGCTCGATGAACTGGCGTTGGACGACCCTGCCGCCCGACCTGACCTCGTTGTGGACCCCGGGTATCGAGAGCGTGATCGACAAGGCGGCGGTAATGACCTTTCAAAGCCAGAACAACCTGACGGTCGATGGACTGGCCGGTCCGGCGGTGTGGTCGGCACTCCTCAGCGACGTCGCCTCGAACAAGGTCGATTCCGCCCCCTACACCTATGTACTGGTCTCGAAGACCCTGCCCGAGAATCTGACGCTGTACAACAATGGCGTGGCGCAATACAGCGGCATCGCGGTCAACACCGGTGCGCCTGGTGCCGACACCGTCGACGGAACATTCCCGGTGTTTGAGCACGTCGTGGCGTCTCGCATGGCGGGGACCAATCCAGACGGCTCCACCTACGATGACCCGGCCGTCCCGTGGGCCAGCTTCTTCAATGGGGGCGACGCCCTCCACGGCTTCGTGCGCGCCACCTACGGTTCTCCGCAGAGCAACGGCTGCGTGGAGATGTCGATCGCCGACGCCCAGATGCTGTGGCCTCTCACCCCAATTGGGACCTTGGTCACCGTGGTCGGTCCGCCCTCGTGAGGCCGACGACTACGGCGCCTTGAGCGCCTTGGACTTGGCCCTCGGTCGGGTCCTCGGCTTTCGTTCCGGCCCGAGCCCGGCCAGGCGGTCCACCACGTCGTAGGCCTCGCGGTCGACGCGGAGCACCCGTTCGAACATCTCACGGGCCCGGGGCACGTCGCCGGCGCGCTCATAGAGGTCACCGAGCAGGTACCACTGGCGCACATGGCGATTGGACGGATTGCGCAGCGCCTTGCTCGCCCCCGCCGTCGAGAGCATCGAGATGGCCCCGGCGAGATCACCGGTGTCGGCGAGGGACGCCGCAGCGACGATGCGACCTTCGGCCAGCACGTCGGGCTCGGGCGAGCTCTGGCGCAGCTCGCTCCACAGATCGGCCACTTTCTTTGGCTTGTGGAGCGCCCGCTGGCAATCCATCATGACCGGGAGGTGCTCGAATGAGTCCGTCAGGGCACCAAATGCGCTGAGATGACGCAACGTGTCACGCCACTTGGCCGACCGGTAGGCGGCGAGGCCGGCCAGCTCTCGGACCGCTGCGACGTTTGGACACTCCTCGGCGACGATCTTGATGGCCCGTGACGAGTCCGAATAGCGGCCCCGGTCAAAGGCCCCGTAGGCCGACTCGGCCTTTTCGACCAGGCGTTCGCGGTGGGCCGCGGTGGCATAGTCCGCCGCGTTGCGGATCTCGGCGGCGATCTCAGGCGGCAGCGTCTTGCGCGACGATCGGGTCGACGCAGCGGTCGAACTCGACGTGGACGCGCGTGGTGCCCCGGCCGCTTTCTTGCCCCGGCCCTTGGGAGGGGTGTCCTGCCACTCGTCGGCGGAACCGTCGACCCGCTTCCACTGCTCGGGGCGCTGCGGTGCGGCGGTCTGACGGCGTTCTTGGTCGTTGGAAAAGTGCGCCGTCTTTTGTTCGCCGTCCTCGTCACGGGCCCGCACCTCACGCGCCCCGCGGCGTGCGACATTGCCCCACTTCTTGGCCTGATCGGGCAGCGGATCGTCGTCATAGGGCCGATAGAAGGGTTGACGCGACCGCGGCCCGGCGTTCGACGTGGCGCGCCGTGGGCCCGAGCCCGACCGAGATCCCGATCCCGAGCGCTCCGCACGAGCACCACCGTCGGTGCCACGAGGTGCCGACGCACGACGCCCCGGTACCCCTGGACGCGACGCCCCCGTCCCCCTTGATCCGTACCCCTCGTCTCGACTCGGTGCCCGCCGCCCCGGCGCACCACTCGGACGATCACGGCGCTCTGCAGTCTCAGGGCGTCCTCGGCGCTCCCCACCTTCGCTGGTGCGGCTCGTTCGAGGAGTCCCCGCACGAGCCGACGACGACCGCCCCGATGCGCCCGAAGGCTTGCGCGTGCTCGATCCACTGGCACTGGCCCGCCGAGGTGGCCCGTCTCTGCGACCGCCCTCGTCGCTGCGTTGCGCCGGAGTCGATCGGAAACCCGACTTCGTTGGTCGCCCCGAGCTCGAGCCGCGTGTCGCACCACCGGAGCGTCCCGACGATCCTGAGCCCGATCGCGACCCCGGGGGTTTGGCCCCTTGGGACCGAGACGCCGACCTGGCGGCTCCGGGCCTCGGCCGCGCCGAGCTGGCGCGACGATCTGGCCGGGAGGAATCAGCAGGCATCGGACCACTTTAGGCGTGACCACGCCGGGGCCCCTCCCGCCTCCGGCCCCGGCGTGGTCACCTCGCGTTGTTAGCGATCCAAGGGGACGTGGCGCAGCCGTGTCTCGAGCACGACGAGGGCGCCGACCACCACCCCCATCAAGGTCACCGCTCCCCCGATGCCTATCGAGCCTGCGGCGGCACCGAGCCCGATCAACATGACCACGAACGGCACCAGGTAGGCAGGCCGGAACGACGTGTTCGAGGTGAGCTGGACCTGGAGGAGACCGGTGATCACCAAGAACACGCTCACCGACACCGCGACGGTCAGACCCGCCACCTGACCCAGGTCAGCGCTGTGCCGTGAGGCCTCGGCGGCCAGACCCAGCCCAGCTCCGAGCGCGCCAAGTGAGGCGAAGATGCCGTAGTGGCCGTAGCCCCAGACGAAGGCCAGTTGGCGCGACATCCGCAAGGCATGGTCGGCCGGATGCTCGAAATACCACCACCACAGGGCGAAAACCAAGAGCACGCCGCCCGACGCCACGCCAATCAGCGCTGCGGACAGGCCGTGCGAGGTAGTGGCCGACTGGATGGCCAACGTGGCGGCTGACACGCATTCGCCGAGCACGATGAGCGTGAAGAGGCCGTAGCGCTCGCTGATGTGTTCGGGGTGCCACGGCGAGCCGCGACCGCCCCGCTCGGCCCAGGCCGGCACGGCCATCTCGGCGGCCGCGAGCACGTAGAACGACACTTCGGCCAAAAAGTGCGGGAGAAAGAGACGGAGTACCCACCCCACCTGAAGAATCGAGATGGCGGCGGCATAGCGCAGGGCGGCCGGACGTCCCACCGGGTCGCCCGCGGCGGCACGGAGCCATTGCGAGACCATGGCGACGCGCATCACGACGTAGCCAATGGTGATGGTGGCGAAGTCCCCCTGGCCGAAAGCGGCGGGAACCCCTGCCGCCAGAATCAAGACGCCGACGATCTGGACAAAGGTGATGATGCGATACGCCACGTCGTCGACGTCGTAGGCCGACGCAAACCAGGTGAAGTTCACCCAGGCCCACCAAATGGCGAAGAACACCTCGAGATAACCAATGACACCCGAACCAATGTGATGTGCACCGAGCTCGGCGTGTAATTCACGAGCTGCCTCCGACACCGCCACGACGAAGCACAGGTCGAAGAGCAGCTCGAGTGGCGTCGAGGCACGGTGGCTCTCGTCGGTGTCTCGAGCCAACATCGGTGCCAGGCGACCGAAGATGGCCCCCAGAGTCCCTCGTTGGACTAAGGGCTCCGCTGGGTCATTCACCACTGGACGTGCCTCAGTGGCGCCATGAGCGGCAGTATGTCAGTCGTGTCACCACAACCGCGCCAGAGCGAACTGGTCCGCCAGCTGCACCTCCAACTCCCCAGAGTCCTCTCGCTGCTTGGACTTGGGCTGATGATTGTGGGCACCATTGCCACCATTGGCTTCGTCGCCACCGATTCAAGTTGCAATTCGGTCACCAATCCCGCCCTCGTCTACGGCGGGCAAGTCGCAGGATCGCCGAGCACCTCTTCGTTTTGCGGTCACCGCCATGGATTCTTGACCATCAGCTTTCTTACGCTGGTCGCCGGAGCGATCCTGCTGCTCATCGGGACAATGGTGCTTCCCACACTTCGCTCGCGCGACGCTCGGCTCGCCGAACAAGCCGCACACAACCAGGCTCTCGTCGAAACTCGGGCCGCTGCGCAAGCCCAATCAGACCCACAAGGCGAATAGGCCGCCCCGAGAAACGACAAAATCCCCCTCGAGCGAACTCAGGGGCATTTCATCTTAGAAATCCCGGCGGCGACCTACTCTCCCAGGGGGCCTCCCCCCAAGTACCATCGGCGCGGGCGGGCTTAACTGCCGTGTTCGGAATGGGAACGGGTGTTTCCCCGCCGCCATGGCCACCGGAAACCGTGCGCTCGACCACGTCTGCGGCGCACTGAAGCACGGCAGACGTGGCCAGAGGATTGCGTTACCGCAACCCCTGAGCGTTCCAAAGCGAGCACGAGCAAGTTCCCAAGCCCTCGGCCGATTAGTACCGGTCGGCTGAATGCGTTGCCGCACTTACACCTCCGGCCTATCAACGTGGTCGTCTAGCCACGGGCCTTACCAGGTTAACCCTGTGGGAGATTTCATCTCGAAACGGGCTTCGCACTTAGATGCTTTCAGCGCTTATCCCACCCGTAGGTCGCAAACCAGCCGTGCCCTTGGCAGGACAACTGGCACACGAGAGCTACGTCCGTCCCGGTCCTCTCGTACTAGGGACAGCCTTTCTCAAATCTCCTACGGCTGCATCGGATAGGGACCGAACTGTCTCACGCATGTGATTCCCGTATTACTACGGGCATAGACTATACCTCCACCCTATTTCTAGGGGCTGGCGTGTTATGGCTTCCGTGGGGGTCCACGGGCTAAGAATCAGCCTAAAGAAGCCATCTCTTCGCTGTTGCTGGCGAAGAAGTCGTTACAGGGGCACAACACGCCCGTGCTGCATGGTTGTCGCACAACAACCACGGCGAACATTCGCTTCGTTTCCGAACAGTTTAGGGTTGAAAATGCATCGCTTTCGTGCGTCGGATACAAGATCCTCCGCACATGATGCACTCCTTGTGTTGGCCTTCCCTCGGTATTGCCCTGAATGTCTCGTTCGGTTGTGACATACAGGGTTTCACCGATATGAGCCAGTAAACACCCAGGAATTACTTCCTGGGGACGCAGTGTGATCTACGTTCTAAACCCAGCTCGCGTACCGCTTTAATGGGCGAACAGCCCAACCCTTGGGACCGGCTTCAGCCCCAGGATGCGACGAGCCGACATCGAGGTGCCAAACCTTCCCGTCGATATGGACTCTTGGGGAAGATGAGCCTGTTATCCCCGGGGTACCTTTTATCCGTTGAGCAACGGCGCTTCCATAAGCAACCGCTGGATCACTATGCCCTGCTTTCGCACCTGCTCGACTTGTAGGTCTCGCAGTCAAGCTCCCTTTTGCCATTGCACTCGACAGCTGATTGCCAACCAGCCTGAGGGAACCTTTGGGCGCCTCCGTTACATTTTAGGAGGCGACCGCCCCAGTCAAACTACCCACCTGACGCTGTCCCTGATCCGGATCACGGACCGAGGTTAGGGTCCCGGCACAAAAAGGGTGGTATTTCAAGGATGACTCCACACTGGCTAGCGCCAACGCTTCAAAGTCTCCCACCTATCCTACACAAATTGTACCAAAACACAACATCAAGCTGTAGTAAAGGTCCACGGGGTCTTTCCGTCCTGATGCAGCTAACGAGCATCTTTACTCGTACTTCAATTTCGCCGGGTCTGTGGTTGAGACAGTAGGAAAGTCGTTACGCCATTCGTGCAGGTCGGAACTTACCCGACAAGGAATTTCGCTACCTTAGGACCGTTATAGTTACGGCCGCCGTTTACCGGGGCTTAGGTTCACAGCTTCGTCCGAAGACTAACCGTTCCCCGTAACCTTCCGGCACCGGGCAGGCGTCAGAGCGTATACATCGTCTTACGACTTCGCACGCTCCTGTGTTTTTAGTAAACAGTCGCTTTCCCCAATTCACTGCGGCCCCCTCAGGCTAGGGACGCAAGGTCCGTCACCCTATCGAGGCCCTCCTTCTCCCGAAGTTACGGAGGAATTTTGCCGAGTTCCTTAACCACAGTTCTCCCGATCGCCTTGGTATTCTCTACCCGCCCACCTGTGTCGGTTTGGGGTACGGGCACCGTGTCAGCTCGCTAGAAGCTTTTCTAGGCAGCATAGAATCAGTGACTTCGCCTGGTGTGGCTCGGCATCGTGTCTCAGGATTTATGGGATCCGGATTTACCTAGATCCCTCCCTACACGCTTACCCCAGGACAACCAACGCCTGGGCTCACCTATCTTCCTGCGTCCCTCCTTCGCTTTCCGCCCTAGAGTCGGTCGGTTCGACCCGAAGGTCATCCCCTTAGTACCTCTAGCTTGGAATTGGCGTGGACACGGTAGTACTGGAATATCAACCAGTTGTGCATCGACTACGCCTCTCGGCCTCGTCTTAGCTCCCGACTTACCCTGGGTGGATTAGCCTTCCCCAGGAACCCTTGGGCTTACGGCGGAGGAGTTTCTCACTCCTCTCTCGCTACTCATACCAGCATTCGCACTCGACCACGCTCCACGACGGTTCACACCGCCGCTTCTCTGCGAGATCGACGCTCCCCTACCACTCCCGTCTAATGACGGAAATCCGCGGCTTCGGCTCTTGACTTGAGCCCCGTTACATTATCCGCGCAGGACCACTCGACCAGTGAGCTATTACGCACTCTTTTAAGGATGGCTGCTTCTGAGCCAACCTCCTGGCTGTCTTTGCGTTCCCACATCGTTTTCCACTTAGTCAAGAATTTGGGGCCTTAGCCGGCGGTCTGGGCTGTTTCCCTTTCGACCAACGAAGCTCATCCCTCGTGGT
>CAWDCE010000008.1:0-150000 GCA_963800725.1 uncultured Acidimicrobiaceae bacterium | reverse complement strand
CATCCACCAAGATCGGTCCGGTCGACGTGGTGGTCACCACCATCGCCGGGCCATCGGTTACCGCCAGCGGTGATCGCTACACCTACAAAGCCGCCGCATCGATTTCGGCTTCGGTGAACACGTCGACACCGTCGCAAGGCACCTCGGTGACCTACAGCGCTTCGGTGAACGGTGTCGGCGCCACGCCGAGCGGCACCGTGACGTTCAGCATCGGCGCAACTACCTTGTGCACTACCCAAGCCCTGACTTCGGGAGCGGGCTCTTGCCAGAGTGTGGCCGCACCTCCAGGGTCGAACACCGTGACCGCTGCGTATTCGGGTGACCCCACCTTCGCCCCGGCCAGCGCTTCGATCGGCCTGGTCGTGACCTCAGGCAACTACACCGCACTCTCGCCCACCCGCATCTGTGACACCCGAGCCGCCAACCCATCCTCGCTCGTTGGAACGGCGGCGCAGTGCGGTGGCGCCGGAGGCACCGACGGTGCAATCCCCGCCGGTCGCACCAAGACCATCCAAGTCGCCGGCAGCTTCAACATTCCCATCACCGCCACCGCCGTCGTCCTCAACGTCACGTCCGTCGCAGCCAACGCCCCTGGTTTTCTCACGGTATTTCCCGCCGGCGCGTCGCTGCCCAACGCCTCGAACCTCAACTACACCACCGGCGAGGTCGTGCCAAACCTGATCGAGGTCGGCACCGGCACCAACGGGCAGGTCTCGATCTACTCCTCCGCGCAATCCGACGTCGTCGTCGACGTCGAGGGCTACGTGAGCCCTGCGGCCAACGATGCCGCGGCCGGGCTCTATGACCCACTCCCCTCCCCCGTGCGTCTATGCGACACCCGGGCGGGCAACCCTTCGGGGCTCACGGGCGCCAACGCACAATGCCTCGGCCAACGCATAAGCGCGGGAAGCGCCATTGGGGTCCAGGTCGCTGGTCTCGACGGCGTACCGACGGGTGCCTCGGCGGTGGTGTTGAACGTCACCGACGTCAATCCCTCGGCTGGCGGGTACCTGACCGTATTCCCACTCGGCGGTTCCCAACCCACCGCTTCGAATCTCAACTTCGATGCGGGCCAGGTGACGGCCAACCGGGTCATCGTGCCACTGTCGTCGGGTGCCTCGCCGGGTCAGATCTCGGTGTTCAGCTCGGCCGACACCGATGTAGTGATCGACATCTCGGGTTACTACACCGCAAGCGGAGGTACGGGATCGACCTTCACCACCGAAACAGCACCGGCGCGAATCTGCGACACCAGGGCAGGGGTCACGACGCTGGCCACCGGGCCGAACCAGTGCAATGACAAGAGCATCGGGCCCGGCGGCCAGTTGACGATCCAAGTCGCTCGATTGGCCGGTGTTCCCGTTGACGCCAAGGCGGTCGTGGTCAATCTCACGGCCGTGGCGCCAAGCGGGTCGACCTACCTCACGGTGTACCCCGGGCCGACGCGTTCGACCGCGTCGGATCTCAATCCATCGACCGGCGAGGTCAGGGCCAACCTGGCTTTGGCCACCCTCAACGCCAACGGCTCGATCGATGTCTATAACAACACCGGGAGCGTCAACGTGGTCGTCGACGTCTTGGGCTGGTACAGCTGACCCTCATGTCGGGCGCGACACGAACTCGTTGCCGCGCACCCACCAACGCCACCGTCGTTCCGTCGCCACGCTGATTCCAATGCGCGTTCCGCGACCCGGACGCGTCGGCGGCGGCGTCCCGTCGTCGATCAATCGCACCTGATCGGGCAATGACGCGCCCACGGGGCGCGAACGGCTGGCTACCCGGGCCAAGAGGTCGGTTCCGTTGTCAGCACCGCTCACCCCGAGTGCTTGACACAACTTGGCCGGACCGTTGCACAGGTCGATGTCACGTCGAGCGGCGGGACGCGCCACGCGCATCGCCTCGAGCCCGGCGGTGGGCGCGAGCGCCCGGATCAACACGGCGCCGGCCTCGCCGTCGGGACCGCACACCACGTTGGCGCACCAATGCATCCCATAGGTGAAATAGACGTAGAGCAAGCCGGCGCGCCCGAACATCACCTCGGTGCGCGGTGTTCGGCCACGGTATGCGTGCGATGCGGGATCCAGTGCCCCCCGGTAGGCCTCGACCTCGACGATGCGCCCGGCACGTTCGCCGCGCACCAGCACCTTGTTAAGCAGCTCTGGGGCGACCGTCACCGGATCACCCGCCAGGTCCGAACGCTTCAAGCAGACGGGCCCGGGCTATTGATCCATTGGGCCAGGCGGGTCCGATCCACCTCGCGCCGCCGCTTGAAACGCTGCGCCTGTTCGGCAACCGCCACGGGGCCGGCACTGCCGGGCGTCCGGCGCCGGGTTACCGCCACCCCTGGCTCGAGCAGTTCGACGGCTGACTCACCGAGGTCGGGATGGGCCTCGACCAGTTCGGCCAAGGGGACGTGGCGCTCGATCGACTCGCGCACCAAGCCCCCGACCAGTGCGTGCGCTTGGCGGAACGGCATGCCGCCTTCAACCAACAGCTCGGCCAGGTCGACGGCTGCTGCGGCGGGCCCGTCGGCCGCCGACTGCATCCGGTCGATGTTCCAGCTCACCGTGTCATACACACCGCGCAGGGCGAGAAGGGCCCGGATGACCTGGATCACCGCATCGAAGAGCGGCTCCTTGTCCTCTTGGAGGTCACGGTTGTAGGCGAGCGGCAGGCCCTTGAGCGTGATCAACACCGCGTTGAGATGCCCGATCAGTCGACCGGCCTTGCCCCGCGACAGTTCGGCGACGTCGGGATTCTTCTTCTGGGGCAACATCGAACTGCCGGTCGCATAGGCGTCGTCGAGCGTGCAGAAACCGAACTCCTCGCTCGACCACAGGACCAACTCTTCACCGAGCCGCGACAGATGCACCCCGAGCAGTGCCAGGTCGAAGAGCGCCTCGGCCACGAAATCACGATCCGAGACGGCGTCGAGGGAGTTCTCGAACCGGCTGTGGAACCCGAGTTCGGCCGCGACGAAGTCGGGGTCGAGCGGAAGCGAGGATCCAGCCAGTGCCCCCGCACCGAGCGGAGACACATTGAGGCGATCCACGGTGGTCACCAGGCGATCGACATCACGGGCGAGGGCCCAGCCATGCGCCAAGAGATGATGGGCCAAGAGCACGGGTTGGGCTCGTTGGAGGTGGGTGTAGCCCGGAAGGTAGACATCCGCCGCATCAAGCGCCCGCTGGGCCAGGGTGTCTTGGAGATTCATGATCTCCTCGGCCACTTCGATCAAGGCCCGACGGCACCACAGGCGCAGGTCGGTCGCCACTTGATCGTTGCGGCTCCTCCCGGTGTGCAATTTCGCCCCGACGTCACCCGCGAGTTCGGTGACTCGGCGCTCCACCGCGGTGTGGATGTCCTCGTCACCTTCGGCGAAGTCGAACGTTCCGGCGATGAATTCACCTTCGACCTGATCGAGCGCATCGAGCAGTATCGTCACTTCGGCGTCGGTGAGAATCCCGGCCTTGCCCAGTCCCTTGACGTGGGCCCTCGACCCGACCAGGTCGTCGTGGGCGAGGGCCTGGTCGAACGGGAGACTGACGGTAAACGCCGCTACCGCGTCGGCCATGCCGGTCGAAATGCGACCGTGCCACAGCGTCATGAGTCTCGGGCTCCGGGCATCCACTGTGGTGCACCGGGTCCCTGTCGGGCCGACCAGGTGGCAACTCCCAAGCCCCACAGACGCACGAACCCTTCAGCGTCTTGGTGGCGGAAGGTGTCCGAGGCGTCGTAGGTGGCGAGCCCGTGGTCGTAGAGGGCGACGGGGCTGCGTCGACCAACCACCGTGCAGGTACCTGGTGCCGCGAAGCGCAGGCGCACCTCACCGGTCACATGTCGCTGCGATTCGGCCACAAAGGCATCAAGCGCACTCTTGAGTGGCGAGAACCACAGTCCGTCGTAGACCAGCTCGGACCAGCGCGGCTCGAGTCGGGCCTTTTCGTGATGGAGGTCACGCTCGAGCGTGAGATCCTCGAGGTCGGTGTGCGCCACGATCAGCGCCAGCGCCGCCGGGCATTCGTAGACCTCGCGGCTCTTGATGCCGACCCGGCGGTTCTCGACCATGTCCAAGCGCCCGAACCCACGGCTGCCGGCGATCGCACCGAGCTTAGAGATCAGTTCGAGCGGCGCTAGCGCGACGCCGTCGAGGGCGACGGGGACACCGGCTTCGAAACCCACGATGACCTCGACCGGCTCGGTCTCGCTCACTCGGGTCAAGGTATAGACATCGTCGGGCGCGGGCGCCCACGGGTCCTCGATCGCTCCGCACTCGATGGCTTTGCCCCACAGGTTGTCGTCGATTGAGTACAGCTTCTCTTTGGTGACGGTGATGGGGATCTCCCACTTGGTGGCGAGGTCAACGCAGTCTTCGCGACTCAGTCCCCACACCCGGGCCGGCGCATAGATTGACAGGTCCGGGGCGAGTGAACGGGTGCCGACTTCGAAGCGGACCTGGTCGTTGCCCTTGCCCGTGCACCCGTGGGCCACTGCTGACGCCCCGTGGCGTCGGGCCTCGGCGACCAGGTGGCGCACGATCACCGGGCGCGACAGCGCGGAGACCAGTGGGTACTTGCCCTCGTAACGTGCGTTGGCCTGCAGCGCAGGCACGCAGAAGTCTTCGGCCATCTCGGCCCGGGCGTCGACGACGACCGCTTCGACCGCGCCGGCGGCGAGCGCACGGGTGCGGATGGCCTCGTAATCCTCGCCACCTTTGTCCGCGGACTGGCCGACATTGACCGCGACGGCGATCACCTCGACGCCTTCGTTCTCGATCAACCAGCGCACGGCCACCGATGTATCGAGACCACCGCTGTACGCCAACACCACTCTCTCAGTCACTCTCAATCCTTCCCATGTATTGCGATCCGTTGTTCACTTGCGATACCGGCGACGTCGCGCAAGCGTGCCGCCATCATGCCCCCGCCCACCGCTTCGTCGACGATGACCAGCACGGTGTCGTCTCCGGCCACGGTACCGATCACCGAATCGAGACCGCTGCGATCGAGGGCGGAGCCTACGACATGGGCCGACCCCGGTGGCGTGCGCAGCACCACCAGATTGGCCGACGCTGCCACCTCGACCACCCACTCGCCGAGTACCCGCCGAAGATGGTCTTCTGGAGCAATCTGATGGACCGGCAACTCCGGCAGCGCATACGCCGTGTCGCCACCCGGCAGGCGCACCTTGACGGCTCCGAGGTCCTCGAGGTCGCGCGACACGGTGGTCTGGGTGGCGTCGATGCCCTGTTCGCCGAGGAGGGCCACCAGCTGTGTCTGACTCGTCACCGCCTGGGACTCGAGCAATTTGGTGATCCGGTGCTGACGCTGGTGCTTGGTCAGGCGATTGGTGCGGGTGCGCTCTGTCATGTGGTCCCGCCTCGCGGTGACTCGAGTGACCAGGCCAAAATGCCCCGCATGGCGGTACGCCGGTGGGTGGCCTGGCGCCATACGACACTGTGGGGACCCTCAATGACCGAGTGCGTGATCTCCTCGCCGCGGTGGGCCGGCAGGCAGTGCAACACAATGGCCCCGGGTGCGCCGCGACCGACCAATTCATCGTCGACGGTGAAGCCGGCAAAGGCTTCGAGGCGCCGCGCCCGCTCTTCCTCTTGGCCCATGCTGGTCCAGACGTCGGTGTAGAAGGCATCAACACCCTCGGCGGCCTCCTTGGGGTCATTGGTGGCCCAGACCGATCCGCCGCGCCCCGCGCTCTTCGCGTAGGCCTCGAGCGCTGAGAGCTCGTCGGAGGAGAACGAATAGTCCGCCGGTGACGCCATACGGAATTCCATGCCGTGGGCCACCGTGGCCTTGGCCAACGACCGCGCCATGTTGTTGGCGTCGCCGACGTAAACCAAAGAGCGGCCCGACAGCGCACCGAACGTGTCGCGCAAGGTCAAGATATCGGCGACCGCCTGGGCCGGATGGGCTTCATTGGACAGCAGATTGATGACCGGCACCGAGAAGCCGCTTGCCTCGAGCGCCATCGCCATGCGCACCAAGACGCCGTGGTCGAATACCCGGGCGCAGATGACCGCGTGGTAGCAGCCCAACGTTCTCGCCACATCCTCGGCCGACTCGCGCGTATCGAGCCCGACCTCGGCGCCTTGGATGTACACGGGATGCCCACCGAGCCCATGCACCGCCATCTCGGTTGAGTTGCGCGTGCGGGCCGAGGGCTTCTCGAAGACAAGTGCCACACCTTGCCCCGCCAGCAGCGGGGCGAGATCCTCACTCGCGCACAGGTCGAGCACCCGGTCGAAGGCCTCAGGGGAAAGGTCGTCGATGTCGAAGAGATTGGCCACGCCCTTACCCCTCCCCAACTTCGATCGCACCTATCACGTCAGCCAGGATGGACACGGCCATAGCGATTTCGTCGTCGGAAACCAGCAGCGGCGGGGCCACCCGTAGGGCATCGGGGCGCACGGCATTGACCAAGAGCCCCCGCTCGAGCGCCCGCGCCGATATCTCGGCGGCCACCGGGGCGTTCAGCTGTGCGGCGAGCAGGAGGCCCGCCCCGCGGACCGAGACCACCTGCGCGAGACCGGCCAGGCCGTCACTGAGCAGCGCTCCGGCGCGGCGCGCCCGTGCACACACATCTTCGGCCTCCATCGCCGCCAAGGTGGCTCGGGCGGCGGCCATGGCGAGGGGCTGGCCCCCAAACGTCGAACCGTGGTCCCCCGGCGAAAAAGCGGCCGCCACCTCGGCGCGGGCCCAACAGGCCCCGACCGGCATGCCGTTGCCGAGCGCTTTGGCCATCGTGACCACGTCGGGTCGCAGTCCTTGGGACAAGAAGGCAAACCACTGCCCGGTGCGACCGAGTCCGGTCTGGACTTCGTCGAGCATCAACAGCACGTTGTGCTCGGTGCACAAGGAGCGCACCGCACCGAGATAGTCCGAGCTCGGCACGTTGACGCCACCCTCTCCTTGGAGCGGCTCGATCAGCACGGCGGCAACCGCCTGGGCACCGGTGTGGCTCTTCAAGGTTCTCTCGAGCGCGGCCACGTCGTTGTAGGGCACGTAGGCAAAGCCCTCGGGCAGCGGTTGGAAGGCCACGTGCTTTTGGGGCTGGCCCGTTGCGGTCAAGGTTGCGAGGGTTCTCCCGTGAAACGACTCTTGCGCGCTGATCACGACATGGCGGCCGCCGCCGGCCCAGCGGCGAGCCAGCTTCAGCGCACACTCATTGGCTTCAGCCCCCGAATTGCAGAAGAAGACCTGACCCCCGGCCTGTCCGGTGCCGCCATTGATGAGGCGATCGAGGGTGAGGGCTACCTCGGGACCGAGCTCGTTGCCGTAGAGATTCGACACATGGGTGAGCGTGGAGGCCTGGTCGCGCGACCGCTTCGGCGACGCCGGGGTGGGCGTGGCCGAGAGACACCACCGCCAATCCGGTGATGAAGTCGAGGTAGCCCTTGTCGTTGGTGTCATAGAGCATGGTGCCCTGCCCGCGGACGAAGGTGACGGGTGGATCGGCGTACGTGCGCATCAACGCACTGCGGTCAATGCCCGTTGTGCTCACGGCAACACCATCGTCCCGACACCCGAATCGGTGAAGAGTTCGAGCAAGAGGGCGTGGGGCACCCGCCCGTCGAGGATGTGGGCCCGCACCACGCCACCGCGCACCGCCCGGGCGCAGGCCTCGACCTTGGGCCGCATGCCCCCCTCGGCCGCACCGCTGCGCAAGATCTCGTCGACCACCGAGAGGCTGGCCCGGTGCACCAACGTGGACGGGTCGTCAGCCACCACGCGCAATCCTTCGACATCGGTCAGGAAGATCAGCTTTTCGGCTCCGAGTGCCTCGGCCAGTGCGCCGGCCACCGTATCGGCGTTGATGTTGTACGCCTGCCCCGCCTCATCGGCCCCAATGGTGGCCACTACCGGGATGATCCCTTCGGCCACCAACCGCTCGAGCATGGTCGGGTCGACGTCGGCGATCGATCCTACGAACCCGAGATCGACATGGCTTTGGGCAGCCGTGATGAGGTTGGCATCCTCACCCGACATCCCGACCGCCAGCGGGCCGTGCACGTTGATGGCCGAGACAATGTCGCGATTGACCTTGCCGACCAGCACCATGCGCGCGATGTCGAGCGTCTCGGCATCGGTGACCCGGAGCCCATTGCGGAACTCGGTCTCCTTGCCGAGGCGCGCCATGAGCTCGCCGATCTGGGGCCCACCCCCGTGCACCACGACGGGCAATATTCCGACGGCGCGCATCAGCACGACGTCTTGGGCGAACGACGCCAAGGCGTCGTCGGCGTCACCCGCCGTCGCGTCGAGCGCATTGCCACCGTACTTGACCACCACGATCTTGCTCGAGAAGGTCTGGATGTAGGGCAGCGCCTCGACCAGCACCGAGGCCGTATTCGCGCGCGGCGGCCCGCTGCGCAGCGGAGTTCTTCGGGGCCGAATGCTGCGTGGCCGTCACGACGTGGTCCGATTCTCGTCGATGTAGCCGTAGCCGAGATCGGTGCCGAGCACGGCTGCGGCACCGGTGCCGAGACCGAGATCACACAGAATGTCGATGTGACGACCCGCCATGTGCGCAGTGACCGCGCCGGCATCGTGGTCGGCGGCCACCCCACCGGCACACACGACCACTCCCCCGTAAGCCACCGACACCTTGTCAATGTCGAACTCGACCCCGGCCGATCCGAGTTCACTGACGATGCGGCCCCAATAGGGATCCTCCCCATTGAGCGAGCACTGCACCAACACCGAGTCGGCCACCTTGCGGGCGGCCTGGTGGGCCGCTGCGTCACTTTCAGCGCCGGTGACCCGGCAATGCGACACCTTGGTGGCTCCCTCGGCATCGGCCACCATTTGTTCGGCCAACGAGCTGCAGACCTCGGTGAGCGCCGCGGTGAGGGAGGCGGCACTCGGGGTCGCTCCGAGACCGCTCGCCATGACGAGCACCGTGTCATTGGTCGACGTCGCGCCATCGACGGTCATGAGGTTGAACGACTCGGCGACTGCTTGGCGCAGGGCGTGGCGCAAGGTGGCCGAATCAACCGCGGCATCGGTCGTGCACATCGCCAACATGGTGGCCATGTTGGGCGCCAACATCGCCGCCCCCTTCGCCATGGCCCCGACGGTGAAACCCTCGGCCCGCACCACCGCTTCTTTGGGGACCGTGTCGGTCGTCATGATGGCCCGGGCCGCCGCGGCCCCCCCGGCGGTGTCCTCGGCCCGTGCATCGACGATGCGCCGCACGTTCGTCCCGACCTGAGCGATGGGAAATGGGACCCCGATGAGCCCGGTTTGGCAGATCAAGATCTCCTCGGGTCGCGCCCCGACCCCGAGGGCCGTGAGGGTGCACAGCTCGAGCGCCGCTTCAAGTCCGGGCGCACCGGTTGCCGCGTTGGCGTTGCCCGAAGTGAGAATGACCCCAGCCGCTCGGCCGCCGGTCGCCGAAAGGTGCGACCGACTGAGCTGCACCGGAGCCGCCGCGGCCAGATTGGCGGTAAAGACGCCTGCGCTCGGCACCGCGACGCCATCGGCGGTGACCACGACGGCCACGTCGGGGGCGCCCCCCGCCTTGATGCCGGCCGGTCCCCCGGCGGCGGTGAACCCTGGTGCTGCGGTCACGCTCATGGATACATCCCCGCCAAAGGCAGCCCCGACGTCTCTGCGAGCCCCAATGCGGCATTCGCACACTGGATGGCCTGCCCCGATGCGCCTTTGACCAGATTGTCGAGCGCGCACAAGGCCAGCACCCATCCCGTACGGGGGTCGACCCGGGCACTGACGTGGGCGCAGTTCGAACCCGACGTGGCCTTGGTCGAGGGCGGCTGGTCGGTCACCACAACGAAGGGTTCCTCGTCGTAGGCGGCATGCAGCGCCGCCATGACGTCGTCGGTGCAGAGCCCCGCGGATCCGACGCTCGGGCGGGCATAACACGTGGCGAGGATCCCGCGGGTCATTGGTGCAAGGTGTGGGGTGAACAGCACTTCGGCACCGAGCGCCTGCTCCATCTCTGGGGTGTGGCGATGGTCGAGAAGCCCGTAGGCGATGAAGTCCTCATCTACGGCCCCGAAATTGCAGGCTGTCTTTGGGCGCCCGGCCCGCGCCCGATACCCCAGAGGCGGCGTCGACGATGATGCCGTGATCGCCAATGAGCCCGGACCGCAACAGCGGGGCGAGTGCGAGGGCCGCCGACGTCGGGTAGCAACCCGCCGCCGCGATCAAGTTGGCACCGAACAGTCCCGAACGAAACAGCTCGGGCAGGCCGAATACCGCGGTGGCCAGGAGTTCTGGGGCCACATGTTCGTGTCCGTACCAGGTGGCATAGATCGCGGGGTCCTTCAGCCGGAAGTCCGCCGCCAAATCCACCACGGTGCCGACCCGCCCGATCAGGTCGGGCAGAATCTGCTGCGACTCGCCGTGTGGGAGTGCGCTGAACACCAGGTCGAGACCGTCGAAGTGCGCCGGGTCATTGGCCTCGTAGGTCAGGCCCGGATACGCCCCGGCCAACGACGGCGTGTGGCGGCCCACCACCTCGCCCGCATGCGAATGTGCCGTCACCACGGCCACCTCAATGTCCCGATGACCCGCCAAGAGCCGCAGTAGCTCGGCCCCGGTGTAGCCCGAGGCCCCGATGATGCCCGCCTTCATCGCATCAGTATACACGCCAGCGCATAGTCATGCAGTCCAGTCGCGGCCCGTTCCGTCGCTCAGTCGCCCCCGAGCGTGGTGAGCCAGTACGTCGAGTGAGCGGTGACTTCGAATCCCATGGCCTCGTTGATGGCGATCATGTGCTCATTCTCGGCAGCATTCCAGGTGCTGATGGTCTGGGCCTGCGGAAAGGCCGCCATCAGCGCCCTCACATTTTCGAGCTTGGTGGCCAGACCCAGGCCGTGCCCGCGGTGCTCGCGCATGACCAGTGTGTCGTGCTGCCATACCGATTCGGGTGCACCCTTTGGAATGGCGATGTCACTGAAGGCGACCAAGTGACCAGTGGCCTCGCAGCGGGCGGCGGTCGTGATTTTGGCCCGGTCCTGTGCGGCGAAGGACGCTTCCATCTTGCGCACCCGGGCCTCGTCCCACACTTCTTCATCGAGCGTGACGTCACCCGTTGGAATATCGGTGGACATGCGACGCCCCAGTTCGCAACGGTCCGCCAGGTACCGCTCGGGCCACCGGTCGGCGAAGGTCACCATGGTGTAGCCGATCGCCTTTGCGTCGACCTCGGCTCCGAGGTCCGCGAACCGGGCCGCATCGGGGGGCAAAGTCAGTTCGCGCCGGAGCATGGATTGCGCCGGGACGAAGCCGTGGTGCCGGGCGAATGTTTCGGTCGCGAAATCGTGGCCCGCTCGGGTCGGCACTTCGTCATGGCCGCCGAGTTGGCGCCGCCCGAGCGCCAGGGCGTAATCCTTGACGAAGCGCACCATTGCGCTGGCGATCCCGCGCCGACGATGTTCGGGCAAGACCCGGATATCGACTTCGGCCAGGTGTGGGTTCTCGAGGCGCTGCAACTCGAGGTCAGCGATGCCCACGACGGCACCGGTGTCATCGACCGCGCTGATGCAGTGGTGCGCTTGGGGCCCGTCGTGGTCCAACGCGAATGCCAGCCGCTCAGCGCGCTGCCATCCGGGCCGACCCGGCCAGCGCTCTTTATCGGTGATGGCCATCACCGCGAACCAGGCGTCGAAGCTCTCCTCGTCGGCCGGATCAATTTCAACAACTCTCACCGCTCCACCCGCCGCTCCCCCAGGGTCAGCACCGCAACAACCACGAGGCCCATTATGTCGTTGAGCGCGATCGTCGGGATGCGCCCTTGGGCAATTCACTCGCTAATGTGACCCGTCGGCCATGCGGAGATGAAAGGGTTGGACCTCATGGAATTTGCGTTGTGGGCCACCAGCGCGGTCGACACCTTGACCATGGGCCCGGGGGCGAGCGCCCAGCCCTGGGTCGATCTGTTCGCTCCCGGTGGCACCTACGCCGACCCCCTCACGGCGCCGACCAGCGACGTCGCCGCGGTTCATGCGCTGACCCGAGCCACCTTTCCTGACTGGGCCATGACCATCGTGGCTGCACACGGCGACGAAGGCGGCGGGGTCATCGAATGGGTGGGGGGCGGGCATCTTGGCACCGCGGTACGCGTTACCTTGCACGCCTGCTCGGTGGTCCATCTCGATGCCGGCGGTCGGGTCGAGCGCTGGCGCGACTATTTCGACATGGGCGAATTTTCGCGCCAGGCTGGGGGCACGAACTCCTAAAGCTGGTCAGCGCAGACGGGCCCCGAAGCCCACCTCGGTGGCGCGGATGCATTCGACGCGCAACACCGCCACTTCGTCATCGGTCAAAGTGTGGTCGCTCGAGCAAAATCGCAACCGGAAGGCCAAGCTGCGCTCGCCGTCCCCAATCCCGGGGCCCCGGTAGACGTCGAAGAGATCGACCGACTCCAAGAGGTCTCCCGCCGCTGTCGCCAAGGCGGCCGCCACGTCATCGACCGATACCGCGTCGTCGACCACCAGCGCGAGATCGATGTCCGACGAGGGGAACCGGCTGACCGCAGCGCCGACGGTGATCCGCCGGGCCACCACCGACTCGTCGAAGAGCAGCCCTAGATCGACTTCGAGCCAGCCGATTCGCCGCGCCGCGGTGCCCGCGGCGCTGGTCTCACTCAACCCGAACGCACCTGCCACCGCCGGATCGATCTCCCCCACCGACCCGATGGCGCGTACGACCTCGTTGCCACCGTCGCCAACGATGGTGGCTTCGAGACGGGCCGACCTGGTCGGATGCAGACCCGCCAGCGGCGGGCCGTCGCCCGGGGCCACCATGCGCACCCCGCTGACCGAAACGGCGTTCGCGAGGACCCGCCAGGCGACCACGGCATGGCAGCGCGTCGTCGTGGTCGAGCGCGAAGACCACGGCGACCAACTCACGCTCTGCGGGCAACCGGGCGGGGTGCGCACCTCCCGCACCGCTGCGTTCGACGAGTCGCGGCTGTCCCTCGTCAGGGTGCGAGAACACGGTCCCCACCTCGTAGAGGCGGATGGCCCCCTGGCGCCGAGCCGAGTTGTAGGCCAATGCCCCGAGCAACCCGGGCATGAGCGAACGTCGCAAGAACGGCTCGTCGGCCACCAACGGATTGGCCACCCGAACGGCCGGACCGCTGAGCCCCACCCGCTCGTGGTCGGCCGCCGAGACAAATGTGTTGGTCCACCCTTCGGACGCCCCGAGCCCGACCAGCACGTCTTTGACGAGCCGACGGCCCCGCTGGAGCTGGTTCAATCGGCCGGGCTGTGGCCAGGTCGGCGTGTGGCGCGGCACGTTGGAGTACCCGTAGGTCCGGGCGACCTCTTCGATGACATCGTCGATCCCGTTCGGGGCGGGACGCACGTCGGGGCGATTGGTCGGCACGAGAACGCGCAAGGTCTCGGCGTCGCCGCCCTGATCGTGAAATCCAATGGGCGAAATGAGGGCAGCGATCGCCTCTTTGGTGAGGGCGACTCCAATCTGGCGTTGCACCCGCGCCACCGGCAGGTCGATGACGAACGGCTCGGGCACTTCGCCGTCGCTTGCGAGGCGTCCGTCGCAGACCACGACATCGGGCACGGTCAGCGCCACCAACTCGCAGAAGCGATCGATGGCCGCCTCGACGCCGCCCGGGTCACAACCGCGCTCGAATCGGGCCGATGCCTCGGTGCGCAGACCGAGACGCTTCGAGGTGCGGGCAATCACCATTGGGGTGAAGTAGGCCGCCTCGAGCAGCACCTCGGTGGTGGAGTTGGCAATTTCCGATGATGCCCCGCCCATGATCCCCGCCAAGCCGATCGGGGCATCCTGTGCGTCACAGATGAGGCAGTCGACCCCAAGATCACCTACCCCGCGGCCAGGCTCGCCGACCGTTCGGTTCACGCCGTCGAGGGTTTCGACGGTCTCACCGGGGCGCGCCGCGCGCACGACAATCCCGTGACCGGGAAGTTTGTCGATGTCGTAGGGGTGCGTCGGCTGCCCGCGCTCGAGCATGACGTAGTTCGAGGCATCGACCACGTTGTTGATAGGCCGCATGCCGGCAAGGGTGAGCCGTCGAGCCAACCACTTCGGCGAGGGCCCAATGGTGATGTTGCGCAGGACCGCCACGCTCAGTCGAGGACACAGCTCTGGTGCGTCGACTCGAGCCAGCGCAATCGAGTCGACCGGCTGGCCCGACGCTGCTGGCGCTCCCGGTTCGGGCAAGCTGAAAGCCAGGCCGAGCCGGGCCGCCAGATCACGGGCAATCCCACTGATGCACCACGCATCGGGCCGATTCCCCTCGACCGCGATGTCGAACACCGTGTCTGTTTCGAGCCCGAGCGCCGCGACCAGGGCGGTCCCGGGTTCGGCCACCACGTCGTCACCGAGCACCAGCAGTCCCGCACCGTCGTCGCTCAAACCCAGTTCGGCCCCCGAGCACAACATGCCGTTGGAGACCACACCGCGCATCTTGCGCCGGGAAATGGTGAAGTCCCCCGGCAGCACGGCCCCGACTGGGGCGAGCGGCACCCGATCACCAACCCCGAAGTTGGCGGCGCCGCAGACGATCTCGACGGGCCCGTCACCGGCGTCGACGACGACCCGGCGGATGCGGTCCGCCCCGTCGATCGCCCCGATCTCGGTGACCTTGCTCACCACCACGTCGCCCAGACCTTCACCGACGCGCTCAATCTCTTCGACGACCAGACCAAGATCGTCGAGCGCGGCGACGAGTACCCCAATGTCATCGGGGAACGGAGCGAAATCTCGGAGCCAACTCAGTGGGGCGCGCACAAATTGCTTTCTGGTTCAGTTCGGTCTTGTTCAGAACTGCGACAAGAATCGAATGTCGTTCTCCATGAAGGAGCGGATGTCGGGGATCTCGTGGCGCATCAGGGCGCAACGGTCGATCCCGAAACCGAACGCGAAGCCCGACCACTCGGCCGCATCGATCCCGACCGCGGCGAACACGGCCGGATCCACCATGCCGCATCCACCGAGCTCCACCCAACCGGTGTGCGAACACGTGCGACAGCCTTTTCCCAAACAAATGGCACAGGTGATCTCGTACTCAGCGGACGGCTCGGTGAAGGGGAAATAGGCCGGGCGTAGGCGTGAGTGGATGTCATCACCAAAATAGGCCGAGGTGAACGTCTCGATGGTCCCGGCCAGATCGCCGAACGTGATGTCCCGGTCGACCACGAGCCCCTCTATCTGATTGAACACCGGGAGGTGCCGGGCATCTGGGGTGTCGAGGCGGAAGCACTTGCCCGGCATCACCGCATGGATGGGCAATGTGCCCTCGCGTACCGCTAACTCCATCAGATGGATCTGCACGGGCGACGTGTGCGTGCGCAACAGGGCCGTCTCGGGCTCGCCGATGTCGAGGTACATGGTGTCGTACATGCCCCGGGCCGGATGGGCGGGTGGCATGTTGAGCGCCTCGAAGTTGTACCAATCGGATTCAGCCTCGGGGCCTTCGGCCACCTCGAAGCCCATGCCGACGAAGACGTCTTCGAGCTCGTCGCGCGCCTGGGTCACGAGATGGAGGTGCCCCCGCTCCTGCACCGCGGTGACTTGTGCCGAGATGACCTCGCTCAGATCCAATCGGTCGGCCACGAGCGCCGCCGCCCGCTCCGCCGCAACCAGTTCCCCCCGACGCTCGGCCAATCTCGCACCGAGGGACGCCCGGACCTCTTGGAGGGCGCGACCGGCCTCCTTGCGCGCGTCGGGCGCCAACGCACCCAATCCCCGCTGGGCCTCGGCCAAGACCGAACGTTTGCCGAGCCAGTGGATCTCGACCGCCGCCAGGTCATCGGTCGAGGTGGCGGCGTCGATCGCGGCCTCGCCGTCGCGGACCAGGTCCTTCGGATCGATTGACGTGGATTTGGTCATCTGGCTCTCGTTCGTCGCGTCTGGTCGCGCCCGAGTTCGCTCCCCGGTGCTGCGTCAAATGCTAGATGCCCCGACCGAGGGGTTTGGCCCATCCTCATGGGTGTGCACCGAGGCGCCGCTGGCGCAGTGCCTCGAAACACACCACGGCGCAGGCCACCCCGACATTGAGTGATTCGGCCCGTCCCTCCATGGGCACGACCACGGACCCGCTGACCGCGTCGATTACCTCTTGGGGCAATCCCGAGGACTCGTTGCCCAAGAACAACACGCTGCGCGTTCTCCAGTCGAAGCCGGCGTAGTCCTCACCCTCGTGCACCAACGTCGCCAAGGTGCGATAGCCCGTTGCACCGTAGGCCCGGGCCAGTGCCACCGCGTCGTCGTCCAGCGAGATGGGGACGTGGAAGAGTGAGCCCGCCGATGCCCGCACCGTCTTTGGGTTGTACGGATCGACCGAGTCGCCGCTGAAGACGACCCGTCCCACCCCGGCCGCATCGGCCGTACGCAGCACGGTCCCCGCGTTACCCGGGTCGCGCACGTCGACCATCACCACCACGAGGGCGGGGTCCGCTCCGCCCCCGATCGCCGGCACGTCGAGCATCGGGAGGACGGCCATGACCGGCTGAGGGGTCACGGTGTCTGCGACGCGCTCGAGGACGCCGGGCGCGAGCGAGAAGAGTCGCGCGCCTGCATCGAGGGCGGCTTCGGCGGCCCGGGTGGTGGCCTCATCAGTGGCGTCGGCGGCCACATAGACCGATTCGATCGCCCGGCCCGCCGCCAACGCGGTGCGCAACAGTTCGGCGCCCTCGGCGACGAAGGCCCGTTCGCTCCAACGAGCCGACCGCTTGGCCAATAGCCCGCGCAACCGGCGGACAGCGCCGGTGCGTGTAGGCCAGTGCTTGGCTCAGGAAGCGACCTCGGCCACGGGTGCATTGTCGAGTGCAGCCTGCGCTGCTTCGACCAGCGCACCGAATGCGTCGGGATCGCTGACGGCGAGATCGGCCAGCACCTTGCGGTCGACCTCGATGCCGGCCAGGTGCAAACCGTTGATCAGTCGGCTGTAGCTCATGCCGTGCAGGCGGGCAGCGGCGTTGATGCGCTGGATCCACAACTTGCGAAAGTCGCCCTTGCGGGCCCGGCGGTCCCGGTAGGCGTACTGCATCGAGTGCATGAGCTGCTCGTTGGCCGCGCGGTAACTGCGGCTCTTGTTTCCGTAGTACCCCTTTGCCTGCTCCAATACGGCGCGGTGGTGCTTGCGACCATGAACGGATCGCTTGACTCTTGCCACTGGGGGTCCTCCTCTCTAGTCGTTCTGAACTGGTGGTGCGTGACTCGGGCGCTTAGATCCCGAGCATCCTGCGCACGGCTCGCTCGTCCGCCTTCGCGATATCAGTCTCGCGACCGAGACGCCGCGTGCGGACGCTGCTCTTCTTCTCCAAAATGTGGGAACGGAACGCCTTGCGCCGGCGCATGCGGCCACTCCCGGTGACCTTGATGCGCTTGGCTGCGCCCTTGTCCGTCTTCATCTTCGGCATGACGTCATCCTTCTTCGGCTGGTGCGGTCTTGTCGCCGACGGGTGCGACCACCGCTTCGCTCACCGGCGCTGGCGTCGGCGGGCGATTCGGCCGCCGGGGTGTCGGGGCTGGTCTGTGCTGGCTTCTCGGCCTGGGTGTTCTCGCCGCGATGTTGATTCTTCTCCCGAGAGGCCGCCGCTTGGCGGGCCCGCTTGTCGGGGGCGAGCACCATGATCATGTTGCGGTTGTCGAGCTTGGGCTCGGCCTCGATCTTGGCCACCCCTTCCATTTGCTCGGCGATGCGGTCCAAGATCCGCTTGCCATGCTCGGGGTGATACACCTCACGCCCTCTGAACATGATCGTGATCTTGACCTTGTGTCCGGCGTCGAGGAATTTCCCGACTTGGCGGGTCTTGGTGTCGAAGTCCCCCGGTCCGATCTTCGGCCGGTACTTCATTTCCTTGATCCCAACGTGGACGGTCTTGCGACGGCTCTCCTTGGCCCGTTGGGCCTCGTCGAACTTGAACTTGCCGAAATCCATGATCCGGCAAACCGGAGGATTGGCCATAGGGGCCACTTCGACGAGGTCCAGGTCGAGTTCCTTGGCGATCGCCAAGGCCTCGGGTAACGCCTTGATGCCAAGTTGCACACCATCGGGGTCCACGAGTCGGACTTCACGGGCTCGGATACGGTCGTTGATCCGATGCTCAGTTGTGGTTTCAGCGACGATGCGGCATCACACCTCTCACTCGGGCCCGCGGTCTTTCCGCAAGCCATTCGGAGAAGCGAGGCTGACCCGCGGGCATGACCCGCGCTCAAGAATCGTCAACCTGGCGCACCCGCATCCATCGAGTGGACGTGTGGCCAGGTGGAGACCCCCGATGTGGAGGCCCCGCTTCCATGTAGTCAAGGTCAATAGAGTACCAGCATGAGCAGTCTTTGGACACCGTCAGGCGAGCATTTCCCCGACAAGGAAGATGGCGCCCCCACCCAGCCACCGCCCCCACGTGGGGGATCGGCCCCGCCGGACCCCGATGCGCCCATCAGCGAAGCCGCCCAGGCGGAGATCGATGCCATGCGCGCCCAACTGGCCAGCTCACCGGCTGAAGTGGTGGTGGCCAACCACTGCTACGGCCTCTTTGAGCTGGCTGCGGTCTATTTGTCCCAGACCCCCCCGATGCTGTTCCAGGCCCGCCTGGCCATCGATGCGCTCGGGAGTCTCCTCGATGGACTCAGTGGGCGCCTCGGTGAAGCTGAGCCGTCGCTGCTCGATGCATTGTCCCAGCTCAGGCTGGCCTATGTGCAGCTCGAAGGGGCTGAGCGCGCCGCGGCCGAGAGTGCGGCCAGCAGCGACCAGAACTGAGCCCTTGTGCTCGGGGCTACCCCGGTGCTTCGTCCTCGAGCACCGTGAGCGCCCGGGCTTCGAAGCGGCCCCGGTGGGCGGGGCGGACGACAAAGGCGACCCCAGTCCCCGGGTCGATCCTCCGGGACCCGTCCGCGATGGCGGTGGCATGAAAATCGAAAGTCTGCCCTCCGGTGCTCGCCACGGTCCCAAGACCTCGGGTGGCGTCGAATGACACCACCGAACCGACGTACAGCGGGGCGGTCGGAATCGGTGTGCCCATGCCTAATGGACGATCTTCGCGAGAGGAATCTCCAAGATGTCGGTCGCGCCGTGGTCGCTCAGGGCTGGGATCAAGGTGTTGATGTCGGACTTGGCCACCACCGCCTCGAGGGCGAAGCCCCCGCCACCCGATAGCTCAGAGATCGTGGGCGCCCGCATGGAGGGGAGCATGCCGAGGACTGCGTCGAGCCGGTCGCTCACGACGTTGAGTTTGACCAGAACCTTGCCCCGGGCTTCGAGGGTGCCTTGGAGCAGGGTCAAGATCTGCTCCATGGCGTGGCGCTTGTCGGGGTCCGCCGCCGCAGCAGGGTTCGCAATGAGCTGGGTCGGCGACTCGAGCAGGGTCTCGATGATCCGCAGGCCGGCCGCCCGCAACGCGCTGCCGGTCTCGGTCAGGTCGACCACGGCGTCGGCGATGTCGGGCACTTTGGCTTCAGTTGCGCCGTAGGAAAGCGAGATTTCGGCCTCGATGCCCTGGGCCCGCAGGACCCGGCGGGTGAGCTCGGGGTATTCAGAACTCACCCGCAGCGTGCCGGGCAGGGCCGCCAATTTCGGCCAGATTGCGCACCGGGGAGTCTTCTGCGACCGCCAAGACGATGCGTACGGTGTTGGCCGTCACTTTGGCGTAGGAGAGCTCACCGAGTGCCACGACGTCACTGCCGCGCTCTTCGATCCAGTCGCGTCCGGTGATCCCGAGATCGAAGAGCCCCTCGGCCACGTAGACCGGGATCTCTTGGGGCCGAAGGATCCGGACCTCATCGATCCTCGGATCAGCGATCGAAGCGCGATAGGTGACGTCCGAGGAACGGATGACGGCCAGATCGGCATCGCTGAAGAGCGCGAGTGTGGCTTTTTCGAGCGAGCCCTTGGGCAGGACGAGGCGAAGCATGGGGAGAATCTTCGCAGACCCGGGCCCGGGCAATGGCCTAGGGCCCGATCAGCCCCCAACTAGTGGGCGCTTGGGAGTGGGGAAAGTGGGAGCGCCATGAGCTCGAGATCGGTGGTGGCCGACTCGACCTCGATGAATCGGCGGCCGTTGCGTAGCCGGACCCGCCAGGCTTCGGGGTCATAGCTCGCCGGTACGGTCCGGCCCATGAAATCGATGACCACCTCGGAAAATCGAACGGGATCGGAGTGGTGGGGGAAGTGGCCGGCGTCGTCGAAGACTTCGAGTTCGCTGCCCGGCATGGCCGCATGGGCCAGCCGCCCGTGCCCGAGCGGGATGATGGCGTCGCGGCGACCCCAGATGAGCAGGGTCGGGATGCCTTCGGCGAGGTAGGCCCGGTCCAGCATCGTGATGATCTGACCCCGCCAGTCGACCCCCGAGCGCAGCGTGCGCAAGATGGCTTGGCGCGCCGACGTGTTGGGCAACGAATCGAAAACAGCCAGGACCTCTTCGGTGTCACGGCCCAAGGCCGTGTTGAACTGGCGCAGGACCTCGGCGGTCAACCGGCTCAGCATCTTGATCGGCGCCAGCCCGAACAGCGGCATCATCAGCTCGGCCCCCGGCACCGTCGCCAAGCGCAGAAGCGGGCTGACGGTGCGACCCACTCCCCCGCTCCCGACCAGCACCAACCGCTCGCAGCGATCGGGGAACTGGTAGGCGAACTGGGCCGCCACACCCCCGCCCAGCGAATGGCCGACCACGGTGACCCGATCGATCTGAGCACGCTGAGCAGGTCGCGCATCCCATTCGCGTAGGCCGCAATCGAATAGTCCGCTCGCGGCTTTTCCGAACGCCCGTGACCCAAGAGATCCGGTGCGATCACGGTGTGGTCCTTGGCTAAGGCGTCGAGGACCGGTCGCCACGTATCCGAACTGTCCCCAATGCCATGGACCAAGAGCAGGGCAGGCCCGCTCCCGGCGCGCACAAAGGCCCGGCGGTAGCCGTGCAACGTCGTGTATTGCACCGCGTAGGGATCCTCGCGGCGGCGGCCCGGCTTGAAGCGGATGGCGGTCGGATCAACCGATTGGTGTTCGGCGGACTCGCTCACCCGAGGGGACTTGCTTGAAGGTGACTGAGCGGACTCGGCCATGCCCAAAGCCTAGAGACACCAGGCTTCACCGGAGTGTCGTCGGTGTAAACGCCAGATGAACTTGCCGCACGCCGGCTACGAGAGCGGACCGGTGCGCAACAGGCGCGCCATCTCGATCCCGGTCAGCGCCGCTTCTCGACCCTTGTTCGAATCGTCGGGTTCGGAACGTTCGAGGGCCTGATCAAGGGTGTCGGTGGTCAAGACCCCGAACACCACCGGGATGCCGGTGGACAGCTGGACTTGTTGGATCCCCGCTGCGCACTGCCCGGCCACGAAGTCGTAGTGCGAAGTGTCGCCGCGGACGACGGCACCGAGGCACAAAACGGCGTCGACCTTGCCGGCTTGGGCAAAAGCCCGGGCCACCACCGGCAGCTCGAACGCACCGGGTGCCCAGGCCACGGTGACGTCGCCTCGCCCGGTCCCTGCCGCGTCGAGCGCATCGAGTGCACCCTCTAAGAGCCGCAGGGTGATTCCGCCGTTGAAGACGGCACAGGCAATGGCGATGCGCAGTCCACGACCGTTGTGGTCGCCGCGGAAGGTGCCGCCGACCCGGGCGGCCACCTCGTCATAGGCGCCAACTGGGAGCGCGATGAGATCAGAACCGGCCACTAGCCGTCGCGCCCGATCACTTGACGTCGTCGAGGCCACTCAAGATGTGACCCATACGTTCACGCTTTGTGCGCAGATACGCGATGTTCTCGGGATTGGGTGAGGGCTGCAAGGGCACCCGCTCGGTGATGTCGAGACCGAAGCCCTCGAGGCCGCCGTACTTGACCGGGTTATTGGTCATCAAGCGCATGGTGGTGACCCCGAGGTCAACGAGCATCTGCGCTCCGATGCCGTATTCGCGGCTGTCGACCGGCAGGCCCTGCTGAAGATTTGCATCGACGGTGTCGTGGCCCTCTTCTTGGAGTTGGTAGGCCCGGATCTTGTGACCGAGCCCGATGCCACGACCCTCATGGCCGCGGAGGTAGATCAGCACGCCCCGGCCCTCGGCCTCGATGAGGTCGAGCGATGCCTGGAGCTGGGGGCCGCAATCACATCGCAGCGATCCAAAGACGTCACCGGTCAGGCACTCTGAGTGCACGTGCACCAAGACGTCGTCTTGACCGTCCACGTCGCCCATCACCAAGGCGAGGTGCTGCTCGGCGTCGAGGACGGATTCATAGACGTAGGCGCGGTACTCACGTCCTTGGGCGGGGATACGTGCTTCAGAGACCAGGCGCACCAGCTTCTCGTGCTGGCGGCGGTAGCGGATGATGTCAGCGATCGAAATCAGCGGCAGATCATGCTTCTTCGGCGAAACGCTCGAGATCGGGCAGGCGGGCCATTTCTGACTTGTCGTCGGTGACGATCTCACAGAGCACGCCGGCCGGCGCCAGTCCGGCCGAGCGACACAGATCGACCGTGGCCTCGGTGTGGCCGGCGCGGTTCAGCACACCACCGGCGCGGTAGCGCAGCGGGAAGATGTGCCCCGGCCGGTTGAGATCGTTCGGGCGGGTGTTGGGGTCGATGAGCGCACCGATGGTCGACGAGCGGTCGGCGGCGGAGATGCCGGTGGTGGTCCCATGGCGGAAGTCCACACTGACGGTGAACGCAGTGCGTTGCGCCTCGGTGTTGGCGGTGACCATGAGTGGCAGGTCGAGCGCGTCGGCCCGCTCGGGCAGGAGCGGCACACAGATGACTCCAGATGTGTGGGCCAAGAAGAAGGCGATGTTCTCAGGGGTGGCGGCTTCGGCCGCCATCACGAGGTCACCTTCGTTCTCGCGGTCCTCATCGTCGACCACGACCGCCATTCCCAGGCGACCAATAGCGTCAATGGCTTCTTGGACACTTGAGAATCCCATCAGGCCGACACCTCCACTCGTAGATCCTGTCCCAGCTGCACCACCGAGACCAACTTTCCCTGCCATACGTCGTCAATCGTGGCCGCACCCGCCCCGGCAAAGAGTGGGCGCCCGTCATCGCCGCCGAAGAGTTTCGGTGCCAAGTACACCACGTAGCGATCGACCAGCCCCGCCGAGTGAAAGTCGTGGGCCACGGTGGCACCTCCTTCGACGAGCAGCTGCACCACACCACGCTGCCCGAGATCCCCCAGCACTTCGCCAAGATCACCGGAGAGCTCGAGTACGGGGTGAACCTTCGCGTCCTTTGGCGCCTTTCCGAGTACCACCCGAATGGGCTGGCGTCCCGCTGGCTCATTGCCAATTTCTAACGGTCAACTCGGGATCATCGGCCCGGACCGTCCCGGCACCGACGAGCACCGCATCGGACTGGGCCCGCAGGCGCTGGACATCATTTCTGGCCGCTTCGCCGGTAATCCAACGGCTGGACCCGTCGGGCGCCGCGGTACGCCCGTCAAGACTGGCGGCCATCTTCAAGATGACCCAAGGCCGTCCGGATCGGCGGTGCTTGAGGTAAGGGGCGAGCTGCTCGGTGACATCGTCCTCGCAGACTCCGAGCGTCACGTCGATGCCGGCGCCACGAAGGGCCGCAACGCCGCGACCCGATACCGATGGATCGGGGTCGAGGACTCCAATGACCACGTGTTCGACGCCCGCAGCGATGATCGCATCGGTGCACGGAGGCGTCCGACCATGGTGATTGCAGGGCTCGAGAGTACTGAAGAGGGTCGCCCCCCTTGCATGGATCTCCCCCGCTTGGGTCAGGGCGTTGATTTCCGCGTGCGGGCCACCTGGCGGCGACGTCGCTCCCGCGAACGTCAGCGACGGATCCCGACCCGAGACCACGACGCACCCGACCCACGGATTCGGCGTAGTCCCAGCGTGCACCGATGCAGCCAGGGCGATCGCTCGAGCCATGTGCGCATGGGCTGTCGCGCCCGAGCTCTCATCACTACCGTGCATGGTTCAGTTCCTGACCCGATGCCAATTTGCGGCATGTCCGGGTTTAATTCAGAACACGTTTCAGTTTCTGTCGAGAACTCCTGCTCGGAGGCTACAAATTGGCGCACAAGCCGGTGGCCGCAGGGAGTCGGTTCACGAATACCAACCCATCACGTCGACCACGACGTTGATGGTCCCCGCCAAGTTGTAGATCAAGATCTGGCCGGACGCACTCACGGTTGCCACCACGAGGTTGGCCCGGATCTCTCCGGTGGCGGGGTTCAGGTCCGACGCAGTCGGGAGCGGCAGGGCCGGAAAGACCGTCAAGAACGTGGGTGCGGGGGCGACCACCGCCGTCAAGTTGATGACCACGGCTTTTGCTCCACTCGCCGGCACCCCGGCCAGGCCCGCCACCGTGACGGCCAACGCGCTTCCCCCGGCGACGGGTTTGCCGCTGCATTGATTGACCGGGCTCGCGGTGCGGGTGTCACAGACCCGTACAGGTGCGGCCTCGGCATTGAACTCGCTCCCCGAGCCCCCCGGACCCGAGTAGTACCCCGACACGTCGACCACCACGTCGGAAGATTGCGAACTGTAGACGTCGATCTTGCCGGCGGCAGAGAGCGGCACGATCACCCGGTTCGCCGTGATCTTGCCGGCGGTGAAGTTCAAGTTGGACGCCGTCGGCCGCGCTGCTGCGTCGGGATAGACGGTGATGAAACCGGCACCCGTCGGCGCCACGTCGGTGACGTTGAGCACGACCGCCGAGGCGTTGGTCGGTACCGAGTCGAGTCCCCCCACCTTGACCGGGATCATCGAGGCGGCCGCGAGCCGCTCCCCGGTGCACTCATTGCTCGGGCTCGAGGTCCGGGTGTCACAGACCCGAGCCGGCGAAGCGAGCGGGGTGTAGAGCCCCGCACCCGCCCCCGCTGCTGCGGTGGGCGCGGTGAAGCCTTCAATGTCGACCACCAGGTCGCTTTGGGTATGGGCGAAGAACGAAACCTGGCCACCGTTGCCGATGCCGACGTCGACCAGATTCGGTATCACTTCTCCGGCCACGTAGTTCACATTCGATGCCGTCGGAGTGGGGACCCCGGTCGGATACGCGGTGATGAAGCCGTCGGCGGTGGGATTCACGACGGTGACGTTGAGCACCACCGAGGTGGCATTGGCCGGGACCACCGACCCGCTGCCCGCCACCACAATGTTCAAGGTCCCCCCGGCCACGATCGTGCTTCCGGAATTGAACACGCCGTTGCATTGGGCAACTGGCATGCCAGACAACCCCGAGGGATTGGCGGACCGGGTATCGCAGATTCGGGTCGGGGTGATTGGGGTGTAGGGCCCAGCGGTGACCGCCAGCGTTGTCGAACCAACCGAGCCCATGTAGGTGGCGTCACCTGAATAGGTGGCAGTCACCGTGTCGGTTCCCGCGGGAGCCGCACTGGACGCGCACGATGCCGACCCCGTCACCAGCGCACCCGTCGTACACAGCGACGTTGTCCCGATGCTGAAGGTGACCGTGCCGCTCGGCACGCCGCCGCTCGAGGTCACTGTCGCGCCGTAGGTGACCGGGGCCCCCAGATCCGCATCGCCGGGGGTGACGGTCGGGGTCGTGGTGGAACCGAAACTGTAGATCTGGATGGTGAAGGTGGCGTTGAGGGCGATAGTCGCTCCGTTGGCGGACAAGGAAATCGTCACGCTCTCGGGTGCCCCAGCGGTGGTCGGCGTGCCCGAGATCACCCCCGTCGAGGCGTTCAAGTTCAGTCCAAGCGGCAGGGCGCCGGCACTGATCGACCAGGTGAGCGGGGACGAGACGCCGACCGCACTGAGTGCTTGGGAATACGCCGTACCAACGACTCCCGAGGCGAGCGAGGGGGTGGTAATGGCCGGATAGGTGAATGTCGAGGTCGTCGTGCCGGTACCAAGCGCGCTGCTCGTCCCGGTGACCGCCACCGTGCCGGTCCCCGCGGGAACGGTCACCACCGCGGAGGTGTCGGTGGCCGAGACCACGGTGGCGGACGCAGTGCCGAAGGTGAAGCTGGCATGGTCGAGCCCGATCCCGCTCAAGGTGACGTTGTGCCCGGGTTGACCCGGGGTGACCGAAGTGACCTCGGGGCACGAGAGCCCGGCGGCGACCGGGGAACCGATTCCGGTGGCCAGGTCATAGCCCGAGGTTGCCGCATAGGTGTGATTGTTGGCACCGATGAAGTCATTGTCGCCAGCGGTGATGTCACGGAACGCGCTGGCGTCGCTCGCCGCGCCTTGCTGATTGAGCGCATAGAGCGCAGGTGCGATCTGACCCGATCCTGACGTGCACCCTTCGTCGTGGTCCGCCGTGATCCCGGCCCACAATGGCGCGGCAAAGCTGGTGCCGGTGGCCTCTTCCCAGTAGCCGCTGTTGGCGAACAACATTGGTGTGCCCGCGTTGGCCGACACGTCGGGGACTTCACGACACTGCCCGGCGAGTGGGCAGGTCGACTCGGCCGGCTCGATGCTCGGTTGGTAGCTCGGCCGTTGCTCCATGGTTGAGAGTCCTCCACCACCCGCCCCGGCGTAGTTGGCTTCGGCGCAACTCAAGGACTCGTTCGTCTGACAGTCGTTCCACACCACTTCGCTGTGGGTGTTCGGGTTCAGCGTGGTGCCCCCCACCGCCACGACGTTGGGGTCAGAACCGGGGTAATCGACGGCGAGCGAACTCGAACCGGTGTAGATGCAGTCCTCAGACCCGGCGTCGCCGGTGGCGGCGAAGATCGTTTGGCCTTGCGCCGCGGCCTGCGCGAAGAGGCCCGTCCATCCCGACGAACTGCCGTCAGCTGACGCGAGTGCTTCGCACTCGCCCCAACTCGTCGAGATGGCTTGCGCGGCATCGGCCGTCACAATTTGGTGCCACACGTCGTATGCACCAGCCGCAGTGTTGGGTCCCTCGTACGAGATGATCGAAGCCTGCGGGGCCTGGGTCGCCACCTGTTCGATGTCGAGGTCGGCCTCGGCGGTTCCGGACGTGTCGACCGTGCCCCCGCCATCAACGGTCACCGTCGAGACGGCATTGGTCAATGAAAAACACGAGAGGTACGAACTGACGTCGCTCGCCGTATGCGGGGCCAGCTCATAGACGCCGACCGTCTCACCGTGGCCCGTTTCGGCGTGGCTGAAGAGGTTTGGCATCCCGTAGTCGTTGCCTATTTGATCCAAGGTCGTCGCACCGAGGTCGCTCGCCGCAGCCGATGCGTCCGCGGACGCGCTCGGACCGTTGGCCGCGGGGACCGGTGTCGCCGGGCTCAGCGCCCGCGGCGATCCACCCGACGACGGCGTGTGGGTGATCAGCTCTGGTGAGTAGTGCGACAAAGTATTGAGCCCGACGATCGACGCGATCTGTCCTTGTGCGAGGGAGGCGGGGACAAGTGGCGTGTCCTTGGCCACGTAGCCCTGCTGGCCCGATCTGAGGCGGTAACGCTCGATGGTGGTTCCGAGCGCCTGGTTGACGGTGCCGACCGGCGCTTGCACGCTCACCGTCGATCCCGAGACCGAGGTCGAGGCAATGCCGCGCGAATGGAGCCACGACTGCACGGCTGCGACCTGGGCCGGCGACGGGCCGAACTCGGCGTCGAACTGCCCGGGCTTGAGCCACTGGTGGTACTGAGGAGACGACGGGTCGTCGAGATTGCTCAAGAGCGACTTGAGTCCGGCCTCGTTCGACGGCGCCAAGACCACGCTGAAACTCAACTGCTGCGAATCGGAGGAGGGGCCCAGATCGGTCGAGCCCTTCGGCACGGCGTCGTTTGCGAGTTGGTGAGGCCGCACCAGCGGGTCGGTCGCACCCGCGGCACTTCCGAGACTGACAATGAAGCCCGCCATCGCCGAGCGCGGCCAACAGCGGCCGAACCCTTCTCGTCACCTGCGCCTTGACCGCCTGCACCACTCTCCCGACAGTGTTGTCTCGTATACGAGAAGTCGCGCAAGCGTATCTGCAGGATCGTCGAATATCTAGGCAGCGGCCGATTCGGACAACAAGTGTTCACCTCGCCTTTCGGGCTGTTTAGGCACCTTCGTCGAGAACCGGGGCGAGTTCGGTGATATCGGCGATCAGCACCGTGCCGGGCACGGTGGACGAACGCGAAGGCGTCGTGGGCGCCGCTGAGCACCCCAACCACGAGCCCGGCCCCCGCCGCCGCCCCCGACGCCACGTCGCTGATGGTGTCTCCGACCACGATGACGGACGCGGGATCGGCGACGCCTAGGCGCTTCATGGCACCGAAGATCATGTCGGGAGCGGGTCGGCCACGCCCGCAGTCGGCCGGTGAGAGGGCCAGATCGATGTGGCTCCCCCATCGAAGGCGCGCAATGAGGGCTTCTCGGGTGGAGGGGGCGAACCCCGTGGTCAGGCAGACCTTGATGCCGCGCCCGCGCAGGTCGTCGAGTGCCGCCTCGGCCCCGTCGATTCCGAGCACCCGGCCCTGGGCCACCAGGGCTTCGTAGCACGCCGGGCGAATTTCGCGTGTCGCCAACGCAGCTGCATCGGCGTCGAAGAGCGCGCCGAACACGTCGGCCTTTGACTGGCCCATGGTCTCGACGACGTAGCGCTGTGCCTCGACCCGGCGGGCACTCGTTGGACCGATGCCCGCCGCGGTCAGGGCCTGGGCGAAGGCCTCGTCGACCGCGCCGTCGTCACGGACGGTGGTACCCGCCATGTCGAGACAGGCCAGGGCAAAGGGACCTCTCATCTCAACCCGCCCCCGCCGCCGTCACGGTGTCCGCGGCAATCCCGGGCGCGCAGGTCATCCCCCGGCCTCCGGGCGCGCCGACCATCCACACCCGGTCTGCGAGCTCGACCCGCACACAGACATCTCCGTCAAGGCATTCGGCATAGACCCCCTCCCACCGCCGGCGGACCGGGGGCAACGCAGCGCCCAACAGACGCGTGGCGCGGACCAAGAGCTCATCGGACGCGGCTTCGTCGAGGGCGAAGTCGAAGGGCTCGTCATAAGCGTGGGTGTCACCAATGGTCAGTCCTCCATCGGAGCGCTGGACCACGAGTAGCTGGAGGTGGTGCTTTTGCGCGAGGGGATCTCGAGGCCCGAGCAGCGCGGGATCGATCATCGAGTAGGCCGGGTAGTACCGCATGGTGTCGATATCGGCGACCGAGGTGGAAAGGCGCCGGTCCCACGCAGCGGTCTCCATCATCTGGAGGCGCACCCGTCGCACCTTGGTCGCGATGCCCTCGGTGCCATCGAAGTGATCAAAAGTCGCCCCGGGTGCGACCACAACGATGTCGCCCTCCCATCGTCGCGCTGACGCATCAATCACCGCACCCGGTTCGATGCCGGTGACACGACAACGTGGGTGAAACGTGTAGACATAGCGAGACCCGAGATGCTCGCGCAGGGCGCCGAGTGCGAGTCGGGGTTCGACCTTTGCGTCGTCTCGGCACCACAACGCCCCGGCGATGTCACCGGCCACCGACGGATTGCGTGCGACCACTTCGTCGGGCTCGAGGAACGCAATGGCGCGCGCCGTGGCGTCTGGGTGTGCCGCGAACTGCTCCATGACGAATCGCTCGTCGGCGGTGGCGGCCAACGTCATCGAACCGTTGGCCTCGAATCCGACAGCGGGCACCTCGGCTGCGATTGACTCCCACATCCGACGTGACCGCTGTGCCACCTCGAGCTCGACCCCGCCTCGACGGCCGCTGACCCACAGCAAGCCGAAGTTGCGCACCGAGGCCCCGGTGGGCGCCGACTCCGCCTCGAGGTGTTCGACGCGAAAACCCGCCCGGCACAGCTCGAGGGCGTGCCAGGTACCGACAATGCCCCCGCCCGCTACCACCACGCGCTTCATCGGGATTTACCCGTTTCCGAGTGGGCACTGCGGGCATGGCGTGGCACTCAGGCGCGGGTCGAACGCACGGCGTCGCGGATCTCATCGGCGGCCTCCCACGGGCGCTCGTGCCCGAATACCGCGCTGCCGGCCACAAAGACATTGGCTCCGGCGATGGCGGCGAGAGGTGCGGTGATCGCGTCGATGCCCCCATCGACCTCGATGTCGACCGAGAGGCCGGCGCTGCGCAGCGCGGTGCGCGCTTGGCGGACCTTGTCGAGGACATCGGCCATGAAGCTCTGGCCCCCGAAACCGGGAAACACCGTCATGCACAACAACAGGTCGATCGAATCTAGATATGGCTCGACGGCAGCGAAAGGCGTGTCGGGATTGAGGGCGAGCCCGCAGTGCAAGCCCAGCTCGCGCATCTGGGCGATCAGCGACTCGGTCCCGCCGATTTCGACATGGACGGTGCAGCCGTCGGCGCCGGCGTCTGCGAAGGCTTCGAGGTACTTGCCTGGGTCGGTCATCATCAAGTGGCAGTCGAAGAAGAGGGGCGAATGGCGCCGAAGCGAGGCGATCACCGGCGGCCCGAGGGAGAGATTCGGGACGAAATGACCGTCCATCACGTCGACGTGGAGCCAATCGGCCGCCGTGGCGACCTCGCCCACCTGCTCGGCGAGTGCACCGAAGTCCGCCGCCAGCAACGATGGGGCGACACGCACGGTGCCGGGGGGTCCGGCGTCGGGCCGAGTCCTCGACGGGGCTTTACTCATCGATCATCACCTCAGTCGAACTGGGCCCAACACAAGATGCGACGGAACCCATAGAAGTACGGCTCACGCTCACCGAGTTCTTCGAGGAGGCGATCGCGATAGCGGTCGACGAACTGTTCGAAGATCTCGGGGCGCATGCGGCTGCGATAGGCCGTGAGCAAAGAGCCCATGACCCACTCGACCACATCTTGGGTGGAAGACAACTCATGGCCATAAACCTCCATGCGGACCACCTGATCCTGCGCACCGAGTTCGTAGAGCAGGTCCGCGTACAGTTCGGGCGACAGCACGAAACGGCCGCGATCTTCGGGCACGTCTCCGTCGAGCTCGTCGATGAACGGCCCCTCGAGCCGCGACCTGACGGGCGATCACGTGAGAGGGGTGCCGGAAGTTCGCCGGCACCTGAAAGGCAAGTTGCCCGCCGCGCTTGAGCGCCGTGCGCATGCGGGCCAAGAGGTTGAGATGGTCGTCGACCCATTGCAGCGATGCGTTGGCAAAGACCAAGTCGAGATCTTCGCCCAGCCATGTGGCGATGTCGTCCTGCGCAAAGGCGAGACCACCGACGTCCGCGTAGTCCTTCTTGGCCCGCTCGAGCATGGCTACCGATGAATCGATGCCGATGGTCGCGCTGGCCCCGAGCTGCTCGTGAAGAATGGCGGTGAGATCCCCGGTCCCGCACCCGAGGTCGACAATGCGCCCGCCGGGCACCGCTTGACACAGGGCCAACAGATCGTCGAAGGGCTGCTGGCGTTCTGAACGGAACCGGTGGTACTGATCGGGGTTCCATCCGTCAATCGGAGTCACGGTCACTTCACCCATGTTTAGCCGCTGCCGAGTCGCTCGCTTTGCACCGGGCGGATCCCGCGCAGCCAGTCTTCCGCGGACATGGCCATCCGACTCTCGGGCTGCACTTGAAGCAGCTCCAACGAGCCATCACCGGTGGCCACCGACACCCCCGACAAGGTGCCGGGCGGCACGGGGGCCCCGGCCTCGGACGCCACCGCTGCCTTGAGCACACCCAGGCGCTTGCCTCGGAACGTGGTCCAGGCGCGGCCCAATCGCACCACCCGATGGAGCTGGCGCGCCGGTTGCTCCCAGTGCAGGTGGAGGTCCTCGGTATCCAACTTGGCCGCCGTGGTCGCCTCGCCCACTTGAGGCGCAGGCGTCGGCATGGCCGCCACTCCGCCTGCCAGCACTTCGACCAAGAGCTCGCAGCCGATCTCGACGAGAGCATTGCGCAGTTCCCCCAGCTCGATCTCGTCGTCGAGGCGCATGGCGCGGCGCAAGTAGACGGGCCCGGTGTCGAGTCCGGCCTCCACCTTCATCACACACACGCCGGTCTCTCGGTCCCCGGCCAAGATGGCCCGTTCCACCGGAGCCGCCCCGCGCCAACGCGGCAACAAGGAGAAGTGGAGATTGCACATCGGGACCCGTTCGAGCAGTGCGGAAGGGATGATGCGCCCATACGCGACGACGACCCCAAGCTCAACTCCGAGCGCGTCGAGGTCGTCCAAGTCGTGGGTCACCGCGATACCGAGCTCGTGTGCGGCTTGTTTCACCGGACTCGGCGTCGCGGCTGTACCACGCCCCCGGCGCCGATCGGGTCGCGTCACACACAGCGCGATGTCGTGGCCGGCCTCAACGAGCGCATGGAGTGGAGCGACCGCCATGTCAGGCGTGCCGAGATACGCGAGCCGGGCCACCCCGTCAAGGTACCGCAGCCGGCGGACCGCCCACCGGCGCAGTCGGCGCGAGAAGAGACTCGACAGACCGTCGGCGTCGCGCTCGGGCAACAACAGCGTGCGGCCCCGAAGGATCTTCAGCGCCTCTTTGCGTTGGTCCTCGTCGAGCCGCTCGACCAAGAGCACTCCGTCGAGATGATCCAACTCGTGCTGGAAGACCCGGCCCTCGAGCTCGGTGGCTTCGAGGGAGATCTCGTTTCCCTCGAGATCGAGTCCGACCAGGTGGACGTGGTTCGGGCGCACGATGTCCCAACTCAGGCCCGGCACCGACAAGCAGCCCTCGTTGAAGGTCCACTCACCATCGCTCTCGACGATCCGCGGGTTGATCACCGTGGTCGGACCTTCGCCCACGTCATAGACGAAGATCCTGCGTTGTACGCCGACCTGATTGGCCGCCAATCCCGTCCCGGGAGCCTCGTACATTGTCTCGATCATCGAATCGACCAGGCTCGCGATCTTCCCGTCAATGTCCTCGACCTCGCGTGTTGGTTCCTTCAGCACGGGGTCGCCGTATTGGCGGATGGTCAGACTCGGCACCCAGCCATTGTATCGGGGCTGCCCTCGGCATCCCTCGAGCGGGGCGTGGGCACGCATCATCCCCTGGCGCCAGCTAGATGGCGCTCGGGTCGACCTCCACCCGTAGACCGCGACCCCCCGGGCGCGGCGTATGGGCCAACAGATCACTGAGCACGGCTGAGGTCGGTGCAAAGACGAGGCGTCGGCCATCGGGCAGGTCCGACACGCTGACCCCGTCGCCCTCCCCCGCCCGCTCGAGCTCGGCGGCATAGTCATCGGCCAACGCGCCCGACAGCGCCGCGAGCGCTGCGAAGGGCGGGAGTCCCGCTTGGCGGCGAAGCGTCGCTTCGGCCGAGAGCGCCTCTCGTGGATCCCCCCGACGCACGGATTGGAGCACCACGTGATCTGGAACCCGGGTCTGGACCAAGACGCGGTGTCGGGCGGAGCCGGGAGGTTGGGCGCCGACCAGGCACGAGGCGCGGATGAGGAGGGCCAGCGTCTCGTCGGTGGCGCTGAATCGAGGGGCCAAGAGGTGCAGGTCAATGTCCAAGAAGGCGACGGCGGCGGCGCGGCGCACCCGGTGCAGCACCGCCTCGGTCCCGATCAGCACTGGGGCGTCGATGACCGCATTCGGGTCGGGGCGTCCCGCGACTTCGCCAACGTCGCAGTGCAGCAACGCCGCAATCTCCTCGCGCAGTCGGCTGACCCCGGTCCGCAGCGTCTTCATGCGCAGGTGTCCACATTGCGCGCACACCACCGGTCGCACGTGGGCGCAGCGCGGGCATTCGAGTCCGGTGTCACCTTGGCGCACGGCTGCCCCACAGTTGGTGCACTGGGCCAACTCACCGCACTTTCGACACGCGAGCAGCAAGGACCGACCGGTGCGGTTGAAGACACAGACCAACGGTGCGTATGCCCACGACGTGGGCTCGTAGTCGAGCACCGAACGGGCCAGGGCGACGAAGGGCTCAGAGAACAGGCCGGTGCGAGGATCGGCCCCGCGCCGGTCGACCACTTCGAGGTGTCCCCAGCCCGCGCGTTCGATGTTTGGGGCCAACGACAGCGTGGTCTTGCCTTCGCTCAGCACCACCGGAGGTGCCGGCGATGTGCAAATGTAGGCACATTGCTCCCGGGCGGCCCGTTCAGCCACCACGTCGACCGCGCTGTAGGTGGGCGCACTCTCTTCTCGGTACGCCTCGTCGTGGGCGTCGAGGACCACGGCACCGGCGAGGACCGGGATCGGTGCCCATGCGGCGGCCCGGCTCCCGACCACGATGGGCCAGCCCGCACGAGCCTCCTCCCACGTGGTTGTGGCCGCGTACCCTCGGCGCACCAGACGTGCCGCCAGGCGTTCGGCCCAACCGAGCGACGGCACCAGTACCAAGAGGGAACCAGCCAGCCCCGCCGCGTGCGAACTCTCGGCCAAGGTCGTGACCACCTCGATCAGATCCTGGGTCGGGGCCAAACGAAGCACCACCGCCCCGCGCTGATCGAGGGCGCGTTCGGTCAATTCGCTCAGCGCACCGCTAGCACCTTGTGGCGCCGCGACCGGGGCACGCACCGCAGGTGCGGGCAACGTTCGCACCACATGTGGCGGTGATCCCGTGGCCAAGAAGCTGGCGATCGGTCCGGCCCAGCGCCAAGCCGCCCACTCTGCCAACTCCACCACCGATGCAGGCGGGCCCCACCCGGACCAGTTGGCCAACGGAGCCACGGTGACCCCAGCCGGTGGGGTGACGTTGTCGCGCACCACCCAACCGCCCACGCGGCGACCGGCCAAGGTGACCCGCACGCGGGTCCCGACCCCGACGGGGTGGGGCCAAGTTCGCGGTACGGCGTAGTCGAAGACCTTGGACACCGCGGCTACATCGGTGCGTACTGCGACGTAGCGCTCCCCGCCGGCGGTGTCGCTCAGATCGCCACTCGCGTCGTGGTGTTCGCTCGATCCCGAAGCGGCGGCGCTAGAGGCCGAGGGCCGAACGCAGGTCGTCGACGTGCGGGGTGGCTTCCCAGGTGAATTCCTTTTCGGAACGCCCGAAATGGCCGTACGCCGCCGTCTTCTTGTAGATGGGGCGTCGCAGGTCGAGGTCCCGGGCGATGGCGGCCGGGCGCAGGTCGAACACATCGCGCACCGTGTGCGAGATCTTCTCGGGGTCGACCGACTCGGTCCCGAACGTCTCGACGAGCAGTGAGACCGGTTGGGCGACCCCGATGGCGTAGGCCACCTGCACCTCGCAGCGCTTGGCTGCACCGGCGGCCACCACGTGCTTGGCCACCCAACGTGCCGCGTAGGCCGCTGAGCGGTCCACCTTGCTCGGGTCCTTGCCCGAAAACGCACCGCCGCCGTGGCGGGCCATGCCGCCGTAGGTGTCGACGATGATCTTGCGCCCCGTGAGCCCGGTGTCGGCGTGGGGGCCACCGAGTTCGAAGGTGCCGGTCGGATTGGCCAGGATCCGCAGTCCCTCGGCGTCGAGGTCGGCGGGCAGGAGCGGCGTAATCACGTGCTCGGTCAGGTCGGGCAGCAGCTGCTCTTCGAGGTCGATGCCCGGACCGTGTTGGGTGGAAATGAGCACCGTGTCGATGCGCACCGGCCGGCCGTTCTCATAGACAATGGAGACCTGGGTCTTGCCGTCGGGACGCAGGTACGGCACGGCGCCGACCCGGCGCACCTGGGCCAGTCGCTCCGACAACCGGTGGGCCAACCAGATGGGCAGCGGCATGAGGTCGGGCGTCTCATCGCAGGCGTAGCCGAACATCATGCCCTGGTCACCCGCGCCCTGCGCATTGAGGGTGTCTTCGCCCCCCGCTCCGGTACGGAACTCAAAGGCCGTGTCGACGCCTTGCGCGATGTCTGGCGACTGCCCGTCGAGGGTGACGAGGACGCCGCACGTCTTGCCGTTGAACCCGAACGCGTCGTTGTCGTAGCCAATCTCGCACACCGTGTCACGGACAATGGCGGGGATGTCGACATAGGTCGAGGTCGTCACCTCGCCGGCGACGAGCACCAGGCCGGTCGTGAGCAGCGTCTCACACGCTACCCGGCTGGCCGGATCGCCCTCGAGCATGGCATCGAGCACGGCGTCGGAGATCTGGTCCGCCATCTTGTCGGGGTGTCCTTCGGTTACGGACTCCGAGGTAAAGGTCGTCTTCACGTAGCACTCCACTTTTCTTGTCGGTGGGCCATCACACTATCGAGTACGGCATTTGCCACTGCATCCTTGGAGGTCAAGGGCACTTCGGTGGCACCGCCGTCGGCGGCGAGAATGCTGACGGCGTTGGTGTCATGGTCGAATCCGGCCCCCGGCGCGCTGACATCGTTGACGACCAAGAGATCGACACCCTTTCGGGCCAGCTTGGCCCGGCCACGCGCCACCACGTCATTGGTCTCGGCCGCGAACCCGACGATCACCTGGCCCTCTGCGCGCTCGGCCACCAGCTCGACCAAGATGTCGGGCGTCGGTTCGAGGATGAGCTCGGGCAGACCGTCCTCTTTGGCGAGCTTGCGCTCGGCGACGGCCTTGGGGCGAAAATCAGCCACGGCGGCGGCCATGATGATGACGTCGGCCTCGGGGCAGGCACGGTGCAGGGCGGCCTGCATCTGTGCGGCGGACTCGACGTCAACACGGTCGATCTTCGATGCGACATCGGGGGCGATGGGCAAACTCGATGAAGTCACCAAAGTGACCGAAGCCCCCCGCCGAGCCGCGGCCTCCGCCACAGCGAGGCCCTGCTTGCCCGACGAGCGGTTAGTCAAGAAGCGCACGGGATCAATGGGCTCGCGCGTCCCTCCGGCACTGACGACGACACGACAGCCGATCAGGTCGTGTGCCGAGCCCCGGTCTCGACCCACCAGCGCGAGTGCCCGCTCGGCGATGACTCTTGGATCGGCCAGTCGGCCCTCGCCCGAGTCCCCTCCGGCGAGTCGCCCCGATTCGGGTGCAACGACGTGCACGCCACGGCGCACGAGTGTGGCCAGGTTTTCCACGACACTTGGGTGCTCCCACATCTCGGTGTGCATGGCCGGGCAGACCAGCACCGGCGCCCGGGTGGCCACCAAGGTGGCGGACAACAAGTCGTCTGAGAACCCGTGCGCGTAGCGTGCCAAAAAGTGGGCGGTGGCCGGCGCCACCACGATCAGGTCGGCGCTCTGGCCGAGACGGGTGTGCGGAATTGGTGAGGCTTCATCCCACAACGAAGTCTGTACGGGCTCGGACGCCAGAGCGGAAAACGTGACGGCGCCGACGAATCGGGTGGCCTCTTGAGTCATGACCGGCACCACATGGGCGCCGGCGTCGACAAGTTGGCGACACACCTCGACCGCCTTGTAGGCGGCAATCCCCCCACAGACGCCGAGAATGATGCGCGGAGTTTGGTTCGCTGCCATAGCTCGGTGCCTCGTCTTCGGCGGTTCCCGCCGACGCCCGAGTGCCCTAGCTCGCGGTCGGGTCTTCGTCCCCGACGTCGATGACCTCGCCGAGGATTGCCGCAGCGACTTCTTCGCCTTCCGCCTCGCCCAATGCTTCAGCTTCGGCGAGTGCGGCCGCGGCGCCGGCAGCCTCTTCTTCGGGATCGATGCGGGTGTAGGTCGCCTTGCCGGCAGCGATTTCTTCGAAGGCGATCGACACTGGCTTGCCCGAGACCGAGGTCACCTGGGGCGGGACGACCTTGCCGAGGCCTTCGCCCAGGCTGTTGTAGTACGAGTTGACCTGGCGGGCCCAGCCGAACCCAATGCAACGAGGGTGAACTTCGAGTCCACCTTGTCCAAGAGATCCTCAATGGGTGGGTCCATGAGTGTGTTGCGGCCTTGGGCCATCAGGTGTCCTCCGGTTTCGCGGCGCCATCGGCAGCCGTTCGGGTCCGTGCAACTATAGCGGCCAGCTCGCCGTAGGCCTGACCGAGGTCGTCGTTGACCACCGTGTACGTCGCGATCGATCGGGCCCGTTGCACCTCGTCGATGCCGCTGCGCACCCGCCGTTCAACCTGCTCGGCGTCATCGCCACGGGCCCTGAGCCGCTCGGCCTGGACCTCGGTGGAGGGGGGCAGCAGCAAGATCACGACGGCGTCGGGACGCTTGAGTACGACCTGCTCGGCCCCTTGCACGTCGATTTCGAGGAGCACGTCCGCGCCCGGGGGTGGATCGGGAATCGGTGTTCCCATCAAGTTACCCAAGAACTCGGCCCATTCGAAGAACCCACCGGCGGCGATCGCATCTTCGAAGGTCTCGCGGTCGACGAAGACGTAGGCGCCTCGTTCACGCTCCCCCGCTCGGGGCGCCCTCGTGGTCCAGCTGCGGCTCAGCCACAGCGTCGGATCCGCTTTGACCAGCTCCGCTGCCAGGGTGCCCTTGCCGGCCCCGCCGGGGCCGATGAGGACGAAAATCAGTGGCTCAGCGCGCAGTCTCTTTGAGCAGCGATTCCCGCTGCTTGGCGCCGAGGCCCTGAAGGCGGCGACTCTCGCTGATCCCGACCGTCTCCATGAGGCGACGGGCCTTCACCTTGCCCAGCCCGGGGAGCGACTCGAGCACCGAGACCACTTTCATCTTGCCGACTGTCTCATCGGAGTCCGCCTTTTGGAGGAGTTCGGCGAGCGTCAGGTTGCCCATCTTGAGCTGATCCTTCACCTGGGCGCGTTCGCGGCGGACCCTGGCGGCCTTTTCGAGTGCAGCAGCACGCTGCTCGGGAGTGAGTGCGGGAGGTTGCGGCATGGCGAGACCATAGCGCCTCATCAGGGACCGTTCATCTCCAAAAGGTCACATCAGCCCATCAGGACCGCCAACTCGTGGGTCAGCTCGCCCGCGGACTTGCGCAAATGGGAAACGTCGGGCCCGGCGGAGAGGAGCGAACGCGAGGTGCTGGCCAAGACGGTGCCGGGGACACACCCGCCGAATCGCTCCGCCACGTCTTTGGGTTCGGCCCCTTGGGCACCGAGCCCGGGCGCCAGAATTACCCCTCCCAACTGGGCTAACGGGAAACTCGAGGGCGCAAGCGTCGCACCGACCACCGCACCGACGGTCCCACTTGGAATTTCGGGCGAGGCGTTCAAGGCGGCGATCTCGGCCAGCAACATGTCCTCGACGCTGACCCCCGATGCGGTCACGGCCTCTTGGAGGGGCCGGCCCTGCGGATTCGAGCTGCGCACGACGACGATCACCCCACGCCCGCTCGAGGCCGCCAAGGCCACGATGGGATCGAGGGCACCCAGGCCGAGGTAGGCGTGCACGGTCAGGGCGTCGGCCGCCAATGGGCTGGCCTCTGAGACCCAGGCCGTGGCGTAGGCGGCCGCCGTCGAATCGATGTCGCCCCGCTTGGCGTCGGCGATCACCAAGAGTCCGGCTTGCCTCGCGGTCGAGATCAGCGCCTCGAGTTGGGCCATGCCGGCCGAACCGAAGCGCTCGAAGAAGGCGACCTGGGGCTTGATGACGGCGACGACGCCGGCGAACGCCTCGACGCAGATCTCGCAGAACGCACGCAGTCCGTCCGGGTCGGACCGAAGGCCCCAATTGGCCAGGAGGGCGTCGGACGGATCGACCCCGGCGCACAGCGGGCCGAGACGCCCGACCGCGGCTGCGACCTTGGCTCCAAAGCTCGGTGGTGTTGTGGGCATGGTGTGCTCCTTCATGATCGGGTGCGTTCGCGGCCACGGTGTCGGAGTTCGGCGACCGAGGTGTCGCGGGCGGCGCACCAACGCGAGAGGGCACGGCTGATCTTCCATGGCGCTCTCGGGTCGCGAAAGATCGCGGTGCCCACCTGGACGGCGTCGGCTCCCGCGAGCAGGAACTCGGCTGCGTCACCTGCCGTGCGAATACCCCCGACGCCGACGATGGCTGCGTCGGGGAAGGCGGCACGGCACTCCCATACCGCGCGCACCGCAACAGGGTGGACGGCTTCGCCCGAAAGCCCACCGCCCCCGCCGCCGAGGACGGGGCGAGCGCGCTCGAGGTCGAGGGCGAGACCCAACAACGTGTTCACCAAGGTCAGTCCGTGCGCCCCGCCGGCCAGCGCCGCTCCGGCGATCTCGGTGATGTCGGGTACATTCGGGCTGAGCTTGGCCCAGCGCGGCAACCCGCACTCGGTCGCCTCGAGTACCTCTTGGGTCGCGCTCGGCGAGTGGGCGAACATGCGCGACCGGTCCTCGACATTCGGGCAACTCACATTGACCTCGACGGCCACGACGGTGTCGTCGCCCGAGACCCCCTCGGCCACCAACTTCGCCGCCTCGCCATACTCCTCGACCGATCGACCCCAGATGCTGAGCACCACACGCGCGCCCGAGGCGCGCAATGCCGGCAGGTCATGGTCGAGCCAGGCCTCGAGCCCCGGGCCCTCGAGGCCGACACTGTTGAGCATGCTTGCCCCGACTTCATGGACCCTCGGCGAGGGATTACCGGGCCACGGGCGGGCACTGAGGGACTTGACCACCAGCGCACCGAGCATTGAGAGGTCCCCGTAGTCGCCCAACTCGGTGCCATGGCCCGAGGTGCCCGACGCCGTCATCACCGGGGTCGGGAGTTGGACCGTCCCGACGTTGGTGGCGAGATCGGACGGCCCGTCGGTCATGGTGCCGGTGCGGCGTGGAGCTCTTGGAGCGAGCGCACCACAAGGGGGTGCGCACGCGCATCGGCCATACCGGCCGCGGCGGCCCGCGCCGCCGCCAATGTGGTGAGACAGGGCACGTGAAAGGTGATGGCGGCCATGCGGATGTGCTGGCCGTCGGCCCGCGGCCCGAGACCACGCGGGGTGTTGATGACCAACTGCACCTTGCCCTGCGCAAGGAGTTCGACGGCGTCGGACGCCACACCCTCCTCCCCCACCTTGGCCACCAAGGTGTCGACTTCGACGCCGTTGGAGCGCAGGTAGCCAGCGGTACCCAAGGTGGCCGCGATGGAAAAACCCAGCTCGAGAAACGTCCGTGCCACTTCGAGCCCGGCCGGCTTGTCCCGATCGGCCAGTGACAAAAAGACCGTGCCCGACTCGGGCAGACGCGTCCCCGCCGCCATCTGGCTCTTGGCGAAGGCCAGGCCGAAGGTGACGTCGACACCCATGACCTCGCCGGTCGAGCGCATTTCTGGACCCAAGAGCGTGTCGACACCGGGGAAGCGGTCGAAGGGCAGCACCGCCTCCTTCACGCTCACGTGGTCGAGGGTCGGCACATGGCCGATCGCGTCGGGTGCGAGGAGGCCTTCGGTGCGCAGTTGGGCCAAGGAGTGCCCGACCATTACCCGAGAGGCCACCATGGCGAGGGGCACCCCGGTGGCCTTGGCCACAAAGGGGACCGTGCGGCTGGCCCGCGGGTTGGCCTCGAGCACGAAGACCTGGCCGTCTTTGACCGCGAACTGCACGTTGATCAACCCGCACACCGCCAATTCGACCGCCAACGCCTTGGTGTGGCGCTCGAGGGCGGCGAGCACTTCGGGGCCGAGCGTCTGGGGCGGCAATGCGCAGGCCGAATCACCCGAGTGGACCCCTGCTTCTTCGACGTGTTCCATGATCCCGCCGATGAGGATCTCGCCCGCGCTGTCGCGCACGGCGTCGACGTCGACCTCGATGGCGTCTTCTAAGAAGCGGTCGACGAGCACGGGGCGGTCGGCGGTGACGCCACCTTCTCGGGCCAGGGCCCCGTTGGTGAGCGTGTGCATGACCCGCCGGACCCCTTCGTCGTCATAGACAATCTCCATGGCCCGGCCACCGAGCACATAGCTCGGGCGCAAGAGCACCGGGTAGCCGACCCCACCGGCGATCGAGAGCGCTTCGGCGGTGGTGGTGGCCGTGCCGCCGGGGGGCTGGGGAATGTCGAGTGACGCGCACAGATCGTTCCACCGTTCGCGATCCTCGGCGAGATCGATGGAGGCGGGGCTGGTCCCGAGCACCAGGTCGGGATCGAGCGATCCGGCCAACTTCAAGGGCGTCTGGCCACCCAACGAGACAATGACACCGACCACGCGGCCACCGGCCGCCTGTTCAGCTTCAAGCACATTGGCTACGTCCTCGGCCGTGAGCGGCTCGAAGTAGAGGCGGTCCGACGTGTCGTAGTCGGTCGAAACCGTCTCGGGGTTGCAGTTGACCATGACCGTCTCGTAGCCGGCAGCGCGAAGCGCCATCGACGCATGGACGCAGCAGTAGTCGAACTCGATTCCTTGGCCAATGCGGTTGGGACCCGAGCCCAAGATGACCACACGGTCCCGATCAGAAGGCCGGATCTCGTCCTCTTCTTCGTAGGTCGAGTAGTGATACGGCGTGAAGGCCTCGAACTCGGCGGCACAGGTGTCGACGGTCTTGAAGGTGGCCCGCACCCCGAGCGCAAGGCGCGCGGCGCGCTCGCTCGCCTCGGTGGTGCCACGGACATAGGCCAACTGTGCATCGGAGAAGCCAAGACGCTTGGCGCGCCGGTAGGCGGGGGCATCGAGCTCGTCGGCCTCGGCGATACGCCGCCGCTCGTCACAGATCCGGGCGATTTGATCGACGAACCATGGATCGATGCCTGTGCGTTCGACGATGGTGGCGCCGCTGATCCCGCGCCGCAGGGCCGCCTCGAGTTCGAAGATGCGCTCAGGGGTGGCAATGGCCAACCGATCGAGAAGCGCCGCGTCACCAAGCCCATCGAGGACGACTTCGCTCGGGTCTGCGTTGAGCCCGAAGCGACCCTGCTCGAGCGAACGCAAGGCCTTTTGCAGCGATTCGCAGAATGTGCGCCCGATCGCCATCACCTCGCCGACCGACTGCATGCGGGTGGTGAGGCGCCCATCGGTACCGGGCAGCTTCTCGAAGGCCCAGCGCGGGATCTTGGTCACCACATAATCGATGGTCGGCTCGAAGGATGCCGGCGTGGCCAAGGTGATGTCGTTGGCGATCTCGTTGAGGAGGTAGCCAACGGCCAGGCGGGCGGCGATCTTGGCGATGGGGAACCCGGTGGCCTTCGAGGCGAGGGCCGAAGAACGCGAGACCCGCGGGTTCATTTCGATGATCACCCGTCGCCCGGTCGCCGGGTCGACGGCGAACTGGACGTTGGACCCGCCGGTTTCCACCCCGACGCGTCGCAAACAGGCGAAGGCGTCGTCTCGCATGGCCTGGTACTCGACGTCGGTCAGCGTCTGGGCCGGAGCCACGGTGATGGAGTCCCCGGTGTGTACGCCCATTGGGTCGAAGTTCTCGATCGAGCACACCACGACACAATTGTCGGCGGCGTCGCGCATGACCTCGAGCTCGTATTCCTTCCACCCCGCGATCGAACGCTCGACGAGAATCTGGCTGACCGGGCTGGCCGCCAGGCCCTCGGTGGCCAGCTGGGTGAAGTGCTCCATGGTGTGGGCGATCCCGGTACCTGAGCCGCCGAGAATGAAACTCGGTCGCACCATGATTGGGAACCCGATCGATTGGGCGATCTCCTCGGCTTCGCCCAAGGTGTGGGCGAAGCCCGACTCGGGCACCTCGAGGCCGATCTCCTCCATGGCCGCCTTGAAGCGGTCACGGTCCTCGGCGGTCGCAATCGCTTCGGGGCGGGCACCAATGACCTCGACGCCGTAGCGTTCGAGGACCCCGAGTTCGACCAGTGACATGGTCAGATTGAGCGCGGTCTGCCCCCCCAACGTCGGGAGCAACGCGTCGGGGCGCTCCTTTTCGATGATGGCCGTGAGCACCGTGGGGTCGAGCGGCTCGACATAGGTGCGGTCGGCGGTGGCCGGGTCCGTCATGATGGTGGCGGGATTGGAGTTGGCGAGCACGACGCGGTACCCCTCGTCGGCCAACACCCGGCAGGCCTGGGTTCCCGAGTAGTCGAATTCACAGGCTTGCCCGATGACGATCGGGCCCGAGCCGATCACCAATATGGTCTTCAAATCGTCGCGACGCGGCACTGGAGTCTGCTTCCGTCCTTTTCTTCAGCGCGTCCGGGCGCGTGCGGGCTTATGGCGTTGCATGAGGTCCTCGAATTCACCGAAGAGGTAGCGGGCGTCATGGGGTCCGGGGGCGGCTTCTGGGTGGTACTGCACGCTGAACGCATGGGCCTTGGTGGAGCGGAACCCTTCAATGACCCCGTCGTTGAGGTTCACGTGGGTCACTTGCGCGTCGGGCACCGAGTCGGCCGCCACCGCGTAGTTGTGATTCTGACTGGTGATTTCGACGACCCCGGTCTCGAGGCGCTGCACCGGGTGATTCGCCCCGTGATGGCCGAAGGGCAACTTGTAGGTGGTCCCGCCGAGTGCGGTGGCGAGGAGCTGGTGCCCGAGGCAGATCCCAAAGATCGGGACCCGGCCGAGGAGGTCGGCAATGGTGGCGGTCGGTGCCTCCGAGCGCGGCGGGGTCACCCGGGCCGTTGGAGAGAAACACCCCGTCGGGCTCGGCCGCCAGCACCTCGCTGGCCGACGTGGACGCGGGGACCACGGTGACCGTCCCGAGAGCGGCCAACTGATGGACCATGGTCGTCTTGACCCCGAAGTCAAAGGCGACGATGCGCAAGGACCCGAGGCCGTAGGTCTCGGGAGTACGCCTCGACACCGGCGTGACCAGGTCCACTCCGTCGGTGCTCGCTGCGGTGGCGGCGGCATGGGCCAGTTCGGCCTCAGACGCAGTACCAAACGCACAGGGCACCGCACCGCGATCACGCAGGTGGCGCGTGAGGCGCCTGGTATCGACCCCGGTGATCGCCGGGATCCCGTGGCGGATCAAGAAGTCCTCGAGGCTTTCGGTCGAGCGCCAGTTCGACGGTGTGGTGGTCAGGTCGCGCACCACCATGCCGCGGCACTGGGGCATTGCTGCCTCATCGTCGTCGGGGTTGGTGCCGTAGTTCCCAATGTGGGTCGAGGTAAACGCCACCACCTGCCCGGCATAGGACGGATCGGTGATGATCTCTTGGTACCCGCTCATGGCCGTATTGAAGACCAGCTCGCCGGTGGCGATGTGGTGTGTGGCTCCGGCGACCTCACCGAAGAACACGGTGCCGTCTGCGGTGACCAGCCGGGCTTGCTCGCGCACGGGTTCCCTCATCGTTGCGCCACCGAATCGATGACCACGGGTTCACCGCGCAAGATGGTGTGGCGCACCGCACCGCGAAATGTCCGGCCGCCGTAAGGAGTGTTGCGACTGAGGCTGGCGAGGCGCTGCGGGTCGACCACGGTTTGCGCACTCGGGTCGAAGACGCAGAGATTGGCGGTCGCCCCGACCTCGATCGGGCCACCCTGCGCGCTGTGGCCGGCGATGCGCAGGTCGTCGCGCCCGAGGCCGGCGATAGCGGCGGGTCGAGAACTCATGAGCGCGAAGATCTCTGTGGCATCGAGGCGATCCGCCAGGACCGTCCAGGCGATCGGGAGTGCGGTCTCGAGTCCGAGCATGCCCGGCGGGGCCTGGTCGAACGGCGCATCTTTGGCCTCGGGTGCGTGCGGCGCGTGGTCGGTTGCGATGGCATCGATGGTGCCGTCACAGAGCCCGGCGATCACCGCTGCGACATCGTCATCGGTGCGCAGCGGCGGATTGACCTTGAAGACCGGGTCATACCCAGCCACCAGCGCGTGGGTCAACAACATGTGATGCGGGGCCGCTTCGGCGGTCACCGAGAGCCCTTCGGCCTTGGCGTCACGCACCAGGGCAACCGAACCGGCGGTCGAGAGGTGCAAGAAGTGCACCGGCGCACCAGTCAGTCGGGCCAACTGGATATCGCGGGCCACCATTGCCTCTTCGGCGGCCGCGGGAATCCCGGGCAGGCCGAGTCGCGATGACCAGCACCCTTCGTGCATGGCCCCACCCCCACAGAGACGTTCGTCTTCACAGTGCTGGGCCAACGTCACGCCAACTCCCTTGGCGTAATCGAGTGCCCGACGCATCAGCGCGCCGTCTTGGACCCCCGCACCGTCGTCGGTGAAGAGCTTCACCCCAATGGCCGCCATCTCCCCGATCGGGGCCAACGCCCGGCCCTCGCGATTCAGCGTGATCGCACCGGCGACCGCCACCTCGCACAGCGCGGTGCGCCCGAGGGCCAGCACGTCGCGGGCCACCCCGGCGTTGTCGATGGCCGGTTCGGTGTTCGGCATGGCCACCACTGCGGTGTAGCCACCAAGCGCGGCCGCCCGGGCCCCGCTCTCGACCGTCTCGGCCTCTTCGCGTCCGGGTTGGCGCAGGTGGGTGTGCAGATCGACGAGTCCGGGGCCGAGCAGGCACCCGCCGGCGTCGAGCACCATTGCGGCGGACGGCGCGGCAACCGACTCGGCGATTTCGGTGATCACGTCACCGGCGATCGCCACCTCGAGACGCGAATTCGCGCCCGGGGCGATGACGGTCGCGCCCCGGATCACCAGCGTGACTTCAGCCATTGGCCTCCTCCCCGGGCCATTGGCCCCCAAGGAGCAAGAAGAGGATGGCCATGCGTACCGCGACTCCGTTGGTCACCTGTTGGGTGACCACGGTCCGGGGGAGATCGGCGACGTCTGACGCGATCTCGACCCCCCGCACCATCGGCCCGGGATGGGTCACAATGGCGCCCTCCCCGAGCAGGTCGACTCGCCGCCTCGTCAATCCCCACCCCGCCGTGTACTCGCGCAAGCTCGGGACAAACGAGCCACTCCCGCGTTCGGCTTGGAGTCGGAGCAACGAGACCACGTCGGTGTCGGCGAGTGCGGTATCGAAGTCGGTGGCGACTTCAACCGGCCAACCTTGGAGGGACGGCGGGAGCAAACTGCCGGGCGCGGCCAGCGTCACATGGGCACCGAGCGCGCTGTAGGCCAGTACTTCGGAACGGGCCACCCGACTGTGGCGGATGTCGCCGACGATCAATATGCGTAGCCCGTCGAAGCAATCGATCCCCAGCTCGTCTGGGGCCACACCCTTTCTTTCGGCGAGCACCTGGCGAACGGTGAAGGCGTCGAGGAGAGCCTGGGTCGGATGTTCGTGCCATCCGTCGCCGGCATTGATCACCCGGGCCCGGGTCACCCAACGCGCCACCTGATGCGGCGTGCCCGACGATGCGTGGCGAATGATGACCGCGTCGATCCCCATGGCCTCGACCGTCTCGATGGTGTCGCGCAGCGACTCGCCCTTTTTGACCGACGAGCTGGCGACCGCGAGCGACAAGACGTCGGCGGAGAGGCGTTTGGCCGCGGTCTCGAAGGACAAGCGGGTGCGGGTCGACTCTTCGAAAAAGAGGGTCGCCACCACCTTGCCCCGAAGGGTCGGGACCTTGGGCATGGAACGGCGTTCGACTTCGGCGAATGATTCGGCCACCCGGAGGACTTCGGCAATGCCGGCGGTCCCGAGGTCATTGATCGAAAGCAGGTGGTGGGGGGCGGTCATTTGTTCTCCAATGTGCCGATCCACACCCCGTCGTCGCCGACGTCGACCATCTCTTCACGATTGGTGGGGAGATTCTTGCCCACGAAGTCCGGTCGGATGGGCAGCTCGCGGTGGCCCCGATCGACCATGACCGCCAGCTGCACCGCGCGGGCCCGTCCGAAGTCGTTCAGGGCGTTGAGGGCAGCGCGGATTGTGCGCCCGGTAAAGAGCACGTCGTCGACGAGCACGACGACTTTGCCGGCCACGTCGACCGGAATATTGGTGACGGCCTCGGGGAGCACCGGCCGCAAGCCAATGTCGTCCCGATAAAAGGCCACATCAAGACACCCGAGCACGATGTCGGTGTGCTCGATCTGGCCGAGCACCTCGGCCATCTTGGTGGCGAGCGGGACGCCGCCGGTTTGGAGCCCGACCAAGATCACGTCGTCGACCCCGCCGTTTCGCTCAACGATCTCATGGGCCATCCGGGTGAGGGCCCGCTGCACGTCGGCGGCGGAAAGAACCTGGGAGTGGGCGACGAACACGCCCCCGAGGGGTCGGGTGTGACTGCGTTCGCGTTCGGCCACTTCTCCTCCTGTCCGTGTGAGCCTCACGGGACTCACTTCACGGTCAGAACGACACAATCGCGCGCGGAGCAGCGCCATGTGGGCCGCCTCACGTCAGCCGGCGCGGACCTCGGCCGCGATGGTGGACAAGATGCCGTTGACGAAAGCGCCCGAGTCGTCGGTCGAGTAGGTCTTGGCCAGCTCCACCGCCTCGTTGAGAATCACCGCGTCCGACGGGCGGTCCGCACTCAACAGCTCGGCGACGGCCAAGCGCAGGACGAGACGGTCGATGACCGCCATGCGTTCCATGGGCCATCCGACGGAGGCCGCAGATATGCGGGCGTCGGCCTCGTCCCTCGTCGACACGGCGGCCTCGAGCAAGGTGGCCACATAGGGATCGGGCTCGACGGCGAGATCCGCCAGCACCTGGTCGGCACCGAGCCCCTTGAGCTCAGCCTCATAGAGGAGTGAGAGGGCGCGTTCTCTTTGCTGGTGGCGCGGGGCTTGGGCGTTCGCCACCTCGGCGCGCTCAAGCCCTGGTCAAATATTCGCCGGTGCGGGTGTCGACCTTGATGGCATCGCCGATGTTGACGAAGAGGGGAACCTGGATGACCAGACCCGTCTCCATGGTGGCCGGCTTGCGGGCGCCCGACACGCGGTCCCCCTTCTCCCCCGGCTCGGTCTCGATCACCTTGAGCTCGACCGACGCCGGCAGGTCCACCCCGACAATCTCGCCGTCGTACATCTGCAGGTTGGCGCCGTCACCTTCTTTGAGGTAGTCCGGCGCACTGCCGAGCAGTTCGGGGGCGGCTTGCATCTGCTCGTAGGTCGTGGTGTCCATGAACACGTAGTCCGACCCGTCGCGGTAGAGGAACTGCATGTCCCGCTTGTCGATGATGGCCTGGTCGAGCTTCTCGTCGGCCCGGTACGTCCGTTCGATCACCGCGCCGCTTCGCAGGTTCTTGAGCTTGGTGCGCACGAACGCCCCGCCCTTGCCGGGCTTGACGTGCTGGAACTCCACCACGCTGAACAAGCCTTCAGGCAGGTTCAGGCTCATGCCGTTCTTCAAATCGTTAGTCGAGACTGCCATGAATGTCCTTCGTGAATCGGGTGAGGGGCCGGCTCCCGTTTTCGGTCACCACCAAGGTGTCCTCCACACGGACGCCACCCAGGCCGGGGAGGTAGACACCGGGCTCGACAGTGACGACGAAGCCGGGGGCGAGGATAGCAGTGCCCAGCTGGCTGACGGTCGGAGCCTCGTGAATGTCGAGGCCCACCCCGTGCCCGGTGCCGTGCTCGAAGCGGTCGGCCCAGCCCGCCTCGGCGATGATGGCCCGGCAGATGTCGTCGACCTCTTTGGTGGCGATTCCGGGTGCAACCGCAGCCGCTCCGGCTGCCTGGGAAGCCCCGACCACGGCGAAGACCCGGGCCATGTCGCCCTCGGGCTCGGCCTCGACGCAGAACGTCCTGGTCATGTCGGAGCGGTAGCCCTCGAAGGTCGCACCGAAATCGACCACCACCGGGTCACCCCGCTCGATGACCCTCGGGCCGGGATGATGGTGAGGCTTGGCCGAGTTCTCCCCGGCCGCAACGATTGTCTCGAAGGCGACGCTCTCGGCCCCACCCCGGCGCATGGCGGTGTCGAGCGCCAACACGAACGCTTCTTCACTGACCCCCTCCGACATCATTGGCAGCACCTCGGTGAGGGCGTCGTCGGCGATCGCCGCCGCCCGTTGCATGCGGGCGATCTCGGCCCCGTCTTTGACTTCGCGCAATCCCTCGACGGCGTTGGTCGTCGGCACCAACTCGGCCGGACTGAGCAGGTCGGCCCAGGTGCGCTGCCCCGACCACGACACGTTGTCAGCCTCGAGTCCAATGCGACCCGCGCCCGCGACGAACGAGGTCAGGGCACGGCGCTGATCGGCCAGTCCGCCAATAATGATCTCGACATCTGCCCCGGCCCCTTCGACCTGCTCGGCCGACTGGGTGCGGTAGCGACCATCGGTACTCAAGAGCGCACCGTTGCTCGTCACGACCAGCACCGCGGCCGAACCGGCAAAGCCGCTGAGGTAGCGCACATTGGCCAGCGTGGTGACCACGAGGGCGTCGTAGCCGTCGAACCGGGCGCGCAAGGCGTCGAGTCGGCCGGCCACCGAGATCGGGGGCAAAGCGGTCATGGGGTTCCTTTCAACAGCTGAGCCACCGCATCAATGGCCAGTTCGTACCCGAGGCCCCCGAACCCGGCGATCACGCCCGCCGCCACCGGCGCGAGCACCGAGGTGTGGCGGAACGGCTCGCGCCCGGCGGGATTGGAGAGATGCAACTCGACGGTCGGGCCGTCGAAGGCGGCCACGGCGTCGTGGAGGGACCACGACGTGTGGCTGAGCGCCCCGGCATTGATCACGAGGGCCTGGGCCCGGCTGCGTGCCTGGTGGACGGCTTCAACCAGATCGCCCTCGTGGTTGGACTGGAGGTGCTCGAGGTCGAGTCCGTGGCGCTGCGCCGCCGCTTCGGCCCGGGCCACGTGGTCGGCCAGCGTGGCCGTGCCATAGATGGCCGGTTCGCGGGTGCCCAAGAGATTGAGGTTGGGGCCGGACAACAAGACGACCAGGTTCATGGCTTTGCTCCCATCTCAGCCAGGGTAGCGAGCACATCGGCCGGGTCCACCCCTCGCACGGCCTCCACGCCGTTCGGGCCGTCGAGGACGAAGGTCAGATCCTGTTGCGCCTTCTTGTCCCGGCGCATGAAATCGAGCAATTCGGCCCCCGAGGCGTCGGGGGGCAGGGCCACCGGCAGATCGTAGGTACCGAGCACCTCTCGGTGCTCTTGGACTCTCGCGCGCATCGATACGTCCGAGACGCTCGGCCAGAATGGCCGCGAACATGACCCCGATGGCCACCGCTTCACCGTGGCGCAGATCCCATGCGTGCGTCGTGGACATCGCGGCACCTTCGAGTGCATGGGCCAGCGTGTGCCCGTAGTTCAACACCATCCGGCGATCGCCCTCGCGCTCATCTGCCGCCACGACCTCGGCCTTGATCGCCACGCATGCCCCAACCTGGTCCTCGATGGGGTCATCGGGACGCGGTGGCTCCCCCAAGAAGGTGTATTTGGCGATTTCTCCCTTGCCACAAGCCCATTCGCGCGGCGGGAGCGTTGCCAAGAGGTCGGTGTCGCACAGCACCGCACTCGGTTGCCAAAAGGCGCCGACGAGGTTCTTACCTTCGGGGAGATTCACCCCGGTCTTGCCGCCAATGGCAGCATCGACTTGGGCCAACAGCGTCGTGGCGACGTTCACGTAGGGCGTGCCTCGGTGATAGGTGGCGGCGGCGAATCCAGCCACGTCGGTGACGATCCCCCCACCGAACGCGATCACCACGTCGGACCGTGACAATTCGAACCGCGAGGCGCGGCCGAGGTCCTCGATGCTCGAGAGCGTCTTGTGTTCCTCGCCGTCGCCAATGGTGCAGATCTCGAAGGGGACACCGGGGCGCAGACCCTCAAGGGCGCCGGCCGCTATGAGGGCACTTTGGGTGACCACCATGGCACGGCGCGCGGCGGGGGGAACCACGCCGGCGGCTCGTGTCGCGCACCGGGGCCGATCAGTACCGGGTAGGAACGCTCGCCGAGTTCGACGGTGATCTCGCGCATCATGCCGCGAGCCCGTCAAGATCAGCGACGCCACGTCGCTCGGTGCGAGGTCATCGACGTCGATAATGAAATCGGCTACTTGTGCATAGAGCGGCGTGCGCACGACGCTGAGGGCCGTGATGGCGGCGCCCGGATCCTCGTCGAGGAGCGGCCGGCCCGCTCCGTTGCCCACCCGGGCGATCAGCGTCTCGGTACGGGCCCGCAGCCACACCACGGTGCCCGAGGCCGAAAGCAGTGCCCGATTGGCCGGTGCGAGCACCGCGCCCCGGCGACCGAGACCACCACGTTGTCCTCGCGCCGGCAGGCCACTTGGAGGGCCCGGGCCTCGGCATCTCGAAATGCCTGCTCGCCTTCTCTCGCGAACAGCTCGGGCACGCTCAGGCCGGTCTCCGCCTCGACCTCGGCGTCCGAATCGAGATACGCCCAGCCGAGGCGCTCGGCCAGGCAGCCGCCGACGGTGGTCTTGCCGGCCCCCATCATTCCGACCAGCAAGATGCGGGCCGTCACTGGGCCGGTCGAGCCGTACTTCGCTGCGGGCCGGGTGCCGATGAAGGGGTCTCGCCCAACGCGGCCAGGTAGCCGTCTCGGTTGCGCACGACCTCGGCGATCGAGTCGCCCCCGAACTTACGCAAGGCTTCTGACGCCAGCACGAGGGCCGTCATGGTCTCGGCCACCACGCCCATGGCCGGCACCGCGGTGACGTCGGTGCGTTCACGAAAGCTGACCGTCGATTCCTTGGTCACCATGTCGACCGTCTCGAGCACCGGTCGGTTCAAGGTGGCGAGCGGCTTCATGGCGACCCGGGCCACCACCAATGCGCCGTTGGAGATGCCGCCCTCGATGCCTCCCGCACGCGAGGTCGGACGGACATATCCGTCGGCTTGGTCATAGGTGATGGCGTCGTGGGCCGCCGAACCCCGGCGCGCCGCGATGTCCAATCCCTCGCCGATCTCGACGGCTTTGACCGCCTGGATGCTCATGAGCGCCTGGGCCAACAGGGCATCGAGCTTGCGGTCCCAATGCACATGGCTCCCGAGCCCGACAGGGACCCCATAGGCGAGGACCTCGGCCACTCCCCCGAGCGAGTCCCCGTCCTTGGCCGCCGCCTTGACTGCTTGGATCATGGCCTCTTCGGCCCTCGGGTCGAAGCATCGCACCGAGCTCTCGTCGACCCGGTCGAGATCGTTCGGACCCGGACGTGGGCTCTCGGCACCCGAGGTGGCCGCATCGCCAAGGGCGATGATGTGGCTGACGACGGTGATGCCGAGCTCGTGACACAAGAGCTTGGCCAAGGTGCCCGCGGCCACCCGGGCCGCTGTCTCTCGGGCGGACGCTCGTTCGAGCACATCGCGGGCATCGTCGAAGCCGTACTTCAACATCCCCGGGAGGTCGGCGTGGCCGGGGCGTGGTTGGGTCAGCACCTTGTCGGGGGCACCGGGCTCGGGCGACATCTCCTCGGTCCATTTCGGCCATTCGGAGTTGGCGATCTCGATGGCGACTGGCGAGCCCAGGTCCGACCGTGGCGGATGCCGGCGATCAGGGTGATCTCGTCGGCTTCGAATCGCATGCGGGGCCCTCGCCCATAACCGAGGCGGCGGCGGGCCAGTTCGGCGCCGATGTCCTCGGCGGTGACCGCCAACCCGGCGGGGAGCCCCTCGACGATGACGACCAGGGCGCGGCCATGGGACTCTCCGGCAGTCAGGTAGCGCAGCACACAGTCACGCTATCTGACGGCCGCGTGGTCCCTTTGAGGCCGAAGCGCTCAAGCGCCCTAGTCGAGCGGGAAATCGACGAGGTGGCACGGGATGTCGGCGTCCTCGTCGAGGTGCCAACTCGCGCAGATACGGTGATAGCCGTCTGCGATCATCAGGGGTACACCCCGGGTGAAATTGCCGCGGACCAACAACACCGGCGACAGCCCCTCACCCTTTTTGACCTTGGCCAGATCCGCGGCAACGTGGACGTTGTCGGCGGGCAGCAATTCCAGACCCGAAGCCCGGAGCAGGTCCTTGGCCTTGCGCGCCTCGAGGGGCGCACGCTTGAGGGCCACTTCGAGCCGTTTCACTTCGGCCGGTGGGTGGACCAGGCTCAGATAGTCCGCGGCTGCGGGATAGTCATGCGCTTGTGGCTCACTACGCCACCTCTCGGACGTGGCTTTACGCTTGCCCATCGTTCCCCCCTCGAATCTGTCCGGTGAATCAGGCGTAGAAGGGGTTTTCCCCTCCGCCGTGATCGGTGACGTCAATCACCTTGGTCAGTTCGGGGACTTCTTCGAGCAATGTGGTTTCGATGCCTTGCTTCAGCGTCATCTGGGACATCGCACATCCCTGGCATCCACCCGACAGCCGCAAATAGGCATAGCCCTGCTCGGTGTCGAGTGCGATCAGGTCAGCCCGCCCACCGTGGCTGGCAATCGAGGGGTTCACCGCCTGTTCGAGCACGGCACTGACCCGCAGGGCCAAGGGGCCGGTGATGCCTTGGGACAAGATCTCGGGCGGCACACCTGGCGACGCCTCTTCGAGCGTCGGGGTATTTGGGTTCACCAGCACCAGGCCACCGCTCCCGTCCTCTGACCACTCGAGACGCGCACCTCGAAGGCGCTCGACACTGTTGGCCGGGACGACCACCGCGATGTCATCTTGGTGGTGCAGCGCGTCTTCGTCGGCCGCATCGGACTTGGCCTGGAAATACAGGTCGTAGACGAAGTTGCCCTCTTGGACACCGCGCACCTCGAGCCACAGGGCCAGCGTCGCTGGGTCAGGCTCTTGATCGAGCGCCTCGCGTACGACGCGGTGCGCCTCAGGGGTCAGCGAGACGATCGATGCGGCATCTCGGTCTTGGGCAGTGAGGTCTTCGGCGGTGGTGGTGGCCATAGCTCAGAGTCTATGGCTCCCACGCGACAGTGCTCGTGCGACGCTGGTTGCGGCCACGACCAATGCGGTGCCGTTGACCTTGTAACGTCGTGGTGTGGCCGACCTCCGGCGGATTCACATGAATGGGTCAGCTTCGAGGATCTCGAAGAAGAGCGGACGTGGGTCTTCGACGTCACCTTCTTGACCAGCAACTGGAAGTGCATCTTTGGAGAGGGCTGCCAGGGCGTTTACACCGCACCCGCCCCCGAACTCGAACAGGGCTGTTGTAGCTACGGAGCCCATTTCGTCGACCGTAAGGACGCTCAGCGGGTCGAAAAGATCGCCCTGACCCTCAAACCCGAAGAATGGCAGTACCACGGCACCAAGAAAAAGGTGACCCAAAAGAACGGCGACGGCGAGTACACCACTCGAATCGTCGACGACGCCTGCATCTTTCTCAATCGCCCGGGCTTCGCCACCGGGGCCGGATGTGCGCTGCACGTCGCCGCCGTCAAGCGGGGGGTCAATCCCCTCACCTACAAGCCCGAGGTCTGCTGGCAGCTGCCCTTGCGCCGTGAGGACGCCGTGGCCGATGACGGCTACGTGACCACGACAATCCGCCAATGGGACCGCAAGGACTGGGGCGTTGGTGGCGCCGAATTCCACTGGTGGTGCACCGAGTCGCCCGAGGCCTTCGTTGGCGCAAAACCGGTTTATCGCGAGATGGAGGCCGAACTCACCGAGATGGTCGGCGAAGCCGTATTCAAGCGGCTGGCGGCCTACATGAAGCAGCGTGACAAGCTGCGCGCCGCCCGGGTTGCACTTCCCCATCCGGCGGTCCGGCGGACCGGATCGAGCTCAACTAGTCGTTGAGCGGATCTTCCTCGGCGTAAGAGGGCGCGGGGTTGAGCCCAAGATGCGGTCGTACTTGTCCTCTTCGGCCAGACACCACGATGCGTGCACATCGTCGGGCTCGGCTCCGCACTCGGCACAGCGCGCAGTGGACTCGGTAGCTGACCGCTTCAGGCTGCGGGCTTCTTCAAAGCGCCGATGGCGTCCCTTTTTCACAAGAACTCCTTGTCAAAGCCGAGCGGCACAACTGCGTCCCGCCCCAAGAGGGCCCGAACCCGTGGTCCGGACCGCCGAGTCAGTGTAGTGGCTCCGCGCCTGATGCCCGTCTCGGGGCCACAGGGGTCGACCCGGCCCCCCAGGCTCTAGCCTGGTCGCAATGTTCGACCCCGACGAAATGGTGGCCCGCTTCCGACAGCGCGCCGAGGCGGTACGCACCCGGGGTATGCCCCCGATCGAAGGTCCAGAACGCCAGCGGTTCCGTGAAAAGGCCCAGACCGACTTCACCGATTATGCGATGATCGGCGACGCCGAGGCTGAACTCGTTGACGGGATTTTGACGTTGCGCATCGACCTGCGCCCCAAAGACTCCCCCAGCGCGCCGGATTGAATCCGGTGCGGCCCGTCAGCCGCCGTAGTGCATGAGGGTGTCCTCCATGCGCAGGACCTCATTCGGCTCGCCCCCAACGGCCGTCACCTCGCCGATGAAAAGGATGTGACTGCCGAGTTCGAGCCGCTCGGTCACCTCCGCCACCACATACCCCGCGGCCGCCGCGAGGGCAGGCAACCTGGCCTCGCCGACTTCATCGACGGCCTGACCGGACATGGCCACCACCACACCGTCGTCGTTACGCTCGACCTCGCTCACGGGCTTGACGAACTTGCGCACCACCGCCTTGTCCTCGCGCGCCAGCAAGGAAAGGCAAAAGGCTCCGCCATCGCTCACGAGTGCGGCGGTGTGCGAGTCGGCCTCGATGGCCGCGGCCACCAATTTGGGTTCGAGGCAGACCTGGACCACGAGGTTGGCCGTCATCAGATTGACCGCATCGTCGTGTCGGCTCCCGATCAGGTACAGGCCGCTCGGCAGCGCCCAGAGCACCCGGCGGCGGTGCCGGTCGAAGTCCTGGCTCATCCAAAGATCCCGCCCGTCGCGTTGTCGGTGGTGGTCGTCGTCGCCACCGCCGTCCCGGTGATCGACTGGATGCGGATCGAAAGCGCGCTCAATCGAGCGCATGGGCCTTGGCGGCGTTGCGCTCGGCCTTGGCCAAGAGCACCTTGTTGGTCGCGCCGGCGTCATAGCACTGTGTCCCCGCCGAGCCCTCGAGGTCATAGGCGCTCGATAACCAGTTCGTCACCTCGGGATCAGGCAATGGCAATTCGCCGTTGGCCATCTCGGCATCGTCTTCGAGTGTCCCACACGCCGCGTGCACCGCACCGGTCCCGTTGGCCACGTCCGCGCCCACCCGGGCATTGTCGGCGAAGAGGGTGCCGATCGACCCCCCAAGTCCGGTCCCACCGACCCACACCGCCATGCGGTGCGCCGGTGAACCCTGCTGGTCCTCCCCCGCACACGAGGCGGCCGAGATGGCGAGGAAGGTCAAGAGAGCGGCCAGGCCAGCACCCCGGGCGCGCCTCGAGCGTGGCCGCGTGCGTATCGCCGCGCCGGCGGTCATACGGCGCGCAGGACGTGCACCTCGCGCCGGCCCTTGCGCAACACGACGTACGCGTCGTGGAGGAGGTCACTTCGGGTCAAGATCCGCGCCGTGTCGCTCTGGCGTTGGTTGTTCACATAGGCCCCGCCGCCCTCGATGGTCCGGCGTGCCTCGCCTTTGGATGCGACCAGCTCGGCGCTGATCAGTGCCCCGACCAACGGCAGGCCCTCAATGATGGCCGAGCGGGGATCTGCGTCGTCGGCGCGTCGTGGGTCACGGCAAGGAGCATGTCCTCGCTCAGGGCCACGATCTCCTCACCGAAGAGGGCTGCAGCAGCCTCCTCGGCCGCGGTCACCGCTGGCCGGCCGTGGACCAACTCGACCACGCAGCGGGCCAGCCGCGCTGGGCTTCCCGGCGCTCGGGATGCTCGGCCGTCTCGGCGTCGAGCGCGGCGATTTCCGCGTGGGTGAGAAAGGTGAAGTACCGCAAGTAGGCCCCGACCATCTCATCGGGTGAGTTGAACAAGAACTGGTACATCGCATATGGGCTCGTGCGTTTCGCGTCGAGCCACACGGTGCCGGTCTCGGTCTTGCCGAACTTGGTCCCGTCGGCCTTGAGCACCAAGGGGGTCGTCAGGCCCCAGACCTCGTCGCGACACACTTTGCGGACCAGTTCGATACCCATGGTGATATTGCCCCACTGGTCGCTCCCGCCGATCTGGAGGTCACAGCCGTGGTCGACGTGCAGGCGCAAGAAGTCGTAGGCCTGCAACAACATGTAGGAGAACTCGGTGTACGAGATGCCCTGGTCCGGCCGCTCGAAGCGCGACCTCACCGAGTCCTTCGCCACCATCTGATTGACGGTGAAGTGTTTGCCGACATCACGCAGGAACCCAATGGTGCTCAACGAAGCGAGCCAGTCGCTGTTGTCGAGCACGAGCGCACGGTCAAGATCGAGGAACTGGCCCAACTGGGGCCTGATGCCCTCGAGGTATTCGGCCAGGATCTCGGGCGTCACCATGGCCCGCTCGCTCTCCTTGCCGCCGGGGTCACCAATCAACCCGGTCCCCCCTCCGGCCAGGGCGATGGCTCGGTGCCCGGCCAGCTGGAACCGGCGCAGCGTGCAGAGCTGGAGCAGGCTCCCGACGTGCAAGCTGTCCGCCGTCGGGTCGAAGCCGATGTAGACGGTCATTGCCCCTTGATCGAGCTTGGGCAAGAGCGCGGATCGGTCACCTGATGGATCAGGCCGCGAAACGCCAGGTCCTCGGTGAACGTCGCCATGTTTCAACCTTGCCATACGCAGGTAGCCTCGGCGTTTCATGGACCCGCCGTTGCCGATCGACGGCGTGTTGCCCCCCGACCTGGCGGGGACCTTCGTACGGGTTGGTCCGGGGACAGAATCGCCGGGGGCGCTCCACGCCATCGAGCTGCGTGACGGTACAGCCGTGTCGTATCTCACTTGCCCCGCACAATCGGATGCCAATGTCTTTTGGCACGCGGGTTCACTCTTGGCCCTGGCCGAATCGGGCCTCCCCGAACGCTTCAGCCGTTTCCTTGGGCCAGAGACTTTCGACGGCGCGGCCCTGAGCCCGCCGATTGCCTCGCATGTCCACCGGGACCCCGACACCGGTGCTCGGGTGCTCTTTTCGGTGGCCCCGGGCGCGGAGACCGAGTCGCCCGCCCTGCGGGTCGGCGAATGGGATGGCACCGGTGCCCTGACGCACTATCTCGAAGTCAGCCTCGAGCGGGCGAGTTGGCAACACGACATTGGGGTCACCGACCAACAGCTCATCTTCTTCGAATCACCGACCGAGCTCGGTGATGACCTGGCCGACGCCGACGTGGCCGTTCCCTATCGGTTCACCCCGGGCGCACCGAGCTGGATTGCGACCGTGCGTCGCGACGGCGATGGCACCGACGTGCGCTGGCACGGGGTGGACCCGGCGTTGGTGACCCACTTCGTCGGTGCCGCCGATGGCCCCGCCGGCCGCGATGCGGGCTCCGTTGTCCTCTACGTGGTGCGCTACCCCGTGCCCGAGTCCGGACAGCCGTTCGACCTCAGCGCACCGGTGGTCGGTCCGGCCGGTATCGGACGCAGCCGCATCGGCGGCGGTCTGGGCACCTTGGAACGCTGGACCATCGACGCCGGTGCCGTCGAACAGTCCGTGATCGATGAACGCCATGTCGAGTACCTGACCATCGACCCGACCCTTGAGGGCCGACCGTTTCGCTACGCGTACGGCGTCGAATTGGTCGAGGCGGCCCCGGGAACCGGTCACGATGCAGCCAGCGAAGTCGATGCCGTGGGACTGGTGCAGTTCGACCTCGGACGCGACCAGGTCCGCCGGTGGAGTCCGGGTCCCTACCAACAAGCGAGTGAACCGTTGTTCGTTCGCCGCGGTCGACGGTGCCGCTGACGATGAGGGCTGGCTGCTCTTCGTGGTGGACGACCATGCCCGGGGGGCGAGCGACCTGTACGTGCTCGACGCGTCGTCATTTGGTCGGGGTCGACCCGAGGCGGTGATCCACCTACCGGCCTCGCTGCCCTTCTTGAGCCACGGGACCTGGGTCAGCGCCGAGCGCTACCGCTGATCACCGGGCGTTCAGCGAATCGACAGCGCCACGGCCTCATGAATGGCCGCATGCAACATTGCGTTGTCCGACCGGCTGGGCACCGCGACGCGGATCACCGCCGGTGCCGGTGCGGCGAAGGCGGCCAACAGGGCATCGGCCGAATCCGGTTCGTGCACGCGCAAACCCAGGCCCCGTGCCGCGTCGGCGACGTTCGAAGAAGGCGGGGTGCCAAAGAGAAGCTCGAAGCGTTCGTGGTCGAGTGCGCCCGCTTGGGGGAGGAAGGAGAAGATTCCCCCGCCACCATTGTCGAGGACCACGAAGGTACACGGCGCCTCGCCAACGTTCACCAGACCCGACAGATCGTGGAGGAACGCGAGGATCCCCGAGTAAGGCAAAGGTGCGACGCCCCGATGCCGCCAGGCCCAATGCGGTTGAGATCACCCCATCGATACCGTTGGCGCCTCGATTGGCGCGCACCACTGGTGGGTGCACCGAGGCGGGCACGTACCATTCGAGGTCGCGCATGGGCATCGAGGCCGACGCGAAGATGGCGGCCCCGACTTCGGAGGCGTGGCGGGCCAACCCGCGCGCCACGAACGGCTCGCTCAACTCGCTCCCGAGGGTCACGTCGATGGCCGCCTGGGCCGAGGCCTCCATGGCGTGCCACGACGCAAGCCAGTGCGCATCGGTGGACGTGGCGCCCACCAGCGCGCCGGCCACCCAGGCATCGGCATCGCTGGCGTAGATCTCGCTGACCACATGATCGGGATCGGCCCATTGCCACCACGGATCGACGGCGATGACCCGCGCCCCGGCCGCGGCGCACCGGCCGACGTACGCAGCCAGCTCCTTTGAGAGCCACGGAGCGCCGAGCAGCACCACAACCTCGGCGGTGGTGGGTTCGGTGCGTACGATGGCATCGGCGGCGGCGATGGTCCCCTCGGTCCGCGCCCCGAGCGCGGATCGGCGAGCAAAGGCCACCGAAGCACGCGGGCCAGTTCGGCCAGCTGCCCGGTGTCCCTGGCGGCGCCCGCACCGCCGCCAGCGATGAGCACACCACGCCCGCCAAGCGGCTCGGCCAGGGCCTGGTCAGCGGGTCGGGGTCGAACCAGGATTGCAGCGGCCCGGTCAGGCAGGTCGGCGGGCTCGCCGAGGAGTGGTTCACGAAAGGCCAAATTGAGATGGACCGGGCCCGCTCCGTAGGGGCCAGCGACCGCTTCGGCGAACGCGCGGGCCCCGAGCGGTCGCCAGGTCGACGACGTTGCTGCGTCGGGGACCCCGGGCGACACCGCCCAACGGGTGGCCGTCGTGAAGAGTCCCTCTTGGTCGATCGTTTGAGAAGCGCCGACGTGATGGAGTTCGATAGGCCGATCAGCGGTGCACACGATCAGTGGCACCTTGGACTGGTGCGCCTCGACCACCCCCGCATGCAACTCGGCCGCAGCGGTGCCACTGGTGGTGCAGATCACTGTCGGCATCTCGGATTCCAACGAGCACCCAACGGCGAAAAACACCGCACTTCGCTCATCGAGCTTGACGTGGAGCGACAGTTCTGGCCGTGCCGCCAAGGCCAAGGCCAACGGGGTGGAGCGCGAACCGGGACACACCACGGCGTCGGTGACCCCTGCTCGCACCCACTCGTCGACCAACGTGGCGCAGAAGGTGGCCGCTACGCTCGTCATCAGTGTCGCTCACCACCGAGGTTCGTGGATCGGGTCCCGCGCTGGTGTTGCTGCACGGCTTCACCCAAACGGGTCGCCTGTTCGGCCCGTTCGCCGATGAGATGGAGAAAGACTTCACCTTGATCGCGCTCGATCTGCCCGGCCACGGTGACGCCGCTGCGGTCAGAACGGATCTGGTGGGCACGGCCGCCCTCGTCCGCGCTGCGGTGAACGAACGTCTTGGCGACGAGCCGTTCGCGTTGTTCGGGTACTCGCTCGGCGCCCGGGTCGCCCTGCATGTGGCCACCGCCCCCGAGCCCAGCGCACTGGCCGCGCTGGTGGTCATCGGGGCCACCGGGGGCATCGAGGACCCGAGTGCGCGAGCCGCCCGGCGCGCCGCCGACGAAGTCATGGCGGACACGCTCGAGCGCAGCGGCGACGTCGAGGGATTTCTCGACCGCTGGCTCAGCGGACCGATGTTCTCCCGTCTGGGTGGTGCGGCCGACGTGGCCCAACGACGCCGCAACACCGCAGCGGGCCTGGCCTCGAGCCTGCGTTTGTGCGGCACCGGGACCCAGAACCCGCTGTGGGGTGCGCTGGAGGCCGTTTCGGTGCCCACCTTGGCGCTGGCCGGCACCGATGACAACCGCTTCGCGGCCCACGCCCTGCGCCTGGCCCGCGACATGCCCCGTTGCGTCGCCACGTTGGTCCCCGGCGGCGGCCACGCCGTACATCTCGCGCAACCCACCACGACCGCCGCCGTGATCGCTCACTGGTTGTCGTTCTTCATGAGCCCACCACAATCCCGAGCGTGAGGGCGATGCCCATTGCGATCTGGAGACGGGCGGTGGCCCCCAAGAGGGGCAAGAGCTTTCGCCCTGAGCGCTGACTCTGCGCGAGACGCACCGGATAGATCGCCAGTGGAAAGGCCAACAAGCCGAGCAGCGCCCATGGGTTCCATCGGTGCAGGACCCCAATGGCCACCGCGGCCCCGACGAGTATCGCCACATAGAGATGGCCGACGCGCCGACGCCCCAGCCGCACGGCCAACGTCTGTTTGCCCGCCACCGTGTCGGTCTCGATGTCGCGGATGTTGTTGGCTTCGAGAAGGGCGACCGCAAGCAGGCCCACCGGGATGCCCGCCCACAGCGGGTAGGCCCAGTCGTAGTGGAAGGTGTAGAGCGTCGTCCCACTGACCAAGGCGAAGGGGGCATGTTGGACGTAGGCCGACCCGGCGGTGGCCACCAATCCAAAGAAGACGAAGACGAACACCTCGCCGAGTCCGAGGTAGCCGTACGGTTTGGGCCCACCGGTATAGGCCCATCCGGCCACCCCACAGACCGCCCCGAGGGGGATCAACCACCAACTGACCGTGGCCGCCAGATAGAGGCCGGCCAATGCCGCGATGCCGTAGGAGATGAGCGCCGCCCGCTTGACCTGCCCCACTGTGGCGAGACCCCCCGCCACCAACCGAACCGGGCCCACTCGCTCCTTGTCCGTCCCGCGTACGCCGTCGGCATAGTCGTTCACATAGTTCGTGCCGATCTGTATGAACAAGGCGACGACCAGAGCCGCCAGGGCGTGACCCACGCTGAGGTGGTGCACCAAAGTGCCGCTGACCGAGGCGTGCGTGCCCGCGTGGCCCGGGGTCACGGTCAGGACCAGTCGACCACCTTGTTCGTAGCCGACGGCGGTGCCCACCGCGACCGGGACGATGGCGGCGGGAAAGGTGCGCGGGCGCGCACCGCTGACCCAGAGCCGCCACGATGGGTTCATGGGCGACGGGGAAAGCGAGAAAAGTCCGGATTGCGGTGCTCGACAAAGGCATTCCTGCCTTCTTGTCCCTCTTCGGTCATGTAGAAGAGCATCGTGGCGTCGCCCGCCAGCTGCTGCACACCGGCCAGGCCATCGTCGGCCGCGTTCATGCCGGCCTTGATCATCCGCAGCGCGATGGGTGAGAGCGTAAGGATCTGGCGGCACCAGGCCACCGTTTCTGCTTCGAGGTCGTCGAGGGGCACCACGGTGTTGACGAGGCCCCAGTCGAGTGCCTGGGCCGCGTCGTATTGGCGGCAGAGAAACCAGACCTCCTTCGCCCGCTTGAGCCCGATGGTTCGCGCCAAGAGCGACGAGCCGTATCCGCCGTCGAAACTGCCGACCTTGGGGCCGGTCTGCCCGAAGCGCGCGTTGTCCGCGGCGATCGAGAGATCACAGACCAGGTGCAAGATGTGCCCGCCGCCAATGGCGTAGCCCGCGACCATGGCAATGATGGGTTTGGGAATGCGGCGCATGAGGATCTGCAGGTCGAGCACGTTGAGGCGACCGATGCCCCGTTCGCCAACCTCGTCATCGCCGATATACCCGTCGTCGCCCCGGATCTTTTGATCGCCACCCGAACAAAAAGCATCGGGACCTTCGCCGCACAAGATGATGACGCCGACGTCGGGGTTGTCCCGGGCCAAGGTGAAGGCCTCGGTCAGCTCGAAGAGCGTCTGGGGGCGAAATGCGTTGCGCCGCTCGGGCCGGCAGATCGTCAACTTGGCGATCCCTTCGGCTACCTCGTAGCGGATGTCGTTGAACGTGCCGATTCGTTCCCACGTCGGGGCAGGCAGCGATCGAAGGTCATCGAGTGGGTCATGGGGACTTCCGGTAACGACGGTATGCACGGGCGCCTACGCTAACCGCCAGTGCCAGAACTCGTCGCACTCGACCTACCAGGGGGAACCGGCTTCGTCGATGCCCTGCGGGCGGTCTGGGATACCGGCGATGCCGCGGCCGTCGTGGACCCGCGTTTGCCGGCCGAGGCCCGCGCCACGTACCTCGCGGCCCTTCGCCCCACTCGCCTCGTCGCATCCGACGGTGCGGTGCATCGATTGCGCGACGGGGTCGGGGTCGAAGATGGCGATGCGCTGGTGGTGGCGACGTCGGGCTCGACCGCCGAACCGAGGGCCGCCATCTTGACCCACGATGCGATCGCCGCGAGCGCCCGGGCCACGAGTCGGCGCCTCGGGATCGACCCCGCTCGACATTGCTGGCTCGCCTGCTTGCCCCTCGCCCACATCGGCGGCCTCAGTGTGGTGACCAGGGCCCTCATCACCGATACCCCGGTGACCGTGCTGCCACGATTTGACGCCGACGCGGTCACCGCTCTCGGCGAGTCGGGCGCCGTCAGCCACGTCTCGTTGGTGGCGACGGGACTGGGTCGTATCGATCCGAGCCTTTTCGAACGCATCCTCTTGGGTGGCGCCCGCCCGCCCGATCAGCTCGCGCCCAACGTGGTCGCCACCTACGGCATGACCGAGACCGGTTCGGGTGTCGTCTACGACGGCGATCCGCTCGACGACGTCGAGATTGCCATCGATCATTTCGAAGACGGCTCGGGTGACGGAGAGATCCTCTTGCGATGCCCGATGTTGCTGCGCTGCTACCGGGGCGGCGAAGACGGACGCGTTTTCGGGCCAGATCGCTCACGCACCTGGTTCGCGACCGGTGACGCCGGCTACGTGACCGACGAAGGCACACTCGGGGTCCGGGGTCGCATCCACGACGTCATCGTCACCGGTGGTGAGAAGGTGTGGCCCGATGCGGTCGAGCGTGTGCTGGCCGCGCACTCGGGTGTCAAGGAGGTCGCCGTGTGGAAGCGCCCCGATCCCGAATGGGGCGAGCGCGTCGTGGCCTTCATCGTTCCCGAGAACCTGCCCCTCGACACCTCCGAACTTGTGGACCTGGTCAAGACGACACTCCCCCCGTGGGCAGCTCCCAAGGAATTCGAGATGGTGAATCAGCTTCCCCGCACCGCCTCGGGAAAGCTCCGACGCCACCAGCTGCGCTGACGCTCACACAAAGCCACCGGATCGGCCAAGTTGCGACACCGCACTATGCGGGGCCGTCGGGAAACGATCGGCCCCCCACGGCCCCGCCGTGTCTGGGAATCGCTGGCGGGCGGGCAGCTGGACTATCCGATGGCTCGGACCGCATCGAGGTTCAGCGTGATGTTCGTCCCGAACTGCTGGACCATGACCTATCGCCCAGTCACGCCGGCCGGCAACATGATGCGTGTCACCGGGGATGCCTGATCCGGCTTGTTCGCCGAATAGGTGACGCCCGGCGCATTCTGCTGCGCTTGAGCGGACAATGTGGTGTCGAACGGGGTATTGGAGACGAAGACCCAATAGTTGGTGGGCCGAGACACGCAACAGTCCGAGCGGTTGTCCACATCAATCTCGCTCAGCGAGTGCTGGGTCCCCAGGTCGACCTGCCACCAGGGATTGGTTTGCGCAAGGGTGGCCGCGATGTGCGAGTTGCCATTGTTCTGCACCGGTTGATTGTCGATGGCGAACTTGGCCGCACCCGTCGCCAGTGTGGTGGGCTTGCCCGCAACGACGGACACCCCAAAAGGTGATGTGGTGTAGGCACCTGGGAGTACGGACACAAATCCGCCTCCGTCGGCGATGAACAGATCGCCCGCGGGATCCTCGGTCAAGCCAATTGGTGTCTGGATCCCTGCTTGGTCCGATGCCACCAGCGTCGTCAACGGCAGAGTAGTGACCGCGGCCGCGGCATGCACCGTCTTGGTCAGCACCGAGGTCCCGATGGCCACCGACGCCAAGGTTGCGCCAACCATTCGACGTGCCCGAGAGTGCGACCCTTTCTGCGTCGACGCGGTCGAGGGAGCACGACCGCTGCGCCATTTACGGTGACCGCCTCACGCAAACGTGATCGCTTCATCCACATTGCATCGCTCATTTCTCTTTGGGCCGAATGAGACCAGGAATGTGAAATCTTGAGCGTTCCTCGGAGATCCCGATTACGGCGTGATGGAGAAGGACGTCATTGCGGTCATCTTCTGACACACCGACCATTTGCTTTTGTGCCGAAGTCTCCACATCGAGAGCGGCAACGGCAGTGCGCCCCCGCAACATCGGCTCCGACGCAGTCGTCGCGACGACGCGACGACGTGACGACGCGACGACGACCCTGCACCAGTCGGCACGGATCACCTCAGCGTGGATCTACCTCTCGGCTATGGCTGCGTCACCAAGAGCACCCGGTGGCCTTGGCGCGCGCTGCGAGGTGGTTCGGCGTGCCACGACGGGCCCAGCCGTCTGCTTCAGGCTGCCGTGCCCTCGGCGAGGTCTTCGAGGATCGAGCGCAGTTGTCGCCCGATCTCTCGCGGATTCCCTGAAACGACCGCAAGTTCTTCGCCTTCGGCGTCGAGCGCATCGCCCGGCCGGTATAACGAAGCCCTGAAGCCACGACCAGATGCGGCAGCGATGACCACCCATGGTTCGCCGATGCGCCCTGACTCACGGGTCGCCATCACCGACCCGACCAGCGCGGTCACATCCCACCCGTAGGTGGCAGCCGCCGCGGCGATTCGGTCGATCTCGCTCTTGCCCGGACTCATGGTCGCTTCACGCCCTCACCCTAAGGCCCCGTCGTGACACTCCCGGTGACCCCCGGGAATCCTCAGCCGACGCCTCCGCTCGGTTGGCTCGTGCTGCCACCGTCGACGACCAGGGTCTGGCCGGTGATCCACGAGGCCGCGTCAGATGCCAAGAAGAGCGCCGAGGTGGCGACGTCGTCGGGCAGACCGAGGCGCCGCAGCGGGATGTGGGCCGATATCCGCTCCTCACCCGATCCCTCCCAAAGAGCCCGGGCCAACTTGGTCTTGACCAACCCGGGCGCGAGCGCGTTGACCCGGATGTCGGGGGCAAGCTCGTAGGCCAGTTGGCGGGTGATGTGGAGCACGGCCGCCTTGGTCACGTTGTACCAGCCAATGCCTGGCTCGACGCCCAGACCGCCGATGGAGGCGACATTGATGATCGAACCGGCCAGCCCGGCCTTGACGGCGTAGGACGACCACATCAACACCGCCAGCTGATTCACCTCGAATGTCTTTTGCGCCCGAGCGAGATCGATGTCGATCATCGGCCCGAAATAGGGATTGGTGCCAGCGTTGTTGACGAGGATGTCCAAAGCGCCGAACCGCTCGATCGTCTCGGCCACGCACGCCTTGGCCTGGTCGCCGTCGGCTACGTGGGCGGCCCTCCACGCCACCCGTTGCGTGCCGCCGTCAATTGGCCCGCCAGCGTGCTGGCGGCATCGGCGAGGTCCTCGGCAGTGCGCGAAGAGATCATCACATTGGCACCGGCCTCGAGGAATCGGCTGGCGATGGCGAGCCCGATTCCACGACTGGCCCCGGTGATGAGGGCGGTCTTGGTGGCCCAGCTCGAGTTCCATATTTCGAGCCTTGCACGCGGGCACCCCCAAAGTGGGCCATAGCATCATGGGTTGTGAACCATCTGGCGGACGAGACCAGCCCCTACCTCCGCCAGCACGCGGACAATCCCGTTCAGTGGTACCCCTGGGGCCCCGACGCACTGGCCGCCGCCAAGGCGGCCGACAAACCGATCTTCTTGTCCATTGGCTACGCCTCGTGCCATTGGTGCCACGTCATGGCCCACGAGAGCTTCGAGGACGAAACCGTGGCGCAAGAACTGTCGCGCGTGGTTCATCTCGGTCAAAGTCGACCGCGAAGAACGACCCGACATCGATGCGTTGTATATGGCCGCGACCCAGGCCCTCACCGGATCGGGGGGATGGCCCATGTCGGTATTTTGCACCCCCGACGGACGCCCCTTTTATGCCGGCACGTACTTCCCGCCGACGGAGCGTCACGGGATGCCGTCGTTCCGCCGCGTCATCGAGACGCTCGGGGCCGCATGGGAGAATGAGCGCAACCAGGTCATCCAACAGGCGGACGCCCTCGTAGAGGCCGTGGCGCGTGAGGTGAACCTGGCCGAGGCGATGGGCGAGGGAGTCGATGCGGCGGGCGCGTTGGTTGCTTGCCCCGAACGATCTGCAAGGTAACGACGTTATTGACCAGGTGATCGGCGGATTGGCCTCGGGCTTCGACCCGACTTTCGGCGGTTTCGGTCCGGCACCGAAATTTCCTCGCCCGACCTTGGTGGAACTCTGCTTGCGCCATGCGCATCGCACCGGGTCGGAGCGCTCGCGACAAATGGCGCTCACCACGCTCGATGCCATGGCGGCCGGCGGCCTCTACGACCATCTCGTCGGCGGTTTTTGCCGCTATTCCACCGACGCCCGCTGGCTCGTGCCGCATTTCGAGAAGATGTTGACCGACCAAGCCCTCTTGGCGCGGGCGTACCTTCACGCCTGGCAAGAGACCGGGCGCAGCGACTATCTGGCCATCGTCACCGAAACACTCGACTTCGTGCTGGATGAGCTCTCGACCCCCGAGGGTGCGCTCTTCTCGTCATTCGATGCCGATGCCGGGGGCGTCGAGGGCAGCCATGCCACCTTCACCTTGGCCGAGTTGCGCGAGGCGCTGCCGGCCGAACTCGTCGCACCGACCGCCGAGTGGTACGGCATCACCGAAGGCGGCAACTGGGAGGGCCGGTCCATTTTGCACCGGCCGGTCGGCGCCCCGTTGCTGCGACCCCCCGACGTCGACGCAGGTCGCGCCCTGCTCGCTCAGGTGCGGCGGTCCCGGACCCAACCAGCGCGCGACGAAAAGGTACTCACCGAGTGGAATGCCATGGCGGCGGCCACCCTGGCCGAGGTCGCGGCCGTCACCGGTTCGCCGCGCGTATGCGCAGCGGGCCGAAGAAATTGGCGAATTCCTCATCAAAGAGCTCTTTGCCCGACGGCCGCCTGATGCGCAGCTGGCAAGGGGGGCGGGCCCGGCATCTCGGCGTCGCCGCCGACCACGCCTGGTTGGCCGAAGCGTGCGTGCGACTTTCCGAACTCACCGGTCGGGCCATCTGGCGCGAGCGCGCCACGAAGATCTGCGACACCTTGCTCGAATTGTTCTATGACACCGAGCGTGGTGGCTTCTTCACCACCGGCAGTGACGCCGAGGCACTCGTGGTGCGTCCGAAAGAATTCGTCGACGGCGCGCTTCCCTCTACCAACTCCATTTGCGTCTGGGCGCTGCTCCGGGTCCACGCGCTGAGCGACGACCCTCGGCTCATCGATGCCGTCGAGGCCACCGTGGGCCTCGCCCGAGCACTGATCGATCGCCACCCAGGCGCCCTGGCCGACCTGGTGTCCGCCCTGCCCATGCGGTCCGGGCGCCAAGAGATCGTGGTCACCGGGCCGCGCGATGACCTGGTCATGTGCGTCCGGGGGCAGTGGTTGCCCGCCTCGGTGCTGGCGTGGGGGGAGCCCGGGACCTCGCCACTTTTCGCGGACCGCGCCGAGGGTTTTGCCTACGTGTGCCGGGGAGCGACGTGCGACCTTCCCGCGGGCGATACGGTCACCCTTATAGGACAGCTCGAGGCACTCGGTCGATGAAGGAAGAAGCGATGGACACCGACACCCAAGCCAACGAGGGCGTCGACGCAACCGAAGGGGCCGCCGACTCGGCGCTCGAAGCGGTGGCGGAGGGGGACCGGTCGAGCCAAGACACCAACAACGGCACCGACCCCAAACAGTTCTTGCGTCGGGCCCATCGGCGACAGGAGCGGATCCCGACAAGTGGCGGATCGACCCTCCATCTCTTGGTGCTGGCCTCGACCGTCGAGGATACGACCGTGGTCGATCTGGCGACTGGCACCATCATGCGGGTCCGGGTGCCGTGGCCGGAGAATCACGAACCCGACATCACCGTCTTCGACGTCGTCGAGGTCACCTTGGCCGACGATCCCGAACGCGATGACCTGGCACAACCAGAGGCAACGACAGCGGCGGGACTCCCCCGCCACGTCGGCACATTGCGGGGCCGGCGGGTCCGCAAACTCCTGCGTGGCATGGTGGCGAGCCCCGAGGGGCCCTTGCTCGGTTTTCCCGGACCTTCGGCCCCGTATTGGGAGTTCAGGGGGTTCCGCCCCTCTGTCGCCCTCATCGAACCGACCCGGAGCCCACAGCTCATCCGCCGTGGCGGGGACGGGACGACTTGGGTGCGTTTTGGGTGGGACCGCGACGACGTGTGGCTCCCGGTTGAAGATCGTCACGCCGCCCGGGCGCTCGACGCAGCGCGTCGGGAGCGCCTCAGTGGCAAGAGCCTGGCCGCGGCGCTCGGGTTCGAGCCGCAATACCTCTTGGTGACGGTCAGCCAACCCCGCGACGGCCATTGCTACAAGGTGTGCTCAGCGGTGCTGCCGCGAGGCTGAACATCCCCTGGCGCAGGTTGCGAAGCACGCGAAATCGCCGACGCGATGGTCGCGCCCGAGTTCGGTCCAATGGTGCGCGCGATTGGGCCGCGAAACGAGCCGAAGCCGAGCTCGCGGCCTGAGGCGCACTCGCGCGCGCCCGGTGCTTCGGTGCCATCGTGTCGGGTCCGCGCCAATCGCTCGGTGGGTCAACCCCGAGCCCACGGGCCACGCGCGCTAGCCGAACACGAACGGTGTGGGACCTCCGTGGCCACTGTTGAGCGGTTGCCCCGATGAATAGGTCCCAAGCACCGGTGGGTCGCCGTTGAGCGGATAGATATAGCCAATGACCACTTGGGCGTTGGCCGCGCTCGACAAGATCGCGGTGCCCGAGTCATACAACCACTGCTGGGACGCGGCGCCGCGACAGGGTCGGGTGTAGATCCCTTGATACCAGTTGATCGACGTCTCGACGGTGGCGCAGTCGAGGACGCCGCCCACCCACACCGACAGTGACGAGGTGGCTGGATTCAAGGCCCACGTCTGGCCGTCGGACGTGGGGTCGCACGGTGCTTGCTCGACCATATTTTTGCCCGAGGAGCCTTGGGCGCTGAGACACTGCCCGCTCGGATCGACGAGGTGCGTGTAGGTGTCACTCGAAGTGGTGACCTGGTCGAGGAACAAGGCGCTGGTGCCCGCCCCTTGGATCATGAGGTAGCGCGCCGTGGTTCCGGCGGGGAGGACGACGACGCTCGGTGTTGCCGCCGCACCCGGCTCATAGGTCGACGTCACCCCCGCAGTGGTGCTCTGTTGCGCCGGGGTCAGCGACATATCGAAGGGCGTGTTGGACGTAAAGACGTAGTAGTTCGAGGTGGTACTCGTGCAACAGTCCGTGCGGTTGTAGATATTGACCGCACTGATCTGGTAGCTGTCCCCCATGTCGTCTTGCCACCACGGATACTGCTGCGCATTGGTCGCCGCGATGTCGCTCTGGGAGTCATTGCCCGAGATGTCGCCGTCGAGGGCCAAGTCGGCGTGGCTGGTCTGGCCGTCACCCCAGGTCGACGACTGGGTGGCGGTGCCCCCTTCGGCCCAGTTGACTCCCGTGGTGTCCCAGTCCTGACCCGTGCCCCCGGCGGGGAATGCATCGGCGGCATCCGACAGTGGACCCTGCAGCGGGACGAGGTTCCACTGTTGATTCGAATACGAGGCGTGACAGGTGTAGAGGAAGACGGTGGCCCCCGCGGTGTCGTTGTTGCCCTGCACATCGAGGCAACTGGGCGTGGCGCCGGCCAGCACGAGGCCCAGGGTGTTGGCGAACTGAAAACCGTGGTGCCGTTGGCATTGCGGTTCTCGATCCAATCTTGCAGGGTGGACCCGAGCACACACGGGGCGGTGGTCAGCTGCGTGCCCAACTGCAGGCGCGGGTCGCCGACGCGCACCCGGGCGAGGCATTGCCCGTTGTCGACATCTTCGAGCAGGCCGGTGGTCCCGAACCCGCCCGCCGCGACGTCGGGGACCCAGGCCCACCCGTCACCGCCCGCCGTGGTGCCCGACGACACCGCGCCGAGCACGACCGCGCCCGCGGCCAAGGTCAAGGCCCGAGACGAGCCGAAGTTCGCATAGAGCGTCGAGGTCCCACCGGCCAGCCCCGCACCATAGGACCAGAGCTCGTTGCCCCCGGTGTTGCACGACCACACGATGACCGTCGCCCCGTTGTCACCCGAGGCGTTCTGCACGCTCAAACACAATCCGGAGGCCTGATTGATGACATTGCCGTTGCCGGCCATCGTCCACTGCTGGCCGGCCCCACCGCTGGTGCAGTGCTCCACCGTGACCGCCGATCCACTGGACGCAGCCGTGGGCACGCTCAAACACAGGCCGGCGGCTTCGGTGCCGGCTTCGACGTTCATGGCGTCGGGGGGGTCGAAGACCGTGATGGTCTGTGACGTCTGATTGAAATTCCACAGTTGTGACGCATTCGCTGCGCAATCACGGATCTCGGTCGGGCTGGCGCTGGTGGACGACGTCACCGTGCTCGGGCTCCCCGACACGTTCAAGCAGCGGCCCGAGCCTTGGCCGATCAAGGAGAAGCCGGGGTCTTGGAGGGCTCGCTTGGTCTCGTCGTGGACGATCCCGGACCCCGACACGTCACCGCTCGGGGTGGGCGCGCTCGTCCCGATGGTCAATGGGGCGACTGAGCCGCAGTCGAACGTGCTCGCGCTGGCACTCGCCGTCGCCGACAGGCACAACCCGGTGGACTTGTTCTTGAGTTTGGCGCCGCCGGTGGTCGGATAGACATCCCAGGTCGTGCCTCGAGGGGTGAAGCCCGAACCGAAGTAATGGCCCCCAGTGGCGCAGTTGGACAACGAGAGGTAGCTACTCGCCGCCAGGCACAATCCCGTCGCCGAGTTTACGACTTGTCCCCACTGCGACGTCGTGCCCCCGTTCCAGCCCGTAGCGGAGGCCAGAGGCACAAAACTCCATCCCCCGACCCCGTCGATGCCGCCGGTCGAGCCGTCACCGGCCACCGCACCAAAGGTCAGCGGTCCCCCGACGCTCGAATAGCCCGGCTCGAGCTTGAGCACTGCACCGTTACTTTGCGCCACATAGGAATTGGGGACGAACCCTTGGATCGACGACGGTGCGTAGTTGGCCCACACCTGGGCCACGTCCCAGGTCCGCGGTTTGGCCGAGGTGGTCAGCTGTGCCCCGAGGAATGAGGCCGAGCGCGCGTCCATGATCGAGGCGTTCACGTTGACCGGGGTGTCGCTCAGCCCCATGAGTGCACCGAGCGCCTGATGCAGCACCAGTTCTTGCACCGAGGCCGATTGCGACGCGAACCCGCTCCCCAAGGTGATCGACTCAGCGCCCCCACACGGCATCGACACCGAGAACAGGGCACTTTGGCTCGACGATGCCGACACGGTGACGTCGGCCGACTGCCCCGAATACGCCGCCGAGGTGGACCACGAAATGGGAATACCTGTGGCGTTCCAGCCGGCCGCCGCCGCGCTGAGGGCGGTGGTGGCCGCTCCGCCCACACCGTCAGCGGACACATACCCGCCGAGGGTCGCGCACGAAGGTTGATTCCCCGCAGTCACCATGGCCTGATAGTCCCCGAGCGCCTGCAACGCAGCCGGCGTCGGGGTGCCGGGGGATCCCGAGCCAACGCACAAGTCCGACGAGAACCCCGAATCACAGAGATCACCCGACCACGATGCGCTGGTAGTGACCGCTGTGCCCGGCTGGACCAGATATGACGACGTTGAGGGACTTGTCTGATCCTGCTGGCTGAACAACCTCAGCGCGGTGGTGAAGTTCACCATCTGATATGTCGTGCGGGTCTGGCTATCGGTCGGCAATGAACCGTAGTAGGGCCGTTGCAGCAATCCCACGTCAGCGTTATAGGAGTTCTCGCTCAGCCTCGCCACACTGGTCCGAAGCGCCGCGATCGAGCGCGGGCTCTGCCCCGGCCCGTCGTCGCTGGACGCTGGTCCGAACGTCTGCTGCAACTTCGATGCCACAGCGGCCGCCCTGATCATGGCCTGATTGGGCATCACCGTAAAGGCACCATTGGCGTTGCGTTCACCGTTCGCCTGCCCAGTCAATACCGGCCCCCCAACGGTGAGGACTTCTTCTAGTGGATTGGTCAATGCCGTCGGAACGGCCCCCGGTCCGAGTGTGTAGTAGGACAACTGCCCGGGGCTTCGCCCTCCGGACAGATTGTGGACAACGTGAACCAACTCGTGAGCCATGTTCACGTTCGGTGGCGACACAACGACCGGAATTGGTTCCCTGCCCGCCCGGTCTCGACACGGCGGGAAGATTCGGCGGCACCGAAATGAGCGATACGGTCCCCTGGCCATTCTGCGCCGCGTCCGGGCTGAGTCCCACCGTGTTGTAGGACTCTGCGCTCATGCTGGCGTCGTTCATACCAATGACCAGATTGATACCCGAAGGATTCTTGGTTCCCCCCTCGGCAAAGACATTCGTGCCAGGTCCCGACGTCGTGCCCCAACCACCCTGAGCGTTCGGCAACGGATGTGCGTTGGCAATGAAATTCAGTAGCGCTTGCCCGGTGCTCTGTGCCCCGCCGACGCTTCCGACTCCATTACCGATCACTTTCAAGACTTGTTTGACATTGGCCACGAAGTTCACGTTCCCCGGTGCCGGGGTCTGCAACGTATCGCCGACAAAGGGCGTCTGACTTTGGCGATTCACGATCGGGCCGTTGTACACCGCAATACCCTGTGCGACCACGGTCACCGGGATGGCGGAGAATCCACCGAAAGAAATCGTCACTTTTGCGTCAACAGCGGGGGAAACCGGAGCCGCTTGCAGAGTCACCGACGCTCCTGCAGCCACGTGCGTGTCCAAAGAGGGCAGGACCCCCACGGCGACGACGCACATCACTACAGCGGTGACCCTCGTGATCCCAAAACAGCGGACGCGCCAGGTTCGCGACCGGTGATATTCCGTCGGTCATCTTCGGTCTCCCTCTTGCGGCCTTGACGAGAACAACTAGAGGAGACGCAACAAGCGCCCGAGTCTTACCGCTCAAGAAGCGCCAAAAAGTGGGACCTTCACTTCTTCGAGCACCGTTGGGTGGCCGCGTGGCAAATTCGACCGGTCAGCCCAGGCAAAACAACGAAAAGTCGACCGCTTCTGCGGGGACCATTGTCTCGATGTGCGCAACGAACGGTTGGGTGCATCTCACCGGCGGCGAGGGCTGCGTGCGTCCTCGATACTCAAAGACGCGCCACCACGGCACGTGACACCGCCCGAGCGACGTCGCGGCGGCCTACGCAGTCTCGATCATGTGAACCCGAGCCCCGACTCCGGTGTGCACCGTGCCGCGGGAGGAGCCGCGATACGTTGCCAGGTCACCCCAAATTGCAGCGCCATCGGTGTCACTGTGGGCGATGAAACGATTGGTTTGACACAATCGCAGTGGCTACCGGCGGGCCGAAACCACTCCAACCCCTGAATGCCTCTGGCGTCGAGACACCTCGACGTGTGAGACCAAAGCGCTGCGAGAACTCTTGCGAAGAATCAGCGACCGAGTTTGCCGGCAGCGAGGTCTTCGGCCATGGCCCAACCAAACGCCACCAGGCGGTCACCCTTGTCGGGGTTGAAGTCATTGAAGTGCTGATCGACACCCTCGGGCAGCTTGACCTTGGCGGCGTAGAAATCCAGGCCCCCCGCGACCGAGCCGTCGCCCTTGAGCACGAAGGTCCGATCATCGAGGCGGCTTTCGCAACCGAAGCGCTTGGAGAGCCGACGGGCCCAGGCCCGCTCTTCACCAGAGGACTTGTGCTCGGGGAAGGGCACGACATCTTGGAGTCCCGAGAACGCCCGAAAGCCCTCAGGGACAAGAGACGGGTCCCGAGCAGGACGTCTTCGTCGGGGAACGCCAGCAGCGCCCGGCGATACTGGTCCGCCATGATGGCCTTGAGTGCTGCCTCGGCCCGCGAGGTTCGATCGACCGAAGCCAGCCCTACCAGCAACGATGGGGTGCCCCCGATGCGCTCCAAGGTGCAGAACGAATAACCCCGAAGCTTGTTTCCCTCCCGGGCGTGCGTGATCAGGACCCACGACTCGCGCTCCTTTGAAAGGAACCCGATGTCATAACCCGGGGAACGATCGGCGCACAGATCAGCCATTTCCACCAGCTCAGCATCGCTGAGCGCAGTGCAATCTTTGGTGCTCACTACGATCGGCATGAAGTGATTCTAGTGGTTGATTGCCGACCATTCCCAACCGGCCCCTGGTCGCTCGCAGCCCTCGTCGCCCCCCATTCTGCCGCCAAAGAGGCCGGTGAACAGGGTTTTACGTAAGCACCGCGCTCTGCCCGAGAAGCCGTTTGAGCTCTCCCGACCAGCCCATTTCGGCAATCCACGTTGAACTCGACCGGGAGGGCCAGCACCTTGTCGCCCACATGGAGTTTGACCGATGACGGACCTGGATGGCGGCTCAGCACCTCTTTGAGTCCGGTAGACCGTGGTATCGGTCAAGACCCCGAGGGGCAAGGAGATGTGGAGGTCCTCCTCGCCCCGCTCGAGCAGCGGTCGGCTGACCTCCATGCAGACGATCTTGGGCTCGTCCTCCCTCGTGTCGAGCCGACCCCGCACCACCAAGATTGCATCGTTCTCGATCATTGCCCCGTAGTCGCTCATGGTCTTTGGGAACACGAAGACCTCCATGGCCGCCTGGAGGTCCTCGAGCACGAACCGGGCCATCAGGTCGCCCTTTTTGGTGTAGGTCCGGCGCAGATCGGTCACCACTCCCCCGACCGAGCGCACCGGCGAGCGCTCCTGGGCCGGCTCCTCTTCGCGAAGGTCCGACAAGGTGCAGTCCGTATGGCGCGAGAGCGCCTGTTCGAAGCCCATGAGCGGGTGGTCGCTGACATAGAGCCCGAGCATCTCTTTTTCAAACGCCAGTCGCTGGGCCTTGTCGAACTCGGTGTCGGGGATCGCCACCCTCGCCGTCCCCCAGCCCGGGTCCTCCACTTGTTCTTCTTCGAAAGCCGCGAAAAGCGAGGTGATCCCGAGGTCCTTCTCCCGACGGCGCTCGAGGGTGCGGTCGACCACGCCCTTCCATGACCAGGCACAGTCCTTGGCGCGAGTGCCCCATGGCGTCGAACGCGCCGCTCTTGGCCAGTGACTCCATGGTCCGCTTGTTCAAGACCACCGGGTCGACCCGCTGGCAGAAGTCGAAGATATCGACGAATGCTCCGTTCGCTTGCGCTCGGCCACGATGCGCTCCACCAGGCTCTCGCCGACGTTTCGCACCGCCGCCATGCCGAACAAAATCGCTTGACCGTCTGCTCCCTTCGCTGCGGTCGGGCGCGAACTCGGCCACCGAACGGTTGACGTCGGGGACGAGAACCGAGATGCCCACGTTCACGGCATTCGGCGAGATACACCGCGGTCTTGTCCTTGTTGTCCTTGACCGAAGTCAACAAGGCGGCCATGTACTCGGTCGGGAATGCGCCTTCAACCAGGCCGTTTGGTAGGCGACCAGTCCGTAGCCATAGGAGTGCGACTTGTTGAAGGCGTAGTCGGCGAAGGGTTCGATGATGTCGAAGAGGGCGGTCCCGAGCGCCTCTTCGTAGCCCTGCTCGACGCAACCCGCATACGAACTTGATGCGCTCTGTGGCGATGAGGGCACGGATCTTCTTGCCACATGCCTTGCGAAGGTTGTCGGCCTCCTCGAGCGAATATCCGGCGAACTTCTGGGCGACCCGCATCACCGACTCTTGGTAGATCATGAGGCCCTGGGTGTCGGCCAGGATGGGCTCGAGGTCGGGGTGGGCGTAGGTGATGGGTTTGCGGCCGTTCTTGCGATCGGCGTAGTCGTTGTGCATGTTGGCTGCCATCGGGCCCGGTCGATAGAGGGCGACGAGTGCGGCCACGTCGTCGAACGACGTCGGGGCCAATGAACGCATGAGGGCGCGCATTGGTGCACCTTCGAGCTGGAAGACCCCGACCGAATCGCCCCGTCGCAACATCTCGAGCGTGGGTTCGTCGTCGAGCGCCACGTTGTCGATGTCGGGCCGCTCCCCCGTCGCAACCTCAATGAGGTCCAAAGAACGCTCGATGATCGAGAGGTTGCGCAGACCCAAGAAGTCCATCTTCAACAGGCCGAGGTCCTCGACCCCGTGCATTTCATACTGGGTGACGATCGGCGCGTCCTCGGGCTTTCCCCCGGCATCGGGCTTGCGCTGGATGGGGAGATAGTCGGTGAGCGGATCGCGCGAAATCACCACGGCGGCGGCGTGGATGCCGTCTTGGCGGCGCAGGCCCTCGAGACCGAGCGCCACGTTGATGACTTCTTTTGCGTCGGGGTCGGACTCGTGCATCGTGCGCAACTCTGCGGCGGCCGAGAAGCCCTCCTCGAAGCCGTCCGTCTTGGTCAAACACGCGTGCAGTGGCGTGTCGCGCCCCATCACGAGCGGGGGCATGGCTTTGGCGATGCGGTCACCGACGATGTAGGGCTTGCCGAGCACCCGGGCCGCATCGCGCACCGCGGCCCGGGCCTTGATGGTCGAAAAAGTCACGACCTGGGCCACCCGGTCGCTGCCGTATTTCTCTGCGGCATAACGCATGACGTCGGCGCGGTAGCGCTCGTCGAAGTCCATGTCGATGTCGGGCATCTGCTGGCGGCCGGGGTTCAAGAACCGCTCGAAGAGGAGGTCGTAGCGGATTGGATCGAGGTCGACGATGCGCAGGCAATAGGCCACGCAACACCCGGCGGCCGAACCGCGACCCGGACCGACACGTATCCCGGTGTCGCGGGCGAAACGGATCAGGTCCCACACCACCAAGAAGTACGCGGCGAAGCCCATGTTGCCAATGACCCCGAGCTCGTAGTCGAGGCGCTCGACGACGTTGGCGGGCAAGGAATCTCCATAGCGTTCGCGTGCGCCTTGCATCGTCAGGTCACGCAGATAGGCCAGGGCTCGGTCCTCGTAGCGCTCGCCCACGAAGTGATCCGGGACCGGGAATTCAGGGAGGCTGGGCTTGCCCAACTCGATCTGCACGTCGGCCCGTTCGGCGATCAACAAGGTGTTGTCGCAGGCTTCTGGAAGCTCGGAGAACAGGTGGCGCATCTCGCGGGCAGACTTGAGGTAATGCTCGGTGCCCTCGAAGTGGAAACGGTTGGTGTCTGAGAGCAGCGCGCCGGTCTGCACGCACAGCAGCGCGTCGTGCGCGACCGCGTCCTCGCGGTGGGTGTAATGGCTGTCGTTGGTCGCAAGCAGCGGGGCACCGATTCGTTTGGCGATCTCGACCAGCTGGGGATTGGTGCGGTGCTGGTCGGCGATTCCGTGATCTTGGAGCTCGACGAAGAGGTGCTCTTTGCCGAAGATGTCCTGCAGGCGCGCGGCGCGCCGTTCGGCCTCGTCGAACTGCCCGGCCAAGAGGGCCTGGAGCACGACGCCACCGAGGCAACCGGTCGTGGCAATGAGCCCCTCGTGGTGGCGCTCGAGCAGTTCCCAGTCGAGCCGCGGCTTGTAGTAGTAGCCCTCGAGGTAGGCGGCCGATGAGAGTTTCAATAGGTTGCGGTAGCCCTCGACCGTCTCGGACAGCAAGGTCAGGTGGTAGTAGAGCTTCTGCCCGCCTTCGGCATCGCCGCCGGTGTCGTCGACCTTGCCCCGGCGCACCGGTCGCTCGTGGCGCGACTCGGCGGCCATGTAGGCCTCGGTGCCGATGATCGGCGTGATGCCTTGGTCGCGACACGCCTTGTAGAAGTCGAGGACCCCGTACATGTTGCCGTGGTCGGTGATGCCCAGCGCAGGCTGGCCGTCGGCTGCGGCGGCGGCCACCAGTGCCCCGATACGGGCCGCCCCATCGAGCATGGAGAACTCGGTGTGGGTGTGCAGATGCGTAAACGACCGCTCCGACACCGGCCCTCCTTTCGGCTTGTACTTACAGTCGTGTCATTTGCACGAGAGCCTTGAACTTTACCCTTGGTTGCGTGTCCGCAAGACGACCGTGCCGACCGCCTTGTCGTGCAAGGTCTGGATCTTCTTGTCCCACAGCGGCCAGAACAGGTCGAGCACGCCGAGGATCAGTGTCCATGCCATCAGGAGCTGGAGCACCGAACGCCAAAATGCCTTGGCGTAGCCGACCGTGTCGTAGGTCGCGTCTCGCACCGCTTTGGCCCCGACGGCCATCATCCCGACTGTCTGGCCCCTCGGGGAGCCGACCAGCACCGTGCAATAGACCACGAAGAGCACCGCAGAGAGCCCGAGCGCCAAGAAAGACACACGCTGATGATGGACGACTCCGTTGCGGATCATGACGTGATGCCACGCCAGCGTGTTGTTGCTGCGGAAGATCGCCTCGATCACCGAATTGAGGACGGCGAAGATCACCCCGTCGATCACGTAGCCGCCGACCCGCAGAATCCAGCTGGCGTAGGGCGGGCGATCCCCTACCTGACCTGATTGGTACGCGGGCATTGGGGGCGGATAGCCGCCAGGTGGGGGCGGCGGGTATGACGGCGGCGCGGGCGGAGGCATCGGTGGCGGCGCGGGTGCGGGGGTGGTCCCGTCGCCCGGGAATCCGGGCGGACCGGCGTCGGGCGGGACCTCAGTCATGTTCCCCTCTTTCAAGTCGTCGAACCATGGCGCACTGCTCCTTTGATTAGAGGTAGGCACCCGAGCGCGGCACCGTGGTGTCCCCCGCCCCGGGCAACCCGCGTTGGCGCATCTCTTCGAGCTGGGACCGGGCCGCCATTTGCTGGGACATGAGCGTGGCCTGGATGCCGTGGAAAAGCCCCTCGAGCCAGCCCACCAACTGGGCCTGGGCGATGCGCAGTTCGGATTCACTCGGCGCGTCATCGTCGAAGGGGAGGGCCATCCGGTCGAGTTCGGCCGCCAGGTCGGGCGAGAGCCCCTCGGCGAGATCATGGATCGACTGCTCGTAGATCTCGCGCAAACGGATCCGGCTCTTCTCGTCGAGGGGGGCCTGGCGCACCTCGTCGAGGAGCGTCTTGACCATCGATCCAATGCGCAGCACCCGGGCGGGCTCATTGATCGATTCACGCGGCTCGGGGGAGGTCTCAGGAGCAGTCCCGTCACCGGACGCGCCCAGCACTTCGTCAGGTGTGATCGATGTCGCTTCGTCGGCCATCTCCCCATCCTGCCATTCGCGGCCCCCTGGTTACGATGAGGGCCAACTGAGCAGGGGAACCAACATCTCAGCCGAGGTCAGCGACCCGTGACGGGCTTCGAGACGGAGTTCGCCGGTGTCGGCGGGATCCAAGAACGCCGTGTCGCGAAATGGCATGAGGACCACGTCTCCGAGCCGGGCCGCCACATGGGCCGAGGGCACCCCCCGAGCCACCCGTCGCCAATGAGCTGCTCGCGGGTGCGCACCCAGGCGAGGTGCGAGAACGATTCGGTGGCAGCCGCCACGAGGTCGCCTTGGGCCCCCGGGCGCGCGTGGAGCCAGCGGAAGCGGCCCTCGCCGCTCAAGAGGGTCACCGCATTCATGATGTCGGGACCGAGAAGCTCGCCTTCGCGCCCCACCTGGACCTGTCCGTGATCCGCCGTCACCACGAGAACCGCCCCTTGGGGCAGCGCCTCCAAGACGTCGGCGACCATTCGGTCCACCGCCACCAGTTCATCGTTGTAGTACTCACCGAGGCCCTTGGCGTGCGCGACCTTGTCGATGCCTTCGTAATAGGCATAGATGAAGCGTGCGCCCGAACCGAGCAAGCTGCGCACCCCGGTGATGAGGCCCGCCGGCGTATACCAGCGGTGGAGCTCGGCGTCGCCCAGGTGGGCGGCCGAGAACCCCGTCGGGCCGTAGTCATAACGGGTCACCACCGGCACCGCCTCGTCGGCACCGGGGAACGACGGGCAAGGTTGGAGCTGCGAAGTGGGGATCTTCATGCGGGCGTCGATCCCGCCGAGCGTCCAAGCCAAGACGTTCATGATCTCGCCGCCGAGCGCGAAGCGGTATCCGACCAGGCCGTGTGCGGCCGGGGCGCAGCCCGTCGCCAACGAGGTCAGCGCACACGCCGTGGTACTCGGCGCCACCGAGGTGATCGCGCCGCCCGAGCCCGAGTTCAGCGTTGGGGCCAACGATGCCCGCTCGGCCAGTTGCTCGTAGCCGAGGCCGTCGAGGACCAAGAGGACCACCTGGGTGGCCCCGGCCACAGTGTTGGGCATCCACGCCGGAAGGGGGTCTTCGCGAAAGAGGGAGCCGACCAGGCCAGGGACAACCCCGGTCAGGCACGCGCCCGCGAAATCGGGCACAAGCGGCTCAGGGGGCTCGGCACGAGTCACGGGGGAACAACCTTAGACCCGCCAAACTCACTGCAGAGGGCACTTCTCCCGGTAACATCGAGCCGTGAGGGTATCGACGCGCGGGGACTATGCCTGTAGGGCGTTGTTGTCACTCGCGCTGCACGGGGCCGAAACCCCCACCTCGGTCCGCGACATCGCAGAGCGCACCGCCCTCCCCCAGCCCTACCTCGAACAGATCCTCTTGGCCCTCAAGGGCGCCGGACTGGTGCGCTCTAAGCGCGGGGTCGGAGGGGGCTACGTCTTGGCCCGCGAACCCGGCGACATCACCTTGGCCCAGATCGTCTCGGCCGTCGATGGGCCTATCGCTGCGGGAGACTTCGGTGAACCGCACGCCGACGGTGCATGCGACCACGAGGGGCAATGCGTGTTGCTGGCGGTCTGGGCCGATGTCGGCGAGACCATGCGGAGCCATCTGTCTTCCTTCACGCTGGCCGACATGGTCGCCCGGGCCAGGGGCAACGTGGTCGAAACGGTCAGCTAACTCCTTAGCTGAGCTCACCTTCGGTGCGATTCCAGACCTCGATCACGGGGTCCTCGCGCTCATGGGCCAAGACGCTGACGGCGGCTGGGCCCAAGTAGAAGAGGCGCCCCCCGGCCGGCGGAAGGCCGAGCCAGCGGGCGGTCAGGACTCGCAGCACGTGCCCGTGTGCCACTAACAGTGTGTCCCCGCTGGCCGAGCGCGCCCGCTCGATGACCCGATCGGCCCGGCGGCCGACTTCGGCAGCGCGCTCCCCCGCCTCCACACCGTGGCTCCACAGGCTCCATCCGGGGTGCTCGGCCTGGATCTGCGGCGTCGTCAAACCTTCGTACTCGCCGTAGTCCCATTCGACCAGATCAGGCTCGATTTCACCGTTGAATCCGGCCAGGGCACAGGTCTCCGCCGCCCGTTGCAACGGGCTGGTCAGGACCTGGGCAAAATCGACGCCGCGAAGCAGCTGACCTGCAAGTTTGGCCCGCTCGCGGCCCTGGTCGAGCAGGGGAATATCGGTGCGTCCGGTGTGTTGACCCGATTCGGACCATTCCGTCGGACCATGACGCAGCAAAAAGAGGCGGTGAGGCATGGGGCAAAGGTGACCACGACCCGGCCGGTGGTGCAACTTGAAGGGTCCGAACACCGAGATGGAATGATGCGGCCAATTGCGGTGTTGTACGGGTCAGATTCATCCCTGAGCAATCGGGGTACGAATGAGAGTAGAGCGAAGAGCGTCGGGAGAGAAGCGATGAAGAGCGCGGTGAGCACGGCCGACACCTTGGGACTGATGTTGCGTGACCTCGATCAGTTCCCCATGCCCGACCACGAGCAGCAAGTTGAACTGGCCAAACGGGTCGCAGCCGGAGACGAGGCGGCACGCAAGCAGATGGTCGCGGCCAACTTGCGCCTGGTGGTCCACTGGGCCAGGCGGTACCAAGACCGGGGCGTGGACATGGCCGACCTGGTCCAAGAGGGATCATTCGGCTTGATGCGTGCCGTCGACAAGTTCGACTGGGAGCGGGGATTCCGATTCTCGACCTATGCCACGTGGTGGATCCGCCAGGCCCTCCAACGGGCCGTCCAGCAGCACGGACGCACCATCCGCATCCCGCTCGAAGTCGGTGAGCAGATCCAACGCCTCGAACTGACCAAGGCCGAACTGGCCAACTCCCTCGGCCGGACCCCGACCGACGAGGAGCTGACAGAGGCGACCGGCATGACGGCCGACGAGCGGCACTCACTCGAGGACGTGGCCAGGGTGACGGCGTCACTCGACCAGCCGGCTGCTTCTGAATCGGCGACCACGCTCGGTGAGTTGGTGGCACCGGACTCGTCTGATTTCGTGGCCGATGTCGAGCAGACAATGGTCTATGACCGGGTGCGCGAGGCCGTCGAGAAGCTCCCCGACCTCCAACGTGACGTCTTGCGACTGCGCTTCGGCTTCGGGGGAGACTCCCCGGCGTCGTTGCAGTCGACGGCCGAACGACTCGGGGTCGGCGTGCGACGGGTGCGACGGGCCGAAGAAGAGGCCCTTGCTGCCCTCTCATTCGATGCCGACGTGCTCGGCGTCCACCAGGCCGCCTGAACGCCACCGAAAGGGCCGGGGTCGAGACCCGATCAGTCGGCGGTGCGCTCGAGAAAGTTGGCCAGGTCGTCGGGCAGTGCGGCGCTGAACTCGACGCGTTCGTGGCTCGTCGGGTGATCGAACGCCAGCGCGTAGGCATGCAGGAAGAACCGCCCGGCTCCTAGGTCCCGCTCGGGTGCGCCGTAGCGGGCGTCGCCGACCACCGGGTGTCCAATGGCGGCCATGTGGACCCTGATCTGGTGGGTCCGCCCGCTGTGCAGGCTGAGTTCGACCAAGGTGAGGTCTCGAGGCCGGTGTCGCCGCTCGCGCACGGTGTAGGCGGTGCGGGCCGGCCGCCCGCTCGACGAGATGGCCATTTTGGTGGGGGTGCGGGCTGATCGCCCGATCGGCGCATCGACCTCGCCGCGGTCGTCGCCGACCGTGCCCTCGAGAAGGGCGAGGTACCGGCGCGCCACGCTGCGATCGGCCAACTGGGCCACAAGGGCGCCATAGGCCTCTTGCGTCCGCGCCACCACCATGAGCCCCGAGGTGCCCTTGTCGAGCCGGTGGACAATGCCGGGCCGCTCTGGCGAACAGACCCCGACCGCCGACAACTCGGCGAGATCGGGGAACCGGGCCAAGAGCCCGCCGACCAGGGTCCCGTCGTGATTGCCGGCACCGGGGTGCACCACGAGGCCGGCCGGCTTGTCGATCACGATGACCGCGTCGTCGGAGAAGACGACGTCGAAGGCGACCTCGGGCTCAGCCCCGACGACCGCTTGGGTGTCCGTGCTGAGCGCGATGGTGATCACGGACCCTTGGCGCAGCGCTTCGCGCACCACATTGACCACCACCCCGTCGACCGCCACCTCGCCTCTGGTGATCAATTCGGCGGCGGCGCGGCGCGACACGTCGGCCAACATGGCCACGCCGCGGTCGAGCCGGACCCCGTCCAAGAGGGCGGGCACCTCGACCTCGAGGGGCTCGCTCATCTCGCCGCTGACCTCGCGCCCCCGCCGACGATGGCGACGGCGAGCACAATGACCCCGAGCGTGACGCAGGCGTCGGCCAGATTGAAGGTGGGCCAGTGGCTCAAGGTGATGAAGTCAGCCACGTTGCCATGATGGTCGCTGAAGAGCCGCTCGCTCAGATTTCCCGCCGCCCCGCCCAAAATCAGCCCGCCACCAATGGCCTGGGGCACGGTGCGCACCCGGGCCACCGCGAGCGCCAGCAGCACCACCGCCACCGAGAGCAGGATCGTGATCAGGGTCGCTCGGCCGCGAAAGAGGCTGAAGGCAAAGCCCGAGTTGTAGGACAGCGCGAACCCGAAGGGTCCAAAGACGTGGGTCACGCCGTGAATGTGCGAGCGTGCGAGCGAGGTGGTGACCCGGTCGGCCACCAAGACCACCACGGCGATCCCGTAGGCCAGCGCCACGAGGCGCCGGGGTCCGACCCGACTCAGCGCCGCGACAGTCCCCCGCTTTTGCAGGCCACACAGAGTCGTGCGTACGGCAGGGCCCGCAGCCGGGGCTTGGGGATTGGCTGGAAGCACCGCTCGCAGTAGCCGTAGGTCTTGTCGGCCACCCGGGCCAGGGCGAAGTCGATCTCTTCGACCGCGAGCGCCGCCTGCCCCGAGAGGGCGAGGTTGCGCTCCCGGTCCACCGTCACGGTGCCGCCTTCGCCCGACTCCTCGTCGAACTGCACGTCACCGGGCTCGCGCTCGAGGGCGAGCGAGTCGGCCTCGGCGCGCAAGGAAGTCGCCTGCTCTTGATAGATGCCACGCTCGATGTTGAGCAACTCGATCTGCTCATCTAAGAACTTGGTCTCTTTGGCGTAGGGGCCGGTCTTGGGCCGCGTCGGCGGGGCAGGCTTGGGCTTGGCACCGAGCGTCTTGACCGGACGCTCGGGGGCCGGGGCCGGTGCCTTGGCCGCCACCTTCTTGGCGGCGGGCGCCTTCTTGGCCGGCGCCTTCTTCTCGGGTGCGGCCTTGGCCGCCACCTTCTTGGTCGCCGGTGCCTTCTTGGCGGCAGCCGTCTTGGCCGCTGGTGCCTTCTTCGACGCCGGGGCGGTCTTCTTGGCGGCCGAGGTGGTCTTCTTCGAGACCGATGAGCTCTTCTTGGTCATTACTGCTTTCTTGGCCGTCGGGGCAGCCTTCTTGGGAGCGGGAGTGGGCTTCTTCGCCGAGGACTTCTTGGCGGCGGGACGCGCTTGGGGTGACTTGGTTTTGGCGGCAGTCGCCTTGCTCGCTGGGCTCATCGTGTCCTCCTTCGCGGCCACACCTATGACCGGTTCCCCAACGACAAGCGCGCCGAGTGAGCGGGTGACGATAGCGGACCGCATTCACCAGGGGCAATAGCACCCCGGCTGTGGAAACGACTTACCGCGGATTAACTGGTCCCCGCCGCTCCGCTGTCCGTAGCGTTTTGCAGGTTGAGTGTAGGGGCGGGGTCGTTCGCGCCAATCGCTGCGGCGGGTGCAGGGCCGCCCCCGACGCTTGACTTGGGTCGCACCCCCATGAGCGAATTGGCCGGCTGGACGTTCTCGTCAACCCACTTCAAGATCTCGGCCAACGCGCCGCGGAGCCTGTTGCGCTCGGATTCGAGGTGACGGGCCATGCTCTCGACGTCGGCGGCGAGTTGTGACCGGCTCGCCTCGAGACGGGCGACGTCTTCACGCAGATCCTGCTCGGCCTGGGTGTGCAGCTCAGCTGCTTGCTGCTGGGCTCGCGCCACGATGGCGGCGGCTTCAGCTTCGCTCTCGCGCTTGGTCTGGTCGACGAAGCGCTGGGCGAGCAACAAGGTGCGCTGCAGCGTCTCGTCGCCGACGGCGGCCTCGACCGGGTCGGGCGCGGCGACGGCTGCGGCCACGGGGGCGGCGACCGGGACGGCCTGGGTTTCGGGGGGCTCGCTGCGCTTTTCGGATTCGAGCTGGGCGATCCGCTCGCTGGCCTGACGCAGGCGCTCGTTGAGCTGACGGACGTGTTCTTGGAGCGCTTCGGCTTCTTGGGCCGCCTTGTCGAGGTACTCATCGACCTCATCGACGTTGTAGCCCTTGAGCCCGAGGCGGAACTCGACCGTTCGCAGCGTGTCGAGGGTGGATGAGGCGGATTGCGAATTGTCCATGGAGCCCGAGTCTACCCATCCACTCTTGGGTGTTTTGAAGTTAGACGATCGTCTGTCCGCCGAGGAGGGGGATCACGATGAACTGGAGCACCAAGAACACCACCAAGAAGGAGATGTCGAGGCCGCCCATCGGTCGGATGATGCGCCGGACGGGGGCCAAGAGGGGTTCGGTCGCCCGGAAGAGGAACCGTTGTACGTGCCCGAGAGTGGAACTCGGGTTGATACGAAACCAGCTGAGCAACGCCATGGGGAACATGATCAAGACGAGGTACAGCTCGACGGCGTTGGCCAGGATTGTGAGGTGCACTAAGTGTGGAGAGTACTTGACTCACTCACGCCCGAAGCCGCGCTCGACGAGGCGTTGGCGCTCTTCTTCTGAGACCTTCACGTTGGTCGGGGCCAACAAGAAGACCTGGTCGGCCACTTTTTCCATCTCGCCGCTCAGCGCGTAGGTGACGCCGCTGCAGAAATCGATCATTCGGCGTTGCAAGTCGCGATCGGCCACCTGGAGGTTCACGATGACCGGCCGGTTGTCCTTGAGGCGGTCCGCGATCTCCTTGGCGTCACCGAATCGCGCCGGGGCCACCACGTGGACCCGGGCCTGGGGCGTCCCCGGGATGGCGGTGTCGACGGGCACCGGCCGCACCGAAGAAGACCTCGGGGCCGCCGGCGCGGCAGGTTGGGGCCGCGAGCTGGCGGGCACCGCCGATTCGCGTGGAATGGTGCGGATACGGCTCATCCCGCCGGCGTACTCGTCGGCCGGTTCGGCCTGACTCGGCCCCGAATCGACCCTGGTGGTGGTGGAAAACCCGCGGGAGCCCGATCTTCGAGGTTGTCGTACTCGTCATACTCGTCATCGAGTAGACCGAGGTAGACCATGGTTTTCTTCATGAACGACGGCGCCATACCTTCTCCTGTTCCGCTCTTAGCGTAGTGCCTGCCCAAGGGGGCGGGCTGGACTCAAGCGATTAACCCCGGGATCGCTCGCCGAAGAGGGCACGCCCGATGCGCACCATTGTCGATCCATGGGTCACCGCCAACTCGAGGTCATCGCTCATTCCCATCGAGCGCTCCGCCAAACCGAGCTCGGTGGCCAGCCGATCGACCTCGCCAAAGGCCCGATCGGCCGCATCGTGGTCAGTCGGGGCCACGGTCATGAGACCCGCCACGTCGAGATCGAGGCCACGGAGCGCTTCGACCAGGGCCGGGGTGTCGCTGACGCTCACGCCGTTGCGGCCGGGTTGGCCGGTGCAGTCCACTTGGACCAAGACCCGGGCCCCGGGGCAAAAGCGGGCGATCCGCTCCCCTTCACCAACACGGGCCACCCCCTGCCACATCGAGACCACTGGGGCGAGGGGGCCCACCTTGTTGCGTTGCACCGCACCGAGGAAATGCCACGACGTCCCTTCAGGTCCCGGCGCCTTGGCCAACAATTCGGCAGCGTAGTTCTCGCCAATGTCGCACAACCCGGCGGCGCGGGCGGCCAGGACCGCATCGATGCCGAAGCCTTTGGTGACCGCCACGACCCGCACGGCATCGACGTCGCCGCCCGCCGAGGCGATGCGCCGGCGAATCTCGGCCAGCGCGCCTGCGACCCGATCGCTAGCGAAGGAAGGAGGGGACGTCGAAATCGTCGTCACCCAGATCGAACTCGTCGTCGGTGCCGGTACCTTCACCGAAGATGTCGACGGTCTCGCCAATCCCGTCGGCCTCCGATGCGGTGTCGCCGCTGAAGATCGACGGCACCCGGTCGGCGGCTGCGGGGCGGGCACCTTCTTCCCACCGCTCGAAGCCCGCCGCGATGACGGTGACCCGGACCTCGTCGCCCATGTTGTCGTCGATGACGGCGCCAAAGATGATGTTGGCATCCGCGTGGGCCACCCCGTGGATGATCTCAGCGGCCTCGTTGACCTCGAAAAGCCCAAGGTCCGAACCGCCCGCAATGTTGAGCAGGATGCCGCGAGCCCCCTCTATGGAGGCCTCGAGCAGCGGCGAGGTGATGGCCGCGCGCGCGGCGTTGGCGGCGCGCCCTTCACCAATGGAGCTTCCAATGCCCATGATGGCGGTCCCGGCGTTGGTCATGACCATCTTGACGTCGGCGAAGTCGGTGTTGATCAGACCCGGAACCGTGATGAGGTCGGTGATGCCGCGCACACCTTGGAGAAGGACCTCGTCGGCCATCTTGAAGGCGTTGACCATGCTGGTCTTGTCGTTCGACACGGTCAGCAACCGGTCGTTGGGGATCACGATGAGGGTGTCGACCTTCTCTTTGAGCACCTGGATGCCCTTTTCGGCCTGCATGGCCCGTCGGCGCCCCTCGAAGGTGAACGGGCGGGTCACCACCCCAATGGTCAAGGCGCCCACGCTTTTGGCGATCTCGGCGACGACCGGGGCGGCCCCGGTCCCGGTGCCACCGCCCTTGCCGGCGGTGATGAAGACCATGTCTGCACCCTGCAGCGCCTCTTCGATGTCGGCCCGGTGCTCTTCGGCGGCCTGGCGGCCGACCTCGGGGTCACTCCCGGCCCCGAGCCCGCGGGTCAGCTGGCGGCCGAGGTCGAGCTTGAGATCGGCGTCGCTCATCAACAAAGCCTGTGCATCGGTGTTGGCGGCGATGAACTCGACATTGCGCAGGCCGGAATCGATCATGCGGTTCACGGCGTTGACGCCTCCGCCTCCGACACCCACCACCTTGATGACGGCCAGGTAGTTGCCTTGAGAAGGAACGGTGGTCATGAACTCCCTCGTCTTCGGGTCGATCGCCGACCGATCGCTTGTTGGATCTCTCCGCCATGCGCCACTAAGTGGCTCACGTCTCGTGTTCCCAATCTCTTAACCTGATGGGAAGGTTGACGTTTACAGTGCGAGAACGTATCGCCACCATACGGGGGGTGTTGCACGAGGTCAAGCATCCTCACTCAGCCCCCGCTGACCGTCGGCGCATCCGGGACGCTGACGTCGATGACATCGCCCGAATGCAACGTGGCCCCGGCCAAGATCGAGCTGACGTCCTCATACTTAGAAGCTAACTGACTGGGCTGGCCGATATCGACCGTCAGCGGCGTGGTCATCGTCAGCTGAATCCATCCCGCCGGCTCGATGTTGACCGAGGCCACCTGGGCCTTGAACGACATCGGTAGGGTGGCGGCCACTTCGAGGGCACTCAGGTCGCGGGGAAGCACTGCGGTTGCGGTGGGTGCGGGCGCCGCCGGGCCGTTGAGGACCACCACGTGGAGAATCTGCGTCGGCGCCGTGGCGAGCACCCGGCCGTTCGCCGCCAAGAGCGCCCAGGCGCCGGTGGTGGTCTTCATTTGGGCCGCGGGAGCCGCCTCGGTGACCACGACGTGCACGCGGTCGGGCCAAGCCACCTTGACCGTGGCCGTGCTCACCCAAGGAAGCCGCTCGATTCGGTTCGCCACGTTCGTGGTGTTGAGACCGAGCAAAGCGGGGTGATGGTCGAGCCCGCCCGCCGCAATGACCTGGGCGGGGGTCTCGTGGACCGCCCCGCTGACCGTGACCACCTTGGCCGAGAACCACGGCAGGTGCAGGATCAACCAGCCGCCGAGCACGACGGCGACCACGATCACGACGCTGAGCAGCACCCAGAACCGGCGCCGGCCCTGTTGACGACTGACGTCGCGGCGTCGTTGGGAGATTCGGGGGTCCATGGCGGAGCGCCGAGGGGCCGAGTCCCCCGAAGCCGGGCGCGATTTGGTGGTCGTCGCGCTCACGGCCCCTCCAGGTTGCTCATCGCCCCAGTCTCGTCGCTGGAAAAGCCCAAGAGGCGGACCTCTGCGCGCAGCGATACGCCGCTTTGGGCGCGCACCACTCCGGCGACGTGGTCCATGAGGGCGAGGATGTCGGCGGCCCGCCCGCCCTTGTCGGACTGGATGAAGTTGGCGTGCTTGGTCGACACCTGCGCGCTGGCCAGGCGAAAACCCTTGAGACCGGCGGCTTCGATCAGACGTCCGGCCGAGTCGCCCGGCGGATTGGCAAAGACCGACCCGGCGTTGGACCCGCCGGGCTGGTGGGCGCGGCGCCAGCGCACGATCTCGCTCAGCTGGCGCTTCTCTTCGTCGCGGTCACCCGGTTCGACTTCGAGTTGGGCGCGGCACACCACCTCGTTGGGGGCAATCGATGACGAGCGGTAGCCGTAGTGCAGGTGAGCCACGTCGTCGGTGCCCTCCCGCTCACTCAAGAGGTCGACCCAGCGATAGGTCCGCACAACGGCGGCCATGTCCGAGCCGTGACCGCCGGCGTTCATGCGCACCGCACCGCCGAGTGAACCCGGCACCCCAACCGCCCACGCCAACCCGGCCCACCCGGCGTCGGCCACCTGACGGGCCAGCACCGGCAGCGGCACCGCCGCCCCGGCCGAAACCAGATAAGGCGCCTCACGGCCGCTCGGCAGGGTGACCTCGGCGAACGTGCCACCCAGGCGGATGGCCAGACCCGAGAACCCCTCGTCGGCCACCAAGAGGTTCGAGCCACGCCCAATGACGGTGACGGGCACACGATGGGTGCGCAGTGCGGCCCGCACGGCGTCGAGATCCGCGTCGCTGTTGACGTCCGCGAAGAGGGCGGCCGGGCCCCCCACCCCATAGGTCGTCATCGGCCCGAGCGCCACGTGACGCGCTGGCCAGCGTGCCGAGCGCCTGGGCCAGCGCCTCGAGATCGGATTGGGTACTCACCAAGACGGTGCGTCGAGCAAGGCGTCGGGCAGCGTGGTCAGGTCCCCGGCCCCGAGGGTCAGACACAGATCGCCCGGCGCGAGCAGTGATCCGACGGCCAGACGCCACTCCTCCCAGCCGCCGGGGGCGTAGATGACCGGGAGGCGGGGGTCTTGGTCCGCCACGGCGTCGACGACGAGTTGCCCCGAGATCCCGGGCACCGCAGCTTCGCCCGCGCTGTAGACGTCGGTGACCACCAAGGCGTCCGCCTGGGCGAATGCGGCCCCGAACTGCTCGGCCAGCGCTGCGGTGCGGCTGTAGCGGTGCGGTTGGAATACGGCGATCACCCGGTTCCATCCCCCGGCTCTGGCCGTCGCCAGGGCGGCGCGCACTTCAGTTGGAAGATGGGCATAGTCGTCCACGAAGGTGACGCCCCCCACCTCCCCGCGGAACTCGAAACGCCTGGTGACACCGGCGAATCGGGCCAAGGCGGTGGCGGCGGCCTCGAAGGGCGCACCGGCGGCGAGCGCGGCGACCACGGCGAGGGCAGCGTTGCGAGCATTGTGGAGTCCGGGCACCCCAACGGTGATGCGCCCGAGTTCGCCGCCCGGACCCCGGAGCGAAAAGGAAATCGAACTGCGCCGCTGCTCGACATTCGTCATGGTGAAGTCGGACCCGTCGTCGGTGCCGACGCTCGTCGCAGCGAATTCGCGACCGATATCCGCCGATCCCTGATCGTCGGCCGAGACGACCGCGCCGAGCCGGGCGGCGCCGACAAAGGCCCCGAAGGCCGAGCGCAGATTCTCGAAGGTCCCGTAGAAGTCGAGGTGATCGGCTTCGACGTTGGTCACGACCGCCAAGTCGGGTGCGATGGCCTGGAAGGTCCCGTAGCTTTCGTCGGCCTCGACCACCAGCCAGTCACCCACGTCCCAAACTGCGTTGGTCCCGATCTCATTGACGTCGGCGCCGATCACGAACGAGGGCCGCAATCCCGCTTCGACCAAGATGAGGGAGAGCATCGATGCCGTCGTGGTCTTGCCGTGGGTCCCCGCCACCGCCAGGCAGCGCCGGGTCGCACAGATCGCGGCCAAAATGCCCGAGCGGGCAATGACCAGTGCTCCGAGCTCGGCGGCGCGGATGATCTCGGGATTCTTCGGCGACACGGCAGGCGAATAGGTCACCGCGTCGACCTCGCCGACGTGCTGCGCGCTGTGCCCGAGGGCGACCGAGATCCCGAGCGCACGCAGCCGGGCCGCCACCGGCGAATCCTTGAGGTCTGAACCCGACACGGTGTGGCCCATGGCCCGAAGCACCACGGCAATCGCGCTCATCCCGGCCCCACCGATACCAACGATGTGGATCCGGCGCGCAACGCTGAGGTCCAGCATGGTCGGCTCGGTCGGGTCAGCGGGCATTGGCTCGGACCATATCGGCCACATTCGTCGCTGCGCTCGGACGACCGAGATTGCGGGCGGCGTCGCCCATGGCTTCGAGGCGGTCGGGATCGCCCAAGAGCTGGTCGATCTCGGCGGCGAGGCGGCCTCCGTCGCATTGGTCGTCGGGAACCAAGATGGCGGCCCCCGCCGCGGCGAGGACCGAGGCGTTCTTTGTCTGATGATCACGCGGTGCACCGGGCAGCGGCACCAAGATGGCCGGGACACCCGCCACCATCAGCTCGGCCACCGTCATCGCTCCAGCCCGGCACACCACGACGTCGGCGGCCGAATAGAGCTCGGGCATGCGGTCCTCGAAGGGAATCACCTGGTAGTCGAGGCCGGCTGGTTCCCCCGTGCTCCCTGCGTCAGCGGTGGCGTGGCCCGAATAGCGAGCGAAGTCACGCCGCCCCGCCACGTGGTAGATCGAGACCTCCCCCCGTTCGCGCCACTGCTGGGCCAACTCGGCCACCGCGGCATTGATGCGCCGGGCACCGAGCGAGCCGCCAAAGGCCGCGATGGTCAGGCGAGCGGGCGGAAGCCCGAGGGCCTGGCGGGCACTTCGGCGGCCCGCTGCACTGCGATCGAGCGTGCTCAGTTCGGGGCGCACCGGCGTGCCGGTGACCGTGGCGCGGGGCAGGTCGGTGCCGCTGAACGCGACCGCACTGGCGGTGGCGAATCGCCCGAGCGCGGCGTTGACCGCACCGGGGACGGCGTCGGTGTTGACCAAAATGAGTGGCACCTTGGTCACCACGGCGGCGAAGCCGGCCGAGAAACCCGCATAGCCGCCGACCACCACCGCGATGCGGGGCCGGTCCGAGACGAAAGAGACGACCGAGCGCAGGGTCGCCCAGATCAGCCCGGCGATGGCGCCGACATTTTCGATGAGCGCCCGGGGGCGAAGTGAACGACGGATGCCCCGACCCGACAACAAGATGAAGGGGAACTCGAGCGTCGGCCACAACGTGGCCTCTTGCCCACGACGCGACCCGAACAGTTCGATCGAGGTGGCGGGATAGCCCGCTTTGACCAGGGCCCGGGCGATTTCGAGTGAGGGGACGATGTGTCCGCCGGTCCCCCCACCGGCAATGACAATCTTTCGCCGGCCCTTCACCGACCCCGACCGCTTGACGAGGTCACCGACTTGCGCTCGCTGCCGCGACGCGGCAGGGAGATGAGGCGGTGCGCCGACCCGAGCGTCTTTTCATGGCGCGCGATGTTGATCAAGATCCCCGCCGCCGCCATGGTGATCACGAGGGACGACCCCCCAAAGGAGATGAACGGGAGGGGGATCCCCGTCACCGGCAACACCCCAATCACCGCCCCGACATTGATGAGCGCCTCGCTGGCGATCCACGCCACCAGACCAATGGCCAGCAGTCCCCCGAAGCGGTCGGCCGCCCGTGTGGCCGCGCGAATGCCGAACCACACGAAGCAGCCCAAGAGCAGCAGCACAAAGACGGCACCGACGAGCCCAAGTTCCTCGCCGATCACCGAGAAGATGAAGTCGGTGTGGGCATTGGGCAAAAAGCCCCACTTCTGCTGACCATTGCCGAGGCCGGATCCAATCAAATGGCCCGAGCCGAGTCCGATGAGCGACTGGACCACCTGGTAGCCCGAACCGCTGCCGTGGGCCGAGGGGTCGATGAACGACAAGAGGCGTTCACGCCGATAGGGCGAGGCGATCGCCACGATGACGGCCAAGGCGACGACGGCGGCCATCAACTTGATGACCGGACCAATGCGCACCCCCGACACGAAGAGCATGGTGAAGGCAATGCAGCCGACGACCAGCGCGGTGCCCATATCGGGCTGGGCCAAGATCAAGAGCCCGGCGGCGCCGGTGACCAAGAGCAGCGGGCCCATGATCCGACGGTCCGGCGACCCCTCGTCCAGTCGTTTCGCGATGAAGTCCGCGGCGAAGATCGTGAGGGCAAGCTTCATGAGTTCGGACGGCTGGAGACGCAGCTGACCAAAACCGATCCAACGGCTCGAACCCTGCACGTGGAGACCGAGACCCGGAACCAGCACCAAGCAGAGCAGACCGAAGGTGCCGAGCAGCAAGAGGGGGCTGATGCGCCGCAACTTGGTGTAATCGAAGCGAATGGTGAGGAAGAGCGCCACGGCGCCACACGCCATCCACATCGCCTCTCGCACCAAAATGGCCCACGGCGTCCCATAGAGGGAAATCGAGATCACCGATGACGCCGAACCCACCATGACCAGGCCGATCACGCAGAGCAAGGCCACCGAGATCAACAACAAGGTGGAGGTCGGCATGAGCTTGATGGCCGTCACCACCCCGGCACGCCGTGGTGCGTCGGGACTCGAGGGTCGACGCCGCGTCGGTGGCGACTTCGCAGTGGATTTTGCTCTGGCGGCCAAGGTGGCGGGAGCCGTGGTCACTGTGCCCTCCTTTGGGTCATGTCGACTGCCGATGTCGTCATGTGAACTTCGCCACGGTCAAGAAATCCCCGTAGAAAATGCCGAGGCCCAGAGCGACGAAGAGTCCCCCGAGCACCCAGAACCGCACAATGACGGTGGTCTCGGGCCACCCTTTGAGTTCGAAGTGGTGGTGAATCGGCGCCATGCGCAGCACCCGGCGGTGGAAGAGTCGAAAGCTGATCACCTGGGCGATGACCGAAACGGTCTCCATCACAAAGAGCCCCCCGATGATGGGCAACAAGAGATCGACGTTCAAGAGCAGGCACAAAGCGGCCAGTCCCGATCCAATGGCCAGCGATCCGGTGTCGCCCATGATGATCTTGGCCGGCGCCGCGTTCCACCATAAGAACCCGATGCACGCACCCGCGAGGGCGACGGCAACCAGCGCCAGGTCGATGGCCGAGGCGGGGAGGACGTGATAGATCGCCACATGGCGGAAGATCCAGTACCCAATGATGGCGAGCACCGCGAAGCACAGCGTCGAAGAACCGGCGGCCAGGCCGTCGAGTCCATCGGTCAGATTCACCGCATTGGACGTCCCGACCATGACGAAGACCGCGAAGACGACCCAGCCGATTTGTCCGAGGTCGATGCCCGGGACGTCGTAGCGGGTGAACGAGAGGGCGGTGGAGGTGTGGGCCCAGTGCAACGCCAGCTCGGCGAAGATGGCCGCGAATCCGAATTGGGCCGCGGACTTGGCCCGTTTGTTCAGGCCCAGACTGCGCTTGTGGCGCACCTTGATCTGGTCGTCCATGAAGCCAATGACCGCGAAGGACACAACGGCGAAGATGGCCAGGTAACCGGTGCGTGAAAAGCGAATCTCGGTGCCTATATGCCCGAGCGCGTATCCGAGCACGACCCCAAGGACAATGGCCAGCCCCCCCATGGTCGGGGTACCGGCCTTGACGCTGTGACTGGCCGGGCCGTCCTCTCGGATGTGCTGACCGATCTCTCGGCTGCGCAGGTACCGGATGAGCACCGGGGTGGTCAAAATCGAGATCCATAGGGCTACTCCCCCAGAGACAAGGAGGCCAAGCACGCGTTAGTCGTCCTCATCATGCGCAGCCGGTGCGCCGAAGCTTGGGCTCACTGGCACCCACGACGACGGGTCCGACGCGAACCGGGTCCCGAGTGCCTGGCGGGCCTCGGTCACGTCGTTGAAGGGGATCCGGCGCCCGGCGACGTCTTGATAGGTCTCATGTCCTTTGCCGGCAATGACCACCACATCGCCGTCTTGGGCTTCGCTGAGCGCCAAACGAATGGCCCGATGGCGATCGGGTTGGACAATCAGCGTGGCCGACGCGTCGGGGTCGTCGTCGATGCCCGCCCGCACCTCGGCGATGATGTCGAGTGGATCCTCGTGACGAGGATTGTCCGACGTCAAGACAGCCACGTCGCTGCCACGGGCCGCCGCTTGACCCATCTTGGGTCGCTTGGCCTTGTCCCGATCGCCGCCACAGCCAAAGACCACGAGTACCCGACCGTGCCCGGTGGTCAGGCGATGCGCCTCATCGAGCACGACCTCGAGCCCCGCTGGGGTGTGGGCATAGTCGACCATGACCGTAAAGGGCGGACTGTCGGGGCCAACGCGTCCCCCGGCGGGCGGGGCGGCCAACACCTCGAAGCGACCAGTGACCGCCTTGATGCCGGCCAATGCTTGCGCGACGGTGGCCGCGTCGAGCCCGAGGGCCACCGCGGCCTCGGCGGCAAGCAACGTGTTGGCGACATTGATGGCGCCGGTCAGCGGGGTCGTGATCCGGTGGCCACGCCAGGTGAAGGCGGACATGGCGGGGTGGAGTTCGACGTCGGTGGCGTCGCGCATGCGCACCGCGGTGACCGGGATGCGCGCCTCTTTCATGAGGCGCTGCCCCCAAGGGTCGTCCGCGTTGACGATGCCGACCAGGGCGTGTTCGGGGGTGAACAAGATGCGCTTGGCCCGGTAGTAATCCTCCATGGAGGCGTGATAATCGAGATGATCGTGGCTGAGGTTGGTAAAGACCGCCACGTCGAAATGGACTCCGTCGACCCGGGCCTGCACGAGGGCGTGGCTTGAAACCTCCATCGCCACAGCGTGGCGACGGCCGTCGGCGCGCTGGCGATCCCGAATCCCCGCCAGCACGCGTTGCACCTCGGTCGCCTCTGGGGTGGTCCGCGCCCCCGACAAGGTGCCCATCACATTGGTTGGATGTCCCGCTCCCTCCAACAGATCGCCGAGGATCTGCGTCACGGTGGTCTTGCCGTTGGTGCCAGTGACCCCGAGCATCATCAACTCACGACGCCGGATGTCCGTAGAAGGCTGCGGCCACTTGGGCCATGACCTGGCGCGCCGTGCCCGGGGCGATCCGGGTCTGGACCACGGATTGGCCCATCAGCTCGGGGATGAAGTGCTCGCACAAGAGCCCGACCGCGCCGCGTTCGACCGCCTCGGCGGCATAGGCATGGCCGTCCGCGACCAGACCAGGAACGCAGCAAAAGAGATCTCCAGGGACGACGCGGCGAGAGTCGTGGGCGATGCCGCTGATGTCAACTGCGGTTGGATCCCCCGCCGACTCTATGACGTCGATGTCGTCGAAGAGGAGGTTCATCTGCACGGTTCGCATCGATTGGGCGACGGCGCCGAAGATGCGGGGATTCCGCACGCGAAGCTGCCGGTGCGCTGATGGTATCGGGTCATGTGATGTCCTGGGCTTGGCTGGTGGCCGAGGGGGCCGGTGCGGCGGGTTTGGTCGCGGCCCCGACCGTGGTCGGGATGTCATAGCGGTGTAGGGCGTAGCTCATGATCTGCGAGAAGACCGGTGCGGCGACGGTCCCGCCAAAGATCGGCGTGGGGCGATCGAGGACCACGATGATGGACAAGGTGGGATTCACCGTGGGGGCGAAGCCCACAAACGACGCCATGTACGCGCCGTTCACGTAAGAATCCTTGCCCTGGGTCGGAATCTGGGCGGTGCCGGTCTTTCCGGCCACGGTGTAGCCCGGCACGTTGGCGCTGGTGCCCGTCCCGCTCTGGACCACCTGCTCGAGCATGGAGATGAGTTCCGCGTCGACGGCGGAGAGAACGCCCGATGGGTGGGCGACGCCGCGGTCTTGGTGATGGTGCCGTTCGCATTCACCTTGCCTTCGACCAGCTTGGGTTGGACGAAGACACCGCCGTTGGCCACGGCGTTGTAGGCGTCGAGGATCTGCAGGGCGTTGACGGCATCGACCTGGCCAATGGGCAGCGACACGTAGTCGGTCGGCTCCCACTGCGCCGAAGTGGCCAAGAGGCCGGGCGACTCGCCGGGGAAGCCGAGGCCGGTGTACTGCCCGAAGCCCAGATTACGGACCTGGTCCAAGAGGCGCTGCTCACCGACGCTCTGTGCGATCTCGCCGGTACCAATGTTCGACGACTGGGCCAGGATCTGGGTGGCCGTCAACGACTCGGTCGGGTGGGACTCCGCATCATGGAAGTTCGACCCGTCGAGCTCCATCTGGTCAGGCACGCTGAACACGGAGTTGGGATTGATCAAGCCCTCAGCGAGCGCGGCGGAGAACGTCACGAGTTTGAAGACCGATCCTGGCTCGAAGACCTGGGTCACCGCCAAGTTGCTTGATGCCTCGTCGACGGCGTCGTGCGGTCCGATTGGTATGACGGCGCCGCTGGCCGTGGGCGAGGTGCTCGCCGGCGCCGCGTTCGGGTGGGTGGACACCAAACTCGCCATCGAGAGGATCTGTCCGGTCTTGACGTCTTCGACAATGGCGGTGCCGCTGACGGCTTGGGATGTCTCGATGGCACTGGCCAAGGCCTGCTCAGACTCATATTGGAGTTGGGAGTCCAACGTCAGTTCAAGGCCGGTACCCGCGGTGCTCGAGACCCGATCGGTGACCGGGGACTGCGGCAGTGCCACCCCCGAAGGGGCTTCGATCAGCGTTGCCTTGCCAGATTTACCTGCGAGCATCGAGTTGTCGCCGAACTCGAGACCGGCCGCACCCTTGCCGCTTGCATTGGTGAAGCCAATGACCGGCGAGGCCAGATTCCCGTTGGGAACCACGCGCTTTGAATCGTCGACGAGCGTGATCCCTGGGAACGTGTCGGTGGAGATCTTCGAGGCATTTTGCTGCGAGATCTGTTTGGCCAACACGACGTAACCGGTGCGGCGTTGCAATTCGGCCCACAAGGTGGCGACGGGGACGCCGAGGAGTGGAGAGAGTGCTTGGGCATAGCGCAAAGGGTGCGTGACCTGGAAGTCGTCGGCGATAACGTCGTCGGTCGGCTGGGACAGAGCGAGGGCCGCACCGGAGCGGTCGAAGATGCCGCCGCGCAGGGCCGGCAGGTTCACGGTCGTGGCGGATTCTTGGTTGGCCGCCGCTTGATACGAGCCCGAGCGCACCACTTGGATGTCGATCATGCGCGCCACGACCGCGAACAGGGCGAGCACCAAGACCAGACGAATCAATCGGATGCGACGCTGGAACGCGACGGTCGTCCACGAACTCGAGCGCTTCAGATTCTCGCGGTTGCGCGGTCGGCGCGGGTCGGGTGTGGCCCGCTGGGGCCGAGGCGGCGCCGTGCGTGCCGGCCGGGCCGGTGTGCGCGAGGTGCTCGGGCGAGGCGCACGCTTGGGAGGTCGGGTGCCGGATCCTGGCTTGGCGGTCGCCGGACGGGACTCGCCGGCGCGCGCGCCTCGAACGGTGTGTCGCGTGGTCACGCTCATTGCCCGCTGCTCGACGTGGTCGGGGCCGCAGTGGCGGGGGCCGGGGCGGCCGTGACGTTGGGCGTCGGCAGCGGCGTCGTCAATGAGACGTAGGGAAGTTGTTGGACCCCACCGCTTGGTTGCACCAGCTTGACAACGTGCCCAGCGCGGTGCCGATGATGCGCGACGGCGTCTCGAGTCCGGCCACCTTGAGTTCAGCTTGGCGGTGGAGCCCCTGTTCGACGGAGAGCTTCTGCTCGACTTCGGTGAGACGGACCTGGCCGCTCGCAAGGACCGCCTGGCCCACGACCACCAGGAGCAGCGAGCACACCACCATCACCACGGCCGCCACGCTGTAGAGACGGTTGCGCCGCGCCCTGGACCGGCGTGGGGGAACGACCCGAAGGGAGGGGCCGCGGGTCGGGCCCCGGCCGGTACCAGGAGCGGTGCGGGTTAATGAGGCTTTGGCGGCATTCGACGACGAGGGCGGGGCCATCAGGCTGCCTCGATGCGCGCAATGGCGCGAAGTGTGCGCTTTTCGGCCCGTGGATTGCGCTCCCGTTCTTCGGCATCGGGTTGGTGCGAGCCGCGGAAGACCAGCTCGTGAAGCGCCCTGGCACCACAGACACACGGGAGATTGGGCGGACAGGTGCAGCCCCCCGAAACCGCATCGGCGAAAGCCCGCTTGGTCAGGCGATCTTCGCCTGAGTGGTAGCTGATGACCGCGGAGCGACCGCCGAGCGCCAGACGCTCGAGTGCCTGGGGCAAGGCCGACTCGAGTTGGCCGAGTTCGTCGTTGACTTCAATACGCAGAGCCTGGAAGACCCGCTTGGCCGGGTGCCCGCGCCGCTGCACCGCCGCAGGGACGGCGCGCCGACACCACGTCGGCCAACTGCGCCGTCGAGGTCAGCGGCCGCGCCATGACCACCGTGTGGGCGATCCGTCCGGCCAGCCGCCCCTCGCCGTTCTCGCGGAACAGCTGCGCCAAGGTCGCTTCTGGAAGCTCGTTGACCATTTCGGCTGCCGTCGGTCCGCTTGATTGATCCATCCGCATATCGAGCGACGCATCCAGGCGGTAGGAGAATCCCCGCTCGGCCTCGTCAAGCTGGGCCGAGCTGACCCCGAGGTCGAACAACACTCCACTCAGCGGTCCGCTCGTCACCTCGTTCAGCTGGGCGAACGTGGCATGGAGCAACGTCACCCGAGATCCGAACGGTGCGAGGCGCTGGCGCGCCGCATCGAGAGCGATCTCGTCTCGATCGAGGCCGATGATCTCGATGTCGCCTCTTGCTTCGAGCAACGCCGCGCTGATGCCCACCCCCGCCGACCGTGGCGTCGACCAACACCCCGGCGGGCACCGGGGCAAAAAGAGCCACGACTTCTCGGCTCAGGACAGGAGTGTGGGCAAATGAGTGGGCCATCTGCAGCCCCTCGATCAGGGCGAAGGGCGACGGAGTGATCTCCGATCGTCCAAGGGGGAAGAGGGTGGAGTGATCTTCCTGCCCGCCCGTCGAGGAGCTGCACATGGTCCAACGGGCCTGAGCCGCTGGTGTGGTCAGTGTCATGGTCTGTCGTCGGCCTCGGTTCTGTCGCGCTCGGTCGTCGCTCATTGCGACGAGGTCATTCCGTCCGTGTCGTCGTCCTCGTCGCCCAAGAGCCACGATTCCTCCGGTTGCACCTTCTCGGCCCAGGTCGAGGGATTCCACAGCTCGACCCGGTCGAGGGCCCCGTGCACCAAGACCTCGTTCTCCAAGGAAGCAAAGGCCCTCAGCCGGGCCGGTATCGCCATGCGCCCTTGACGGTCGATCTCCACCTCGTGCGAACTCGAGGCCCACACGCGGGCCCGGTTGCGGTTGGACCGACCGGACTCAGCGCGCTCGACCATCGCCACCATCTGACGGTCGAATTCCGACGGGGTCCACAAGGCGAGGCATCCCTCGGTGTGTTGGGCCAAATAGCCGCCTCGCTCGAATTCGGCGTGGAACTTGGCCGGCAGGATGACCCTCCCCTTGGTGTCGAGCGAATGCTCGTACCTGCCCACGAAGCCTGCCACTGGCCTGATCTCCCACGTTGCTCCCGGAACGACGCCTGCGAACGCCCTTCTCCTCCATTTCGCGCCACATTACGCCCTTTAGCCCCACTAATCAACCACTACGGTCCCTTTGACCTCAGTCAGCTCCCAAAGGCCGGAGCAGACACGGAATTGGCGCAGCCAAAAGTGAGGGACCGCCGGGCAGGTGGGCGCGTCAAAAGAGACACCCGGCGCATCAGAACCGGCGGCGGACCCCGGTGAGGTCGGGGGTCAGTGAGACGGGGTCGTGGGGGGAACGGCCCAGTTGGCGAACGTTGCCGTCAGCCGCTCGGTGAGCGTCGCAAAGGAGTCTTTGGCACGCACCAGGTCCTCGACCCCGACCGCCGTGGCATTGAGTGCTTGGCGCCATTGGGCACGATCGGTGTCACCCAGGGCGATGAGATCGACGAGCGATGCCGCGTCGAAGTGGTGGTAGACGCAGGTATGGAAGAGTGCACCCTCGCGGCTGCGCCACTGCGAGAGACCCATGATCTTCGCGCCCGAGGGCGCGATGACCTCACCGGGACCCCTCCCCGAAAAACAGATCGATGGATGCGGGCCGCTGACCGCTCCTCCCCGATGCACCGTGGTACCGGTGATCCCGACCGTTTCGAGGGCATCTCGCCACCATTCTCCGGCCCACACCGCCGCATGCGAAACGTCGTCCCGCCACAGCGGGTCATCGCGGGGGATCCAGGCGTCGAACCACAAATGGTCACCGGGCAACAAGAGGACCACGCCTCCCCCGCCGCGACGGCGAACGACTTGTGCACCGAGGTCCGCCACTGCGGCCGTGTTCAAAAGTCCCGGGTCTTGCGTACTGCCCAACACCACCGTGGCGACTCGGACTGCTCGAGCCACGCAGTGACGCTCTTTGCGCCGGCGGAACTGCTCGACGTCAGCGAGGCCGCGCCGATCGCTTGGGTACTCAATGATCAAGAGGCTGCGGCCAAGTACGGCTCCCACAACGGGTCCATGTCGGAGAGATGACGCAGACGCCACAAGTAGCCGTCGGGGGGCGCCGGCTTCTTGGGCAGCGTCCATCCGAGTTCAGAGAGCAGTTGGTCGGCCTTGGTGAGGTTGTCCCGCTTGCAGGCGGCCACGACGTTGCCCCACTCATGGGTCCCACCACGACTGCGGGGGATGACATGGTCGATGGTGTCAGCGGGGGCCGAACAGTACACACACAGCCCGTTGTCACGTCGCAGCACCGAGCGCCGTGTCACCGGCGGGGTCCGGGCCCAACGAGGGATGCGCACCATATGGGTGAGGCGCACGATTGCGGGCACGTCCACGTTGAGACTGGCCGAGTGAAACACCGCGGAGTCATCGCGAAAGGCAACCGGCTCTGCCCGTCCCGCCAGCACCAGTACGACGGCACGACGATCTGAGACGAGGGCCAGCGGCTCGTAGGTCGCATTGAGGAGGAGCGCTCGCTCCATAACAATCCGAGAGGCTACCCGCGGCGCGGGGCGCGACCTCTCGACACCATTGCAGATAGGCCACGACATCGGACCCGTCGAAGGTCTCGGGGCCGGCGGATCCACCGCTGTTTTGCCAAACAGGAGCAAGAGCGCATCGACAAACAATCCGAAAACGCATACTCTGGGAAATCCAGTACAAACACTTCAACTACTTCGTCAACAATCAAGACCCTGATACAGGGCTAATTTTAGACCGTTCAACCAAGACGTCGCCTGCGAGCATCGCGGCTGTCGGTTTTGCTTTGACGGCGTATCCTCTTGCTTCGCAGCGTGGATTGACCTCGCGCGACAAAGCAGTCGAATACACGCACAAGGTTCTCACGACACTCACCACGCGCCCGATGGGTCCCGAAGCCACAGGAACGATCGGTTATCGCGGAGTGTTCTACCACATGCTCGACCCCAAGACCGGATTGCGCGCGACGCCGCCCACCTACTGGAACAGCGAGCTGTCGTCGATCGACACTGCGTTGCTCATCGCTGGTGCACTGTTCGCTCGTAACTTCTTCACGTGGCACAACGAGCGAGAAGCGCAAATCCGCGAGATGGCTCAACGCCTCTTCGATAATGTGGAATGGGACTGGATGTCCAACGACAAAGGCATGATCTATCACCAGTGGACTCCGGAAAATGGCATGACCACTACCGGTTACAAGGGTTATAGCGAAGCGCTCTTGATGTACATCCTGGCGCTCGGCTCGACTACTCACAAAATGCCTGACAATACGTGGGACAACTTCATGGGAGGCTCGAGCCTGACCACCCACTACGGTCAGACATACGTGATCTGCCCCGACTCTCCGCTCTTCGTGTATCAATACCCGCATTGCTGGATTGATTTCCGCGACATCCAGGACGCAGTGATGCGTCGAACCGGGCTGGACTATTTCGAGAACTCTAGACGCGCAACCCTCGCTCAGTACAAGTATGCCTTCGGCAATCCTAACGGCTACAGAGGTTATAGCGCAGAGAACTGGGGGCTGACAGCCTGCGACGGTCCCGGCGACGTGGACAAAACGATCGACGGCGTCGAGCGGAAATTTTGGGGCTATATGGCACGCGGTTGCCCAGCTGGACCGGACGATGGCACCATCGCTCCGACTGCAGCGCTCAGCTCCATGCCTTTCACTCCTGAACTGAGCATGCCCCTGCTGAAACACTGGTATACCGAGCGGAAAGAACTGCTCGGTCCAAACGGTTTCGCAGACTCCTTCAACCCGACATTTGATCCGACCACTCGCAGCGGTTGGATAGACCCTGAAACCATCGGCATCGACCAGGGTCCGATACTGCTCATGATCGAAAACTATCGCAATGAATTTGCCTGGAAGATTATGCGCAACGATCCCAACTTGCGGCTCGGTCTGCAGCGCGCCGGATTCTCCGGCGGTTGGCTGAACACCGCGCCGTAACAACGTTCCTACGCCTAACGGCATTCTTTCTTATACGCTATTCGGGGCAGATCACGTGGTTGAGTCCACAGACCCATCTGCTCCGACGCTACGGCTCTAAGAAAGGGTCAGCGAAATGAGAAAACCAGTTATCCTCGATGCACAGGACGTCTTCGACAAATTCGATCCCTCGGACCCCGACCAATCGAACTGATCCTGCTTGTCGGTCTTGTCGAGTTGCGCACAACACGAGTGAGGGAATCATGTTCCTCACTGGTGGAGGCGAATTAAGCGAAGTTTTTTGTTATTTTTTTGCCGCATCCGATTTACTGTTCATAGAACACAAACGTAAACAGATGCGCGAAAAATTGGTGATTGCGCTCAGCACAGCAGCGCCAGGAGGGTTTCCAAGAGATGCGGCGCGGCTAGCGTACAATCGACTAATCGCGTAACCTTTGCATTAGGAAACAATTTTTAGCTATGAGAAACGTACCATGGGCAATGTTCTAAGCCGCAGCGACCTGCAAAAACAGATCGAAAAATTGCGCCAGGACGGAAAACGCATCGTCACAACCAACGGTTGCTTCGACCTTCTTCACGTCGGGCATGTGCGTTTTCTCGCTGAGGCGAAAAAACTCGGAGATATTCTTGCCGTGGGATTAAACAGCGACGCGTCGGTAAGCAGACTTAAGGGTCCAGAACGACCGATCAACAGCCAAGACGATCGAGCCGAAGTGCTAGCCAGTCTCGGATCGGTGGATTTCGTAAGCATCTTCGATGAAGACACACCTGTTGAATTCATCAAGGCTGTTCGTCCAAACACACATGCGAAAGGAGCCGACTACAAACCTTCAGACCTTGCTGAAACGCCAGTTGTGCAATCGATGGGCGGTGAAGTCGCGATAATCGAATTGGTACCAGGTCGCAGCACGACAGCATTACGTACAAAAACTGTCACATAAGCAGACTTAGTGCTAACTGCGCAGAAATTTTTTCCTTAAGCCTATCGAGAACATCGAAGTGCGGAAAGTCGCCGGTCTCTTGATTTTTGCCTAGATATTGGCTATCGCGATTAAGATCTGTGAACAGCTTCAGTTGAACTGCAGGCACTTTCTAACCGCCAATTGATGCGGCTTTCACGAGTGCCAACGGAGTCGGCGCTTGCCTCATTTACTTAAACTCTGGCAGGTTCGAGACGTCTATTCAATTCCAATTCTATTTCAGAGGTCCAACTCCGCGATCAGCACAGCTTAGTTAGCGCACACTAATTGGGCAAGAGCTCTTCGACGAAGACCGAACTCCGACCGATTTGGAGATGTTAGACCTGCAGAGACCCACCCTTCGGACACTCCAGATAAGCAGCGCTCGCAGCTTTCTCCGCAGTATCTCAAAATGAGAGGCACTCGCAGCTTTCGTAGCCGATATCGTATTCGGTATCAACTTCGAAAGCTTTCTTCACGAACCATCTAATGAGCAAAGGCTCTGGAATGACCAGTTCTGTTAAGAAGAACAACTCACCTGTCAAAGTTCGCTATTCCGACCAGCCCGCGTTCAAGCGCGGATTGTCGATTTTTCTGGCAGGCCCTACACGCCGAGTCAAGCCAGGCAAAGTGGTTCGCAGCAAGAGTTGGCGCCTGGAAGCGATCAAAATCCTGCAAAAGCTCCATTTCGAAGGCACTGTCCTTGTTCCAGAACGTCAGGATTGGTCGGTCAAATTTGATTACACTGACCAGACGGAATGGGAGTTCGCGGGACTGAAGGCTGCCACCGTGATCGTTTTCTGGGTGCCGCGCACCGCCCGAGCGATGCCTGCCCTTGACCACTAACGTGGAATTCGGCTTTTGGATCGCCAAGAAGCCGGATCAGATCATCTATCGGTCGGCCGCCGAAAGCGCCCTCCAACCGCTATCTCGACTGGATGCACGGCAAGCTCACGCAGCGTGCTCATTACGGCTCGCTGGAAGAGACTTTGCGCGCCGCACTGGAGCACATCGACCAGCGAGCCGCCAAGAAGCGCAACCGCTAAGCGCTTTCGCCGGTGGCGATGCATGAAGCACCGCCCCAAATTTCACCAAGTCATCGTTGCGTCTGATGCACAGAAACCGCAAGACGCACGCACAGAAATCACAAACAGGAGTTAAGCAAATGGCACTCTTTTTCTCGGCAGACTGGCACCTCGGCGAAGATCGATTCAAGCTGATGGGCCGCCCGTTCTCCACGCAGCAAGAGCACGTCGACTTCCTCGTCGCCAAGCACAACGCCGTGGTCAAGCCGGAAGATACGCTGTGGATGGTCGGAGACGCGGTCTACAAGAATGCGAAGGAATTCCTTCCGCAGGTTGCTCGCTTCAACGGCACAAAGGTGCTCTACCGCGGCAATCATGACGTGGTCTTCACCGACGAAGAACTGAAGCAGTACTTCTCGGAGATCGTTCCCGAGGGCGACGGGCGAATCATCAACCTCGGCGATGTCACCTGCTGGGTCACGCACTATCCGACCCAGGGCAAGGAAGACATGTTCAACATCGTCGGTCACATCCACGCCGCCTGGAAGTTCCAGCTCAATATGCTGAACGTGGGCGTCGACGTGCATCACTTCGCTCCGGTCCCGGCCAGTGGAAGTGCCCGGACACCTGACCGCGATCAGCAAGTTCTACGACCGCGACGTGTGGGTCGGCTACGAAGAGATGAACGCCAAGTACCGCGACACCCGCGGCGGCAAGGGCAGGTATTTCCAGCCCGCGGCGTAACAGTGCGCTCGCTTAGATAAAAGACGAGCCGGAGTGTAGGCAGAGACTTTTCTGCACGTGCTCCGGCTCGTTGTTGTTGTCGCTTCTACCACAAAAAAAATTCAGACCAGGGCACCGCCAGCAGTGGCATTGCCAGCAATTTTTTTTTTCAAAGCAAGCCTTATCCAGAACTAGGATCAGTGCGACAAGTCAGCGCTGGGCTGACTCGCCGCATTTTTCTGCGTTGTTCTGCCTTCGAGCTTAACGAAGCCAATCAGCCATGCTTACAGCCACCGATTACTGGCCGTTAGTAACAACGCGCACAGTCCAGAAGTCTTCACACCACTTGCTGTCGGTGAGGAAAGCATAAGGAACGTAGCAATATCCACCATCGCCCCAGCTCGTGCCCCACGAGTTCCGGCAGATGAAAACATTCGTCGGTGCCTTAACTCCGAATGACCGCAAACCAGTGATCAAGCGAATCGCATGCCCGACCGCACTGCCTTTAGCAGCGGTAGACATGACAGACTGACCGTTCGCATCGATATAGCCGAGCACTTCCATGCAGTGTCCGCCAACAACGGTTTCGCCAGCCTTGGGCATGGGAACGATACCAGTCCTCGATACCGAGAAGCTCTCGAACGAGCTAGCAACGTTGAACCCGAAGATGAAAGGAAAGCCTTCGGCCAAGCACGCCTTCATATGATCGAGATCTTGAGCGACATTCATGTACTGGACAATCTTTCGCTTCGCGGCTTCCGTATAGCAATCAGCAGAGGGCTGAACGGTGTAGCGGCTGACGTCGTAGGGCCGCATCGATTCAGGGCAAACGCCAATAGTTGCAAGACACTTCGCACCATCGCGCATTTCGGCGCCGGAATCCGTATCGACATTGCCGTTCAATTTGCGCTCGTCGAGATATAGCTGGAGTCGCGAGCCGAGAAACGTCTCACCAAACAACTTCTTCGTCGCGAACATGAACATGCCTAGCCAACAGTTGGCCGTGCAAGAGCCGAGCTGACCCTGATCGAAGATCGGTCCGTCGGCGCTGCGAAGATCCGGAGCAGCCGAACCATCCTTCACCTCAGCTAGTGCCTGGGCGCTGGGCACATATTTGTGATCTCGCGCGTCTGGCGTGCTCCGCCGCCAACCATACTTCCGCTTAGCCGTTCGCAGCCGCAATGCGGCGGCAAGACTGTCTACTATGCGAGCAATAATACTCATAATCTAGAACTCCTCTTTTGCAAAGTTGGTCACTTTGCGAATTACGCAGAATGCGCAGCGCATTTCCAACTTGGAAATCGCGACCGTGATACCGTCGGTGATGCGCCCCGCGCTCACGACACGGTTAGGGGGAATCGAACCGCGGGAAACTAAAGGTCATACGCCTGCGCACATCGGCTAGATGGCTTGGTCCGCATAGAACCCAACCGTCTTTGCACTCTTCGCTAGATCATTGAGCCGTCACTCGAGCCCAAATATGCCTGCACTTACTAGCCTCTGTCTGACCGCTCGCCCTACATGAGGCGAATTGGGAGAAAGAAACTTTCTGATGCTAGGCTCTTTAGCTGTAAGTGCTCGGTTGAAATAAACTGGTTGTATGACTCTCAAAAGCTACAAAGTAGCGGCATCGCCGAACAAGCATTGACAACTCCGGGGCACGCACGAACATGTTCCAGAATTCAACGAGTTCGATACTGAAGCAACGCTTGTCATCAGAGACGCACCGCCAGCGCCCTGGCGACAAGCCCGTGCACAGCCGCGCATTAACTGCGAACGCCAAAATAAGCACCATAACGCAACAAACAGCGACGCTAGCACCACCCTCTAACTATATTTTATAATATCTTGACCCAAAACCCCAATGTCAAGAAAAGCCCGACTTGCAAAGCGCCCTGCCCTTTCTTGTGGTTCTCGCAAAACTGGGTGCCATCCGACCGCAACATGGTCACGGTCGGATGAAGTTGTCTGAGTCGCTTAGCTACGTCGATTTACCATTGCGCCCACTTCGCGTGAATACGCTCCGGAAACGCGGGAAGGTCGCCGCGACTGATACCGTACGAATAAGTCGTTGAATCGACATACGTCGTGACCGGAATCTGACAATTGGTACCGCAGGAGATGTAGTTCGTAATCGGCACCTGCGTGGTGTAACTGCCAGTCACATGACCAGCGAGATCGATCTGTGCCCGAAGCAACTCGATCAATGCTCGATGTTCAGGGGTTATGCTCGGATCAGCCTCTGCTGCTTTCAACGAATCAGTCGTGAGAGTACCGGTGTGGCCACATCGAGTTGATCAAAATGGCTTACGGCATAATCACGTGCGAGCGGTGCATTGGTCTCGAGATAGACCCGTTCCGCATGCCCTTCATACAGCATGTCAGCTGGTATCCAGACATGAAGAACAAGTGTGACCAACGCATAGATTAGAGCGAGAGTCCGGGGACGCTCACTCTCCATGTCGAACACCATGTATCCGACGAGGTAACAGAGCACTACGACAGCAGCACTACCACCTAGTGCGGACCAGAAAACAACGGACGGTCCGAACTCTGTCAGAGACAGATAGATGAAGCCAGCGCCTGCGAAGATGGCGCTGAAGATTGCAAGGAGGACGCCTTGCACGACGTAGTCCAAGAGCCTAGACATTTTCTTTCACTCCTAACAGGGTTTAGATGGACCTGTAAGTGTTATCTTCACCGGACGCCCGCTGTACTCAAATCGAGATAAGCGAATCTCAACTCTTGCACCGCGGCGGCGCACGGACCCATCGGTGCAGCTAACTTGCCGCTTCGTCTTCAGCACGATCACGTCGTGATCTTGCGTCGGGCGAACGGTGATTGAACGGCTGGTCATCTTGAGCAGTTCAGCCGTAGAAGACTCGATCACCCCGCCTGAAATTTTGACACCAAACGGCAGCATCAGTCCCGTTCTAGCCGGAACCTCGATGTGCTTTGAGCCAAAGACCTTCCTGCCTTGGAGCGTAAGCGAACAAGTAACCGCAGCTGGTGCCACGTTGAGCAGGTGCAACAATCTCTGACCGTTTTTGGAAACAGTGGAAGTCAGCACCAAGCCAGGCGCTTCACTATCTGTATACCAGCGGCGCATAACTGCCAATCGTTCCATCAGACCTCGATAGAAATCAAGATCAGGCGGATAGTCGCATCCGAGCACGATCGCTTTACCCCTGCCGACGATACGCTCGACCGCACAGGGCAAACCCGTCGCAACCTCAGAGAGCAGCGGCGAAAGAGCCGCTCCATCGGAGGAGGAAAGCAGTTGAGCGATCGAAACGCGCATTTCAGGTCGCGGAGAAGCCCAATTATGTGCAGCTACCGTCGGCCAATAAGGTCCCTTGGGACCGACTGCGTCTTCGACCACGCCCGCGCTCTTCAGCCCGAGACTGTCTGCTAGCACCGTGCATGGTGCCCCATCCAAGTCACGATCGGGCAGCAGACCGACAAGCAACAAGTTTCCACCACGCCTTACGTATTCAGCTAGATGCTCTTGCACGTTCGCCGGAAGAGTTCTGCCCGTGGGCAAAACAACAGTCGCCGCAGTGGGAACACCATCCTGCAGGTTCACAGCCGGAAAGGAGAAACCGCTGAGCACGAGGGCCCTGGCCAAGATATCGCGCGGTCCGTAGCCACGGAAGCGCTCTAAATCGGCTATTTGAGCAGTGCGCTGCTTTGAGTCGGGGTGATGATACTCGGTCAAGTATTGGTCGGGAACGAATCCGAAAGCGAAACTGTCATGTTCCTCTCTCGAGTTCGCAAGAACATCGCTGACAGCCTTCACCGACGTCACAACTCGTGTGATCGCATCATACGTATCATTTGTTCTGCCGTTCGGTTCGACGGGTGCGGCAAAACCGTGAGTCTGACCAGTGAAGGCGATGCGGTCGATTCCATCACCAGCTGATTCGATGTGCGGATTTTCGCCACCGGCATGCAAGTAATAGTTAAGCAATCGCAGACCCTGCGCGAGGCAGAGCCTGGTCTTCAGTTCGATCGCCTCAGGCGTGTAAAGCGAGCCTAAGTCTTTTCCATAGTTACCATTACCGGCTTCGAATTCTAGCGAGCTAGTTGGCTGGTCCTTACCGTGAACGGCGTCCATAAATGCGTTCAGCATATAGAGGTCAGCGACGTTGGTCACGGTCAAATCGCCGAGATAGATATCCGAACCGGAAGTCATCTGCGGTTGATTTCGATAAGCCTCGAAGAGTTGACTGATTCCGATCTGAAAAGTTCGTCCCCGACCGCCTCCGGTGCCATGAATGTTGACGAGGAATGGCACGGAGTCCACTTTGAATTCCTCGGCATAGCCGCGCAAAGTCAGCACGTAGCGACGAAAACGATCACGCATGTACAAGCCGAGGTCGTGATGCATCGGCAAGGAGGCGTCGACCGGGTTGCGAATAGCCGCAGCCCACGCCAGCGCATCCGTCGAGTCAGCGCCACCACGTACAGTGGCAACAGCGTCACCGTAGCGATTGGAAGACCATGCGCGAAAGTCTTCCAACACGACGTCGGTCAAGTCAGGCGAATTCGAAACCCAACTAAGCATGCCGATTTCATTGTCCAGTTGCACTGCGATAACAGGACCGCCTTTGCTGCACAAACGCTCGGACAGAATCGGCATCACCTGAGCGTACCAGGTTTTCACAGCCGAAAGAAAATTCGGCGCAAGATAATCGAGAGTGCGAGTCGGTATCGGCTTACCGCCCCAGGTAACAGGTTTGACGTTGACGTCGTCGCCGTACATGCAGTACGGAATGCCTTCGTTTTTCAACTCCGCCATGACAAACGGGCCAGGTTGGCGATCACGTTCAAACCGAGCTCTGCACAAAGGTCCAGAAACGCCACGACGTTTCGCTGCGGGTCTGTTCGTCCGGTTAAATCGACAGTGCCGTCAGGCAGCTGGTGCCAGAGCCACGGGATGTACGTGGCAACAGTGTCTAGTCCGTTGGCTTGCAACTTGTGCAGGCGGTCCACCCACTGGTCAGGCGACAGGCGGAAGTAGTGAACCTCGCCGGCGAGCAGAATCGTGGAGCGCCCATCGATGAGGATGTTGTGATCTTTCAGCTCCACCTTCCGGGCGGAGAATTCTTTGTTGGACTTTTTCATAGCTTAGTCTTTCTTCAGTCCAAGGGCTGGAGGGCCAGCCAGGCTGCGCCAGGTATCCGACCTGTCGCTGCCTCAAATCGAATCAGGCGACCTTATTCAAAACGAGCTCTTCAATCGCTTTCGCCCAGCCGTCTTCGGCATGGTGGCCGGCAACATATGTCGCCTGCGATTTGACCTCTTCCGGCGCATTTCCCATGGCGATGCCGAGGTGACACCAGGGGAACATCCGCGCGTCTGACGGCATGTCACCCAGACAAGCGATTTGCGCTTTGGGCACCTGCAACTTACGCGAAATCCAACGAACGAAGCTGCCTTTGTTCGCCTTTGCATTCGTCACGTTCACATAGTTGGGGTTAGAACGCACCACAGATGCGCCTTTGCCATAACGAGCGGCAAGTTCCCGCTGCAGTGAACTCATCTTTTCCGCATCTTTGGAGACACCCGCAATCGTCACGGTCTGGCTGAGATAAGGCTCGAAGCTCTCGACCACGTGCGGCTCTCGTTTACAGATTCGCACTTCTTCTTCGACGAAGTCTCCCTTGCGATCGAGCACGTACCAGTCAGTAGCAGTCATGAGAAGCACGTTGACTCCGCGCGAGCGGAAGAATTCGATGCCTTTGCGGGTGCGCCTCGGTCCGAGCAGATGTTGCTTGAGCACCTGCAGCTTGCTGTTTAAAATCACAGACCCATTGAGAGCCCCGAACGGGAGCGTTACGCCTGATTGCTCTGCAATAGAAACCACAGCCCAAGTGGGTCGAGCGCTGCAAATCGTGAAGTGAACGCCCTGAGCAGGTAAAGCCTGCGCAGCCGCCAAAGCACGGGGTGAAATTTCGGATTTGTCGTTCAAGAACGTCCCATCGAGATCCGTCACGACGAGACTAATTGAGTTATCGGGTTTCATGTCTGGTCCTAGAGGTCGTCAGTCGAACACGGCTGAAGCAGCACATCCGCAAAGAGATGCATGAACGCGCGTGAGATCGTCCGGAATTGAGGAGGCGTAAGCAGCCGAGTAGGCGAAGTGACTGCAGGTTGGTCTTCAGTCCTCGTCCGTAATTCGCTTGCGCGCAAGCGGTGCACAGACTCGTCGAATTAACTTAGTTCACGGAAAAGAAACATCATACGAAGGTCCCGTCGGGCCCAAGCGTAGATCAAGTTGTTTCTTTGAATTACAGTGTCATGAATATAAGAAGGAGGGATTGAAGTTCAATTTATTATGCATTTCGGCTGCCTCGCGTCATATCAGATGCCGCTCCCACCGAAGCTGTGAAACTAAAGCTGGTTCAGCCGCACCGAGCATAGAAACGAAACGTCACACGAATTTGACCTAGCGCAGCTGTCGGAAGGCTCCATAATCATATGAAGAGAGACTTGCATCACCGACTAATTCAGACTTACTTCACTGCTTTCGACTGACCAGTGCCAGCGCGTCCAGATGGAGTCTGGCGTCCGCAGAGAAATTCGGGTCGAACGCGATTCTGAGCTCTTCCTTGAATTCGGTGGAATCTCTAAACCGTAGCATAGTCTAATCAGGTCACAACTACACACAGTATCTAATACCGCATATGGTGCCCGACTGAGCATTTTTTTTCGAAACAAAGAAGCGGTTAGACTCTCCTTTAGCTGCGGTCACTTTTAGCTCCTTCACACTCAAGCCAATTACATCTTTAGTCCCAAGATTAAAAAACGGCATGGCACAGTGGCGGCGATTTAAGTGTCGCCACTGTTGTTCAGATGGTATCTCAGTGCTTCAGGTCAATGGAAGTAGGACCATGAGGGCTCCGATCAAAACACCTAAGGCAGTCATTAAGTTGACCGGTTGTAAGGCGAACATACCCGGAATGCCCCAAGAAAAACCGACCAGCACCATCAGGAAATGCCAGCCGAAACCGGCCCAAAGCAGAAAGCCGACTGCACAGGCCATCAGCATGCCAAACGCGACTTCCTGAGTGCCGTACAAAAATGCCGATACGAGAGAGGCGATCCAGAGGATTCCTCCCATTATCATGACCAATTTTTGAAAATTCGATAATGCCATAACTTGTTCCTTCCTGGTTGTGAGGGCGGGAAATCAAGCCTCCCGCGAAACTGACGATGCGCTACTCTGAGAACCAATCAGCTTTTTTGCCGCATTGAGCCGCCACACACATTTGGTGCTGGAAGCATCCGCTTGAGCAGCATCACCACTGCCACCGCAACTGGTGGTAATGGTGAATTAAAAGGGGTTTGACTGAGCCTTCTCTCTTAAATTGCGCGAACGTGGTTTTGAGAGACTGCGGCGGTCCATCCAGGTCACTGAAGTCTGCTTCGCTTCACCGCGAAACTCACAGATGCATCTTGCGACGCATGCTGTGGAGGCACTGTTGTGGTGGTAGTGGGCGAGGCGAATCTCGTGAGGCGGATGGAAGAACAACAGAACGTATCTGCTGAATGGTCAGCAAGGCAACCTTCACAAGCGCCGGCGCACAATCTGTTACATCGCTTTGGTCCCCCAACGATTCGATTTGATGGCGGAATAGCCATTCACACGGAAATTCTCACTCCCTGGTGATGGATACTTATTCAATGTTCTGTCGCGCAGCTAGCGAAACCCCGAAAAATTAAGCAGTCAGCTCGGGATACTGTCTTATTTCTTTGCTGCGGTTTGACCCTTTGCCAGCGTATCTAGACGCTCTCTAGCGTCTTTAGAGTAATCCGAGTCGGTGGAAATTTTGAGTGCTTCCTTGAATTGGGCAGAAGCATCATCGAGCTGGTGCTTACGCTCCAAAATTACACCCATGCGGTAGTACGCTTCGCCCAGGCGATAATCGTTCTTCACCGCTTCTCTGTATGCCTCTAGTGCACGATCATAGTCTTTCTGAATCTCATAAGCCGTGCCCAGATTGTAGTGAGCAGTGGCCAAATGCGGGTCCAAAGAGACGGCGGTCTGCCAATTCTTAATCGCGCCCGGTAAGTCCTTCTCAGCTCTCAACGCTGCGCCGATACCGTTGTAGGTTATTGCGTCCTTTGGATCGATTGCCAAAGCTTTTCGGAATTCGACCAAAGCCGGCTGATAGTTATGTTGTTGGTTGTAGATCAAGCCGAGATTGCTGTGTGCTTGTGCGAGCTGAGGATTAGCAGCAATCGCGCCCTTGTAGTCATTGATTGCGTCAGGAAGCTTGCCTGCAAGATGGTTCTTTACTGCGCTGTTGTACAACTTCACCGCAGCTTTCAAACTCGATGCAGTAGGTTCTGCGCCAACGGGTGTAGAACTGCCTGTGGCGAGCGGCACTGCGCTCATTGGCTGATCGGCAGCTGATTCGGTAGTGGCACTAGGGGTGGTGCTGGGTGTGTTGCCGATCGCAGGTCTCAGTTCGGCAGCATCGCTGGCAGGAGCTGGTTGCGCAGCTGGAGTGCTGACCGCTGGTGAACTGGCAGGAGCCATACCGTCTGCGCCATCGCCCGCCTGAGCAATCGCTCGTGGCGTCGCGGCTGGTGCGGACGTATTAGAGGACCAATCCCATCCGCCGCCTGTCTTGTCAGTTGAAGACGCGCCGGACACTGCGCTCGGAGCGACCTGTGCGTCTGCTATCAGCGGCGTAGAACTGCTTGAATCTTCCATTATCGAAGCGGCTGCGGTGGCCGGCGCGTTGGCCAGAGCCGGCGCAACTGCTGACAAGGCTGTGGCATCAGCGACAACAGGAATCACAGAGGGAGCAGTATCCGCAGATGCGAAAGCGCTCGAGACTGCGCGGCTTTCGTCACTAGGTTCAGCGGCCGTTAATCCAGCAGAAGCTACTTCCAAGGAATCGGAGGTACCACTGGCAGGCAAGCCACTTCCAGAGAGCGCTGCCGGCTTATCATCCAAAATTACTTCGCGGCCGAAATCAATCGTAATTGCTGATTGGTCTACCTTCACCACGCGGGGCTCAGCTTTTACAGACTCAGGCAGATCTCACGACGATCCTCGCAGTAGGCTGCTCCGTATTGGTTTGGTTGTAATAGCGAACGCCGCGAATTGCTGGCAGGCGCTTACTCATCTTGGTGGTAAGCTCCTCAGATGTAGCCAAAGAGCCCTTCTCAATGGTCGCGCCGGCTAAGTCGACGACAACGCGGTGATTTGGACCAGGCAAATCAAGGACGTGAGGCACCGTAGGAAAGCCACCACCGTGATTGGCAAATTCGATCACGAGTTGCTTCTGACCGTCGAGCGAAATACTCTTCAGCGGCATTGCCGCATTATTTGCGGCGAAGGATGCCAATGCGCTCAGCGCACTAAATGCGATACCGGCGACACCGGTCACCGCCAAATTGCGATGCAGCTTGCTGCATGTTTTCTGCGCCGGCTCTTTCTGGCAGTTCATCGCAGATGTTACAGTTTCAGACATTTTCGACTTCTCCGTTAGTAACTCGTATCCGCTGCGATTCCCTTAGACTGACTTCAGGATTCGCTCTCAGCGAAAAAGCGCTCTGGCTAGTGGCGCGATCAGTTTACTCCACTATGCGCTGATCAAACAGCGAAACCGTTTAAGGTCACTTCACGTTCACCGGCGCTGGCTGCGCGTTTAGCTTGCAATGACATTGACCCGAGAAAGCTATCAACCATATCCGATTGATATACCGCCCCCTGCTCCTTCAGGCTTTTCCCGGAATGCAGCGTGGTCAAAATCGTTGCGACGATATTATGAGTGGCTATAATTGAGGCAGATATAGTCGAAGGCGACGGCGCTAGATAGCTAATTTTTAAGGGCAACAGAATAATGATTCGCTGCCAGATTCCAAAAGGACAGAAGCGCAACCAATTGTCAAAAACCGCCTGCCTAGCGCCGCTGATTGCACTGCAGCCGCACTCCTGGGCGCAACAAGTTTACAAGCGGAAGACTCGATACCCGATCACTTGTTTTCTGGCAACAAAGCACCGATTCTATATCCGTCTGCGCCTATGCCGCCAAGAGATCGGTTGGTCGTGCCGCCCGGTGAGTCGATTTATTTCCCGGTGAGAACCGACGGGCAACCGTACGTGCTGAACGTAGACCGCACAGTAAATCTCACCTCCGCTCTAAATCAGTTTTATTACAATCCAAAATGGCGAGGAGAAGTATGGACGCCCTTTGACCAGTTCGATAGCATCGAACGGGCTACGCGATTGATGGGCACCTGGCGCGAATATGATGAGTTCAGCTCATTGCGTGTGTTCAACGGTTTTCACAAATTCTTTGAAAAATACTCGGGGTTCGGTCCATGAGCGAAATTAGACTCGACCACATAGCTATTGCAGTGACAAATCTCGACGAAGCGCTTCGCTTTTATGCTGAGCAACTAGGGCTGGAGTGCATAGGAACCGAAATCGTCGAAGATCAAGGCGTTCGAGTGGCTAAGCTCGAGCTTGGCAATACTCATTTGGAGCTGCTGGAACCCCTAAGTGATGACACTCCTGTTGGCAAGTTCTTGAAACATCACGGACCAGGCTTGCATCACATGTGTGTCGGCACACTGGACATCCAAAAAAATCTCGATAAGCTCAAAGCCGGCGGAACGAGACTGATAGACGAAAATCCGAAAATCGGAGCCGGCGGCGCGAAAATCGCATTCGTACATCCAAAGAGCACGGGCGGAGTGCTGCTCGAGCTATCTCAGCCGACCTTGGTTAAGTCCGCAGATTAAGCAAATTACCGGATATCCTGCCATATATTGAATGTTTGGAGCGATTCAGACATACTTTGAGGAGCCTGCCGTAGGCGCTGCATGGCTTTCGCCTACCACCGGCCGCGCAGCACGAGCCCCGAGCACGATCGTCGGCACGCCTGCCACGGCGGGTTTTGACTAAGCCATTGAGCAGCACGGACTATCAGGAGCAAATAAATGCCAGTCGCAACTGAGCTATCAAGCATCGAGAAAGCCCTTGGAGACAAGGCTTCCTATTATCTTCAACATAAATGCAAGACCGTTTCGAAAGACGATCTACATCTGCCTGGTCCAGATTTCATAGACCGCATCTGGGCTCCAAGCGATCGCAACCCTAGAGTTCTGCGCAATCTGCACGCTCTATTCAACACTGGACGCCTGGCCGGCACCGGATATATGTCCATCTTGCCTGTCGACCAGGGCATCGAACACTCCGCCGGAGCATCATTCGCTAAAAATCCGATTTATTTCGACGGCGAAAACATCGTCAAACTGGCGATTGAAGGTGGATGCAATGCAGTCGCCTCAACGTTCGGCGTGCTTGGATCTGTGGCGCGCAAATATGCGCACAAGATTCCGTTCATCGTAAAAATCAACCACAATGAATTTTTGACCTATCCCAACAAGTTCGATCAGATCATGTTTGGAACTGTCGAAGAGGCCTACGAGATGGGCGCTGCAGCAGTCGGAGCAACGATCTATTTTGGCTCACCGGAATCGACAAGACAGATTCAAGAAGTGGCCGAAGCGTTCCACTTAGCGCACGAACTGGGCATGGCGACAGTGTTGTGGTGCTATCTGCGTAACCCCGCTTTCAAAACCGATGCCGTCGATTATCACCTCTCAGCAGACTTGACCGGTCAGGCCAATCATCTGGGCGTGACAATCCAAGCCGACATCATCAAGCAAAAACTGCCAGAGAACAACGGCGGCTACAACGCACTCAAATTCGGCAAAACAGATCCCCGCGTATACAGTGAACTGACAACGGATCACCCGATCGACTTAACGCGCTACCAGGTAATGAACTGCTATATGGGACGCGCAGGATTGATCAACTCCGGCGGTGCATCCGGCAGCCGAGATTTGGAAGAAGCTGTGACCACAGCCGTAATCAATAAACGCGCAGGCGGCACTGGACTGATTTCAGGACGCAAGGCATTCCAACGTCCAATGAAAGAAGGTATCCAGCTGCTCAACGCGATTCAGGACGTTTACCTCTGCAAAGACGTGACTGTAGCCTGAGATCTGGTCTCAGGACCTCAGAATGAAGAACGGAGCAGCTGCAAAGCTGCTCCGTTTAGTTTCAATTTGATTCGAAAAGACTACGAAGTGTGGCGCTTAAAGAACGCCAGCCTCTCGTTAGCCCTTAGCCAAGACTTCTTTCGCTGAGTCGTGCAACTCGACCTTCACGGACTTTGTTGCAGTGACAGTGGCGCGCTCGTAAGCATCGATGTTCGTGTTATCGGTGGCATCTATCGTGCAAGCGCCATAAGCCTTAACAGCTGCATTATCCTTCGCGATTATAGTGGCGGCACCGAGAGCCATAACGGTCACGTTCCCGTGCGCCTCAACTGTGCAATTGTCGGCAGCAAACACCGTGCAATTGTCATAAGCCTTCACGGATGCATTGTTCGTCAAAATGATATTGGCATTTCCATGAGCAATAACAACTGAGTTGCCTGAGGCCTGCACATTTGCGCTGCCGGTTGCATCGACCGTCGCGCTGTTACTGGCAAATATTCGCGTATTATCGAAAGCCAGAGTTTTAGTGTTGGCGTTCGCATAAACTACAGTGTGACCATAAGCTTCAACCGAACACGTGTCATAGGCTTTGATCACGGCCTGGTCGTAGGCTTTAACATCAGCATTCGCATAAGCATCGACGTGACCGGTCTCACGAACTATGGCGCTAGCGCCATGTACTTCGTGTTGACCGTAAAAGAAAAGTGAGGTTTTGTCGAATCCGTACGCAGCCAAGCTGCTGCAAGACAGACTAATTCCAATCAACAACGCTTTCGCTTTCATGATGTTCCTTTCCCCAGAAGCAAGCTACTAAGCCCAATAGCTTAGCATCCTCTAGGGTCAAGATGGGAGGCGGGATGCAAAGCGTGAAGTTCAGTTGACGGCTTCGTTCTTTCTTAAAGCTGCATAATGCGCGGAAAATTGTTTCGAAAACCGCACAACGGGTTAGCAAGCTCCTTGATTCTAAACTCAGCAGTTTCTACGTTCAAATTGACTTATATTGATGGCTCCCGAGCCTCCTGGCGGGTGCGCGCCTCAAGCGACGGACTACCAAAAATGTTTACAGAACTTCTCCAGGGGTTCGCAACGTCTGACAGGAAGCGGCCTGGACTGCGTCAGGATATTGGAACAAACCCGCCATCTTGCTGAGGGGTAACGCACCTCTCACCGACTGATGCTAAATTTCGTTTACATTCGAGAATAAACGAACGCGCCGCCACTAGATACGGTGCCACCGCGTTCATCGATTTCCAAGTTGAATAGAGAAGTTTTAGTCGTGAAATTCGTGGATATCCCCAGGTTTGCGCAACATCTTATTCACTTCATCGAGATGCAACTCTTCAGCCATAATCATCTCACGCGCATACTCTTCCAAAAGAACAGATTTCCCTTCCGAATTCTTCAGTAATTCGTAGTACAAGCTTAATCGAGGCCTTTTCATGATCAAGACTCTCTCTAGAAGGTCGCCCAAGTCATGCTGTTCAGTTTCTAGCAAAGGTCCGAACTTCAAGGACGGGTGACCGCCAAGGAGTGTAACCAACTCTCCGGCTTTGTAAGCATGAGCTAGACTTTCATCTGGATTGCCTTTCAACCAGGACACAATCGGAATGCGGTTGTACCCGTAGACCATGAGTGAATAGTGCGTGTAGCGAACCACACCCGCAAGCTCGAGCTCCATAATCTTGTTCAGTGTCGCAATCGCGACCTTTTGTCTTCGGCATTCATGCCCTTGAGTCCTCCAATTGTAAGCCTGCCTTAGTTTAACTGATGGGGACCGACACAGTAGCTCATGGCATTTCGAGGGCATTAAAACGAGACTTTGAGAATGCTGCAGTTTCGTTCTTAGTTCATGCCTCAACCTCATTCGATGAGACATCCAATCGGCTTCTGTAGGTTGAAGGTCCTCGAGTTGAACCGTCCGCAATATCTACCAGGCTCTGTGCGTCTCTTCATGTATTTCTACGCAGCCGGTTCTCCCCACTGCAGCTTGAGTTTCTTATCAGTAGAGATCTCTATGAGCCCCAGTAAGATGAGGTCTTTATTGTCTTTCCTCATCTGCTTCTGTACGCTCTTATTACATGCATCATCCCCCGACTCCGCCTGGTAAGCAACCAAAAACCCTGCTCACACCACCAGAAGAGAAAAGAGACGTAGCTTCGACGCTGCGTTGAGATGCTTCTGTCACGCTTTCAGGGTGCATGGACCCAAACGTGGAAACAATTCGCACGATTACCAGAAACGCCGCCAACTCAACTAATTGCGACGGACTTGCACGAGGAACCAAAATGCAGAGCTTACCGGCACCATCATAGACATCACGCCTATCGTCATGAACGGCAACACGGTCTACGTTTTTACGCTCATGAAGGCGGAGCGCCAATACATGGAGTATGACGACGAAGTCTACGATGCTGTTTTCGTTGCCCGACCCGAGCCGACAGACGGAACCTTGAGCGCTCTGACCTTGCAGCTCATCGGGCTGAAGGAGAAGCAGGAAGTTTTGGTCCACGTTGATTTCGAAGAAGAGATACCAGTGGCGGCATCTGTCACCGCCAAGCGGCAGGTGCGCGTCACTGAAATCGAACGAGTGAGCGCGAACCGGCGCGGACGCAGGTCGCTCTAGTATCGATTCAGGACCAAAAGCTCCCATCGAGATTGATTGAAAGGCCAAATGGGACCGACGGTTTGCCTGTCGGTCTCGTAACATCCGATACGATCTCCAATCGAGAGCCATCTTCTGGTGGGGGCCGGTGCGATTCCGGTGCTGGTTAACCCGAGAACGGGGGCTAACTGGGGAATAATTCTGGCAGGCAAGACAATGGAGTTTGCCATGATTCCGGTTAATTTGGACGAGCGTACGATCAGCGTCGGTCAACTGGTGCAGGCGATGGGTTGCCTCCACAGCGTGCTGTTGGACGATGCTACCTTCCGCGAAGCAAGACGAAGCCGCAGCGCTGGGCGAAAGCGGGTCACCCTTCTGGGCTTAGCCGCGCACGCATTTGCCGCCGGTAAGGCCACTGACGAAGTGAAAAAAGTCGCTCAACGCGGAAACGCCCGACGCGACCGAAGAGGAACTGCAGGCGGTGCTGGACAAAGGGAAGCGCAGCGCCAACGTATGCAAGCCCGGCGCGAGCGCGAAGGGAGATTCGTGCAGCGTGAACAGACGGTTTCGGTCGTGGAGCGTCGCACAGGCTGGAAGATTTTCGCTCAGCCCGATCGCTACGAAGCTCCTCTTGATGCCTCCGGTGAATACCTGCAGATTACGACTTCAAATTCCCGCCTAAAATTCGCGACCGGCACAAGTTGACCGCGCGAATGTTCGGGCTGGTCTTTCTGTTGCTCCTAAAAAACCATGGCGAGGAGCGCACGCGCATCAAACTCGTCCTTGAGGCGATCGAGGAGGTGAACACGCACGAGGAATGGCTCGACATTCTCGAAGCTTCGGAGCTGCTCGAAAAGCGCGCGACACACTCGCGAACTGGAGGAGGCTGGGAAAGCCAAACGAGAACACGGTCAAGTCGTGCCGCGGAGGTCCGGAAATCACTGCTTTGCCTGCGAACTGCGTGAACAGTGCAAACAGGGAAGGCGCTTCATCGAGCGGGCACAGAACGAGCGCCCGTCTTTTCGCAAAGCGGCCTGAAGAACTGGAATTCGCAGAGGCGAGGTCATTGCGACCTCACTTCTTATCTGAGCCGCTGGAGCAGCCTATGTCCAACCCGAAGTTTATCGTCGCCAACATCCTCACGGCCTTCAAAACTCATACAATCGGGACCAAGGTCCTGAACGCCGATGAGTTCCTGGGCTTCCTCGGCAAAGCAGTCGCTGAGCACGACTTCAATGCGGATCGCGTGCCTGGTCAGGGATTTATCACCCTGCCCGAGGCGGCTTGCACCAGCGTGTCGGCAGGTGTCTGGCCGGCGCACCGCCGACCCGGCAGACTACGTGATCGGTGTGCACCGAGGCCGAGTAGGTGCATTTCTCAGGAGAGAAAAGCCGCCAAAGTCGAGACGGTAGCCTCTATCATCTACACGAAGCAAGCCTACCTGCAGGATCCCGACGTTGCGAAGGAGCCGGAGGAGGCGGCTCGTGTCGGCGCCTCGGACGCGACGCATGTGATCGTCGCCGTGCTGGCATCCGCCGGTCCGAAGCCCCCTTTGACCGCAACGAGGTTCGTCCACAATCTCGCTGGTGGCAACCGCGAGGCGGAGAAGTGGACGGCGGACGAGATCCCGCGCGAAGGCGAAGGATATCGGCGCTTACGGCAATGAGTGGTGCGTTGTAGCCGACTAAGGCTACCTCCACCACCGTTGGCAAGTTTTTACTGACGGTCACGCGACTAGCCGCCACGAGTGACCCGACGAACGCTTGGGAAGCGAGCGCACTTCGCTCAGTTTCTCAAGCGTTATCTTTTACCACGAATGCCACTACAAGCGGTATCATAGCCCAGCCTCATTTTTTCAAGCCCTGCTGTCACTACGCATTATAGTTGCAACAAAAAAGACAAAAAGAGGGCGGCGCGCTAATTCTAAAAGTGAGGTCTGCTGCCGGTTTTGAGGTTCCGGCAGCAGATTGAGTTGATCGTCTCAAGACTCAGCGCGTCTTTCCACCAAACACGTTGCTCCAAGCATCAGCCAACAGACCCCACCCGAAGGCAAAGGCATGAACGACCAAATCGAAGAACGGCTTGAGGAAGTTGAAGATCCACTCGATCGCCGTGATCACGAAACCGAACTGCTGAGAAATCGCCGCATAGATTGCGTCGAATACAGGCAGAGCGAGATTTGTGAACCAGGGATCCAGAGCACTTCGCAATGCGACGTAGATAAGCGGTATCGCAAGTCCGTAGATCAGAGCGCCGAAGGCGATCGAAGCCGGCACAGCGAACCACAGACCGAATGGAGTCGCCACTTGCACACTAGCACCAAATCCGATAGCGAGGACAAGGGCAGTTCCACCGCTAGCCTGTTGCACCTTGTCGCGGAAGATGAGCTTCTTGCCAAGAAGATAGGCAAGAGTGAAAACCACAAACGAAGTCAAACCGTCAACCAACATACCGTATCCGGAGCTGCTCGCACCTACGAACATAGCGTAGGCAAGAGCTCCGGCCACAATGATGTTGGCGACATGGTTCGCAAGTTTGCGGAAGTCGCTCTGATTTGCGTAAGCCGATGCGTAGACGCGCCCACAAGCGCGTGAGAGGTCTTCGAAACGTCTCCAGACAAATTGATGCAGCGAGTGCATGAACTCACCGGCACCGTTCGTCAGAACGCCGATCACGGGCAGCGTGAACGCCCAGCGCAGCACCCAGTAGATAATCGGATAGACAAGGAAGAACGAAGCGAGCAAAGCGAAGACTGAAGCAGGAATGCTGATTGCCACCACGTGCACCCAACCGGTCGCACCAATGGTCAGGAAGGTTTTCCCCGCCGCGGCCAGAGCTGCGATACCACCGGTGAAGTAGTTACCGCCAGTCCAGTCTAGCGCTTCACCGAGCAAGCTGTAAGTCGCGAAAACCGCCACCGGCAGCAGGGCTAACCAAGCGGTTCCGAGCCAGACAGGCATATGGGCTACAGTGAAGAACCACCACCAGCCGAAGCCAACCGCGCCGACACCCGCTAAGGTGATGAACTGCTGAATGAGATGACGGAAGCCGGAGTTCTTGTCGTCGTACACACTGTTGAAGATTGGCTCGATGCGCTTGTACAGGCGCTTCAAAAGACCGTTACTGAAGAGCAGAGTAACGAGCGGGAAGAGGTAAGCGAACACAAGCCAAAGAGCGGCAACCGGCGTCAGCCAGTGCTCGATAAAACCTGTACCCAGCATTGGAACAACGAATGTCCAAACGGCGTACGCGGCAGCAAGACTGGCGAAGATGCCTAGAGCATAAGCCTTGCCCGAGTGAAGCAGCCGAACCAGGGGATAAACGACCATGCCGAAAACAATCAACGCGATGTACGCGCCGAAAGCCGAGGCCAGAGCACCGAGCACCGTATTCGGCACCACAGCGTGAGCGAAGAGATAGACAGCGTGCGCAGCAAGCCAAGCTGACCATGCCATTCCGGCGCCGACAACAATGCTCTCTATGCCGAGCACGACAGAATCATCTTGCTCTTTTACGAGCAGGTCCCACAGCTTCTGAGAGAACGGCAGGAAGCGCAAGAACCTCGTGGAATCCCGAGCTAAGCGATAACCGTTCGACTCGTAGACTCCATCGGAAGACTTGCTCCTGGCAAAAAACTTGGTGACGCGAATGTAATAAGCGTTCCAAATTCGCCAAAACCACTGCATGACAGTGAGCCAGACTATCGGATAGCCATAGACAGCGGTGAGAAAGAACACCAAGCTGCTTCCACCAAGCGCTATGCGCGGGTGCGGGTTAGCAAGCCAGCTTTCAAAACCAAAGAGGCTGAAGCCTAGCTGCCCACCATTACGAAGCAACACATACGAGCCGATTGCAGCCGCAACCGAGGTGACTAGACCCCAGGCGAATTGCCATCCTCCATACGTGCGCCATCCCGAATAGACCTTCTTGTTCAACCATTTCGCGAGCTTGACAGGCCCGACGAATGGTATCGAGATCAGTGCGATCACCACGTTAAAGAGAAATTTGAAGATGAACATATCTGTTCCTCTATTGTTCAATAGCTAAGCGCTATGCGCTTCAAGCATCACCTGCCGAATTGCAGATCGATGCGACCGTCACGACTGCACAGCCAAAGGCTGGCAAATTCAGAACTTCCCCGACAAGACATCCAAGCAGAACCATAGGTTCTACGGCTACGAACTCAATTGAGTACCTTGCTGGGCTTGATGGATATCTCTAAGTAACGGGATTTAAAAGTTGACGCCCGCACTATAGTCAAAGGAACGAGCGGCGATCAACAAATGTAATGTAGAAAACTACTCATCCGGCGCAAGCACCTCCGAGAGCGGTGCTAACCACGGCGAATAGCGCTCCGGCGACACTGAAAAATCGCAACAGAACCTGCAAAGCGAGCTTTGTTGCGAGCGAGAAAATTCTAGATGTTATTAGTAATTGGTCATTGTCCGGAAACTTTAGCAACAGGCTGAGGCGCTAACGGCTTCCAAATCACTTCGCAGGCGCCTTTACGGCAGTTATCCACTAATGATGCATGACCAGATTGCCGCATATTTTGCGGTTCATCGCTTCTGTTTCGATCGTTATCTTTGGCTTGTTCGGACGATTGACGAGCGCGACTACCACGGGACTCCAGACTCATACTGACTCCTACTAGCCTCTTTCGAGGAAAATCTTCAGTCGAAACGACTTTTTCTCACTGTGATTGTTGAACGCCGCATGCTTCGAATTCGACCGTGGTGTGTGAAATGAAAGCAAGCAACGCGGACGACACGAGTCGTCCCATGTGCGGACATATTAACAGCCGCATTTAGGCTATGTATGCCATATCCGCCCGTTATCAGACTTTTATATGTGAATTGTTTCTTTATCAGCCAGCTTGATCATTAGCACTTTGCTACATGATCTGAAAAGCCTCGTTAATGCAGGCTTTATCGAGCGAGTTTTAAATCCCACAATCTGCTTCAATATGAATATCGGCCAAAATTTGGAAGACATCTCCCCTTCTTGACTTGTTACAATCCGTGATAACACCCAGGGTTGGATACGGTACGTTGATCAGCTGCCCTCTCTGTGCAAGCAGTTTGAAGGTCACCGCAATCGGTGGCCGTGACCGTGTGGTCTGCATTCAGTGCGATTTCGTTCACTGGGATAATCCCAAGCCGGTCACCGCGACACTAATCCCTATTGATGACGGGTTGGTCCTGGTAAAGCGCAAATTTGAACCTTATGTTGGCGACTGGTGCTTGCCTGGCGGCTTCATCGAAGCATTAGAAACACCCCATGAATCTGCGATCCGGGAAGTCGAAGAAGAGACCGGTTTGATTGTTGAAGTCGACAAACTGCTTGGAGCGTTTGCGCCCGGGCATTCTATCAACGTGATTATTCTGATGTATCTAGCCCGCAAGACAGGCGGCAATTTGGTGCCTGGCGATGACGCCAGCGAGGCGGGTCTTTAACAGAGACACTCTTCCGCAAAACGTCGCATTCGAGCTTCACCGTAAAATGATCGCCGATTATTTTGCTGGTTCTTTCGCTGCGGCAAAATAGCCCACGATTACGATTTTTTCGTTGAAATTTTGGCTCGTATTGTGTCTTGCAATTCGTCGGCTGAATCCATACCGGCACCAACCAAATATGATCCACGCTTCACGTTCAACATAAAGCCTTCAGGCAACAGCGGAAACGGTGTTTTTATGGTGCGAACATCTTCCCATTTGTATTTCTTTTCGAAAAACAACGTTGACACAGCAATCTCGGTTTCACCAAGCCGAATCACTCTTGGCATCAGGGCGACCACAACAGTTCGCCAGATCATGGCAATCGAACAGATGGCACAGAAGGCGACCATGGTTATAGTGTCTGAGGTTCCTGCATTCTTAGTGATGCTGAAACAAAAGATCCAAGAGATCACGACAAAAACGATGCCGCCAATGGCCTGCAAGAATTGCACGATCAAAGCAACTGGGTCAGTTCGAAATGCCCTGAATGGGCTTCTTTGACCCGCTGCGGAACCGGCAGGCAAATGTTCGCGTATTATCGTAACCAACTCATCGCATTGATAAAGTAAGACGGGAAAAGTAATTTCTTTCTGTTCGTCGAGCTCGACAACGTACCGCAGGAAGTTATAGGAAGACCGCCGGGAAAAGCTCTTCGATCTGACCCAAGTGCCGGACTGTTTGACGAACAGAGCAAGCGCGGTCAGCCCATTCTGGTCGGCATTTACCTGATAAGTAACGTAACCGAACCAGGGCAGGATACAGCACGATATCCCGCTCAGAATGAAGATGACAGCCTTAACAGGTGTGGGAACAAGAGAGAATTTCCCACTGAAGTGCAGCATCACTGGCAACACTATCAAGACAAGCAGCACTGCCATCTCGGAGAATATGCGAGCGAGAACCATTGGCTTGAGGCGAAATTTTCGAACAGCTGAGGATGTTTCTTGCATATACACCATAGCGAACGCTCGCACCCAGAGTATCGCAGATGAAGCGCCTCGAAGCTGCCAAGAGAGCGCCGCTTGCGTAAGCTCCTCGAGTCAAGTCAGCTGCTATGTCAAAGCTTTAAAAGGGGAAAGTTCTGCTTCTCAAGACTCTTGGCATTGAATTGCTTCACTTAAGAGCAGTAGCTTAGAGATCATTCTCTATCTCCAGATTCTCGGGTTATTCAAAAAGAACAGAGTTCAGCCCGTTCCCTACACCACCATTTGACGTGGCAAAGCGCTAAGAGAGCGCTTCTTGATTTAATTTGGAGCAATTCTATGAGCAAGTCAGGAAAAGCAAAACAAACACGAACTGAATCTGATTCAATGGGAGCGATGTCGGTGCCCTCTAGCGCGTATTACGGCGCCAGCACCGAAAGGGCTCGTCTCAACTTTCCGATCAGCTCCATGCGCCTCCAGCCGAGCTTCATCCGCGCCCTGGCGTTGATCAAACACAGCGCCGCTGAGGTCAACTGTAAGAACGGACTGCTTGCCAAAGAGAAGTCCACTGCTATCAAGCGTGCAGCAAGAGAAGTAGCCAGAGGAAAACTCGCAAAACACTTCGTCGTCGATGTTTTTCAGACGGGATCGGGTACTTCGACTAACATGAACGCCAACGAAGTAATCGCTGCCAGAGCGCGCGAATTCCGCGGCAAATTGCGCGACGATCGTCACGATGTGCATCCGAACGATGACGTCAACATGGGCCAGTCATCCAATGACGTTATCCCGACTGCCATGCACATTGCTGCTCTCAGCGAATTAGAGAGCAAGTTGCAACCCGCGCTCTGCCGGCTACAGGAGAACTTGAGCGCAAAGTCCAGGGAATTTGCCAACGTCATAAAAACCGGCCGAACACATCTTCAGGACGCCACGCCCATCACTCTCGGTCAAGAGTTCCAGGGCTACGCAGGACAGATCGAACGTGCGCTCGATGGAATCGTCCAGGCGCGCTCTCGACTGAGCGAGGTGGCACTCGGCGGCACTGCTGTTGGCACAGGAATCAACACCAGAGCCGATTTCGCCCAACAAGTCTGCTTGCTCCTTTCGAAAGAACTCGGTTTTGAAGTCAAAGAAACATCGAACCACTTCCAGGCGCAAAGCACTATCGATGGTGCGGTTCACATGAGCGGGGTGCTCAAGGTTCTTGCTGTCACTCTGATGAAAATAGCTAACGACGTTCGTTGGCTGGGCAGTGGACCGCGCGCAGGACTCGGCGAAATTGCTCTGCCGGAGGTTCAACCTGGCAGTTCGATCATGCCTGGCAAAGTCAATCCGGTGATAGCTGAAGCCGTCTGCCAAGTCGCTGCCCGCGTAATCGGTAACGATGCGACAATCACTATTGCAGGACAATCAGGCAACTTCGAGCTCAACGTTATGCAGCCAATCACTGCATATTGCTTGCTCGAGTCAATCGAAATTCTCGCCAATTGCGTCGACAACTTCGCCACTCGCTGCATCGCAGGTATTACCGCCACGGCCAAAGGTCCCGAGCTCGTTCGCAACGGACTTTTGCTCGCCACGGCGCTCGTGCCAGTGCTCGGCTACGACGAAGCAGCGAGAATCGCCAAAGAAGCCGCGCATTCCGGAGAGTCAGTGCATGCTGTAGCCAAACGAATGACGAGCCTTTCGCAGGAACAACTGGACACGATATTAGCGCCGGAAAAGATGATTGGACCGGACACAGCACCATGAGTGCTCCGGCTTCCTTTTCTCACCTGCCTGGTAATTCGTAGTTGTAGCATTTGCCAGCGTTTACCGCCTTTCAAGGATCGAGCAGGCGCTCGATCCTTGGTTTTGCGAAACTGGAAACTGTCGAAACAAATCCCGAGCAAAAGGGTAAATACTAAAGGCTAGACAATCGGTATAGGAACAAATGAAAAACCGCAGGCTTACGATGATACGTAAAACTGAACCATTTGAATTGAAAGAGCCCCCAGATGTCCCGGATCTGATCTTGAGAAATCTACAAAAAACCGACGGAAAGGCGCTTGGAGACTTGATGTACGCGAGCTATCTGGGCACAGTTGACTATGAAGGCGAAACTTTAGAAGAAACACTGGCAGCAGCGGAATCAACTTTAGAAGGACAATATGGTGCGATTATCTTCGACGCGTCCTTTATAGCCTTTCAAAAGGACAAAGAAACGTTTGCCATCGCAGTATCGGTGCTAACAGATTTTGAAAAGACAGGGCCTTTACTGGCATTTGCCCTCACTCATCCCGAGTTTCAAAAGAAGGGACTCTCCGGACACCTAATCAAACTCAGTACAAACAGCCTGAACCAATTGAATCAGCCAAAGATTTCTCTCGTTGTGACGAGTACCAATGAACCGGCTGTAAGCCTTTACCGCAAATTAGGTTTCGAGAACTCTATTCAGTGATAGTCGAAAGATCAGCGGCAAGAAACTAAATTGATATCAAATACATTAGAAGCATCTGCCCCATATTCAAACCTTTGCTTTTTGAATACGGGCAGCACAACTTCCTAACCTTACACGTCAGAATAATTTTTTGAGCAAGTAAGCACCGCCTGCGATACCACAGCAAGGGGAGATGTCAAAAACTATCTTATGCAGCAAAAGTTTTACCTTGTGCATCGGGCTTATCGAGCGGCATTCAGACGCACAAAACAAGCGGATATAGCAGATCAGCTCTTAACCCCTCCTTAATAGCCAGCGTGGAAATATGGCAATGTGGAAAGTCGATCTAGAAAAGGCACAAAATGAAAAAGAAACGTGAACCTTGGTATCGCAAATTCTTTGTAAACGCGCTGCTATGGCTAGCCGCCAAGATACTGCAGCCAATTCCAGTAGTCGGAGCTTTGGCGGAACTTGTCTGCCTGGCCGTGTAATTGAAGATGTCCGCGTTGCAAACATGGGCGAAAGTCGACTTTTGTCCATGTTTTATTTTGACTGGTTTTCCACCCACACAACCAAGCTCTTATCCTGCTCTTGTTTCGAAGCGGTGGACGATGGCGACAGCAAAGCTTAGACTATGCTCCATCGACCCAGCCTTCGAGAATGAATTTGGACATAAAGACCGCGCATGACGACGACACGGCTATAGACGTAAGCAAACTCACGTCGGATCTCAGCCATGAGATGCGCACGGTGCTCGGTGGCGTGATAGGCATCAACGAGCTGCTTTTAACCAGTCAGTTGGATCCGCACCAGCGAACCCTCGCTCAGGTATTGGAACAATCGACGCGCATCATGTTGGCGGCACTCGACGACACCGTTACCTTATCCAGATTGATGCAAAACAATCTAAGAATCGACTCTGCTCCCTTTGACATTCGAGCAGTAATCGCTGAGACAACAGACCACCTGGCTTTTCTCATGGAGGGTAAAGGAATTGGTCTTAATTTGAAAATCGATGCGATGCCACCTCTGGTCATCGCAGATCGCGCCAGAGTGAAGCAGATCATTCATGCACTGATTTTACAGCTGGTCAACGTGCTTGAGAAAACAACGGTGGAAGTCGCAGCTTCGTTCTGCAACACAAAAGCCAACGCAGGAGAATTTCATTTTGCCATCAGCGGCGGTCCAATCGGCCCGTTCGATGAGCAGCACCTCTCGACTCTGAACGAACCCATTCGCCCGGGCCGCCGATACGAAAGCTCATGGCTCGCACTATATTTGTGCTATCGCTTGACCACCTTAATGAATGGGGCATGCGGCTCAGTCGTGAAATCCAAGCATTGCAAGTTGTGGATTACGCTCCCTATGCAGATGCCCTCAACCTGATTCGCGTCGCTATCGTGGCTATAACATCTGTCATCACTGAGAATCAGAAAATTTTAGACCGCCCGGCTTGAGTCTCGCAGGAGCTTCGAGATAGGCTCCGATTAAGCATCTTATTTTTAAATCGTGAACGAACCCACACCCGTTACTTGACACCCGCAAAAAATGAATCGGTGCAGCTAAAAGGCTGTATCGTATTTTCGTGTCGCCGCGCCAGTCCGACCCATTTCTAAAACGAGTGCCAAGCACCAGAAGAGGAGAAGAACCATGGGGTTCTTGATTTGTTTCGCTGCTGCGGTTTGCTTAATTGCTCTGCTAGCTGTTCGCGCCCAGGCGCACAAGACAAACTACATTTTGCTTTGGTCCGATGAGTTTGATGGCCCGGAAGGAAGCGCACCCGACCAAGCAAAATGGAACTACGACCTCGGTGGACACGGATTCGGCAACCATGAGCTGGAAACATACACCGATCGCCGCGAGAATTCCGCTCTCGATGGGCAAGGAAACCTTGTCGTCAAAGCGATCAAAGAATCCTTCACCGGCCAAGATGGCATCAAACAAGAATTCACCTCGGCAAGACTGCTTACTAAAGGCAAATTTTCTCAGCGCTATGGCCGGTTTGAAGCTCGCATCAAACTGCCTTTCGGACAGGGGATATGGCCTGCCTTCTGGATGCTCGGAGCGAACATCGACAAGGTTGGCTGGCCTGAGTGCGGCGAAATCGACATCATGGAAAACGTCGGTCGCGAGCCTACCATCAACAACGGCAGTCTGCACGGTCCTGGATATTCCGGCGCAAATGCATTGACAGCAAAGTATCCGTTGCCTAACGGCGAAAAGCTTTGTCAGGACTTTCACAACTTCGCCATCGAATGGGAACCTGAAGTGATCCGCTTTTACGTGGACGGTAACCTGTACTCCACGAGAACGCCTGCTGATATGCCTGGTAAACGTTGGGCATATGATCAGCCGTTCTTTATCCTGCTGAACCTTGCAGTGGGTGGAGATTGGCCGGTAGCCCGGACGAGACCACGAGTTTCCCACAAACGATGACAATTGATTATGTGCGCGTCTACGCAGACAAGCGCTACGATGCGATAAAGCAATGACACCATCTGCTTGATACGAACAGCACGGTTCGTATCAAGCAAAATGGCTTATCGAGCCAATTACAAACCCTTCAAGGTTTTTCTTCCCTGAAAAAAACGCCCCAGGCTACTAGATGCAGACGTTGAACTTAAGCCCAGCCTTTATAGCTGCAAAGCCGCATCTATATGGCAGGACGAGACCCATCTTGAATCGCACAATTCGATCGCACTTTTCGCGCAACCTTTACAGTTCACAATAGTTGGCGCAGTTGGCATACCTCCATTTCTGCGCGCAAGTCTAAATAAAATGCACGAAAGAGTCTAATTTCCCCGAATACGCCCGTAGCACACGTCTTGGAATACTTCGCGCCCGTAACACAAGAAGGGTTCTATCAAGCACGCGCGCATGCGGAAGTGTTATCAAGAGGTGCTAACACTCTCTCAGATCCAAGCGGTTGACTCAAAAACCACATCCAACTTCCTAAAGATGCACATTGCGAAGCAGAGACGCCGCATACAAGCGCGCGTGTTTGGATCTGCCGTGCAAAGCCTTCTGGCTTCACGCGCGCTTCGCGATGACACGACAAGCACGAAGAACAACGAAAGGACTGCCTAAATGGACCCTGCCATTAGACCGCGCTCACACGATTCGAGCCGTTAACGAGCAGCGAGACTACGGGCTAGTGCTCGTTCTCGCTGCATGCCATGCAACATTCGCCTGACCAAGGCGAGAACGACACAGAAAGATAAACCTATGAGCAAGTCCTACCCAGTTAACTTGCCGAGCACAGCGTTTTCTCAGCGAGCGAACTCCGCCGCGCGAGAGCCAGAACTTCAACGTCTCTGGACTGAACGGCAAGTCTATGCAAAAAGCACGGCTTCAAGAGCCGCTAACCCGAAGTTCGTCCTCCACGACGGACCTCCCTACGCCAGCGCCCCCACGATACACATGGGCACAGCCCTCAACAAAGTCCTCAAAGACGTTATGGTCAAGTACAAGACCCTTCGAGGCTTTTACGCACCCTTCGTCCCGGGCTATGACACGCACGGTCTGCCGATAGAAAACGCTGTCCTCAAGACAGTGAAGGGCGGACGTTCGGCTGTAACACCTCTGGAGTTGCGCCAGCGTTGTGCTGAACACGCTCTGACGAACGTCAACGGGCAAGAAGAGCAGTTCAAGCGGCTCGGAGTTCTCGCTGATTGGGACAACCGTTATCTCACCATGCACAAAGATTTTGAGGCAGCTCAAGTCCGAGTGTTCGGCAAGATGGCGGAAAACGGCTACCTGTACAAGGGCTTGAAGCCTGTCCACTGGTGCCCGACCTGCGAAACAGCCCTCGCTCACGCCGAGGTCGAAGAGAAAGACTACACGTGCGAAGCAGTGCATGTACTATTCGAAGTGAACAAAAGCGCGGGTACGCCGTTGCCAACCTTGTTCCAAGCGAAGTGCCTGTCTCGTTCGTAGCTTGGACGACTACTGCGTGGTCATTGCCAGGCAACACGGCGATGGCTGTGAACTCTGACCTCGACTACGACTTCTTGCTCACAAACGAGCACGGCGTGCTAGTTGTCGCTTCAGCGCTCAGAGAATCGTTTGTCAGTGCAGTCAAATTAGGCGAAGCGAACTGCTTGGCTCAACGAAAGGGCGAGAGCTCGAGTTCGTTGAGACACGGCATCCCTGGCTTGATAGAGCCAGCCCTGTCGTGCTGTCTAAGCATGTCCTACCCACCATGGGCACAGGCGTCGTGCACATAGCGCCTGGCTTTGGCGGTGAAGACTATAAGGTCGGACGCGCGTACAAGCTTGACGTTCTCTGTCCGCTCGACGGACGCGGGCTGATGACTGCGAAACCGGTCCCTTTGCCGGCATGCACTTCGAGAAGGCCAACGGTGCAGTGACTGAACATCTTCGTTCATTGCAGAAGTTGCTCAGCTCGGGCAAGTATACGCACAAGTATCCGCACTGCTGGCGGTGCGAAAAGCCGCTGGTAGAACGGGCCGCTCCGCAATGGTTCGCTTCGGTTGACTCGTGCAAAGAGCAAGCAGCGGCCGCAGTCAACGGTGTCGATTGGTTTCCGTCCACCGGACACAACCGCATAATGGGCTTTCTGCAGGAACGCGATGACTGGTGCGTTAGTCGTCAGCGCGCTTGGGGTGTACCTCTTCCTGTATTCGATTGCCAATCGTGCGGTCAGCACCTTATGACTGGCGAGAGCGTCGAGCGCGTTGCTCGAGTTTTCGAAACGGAAGGCTCGAACGCCTGGTGGCAGCACGAAGCTGAGCACTTCCTGGGCGATGACTTCGCATGCTCTGCTTGCTCAGGCAAGAAGTTCGTCAAGGAAACAGACACGATGGACGTGTGGTTTGACTCAGGAGTCAGCCATGCTGCTGTCGTCGACAGACTTCCACAGCTTCGCGGCTCGCCTTTCGAAATGGTTCTCGAAGGCAGCGATCAACACCGCGGATGGTTCCAGTCACTGCTCTGGACCAGCGTCATGCTGAACGGACGAGCGCCCTACAAGACTGTGCTCACGCACGGCTTTGTGCTCGACGAGAAGGGCGAAAAAATGTCCAAGAAAAAGGGCAACGTCGTCAACCCCGACGATGTCGTGCGCAAGTACGGCGCCGATGTTTTGCGCCTGTGGGTGGCTTCGGTCAACTACACGGAAGACATGCGCGTCGGCGACAAGATGCTCGCTCAGCTAGCCAACGACTACGGCAAGCTGCGCAACACGATGCGCTTCCTTCTCGGAAACCTGAACGACTTCGACCCGTCTGTGAATCAAGTGCCGCTCAGCGAACTGACACAGCTCGACCAGTTCTTACTGCACCGACTGCACCAGGTCGTCGCCCAAGTCGAGCAGCACTTCGATCGCTACGAGTTCCATAAGGTCTGTCAGCTGCTGCAGAACTTCTGTGCTGTGGATGTATCCAGCCTGTACTTCGACGTCGTCAAAGACAGATTGTACACACACGGCAGCGACTCGAAGAGCCGTCGCAGCGCACAAACGGTCCTGGAGCATTTGCTGCAAGCCCTGGTGCGCCTGATGGTACCAGTCACGCCGCACCTGGCGGAAGACGTTTGGCAGCATATGCCGTCGTCCATGCGCACGCGGCATGACGGAGCGACAGAAGAGAGCGTTCTTCTTGCGAACTATCCGACCTGGACAGCAAATTTCCGAAACGACGAACTCGCCTCACAGTGGAGCGATCTGCTCAAAGTGCGTTCCGTTTCGAACAAAGCGCTGGAGCTGCAAGAGCTCAATCCAAGCTGGGCAAGACGCAAGAGGCGCACGTCATGCTGACCTTCGAGAGTGAGGCACAAGCCGTGCTCGCACTCGCTCTCGGCAGCGAACTTGCCGCCCTGCTGATGACGTCTGACGCCTCCGTCAGCGCTGCCAAAGAAGGCGTCGATACATCTCTCCCTGCACTGACTTGGGCTAGCGCTCAAGCTACCGGAGTGATGGCAGTTGTTGTTCCAGCTACCGGCGTAAAGTGCCCGCGCTGCTGGAACTTCCGCACCACCGTGGGTAGTGACGACAGCTACCCAGAAGTCTGCTCGCCATGCGCAACGGTGCTGAATCAACAGCACTGATCCATGGAGAGAATTCCACGAGCCGGCATTGAGATCCGCTAGCTGTGGATCTCTGGTGGACCAACAGTTCGTCGGTCCGCCCGCCACCGGCAACCGCGGCTTTTACGGCAACTTAGGAATCGACACTATGTCCAGCAAAAAATCTCACCACGTCCTCTGGTCGCTCATCATCACGATGTTTACCGTTTATGTGATCGTCCCGCATCTACCAGGCGCGAGTTTCACTGGCGGCATCCTGATGGCAGCGTTCGTCTCGCTGGTTAACTTCGCCGTTTTGATCTCTGTGATTTTGGCACTGTTCATCTCGGTAGCGGGCGGAGCTCTCTTCTTCCTGATCCGCCGCGATTGGGATCCGAAGCGGTTCAGCCCACGCCGGTATTTCGGCTTCTTCCTCAAGCTCGGACTGTGGGGCTCCCTGGCGACAAGTACGGCGTTTGCCGTCCTGCTCTCCGCAATCAGCTGGAAGATCACTTCCTGGATGTTCGCCAGCCTCGCGTTCGCCGGATTTGCTCCGGCGCTCTATACAGCCGCAGTGGTCCTGCTTATCGGCGCGATTCCGTCGGTGGTAAGCAATCCTCGCCGCTACAGCGAAGCGGCCTTCACCGCCTGGATCCTGGCCGAGATCGCCAAGGCTGAGACGAAGCAGGACGATTTTAAGCCTGAGGTCACTCAGCAGTCCGTCGCCATCGGCGGCAAAGGCACCGGGCGGTCAAAATTTGGCGACGGAACCGCGGTTAATTCAGAGCCGACCGACGTTGTAGTCGAGGCCGACAACGAGCCTTCGCCTTCGGCTACGCCGGAAGCTGGACACTCCGATTCCGACTAACGACGCGGAACCGGCGAAAGACGCTGCGCCCGCGCCGCATGCCGAACCGAAGGATGAGCCGACAACTGCTCCGACCACCGAGACGGCTGAGGATGCGAATCAGCATCCCAAGCCGCCCGTCGTCTGAGTCAACCAGATTGACGACACTCAACGAGGGGTGCTCGTCTTCGAACTCTCCCGCTGTCGAGCAATCCCGCCTGGCAGCGAGGGGTAACCTGAGCGCTTCCAAGAACGGAAGTGCTGGCAATCACCAACCATCACCAAGCACAGAGTGACAAGAAAGGTTTCAACATGTCCAATAACAACCCCCTCAGCGATCGCGGCAAGGCTGCCGAAGACAAATGGGTCAAGGAGCAGGAGCGCCAGCAGGCCGAGAAGGCCAAGAAGGACGGCAAGGCTCCGGCCGCTCGGCAAGGACGGTAAGGGCGACAAGAAGCCGGAAGTTAAGAAGGGCAAGTAAGCCCCTCACAAGCCAATCACGCTCGTCGTTGCATCTTATTGCGATCTAAAGTTCGTAGAAAGGAACCGAAGTCCAGTGTCGAAAAAAAACACAGCGCGTCGCGAGCACGCTCGCCTCACGAAGCGACAAGAACGCGACGACGAAGCGCAAATGCTGCAAGAGCAACCGCGCGACAATTGCCAGGTTTGCCTTGGTGAATCGGGCGGTGTTCGCGGCAATGAGAACGTCATGCACGGCGCAGTTGTTTGCGACTACTGCACCTGCCGATTGCTAGACGGCATTGGCGGCGCCGATGCCGTTGCAGCCATCGAGGTAAAGGACATGGTTAGCGCTCGGGCCCTCATCTGGGCTCGACGGACCTAACGCTTCGCCAGAGCAAAGGACTTTCAATGCAAAACTTCTTCCATCTCCTGAGTGTAGTCTCAGTAGCAATGGTCCTGTCCGGGTGTAATTTTTCAGGCAATCGATCCGCCAACTTCGATCACAAGTTCGAGTTCATGCTCGGTGTTGACGCGGTCGTTCATGACGAGAAATCGGATGGGGTAGAGACTTCAGTCGTCACCTTGCACTTCAAGGTGCCAGGGAAGTACCACTTCGTAATAGAGGCTGCTGACACCAGCCAGCCTGGCGCGGCAACAGCCATCGATATCAACGTCGAGGACGTTACGAAGCCGGAAATTGTTCATCCGGCTCACATTGGCAATCCGCTCAAGATGACGGTCTTCACAGACGGAGCGACCGAATCGATCCAGTACGGTTGGTGATACATCGCACCGAACTGCCGCGCATCTACGCTCATTTTTGCAGTCAGGGGGATTAAGCCTTCTGCCGGATTCGATAAATAACAACATAGACAAACGGAGTTCCCATGTCTAACTTGCGATTCTTCAACACTCTATCTGGGGCAAAGGAAAAATTCGTCCCCCTCGAGGGGCAGAAGGTCAGCATGTACGCGTGCGGACCTACTGTCTATGACCTCGCTCACATCGGTCATGCGCGCTCGGCAATCGTCTCCGACTTCGTTGTTCGCTATCTGAAATATGTCGGATACGAAGTCACTTTCGCCCGCAACATCACCGATGTCGATGACAAAATCATCAATCGCTCGAGCGAAAGTGGTATCACGCCCGAGCAATTGACTCGAGAAAACATCTTTCAGTTCTGGAAAGACATGCGTGCGCTCAACACTCTCACTCCGGACTTTGAGCCGAAGGCAACGGAGTATCTCGAGCGCATGATGGATTTCATTGAGAAACTGATCGACAAAGGTCACGCTTATGTGTCGGAAGGTGACGTCTATTTCGACGTCTCTTCCTACGAACCAGCGGGCAAACTGCGCAAGCAGAGCCCGGAGGAACAGATCGTCGGAGCGCGCATGCAAGTGCGCAGCCAGGACGAGCTAAAAGACCGTAAGCGCAATCAGATCGACTTTGCTCTATGGAAAGGTGTCAAGCCGGACGAAACCGGCTGGCAGAGCCCATGGGGCAAAGGACGTCCCGGTTGGCACATCGAGTGCTCTACCATGATCAAGCACGTGCTGGGAGAGACGATCGACATTCACGCTGGCGGGCAGGACCTGATCTTCCCGCACCACGAGAACGAGATCACTCAGTCAGAAGCGTTGCACGAGCACGATCTCGCGAAGTATTGGCTGCACAACGGGCTCGTTACAGTAGGCGGCAAAAAGATGGGCAAATCGGAAGGCAACTTCACGACCATCCAGAGCCTCCTCAACCGCTACACGCCTGACACCATCCGCCTGTTTCTGCTGCAGACTCATTACCGGGGCTCGGTCGATTTCACCGACACGGCACTGGATGCAGCACGTAGCAGCTTGAAAAAGCTGGTCAAAGCGCGGGTTTCTGGTGGTACGCCGGACGCGACTGGCTCGACAGAACTCGATGCAAAACTAATCGCTGATGTTCGAGCAAGGTTCGTCGAAGCGATGGATGACGACTTCAACACGCCGGAAGCACTCACCGTGCTGCGCGGCGTAGCGGATCAAATCTTGGCAGACACGACGAATGCTCAAACTAAAGCCAGCTTGACCGCTGCCCTGGAGGAACTAGCGGCGGTGCTGGGACTGACACTGCGTGATACCAGTCACGTAGTATCCAGTGCTCAAGCCGTCTCCGTTGTCGAACTACTTCTCGAGTTGCGCAAATCAGCTCGAGAAAAGAAAGATTGGGCAACGTCCGATCTTGTTCGAAAAAGGTTGCTCGAGCTCGGCATCAACGTAATGGATCCCAAGGTCGGCTCTGCCACCTGGGAAACCATGTAACAAAAACACCCGAGGCGGAAGAACAGCTGCACCACTTTCAGTGCAACTTCCATGTCGATCTTCGAAGCAAAGGGCGCAGATAATCTGTCAAGCTGCTCATTACTCGAAGGCGGCCTGGAGGCGAATGAAACTCGCAAAGCCGGTGCTGCCGAATTGAGGCAGATTGCCAATCTCGTCCAAGCCTCGGGCTACGACGATGGGCGAATCGTTATCGACCCGTCGGTTGTCCGCGGGCTTGAATACTATACGGGCATGGTCTTCGAAGTGGAGCTTACATTCCCGGTTGTCGGCAACGACGGACTACCGACAAGCTTCGGCTCTGTCGCCGGTGGCGGCAGATACAACGGACTGGTCTCACGCTATCGCGACGAGTCAGCGCCGGCGACAGGCTTTTCCATCGGCGTCTCGCGCTTGCTCAGCGCCCTCACGCTTCTGAAAAAGGTCGAAGAGAACACAAAACGCGGTCCTGTCGTGGTCACCGTGTTTGAAAAAGACAGATTGTCCGACCATCAATCGTTCGTGTCAAGGCTGCGGGCTGCCGGTATCAGAGCAGAGCTTTATCTTGGCTCAGGCAAACTGAAAGCTCAGATGAAATACGCTGACAATCGCGGAGCGCCGTGTGTGATCATTCAGGGTTCCCTGGAAAAAGAGCGCAGCGAAGTGCAGATTAAAGACCTTGTCGAAGGTATGAAAATTGCCGCAACGATAAAGGACAGCAAAGCCTGGAAAGAAACCAGACCAGCTTAATTTGCAGTACCGGAAGATCAACTCGTCGAGGCGGTTCTGAAGGTTCTCGAGCGCTCCTGACCGAGCGATAAACTGCAAGATCAAACTTCTAAGTAGAAGAAGTAAGAGGGCATGAGACCGGACGCAGCGTGGGCGCATAGAAGAAGCAATTTCTCTGCGCCTGGTCAAGCCTTCTTCACTGTTTAAATTGGAGATGTGTATGCAACCCAATCAAACAACCGAGCGGAAACACCGAGCGGCTCACACTGTCTCAGAACTCAGTAATGCACAGTTTTCAGGGCTCCGAACCACCGGGAAGGCAACTGTTTTACTGGGGAGCGACAGTAAGGAATACATACTTGCGGGAGTGACTCGAGAGAATCTGGCGAATATCACAGAGAATTTCGACCGCTTCATCGCTAAATTCAAGGATGCAAACGACGGCATTGCTCCTCGCAAGAGTCGCAAAGAAGCTGAAGAAATATTTGTCCAACGAGTGGTTCCGGCGCTAAAACTTGCCGGTGTGAAGATCCTCGACACAAGAAAAGCGGATGATGCGACTGTTGCGGTAATTGGTATGGACTCAGGTGACGCCGACGTAACGATGAAAATTCCGCTAAGACAAGGTTTCAACAAATTCTTTCGTAGCGACTACGACGCTCACGCTATGATTGAGGAGACTCTTCACTTCTTGCAGGACGTCAACGGGCGGCCCCTTCACTAGTTTGGGTCGAAAGGTCCAGCAAGCGATGGAGCAGCAAGATCCCGCATTACTTTCCAAACTAGCGGCAAAGTGGAAATCTAACAATCCGATCGTGCAGCGAGCATTTGTAAAAGAGAACGACATTGCTGGAGCGTATCGAGAGTTCGGAATCTCAGAGCCAGGAATTTTCTTTTACTTTTACGACAGACGCGCCGTCCGGACATTTCTTCAAAAGAGCGAACAGCTAGTTTGAAGACAGCACCGCCCGTCATAGCAAGCGAGCTGCCGGCCCGATCACTTGACCCGGCAGCTCTGCAAGCAAAAAAAATTGCCACCGATGCCACCACGGGCGGTGCCATCTGGCGCATTTTTTTTGCGGCTGTACGAAATTGCTAATGTTGTCGCGGCGCAATGTTCACTGCTGTGTATTGGAATCTGGCTGCCGAAAATTTCCTAAAAATGGCAAGTTTTGGTCAGTTAGTCACGCGATGTAAACAAGCATCTGGCATGTGAGCCAGAAGCAGAAGGGTTACCCCTCCCGCTTCCGGCTTTTCTAGGGGCTCAAGCGAGAGCCTCGCCCATTGCGATCAAATCGCTACAGACACGAGATAAGGCGGCAGTTGCCGCATGATCCACGCCTTCAGTCCAGGGGTCCGGCTAAACAGAAACATCAACACATAGAACGCGACGTCCTTGGACATCATCAGCAGCGCAGGCAAGCAGTAATGAACCGCGGCATCGACTGACTCATGATGGTGGAGGAGCAGATAGCCCGTATAGATCAGTTTGCCACCTACAAAGACGACCGCTCCAACCGGTCCACAAGAAACGCGCACAACAAAGGTGACACTCCGGCTAAGAAGCCCGGTTTCATTGCTGATCATGATGGTGCTCACTTCAGGCTGCAGCTTAAGCGCTGCCAAATGAGCACCAGTGGGTGCTCATTTGATAATGTTTAACATAGCATCCATTTTATGAGCTCCCAAAATCATTGGCACTGCCGAAAGATAGACCGCGATTCCCAGCCGTTGATTAACGGCTTGGCCAATAGGACAAATGTCAGCCAATATTGATTCTTTTCTGGTAGTTTCCAACGCATGTTCGAAGAACATAAGAGCCGTTGGGTTAAGAGACAATGGTGTTGTGTGTGAGCCGATCGATATCAAATGGAGAAATGGAAAAGATGACCTTATATTAGGCTTAACCTGTGGACCGATAGCAATTAGCTTTCTTCGTAAGACCACGCGGGTAGCGCTGGATTTTAACGTTACTCAAGCCAGAGCGAGCTCGTCCAGCTTCGCTAGATACGGTATCAAATATAGTGGCAAAGCAAAGCGTGACAGGACGCGCAATACGCTCCTGTCACTCATAAGTTTATCGAAATTCGCATGAGCAGTAGACAGCCATGCAATCATTGTCCAAAGGATCTATCTACACATGCCGCATACTATTTCTTCATCCGTGAAGAAGACGTGATGTTTTACTTATCGATTGGCTCGACTTTTTCACCATAAGCAGCGCGCCCCTGCGCACAAGCAAGCGGCTTTGGCGTCCCTCTAATTCACGATTCTAAACGTCGTTACGCCGAAAGGCTTACCGCTTCGTTATTTCATTTAATCAGTCTCTTGACGGATACCCAAAAGCCACTGGGGTGCCGAGAATAGAATTGGGGACCAGCAAAATTACAAAATCAGTCCGCTCCCGGATTTGATGGGAGTTCAGCCATGAATATACAGTCCGCCCTCAACAGACTAATTTACTTGGTCACTGATGAAACTGCGATGTCGTCTCACATTGCCGATAATCCGGCTTTTGGGTTGCACGCTCTTGGATCCGATGGCACCTTTCTCCGTATCAGCAAAACTGAGTTGAGTTGGCTCGGTTACACAGAGCAGGAAGTCGTAGGCAAGATGCGCTTCGAAGACTTGCTCACTGAGGCGGATAAAATCAGATTTCGGCAGCGATTCCCACGATTCATAGAATCAGGAGTGGCAGTCGACGTTGAATACAATCTCCTCAACAAAGATGGAAGTGTGCTGCCGGTGTCTATAAACGGAACAGCTGTCCGTGATTGCGAGGGAAACTTTCTACACACGGTCGCTATAGTCGTCAATCTGACAGCACGAAAACAAGCCGATTCGGACGCTAAGCGACTTGCTCTCTTAGAACGAACGCAAGACCTGGTCAGGCTGCTTGCCCACGACTTAAGGAATCCGCTGGTAGCGTCAAACCGTTTTCTCCGGCTTTTGCAGGAAGGCTTCATGGGATCCGTCACCGAAGAACAACGACAGGTGTTCAAAACTATGCAAAGCTCTAACGAATTGATTATGAATAAAATCAGCCTGCTGCAAGAGATACATCAGTATGAAGGTCGCGATAGAAACTCTAATGAATCGCCGAAAGTACCACTATCAACGGTTCTGGAGGATTGCTTGTGCGCCGTGGCAGAGAGCGATACTTTCCAATCGAAGCAACTTGGCATGGATTTGGACCTGAATCAGTCATCGATGATAAAAGTCGAACAAAGAGCCATGTCGTTACTCGTGATGCATCTAGTGGAGAACGTAGCAAGCTGGAGTCGACCTAATCGAAAAATCAATATATTCTGTCAAAAGAGCGACGGGTATTTCGAGCTGCAAGTTTCAGGGCATGGCTACAATCAGCCAGCCAAGAACCTGGACGGTCTATTTGACCGGATATGGAGCGAGAACTCCGACCCTGCTGCGACACAAGATCGAGGTTCCGCCGGCAGTTTGTTTCTGTGCGCAAAGATAGTCGAAGCGTTGAACGGAACAATAGCTTGTACCAATCTGCCGGAACACGGCGCTTGTTTCAGCGTGCGATTCAAAGATCGATCCTAGCGAACAGAGACGCTTGGCGCTGCCACCGCCGGCGGTGCCCAGAAAAGCCTTTTTTGAAAGGACCCCCAGGATCTGAAAAAGTCCAGGAAGGGCAGAGACATAGGAACCTCGAGCTTGGTTCTATGTCTCTCGTAAAGCCCACCTGGATTCTCTGGTGATTCAGCTTTTTCGATTTGCAAATTCTTCCGCCGCAGCCCAGCCCTTGAGGTAGGCAATCCCGGTCTTCTTGCTGTGAAACGTGTGGAGGGTGTCTCCGTTCCCGGCTGTTCGTGGCGGGAAGTTCAGATAGTTGATTCTCACGCCGACTTGCTGCCAACGCTCGCCGAAGGTGTGCTCGAAGACCTTGCGCTGCAAAGTCATCACGGAAACGCGCCTGGCTCTGGCCCACCATGAATCACCATCGTTACGGATGATTGGATAGTCAGCCGTCGGAGTGCTGTGCGCCTCATCTTTCGGCAGATCTTCAGAGGTCCAGAGGACTTGAATTGACTCAGTCACAATTGCATCCTTTTCATTCAGGTCAAAAAGCACAAAAAGGGGACGGAATTCGACTCGTGACATAACGCCGGGAGGGCGGATGTGATCCCCCGCTCCCGTTCGTTGAGTTCCACCGAGTGATCCTCTCGTCCGCCGCCGTTAATTCCGGGAAGCGGCTGAGCTATCGCTGGCAGGAACAATCACTTCGACTTCAATCACTTCCTGCGCAGGCTTGCTTTTCCCTTCGAGCTCAGCTCGTCCAGTCTGGACATGAGCCCGCTCGCTGAGCGCAGAACGCGCCTGGTCAATGGCGGAGCCTTCGGTGAGAGTGCTCGCGGCGCGGGCTTCTTCAAGCTTACGTTCGACAGAACGCCTTGCTTGGCCGACCTTTGAGAGCGTGGTCTGAATGTCGAGCGCCTGTTGCCGCGCATCGGCATTGTATCGATGAAGCTGAGCGAGGTCCTCCCTGCTTCGGTCGCTTTCCACCTGCTGCTCGAAATCACTCACGGCTTTAAAAGCGTCCGTCAGTGTCTTGCCAGCTTCGTCGGCAACCTTCTGGGCTTCCTCGACGATTTCTCTTGTTCAGATACCGCAGCTCGCGCTCGGGAAAAGCGCAAAGCAATATCGTCGATCTTAGCCTCTGTTGCACCGGGCCGCTGACTCCCTCTCGAATTCGGCTTTGATCTCGGCAACGGTTTCCATGCGGGTATCGAGCTTGGCTTTGGCTTTGCCCACGTTGAGCAAAACGTTCTCAACATAGGTCTGTTGCTTCTTCAGCGTCTCTGTGAGCTGTTTGTAGGCGGCCTCTTCACTCTCAAGGGGCGACGCCGTTTCTTCGACCTTGGGATGGGTCTTCATGTAATTCAAAGCGTAGTTCGCCGCGTATCCTGCCAGAAAAGTGCAGGCCGCGATAATGACCACGAGTTCGATAGCGATCATGAGTGGAGCTCCTTACGTCCATGATGTCTGAGTAGAAGTCACGCTGTCGTGCTTTTGTAGCTCGCGTCGAAAGACGCGACAATTCTCCGCGATTCGCTGGCATCAACTCATAAAGATCCGTGACTGATCTGCCCACCGTGTAGTTGGTGACATGCAGGCTGGAAGTTAACCGAGTTTTGTTTAGATGCCTTGAACCGAAATATTGAGAGTGCTTTGGAGGATTAGATGTAATCACACTACTAGCAGCCCGCGCCTCATGACAACGCCGCGCGTTACAACCGTCACATGCCCGAAGGGTGCACTCCGCCTTCGATACAGGCTGTAGAAAGCACGGTTCGGCTGCTTTTATCAGAGCAGGAAAACGCTTGGAAGGAGGGCATTCATACGTGGAGTTACTTTATAAATTCACTGGCGCAGCTTCGCTACTCTCACAGACTTCTTGAGCGAGCATAACCCCACCGCAGGTAAAGGATCGGCCGAAGTATTCTTCTAAGATCGCCCGATGGATCCTGAGGAGGATCGGCCCGACGTATTCTTCTAAGATCGCCAGATGGATCCTCAAAGCCTAAAAGGATCAGCCCGACATATCGTTCTAGGATCGCCCGATCGATCCTCCTTACAAGCCTTTTGGGATCGGCCTGATGGATCCAAATGGATCTCACGAAATAGAAGCACCTGACACTAGCGAACCCGATCCAGATCGCGCTTTTTTACTTATTAGTTGAGAACTTTCGAGATGATATCCGAATACTCGCTAGGACTATCCAGCCGTTATTTCGCGCGTAGCAATAAATAGCGCACCTCACGGATGCCGACCGCGTTCGCAGACGTCAAAATGATTGCGCACACGATCAAAATGTTAGCGCTAGTTAAGCAAATCACCCGAGCTCGTGCTTCCACGTATGAGACGGCGCAAATCTATTGTCGAACCCAGGTCACTTTGGGTAGTTTCGAACAGCAAATCACTCCACATCGTCTCACCGAAGGTTCATCCAACAAATCCCAATTTCAGCACTCATCGCAAATAAAACATCCGCCTTAAGGCGGCAGCGATAGGGCGGAATAGGCATTTGATTGAAAGTCTATCGGTAAACGTGTGCGAACCTCTCAGCGACAAGCGTGGCTGAGCTGTGAGATGCATAACGCGTTGTCTCGAAAACGGGAAATGGTTCCCGCCTCAAGAAAGGTCCTATCCAATGGCTTTCAATGTCAGCCCGAAGTACATCGTCGGCCCTGTGTGCGCAGTCGTGGCTCTCGCCGGACTTTCCATCTTCTACAACAAGCTGTTCTACAGCAACGACGCCTCGCACGTCATCGTCAAGCAGTCCTTCGGCGGCGAACTGGTCTGCGATTCCCAACCCGGCAGCATGAAGTGGCTCGGTTTCGGCACCGTCACCTCCTACCAGAAGCAGGATCAGTTCTCGTTCTCGGCGCTCCCCGACCAGGGTTCGCCCGGCGACCAGTCTCTGCCCACCCGCTTCAATGACGGCGCCAACGCGACCATCTCCGGCACAGTTCTCTGGACCATGCCCACCGACTGCGAGCAGGTCAAGGCCCCTTCACGCCGTGTTCCCGACCCAGCAGGACGTGGATCGAGAAGTTCGATCCGCACCGTCATGCAGAAGTCGGTCTTCACCGCCGGTCCCTTCATGAGCTCGACGGAATCCTACGCTTCGCGGCGCAACGAATTCCTCCAGCGCGTGGAAGAGCAGATTGCGGACGGCGTCTATCTCACCGAGACCGTCCAGGTCAAGCAGCCCGACCCGATCTCCGGTCAGGAACAGACCGTGTCGGTGATTCGTCTGAAGGTCGATGCCAAGGGACAACCGATTCATGCGGCCGACTCGCCGCTGAAGAACTACGGCATCACCATCAACAACCTGTCGATCAACAGGATCAAGTACGAAGACCGCATCGAGGATCAGATCAAGCAGCAGCAGGAAGCTGTCGCGAACGTCCAGATCCAGCAGGCGCAGGCGAAGCAAGCCGAACAGCGTGCGATCACCGCCGCCAAGGAAGGTGAAGCGAACGCTGCCAAGGCGAAGTGGGAAAAGGAAGTCGTCAAGATTCAGGCGGTGACCGAAGCCCAGCAGAAGTCGGAAACCCAGAAATATCGACGCCGACCGTGACGCCACCGTCGCCAAAATCCAGGCCGACAAGGAAGCGCAGGTCGCCGAAGATCGGCGCCGAGAAGGACCTCCAGGTCGCTCAGCTCGGCGTGCAGACTGCCGAACAGATCAAGCAGTCGGCGATCCTGAGGGCGAAGGCGAAGCGAAGGCTCGCCAGCTGATCATGTCGGCTGACGGCGCGCTCGCGCAGAAGCTGGACGCCTACAAGACCGTCCAGGCCCGCTTGGGCGACCGCGATGGGCAACCATCAGGGCGCTCTGGTCCCGACCATCGTCATGGGCGGAGCGAACGGTGCTGGCACTGCCACCGCCGCCTCGGGCACGCAGGACATGGTCAACCTCCTGACCGCCAAGACGGCGCAGGACCTGGCGCTCGACTTCGGCAAGATGGGTGCCAGCACCCCGGTCCCGGCTACGGCTACCCCGGCTGCGAAGTAATTCGCAGTTGCTGACAGGCATCTTCGCCTGAACTAATGAAGAAGGCTCGACCTAAAATCGAGCCTTCTTATCTTTTTTTCGCTCTAACTGTTACTTGCTTATATAGTACAACAACAACCGAACACCCAATATAAGAAGAGCTGAGGGCGGAACGATGTCGGGTCGGAGCGAAGAACATAACTACGAAAAGGACGTGCACCACAACGGTTCGCACGTCCTTCTTTCTATAGTTCTGGGTTTACAGACCGAGCTGACGAGCAATGACCAAACGCTGAATCTCCGATGTGCCTTCGCCAATTTCGCACAACTTGGCGTCGCGCAAGAATCGTTCGGCCGGGAAATCTTCTACGTAGCCATAGCCGCCGTGGATCTGAACGCAAAGGTTGCAGACCTTGGAAGCAATTTCCGAAGCAAACAGTTTTGCTTGAGACCCCTCAAGCGTTACTCGCTTGTGATTATCTTTCATCCAAGCAGCATGATAAAGCAGCATACGAGCTGCAGCTATCTGCGTGGACATATCGGCAAGATAGCCTTGGATAAATTGGAATTTGCCGATCGGCTGACCAAAAGCTTCACGCTGCTTCGCATAGCTTAGCGCTGAGTCGAAGGCTGCTTGAGCTAGTCCCAAGGCTACTGCGCCAATCGAAATTCTTCCGCCTTCCAAAGTCATCAGCGCTTGCTTATAGCCCTCGCCCACTTCTCCAAGAATATTTCCTTTTGGAATTTTGCAATCTTCGAAGGTCAAGCTAGCTGTCGGAGAGCCTTTCATGCCGAGCTTCTTCTCGACTTTGCTCACGAAATACCCAGGAGTGTTCTTCTCAACTACGAATGATGAGATGCCTTTGC
>CAWDCE010000007.1:0-147100 GCA_963800725.1 uncultured Acidimicrobiaceae bacterium | reverse complement strand
GTCTCGCCACTTCTCTAGCGCCAACCCGTGCGTCGGGCCAGCCAATGGCGGGCCACTTGCGCTTGCGCACCTTGAAACGAGCGGAGTGTCGGGAGCCCCGGCGGCGCTGGGCGCAGCGAGTGCTCAGTCAAGAACCCGGAAAAGGCGGCCAGCAAGGAATTGAGGGCACCTGGGTCAACTTGGCGCGATGGGTGGTACCAAGAGAGCAACGCTTCGGATCGGGTCCCCCTTCGAGGGCCACCGACGGTGCCCATCCGATCAGATCAAGTACAGGAGATCCGACGGATGCGTGGGGCCAATCGACAAACACCACCCGATCGACACTCATCACCATGTTGTCGGAACGGACGTCACCATGGATGAGTGTGTCCTGCCGCGGCCTCGTTCCAGTTCGATTCGAGGTCGGCCAATTCCAAGAGGTGTGTCCGAGACCACTCGTCGAGCCCAGCGGGGATCCTTTCCAGCGAGGCCAGGGACCGCCAACCGACGAACAGTGCACCGAGGTGGTCGCTGCTCGTCGCCAACTCGGTCGTTGGCGTGGGCGTGAGCGCTTCATGCAAACGCTCAAGCGAAGCAACGGCACGGACGAGCTCCTCAGACCTCCACGGAAGCTGAGGGAGACGACCTTCCACGGCTGCGTAGGCCAGCGCCACCCAGTGTCCGTCGTCATAGGTGGCCAGGTGCTCCGCCAGCATGGGCGACCGTGGTAGTTCGCGGGTCACCTTCGCCTCACGACGGTGAAAGTCCGGCGAGTCCGGATTCAACTCCGCGCCCACCGCTTTGAAGAAGATCTCGCGATCGTCGAATCGGATGCGCGCAATCGCCCCGGGGGAGAAACCTCCGGCGAGATTGTGGACCTCTCGAGGCAGAGAGCCGCCGGTTCGTACCGCCCATTCGTGAACCCGTGAGGGTACTTCGGACCACGGGATGTGGACGCCAGCCGCAAAAGGAGCAGGCCCCGGATTCATCACCCCATGAAAGCACCGAACCGGTGCACGTGACGTACGGCGTCGACCCAGCGCTCAGTGCGCCGCCGCCCCGGCTGCCTCGAGCGCCGCCTCGATTGACCGCATGAGCTCGCGCGCCGACTCGGCCGTCAACTCGACGGCGACCCGGGCACCCGGTCCACGTGATTTGTCGATGAAGTCGATGTTAAGGGTGTGTTCGAAGGGGGCATGATAGGGATGATCGAAATACACAGAAGCCGAAGTGACCGAGAACCAACCATCGGGTCCTTTGGCACTTCCGGCGATATCGGCCCCGACGGTGACGTATGAGCACATGATCAGGCCTCCCCTTCACTCAGATATGTGCCAAACCACGAAAAGATCCGCTGCCAGCCGTCCAGTGCGGATTCGGGGCGAAAACTCGGACGATTCGTCGAAAAGAAGGCGTGTCCCGCCCCTTCGTACCGGTGGAATTCATATGTCTTGGCGTGCTCGATCAGCGCGGCTTCGAGTTCGTCCACCTGTTCGGGGTTCGGGTATTGATCATCCATGCCGAAAAGGCCCAAGAGCGGGCAGCGGAGTTCGGCGGTGCGCCCGATCAACGGGGTGACCTTCAAGGGAAAACCTTCGGGGGCAACCCCACTGACAAAGGCCCCGTAGCAGTCGACTGCAGCATCGATCGGCAGCGACAGTGCACAGAGGAACGACTGACGCCCACCCGAGCAGTACCCAATCACCCCGACCTTGCCATTGGATGTCGCCAGCGCCCGGAGGGTTTCGACCGCCCCGCCCACATCACCGACCAGCTGGTCATCGGACACCCCCCCTTTGGCCCGTGCGGATGCCGCGGCATCATCGGGATCGGCGTCGGGTCCCTCGCGGTAATAGAGATTGGGACAGATCGCGTTATAGCCATGGGCCGCGGGTTTCGGGTGATCTCTTTGGTCGCTGAGTCCCACCCGGGCAGGTGGTGAATGACCACCACACCGGGAAACGGGCCGTCGCCGTCGACCACCACCTGATACCCGTTGATGGTGTCGCCGCCATGGCCCACGAAGTCGACGTTGGCGGCCGAAAGCGCTTCTTCACCTTGCATGATCAACCCTCCTTCGTATCTCTTGTGAGTGCCGCTCAGACTATGGCCCTGCTTTGGCTCATGGGACACGACTGACGGGCACGCCGGAGCACTTTCGGTCATGATGAGGCCGTGCGGTACTCACCCCTGTTGCTGGCCGGCACCATCACGTGCGGTGTCATGTGCATCACCTCTGGTGCCACCGCGGCGGCGCCCCCATCGGTGAGCACCGTCGTGGGCGCCCCCAGTTCATCGAACCTGAGTTCGCCAAGCGGTATCGCGGTGGATCCGTCCGGCGATCTCTTCATCGCCGACACCAACCACTGCCGGGTCCTTGTGGTCCCGAGTCATTCCGGGCACCTCTATGGCATTTCGATGACCGCGCGCCGTCCCGTCACCTTGGCCGGAGGCACCTGTGGCGCACATTCGGGTCCGGGGTTCCGACCGGTGTGGTCGTGGACCCGAGCGGGACGCTCTATATCGCCGAAGCCACCGCTGAGCGCGTCCAAGCGATCCATCCCCAAAACCATTCCCTGGTGACGGTGGCGGGCAATGGCACCGCCGGCTTCAACGGCGACGGACTTGTGGCGACGTCGGGCGAGCTCAACAAGCCCACCGGGGTGGGAGTCGATGCGGCCGGAGATCTCTTGATCGCCGACACCGCCAACTGCCGGGTCCGTGTGGTCCCCACCAGCAGCGGTGTGCACTTCGGCCAATCCATGTTGGCCGGGCACATCTATTCGATGGCCGGCACAGGGACGTGCGGGTCCGACCAGCGCGACGGACCGGCAACGGCCGCCCAACTTTGGAATCCCGTGGCTGTGACCGTGGACACGAAGGGCGATGTTTTTGTCGTGGACAACGGCGATCAATCAGTCCTCGAGATTCCGGTTACGGCGGGGACGGACTACGGCACCACAATCGCTGCGGGTGGGATTGCCACGGTCATTGGTGCAGGCAGCAACGGCTCGTACATTCAAGATGGGCTCCCGGCCGCTGGCGACACCTCGGAGCTCAACGACCCAGAGGGGGTCGCCGTCGCACCAAATGGCACTCTGTACGCGACAGACGGGACCCAGCACAACATCAAAGTGGTACCAGCAGAGACAGCCACGATCTTGGGTCGACAGATGAACGGTGTGACCTCACTCGTTGGCCGGTGGGGTTCCTGTCACGAAGGATGGAGCATCGGGAAATGGGACCCGTTGGATCCTGACCACCATGGGCGTTCCGGTTGGGATAGCGATCACATCGACCGGCTCGGTGCTCTACAGCGACCGTTCGGCGAATCAGGTCAGGGAGATCCAATGAGCCCGATCGATCGACGCACTTTCTTGACTCGTGGGGCTGCCACTTCTGCTGCGGTCCTCGGCGCCGGCGCAATTCCCCAACTCGATGGACAAGCCGGTGCCGCGATGCGCGGTACCACGGATTCTCGGATCGATGACGCACTGGTTGCCACCTCGAATGGTGGCGTCATCGCCGCCAACCTGACGGTGAATGGGTTGGTGAACCCACATGGTGTGGATCCCGACGGCTGCTTTTTCGCGTGGACACTTCACTCGAGCGCACGCGGCGCTCGTCAGAGCGGGTACCGCATCGTGGTGCAGCGGATGTCCAAGACTGCGTTGCCCCCAATCTGGGACAGCGGCCAAGTGAGCTCCACGCGCCAGGCGTTCATCGCCTACGCCGGCCCGCCACTCGACGCCGATGCGTCCTACGGCTGGTCGGTCGAGGTGCGCGACCAAAATGGTCACTGGAGCGCTCCGGCGCCCGAGGCCACCTTCACCACCGTGCTGCGCCCAGCGGATTGGACCGCACAGTGGCTCCAGCCGAGTGCAACCTCGAACCAGCCTGACCGTGTGACGTACCTGCGTAGCGTGGTCACTCCCCCGCCGGGCAACCTGCTTCGAGCAACCGCCTATATCTCAGCCGCCCACACCTACCAACTTTTCGTGGGTGGGCAAAAGGTGGACTTCGGTCCGAGTTTTTCATATCCGGAAGAGCAATACGTCCGCACTACCGATGTCACCGAGCAGGTCAAGGCCGGGGCCCCCACGGCCTTGGGCGTGCTGCACCGCTGGTATGGCGCGGGCCAGGGTCGGCCACAGTCGGCCCCCGGGTTGATCATGGAATTGTCGCTGCACTACGCCAACGGCCAGCACGTGGCCTATGGCACCGATGCGGGTTGGAAGGAACTCCCTGCCGAATGGTTGCCATCTCCGCTGCGCAACTCCGACGGATCCGACTTCGTGGAATGGATCGACGGTCGGGCGCACCCGAGCGGTTGGAGTGACCCCGCCTTCGACGACGCCGATTGGACGGCAACGACGGTGCTCGGCCCGGTCGCCACACCGCCGTTCGGCGGCATGGTCGCCCAGCGCACCCACATCAGCGAGCACATTGTGGCGCCAATCAGCCTACGCACCTTGGCCAGCGGTTCCGTGGTGGCGGACTTCGGCGCCATCTACGCGGCACGGCCGTCCGTGCGGTTCGCCAACGGACAGAACGGCCGGACCGTCGCCATGCACGTCGGCTATGCCCTCGACCCCAACGGTCAGGTCTCGACCACGCACGCGACACAAGGGACGAACCTTTCGTACTCCTACATCACCCGCAGCGGGCAGCAAGTTTTCGAACCGCTGACGTATCTGGGTTTTCGCTACCTCCAGATCGACAATCCCGGAGAAAGCCTCGGGCGTGACCAGATCTCGGCCATCGTGTCGCATGCCGCTATGCCGGCAACCGTGCCGGCCACCTTTTCCACCGCTCTCCCCATGCTCGATTCGGTCTGGAAACTCAATGCTCGGTCGTGCCTCTATTGCACGCACGAACAGTTCGTCGACACCCCAACGAGGGAGAAGGGGCAATTTGTCTGGGATTCCTCCAACGAATCCGAAGCGATCATGCGGGCCTACGGTGATCAGAACATGAGTTGGCAGGGCCTCCGGGATGTCGAGCGCGGCCAGGCCCGCTATTGGCCCGACGGCCGGGTCAAAGCGGTCTACCCCAACGGTGATGGGGGTCGCGATATTCCGATCTTCACCGAGCGCTACCCCGAATGGGTTTGGCGCTATTACCTCGCCACCGGGGATCGCGACACCGCAGTGGCCTTTTATCCCTCGACGAGCAAGGTGGCCGAGTAAGTCTGGGCGGCGCGTGATCCCTCGACGGGACTCCTGGCTGGGTTCGCCGAAGGCTCCAACGGCGATCCGGTCTTCGGATCGACCTCAACGTGACGCTTGACACTGCTTCGAACACGCTCGGGGTCAATGCACTGCACCGGATCGCCCAGCTCGCCCTGGTTTCCGGGGACACCGCGGGTGCCGCCACCCAAGAAGCCAGGGCGGCCCAACTACCGCGATGCCATCAACGCCCACCTGGTGCGCCCCGACGGGATCTACACCGATGGGCTCCTCCCGAACCAAAGCCAGAGCCCCCATGCCTCAGCAAGAGGCCGATGCCCTCGCACTGGCCTATGACGTCGTGCCGGCGGCCAAGGTCGCCAAGGTCGGCGCCTACGTCGCTTCACTCGGGATCGACATGGTCCGTGCACGGGCTGGAGCTTCTCCGCGGCCTCGCCAATGCCGGATTGACCGGTGACCTCGTCAAGACGCTCACGAACACCCAGATACCGGGGTGGGCCCACATCGTGGCTTCGGGGGGCACCTTTGTGTGGGAGACCTGGACACCGAGTGACTTCATTGGTGACTCGATGTCGCACGGGTGGGGATCGTCCGCCCTCGTGGCGATGCAAGAGACCCTGCTCGGCGCCACCTTGGAAGAACCCGACACCGACGGCACGGTCACGGTTGCGATCGCACCGCCGAAGACGGGCTTGAGCTCGGCACGGGGTTCGGTGCCGACGATCGCCGGCCCGGTGTCTCTTGAGTGGCGGCGTAGTGGCTCACGGCTCACGTTGAGCACGACGATCCCGCCCAACGCATCGGCCCACGTCAGTCTGCCCGCCCGCAGTCCGTCATCTGTGCAAGAAAGCGGGGCCTCGCTCGCGCATTGCCCGGGGTGACGTTGGTGTCGTCGGGAGGCGGGACAGTGGTGGTCGCCCTGGCTAGCGGTTCGTATCAGTTCACCGCAGCTTCGGTCTAGGAACTGCAGGTCGTCCCGATGGGCGGCGCGCCCGCACCGAGCAGATACGTCTGGACGTAGTTGCGTACGCACGCACTGTAGAAGTACGCCACGTGGTCATTGCCGACCCGGGTCAGAAGTACGCCTTGGGACAACCGCGTGACAGCGACACCGCCCAGGCATAGGGGGTGGCCGGGTCATTGGTGGTACCCACCACCAAGATGGGGGGCGAGCCGGGGGCCCGGGCCGGTCCGACCGGACGGGTCGCCGCCACGGGCCAGGTCGCACACGCCGCCTGATCCCATGCGAGGAGCGGGCCGAATACCGGGGCAACCTGTCCGTAGTTCGCCGCCAGCGCAGCAAATCCCGATGTGGCGCGCGGGGGTCGGATGGTCGAGACAGTCGATCGCTTCGCCCGCATCGGATCCGTTGGTCGACCCGTTCGCCACGTAGCGATCCGACATCGCAATGATCGGTGCCCCGTTTCCCTCCGCATCCGCGGCCAGAGCGTTGCCCAGCGTTGGCCAGTCGAGCTGTGAGTACAAACCCTCCAACAACGCGTCGTAGAGCTCGCCTGGCCCCACGGTGCGGCCACCACCGGCCGGGGCCGGATTGACCCGGGACTGGGCGATTAGCGCCAGTGCGGCAGCGGTCGGATCGCTCGTCGTGCGCCAGGCACATTGGGCACTTGACGCGCACCAAGTGAAGAAAGAGTTGAGGACGCCTTCGAACCCCTTGGCCTGGTCGATGGTGATCTGGCCAATGCTCAGTGCGGGATCGATCGCACTGTCGAGCACCATGGCGCGCACATGCGTTGGATACATCTCGGCGTAGGTCGCACCGAGCAGTGTGCCGTAGGACTGTCCCATAAACGTGAGACCGGGATCACCAAGTGCGATCCGCAGTCGTTCAAGATCACGGGCGACGTCAACGGTGCCGACATAGGGCAGTACCGCGCCGCTGGCCTTCTCACAGTCAGCCCCGAATTGGCGCATGCTCGAAATGGCGGCGTTTTGCTGTGCGACCGTCTGGGGAACCGGATCCGACAGCGGACCCGGAGCAGCCCCCGGGGTCTCGCCACAGGTGACCGGGTCACTTCGCTCCACCCCTCTCGGATCGAAAGTCACGATATCGAAGTCGTCCAGCAACGGCGCGGTGAGCACGCTCAGCTCATTGGAGAAGTCATCAATCCCCGACACGCCAGGACCACCTGGATTGATGACCAGTGAGCCAATGCGGCTTTGGGGATCCTCGGCCAGATGGCGCTCGACCGCGATATCGATGGTGGGACCCCCCGGATTCGCATAGTCGAGAGGGACGACCAACGTTCCGCACTCGAGACTGCCGTTACACGGCGTCCAGTTGATCGGCGTTACGGGCAACGTCGAGGTGGTGGTAGTCGTCGGCGCTGAGGTAGTCGGCGCCAACCGCACTTTGGCGCTGACCGCTCGTGGACCCGACGGTGCGGCGCAACCGGTGAGCACCAGCGCGAGGGCGACCCCGCCCAGGCCCAGCCGCCAGAATCCCGCCGAACCACGCCCGAACACTCGAACAGCGTCGCACGCCCGCACGCCCGATAGCGGTCGCCACTCACGACGGGTCTCGCTTCTTCCCGCTCGAAGCTCGATGAGAGCGGTGGGACGGGTGCGACACCTGGGGGCGGGAGCGAGGGACTACCCGTCGGTGAAGCATCACGACCCTGATCGTCGCCTTAATCCGCCATGAGCGACGCGATGACCTCAGTCCGTTTGGTCACTCCAATCATGTGGCCAACGCCTCGATGAACGTGCAGCGTCGCGTTCGCCAACAGTTCGGCCAGGTCGCGACCCCAACGCTCGGGGACCAGTGTGTCGGCGTCACCTTGATGCACGTCGACGGGCACGACGACCTCCGCAGGGTCAAAGCCCCACGGTGCCACCATGGTCCGGTACTCGTCGATGACCCCGCGGCCATTGCGCATCCCTTCTTCCATCGTGCGCGCCCACCACGACCCTTCGAGGCGAACAGCCAACGTTCCCGCGGGCGGTTCGCCCCACGTGCTGAGCCTGGTCGTCACCGACGGCATATAGCGGGCCAACGTGTGCACGCCGCTAAAGAGCGCACGGGCAGCCAGCGGCCGGCGCACACTGATCGAGGAAAAGTACCGATCCATTCTGTTGAGCTCGGCCAGGCGCCGAGGATCGTCGAGGGGTGGACACCCCGCCAAGGTGGCAACCCGCTGCACCCGGTCGCCGAACACGTGGGCCACGCCGAGGGCGTATTGAGCGCCGAGCGACCACCCGATGACTGAGAATCGTTCGACGTGAAGCTCCCCGAGTACCGACCGCACGTCGTGATCGGCCCAGTCACCAATTGTGTGCCCGGGGGATCGATCGGACAACGCCACACCTGGGCGGTCGATCGAGATGATCCGGGCACCGAGGCCATGGGCATCGGCATGGACCGGCGCGGTGTCGTTGCGGCTCAGCAATCCCCCATGGCAGTTGAGCACGGCGAAGCCGTCGGGATCGCCGAAGAGGGCGTAGCCCACACGGCGACCATCTTCTAACCGATGTACATGATGCGAAGGCAGCGCAAGCGCCGCGGACTTAACCACGACGAACGCCTACTCGGCTGGATTCGGGTCGAAAGCTCCTCGACCCATTTGCTCGCGCACGGTCACCACCGGCGGGTTGGTGAGGGAGCGCCGCTGCCAGTTGGCGCCGTCGACGACCAATGTGTGACCCGAAATGAAGCGGGCGTACGGCGATGCCAAGAACGTGGCCGCCCAGCCCAGCTCGCGCAATCGTCCGACGCGTAGGGCCGGCTGACAGACATCCTTTTCATTGGTGCGGTCCAGATTCCCGGTGATGTCCGCCGTCATGTCTTCATGGGGGAAGAGCCCGGGCACCAAGCCGTTGACCTGGATGCCGTAGGGACCCCATTCAACGGCCAGGGTCTCGACCATGTTCTTGACCCCGGCCTTGGCCGCAGCCGAATGGGCGAATCCCGGACCGCCCGTCCAGGCGTAGGAGGCACCGACGTTGATGATCGACCCGGGCGTCTGTGTGCCGAGATGGCGCCGGGCGAACTCGTGGGAGCAGATGAAGGTCCCGTTCAAAGTGATATCGATCACGGTGCGCCAGGCGTTCGGTGACATGTCCTCGGCTGGCACCGGAAAGTTCGCGGCCCGTTGTTGACCAGGACGCTCGGCATTGCGAAGGCCTCCGTCGCGGCGTCGAACGCCGCCGCGACCTGGTCCGCGTCCCGGATGTCGCAACCGACGGTAAGGACCCGGGCCCCGAGCGAGGTGATCGACTCGTGTCCGGCATCGAGATGCTCGGGCTTGCGGCTGGCGATGACGAGATCGGCACCGAGGCGAGCGAACTCTGAGGCGATCGCTTTGCCGAGACCGGTGCCGCCCCCCGTGACAAAGACGCATTGCCCGGCATAGGTGCCAGCGGGCAATGCGGCACTTCCGAGCGGGGGTGGTTCAGCCAGTCCTGATAGCTCGGTCATCCTCAGCTCCCCGTGTAGTGCGGCTCGCGACCTTCCGTCGTCGATGCCTTGAATTCCCGCGAAGTCTGACGACTTGTTGATGAAGGTCTGATAGATCAACTCATCGGCCATCGAGGTCCGGATGGCGGGCTCACTCAGGTGTGCGAGCACCCGTCGAGCCAGTTTCACCGTGACCGCCGGTGACGAGGCGACCTTGTTCGCCATCTCCCAGGCCACGTCGTCAAGCGACTCGGGCGCCACGATACGCGAGATGATGCCGTGCCCGAGAGCTTCTTGCGCGCTCATTACGCGGCCGGTCAGCACCAGGTCACTGACCACACCGGGGCCACACATTTGGTAGAGGCGACCGACCCCGCCGGTGTCGGGAATGACGCCATGTCCAACCTCGGGGAGCATGAAGCGGGTGCCTTCAGCGGCGATCCTGATGTCGCAGAGCAGCGCCCGCTGAAATGAGCCCCCGATGGCCCAACCTTGGATAGCCACAATGATGGGGATATCGAGGTCGAACATCTGGAGGATCCCCCGATGGCCCCGGGTCATGAGCTCGTGATGCGTCAGCGAGGTCACGTTCGTCCCGATGACCGACACATCGTGGCCCGACGACCACGCTTTGCCGTCGCCTCGCCAGATGACCGCCCTGATGTCCGGGCGCTCCTTGAGCTCGGCGAGGATCTCGAAGAGTCGGGCATCCATGTCGTCGTCGAAGGCGTTGCGCTTGTCGGGATTGTTGTTCGTGATCACGCCCACCGGCCCGTTCACCTCGAAGCGCACCTTGTCCGTCATTGCGTCCCTCCTGCGTTCGTGTCCTTCGCCATGGCCCACGCCTTCTCGAATTGGCGCGGCTCGCCAGACCGGTTGATCGACCATGATCGTACGTTCAAACTCGTGGGCCCGACGGGCCGTCGGTTCTGGTCGGCGTCGCAGCGCCGAACGTTCGGCCAGCGACGATGGCTCAGGCGCGGGTGTTACGCACCATCAGGAACTTCCCACAGACCGACCGGCGCCTTGCCGAGGGGGTAGTGCCCCGGCAGGCGTTCGCCCGCCATGGCCCGCTCGATCCGCTGGCGCATCCCCGGCAGCAGGGTCCCGTCGCCGATCATCTCCAAGAAGATGGTGCCGGCGTTGCCGACATCGAAGAAGTCTCGTTGCCAACTCCACTGGAAATTCCCGCCATAGCGAAACCAGCTGCCGCCCAACCCGGCAATCTCATAGTGCGAACCGTCGGCCCGCGTGGCGTCCGCCACCTGTTTCCATAGGCCGAGCACCTCGCCTTGTTGGTCATCGATCAGGACCTTTTGGTACGGATATGTCCATCCCTCGAGGCCGCTCATCTCGAGCGTCAGTGCGAGTTCACGGATCTCGTCGCGCCCCACTGCCATAAACTCGTCATTGGATCCGGCGTTCCACCCGTAGGTGGCATCCTCGGTATAGAGATCGGCCATGTGTCGCCAGTCCTGCTTGGCCTCGCCCTCGCGGTTAACGGCCAACCAGCGCTCAACCATCTCTTCGAGTTCGGCTCTCGGGTATGGGGGCATCGAATTCAGTCCTCCTCTAGGCGCAGGGCATGGGTGGGGCAATACTTCACGGCCATTTCGACCACTTGACGCTGGTCTTCGGTCGGGTTGGGGTTCAAAATGGTGAGTTCTCCGTTCTTGGACACGGAGAACACCTCGGGTGCCTCTCCTTCGCAGGTCGCATGACCTTGGCAAAGATCGCGATCCACCACGACTTTCATACGCCCACCTCGCGGCGGCGGTAACGCACCCGGCAGGGCTGCTGGAGCTGCACCACCATCTTGGAGTGGTCGTTGCGGTAAGAGTCAAGCGGCTGAGCCGCTTCGAATTCCCATCCCTGGAGCAACACCGAAAAGATCGCTTTGAGCTGCATCATGGCGAAGTTGGCGCCGACGCAGCGATGGCGGCCTGCCCCAAAGGGAATCCAGGTCCACGGGTTGGCCCGATCCTCTTCGCGGCCGCTCAGGTACCGGCTCGGGTCAAACGCGTCGGGTTCGGGGAAGTCTTCGGGGATCCGGTTCGAGATCGACGGGCTGGCGGCGACGAACTTTCCCTTGGCAATGGTGAAGTCGCGATAGGTCAGGTCCTCCATGGCGACCCGGAGCAACAAGATCAGCGGCGGATGCAGACGCAGCGCTTCTTTCAGTGCGGATTCGAGGTGTGGGATCTCCCGCAACGCCTGGAAACTCACCTCTGAGCCGTCCGAGTACAGCGCGTCGAGTTCCTGGTTCACGGCTGCCATGTCCGATGGATGACGGAGCAACTCAATCAGCGTCCACGCCGCAGTCCCCGACGTCGTGTGATGACCCGCGAACATCATGGAGATGAACATGCCGGTCACCGTGTCCGCGCTGAAGCGACCGCTTCCGTCTTCTTCTTTGATCGACATCAAGACATCGAGCAGATCCTGCTCGCCGTCCGGCGCCGGCGGCGCCGCGGCCCGGCGCTCCATGATCCCTTGGACGAGTTCCACCAGGGCCACCCGGGCCTGGTCCCGCCGGCGGAAACTCTCGATGTCGGCATAAGGATCCACATAGGCGATCGGGTCGGTGCCCTGCTCAAGGTCGTGGTAAAGCTCGGCGAAACGTCCATCGAGCTCGGAACGAAAACGCTTCCCAATCAGGCAGGCCGACGAGGTGTAGATGGTCAACTCGGCGAAGAAGGCGAGCAGGTCGATCTCCCCCTCATCGTCCCAGTTCGCCACCATTGCCTCGACCTCGGCCGCGATGGTAGCGGCGTGGCCCCGCATGAATTTGTCCCGCAACGCCTGGTTATGGAGCATCTCGCGCCGGCGTTCGGGCGGCGCGTCGAACACGACACCCTCTCCGAAAATCGGCTTCATAAAGGGATACGCCTCCGCCTGATCAAGCTGCTCTTCAGGAGCGCGGAAGTAGTACTCGTTGGCATCGGCCCCCGTGAGGAGCACGACGTCGCGCTCGCCAATCGTGAACTCACCGACGTCACCACACTCGGCGCGCACTCGAGCCATCAGGGCGATCGGGTCGTGGCGCAATTCGTCCAGGTGGGCGTTTTGTCCCGTCCCACCTGAGACTCGCGGCGGTTCACGTCGCATGGTGCTCACCGTCATGGTGCCTCCTTGGAAGAAAGAGGCGCTTCGGGCTGCACCTCGATAATGCTCAAATGTGTGCCACGCGGCGCACTCACCGTGTGGGCAATGGCCGCCGCCACCCCTTCAGGTCGCAAGAATGCGGAGTGGCGGGCCAGGCCCCAACGCACCCATTCGGTCAGGACTTCGTCGGTCACCAACGGATCCCAGTCCATACCCATGCCGGTCAGTGTCGGTCCGGGTCGCACCACACTTGCGCGTACACCGGTCCCCTCGAGTTCCATCTGCAATGAGGTGACGAAGCCTTCGAGGCCCCATTTCGACGACATGTAGGCCGACATCTGGGGGCGTGGATGCACCACCGTGTCCGAGGTCACAAACACCATGTCCCCGCTGTCCGCGATCGACCATGCCAGGGCCAAGTGCGTGGACCAGCCGATGCGCGCCGCTGAGATTGATCCGCACCACCGCTTCGAAGTCCTCGGGATCGGTGGCCAAAGCCGCGCCAGGTCGGATCTGCGCGGCATTCGAGACCAGGATCTCGATGGGACCGAAGGCCTCTGCGGCATTCTGGACAAATTGCAAAATGGAATCTGGCTGGCCCAGATCCAGCGCGAAGGCGGTCGCCTCACCTCCGCTGCGGCGAATGGTGTCGGCCACTTCGTTGCACGCCTCAATTCGACGGGCTCCGAGGATGACGGGGTGACCGGCCGCGGCCAGTGCTTGGGCCGTGGCGGCGCCGATACCCGACGAGGCCCCGGTGACCACCGAAGGCCGGCGACTCGGGTGCTCCTCGAAACGTGCCATCAGCGCAGGGTCACGGTCGTGGGCAACGCAGCGAGTCCGCGCACGTTGATGGAATGCACCCGCTCGAGACCGGCCGGGTCGACCTCATAGGACGAGATCGCCTTGGTCAACTCGGTGAGGGCAATACGCGCCTCCATGCGTGCGAGCGCCGCCCCCATGCAGAAGTGCCGGCCGCCACCGAAGCTGATCAGGCCTTGTGTGTCACGATCAATCTCGAAACGGTCAGGGTCAGCGAAGACCGCCTCATCCCGGTTGGCCGATCCAATGAGCAACAGGATCCGCTTGCCTTCGTCGATGTCGGTCCCGCTCACGCTGACCGGCGCACGGGTCACCCGAAGGATCATCTGCGTTGAGGTGTCATAGCGCAGCGTCTCTTCGACCCAATCGGGTACCCGGGCCGGATCGGCCAGCGGCTTAGCCACCTGGTCGGGATTGCGCCAACCCCAGTACCAGGCGTTGCCCAAGAGTTTGGTCGTCGTCTCGTTGCCGGCCACCACCAAAAGGAAGAGGAACGAGATCACTTCGTCGTCGCTGAGACGATCGCCGTCGATCTCGGATTGGAGGAGGGACCAGGTCAGATCGTCGCGTTCATGCGCCCGGCGATCGGCCACCATGTCGGCGTAATAGCCGGCCAGGATCAAGGCCGCCTCCATCCCCTCGGGCGGCACATCGTTGACGCCCTCGGCCCGGTGGACCAACAGATCGGCTAACCGTCGGATCTCGGCCCTATCGCTGGGTGGGACCCCGACGAGTTCTGAGATCACATCCATCGGGAGCCGGCCGGCAAAGTCGCCAATGAAGTCGAAGCTCTTGGATTCGAGGGCCGGTCTGAGATGCCCCACCGCGAGCTCTCGGATGCGCACCTCCATCTCGGCCACGCGACGAGGAGTGAAGCTTTTGCCCGCGATGGAGCGCATGCGGGTGTGGCGGGGGGGATCCATGGCGAGAAACGACATGGCCTTGTGCGCGTCGGGCCCGAACGCGGCGGGGTCGAGCGACACGCCGAACGCATTTGAGTAACGATCCACGTCGCGAAATGCCGCCAACACGTCGGCGTGGCGCGAGTACGCGTAGAAGTCGAGCTCGGCGTTGTAGTACACGGGAGACTCGGCCCGCAGGCGCGCATAGGTCGGGTAGGGATCCTCGTGCATGGCGTAGTCGTAAGGGTTGTAACTGAGCCGCTCGGCGGTGGTCATTGCGCCCCCCGGCTCATGAGGTCGGCCGCCTCCGCCAAGAGATCGGGAAGGTCGGCAAAATCGAGATGTCCCATTCCTGCGCTGAGGATCGCCCCGGTGTAGGTGATCTGGAGCACACGGAGCACGGCCGGGTCGCCGTTGGGGCCTAGTGCCGCCTTGAGCCGCACGGCGATCTCGGTCCCGATTCGGGCACGCACATGTTTGACGTCGGGCCCGTCGCCGAGGAGGGCGGTGGTGCACGCATTGACGACGGCGGGACTGTCCACGGTGCCAAATCCCATGCTGCGGACCGCATTCGCCACGCGTTCGGGCAGTGGTTGACTCAAGTCGATCAGGTAGGGAGCGGCCAGCATGCGACGCCAGAGGACCTCGGCCAAAAGATGGTCCTTACTGGAAAAATAGGTGTAGGCGGTGGCAGCGGCCACGCCGGCACGTTTGGCGATACTGCGGACCGAAATTTCGGGGTAGCTGCGTTGTTCGACCTCTTGAGCGGCGGCGAGCACCAGTCGCTCTACCGCTTCGGCCTGGCGATCCGAGAGGTGCCGCCGGCCCGGTTGCTGAGCGGCGGCCGCGCGGTGGGCGTCGCCCACCGAGCGGAGGTCATCGGAAGAGGACTCGAACATCACAGCTCGTTGCTGCTCGGCGCCTCGGGTGCGGCCGCGGGGATATGGGGGGTGCCGTCCTTCATGTCGGGGAATGAGAACGTTGCCGCCGTGGTCATCCGGGTGATCTTGGTGATGTCCGCCTCAGGGAGTGTCTCGGTCTCGTCCTCGATCACGACTTCCCACCGGCAATGTGGCACCCGGTCGCTCGGAACCCTCGGTGGCCGGTGGACATGGCGGATGTGGGCCTTGGGATTGACCGCCTGTGCGGTCACGTCGAATGTCCCGTCTTCGATGTGATGGCACATGTTGGTGACCATCGTGTCGCCGAACGGCTCCGCGTCCATGAGGGCGCCGCAATAGGCCAACTCGAAGAATCCATGACACTCGTCGACCACTTCGTAATGCACGTCCATGTAGTGATGCGGGAATCCCGGATCGAGTTGGAGCACCTTGAAGATAGCGGTGATCCCATTGCCTTCCACCGCCATGATCTGGCGCAGTCGATCCCCGTAGACCGGACTCGCACCCGCCCACTCTTGGATGGCCAACTCCTTGACGGCGTCGGCTCCGTAGCGCAATCCAATGGCCGCACACATTGATCGGTCGAGCAGGTGGACGATGAGGGCGTACTCGCGAACAAGCCGGACCAGCGCAGTCTTCGACAGATCCTCGTAGTCAAAAGATGGATCGAACTCGCCCGAGTAGTCGTTGCGATCGGTCATACGTCCAGACTATAGTCCAGACAAGTGTCCAGATCCACTGTTTTCCCGACATTGGGAAGACCAACCGATGATCGGGAGAGCCAGCGGCCATGACAACGAGCGAAACAACCGATCCTGCCGGTGCCCCGGCTTCTCTCCGGGTGGGGGTCATTGGATTGGGTGATATCGGCCGAGGGCTGGCCGACAACCTCAAGGGTGCCGATGTCGCCCTCAGCGTGTTCGACATTCGCGCCGATGCCCTTGACCCCTACCGCGAAGCGGCGCACATTGCGTCGTCGCCGGCCGATCTGGCGCGTCACTGCGACGTCATTTTCGTGGCGGTCGTCAATGACGCGCAGGTGCGCGACGTGCTGACCGGGAGCGACGGCGTCTATTCGGCGGCAGGGGCAGGCAGCAGCGTGATCATTGTCAGCACCATCTCCACGAAGACCGTGACGGAGATGCACGCTGTTGGGCTCGGCCATGAGGTGGCCGTCGTCGATTGCGGAGTCAGCGGTGGCCCGAGCGCGGCCGCGAGCGGTGAGCTCGTCTGCATGGTCGGGGGCACCGCAGGCGAGGTGGAGCGCGTGCGCCCGGTGCTCGACGTCATTGGGTGCCTCGTATTGCATATGGGCCCCCACGGCGCGGGACTGTCCGCGAAATTGGCGCGCAATCTGGTGCAATACGGCTCATGGCTGGCGGCGTTCGAAGCACAGACCTTGGCCGAGGCCGCCGGGATCGACCTCCTCAAACTCGGCCAGGCCATCAAGGAGAGCGACAAGCGAATTGGCGGGGCCTCGACGTTGATGTTCCGCACCACCGCGCAACCGTGGCCGCCCGATGCCGACATTGGGTTGGTCAATGCCATGCGTGCCGCATCGCTCCTGGCCCACAAGGACCTCGGAGCGGCCCGCGCATTGGGCGAAGAGCTCGGCGTCGATCTCCCCTTGGCCGAGTTGACCGACGCACGGTGCGACCGGATCTTCGGCCTCTCGCCCGAGGGGCCACAATGACCGACCTTTCAATGGGCGAGGAGCGCATGTTCATCGGTGGTGAACTCCGATCCGCCGCATCCAACCAGACGTTCACCATCATCAATCCGGCTACCGAAGAAGTGCTCGGTGTCGCGGCCGACGGTGGCCCAGCCGATATGGACGCGGCCATCGCCGCAGCCAGGACCGCCTTCGACACCACCAACTGGTCAACTGACCTGGCCCGGCGGGTTTCGTGCCTGCGCCAGCTCCAGGACGCCTTCATCCGCCACGCCGACGAGCTGCGGAATCTGACGGTGGCCGAGGCCGGGTCGCCGTTGTCCTTCACCTATTCCGCCCAGCTCGACGAACCGGTAGCCGGATTGGGTTGGGTGGCATCGATGGCCGAGGCCTACGAGTGGGAACGCGACCTCGGCAACGCGTCCCCACTTGGTATCCCGTCGCATCGCTGGATCCGCCGCGAGGCCACCGGAGTCGTCGGTGCCATCACTCCGTGGAACGTCCCCCACCAGATCAACTTGGCCAAACTCGGCCCCGCATTGGCGGCCGGGAACACCGTGGTGCTCAAGCCCGCGCCGGACACACCGTGGTGTGCGACAGTCCTCGGCCGCATGATCGCCGAAGAGACCGACATCCCGGCCGGAGTCGTCAACATCGTTTCCTCGTCGGACCATTCCCTCGGTGAGCAACTGGCATCCGATCCCCGGGTGGATTTGGTGACCTTCACCGGTTCGACGGCAACTGGTCGGCGTGTCATGACCGCGGCCGCCGCATCGCTCAAGCGAGTCTTCCTCGAACTCGGCGGCAAGTCCGCCTTCGTGGTTCTCGAGGACGCCGATCTGCGCGGTGCCGTTGGGACCGCGGCCTTTACCGTCTGCACCCATGCCGGTCAGGGGTGCGCGATCACCACCCGCCTCCTCGTCCCGCGCCGGCACTTCGACGAGGCGGCCGACCTGGCGGTCGCCACCCTCGAGAAGCTTCCGGCCGGGGACCCGACCGACCCCGGCATCATCTGTGGCCCTCTCATCAGCGCCCGCCAGCCGCGATCGGGTCGAGGGGTATCTGTCCCTCGCGCTCGAAGAAGGCGGCCAAGTGCTCTGCGGCGGTGGCCGCCCAGCCGATCAGGCACGTGGATTCTTCGTCTCACCGACCCTCATCGTCGGGCTCGAGAACTCTTCGCGGGTCGCCCAAGAGGAGATCTTCGGGCCGGTGCTGGTCCTGATCCCCCACGACGGGGACGACGACGCGGTGGACCTGGCCAACGACTCGCCCTACGGGCTGTCGGGCTCGGTATGGTCACAGGATCGCGATCGAGCGCTGTCGGTGGCACACCGCATCCGCACCGGGACCATTGGGGTCAATGGCGGCCTGTGGTACAGCCCCGATGTTCCGTTCGGTGGCTACAAGCAATCAGGGATCGGGAGGGAAATGGGCGTGGCAGGGTTCGAGGAGTATCTGGAGACGAAGTCACTGGCGGAACCAGCATGAGCGGGGCCGAAGACCGACGATCCGCCGGCATTGCCAAGATGGAAGAGGTCTACGGGTTCTCCGTCGACCCCGACACGTTGCCCGGCGACTACGCCGCCATGACGGTCGACCACCTCTTTGGGAGCGTGTGGACCCGAGAGGCCCTTGACATTCGCGATCGTCGCCTCTTGACCATTGGGGTGCTCGCCGCGCTCGGCAAGAGCGACCTCCTCGACATCCAGTTCAATTCCGCTCTCGAGCGCGATGAGCTGACCGAGGACCAGGTGCGCGAAGTGGTGCTCCATCTCACCCACTACATCGGATGGCCACTGTCCACCGGGATGAACCAGGCGGCCGAGACAGTCATTGCGCGCCGCCGCAAGGCCGCCGAGCGGACCGAAGGCAACTGACCGTGTCCTATGACTTCAGCGACAAGGTGGCCATCGTCACCGGGGCGGCCGGCGGCATCGGCCAGGCCTATGCCGAGGCGATTGCGGCCTCGGGAGCGGCCGTGGTCGTCGCCGACCTCGACCACGATGGCGCGAGCGCGGTGGCCGAGGGGATCAAGCTTGCGGGCGGCTCCGCTTTGGCCTGCGAAGTCGATGTTGCCGATCGCGATTCGGCCGCGACCATGGCGGCCTTGGCGGACGAGCAGTTCGGTGGAATCGACTTCTTGGTCAACAATGCCGCCATCTTCGGAGGCATGCAGATCGATTCCTTGTTGAACGTTGACTGGGACTACCTGACGAAATTCCTGTCGGTGAACCTCCTCGGCGCCCTGGTCTGCACCAGAGCCTGCTTCCGCTCGATGCGCAAGCGCGGCGGCGGAGCCATTGTGAATCAATCGTCGACGGCGGCCTACGTCTACTCGGGCTTCTACGGGCTGTCCAAGGCGGGGATCAACTCGCTGACGGCGCAACTCGCCGCTGAAGTCGGTGGAATGGGGATCCGGGTCAACGCCATTGCACCGGGCCCCATCGACACCGAGGCGGCACGCAGCACGGTGCCCGACGTCTTTATCGATCAGATCGTGAGTGCGTTGGCAATCAAGCGCCAAGGCACGCCCGCCGACCTGGTCGGTATGTGCCAATTCCTTCTTTCCGACGAGGCCGCTTGGGTCACCGGCCACGTCTTCAACGTCGACGGCGGCCAGGTCATGCGTCCGTGAGCGAGATCGAGATCGACACGCCGGCCGCCGGCGTGCGGTTGATCACCTTCAACCGGCCCGAGGTGCGCAACGCGTTCAACACCCCCATGTACCAGGCCGTGACCCGGGCGCTCGTCGAGGCCGATGGGGATCCGTCGGTCGGTGCGGTGGTCTTGACCGGGAGTGGCAGCGCGTTCACCTCAGGTCAGGACCTGGCTGAAATGGCCGCCATTGCGACGGGTTCCGCCGTCGAAGGGGCCGGCCAGGGATTCATGGGGCTACTCGACGCTCTGACGCAGCTCTCGGTTCCACTCCTCGCCGCGGTCAATGGCGTAGCCGTCGGGTTGGGCTTCACCGCGCTGGCCCATTGTGACCTCGTCCTCGTCGACGCGACGGCCCGGATGCGGGTGCCCTTCGCCGAGCTGGGTGTGCCGGCCGAAGCAGCCAGCAGCGTGCTGTTCCCGGCCCGGATGGGCTGGCAGCAGGCGGCGCGCATCCTCTTGACCTCTGATTGGGTCGATTCCGACGAGGCAGTCGACCTCGGTGTGGCGCTCCGCGTCTGCGCGCACGGCACCGTGGTCGATGAGACCGTCGCGTTGGCAGCCCGGATCGCCGCGCACCCACGGGCGGCCACCCGAGCCATTGTTTCGCTCATGCGAGCGGGACAACACGACATCGTCCACGCCGCCAACCAGCGCGAGCAGGCCGCGTTCTCCCGGCTCCTCGCGCAAGCGGTGACCGGCGGCACCCTCGCCGAATTCGCCGCCAAAGCACCGTCGTAGTTGCGATGCGGCTGGGCATTACGGTCTTTCTCACCGATCGGGACATCCGCCCGGGCCACCTGGCCCGCGCCGTCGAAGAGCGCGGCTTTAAACGCGCTCTATCTCCCCGAACACACCCATCTTCCCTTGCGCGCCGATATGCCTCCGGCGCTGGTAGAAGGGGTGCGCCTCGATGATTACCAACGCGGACTGGACCCCCTCGTCGCGCTGGCCTCGGCCATTGAGACAACATCGAGCATTCGGCTCGGAACCGGGATCTTGCTGGCGGCCCAACATGATCCCATTGTCTTGGCCAAGCAGATCGCCACGCTTGACCACCTCTCGGGCGGCCGCTTCACTCTCGGCATCGGATTCGGATGGAATCGCGCCGAAGCAGAGGATCACGGGATCGACTTCGGCCGTCGTCATGCCATCGTCCGCGAGAACCTCTTGTGCATGCAGGCCTTATGGTCACAAGACGAAGCCGAATATCACGGCGCTTTGATCGACCTTCCACCCTCGTGGGCCTGGCCAAAACCCCTCCAACAGCCGCGGGTACGGACCTTGATCGGTGGCGGGGCGGGTGACGCCGTCCTCAGCGCCGTCGCCGACTATGCGGACGGGTGGATGCCCATTGGTGGCAGCGGTCTGGCCGCGGCCATCCCCCGGCTCCACGACTTGGCCGCACGGGCCGACCGAGATCCAATCGAGCTCTCCGTTATCCCGTTCGGCACGATTGCGGGCGAAGCCAAGCTCGAGCACTACGCGAACCTCGGCATCGACGAAGTTGTGCTCCGGGTGCGCTCGGGCTCGACCGACGAGGTCGTGGCCCAACTCGACACCTTGGCACCATTGGTTGACTTTGCCGCTGCGCTTCGTGCCAAATAGAGAAAAGGAAGGTTCTGGTGGACGACAACGCCGCTCGCCTGGGGAGCACCACACCGCTCCCGAAGATCATCAGTGTGGACGACCACGTGGTCGAACCAGCTCACCTATGGCAGACGTGGCTGCCCCCGCGCTTTCGCGAGGCGGGACCCCGGGCCGAACGACGCGGCATCGGCGAGATGGAGCACATCGGCGGCGGCACCTACCGACAGACCTTTGACCCGAACGGCGCTCCGGCGGACTGCTGGGTCTACGAAGACCTCGTGTACATCAACAAGCGCCACGTGGCCGCCGTGGGCTTCGAACGCGACGACATGACGATGTCCCCCATCACCTACGACGAGATGCGCCCGGGGTGCTACGAGCCCAAGGCGAGGATCGCCGACATGGAGTCGAACTGGGTGGAGGCCAGCTTGTGCTTCCCCTCCTTCCCTCGCTTTTGCGGCCAGACCTTCCTCGAAGCCAAGGACCGCGAGCTCGCCGAAGCATGCGTCGTGGCCTACAACGACTGGATGGTCGAGGAGTGGTGCGGCGACTCTGACGGCCGGCTCCTCCCACTCTGTCTGATTCCGCTCTGGGATGCCACCAAGGCGGCGGCCGAAGTGCGGCGCAACGCCAGCCGAGGGGTCCGCGCCGTGTGTTTCAGCGAGATCCCACCCCATCTCGGCCTTCCCTCTATTCACAGCGGGTACTGGGATCCGTTCTTCGCCGCGTGCGAGGAGACGGGCACGGTCGTTTGCATGCACATCGGCTCATCCTCGAAGATGCCGGCGACATCGCCCGACGCGCCGGTTGCGGTGGCCGCGACCTTGAGTTTCGGCAACGCCATGGCGTCGCTGTGCGACTTCTTGTTCTCCGGGGTGCTGATCCGCTACCCCAACCTCATCCTCGCCTACTCGGAGGGGCAGATCGGCTGGTTGCCCTACATCCTCGAGCGGGCCGACGACGTGTGGCGTGAGCACCGAGCCTGGGGTGGCGTCAAAGACGTTGTGCTCGAGCCGCCGTCGAATTACTTCCGCCGACAGGTCTATGGATGCTTCTTCCACGATCAGCACGGCCTCGACTCCCTCGACGCCATCGGCGCTGATCGCATCACGTTCGAGACGGACTACCCACATACCGATTCGACCTGGCCCAACACTCGAGATGTGGCCGAGCAGATGGTCCAGCACCTGACGGACGACGATGTCTACGCCATCATGCGGGGCAACGCCATCCGCATGCTCGGGTTGCCCCTCGACCAAGCATGAAGCTGGGCGACGTCGTCAATCCCGAAGCCGCGTCGACGGGCAAGCCGCTCGTCGGCGTCCGCATCTTGGCCCTCGAGCAGATGCAGGCCCTCCCCTACGCCACGCAGCTGCTGAGCCGTTTGGGTGCACAGGTCGTCAAGGTCGAGGCCCCCGGGACCGGCGACCTCGGCCGCAGTGCGATGCCGGCGATGACCGACCCAAGTGGCCGATCCGTCGGGGCAACCTTCTTGCGCAACAACTTGAACAAAGAGTCGCTGGTCATTGACCTCAAGCAGCCCAAGGGGCGCCACCTCTTGCTCGCGCTTGCACCGCGCTTCGACGTGGTGGCCGAAAATTTCCGAGCCGGTGCAGCAGAACGACTCGGCGTCGCCTACGCCGACATCGTGGCGGTCCACCCGAGCGTGGTCTATCTATCCATCTCGGGCTTCGGCCGATCGGTCCCCGCATCAACGCCGGCATCGCCCTATGACGGCTGGCCGGCGTTGGCCTCGATGGTCGAAGCCATGAGCGGGGCCTACGAGTTCAAGCGACCACCCGATCAGGCGCCCGTCGGTTCACCCATGGGCGGATTGGGCGACATCGTCACCGCGCTTTTTGCCGTCATTGGCATCCAGGCGGGCTTGCGCCAACGTGACCGCACCGGCCAAGCCCAACAGATCGATGTGGCGATGCTCGACGCCATGGTGGCGGTCCTCGACGTGATCCCGAACTTCTGGTCCATGGGCATGGCGATCGGGACCCCGTGGCCCGGAATCCTCCACGGGTTCCGCGCCTCAGATGGCTGGTTCATGCTCCAAGTGCTGCGCCCCCACCAGTGGCCCGACCTGGCCGGGGCGATCGGGCGCCCGGAGTGGGCCGACGACCCGCGCTTCGCCACACCGCAGGGCTGGCTCGACCACCTCGACGAGGTGATCAGGCCGGCCATCGAGCAGTGGGCCGCCGACAAGACCAAGCGAGAGGCCTGCGCCGCCCTCAATGCGGCCGGCCTCGTCGCCGGACCGAGTCAAACCGACGCCGAAGTCGTGGCGGATCCGCATTTGGCGCAACGCCACATGCTGGTCGAGCACCCCCGCACCGACGGCGTGGCGCAACCGGTGCTGATCCCGGGCCTACCCATCAAATTCGGCGCCGTGAGCGAGGGACCCGACACCCGGGTCCCGTGGCTCGGCGAGCACACCGATGCGGTCCTCGCCGCCGAACTCGGCCTCGGTCCCGACGAGTTGGCGGCGCTGCGGGCCGAGCGGGTAATCGGCTGAATCAGTAGCGCGGCAGCGCGATGAAGGCGACGAGATAGGCGAAGAGGCCCGCACCCACCAGGGTGCAGGTGTGGAACACCTCGTGAAAACCGAACACCCGCGGCCAGGGGTCGGGGCGCTTGCGGGCATAGACGAGCGCACCTGCGCTGTAGGCCAGTCCAGCCGCCAACATGACGGCAAATCCGACCCATCCGAGGCTGTCAACGAGTTGGGGCGCAACGATGAGTGGGCACCACCCGACGACCACGTAGGGAACGGCCACCGCCCATTGGGGCGCGTCGAGCCACAGCTGTCGAAGCGTGACCCCAACGAGGGCGCCTCCCCACACCAGGCTCAAGACCAGCACCTGGGCCCAACCGGTCAGGGCCAGGCCAGCGACCGCGGTCGACGTGCCGGCGATGCCCACGAAGATGGCGCTGTGGTCGGCTCGTCGCATCCGCCTCCATGCCGGCGCCGACCAACGAAATCGGTGGAAGCACGCACTGACCCCGAACATAAAGACCATGGAGGCCACGTACACGCTGAGGACGAAGGTGCTCCAGGCGTTGGGTGCTGCGGCGATGAGGAACGGACCGCCGATCAGCCACGCCACCACGGCGCCGACGTGCAGCCAGCCCCGCAGGTGCGGGCGCTCCCCGAGATTGTCGCGCCTCGACGAATCGTCGGGAAGCTCAGCTGCCGCTGCAGCCAGACCCGCCTTAGTCATGGTTGGCGCCCGTCTTCACGCTCGTCGGCGTACTCCACCTCGTGTCGGCTGATGCCGAGGAGGAACAAGATGGCGTCGAGATAGGGCACGCTCAGGGCGGTGTCGGCCGCCTCGCGCACCACGGGCTTCGCGTTGAATGCGATACCGAGTCCGGCGGCGGCGAGCATGTCGAGGTCGTTGGCACCGTCGCCGACGGCAATCGTCTGGGCGAGCGGCACCGCGGCCTGATTGGCAAACCGGATGAGTGCATTGGCCTTTTCGGCCCGATCGACAATGGGCCCGATGAGGTCCCCGGTCAAGACGCCATCAACCATCTCGAGCTGGTTGGCGGCCAAGTAGTCGATACCGAGTTCGCGCACCAGCGGCGCAATCACCTGGGTGAAGCCACCGCTCACCACTGCGATCGCGTAGCCGAGACGCTTGAGCGTGCGCACCAAGGTCCGAGCCCCTGGGCTGAGAAGAAGCCGCCTGCGGACCTTCTCGAGGTCGGCCTCGTCGAGGCCCCGCAACAATCTGACCCGCTGGCGCAGCGCGGCTTCGAAGTCAATGGCCCCTTCCATCGCGGCTCGGGTGAGGGCCGCTACCTGGTCACCGCAGCCGCACTGATCGGCCATCAGATCAATCACTTCACCCTGAAGCAGCGTGGAGTCGGCGTCGAGCACAATGAGGTGTTTGGAGCGCCGGTGCAGTCCGGTCACCTGCACGGCGATATCGACCTCACACCGAACCGCCTCATCGGCCAGCGCCCGGCGCAGCTCGGAGAGGTCGCTCCCGGCGACGGAAAGCTCGTAGCTGTGCACGGGATAGGCCGCCAGGCGCACAATCCGCTCGATGTTCCCGCGACATTGGGTGATCCGCCGACACACGCTGGCCATGGTCCACGCGTCGATGGTCGGGGCCAAGACGGTGACCGAGAGTCGGTCCCGCGTGCTTGTGACATCGTCGCCCACCAGCGGGATCACCAGGATCTCGATTTCGGTTCCCGCGAAGTGGCGAGCCAGAGATGCCTCGGCCCGGGACACCATGCCATCGCCAGCCGCTTCGATCTCGACACAGAGCAAGAGCCGGCCGTGGACCCGGACCTGCTCGACATCTCGCACCACGACCTGGCTCGATTCGAGCGCGCCGAAGAGTTCTGCCGCGATGCCGGGCCCATCTGGACCACTGAGCGTTACCAGATAGGAAATTTGCTCTGGCATGGGGGATTCACGGTATCGGGGCCGCGGGGTGACCCTCGACGTTCACGAGACGGCGACGTCCTTCTCATCCACCCAGCCCCGCCCTTCGACCCAGCGCCGAAGGACCTTGGCCGGCACGCCGCCGATGACACAGCGGTCCGGAAAGGTGCCACGGACGACGGCACCAGCCGCCACCACGACGTTCTCGCCAATATGGGTCCCAGGCAGCACCACCACGTTCGCCCCGAGCCAACTGCCCGAACCAATGCGCACAGAGGCCTCGACGGGCCATTGGCGCCCGATCGGCATGTGGGGGTCCAAATAGGTGTGGTTCTGGTCGGTGATGTAGACGTACGGGCCGGTCTGGATGTCATCGCCGATCTCGATCGACCAGTGGCCAACGATGTGCGACCCGCGCCCGATAATGCAGCGGCTCCCGATGCGGACCACCGGGTCGGTCGGCATTTCCTGGCCGGGGGCCATACCCGCCGTCAGGCACGCATTCGGGCCCACCATCGTCCCCGCACCGATCCGGATCAGGTGCTCGTTGTAGATCGCGCCCTGGGGAAAGAGCAGGCACGCCCCAGGTCCCATGACCCCGAATCTGCGGCCTCGCCGATCATTGGGGCCAATTGCGCCGAATTCCCCCGCCAGATCCCAGGTCCGGTGGACAATTTCGGCCATGGCGCGCCGGACCGGTCCAGGGAGGTTGCGAGCCCAGCTCATCGCCCGGAATGTTACGTGCCTTGACACCAAAGGGGTAAAGGCGCACCAGTACAATGCTGGGGTGACAACTGAGGACGACTTCGCCACAGGAGACGCCTCACCACAAGAGGGCGACGGATCGAGCATCGGCCGGCGCCGGTTCCTCCAAATTGCCGCCGCCGGTGCCACCGGCATCGCCGGATTGGCCATTGCGGCATGCGGCGACCCGAGCTCGCAGAGTTCGGTCGTCCTCGACTCCAAGACCATCAAGGCCAAGGCCAAGGCCAAGAAACCCTCGGCGACGGGCGCAAGCCGCCACGATGGCGTCACTCAAACCAAGTTGGCCAGCGGCGTCATTGTCCCCACCGCCAAATGGCTCATTGAGGAGAACGCGAAGCCCGGCACGCTGGACTGGGCGGCGATCCCACCGTCGCCCAACCATTCGATGGAGGGCTACGCCAGTCAAGTGAGCGCGGTGAGCGGCGACGACGTCGCCATCTTCGTCAATACCGTTTCGACCGCCGTCCAGGTCAAGGCTTACCGGATCGGGTACTACCAAGGGTTGGGCGGCCGGCTGGTCTATCAGAGCGACATGGTGGCGGCCGGACCGCAGGCCCCTCCCGTCGTGACCCCGGGCACCAGCACGGTGACCTGCGCGTGGAAGCCGACGCTGACCGTTTCGATCACCGATGCATGGCCTCCTGGTTGCTACCTCTTGAAGCTGGTTGGAAATGGTGGGCAGGAGCAGTACGTTCCGCTCACCATCCGCGACGACTCGAGCACCGCGGCCTACGTGATCCAAAACAGCGTGACCACCTGGCAGGCCTACAACCTCTTTGGTGGCTACAGCCTCTACTACGGGCTGACCGGCACGGGCGGCCAATCCTTTGCCGACCGCGCCCGCGCCGTGTCCTTCGATCGCCCCTACCCCCAGAACTGGGCCAACGGCTGCGCCGACTTCTTGGGCAATGAGTTTCCGTTGCTCTACCACCTCGAGAGCCTCGGGCTGGATCTCACCTATTGGACCGACGTGGACCTCCACGCGCGACCCAATCTCTTGACCAATCACCGGTGCCTGTTCAGTTTGGGACACGACGAGTACTGGTCGGCCGAGATGCGCAACGGTGCCACGGTGGCGAATCAGGGTGGCGTGAATCTGGCCTTCTTGGGAGCCAACGCCTCGTATCGCCAGATCCGACTTCAACCCACCTCGGTTGGACCCAATCGACTTGAGGTCTGTTACAAAGACGCCGCCGAGGATCCAATGGCGCAGCAACAGCCCGAACTGACCACCGTCGATTGGAATGCGCCCCCGGTCAACAATCCCGAATCAACCATGATCGGATCGACGTACCAATCCGTCGGCGCCGTCGCCGACACCGTCGTCACCGATGCGTCGAACTGGTTCTATGCCGGCTCGAATGTGACCGACGGACAGGCCTTCCCAAAGACGATCCTCGGCGAGTACGACCGCTACGTGCCGGCCCTGCCGGGCCCGCGCAACCTCGACGTCTTGGCGCACTCGCCGATCCCCGGCCAGGGCAACTGGTCCGACATCACGTACTTCACCGCCCCCAAGGGGGGAGGCGTCCTCGCCAGCGGTTCGGCCAGCTATGTCAGCCTCTTGTCCAATTCGGTCGCACCATTGTGGCCGGCTGCGTTGGCTCGCGCCGTCCCGGGGGTCACCGAGATACTGCTTCGGTCCATGGAAAACGTCTACGGCCTTTTCGGAAACGGACCGGCATCGCTGAAGGAACCTTCGACGGGCAACTGGACGGCGATCTACAGCGGTTCGGCCGCGGGAAGTGCGAGCGCCGCCCCGACCGTTGGTGCATGACACGAATTCACTCCCGGCTCCCTCTACGATCACTTCCTCAGATATGAACAGCCACCGAATGCGACCACGGGTGGGCCTGCTTCTGATCGCACTTGCCGGTGTGTCCAGCTTGGCGATCAGTGCATGTTCTTCTTCAACCCCACCCAAGAAGCGTGCCATTAAGGCAACCACGACAACGACGACCAAACCGGTCCCGGTAGCGACCTGCCCGCTGACCGGCGCACCGGTCCCGGGCGGCGGGGCCGTGCCCGCGCGTCCCGCCCTCGCCGTCAAGGTCGACAACTACCCACAAGCCCGGCCGCAGAGTGGCCTCGACAAGGCCGACGTCATCTTCGAGGAGCCCGTCGAAGGCGGCATCACCCGCTATGCCGCGGTGTTTCAATGCCAGCAGGCGGCACTGGTGGGCCCGATCCGCTCCGCTCGCAACATTGACATTGGAATTCTCGGTGAGTTGGGGAATCCCCTCGAGGTCCATGTCGGGGGGATCGACCCGGTCATTGCCAACATCGATGCCTCACCCATCGTCAATGTCGACCTGGGTTCCTACGGATCAATCATCACGAATCCCTCCGGTCGCTACGCGCCGTACGACACGTACTCGTCGACCGCTCAGATGTGGGGCACACACCCGACGATGACCACCCCACCGCAGCCGATCTTCACGTACTCGGCGAAGCCCCAGGCAGGAACGCCGGCGTCGAGCGTCAACATCAACTTCTCGAGTACGTCGAATGTCACTTGGCAGTACGACCCGGCCACCGGTACGTTCAAACGGTTCTACAACGCCACGACCCCGGACACGTTGGCCGATGGAGTGCAAAATGCCGCAGCCAACGTGGTGGTGCAGTACGTACAGATCAGCTACGGACCGTGGGTGGAGAACAGCGGAGGTGGCCTTGAGGTCCAGGCCGATCTCTATCCCAACGCCAGCGGTCAAGCGGTCATCTTCCGCAACGGAGTGGAAATTCAAGGTACCTGGCAACGCTCGTCGCTGGCGTCGCCAACGCAATTTGTCACCACGGCTGGCGTGCCAATCACCATGGCACCCGGACAGACATGGGTTGAACTCGTTCCCAACTCCATTGCCGCGGCCGTCACGCCGTAGCCGCACGGCCCGGAGATGGCCCTCACCCGACGCCGACCAGGACGCAGCGAACTACAGGCGCCGCCACGAACCTCGAGGTCACTGCCCAGGATCCGCTCGATCCGGCTTTGACGGGAACTGAGCTCGTCGCCGAACTCAGGACGGTTGCTGATGCGGTGGTGAAATAGACGGTGAGCCGGAAGTCATGCGACAGCCTGCCCGAGTTGTGAATGGTCCCGAGAGCCTCCCAACCGCCGGGGACAGATTGACAGCCAGTCGTCTCGACACGCGGACGGAGCTTGACGACATTGATGTATGTCGGACTCCGTAGGGTCACGTGGTTGGACATGGGATTTCCACCGGATGGTTTGGTCGACGACACCGAAGAACACCCGGCACCGATCACCGCCAGAAGCACCGAAACCACGAAGGACACGATTACCACTCTTCGACCGCTCACACTGCACCATCACTCTCACACTTAGGTAGGAACTGCTCCAACATGTCCATCTCTTCGAGAGCGCACCGGCTGGCCAGAGCGCCGAATCCAACGACATCGCCCAGCCGGTGCGCGGGCCATTCGTTACGTCGTGATGTTCCGACGTCGCCGACGAAGGAGGATCACCAAGATCCCGACCACCACGAGAGCAGCGGCGACTTCAAGGTCGCGCGCCAAGCTGAATCCCGTGAACGCCAGCGGCGCTGGAGTCGAGCCCGCCACCGACGGCGTCGCCGCCGCCGGCGTCGGAGTGGACATGACCAAGGTGGTTTCTGCCGCTAATCCCGACGGTGTCGTCACCAGCGATGTCGTCGAAGTGGCCGGCAGTGTCTCGACGAACGTATAGCAGCCTGGATTCTCGATCGGCTTCGTGGCATTCGTCGTAAGCGTCCCATCGCCCGAGATGGCCATGGTCCCGTTGTCGTATGTGGATGAACTCCCCCAGGCTGCCGTCGCACAAGTACCGTCAGCACCCACCGTGGTCGGTCCAAGAAGTGCCCACGATCCGACAACATCAGCCCCTTGGGTGCCCGAAACATCGACCGTATCGGTCAAAGTCGCGCCCACGATGGCCGACCGTAGCGACGTAGTCGTCACGATCGCCGGGGTATGGGTGGCTACTTGAACGGTCTCAGAGGAACTGCCTTCGGGCGTAGATGCGGCGAGCGCGTGGGCGCCCGCGGCGACGGTCTCCACAAACGTGTAGCAACCGATGGAAGACACGACAGTTTCGGGCGTGGTGGTGGAACCCGATCCGGACACCAGCGCCACGCTGAAGCTTCCTGAAGCCGCAATCTTGACGCCGACCCAGCTCGTCGTGGCACACGTCGTATCGCCTCCCGGATTCGCTGGACCGTAAAGACTCCACGTGCCCGTCGCGGTGGCGACGGCGGGATCGTCTCCGCTGATGACGATCTGGTCAGCCAACTGGGCATTCACCGTGGCATCAGCCAGAGTCGACGTGGTCGTAACGACCGGGGTGAACGGTGCTTGCACCACCGGAGCCACCAAGGGAATCGACAACTTGGATACGGCGGTGACCGGCGGTCCCGAGGGCGGAGTTCCGCTGGCGGTTCCCGTGTTGGCGATGGATCCAGCGGCCACGTCACTGGTCGTCGTCGTATACGTCGCCTGGCACGTCTCCGATTGTGTCGGCGCCAACGATGCGTCCGCGCAGACGACGGGACCGAGTCCCTTCATTGGATCGCTCACTGAGACCGGATTGAGAGTGACGTTTCCGTCATTGGTCACCGTGTAGGAATAGGTAACGACCGTGCCGGGCACGGAGAATGATGCGACGTTCGATGACTTGGCAATTTCGATGCCAGGCTTGGTAACGGCCGGGATCGACACGCTTGATGTGGCCGAAATCTGCGGTCCGCTGGGCGGAGTCCCCGTGGCAGATCCCGTGTTGTTCAATGAGCCTGAATCGAGATCGCCTTGGCTCGTTGTATAGGTTGCATGACACGTCTCGGATTGGGCCGGGGCCAACGACTCGCCCGGACACACGACCGCACCGAGTCCCGCCATTGGGTCGCTCACCGTTACCGGGTCGAGCGTGTCGTTTCCATCATTGGTCACGGTGTAGTCGTATGTGATCACTGTTCCCGGTGCCGAATACGAAGCGACATTCGAGGACTTGACCATGACGATCTTCGGAGTGCCCGTCGAAGGAATCGAGAGTTTCGACGTGACGGAGACGGCTGGCCCCGTGGGAGGCGTACCGACGGCGGTTCCAGTGTTGTTGAGCGATCCAGAATCAACGTCGCCCTGGTCCGTCGTGAAGGTGGCGCTGCAGGTCTCTGTCTGATCAGGAGCGAGTGAAAGCCTCGGGCAGACGATTGCACTGAGCCTGGCCATCGGGTCGGTCACTACAACCGGATCCAGTGTGACGTCACCGCTGTTGGTCACGAGGTAGGAGTAAGTGACAGGCGTACCTGGAACCGAATACGACGCAATACTCGCCGTCTTGGACAATTCGATACCCGGTGCAGTCAGCGCAGGAATGGATACCTTCGAGGTTGCGCTGACCGCGGGACCTGTCGGTGGCGTCCCAATCGTGGTACCGGTGTTATTGAGAGAGCCAACATCGACATCCGCCTGTGTCGTTGTATAAGTGGCGTGACATATCTGGGACTGCAGCGGCGCAAGCGAAGAGTCCGGACACACAACTGCGCTGAGTCCTGGCATTGGGTCAGTGACATTGACCGGGTTGAGTGTGACATTGCCGCTATTTGTGACGGCATATGAGTACGTGGTCAGTGTGCCACTTGCCTGATATTGGGTGATATTTGCGGTCTTTACGAGATTGATCAACGGCAAAGATGTCCCCGGTATCGACAACTTCGAAGTTGCCGTCACACTGGCTCCCGCGGGTGGAGTGCCAATCGCTGTGCCTACATTCGTGAGAACTCCCAAATCGACATCACTCTGTGTAGTCGTATAGGTGGCGTGACAGATTTCGCTCTGAGCGGGAGACAACGACGGGATGGGGCAAGTCACGCTGCTAAGACCCACCATGGGGTCGGTTACTCCGATATCACTAAGAACCTCGTTTCCATTGTTTTCAACAGCGTATGAATAGGTAATGGTCTCACCTGCCGTTTTGAAGGTTGAAGGATCGGCGGTCTTTGTTACCAAGATTGACGGAACTCCAGTAGCGAGGACGGTTTCCGACGCCAATCCAACCTCCGTAGTTACCTTTGGAATCGTGCCTGCGGCCGTCAATGCGTCAACGAACGAGTAACAGCCCGGCGTCGTAATTGCCTTGACCGAAGCAACTACATAGGTGCCGTCGCCAACGACCGCAACGGATCCCGAGTCGAAGGTCTGCGCACCCGTCCAGAGTGAAGTACCACACGTTCCGTCGGTCCCAACACTGACGGGTCCGACGATGTCCCATGTGAGCGGTCCGGTGTAGTCATTCCCGTCATAACCATCACCGGTGCCGATCAGGACCACATCGTCTGACAGGAAATCACCGATGCTGGCTGGGGCAACGAGTCTTGGACTCAATAGCTTGAGCGCTGGATTGATCGCGGGCGGCGGCGAAGACGGAGTAGCCGGCGTGGACGAATATGCCGCTGACGTAGCCAGGGTGGGATTCACGAGGGTCGTTTCGGTGGCATTCCCAGGACCGCTGGTCACAAGCACCGTCGTTGCGGTTGCTGGAAGACTGACATCGAAGGTGTAGCAACCACCTTGACTGGCAGCAAAGCTCGGCGCTGCAGGGAAGGTGCCATCGCCGTTCACTGATATCGAGCCGTTGGCAAACAGTTGTGCCGATGCCCAATTCGCAGTTCCGCAAGTGCCATCAGAGCCCACTGATATCGGTCCGAGAATGCTCCAAGTACCTGCGATTGACGCGCCCCCAGTTCCTTTCACGGTGATCGAGTCGGTGAGGGTCGAACCGACATTTATTACTGCAGCAGGTGCCATTGTGGTGATGGTTGGCGTCAGTAGCACTGCCGCACTCGCCGGTGCCTCAGCAAGTGATGAAGCGACGGCGCCAAGAGTCGAGAAGCAGATACACATCGTTCCGATGAGGAGTCCGAGACTCACGAATGCTCGCGTGAGAGGCCACACTCGGGGCCTGGCTCCATTCCTTGGATTCTTGGCAATCGACTGACGTCGCTCCTCCGGATTTGTCCTCTTGCTCATGTCGTGTGACCTTCCTCTTGCGTCTCAATGGATTGGGTGCGGTGAGCGGATTCCGTTGAAGGAGCACGCTTGGCCGAAAAGAACACGGCGGTCAGGAAGACGTTCGCTGCAATCGATACTGAGGTCACATAGGGAGCCGCCGCATGAGCCCCATGTACGAACCTCTGCCCCGCAACGACGGAAATGATGAAACCTTCCTGACTTTCTTCTCCACCTTTTGGGAGCTGCATGAATGTCAGCGACTTGAATTTGTCGGTGCCATCGTCAGCAGACTCCCGTGAGGTGGAACGACCACTCGCTCTGATTCGGTGGACGGGATGCGATGTGCTGTGGCTTCCTTACGCAATACTCAGAGCACTTCTTCGGGCCCAATATCCAGCGTTCCGAAGTGATGTGAGGCAATCTGTGTTGCCCCTTAGATATATGTGGACGGCCTTCTGCAAGTCGGCGTGACTTGGATTTGCACGGCAACTCGCGGCGCGCGCGTGATCCGCGGATTTTCGATATTCAGCGCTAGCATGCCGTCCCGGGACCTCACAGAGGATGCGCGACCCCGACGAGTGCAAGGTCGTGCACGCATGCGTTTGTCCTCCGAAGATGCTGTTGCTCTTCGAAGTCTCGTCCTCGCTGGGAGGAACGGTGATGAACAGGCACTCACCGTTCTCTTCGATCACTTCCAGCTCTATGCGTGGAGCGTGGCGCTCCGAGCGACCCGCAACCGGACGATCGCCGAGGACGCGGTGCTCGATGGTTTCGCCGTTGCCCTTCGTTCCTTGGATCGCCTGCGCGATCCGTTGAAGTTTCCGAGCTATCTCGCCTCGTGCGTTCGCAATGAAGTCCTCATGACTGTGCGACGCGTTCAGTTGGCCATGCCGATCGAGTCGCTCGACGACGAGGCCTCAAGAGACCTCACCCCCGAAGGTGCGTTCGATTCATCCGAAGAGTGCAAGCGTGCCTTCACGGCCTTCTTGGGCCTCGAAACCCGGCAACAGCAAGCGATTCTTCTCATTGATGTAGAGGGGAAATCGGCTGGCGAAGTGGCCAACACGCTCGGGTTGACGACCAACGCGATGTACCAATTGCTCTATCGGGCCCGCAAGACACTTCGACTGCGTTACATCGCGCCGTCATTGGATATGGCATACCCACAACCGTGTCGAGACTGCAACGACAAACTGGCGCAATTCGTGGACGGAACCGCATGCGCCCGTGTGGTCGCCATCGTCGAACAGCACTTGGCCACATGTTCGGATTGTCGCCAACGCGTTCCAGAAGCACGAGAGACTTGCGCCTTGGTCCAAGCAGCCCATGGTGTCATCACCGTGGGATGTGCCGTCCCCCTCGCCTCCCACGTGCTCCGCCTCGGCACAACTCGTCTCTCGGGGAGACACCTGTGGCACCACGCCCCGGCCCTGCACCACGCCGTGCTGTGGACGGGCGCCATTGTGACGCTGACGGGAGGAATTGCCTCAACAGTGCTGTTCAGTTCCCCGCAGAAAGCTGGGCCGCCCTCTCTGGCACCGCTTGCACTTGTTTCGACGATGCCGACGGACCATGAGGGCTTTCACCTCTTGGCGAAGGTGAATTCGACGTTGCTCTCGGCGGTGATGGCAACCGGGGCGATCAGGGGGGAACCAAGCCCTGCGCTAACTGAGGCCGGGCCGCTTCCCTCGGGGGTCGAGTTCACCGACTCCGGCGACGGCACCGGCTATTTCTCGGGGTCGGCGACTGCACCTGGGAATTACCGGGTCGCGGTCAGAGCATCACAAGGCAACCAGGCCAGTACCTCGGCCGAGGTGTCGTTCGTGATTGCTGCGACTTCGATCGCCTCGCACCCGCCCACGGGTTCGGGATCGGTGGAGTGGCGCAACTGAGCCGCCTTCGAAGATGGAAAGGAGATGCAAGTGCCCGGGAGGGGTGCGACTCCCGTTCCCGGACCCTTGCATCTCCCTGTACGGGGCCCTATTTCGTCGCCGGGGGGGATGGCGATTTGATAGCGCTCCACGAAATCGGCGCTGTAAAGCAGCCGGTGGCACCACACCTCGGGGGGGAGGTGATCGGGACCCCGTTGGCAACAAGTTGCGATGCGTTCGCCCAACGAGGCGAAGCCCCAAAGTGAGCGGCCATCACGGTCCTTGTCACGATATAGGGATGGAGGAGGCGACCATTCCTTACGCGATCGGAGGCAAAAACGCGTCCTGCACCCGTGACGCGAAGCGCTCCGGAACGAGCACCCGAGGGAGTGGCGGGTTCGATCCGGAGCGTCTTCGATGCTGTGAGAACGGTTCAGGTGGTGGCAGCACCTGAACCGGAAGGGCCGATTACTTGTCCAACATGATGGGGAGATCGTCCGGGTCGACCGCAGCGGTCTCATCGGCGAGTTCATCCTCGACAACCGGGGCCAAACGTTCACGCACGCGGTCGTCAACCTCAGCCATGAGCTGTGGGTTCTCCGAAAGGAAGACCTTGACGTTCTCGCGCCCTTGGCCGAGTTGCTCACCTTCATAGGTGAACCAGGCCCCCGACTTCTTAATGAAGCCCAACTCGACCGCCACATCGAGGAGCGAACCTTCTCGGCTGATTCCCCGGCCGTACATGATGTCGAACTCGGCCTGCTTGAACGGAGCCGAGCACTTGTTCTTGACGACCTTGACCCGGGTGCGGTTCCCGATGACTTCGGCGCCGTCCTTGATCTGCTCGATACGACGGATGTCGAGACGCACCGATGAATAAAACTTGAGAGCACGCCCACCAGGAGTGACTTCGGGGGAGCCGTACATCACGCCGATCTTCTCTCGAAGTTGGTTGATGAAGATCGCAATGGTGCTCGACTTGGAAAGCGTCCCGGTCAACTTTCGCAGGGCCTGGGACATGAGACGGGCCTGGAGGCCCACGTGGGTGTCGCCCATCTCGCCTTCGATTTCGGCCCGTGGCGTCAATGCCGCCACCGAGTCGACCACCAAGACATCGAGTGCGCCCGAGCGGATCAGCATGTCGGCGATTTCGAGTGCCTGCTCGCCGGTGTCGGGCTGCGAGATCAACAGATCATCGACATTGACCCCAATGGCCCTGGCGTAGACCGGGTCCATCGCGTGCTCGGCGTCGATGTAGGCGCAGATCCCACCATTGCGCTGCGCCTCGGCCACCGCATGCATGGCCAGTGTCGACTTTCCCGAGGACTCCGGACCGTAGATCTCGACGATGCGGCCTCTCGGCAGGCCCCCGATCCCGAGGGCGAGGTCGAGGGAGAGCGCTCCGGTCGGGATGGACTCGATGTTCATACTCAGGTTGTCGCCCATCCGCATGACCGAGCCCTTGCCGAACTGCTTTTCGATCTGGCCCAGTGCTGCGTCTAGCGCCTTATCCCGATCCTCAGCCATGTATCTCTCCTCGTTGTCCCGTGTTGCTTACGTCGATGTGCGCTCTCGGATTGGCGTCCGATGTGCCTGCGAGCTTGTGGGGTGACCCTACGGTTGGGGTGTGACATCGCCCCGACCGGCCTTGCTTGGCGCCCATAGTAACGAACATGTGTTCGTCTTGCACGCATCCTCTTCGTGAACCAACGGTCGGCCCTCCGCACCACAATCGCCATGAAAACCGCCGCCATGAGGCGACGCCGCTGGCCCGTGGGCGGCGACGACGCCCTGGCCCCGACACGTGTGATGCTGGTGCCGTGCGATCCGTGAAGGTGTCTTGGGTCACGGCGTTGCTGGGGGCAGGGGCCGTGGCCGCGACCATGGCTATGGCCGCCCCGGCGGACGCGACTCCGAGCGCCGCCACGCTGTACCGCCAGGCTCTGGCCACCACCAAGGGGTGGTCGGTGCACTACGTCTCGTCGGGCTCCAGCGCCGCCACCTCGAACGTCGAAACCGGCGATGCCGGTCCGGCGTCGGGTACCCAAGATGTGGTCATCCACGACGGGTCGATCGCCGACCAGGCGTCGCTGATCGTCATTGGCGAGTTCACCTACGTCAAGGCCACCGCGTCGAGTCTGGTGAACCTGATGGGCCTCCCCTCGACGACCGCCGCCGCCGATGCCAATCAGTGGGTGACATTCTCTACGGCCAATCCGGACTTCTCCCAGATCGTGGCGGGAGTCCGCTCGCACGATGTCGCACAGGAATTGGCGATCCGGGGTCCCTTCACACTTGGCCATCCGAAAACCATTGACGGCTACGCGGTCGACGCCATCGACGGGACCCAAGGCGGCCAGGGCGCCAAAGTGACCCACGTCGTCTTATATGTGCGAGCCACCGGACGCCCGATCATCGTCGAGGAGGACTCTGTCGAATCCGGGGGAAGCACGAGCGGCCAAAGCCGGATCGTCTTTTCCAAATGGGGCGAGCGGGTCCGCCCCGAGGCGCCGGCCGCCGCCATCACGATCGGCCCGGTGCGCACGACCTGAGACGCTCGGCGCCACGGACACCAGCTGCGGGTACCTGTACAAATTCGGACAGTTCAACGGACTAATTCCGGGAAAAAGAGGAAGGGAACGATGCGTCGTCTTGCGATGATGGTTGGCGTGATCTCGGTGTGCGCTTCGGCGTCGTTGGCCGTGTGCCCTGGAGTCTCGGTGGCAGGCGCGAGCGCACAAAGCACATATGCGGCGGCCGTCGCCTTCGCCGCGACACAAAATGCCCACTACACGTCGGTGGCCTCGCAGGGCACCAGCACGCTCAACGTCACTGGTGACACCTCTGCGACGGCAGGATCCCAGACGCTCACGGTGCACAACGGCGGCACGGTCGAGACAATGACGGCGACGAGGGTGGGGTCGAGCGGATATGTGCGTGGCAATGCCGCGGCGTTGACCAACATCTTGGGACTGACGGCCAAGGAGTCGACCACGTATGCCAACAAGTGGCTGTCGTTCCCCGTCACCACCCCCGCCTTCGATGGACTCGTCAGTGGACTGCGCAACAAGGATGTGAGCACCGAACTCAAGATGACGGGCCCCTACTCGTTCGGGAACCCGACGACCATCCACGGACGACAGGCCCAAGCCATCAACGGCTTCACGACCGATTCGACGGGGAAGAAGATCGCCTCGACCCTCTTTGTCGAGGCTGGCACGCCCCCACGGCCGCTCCAAGAGTCGACCGATCCGGGCCAGGGCGGCGGGACCGCGGCCGGCTCGGTGAGCTTTTCGAACTGGGGGCACAAGACCCATGTGACCAAGCCGACCTCCGCCCACTCGCTCCTCACCCTCGCCCCGGCCGGCTGAGCCCGCGGCGAGCCAATCGGTGGAGTCGTGAGGTTGGCCCAATCGAGCCCGTCGATCGAGTTCGTCCTCGGCGACATCACGACCGAGCGCGTTGACGCCATCGTCAACGCGGCCAACGCCCGGCTCGCCGGTGGCGGTGGCGTCGACGGAGCGGTGCACCGCGCGGCAGGCTGGTCCGAGCTGGATCAAGCCTGTCGAGCGATTGGCTATTGCGAGCCCGGGGCCGCCGTGGTGACGCCGGGATTCAAGCTTCAGGCACGTTGGATCATCCACACCGTCGGACCGGTGTGGCACGGGGGATCTGACGGCGAGCCCGAGACGTTGGCCTCGTGTTATCGATCGGTGCTGGCCGCAGCAGACGGTGTCCGGGCACGCTTCGTGGCCATCCCGGCTCTTTCGACCGGTAGCTACGGCTATCCGGGCACGCTGGCCGCCGCCATTGCGCTGCGCACGGTTCGTTCCTGCACAACGAACGTCGCGCTCGTGCGATTCGTGGCCTTCGACCGGGACACGCTCGAGGTCTACCTCGCGCTTGCGTGAGTCCCGGCGTGCTTGAAACTGAACGGTCCGGACCGCAAGGGAGTGCGGCCCGGACCGCTCAGCTCGAACTGGTCGAAGTGGGCGCCGTCAGGTCGTAGAGGGTCGTTCCGTCGACAGTCTTGGCGGTGAAATGACTCTCGACCCACGAGGCGATCTTCGTCGCCGCGCCCGCCGAGCCGCCGCCGCCGAAGCCGCCCCCGCTGCCGGAGATGTAGTAGTGGATCTTCCCCTCGGCGACGTACTTCTCGAACTGGGCGAGGGACGGTGCCGGGTCGGTGCCGTTGAAACCGCCGATCGCCATCACCGGATCGTCGCTGGCCAGCTGGTAGCCGGCCGCCGAGTTTGAATTCGTGGTCGCCGCCACCCAGGTGTACTTGGTGGCGTCCGCCTTCAAGAGCTTGGTGACCGCCGTGCCGGGCGTCGATGCCCCGAGGAAGCCGCCGGCTCCTCCGCCACCACCGAAGGCTGCTCGCCCGAGCTTGCCGCCCGCCAGTCCACCGGCGAGGGCGCGCCGGGAAAATCCTGAGGGGAAGCCGCCGCCGGTCGGCAACTTGAACCCTTTGCGGCTTCCGGGTCCCGCGGCACCGAGCCCGGGCGGCGTGAATCCACCGCCACCACCAAAGCCCGCGCCCGGATTGAATCCGCCCCGCGCTCCAGCTTTGCCCCCGAGGGCCCCAGCGCCGGGGAACCCGCCGCCGGGGCCCCCACCGGGGCCGCCACCGAAGCCGCCCGCCGAAGAGGGGGTCACCGACGGGATCGCACCGGAGTGCGGAGTGGCTGCGGTGGCGATGGTGGAGAACAACGGCGCCAACAAGGCGGCGCCCAACCCCAGGACAGCGATGAGCAAAATCGAGGCCTTGGGCAGCTTGGAGAGATAGGGCTGCGCCAAGATCGCCACGGCGCCGAGCACGCCCGCGACCAGAACCACAAAGCGCATCCAGGGGAACCATTGCGGCGTGCGGTCGAGCAGGACGTAGCCCCACACCACCGTGGCCACCAGCGCTGCGGCCAGCGCGCCCCGCGCAAACCATGACTTCCTTCGCTCCCACAGCGAAAAGGTGCCGATGCCGACCAGTCCACCGAGGGGTGCGGCGAGCGCGACGGTGTAATAGGGGTGGATGATCCCCTGCGCCAGGCTGATGGTGAGCCCAATGCCGACCAGGCAACCGCCCCAGAGCAAGAAAGCGGCGCGTTCACGGTCGGTCCGCTTGGCCCGCCAGGTGATGAGGAGGACGGCCGCTCCCATGATGAGTGCGGCGGGAAGCAACCACGACATCATGTTGGCGAACTCGGAGTTGAAGAGGCGGGTGATACCGGTCGGGCCCCACATGCTGCCGGCTCGGCCAACACCACCCACACTGCCGCTCTCACTTCCGGTCAACCGACCGAAGCCGTTATACCCGAAGATCAGATTGAGGATGCTGTTGTTCTGCGAACCACCGACATAGGGTCGGTCGGCCGCGGGCGTCAATGCGACAGCCGCCACCCACCACCCGGCCGCCACCAAGGTTGTCAGTCCCAAGATCACGACGTGGTACACCCGACGCCAAAACGAGGTCGGGGCCGCAATCAGGTACACGATGCCCAGCGCGGGCAGGATCAAGAAGGCCTGCATCATCTTGGTGATGAAGCCGAACCCGACCAGGGTGCCGGCGAGCACCAGCCATTTCGCCTGTGCCTTTTCGAGGGCGCGCACCGTGGCGTACATGGCACCCGTCAAGAGGAGTGCCAGCAGGGCATCGGGGTTGTTGAAGCGGAACATCATGGCCGCCACCGGCGTCAGCGCGACCACCGCCCCACCCAAGAGCGCCGCGTTGGCGGAGAACCAGCGCCGCACCGTGAGGTAAACCAACCCGACCGTCGCCACACCCTCGAGGGCCTCTGGCACCAGCATGCTCCACGAGTTGAAGCCGAAAATCCGTCCGGAGATTTCCATCACCCACAACGAGGCCGGCGGCTTGTCGACCGTGATGAAGTTCGAAGAGTCAGATGAACCGAAGAAGAACGCCTTCCAACTCTTGGTCCCCGCCTGGACGGCGGCGGAGTAGAAAGAGTTGGACCATCCCGACGCACCGAGATCCCACAGGTACAACACCGCGGTCAGGGCCAGCAGTGTGAGAAGGGCGGGGCGGACCCACGCGGCATCTTGCTCCCGCCCGCGCACGAAGCGGAACAGGCGCCCCCTCGGGGGCGGCTGATCGAGGGGTCCGGGCGTCGAGTCGTTCGGGCCGAGCGGCGTCACCGGTGGCTCCAAGACGCCAACGACGCCGCCTTCGGGGCTCGGCGGGTCGATCGTGCTCATTGAGAAACCTCCAAGGATTCGTGAATGTTCGGCGTGCGAGGGCGGAACACCCAGGCGCGAAGGACGGAGAATCGCAGCACGGCTGCGACGGCGTTGGCGAGTGTCACCGCTACGAGATCAGCTCCCAACGAGGAGCCGAATGCCACCTGGACCACGTAGAGGCCGAGACTGGTGAGCGCCAATGACAAGACGTACAAGCTGGTGGCGACCGCCATGAAGCGCCCGCGATGCCCGCGCCCTTGCATGCTGCGGGCGAGTTCCTTGTGCACCGCCAGATTGAAAATGGTGCAGATCGCCAAGGCCAGCGCGTTGGCCACGTAGACGCCGGCGAGCGGGCGCCAGGCCACGAACAAGAACAGGTAGCCAATGGTGCTGACGACACCGACGCCGGCGAACCGCAAGAGCTGGTCCGCCGTGACCTGGTCGTTTCTCATCGGCGACGAAGAAGACGATCGACGGGGCAGTTGCGCGGCCCGGCCGTGCGAGATCCGCCACACCCCGCGCAGGTCGTTGACCGCGGTCTGGACGATCTTGACCCGCGAATCTGGATCGTCGACCCATTCGACCGGGACCTCGCTGATGCGAAGACCCAGTCGCTCGGCGGTAATCAACAGCTCGGTGTCGAAGAACCATTCGTCGTCTTTGACCAGAGGAAGGAGTTGTTCAGCGGCCTCGCGGCGCAGTGCCTTGAATCCACATTGGGCATCACTGAACCGGCCCCGCAGCGACAGCTTCAAGATCAGGTTGTAAGCCCGCGAGATGAGCTCTCGCTTGGGACCGCGCACCACATGGGCGCCGCGGGCCAACCGCGTCCCAATGGCGATGTCGGAGTGTCCCGAGAGCAGCGGCGCCACCAGCGGGAGCAGCGCGGAGAGCGACGTGGACAGATCGACGTCCATATAGGCGACCACCGGAGCCGAACTGGTGGACCACGCCGAGCGCAGGGCACGGCCCCGCCCCTTTTGGGGCAGGTGCAAGGTGGTGACGCCGGCCACGGTGTCGGCCAATCGGCGGGCGACCGCCAAGGTGTCGTCGGTACTGGCGTTGTCCACAATGGTGATCAGGGCACGCAAGGGAAACGATTCGTCGAGAAAACGGCGCAGCGCGGTGATCCGCTCGGCCAGGTGCTCGGCCTCGTTGTAGACGGGGATGGCGATCTCCACATCGAGGGGCACCTGCCGGGGATCGACGCCGGGTTCGGGGTGAGCCAAGAGGGTCATGTCAGGCATCGTGGACGCCCCAGTTTCGGCTGGCGTGAGCCTTGGCTGTGACCACGGTGTGAATCCTCGACTACGACGCCGGGCTGCGCGCAAAGACCAGGAGGAATTCGAGGATGCCATGGTTCTGGGTCGTGATCTGTCCCCCGAAGCCGGGGTTCGAGATGCCCCAGTCGGCGAAGGTGATGGGAATCGAGCCGGTGACGTCGATGGTGGTTCCGCTGTAGCGGGCGGTGACCGGGAAGGTCACCGGGTGCGTCCGTCCGTGCAGCATGAGGTTGCCGGTGGCCGAATCGTGCACCGTCGCCCCGATGGCCGGCACCGTGCCCAACGAAACTGGCGAGGTGAGGGCGAAGGTCGCCGTCGGGTATTGCGCCACATTCATGATCCGGCCGTCGAACTGGTTGTCCCGCTCACTCTGGTCGCTGTGCACACTTGCCATCTGGACCGAAAAGTTCGCAGTCTTCACCCCTGATGCGTCCACCGTCATTGACCCGGTCACCAAATGGGTCCGCCCGACCGCCACATTGTTCTGACCGAACAGGACTTCGTTGACCCGATAGCCGACCACCGAGGCCGACGTGGGTGTCCATTCCCCGCTCGGCGAGGACAGCCCGGCCGATGGGCTGGTGGACGCCGTCGACCCGGACCCCGGGAGCGACAAGGGCTTGGGGGCCGGCCCTTCGATGAAGTGGATGTAGATGTAGGTGCCACCGACCACGACGAAGGCGCCGAGCACGATCACCCCGAGGACACCGCCCAGGATCAGGGTCAAGCGGGAACGCCGCTTCTTGGTGCCCGCGGGTTGATTCACGGAGCCTCTTCGCGCATCGGCGCCGGCGCACCGGTTCCCTCGGGCCCGGGCGGGCGCGTGACGGCGGCATCTTTGGTGTCGAGCACATCTTTGGCATTGTCGCCCGTCACGCTGGCGATCGGTTCGAGCGCAGGGTCGCCCGCCACGACGATCGGCGCACTTGGCTCCGCTTCGCCATCGACGGCAGCGGGCGCAACCTCGGTGACGACCGGGAGCACGACGGTGACCGTCATTCCCTTGCCCGGTGCCGAGTCGGCCCGGACGGTCCCACCGTGGGCCGCCACAATGGCCGAAACGATCGACAGTCCGAGCCCGCTCCCACCGTGGGTGCGACCCCGGGCCGGATCGACCCGGTAGAAGCGCTCGAAGACCCGCGCCGCATCCTCGCTCGGCATTCCCGGCCCTGAATCGCTGACGACGATGCGCGCCATGGTGCCGATCTGCTCGACGTGCACAGTGGCCTGGGTGCCGACCGGGGTGTGAGCCCGGACATTGGCCAAGAGATTGTCGACCACCTGGCGCAACCGGGCGGGATCGGCGAGCACCTCGACGGGATGGGCCGCGGTAAAAGTCACCGGCCACTGGGGCCCGACCGTCGTTGCCGTGTGGACTGCGTCCGCGCACAGGCCGACCAACTCGACCGGCAGGATCTCAAGCGGCACGCCCTCGTCGAGGCGGGCCAACGTGAGGAGATCGGTGACCAGGCGCTCCATCCGCGAGGTCTCGGCGCGGATCCCGGTGATGACCCGCGGGAGATCCTCCGCGTTCTCAGAGGCCCCTCGCTCGAAGAGCTCCGCGTACGCGGCGACCGCCGCAATGGGGGTGCGCAGCTCGTGCGAAGCGTCAGCCACGAACTGGCGCAGGTGCCGGTCGGACTCTTTCAATCGCTCTTCTGAGGACACCCGGGCGGTGAATGCCACCTCGATCCGCTCGAGCATGACGTTGAGGGCACGGGCCAGGCGGCCGACCTCGGTCGTGTCATCGGCACCCGGGACACGTTGGTCGAGATTCCCCACGGGCAATTGAATCGGCGGTGCGTTCGACGTCTTCGAGCGGGCGCAAGCCAAGACGGACCAACCACCAACCCCCGGCGAGTGCGAGCACCAACGCACCGGCCGTGACCGCCAACTCGATGAACAGCAGCGTGTGCAGTGTGTTGATGGTCGACCCAATGGGCTGGGCCACCACGATGTAGGCCTCTTGGGTACTCCCCGTGGTCTGGTTTGTCAGCTTTGCCTTGGTGACCTGTACCCGGAAGGTGGGGCCGCCCGCTTGTTGGGACGGTGCGGTGAAGAGCGTGGCGGTCGCCTTGTTGGGTTGGGTCGTAAATCCGCTGAACTGGCTCGGCAGTTGCGGGGTGTAGGCGCGGTTGCCCACATAGGCGGAACATTCGCGACCGTCGAACACCTTGCCGCTCGAGGTCAGTACCGCAACGTACGGATTGAAACCGAGGCTGTCGGCGTCGGGAGGCGGACCGGCACCACCGCCCGCGCCGCCTCCGCCACCCCCTTGGCCATTTCCTCCGAAGAACCCGGACTTGGGCGATTGGCAGGTACCTGAATTTACGAAGTACTGGAGCCGCAACGGGTTCTGCACCAGGCTCTGGTCGACCTGCTTATAGAGGAACGAGCGCAGCGCCGAGTAGGTGGCGAAATCAGCCACCACCAATGCAATAATCGCGATCGCACCGACGGCCAGCAGGAGTCTGAGGCGAAGTGACACTCAAGGCGTTCCGTTGGCGGGCTCGGCCTCGCGCAAGGTGTACCCGACGAGGCGGATGGTGTGGATCAGCGGGGGTCCGTGGCGCTCGAGCTTCTTGCGGAGGTAACTGACATAGGTCTCCACCACGTTGCCGTCGCCACCGAAGTCGTAATGCCACACGTGGTCGAGAATCTGAGACTTTGACAGGACGTGTCGGGGATTGAGCAAGAAGTAGCGCAAGAGATTGAACTCGGTGGCGGTGAGTTGAATGGGCTGGCCGCCGCGGCGCACCTCGTGGGCGTTCTCGTCCATCTCAACGTCGGCGAAACGCAGGATGCCATCGTCGTCGGCTTCGAATCCCGTACGACGCAAGATGGCGTGGACCCGGGCGATCAACTCGGCCAGCGCGAAGGGCTTGGTGACGTAGTCATCGCCGCCGATGGTGAGTCCGGCCAACTTGTCTTGGAGGGTGTCACGGGCCGTCAAGAACAAGATGGGCACGCGCACGCCGTCCGAGCGGAGGCGTCGGGTGACCTCGAGCCCGTCGAGATCGGGCAGCATGACATCGAGGATCACGAGGTCGGGCGGATCCTCTTGCGCCTGGGCCAGGGCCCGGCGACCGGTCACGGCCTCGTCGACGGTGAAGCCTTCGTAGCGAAGCGATGTGGCCACCGCATCGACGATGGACGGTTCGTCATCGACCACGAGCACCCGCGGCCCATTTCCAGATTTCACTGCGCACACCTCCAAAGGCCCACGTTCTCACCGCGAGTTTCCCCTCAAGTGTGACCGCCCTGTGGACCGCCTGTGAGAATCTCGGGCCCATGGCCTTCCCTCAGGAACAGCCGATGGCTTCATTTCCGCCGGCGGACCGGGCCCGAGGACCCGAATTGGGCGCCCCGCCGGCCGGGTGCGTCAAGGACCAGCGGCGATGAGCCTCCTGCGGAGGAGGTCAAGGGCCGAGATCGCGCCATATTGGCGGACCCGGTCACGGTCTCCGGGTAGATGCATCTCCCTCGCATCGACCGAGCCGTCGGCGAGCGCGAGGCCCACGAAGATCGTTCCCGGGGCCACACCTTCTTGATCCTCTGGACCGGCCACCCCGGTGATCCCGAGACCGACGTCCGCGTCGGTGACCCGGCGCACGCCCTGCGCCATCGCGATGGCCGCGGCCTGCGACACCACCGGGCCGACGGGAACACCGAGTACATCGAATTTCACCTGTGACTGATAGGCCACCACCCCGCCTTGGAACCAGGCCGATGCTCCCGGGACATTGACCAGGCGTGACGCGATGAGACCGCCGGTGAGGGACTCGGCCACCCCGAATGTCAATCCGCGCGCGCACGAATTGTGCGGCCACCGCATGCTCCATGGTCTCCTCGTCGACCCCGAACACAATGTCGCCGAGCTGCGCCTCGATGGCCTGGCGGACATCGACCTCTTCGCGATCGAGCAGCTCGGTGGCGTCGTCAAGCGTGCGGGCCCGCGCCGTGATGCGCACTTTGATGCCTTCGATACCCGACGCCAAGAACGCGAGGGTCACCGACCCGGCGCCGTCGAGGACATCGATGCGACCCTGCAGCGACTCGGCCAGACCGGACTCGCTGGCCCCCCAGGTCCGAAGCACCCGGCTCACAATGACGCTCTCTTCACCGGCAGCGGCCATGCGGGCGCGCAGGTCAGGCAGGATGGCCCGGTCGAACATCTCGGCCATCTCGTAGGGGACGCCGGGTACCGCGTAGATGACCTTGTTGCCGAGCGGGCAGATCAGGCCCGGCGCCGTCCCCCCCTTTTGCTCGATGATGGTGGCACCGACGGGCACGTCGGCCTGGCGCTCGTTGTTCTGCGACATGGTGCGTCCGCGTGCCGCGAAGAACCCGGCGATCACCTCGACGATGGCTTGATCGCGCACGAGTTCGACCCCCATGACGTCGGCGATCGCCTCTCGGGTGATGTCATCTTGGGTCGGACCGAGGCCGCCGCAGATGATGATTCCGTCACTGCGGGCCAGCGCGGTCCCAAAGGCCAACGTCATTCGCTCGTGGTTGTCCCCGACGGCCTGATGGAAATGCGACGTCACGCCGGCCGCGGCCAGCCGGTCGCCCAACCACGCGGAGTTGGTGTCGGCGATCTGGCCGAGCAACAGCTCGGTCCCGACGGCCACGATCTCGATCCTCACGCCTCTGCCTCCTTGGACACCCGCCGACCGTCGGCGACGTATTGCAATCCTGTGGCGATCGTCAAGGCGGCCGCCACCCAGATCACCACCACTTGGAGCGTATGTTGATGAGCCAGCGGCGGGATGATGCAGGTACCGACCGCAAAGTCCTGCACGAAGGTCTTGACCTTGGCCGACGTGCGAGCGGGGATCGAGATGCCTCGTCGCCCCACCCATGAACGATAGAGCTGCATCCCGATCTCTCGGATGGTGATGAGGATGACCGGCAACCAGGGCAGGTGGCCCTCGACCGAGAGGGCGATCAGCGCGCCGAGCACCACCGCCTTATCCGCGAGTGGGTCCAAGAATGCGCCCGAGCGGGTGGTGCCCTGGCGTCGGGCCATGTACCCGTCAAGCCCGTCGCTCCCGGCCACGATGAGGCCGACCACCACGTTGAACCAGGTGGCGCCCCAGACCACGATCATCGCCACATACACCGGCGCCGCCAGCAAACGGGCCAGCGTCACGGCATTGGCCGGTGTGACCAGGGCACTCGGGCCGAACGTGTAGCCGGTCCTTTCGACTTCGGTCACCGGGCGACACCCACGGGGCGAAGGTCGGCGGTGTCCGCGGCCCGCACGCCGTTGAGGTCCGGTCCCTCCGCCGACACGATCTCGACGTTGACGAACTCGCCGGCGAGCGTGTCGGCAGGCAGGTGGATAATGCCGTCGATCTCGGGCGCCTCATGGACGCTCCTCCCACGGCCCGGTCGATCCACCAGCACCTCGCGGGTCGTCCCGACAAGGCGGTCACGACGTTCGGCGGTGATCGAGTCTTGAAGCTCTGCGCACTCACGCAGTCGCTCCATGGCCAGTTCCGCCGGCACCTGGTTCTCAAGATCCGCCGCGTAGGTGCCCGCCTCGGGCGAGAAGGGAAAGAACCCGGCCCAATCAAGCTGGGCTTCGGCCAAGAACCCCAAGAGACGATCATGATCGCGCTCGGTCTCGCCGGGGTACCCAAGGATGAAGGACGACCGGAAGGTGGCCAGGGAATCTTGTGCTCGGATGTACTCGATGCGACGCAAGAATCGCTCGCCATCGCCCCAGCGCCGCATGCGGGCCAGCAACGGGCGCGATACGTGTTGGAGCGAGAGGTCGAAATAGGGCACCCCGGTGCCCACCACAGCGTCGACGAGCTCATCGGTCAACCCCGAGGGATAGAGATAGAGCAGCCGGGTACGCGCCACGCGGGCCGACACCGCCCGGGTGAGCTCGGCAATGGGCGAGCGACCCGCCTTCACCCGTTCTCCCGGCCGCGACCGATCCCGGCCGTAGGAGGCCAGATCCTGGGCGACCAACACGATCTCGCGCAGCGGTGGTGCTTCGGCACCGTCTGGGGCGATGCCCCCCGCCAGTAGCTGGTCGACCTCAGCCATCACCTCGAGGGTGCTGCGCGAGCGCTGTTTCCCGCGAAACGACGGGATGGCGCAGAAGCCACAGATTCGATCGCATCCCTCGGCCACCTTGAGGTACGCCCAAGGGACCGCAGCCGCCGGACGCGCCAACTCGAGCAGGTCGAAACCTTCGCTCGGACGCGGTCCGCTGCGACCCGTTGGTCGGGCGCTGAGTTCGACGGGAACGCCGTGTGTCGGTTGCGCAACGGGCGGGGCGAAATCGACCCCGAAGCCGGCCACCAGGTCGACCTCGGGCAGAGCATCGGTCAGCTCGTCGCCGTAGCGCTCGGCCATGCAACCGGTGACCACGAGTCGGGCCCCCGGCGTGCGGGCCTCGGCGAGGGAGAGGACGGTGTCGATCGATTCCTGTCGGGCCGACTCGATGAAGGCACACGTGTTCACCACCACCAGATCGGCCGCGGCCAGATCCGCGGCGAGCTCGTAGCCCTGGGCGGCCAACCGGCCGGCCAGCTTGTCCGAGTCGACTTGATTCTTCGGACATCCCAAGGTCTCGAGCCAGTAGTGACCTCTGCCCACGCGCTCTCCTTAGAGCCAATCGTGACCACCACGGTGGCGGCGCACGGCAGGCCTGACTAGACGGACCTTTGTGTACGGGCCACGACATGGGCCCGGCCCCCGAGCGGAGAGGGAGGGATTTGAACCCTCGGACCCGGTTACCCAGGTCAATTCATTAGCAGTGAATCCGATTCGGCCGCTCTCGCACCTCTCCCGATGCGCCAGTGTAGGTCATGGGCGATACCGCTCGGTCTCTGCACAAAAGAGCCTGCGAGCAGGAGTGTTCGGTTGCGGCCGTGCCGACGCGCCCGCGGGTCAGCGGGGACGAAACAGCGGTACCCAGGCTTCGCCGGCCTGCTCGAACGTCACTTCGACCGCCATGTTGATCTGCACCGCATCGATGTCGACCTCGACCAGATCGGTGGTGAAGCGCAGACCCGCTTGCTCTTCGAGTTCGACGATGGCGATGACATAGGGCACCGGCACCGCAGGATTGAACTGATGACGGCTGACGGTGAAGGTAAAGACCGTGCCTCGACCGCTGACCGGGCGCGCCGCAAGCGGGCCTGAGCAATCGCCGCACCGCTCGACCGGCGGATGGACCCACCGCCCGCAGGACTCGCAGTACGAGATGAGCAGCTCGCCTTGGGCCCCGCCAGTCCAAAAGGCCCGGTTGGCGTCGGTGATCGGTGGCGGGATCCGGGGTGCACGCTCGCCAACCACGCCGACATCGTAGGCAGAGGGCGCATTAGCTTGGCCGCTCATGGCGGCGGGGCATGGCGGCGCGATCATCTCGGGGATCGGCATCTCGCCGATCGGTCGGCGAAGCGGCATTGCCGGTATCGACCTGACCGCGGCCGCAACGAGAGAGGCGGTCGCCGACGCCGGCCTCGAAATGCGCGACATCGACGGCATCGCGTCCATTGGCGACACCCCGATCGAAGCGACCTGCGCCACACTCGGGATCGACCCGCGCTGGACCGGCGACGGGATCAACACCGGCGGCTTGCTCGCTCCCGTCATGACGGCGTGCCGCGCGGTCAGCACACAAGGCGTGCGCCATGTGCTCGTCTACCGGACGGTGCAGATGATCGGGGGCACCATCCTCCCCGCCGGCGGCGCGGTCCCCGAACGCGGTGGCGCACCCTCGGCCGACGCGCCAGCGGCCATTGCGCTGGAGTGGATCGGCCCGCTGTTGACCATGCACGCGTACTCGGCCGCCAACTGGGTGGCGATGCACTGCCGCCGTCACATGTACCTCTATGGGACCACCAAAGAGCAGCTCGGTTGGCTCGCCGTCAACACACGGCGCAACGCCGCGCTCAATCCATTGGCGGCCTATCGCCAGCCCATGACGATGGAGGACTATCTCGGGGCTCGCATGATCTCTGACCCCTTCTGCCTCTATGACTGCGATGTCCCGGTCGACGGATCGATCGCCGTGGTCGTCTCTTGTGCGGATTTCGCGCCCGACGCCAAACATCACGCGGTGCGGGTCGAGGCCACCGGTGCCGCCTCGGGCGAAGGGGGGTGGGATGAACGCCCCGACTATCCGAAGATGGCGTCGGTCGACGCCGCCGCCCAGATGTGGAGCCGCACGGATCTCGTGCCGCAGGACATCGACGTCGCCGAGCTCTACGACGGCTTCACCTTCTTGACCTTGGCTTGGCTCGAGGCACTCGGGATCTGCGGGGACGGCGAGGCGGGTCCATTCGTCGAGGGTGCACGACGAATCGCCCTCGATGGAGAACTCCCGCTCAATACCTACGGCGGCCAACTCTCGGCCGGCCGCATGCATGGCTACTGGGTCCTTCACGAAGCCGTGCTCCAGCTCCGCCACCAGGCGGGATTGCGCCAGGTGGCCAACGCTCAGGTCGCCGCCGTCTCCGCCGGCGGTGGTCCCATCGCCGGCTGCATGTTGCTTACCCGCTGACGCCAGTCAGCCCCCCGGGGGTTGACTCAGGCGAGGATCTTGGCTTTTTGTGCCGCGAATTCCTCGTCGGTCAGCACACCCTTTTCCTTGAGGTCGGCCAGCTTGGCCAGCTGGTCAGCCGAACTCTGCCCGGCGGTCTCTTGCACGTAGGAGTCGAACGCCTGCTTTTGGGCCTGGGCCGCCTGGGCCGCCCGCTCATGCATCTTGCCGCCCCGGGCGATCAGGTACACCAAGACACCGAGGAGCGGGAAGATGATGATGCCGATCACCCACAGGGCCTTGGCCCATCCTTTGAGGTCATGGCTGCGGAAGATGTCGATGAAGACGACGAACAGCAGGTAGATCCAGATGAAGAGCGCGAAGAATTTCGAGCATCGTCCAAAAGACGTCGAGAATCGGGTAGTTGGTGGCAACCATGGTGTGGCTCTCCTCGTGATCGTGGTGCACGGCACCGGGACGACTGGCATCCCGATGACCGGTGTAACCCCAGTTGGCGTTTCGACCTCAGAATACCCGCGACCGGTGCCCCACCGGGGATGACCACCCTTGAGATGTGGTCCCCGGCGGCAACGTCGAAGGGATCACATCTCGAGGCACTGGTAGCAAGCATCGATCAGTGCCGCATTCCGCGGGTTCTGCCATCGGGGTCCCATGGTGTTGATGGCGTAGCCGAAAGCCAAGGTCGCCACGGGGTCGCAAAAGCCCAGCGCACCTCCCGCACCGAAGTGCCCAAAGCTCTCGGCGTTGGGCCCGAGGGGTCGCTCTGGTTGGGTCAACTGGAACCCGAGCCCGAAACGCGACGGACGTCCGAGGACCAAGTCGGGACCGTCCACCGCTTCGCGGACGGCTTCGGCGAGCGGTGCGGACTCACACACCTGGGTCATCCCCCACGTCCCCGCGTGGACCATGGCGTCATAGAGGCGCGCGATGCCCCGGGCGCTCGCGTGCCCGTTGGTCGAGGGCATTTCTGACCTACGCCATCGTGTCGAGTTGACCACCCCCATTCCCGACATGGTCGGTGGGTTGAAGTACGTGTGATGCTCCATGATCTGTGTCTCAGACTTGCCCTTCGCCGCCCAAGGCCCGGGTGAATCAGGCATGCCGAGGAAATCCGCGACTCGCCCAAGCTCTTCCCTCGGCACGCCGATGAAAAAGTCGGCACCGAGAGGGCCGGCGATCTCGTTGGCCAACACCGCGCCCAGTGTGCGCCCGGCGACCCGTCGCACCACTTCACCCACCAAGAAACCGAACGTGTTGACGTGGTAGCCGTGCGCGTCGCCCGGCGCCCACCACGGAGCCTCCGCGGCCAGGGTCGACGCCATGAGCCCATGGTCGAAGATTGCTGCATCGCCCATGTCTCCCCGGATGGCCGGAAGCGCCCCTTGATGGCTCAAGAGTTGGCGAAGCGAGATGGATCCCTTGTCCTGTGCCGCGAACTCGGGCCAGATCACCGAGATCGGATCATCAAAGGTACAGAGCCCCTCGCCGACCAGTCGGGCCACGCACAAGGCGGCGATCGCCTTGCCGACCGAAAAGACATTGACCAGCGTGTCGGCGCCCCAGGGGTGTCGTCGCTCCCGATCCCTCCAACCGCCCCACAGATCGACGACGACGGCGCCGTCTACGACGACGCAGAGTGACGCGCCCACCTCGCCGCGCTCGGCGAAATTCTCGGCGAACGTGTCTCGGACCGAGGCGAACGCAGCGTCGGTGGTGCCGCCGATTGGCGCACCATCGCTGGGGGACACACAGCCACGTTACGCGGAGCGGTCGGGGAACCCCAGCTGATCCTCACCGCGCCTGCCGAAACCGGCACACACAATGCATCAGCTGGGGCGACCCGACCGGCCACAGCGATCATGGGGGGCGATCGTGTGAATCTCACTTACCCAACCCCCGCCAACGCCAAACGTCGTGGCGGACGATAATTTTCAGACAAGTGGTTCGACCTGGTCCGCTGCGCTCACGACGCCCAGGAGCTCGCGGTCCCTCGGATACGACAAGAGTCCCGCAGCACTATGAAAGTCCAGCCAGCGGAGCTCGTCGACCTCTCCGTTGACGACGAATTTCCCCGAGTCGGCGGCCATGACCCAGTAGGCGACCACCTTGGGGCGACCCTTGCGATCGATGTATTCGGTGTGCCCGACGAAACGCAAGAGGCGCGTGTCATTCCCGTTTCTTCTTGCACCTCGCGTTGGGCGGCTTCTTCGTGGGTCTCGCCCACTTCGAGCTTGCCCTTGGGGAAGGACCAGTCGCCCTGGGTGGGGCGGTGCACGATGGCGATCTGCAACTCGTCGGCGACCCGGCGCACCAATAAAACCGCCCGCCGCTTGAATCACTTCGGCCGGGACTTGAGGTGAAATCGTCACCGCGGGTCGTGCCACGGTCCCACCCTACCGCCGCGCCGGCCTGATCTCGTGACCGATTCGCATCGTCAGCCCCGTGCGGTCCGCCGCGTTGTAGCCTCGGCTCATGGCCCGCGAATCTCAAACCAATGACACCAACGGGCGCGAGATGATTGAGATCGAGTGGCAGTTCGACGCACTGGACCTGCGTCCCGTCGAGCGTTGGCTCTCCACCTTGCCCATGCTGTCCATCGATGCAGATGAACAGCTGACCATCACCGCCGTGGCCCGCCCGCCGCGCCGGATGATCGACTCATATCTCGATACCCAAGACTGGCGGATGGTGCGCGCCGGATTCGTGCTTCGCACCCGGTCGTGGGGACGCCACGACGAGATCACGCTCAAGGACACGACCTCGGCCGGGGCCGGCGGCCTGCGCCAACGCCTCGAAGTCACCGAGGACCTCCCCGACGATGGCCTTGCCGGTTTGGGCACCGAAGGAGCCGTCGGTCGCCGGGTCCACGCCATTGCGGGTCGGCGCAGCGTCCGCCAGATCCTCGAGGTCCGTACCCGCAGGCGCCCCTTCGTTCTTCGAGTGGGCGGCGTTGACGCAGCCGAGCTCGCCCTCGACGACACCATGGTGGTGGTCGGGAAGGGCCAACGCCCAATGCAGCTGCGCCGGGTCGAGGTCGAAGTGCTCCCCGAATGGCAAGACACGCTCGAACCCATCGTGCGCCAGCTCCAGGCGGCGTGCGGTCTCCAACCGGCGACCTTGTCCAAGTTCGAAGCTGGATTGATGGCCATGGGCGCAGTGATCCCGGGCCCACCGGATCTCGGCCCGACCGAAGTCGGCCCCGACGTCACGTTCGGCGAACTGGCCTACGCGGTGCTTCGGCGCCAACTCTCGGTCTTGCGGGACAAGGAGAGCGGAACGCGTCGGCGAAGACCCCGAAGAGCTCCACGACATGCGCGTCGCCACGCGGCGTCTCCGGGCGGCCCTCGACCTCTTCGTCGACGTCCTGCCGGTGCGCGCCGGGGTCTTTCGCACCGAGCTCGGATGGATCGCCGCCGTGCTCGGACACGTCCGGGACCTCGACGTGCAGATCGGTGCACTCGAGGACATGTCGAAGACCGCGGCGGCCTGGGGCGACGTCTTTGCCTCCGATGACCACGACCCGCTGCGGGATCTCTCCTTGCTGCTCGATGATGCTCGGGACATGGCGCGTGCCGACATGCTGGCGGCCCTCGACTCGGTGCGATGGGACCGCCTGCTCGCTGGCATGGAGACCATGGTGCGCCAAGGCCCGCTCCGCCGCTCGACCGCGGCGCGACTCCCCGCCACCGTGGCGGTTCCCGACCTGGTCATCTCCCGGCACACCGCCGTGATGAAAGCGGCGCGGCGGGCCAAGCGCACCGGCAAGGTGGCCGACTTCCACCGTGTGCGCATTCGCTGCAAACGGTTGCGGTACTCCCTCGAGTTCACCGGCGAGCTCTATGGCGGGCGCACCAACCGCTACACCCGCCGCCTGACTGGACTGCAGAACCAACTCGGCCTCATGCAAGACGCCGAGGTCGCCGCGGCCAGGCTGGCCGAGCTGGCGATCGGCGACACCCACCTGCCCGCGCCGACCATCTTCTTCATGGGCGGGGTTGCCGAACATCATCGCCTCGACCTCGAGCGCCTCTTGCGCCGCCTGCCCGACGACTTGGCGCGGGTGTCTGCTCGTGAGTGGCAGGACCTGATGGCCACCATGGAACGGCGCCGCAGCCAGGCGCTCGCCATGATGCCGCCGATCCGCCGGACGCTGCGCTCGGTCCCGGTCCCAGCCGAACCAGAACCGGGGACAGAGGCCGCCACCACGAGCGAGATCGCCGTGGTCCTGGCCCCGCCGCCACCGATGCTGGCACCGCCGCCGGACCTGCCCGCCGCACCGAGTGCGGGCGGGGCCGATCACTTCGCCTAGCTAGGCCAGCGGGAACGGATCAGATCCCATCACCAAGTTGGGGTGCTCGGTCAGCACGAAGTGCAGGCTGTCGGTGTCCAAGAACGTCTCGATGTCCTGCCACATCACCGAGAAGTCCGGCTCGCCCATATGGGCCCGGTACTCGTCCATGCTCTCGAACCACTGCACAGTCACGCCATCGAATCCCGGGTCGTCTTCCCCGCTGTAATCGCTGAGGGGACGCGGGTGCTGCTCGTAGCGCACCACATGGCTGCCACTTTGGCTGGCGGCGATGAGGGGGCCGTGCACGGTGCGCCAGTGCTCGTGGAACTCCGCCGGCGTCAAGCCCGCCTTGCGCCGCAACAGACACGTCAGTCTGACCATGTCAGCTCCTTTTCTCGGGATGGTTCAATCGAAGCCGCACCAACGGGTCGCCAGTGCCGCCCAGGCACAGTAGGCGGTCACCGCCACCGTGAGTCCAATGGGCCTCGGTGCGCTCGGGATCGTGGCGCGGCGCGGTGCCCGGTGCTCCGCTCGAGGGCCACCACGTCGCGGTCATGGCGCCGTCTCCTACGCTGATCCTCTATGGAGGCGACGCTCGTCGGGACGATCTCCTTCACCCCGCTCCATATCGCCATCCTCATCGCCGCGGGAATCGGTGCGGGCATCTTCAACGGGGTGGCCGGAGGTGGGAGCCTCATCTCGTTCCCTGTCCTGCTCGCGCTCGGTCTGCCCGCCCTGACTGCCAATATCACCAACACCATCGGGGTCTGGCCCGGCTACCTCGGCAGCGCCGCGGGGTTCCGCCGCGAGATCGCCGATCAACAGCGCCGCTTCGTGCGCCTGAGCCCGGTGGCGGCCGCCGGCGGACTCGTCGGCGCCATCTTGTTGCTCACTACCCCGTCGTCGGACTTCACCGCCCTGGCTCCGTGGCTGGTGCTGGGCGCATCCCTCCTCTTTGCGGTCCAACCCCTGCTTCGCCGCCGGCTCAGCGGCGGCGACGACCCCGGGCGTGTCCACCCGGCGGCGCTGGTGATCGCGACGTTCATGGCCTCGGTCTACGGCGGTTATTTCGGGGCCGGGCTCGGGGTCATCCTCCTCGCCATCTTGGGCCTGTGCCTCCCCGATTCGATCACCCGGACCAGCGGGTTACGCACGGTGCTGTCGATCTTGGTCAACGGCGTGGCCGCCATCATCTTCATCATCCACGGCGGGTTGGTGGTCGGTGCAGTGCTCTGCCTGGCCGTCGGGAGCCTGTTTGGGGGATGGATCGGGGCCCGGGTCGCCCTGTCCATTTCGGCAAATTCCCTGCGTCTGGTGGTCATTGCCGTGGGACTGGCCACCACGATCAAGCTGCTGGCCTGAGCGGGTGGGGAATAACTGACCAATTCGCTACGCTTTATGGGTCATGGCATCGTCGGATTCCCTCTTCAGCTTCCCCAACCCGGTGAACGAGGTGGCGGCGCGCACGGTTGCCGCCGTGGTCATGGTGCTCTCACTCATCACCTTGGCGGCCGATCTCCCCTGGCTGCTCATACCCTTGACCCTCGGTTTTTGGGCCCGGGTCCTCACCGGACCGACCCTCAGCCCACTCGGCCAGTTCGCCACGCGCGTGGTCGCCCCCCGTCTCAGCAGCCATGCCCGCCTCGTGCCCGGCCCACCCAAGCGATTCGCCCAGGCCATCGGCACCGTCGTGACGACGGCCGCCACCATTTGCTGGTTGAGCGGAGCGTGGCGGGTCAGTCAGGTATTGCTCGCCATGATGGTGGTGTTCGCCTTCGCTGAATCGGTGCTGGCCATCTGTGTCGGTTGCCACATCTTCAACTTCTTGATGCGCCGCGGCGTCATCCCCGAGTCGGTCTGCGAAGAGTGTGCCGACATCAGCCGCCGCGTCGGCGTCTAGTCGAGGGTCAGCGGATAGCGGCCGACCACGGCCGAGGCGAGCTGTCGGGCATAGGCGTCCCACGCCTCGTCTGCCTCGGCGTGGGTGATCGGCCACAACACGATGCGATCCCCGGGCGCGCACTGACCGAGCCAACAAAGGTCGGCCGAGACGACGACCCCGAGGACGGGGTACCCGCCCATGGTCGCGTGATCGGGGCCGAGCACGACGGGGATCTCGTCGGGGGGAACCTGGATGGCTCCGCTGAGCGCACCTTGTGAATCGAGTTCAGCACCCGCCGCTCGCTTGCGGCGCAACGCTGCCCGGCGCTCCTTCGGGCGCCAGCCGCACACCGATGCGGTTGCTCTGCGCGGCGACGACGAAGCGCCGGGAACCGAGTGCGTCGAATGCCCCGTCCACGAAGAACTCGCGGTGAGGACCGCCAACGACCCGCAGCACGCGGCGGCCGTCGGCCGAGCGGGCCTCGCCCGGTGCGGGGCGAACGTGATCACCAAGTGGTGGAGTCAGAGGTCCGGCCGAAAGTGCGTCGCCGGTGCGCAGTGGCCCCGGTCCGAGACCGCACAACGAATCGCTCGCACAGCTCTCGAACACTTCGGGCCCGCTGAATCCTCCGGCGACCGCGAGGTAGGTGCGAAGGCCACCGCCGACAAGGCCGACGTCGAGGCGCTGCCCGGCGGCGACCGGCAGCACCGCACCGGCGCCGACCCGTTGCCCGTCGATTGTCACCACCGGGTCAGCGCCGACGACCGCGACGAAGGTGTCGCGCCTGCAACGAAGGGTCGGGCCCCGCGCCGTGATCTCGAGGGCCGCCGCGTCAGGACGGTTTCCCACCAGCCGATTCGCCACCGCCAACGCATAGCCATCAGCCGGTCCGGCACCCGGGACCCCGAGCGACGCCACGCCTGCTCGCCCACCGTCTTGGCGCACGGTGCGCAGTCCGGGTTGTTCAACCACGAACACCGGCGGCGCGCCATCACCTGGTCCAGGCGTGCCATCTCGGGGCACCCGCGAGCAAGCGGCGCCATCTTGTTCGAGAACCGGACCTGATCGCCCGGTGCGAAACGGCAGTAGGGCGGACGGCGCGGGTCAAAAAACGCCTCGTTGGTGCGGCCGATCAGGTGCCACCCGCCCGGTGACGCCGACGGGTAGACCGCGGCATGACCACCGGCCAGCGCGACCGAACCCGCCGGCACCGCGGGACGCGGCCGCGCTCGCCGCGGCACTGCGGCGAGCACGTCGGGCAGCCCCTCGAGATAGGCGAAGCCCGGAGAGAAGCCAATGACGGCCACGGTCAAGGTGGCGGCCGTCAAGAGGTCGACCACTTCGTCGCTCGCACACCCGGTCCGCTCAGCCACTTCGTCGAGGTCGGGGCCATCGAAGATGCACGAGATCAGGTGGTGGGCGGGCGCGGGATCACTCGAGCCTTCACGTCCGCGCCGCCCAAGGTCGCGCGCCAGGCGTTCGAGCGCACGCCGCACGCTCGCCGCAGTTGCTCGCGTCGTGGCGGTGCGGTCGAGCGCGACCATGACGCTCGCCAGTCCCCCGACGATCTCGCGTACCCCACTAAAGGCTGCGGCGTCGATGGCCTCGATGAGGTCTCGGGCCGCCCGGGCGTTCACCACGCCGATGAGGAACGCACAATCACCCAGGCGACGCACCTCGCCAACGGGCACCGAGCGCGACCACATTGGCGACCCGCTCAGCTCTGCGCGCTGGCGGCCACCACGAGGCCGGCGTCGCCGAGCGCCTGGCGCACCGCCACCGCCATCGCCATCGCACCCGGCGAGTCGCCATGGATGCACAGCGTGTCGACCGCACATTCGAGCATCGTCCCGTCCGACGTGGCCACCGTGCCATCGAGCGCGAGCAAGAGGGCCTGGGCCGCGGCCGCCCGGGGGTCGCGATAGACCGACCCGGCCAGCGCGCGCGCCATGAGGGAGCCATCGGCGCAATAGGACCGGTCACAAAAGCCCTCGGCGACTACCCGGAAACCGGCGCCGCGCACCACGTCGTGCGCCACCGAGTTCGGCGGCAGGACCACCGCGGTCCCAGGCGCGCAAGTGGCGACCATGGCCTCGATCAGCGCGGCGCAGGCCGGGCCGCCTTTGGCCACTTCGCCATAGAGGGCACCGTGCGGTTTCACCGAAACCACAGCGACGTCGTCCCGGGCAGCCGCCGCAATGAGATCATCGATCTGGCTCGCCAATGAAGCCGAGAGTTCGGCCGTCGAAAGCACGGTCGCCCGGCGACCGAAGCCTTGGCGATCGGGGTAGGAGGGATGTGCGCCGACCGCCACCCCGGCCGAACCCGCCGCCAAGGTCACCCGCCGCATCGTCGCGGCATCGCCGGCATGGCCACCACACGCCACATGCACGGTCGTCACGACTCCTAAGAGATCGAGTTCGCGTTGGCGGCCGAGCTCGTCCTCGGCCTCCCCAACGTCGGCGTTCAGGTCGATGCAACGACGTGGCGGAGTTCCCATCGACTCAGCCGGCCTGGCGGTTCTCCACCACCGCACCGTCGCGAAGGGTCACGCGCTGGTTGCGGCGCGTGGGGACCCTGGCTCCACCGACAATCGAGCCGGTGACGTTGAGCGGATCGGCGCCGGCCACCACCACTTCTTCACCCCGCGCTTGGGTGCGATTGACCTTGTGCAGGGCCTGCGCGGCCTCGGGCAGGGCGTACTGCTCTCCCGAAAGGCCCATCACGAATCGGCCGCCCAGCGCGACGCCTCTGGCCTCGAGTCGCCGCAGTGCCCACACCACCTCGCGCCATGGCACCCGGAACGATTCGCGGGACCACACTTCGAACGCCACGACCCCCCAGCGCGCCAGGAGCTGCCAGGCCACGTCCTCGGCCAACTCCTCGTTGCGCGGAGCCGTCGACTCTTGGGTGATTGCTTCGTCGACCGGCAGAAGCGACCAGCGACCCTCACCGATCCCGGTCCCCGCCGGCGCGCGGCGCCGGGCCAGGCCCGCTCTCCTCGATGCGCTCCGCGTCGTCGGGCGCCGGTAGGTGCGGGTGCGCCAACGGTCACGAGCCGAGAGCAGTGACCGCACCGCGGAGAACGCGTCGGCGGTGACGATGCCCCGGGCCACCAAGTCCCACAGGCCCTCGTCGATCTCGGCCGGTAGTCGACCGGTCAAGGGCGCAAGCTCGGGTCGAAAACACGCCCCCCGTTGACGCAGTGCCGCCAGCACATCGGCCGCCACCCCGACTTCGGGCTCGACGATCGCCGCGCCGGCGCGTACGGCGCGCACCATCTGACCGAGATCCTCGCGGACCACGAAGGCCAGTGGGGTGGCCGGCGAGGGTGAGCCCGCTCTCCCCGCCCCCTCCATCCTCGGCGAGAGGCGACCCCACACGACCTCGCCCGAGAGGCACAGCTCATCGAGCCAGCGAGCGTCGTAGCCGGCCACCCGGGCCGGCAGGATCTGCGCTTCCCACTCAACTGCGGGCGCTTCGATCCCTTGGAGCTGCTCGAGCACCGACAAGAGTCCGGCGCGCCCTTCGAGCTGCGTGCCCGCAGCCACGTGCTGCCACGAGGTGAGGAAGCGGACATAGTCGGTGATCGGGACTGCGGCCACCTGGCCCCGTCGACGTTGCCGACTCGCTCCATGGAGGCGAACCAACAGGTGGCGGGCGCACCAGCGTCCGTCGGGCAGTTCGATGGCCGAGCCCTGATTCTCCAACCGGGCCAGCGCGGTGCGGGCCCGAGCCGGCGTCACGGGTGCGCCACGTGGTGCGCCACCCGGAAGTGGACTCGCCGCGGTCAACTCGTCGAGCGAGACCGGGCCGGCCAAGTCCAGGTGGCCACCCACGCACGCGGCCACCGCGTCATCGTCGTTCGACATCGACGTGGCGTCGGCGATCCGCTCGGTGGCGACCCAGGCCCCATCGATGCTCGTCGCCCGATGGTCCCGCTCCAAGGAGGCGAACCAGGCCGCCCATTCTTCGACCGGTCGGCACGCCACCAACGAGAGCAAGAGATCGTGAAGCTCATCGGGATTGCGCAAGCGTGGACGGACTTGGTCCAAGACCATGGCCACTGCCTCGGGATCGAGTGCGTCGAGTTGTTCGGTCGGCACGGGCAGCCCGTTGGGCGCCGAGCGCGCCGAGTCCCCGTTTGAGGGAGAGGGCACGCGTGCGGCGCTCCTCGAGCGGTGCGCCGTCCAAGAACGTGAACGGACGCCCGTTCAAGATGCCGTGCGCCAGCACCGATGGCTCAGATGACTCGACGGTATGGATCTCGACTTCACCGGACTCGACCTTGGACCACAGATCGACCAGGCCTTCGACCGAGAGCCCTTCATGGAGGCAGTCGTCGACCGTCTGGCGGGCCAGTACGTGGTCGGGGACGGCAACGGGGCCAGGTGGCGCGTTCTCCTGGCATGCGGCCAATCCCGGCCACACCGCCGCCAAGAGGTCATCGGCCTCCATGCGCTGGAGATGGATGGGCCGGCGCTTGCCCACGCGCATGCGCGGGAGCACGAGAGCTCGATTGAGATTCCACCGCCGAGCGCGCCGCCAGCATCGGGTGCAGCAGGACGGCCTGGACCAACACCTCTTTGGCGTTGGCCGACGACAACATGGATTGGACCCGGGTGAGCGGAAAGCTGTGCTGGGGTCCGAGCGAGAGCACGACGGTGTCGTCGTCAGCCGCCGCCTGGAGCTCGAAGTCGAACGAGACGCAGAAGCGCTTGCGCAGCGCCAGTCCGAGCGCGCGATTCACCCGACCACCGTATGGAGAATGCAAAATGAGCTGGCTGCCCTCGCTCTCGTCGAAACAGCGCTCGACCACCAGGCGCGACCTGGTCGGCAGATGCCCGAGTGCCGACAATCCCGCGGCGCAGTAGGCGACCACCTGTTGGGCCACCTCGGTGCTCACCGCGGCGCGTTGACAGACGAGCTCGCGCGCCCCGCTCCGTCGTTCGCCGCTAAGAGCGGTTCGAGTTCGCCGCGAAGGTCACTGACCGCTTCTGAGAGCTCAGCCGTGCGGGCCGGTGCCTCACCCAGCCAAAACGGCACCGTGGGCGGCAAGTCGCCTGCGTCATGGACCCGTACGGTTCCGACCTCGACCTTGGCCACCCGCCATGAATGTGTCCCGAGCAAGAAGATGTCCCCGGCCATCGCCTCGACGGCGAAGTCCTCGTGGACCGAACCGACGGTCACGCCGTCTGGGTCGAGCACGACGCGGTAGTCCCCGGTCTCGGGGATGGCGCCACCCCCGGTGAGCGCGGCGAGCCGGGCCCCGCGGCGGGCCCGGAGTCGCCCGTTGACCGCGTCGTGATGGAGATGTGCACCGCGCCTTCCCCGCCCCGTCTCGATACCCCAGCTGACGAGGGCCACCACTTCGTCGAAGTCCGACCTCTCCAACTCGGCGAAAGGCGCACTCGCCCGCACCAGTTGCCACAACGCTTCGACGTCATATTCCTCGACCGACGCGACCTCGGCGACCAGCTGCTGCGCCAATACATCGAGCGGGGCAACCGGAGGCTCGAGGAGGTCGAGACGGCCGGCACGCACCGCGGCGAGCAGCGCGGTGCACTCGACCAGTTCGTCGCGCGTCATTGGAAAGAGTCGACCCGCTGGCGTGCCGTCGCGCTGGTGGTTGGCCCGACCGACTCGCTGGAGGAAGGTCCCGATCGCCCGGGGCGAACCGATCTGGCAGACCAGTTCGACGGGACCGACATCGATACCGAGTTCCAATGACGCCGTGGCCACCAGCGCCCGCAGGTCGCCCGCCCGCAGCCGGGTCTCGACGATGCGGCGACGAGCGGCCGAAAGACTGCCGTGATGGGCGGCCACCAACAAGGAGGCGTCCACATCATCTCCGTGGCGACCATCGGCCTCACCGGCCAGCCGCTCGGCCAACTGGTGGGCCACCCGCTCGGCCATCTTTCGGGTGTTGACGAACACCAAGGTCGTGCGGTGGTCCTTGGTATGCGCCGCAATGCGATCCAAAATGTCGCCGAACTGGGCGCCGCTGGCCACGGCCTCAAGTTCGGAGTCGGGCAGTTCGATCGACACGTCGAGATTTCGGGCATGGCCACAGTCGACGATCACCGTCGGCGCCCGCTCGGGACGCACCCCCGAGAGCAGTCGGGCCACCACTTCGAGGGGCCGCTGGGTGGCGGACAGCCCGATGCGCTGAAGGTGGCCCCCACTCTCACTCACCACCGCGTCGAGTCGTTCGAGGCTGAGCGCGAGATGGCTGCCCCGCTTGTCACGGGCCAAGGTATGCACCTCGTCCACGATGACGGTCCGCACCCCGCGCAACATTGCCCGCGAGGCCGGCGCGGTCAAGAGCAGATAGAGCGACTCGGGCGTGGTCACCAAGAGGTCCGGGGCTGACTTGCGCATGGCGGCACGCTCGGCCGGCGGGGTGTCTCCGGTGCGGATGGCCACCCGCAGTTCGGGGTCATGGTGCCCGAGCCGGAGGGCCTCTTGGCGGATCTCGCTCAAGGGAACATGGAGGTTCTCGTGGACGTCGACCGCCAATGCCCGCAACGGCGACACGTACAACACTTCTGGTCCAGATCGGCTTCTGGTGCCCGCCTCGGCCGCCCGATAGGCCGCATCGATGGCCACCAAGAAGCCGGTCAACGTCTTACCGGTCCCGGTGGGTGAGGCCACCAAGACGTCATGGCCCGAAGCTATGTGTGGCCAGGCCGCCAGCTGTGGTGCGGTCGGGCCCTCAGGGAATCGGCCGGCGAACCAACTGGCGACCGCCGGATGGAAGGCCGGGAGAGCGGGATCGGCACCGGACACCCCCCCATTTAACCGGTGCGCTGTGACATTGGCATCCGGGGCCGTCGAAGCGGCGTTCAAGGAGCTCGGCGACCCCAGGCGGCGACCATTGGCGGCTGGGTCAGATCCAGCACGCCGGCCGCCACGTTGGCCAGGTGGCGGGCAATTTCTTCCTCCGTTGCCACCCCATGGGTCAACAGTTGTTCTTTGATCAGGGCAATCGTTGCCACCTCGAGATCGGCGCACTCGGGCAACGCGATCGGGAACGAGGCGTCACACCCGACGTCGACTAGGCCGGCCTCGCGCAAGCGTCTGGGCAGGGTCCTCCCATAGGCCAGATCCACGCCGCGCCCCGCCATCAGGGACCGAAATCCGCTGCGCAGACGGTTCGCCAGCTCTTGTTCGGGCCCGAGCACCTCAAGGCAACTGAGCGGTTGGAGCTGCGGGTCGGCGTCCTCGAGGAAGATCCAGCCACCGGGCCGCACAGCGGCCACCATGTGCTCGAGCGCAGTCGCACGCTCCGCCACATGGACCAGCACGAGTCGCGCGTGCACCAGATCGAATCCCCCCGGTGGCACCGGGTCTTTGGCCACATCGTGGCGCTGAACGGTGACGTTGTGCGCCTCGGCGGCCGCCGAGGCCCATGCGACGTCGATGTCGGTGGCCAACACGGAGCCGTTGGCGCCAACCCGATCGGCGAGGAACTGCACCACCGAGGTGCCCCCGGCCCCCACCTCCCAACAGCGCCAACCCGCAGCGATGCCGAGTGCATCGATGTGTCGGAAGGTCGATGGATCAAATAGCGCGGTGAAGGCGCGAAAGCGGGCACCGGCGGCTGCCTCCTGGTTGTCCAAGAGGTATTCGCCCGCACTCACGGCACCGTGCGCCTGGCCCGGGCCGCAGCGTCCGGCACCACATCGCGCGGGACGCGCAACGCCATCTCCGTTTCAGACTCGTCGTCGGGGGGTGACGTGGCGTCGCTCGCATCAGATGACGGTGTCGGGGCCACCACCGACCTGGGCCGCCCCGCCAACTCCGCAGGCACCAGCAGATCTTGGGACGTGTCGGCATAGCGGTCGAGTACTTCAGCCACCTCGGCCCGCCCCTCCTCGATCATGGCCGCGGTGCCCGAGAAGTCACGGTATTGCGTGGAGGGTTCACCCCCGCCGCTAAAGACCACGACTTCGACCCCCCGTGGGATGTCGGCGAGTTCGCGGGCGAAGCGCGCATGGATCGCTACAAAGAATGCGGTCAAGGCCGCCTCGGCCGGGCGCTTGGCCTGACGGGGTTGGTAGTGCATCGGTCCGCACAACAGCACGAAGATGCGGGTGCACCCCGCCGCGATCGCCCGGCTGATCGGGACGTTATTGACCACGCCGCCGTCGACCAAGGCATCCCCGTCGATCACGACGGGCGGGAACAGCGACGGGATGGCCGACGAGGCCAAGATTGCCTCGACCGCATTGCCGTGGGTGATCCACCGCTCTCGACCGTCGCTCAGCGACGTCGTCACCAGTTCGAAGGGAATCGCCGCATCCTCGAGGTTCTCGAAATCGATTCCCGCCTCGATGATGGCGCGCAGTCCCGTGTTGGCATGCACCGCCGGCCGCCGTTGCAAGAACAGCCAGGGACCGTCGAGGACCGAACGCGGGAAGATGTCGTCGCCCTTGAGCTTGCGCCAGATGTCAGCCATTCGGGCCACACCTTCGGTGGTCGGATTGGCGGCGTAGGCGGCGCCGTTGATGGCTCCGACCGATGCGCCATAGACCCGGTCGGCGCGAATGCCCCGGGCCACCAATTCATCGAGCATGCCGATCTGTACCGCACCTCGACTGCCCCCACCGGCTAGGACGAACGCCGTCTTCGGGCGCTCAGGTTCCGCGGTGCGGCGGCCGAGGCGGCCACGCCGAGCGCGCCATGAGTCCGTCGGTCGGCGCCGTTGGACTCATTGGCCAAATGGGGGGCCGACGTCTTGTTCCCCAGGGTCGGGGAACCGTGTGACCGTCGGAATCGCCGATGCCGCCGCTTGGCGTTGGCGCCATTCCTTGAATCCGGCCCGGTCATGACGGATGGCCCAACGGATGGTCAAGAAGGCAAGGATCAGCCACCCGACCACGAAGAGCCCGAACGTGATGAAAAACCCGACGTTTGTCGCCAGCATTGGATGAAAGACCGTGGCCATCACACCTTTCAGGGTAGAGGAAGCGATCCGGCCCTTCGGCGGAGTCACACCCACCAGGCACACTTCAGGCATGGTTCCCGTCACGCTCGCACAGCCTCCTCGATCCCCCCGTCACCTCGAGTCCCACCCGGTCGCGGGGTCCGGCCGACCGGCGGCGCCCGCGGCACCCGCCAGTTTGCAAGGCGAGATCTTGGAACGCCTGCGGGACAGATCGACGGATCGGCCACATTTCGACCCGTCCTTGGCCGGCGGACTGCGGGCCTGGCTCGAAGACGGTGCCGCCGATCTGGTGGCTGCCCGCGGTGACGAGGCGCCGGCGCTCTACCTCGGGCCCCGTCAGTTCCTGGGCAATGAAGACCCCGGCGCGCCCACTTCAACGACGAATGGCGACACGGCCTACCCCGTGCCACTGATGATCTCGGTGCTGGTTCATGCGCTCTTCCGCCAACTGGTCACCACCGGTCACCTCGGCGACCCAATGCTTGACGCCCTCGACGCGCTCAGCGTGGTGCCGAGGAGGGCCGAGATGGTGACCCACATCACCTCGATGGAACCTCGAGCGCGGGCCGCGCTCTGCGCCGAGGTGCGGCGCCAAGCCCGCCACCTGCGCCGCCTCACCCCGGCGTTCTCGCCAAGATGGCTGCCGCGTACCGACGATCGCCTCGCCATCCCCTTGGCCGGTGGCCGGGTCGTACTCGGCGGGGTCTTCGACCTTTTGGTCGGCGAACCGGTTCGGGGACAAGCATCGGCGTGCGCGGTCCAGATCACCTCGGGTGGACCGTGGGCCGCCGCCCGCGGCGCCCTCCACTACCTGGCCCTCCTCGAAACCCTGCGTCACGGAGTCCCGCCGTTCCGCCTGGCCCTCCTCGACGCCACGGCCGGGCGCTATGTCATTGAAGACACCACCGAGGAACATCTCGGCGCCATGGCCACCCATGTGGTCGGTCGCCTCATGAACATGGCCGGTGCATCGACGTGCGGCGATCCGGTGCTGGCGTGAGCGATGCCGCAGGCCTCACCGATGCGCTCTTGCGCCCATTGCGGCGTGATCACTGTCTGGTCTCGCGCCGCGAGGTCGAACATCTGGGCAGTCAGGTCTGCACCTTGGCCGCTGAGTCCTCGGGGTTCGGGCCGTTCCGCCTCACCGATCATCTGGTCAAGGTCGCGCTCTCAGGCGCAGCGTCGGTACAAGACGACGCACCGTTCGTCTGGTCGGCCGCCACGGCGCGACGTGGCCTCGGTGTGGCGGGTGTGCGAACCATGCTGGCGGGGAAGGCGTCGACACCGATCGGCGCGGTGGATGCGGCCATTGGCCAGGCCATCAATCGCCACCGCCGCGGGGAACGTGGTGCGTCGTCGATGGACGCGTGGTTGGCGGGACTCGGTGCCGCCGCCATCGCGTCGGTGCGAGCCGACGCCGTGACCTGGGCCACGCGCCTGTGGTCCGGGCTCGATTGGACCGCCTTCGCTGCGGCCCCCGTCATCGGCCGAGATCACTGGTGGGACAGCCCCCGCACGTCACTCTTGGCGCTGCGGAGCCGGGCCGAGGTCCGTGCGCAAAGCACGAATGGACGAGGAGATGCGGTCTCGGTCCACCTGGTGGTGTTGAACGGGCCGCGGCGTGCGAGTATCGGCTCAGAGCTCGCCGTGGTGGCCCTGATCGAGTCCCTACGAACCAACGACCCCTTCCCCCCTGGGCGAATCGTCGGGTGGTGGCCCGATTCGGGCCACGTGGTCAGCACTGAGGTAAACCACGTCACGCTGGCCCAAGGGGTCGAGACGGTGGCCGCCACATTGGCCTATTTGAAGGCGAAACGGGCCAATCAAGACGGTGCATCAGGGGCTGCGGCATGAGGACCCTCCGACCTGGCCTATCGTTGTCACCCCCATGCAGACACGAGATGACATTCGCAACGTAGCCATCGTGGCCCACGTCGACCACGGCAAGACGACCCTGGTCGACGCCATGTTGCGCCAAACCGGCGCCTTCGGCGCCCACCAAGAGATGACCGACCGGGTCATGGACTCGGGCGACCTCGAACGCGAGAAGGGCATCACCATCTTGGCCAAGAACACCGCGGTGCGCTGGGGTGGGGTGAAGATGAACGTCATCGACACCCCCGGTCACGCTGACTTCGGTGGTGAGGTCGAGCGGGGGCTCAACATGGTCGATGGTGTCCTCTTGCTGGTGGACGCCTCTGAGGGCCCGCTGCCCCAGACCCGTTTCGTGTTGCGCAAGACGCTCGAGGCACGACTGCCGGTTGTCCTGGTCATCAACAAGGTCGACCGGGCCGACGCCCGGATCGACGAAGTCGTCAACCAGGTCGAAGAGCTCTTCTTGGACCTCGACGCCGATGAACACCAGATCGACTTCCCGATCCTCTATGCCAACGCGCTGCGCCGGGTGGGTCTCTACGAAAAAGGGCGTCGAGGGCGAGAATGTCTTTCCGCTCTTCCAGGCCATCATCGACCACATCCCCGCTCCGGAATTCGACGAAACCGCCAAAACCCAGGCCCTCGTCTGCAACCTCGAGCGCGTCGCCCTATCTCGGCCGCCTCGCCATCTGCCGTATCCACAACGGGGAACTCGTCAAGGGCTCCACGGTGTCGTGGTGCAAACTCGACGGGACCTTCGAGAAATCCAAGATCACCGAGATGTACGTCACCGAATCGCTCGAGCAGGTCCCCGCCGAGTCGGCCGGCCCCGGCGAGATCGTCTCGGTGGCCGGTCTCGCCGAGGTCACCATTGGCGAGACGCTGGCCGACGCGGATGACCCGGTCGCCCTTCCGGCCATCACGGTCGACGAACCGAGCTTGGCCATGACGATCGGCATCAACACCTCGCCGCTCTCGGGTCAAGACGGGACCAAGCTGACGGCGCGCCTGCTCAAGGCGCGCCTCGATACCGAACTCATTGGCAACGTGGCGATCCGGGTCGAGCCGACCGACCGACCTGACTTGTGGGAGGTGCTCGGGCGCGGCGAGCTCCAACTGGCGGTGCTGGTCGAGACAATGCGGCGCGAGGGCTTCGAGATGACGGTCGGCAAACCACAGGTGGTGACGCGCGAAATCGACGGCAAGACCTACGAGCCGGTCGAGCGCGTCTCGGTCGATGTCCCCGACGACTATCTCGGAGTGGTTACCCAACTCCTGGCTCTGCGCAAGGGGACCATGACCGAAATGGTCAATCACGGCACGGGATGGGTCCGCCTCGACTACCGGGTGCCCGCTCGTGGGTTGATCGGTTTTCGCACCGAGTTCCTCACCGAAACCCGCGGCACGGGAATCCTCCACCACATCTTCGACGGGTGGGAGCCATGGCACGGCGAGCTCAAGACCCGTCGCAACGGCTCGATGGTGGCCGACCGCCGCGGCATGACCACCACGTTCGCACTGATGAATCTCCAAGAGCGCGGCACCATGATCGTCGGACCCGCCGAAGAGGTCTACGAGGGGATGGTCATTGGCGAGAACGCCCGCCAAGAAGAGATGGACGTGAACCCCACCAAGGAAAAGAAGCTCAACAACATCCGTTCGGCCACCGCCGAGGAGTTCGAGCGCCTGACCCCCGCCCTCAACTTCTCCCTCGAGCATGCGCTCGAGTTCATCGCCGATGACGAGTGCGTTGAGGTCACACCCAAAGTGGTGCGGCTGCGCAAGGTCGTGCTCGACCAGGCCGTGCGCGGACGAACCCGCAGTCGAAACCGCGATCACCACTCCTAAGGTCGCCGGCGAAGTGACGCGAACTGGCGCGTCAAGTGGTGCGGCTCCCCTAGCATGAGCGGCCTGGAGGGATGGCAGAGTGGACGAATGCGCAGCTCTTGAAAAGCTGTGAGGTGCAAGCCTCCGTGGGTTCGAATCCCACTCCCTCCGCTCAGCGAAGTGTCGGCTTCGGACCGAGTAGCGGCATGATCGAACCCGCAATGGCCATCGTCACCACCCGGGTCGAGCGTGGGAGCTCGCTCGACCATTGATCGTCGGGCACCAAGCGAACCCGGCCGGAATCGAAACGCATGGCGTTGCCGGCCAGGTTATGGGTCGGGGCCATGGTCAAAGCGTGCTCGTCGATGAACGGTCCGTTCGACGTGGGCTCGTCCAAGAACTCCATGATGCCTTCCACGGTGGACCGCGGTGAATCCATGAGGTCCTCGTAGTGCACCCGAAAGTACCGCTCCCGGCCGACTGACCGCCTGGTGGCGGTGGCCAGCGTCCCATGGTTGACGGCCCAATACATCGCGCTGGTCGCCGTACCAATCTGTCGCATGTGGTGACCGTCGATACCCGATGGTGTACCCCGCATCCGCGAGTGGGAGTACGCGGTGGCGCGTGGGTCGCGCACCAGGTGGACGACGCGCACATCGCAATCACCGAGGCTCTGGGCCAGCTCGACCCACGCCGGCGACTTCGAGCTGTCCACCACCACTCGCGCGCCGGTGACCGATTGGATCGAGTGATAGATGGCGCCGAGGACCCGGCGTGACGCCTCCACCTTGGCCGAGCGTCCGCCGAGTTGCTGCCACCAGATGTCGGGGAGGTCTCGAAATCGCTGCACGACGCCCTCGGTCGTGAAGGACTTGTGCACCTGACCAATATGCGGTGACGGGGGCACGGCGGCCAGCACCGCGGACCACACCGCACAGTCGACGACTTCTGCGCCACAACCGCATCGCCACCCTTTGGTGGTGGTGGCCATCCACCACTGGATCAACTCACCGGCGTCGAACGTCGCCTCGTACTGGCCCAGCATCTTGGCCAGGAGACTCGAACCACTGCGCGCCCAACCGGCGATGACGCAGATCTTCACTCAGCGCGCTTGTTGGAGCTCGATGACCCGTCCGGCGGGGTCGTGGATCCAGATCTGGACGACCGGGCCCTGTGCGCCCTCTTCGTAGGCGATGCCGGATCGCTCCAACTCGGCCCGGGCGGCATCGAGGTCGGTGACTTCGATGCACCAATGGTCGGCGGCCCGGTCGATCGGCTCGGGCGACGGCGGGGCATCGACCAGATGGAGTTGCCGCGTCGCCGAGCGCGAGCCAGGCGCCAGCGATGCCCGGGATCACGGGTCGGGGCAACTCGGGCGCCTCGAAGAGGTCGGCGTAGAACTTCTTGGTGGCCTCAAGTTCGCCTTCGCAGTTCACGCTCACGTGCTGGACGCGCACCACCTTCATGGCTGCACCGCCGGCTGCTCGATCTGCTCCATGAATTCGAGGCGCATGCCCCCGGGCGCTTCGACAAAGGCGATCCTCCTGACACCGAAGGTGCCCGAGACCACTCTCGGTCCCCACAGCACCTGATGGCGCGACAACTCTTCGTCGAGGTCGCTGACAAAGAGGGCTGGGTGCAAGAACCCCTCGTCGGGCAGGTCGGCCGCATCCTCGTAGATAGCCTTGGTGAACAGCGTCAGGTGCAACCAACCGAGCGTCACGTCGGCCCGGCGCCCGTTCTCCCACTCGATCGGGTCGGTGACGTCGGCGCCCGCGTCCTTGTACCACGCACAGGCCGCTTCGAGATCGGCCACCTTGACCGCCAAGTTGGCCATGCCGGTGACGCCCATCAGCGCTGCGTCGCGACCAGCCGGTCGCCCCGCCGCTCGGTCATTGTCCGAGCAGCCACTGTGCGTTGGCACTGAGCAGACCGGCGGTCGCCGACTCGCTCAAGCCCTGGGCGGCGCGCTCGGCTGCGACCCGTGGATCGGCCACACCTTCGGCGTGCGGCCAGTCGCTGCCCACCATGAAAGTCCCTTCACCGACTTTGGGGACCAGGCGGTTCGGCATCTCGTAGGGCAGTGCTGCGACCTTGACCTGACGGAGGAAATACTCAGAGGGCCGCAGGGCCAATGGGCGGTAGGGCGAGCCGTGGCGCAGTGCGTAGAAATCCGAAGCGCCGTCGATGTGGAGCAAGAAGCTCGGCACCCAGCTCGCGGTGAGCTCGACCACACCGACACGCAGCCGTGGAAACCGCTCGAGTATCCCGTGCAAGATCAGGTCGGCGAGCGCGACGGCAGGGGCCAACCACAAGAAGATGGAGTCGAAGAGGTTCTCGCCGGTCTCGAGTTCGCCTTGGTGCCACGCCGGATGCAGCGGACTCTCGAATCCCGAGACATGAAACACGGGAGCAACATCGTGCTCGCTGAAGGCGGCCCACACCGGGTCGAAGTCGCTATGCGAGAGCGGCTTGTCGTTGACCGGTGCGGGGGCGACCATGGCGAGGCGGACCCCTTGGGCGGCCACCCGGCGGATCTCCTCGACCGCCCACGCCGGGTCATGCAAGACCAGGTGCGCCACACCGAAGAGACGACCGTCGCCGTCACTCACGGCGTCGACCATGGCGCGGTTGTAGGCCCGCGCGTTGGCCCGTTGCGCGTCGCGGTCCTCGGCCAGCATCTTCTCCCACAAGAGCCCGAAGTTGGGGAAGAGGACGGCGGACGCGATGTCGAATTCGTCGAGCAGCTCGAGGCGGGGTGCGGACTCTCGATAGGCGCGAGGCACGACGTCCTCGAAAGTGAACGGTGCTCGTGCCCCACTGACCCGGAGCAACCGGTCCCGACCGATGTCGGCCGATCGCTCGGGGAACGGGATCTCGATCGGCGAGAGTTTCGCACCCCGCCAGGTCAGCCAGGGCCACCCCTGGGCGTCGTCCTCGATGCGCAAGGCATCGTCGCGCCACTGCGGTTCGATGTGATCCACCCAGGTCCGGCGCGACTCGAAGAGATGCTGGTCGACATCGATCATCTGCTGGGTCATTTACCCTCCCCAGCGCACAGTACCAGCGGTTCGGGCGCACAACCTCTTAACCTCACGCGGGTGGATGACGGACAAAAAGACGGCTTGTGGGTCCCGGCTCGCCGTGGCCTGACGATCGGTCTGGTGCTGACGATCACCTTCATCGCGTCAGAAGCCCTCGCCGTGATCACCGTGATGCCGGTGGTGGCGCGTGACCTCGGAGGACTCGCCCTCTATGGCTGGGTGTTCAGCGCCTTCATGCTCGGTTCTTTGATCGGGATCGTGGTGGCCGGGCGCGACGCCGACCGCCACGGACCGGCCCGTCCCTACGTCATTGGCCTCGGGTGCTTCGGGGCTGGACTCGTGGTGGCGGGGACGGCGCCGACCATGGCGGTGCTGGTACTGGGTCGGGCCCTCCAGGGCTTCGGCGCCGGGGCGGTCCCCGCTGTGGCCTACGTCGCCATCGGACGCAGCCTGCCCGAGGGATTGCGCCCCCGCATGATGGCCGTGCTCTCGACGGCCTGGGTGATCCCTGGCATTCTCGGACCCGCCTTAGCTGCGGCCGTGGCCCATCTCTTCGGCTGGCGCTGGGTCTTTTTGGGGCTGCTCCCGCTCGTCGCCGTGGCGGGCCCACTCGCCCTACCTGCCCTCGTGAAACTTGGACGGCCCGACCAGCGCTCAGCGATCGAGCACCGGGTCAGCGACGGCATCCGCACCGCCGTTGCCGCCGCGCTGGTACTCGCCGCACTGAGCCAACACCAGCTGTGGTTGGCCCTGGTCCTCGCCGCGGCCGGCGCGCTGGTCGGCCTGCCCTCACTGCGCCGGCTCCTGCCCCCCGGCACCTTGTCGGCGCGACCGGGACTGGCGACGACGATCCTCAGCCGCGGGCTGCTGACGTTCGCGTTCTTCGGTGCCGACGCCTACGTCACCTTGTCCATCACCACGGTGCGCCACCACTCCACCTTGGTGGCCGGCGCGGTCGTGACGGCCTCGACGCTCGCGTGGACCACAGGTTCGTGGGTCCAGGCCCATCTGAACGAACGGATCGAGGGGCGGCGCCTGGTCGGGTGCGGTCTGGCCGCCATCTTGGTGGGCATTGGTGGCATGGAGCTCTTCGTGCGGACCGGCGTTCCGCTCGGCGTCGCCTTCGCGGCCTGGACGGTGGCGGGACTCGGAATGGGGCTCTCTTATTCGCCCATCTCTTTGATGATGCTGCACGCCGCGCCGTCGGGGCGAGAGGGTTGGGCCTCGGCCTCGCTCAATCTGGCCGACGTGCTTGGGACCGCGCTCGGGGTCGGGGTCGGTGGGGCCGCCGTGGCCGCCCTCACGCGCTCGGGCCATCCGGTCTCTGCCGGCGTGGCGCTGGCCTTCGCCGCCGCGGCACTGGTCGGCGTCTTGGCCCTCGTGCTCACACCCCGCCTCCCGCGCACCCTCGGTGTGGCTGCGACCCAGCGCAATCCGGCTCCGTGAGACCGCGGGGTCCAGAGTGCGTGGCCCCTACGACGGGGCTGTCGATAATCGTGGCCCGCAGCCCGCGCAGCCACCCGTCGGCCGCCTGCCAGGCCGCATCGGCCTCGCGGCGCACGGCCACGCCATGGTCGCCCCCGGCCGGATACGAGCCCAAGAACTTCACCCCGGCCAGGCCGACGTGGAGATCACGCAGGCAATCGGCGATCACTTCGTCACCGAGGTGGCCGCGCATGTCGATCACGAAGCAGTAGTCGCCGAGGCCCTGCTTGCTCGGCCGCGACTCGAGCTTGGACAAGTTGATGTTGCGCGCCGCGAACTGGCCCAGGATCCCGTGCAGGCTTCCGGGGTGGTCGGCGCGCTGGAAACACACGATGGAGGTCTTGTCATGCCCCGTCGGACCCGGCACCCGGTCGCGGGCCACCGCGACGAAACGCGTCTGGTTCTCGGGATGGTCCTCGACGTCCTCGGCCAAGATGGACAGCCCGTAGCGCTCCGCGGCCAGGCGCGGCGCGATGGCCGCCCCGTCGCTCGAGTTCGATTCCCCGAGGACGCGCCGCCGCGTCGGCGGTCGAGTTCGCGGCGCGCTGCTCGGCCGTCGGGAGGCGGTGAGCCAAGAACTTCTGGCACTGGGCCAGGGCGTGCGGATAGGACGAGACCTGGCGCACGTCGTCGATCCCGGTGCCCGGGCGCGCCATGAGGTGCAGGTGGATATCGAGGACCACCTCGCGCTGGATATAGAGGTCCACGTCGAAGATCAACCCGTCGATGGTGGCGCTGACGGTCCCCTCGATGGCGTTTTCGATCGGGACGAAGCCGAGCTCGGCCTGCCCGCTGGCCACGGCCTCGAGGACGGCGGTGATGGTCGATTCTGGGTGCAGATCGGCCCCCGCGAGGTCGGGCTGGGTCATGAGCGCCTCGTGGGTGAAGGTGGCGTCGGGCCCGAAATAGGCGACTGTGGTCGCGGGAGGGTTCACCCTCAGGCAGGATAGTGAGGCCATGGACCCTTCCTCGCTCCGCTCGCTGATCGATCAGGTCGCTTCGGGCCAGTGCCCACCCGACGACGCCGTGCGCCAACTCCGCCGCCTCCCCTACGCCGATCTCGGATTTGCCCGGGTCGACCACCACCGCGACCTGCGCCAGGGCATGGCCGAAGCGGTCTACGGGCCGGGAAAGACCCCCGAACAATGCGCCTTGATCGTGAGCGAGCTCTTGGGGGCCACCAACGGCCCGGTGCTGTTGACCCGGGCCAACGAGGCCCAGGTCAAGGCCACGTCGGCGGCCACCGAGTCACTCGGCTTCGGTGCCGGCGAGATCACGGGCACCGACCCGTGCCACACCGTGTCGCTGCGCCCCGCGCCCGAAAGAGACGGCGCCGTGGTGGTGATCACCGCGGGCACCGCCGACCTCGCCGTCGCCACCGAATGCACCGCGGTGCTCCGTGCGCTCGGTTTCGCCCCCGACCTCTTGGTCGACTGCGGGGTGGCGGGACTGCACCGCCTCCTCGCCGAGGTCGACCGGCTCGTGATGGCCTCGGCGGTCGTGGTGATCGCCGGCATGGAGGGTGCGCTGGCCTCGGTGGTCGGGGGGCTGACCCCGGCCCCGGTGGTGGCGGTGCCGACCAGCACCGGCTACGGCGCCGCCTTCGAAGGCGTCACCGCCCTCTTGACCATGCTCTCGGGTTGTGCATCGGGCGTGACCGTGGTCGGCATCGACAACGGATTCGGCGCGGCGTGTGCCATCAGTCGGCTGTTGCCATGAGCGACGACGCCCCCGTTGTGGCCTGGTTCCACTGTTTTGCCGGCATCGCGGGTGACATGGCGCTGGGCTCGCTCATCGATGCCGGGGCCGACGTCGCGGCCGTGCGCGACCTGCTCTCGGCGCTGTCGTTGCCGGGGTGGGAGCTCGAGATCCAAGAGGGACGCCGCGGCGGCGTGGCCTGCACCCGGGCCATTGTCCACGCAGACGACTCCGAGGTCGCACGCACCCATGCCGACATCGTGCACCTGATCGAGCACGCCGCGCTCCCCGCCCGCGTCGTGGCGCGCTCGTTGTCCGTCTTCGCGCGCCTCGCCGAGGCCGAGGCGCGCCTGCACGGCGAAGCGGTCGAGGCGGTGCACTTTCATGAAGTGGGCGGGCACGACGCACTCATCGACATCGTCGGCACCGTGGCCGCGCTCGAGGTCCTCGGGATCGACGAGGTCACGGCGTCGCCCGTTGCGGTCGGGACCGGGATGGTGCGCAGCGCCCACGGGCCGCTCCCCAATCCCTCACCGGCGGCCGTGCGCCTGCTCGAGGGTGCCCCGACCTATGGGCGCGACACCAACATCGAGCTGACCACGCCGACCGGTGCGGCGCTGCTCGCCGCGCTCGCGACCTCATTCGGGCCGATGCCCTCCATGCGGGTGACGGCGTCGGGCTTCGGGGCCGGGGCCGCGGAGATGGTCGACCTGCCCAACTGCACCCAGGTCGTCATCGGCCAGCGCCAACGGACGGGGGGAATCGGTCCGGGCCAGGCCTGCGTCCTCCTCGAGGTCAACCTCGACGACGTCACGGGCGAGCAACTCGGCGCCGCGGTGAGCGCCGCGCTCGACGGCGGGGCCCACGATGCCTGGGTGAGCGCGGTCACGATGAAGAAGGGGCGACCGGGCCATGTCCTCCACGTGTTGGGCGACATCGCCGACCTCGAGGCGCTGCGCGACATCGTGTTTCGGGCCACCGGCACGTTCGGTGTGCGCGCGACGACGCTCGAGCGCTGGCCACTGGCGCGGCGCTTCGAATCGGTGTCGCTCGACGGCATGGTGGTGCGCATGAAGGTCGGCCCCCACCGTGCCAAGCCCGAGTTCGACGACGTCGCGGCCATTTCGGCCAAAACCGGCCTGGCCACGAGCGAGGTGGCTGCGCGGGCCGAAGCGGCCTGGCGCGAGACGCAGGGCCACCTCGAGCGGTCGACGGACTGATCCGATGGCCCAAGCGATGTTCGTCTACGACGAGGCGATCACCGATCTCGTCCTCGAGTACTGCAAGGAGCGGCTCTCCCTCGATCCGGTCTCCCTCGACTTCGGTGGTCTGGTCCAAGCACTCGATCGAGAGCTCGACGGGCTGATGGGGCCCAAGGGCCACGATGTCGCCGACGTCATGAAGCTGTTCGTCGACAAGCTCTCCACCGCGGTGGTCTCGTGTGACAGCCCACGCTTCCTCTCCTTCATCCCCGCCGCGCCGACCAAGGCCTCCTTGCTCTTCGACATGTTCGTGTCGTGCTCCTCGCTCCAAGGCACCTCGTGGCTCGAGGCCGCGGGCGTCGTGGTGGCCGAGAATCAGGCCCTCCGGGTGCTCTCCGACCAGGCCGGCCTGCCGCAATGTGCCGGGGGTTGCTTCGTCTCGGGGGATCAGCCGGCAACCTGTCGGCCCTCTTGGTGGCCCGAGACACCGCCGGGCATCGCCGTGGCACCACGGCCCGGCCCACCCGCTGGTGGCCGTCAGCGACGATGCACACTCCTCTGTGGCCAAGGCCCTCCACGTCATCGGGGTCGATGCCCTCATTGTCCCGACCCTCGACCATCGCCTCACCCAAGAGGCGTTGCGGGCCGCGCTCGAGAACCATGCCCGACCCGACGACGTCATCGCGGTCGTGGCCACCGCCGGCACCACCAACGCGGGCATCGTCGACGATCTCGCGGGGGTGGGCACTATGGCTGGCGAACGCCCGTGGTGGTTCCACATCGACGCCGCCTACGGCGGTGCCGCCCTGTTCGCACCCTCGGTTGAGGACAAGTTCGCCGGTTTCGGTTCCGCCGACTCGTTCATCGTCGATCCGCACAAATGGCTCTTCGCCCCCTTCGACTGCGCCGCGCTCATCTACCGCCACCCGAACCTGGCCAAGGCGGTGCACACCCAAGACGCCTCCTACCTCGATGTACTGCACAGCGAGAACCCCGAGGAGTGGAACCCGAGCGATTACGCCTACCACCTGACCCGGCGGGCCCGCGGCTTGCCGTTGTGGTTCTCCATGGCGGTCAACGGCCTCGACGCCTACCGCGACGCCGTCGAGGCCGGTCTCGCCATCGCCCGGGCCGCCGCCCGGCGCATCGACGCGCTCGACCACACCGAGCTGGTCCGCGAACCCGACTCTCCGTGGTGCTGTTCCGCCGGCCCGGGTGGCAAAAGGCCGACTACGACGCCTGGTCGGCCCAGCTGTTGGCCGACCAGACCGGCTTTGTGACCCCGACCACCTGGGAGGGCGAAACGGTGGCCCGCTTCGCGTTCTTGCACCCCGACACGACGATCGAGATGGTCGACGAGATCCTTGCCACCATGGCCTGAAACTCGGTTCGCGCCGCTCAAGTGAGTCGCAGTCGCGGGTCGACTGGGCTCTTTTTGGCCCCGACCGCCACGCCCGCTCCCCGCGGCCCGCACGACGAACGGCGGGCCGCTGAACCTAGCGAATCGGCGGCCGGCGGTTCGAAAGGAGCGGATCGCCCGGGCGCCGCATCGACTCGCCACCGAGGCGCCGTTTGCGCCAGGCCAGGCCCGAGAGGGCCTCGAGCACGATGCGGTTGGCCAGGTAGGCGGTGACCTCGGCGTGGTCGTAGGGGGGAGAGACCTCGACCACATCGACGCCGGCCAACGGCAGTTCCATGGCGAGGCGGCGGACCGCATCGAGCAATTGGCGACTCGAGAGGCCGCCGGGTTCGGGGGTGCCGGTGCCCGGGGCCATGCCCGGGTCCACCACGTCCACGTCGACCGAGAGGAACACGGCGTCACAGTCGCTGAGGGCGATCTCGCTGGCCTCGTCGAGGACGGCGTCGAGACCACGCTCAACCACCTCGGTCATCTCGAAGCTGCGCATGCCCTGTTCGCCCATCCACGACAGCGTCTCGGGCTCGGGCCAGTAGCCCCGCAGCCCAACCTGCAAGAAGCGGTCACCCCGGCAGGCGCCCGACTCGATGAGGCGCCGCATGGGCGTGCCGTGCCCGTAGAGGCTGCCGAACTGGTGGTCACCGGTGTCCGCGTGAGCGTCGAAATGGATGACCGACACACGCCCCCAACCCACGTGGTGGGCCACGCCGGTGACGTCGGGCAGCGCAATGGTGTGGTCGCCGCCGAGCACGAAGGGAATGGCGCCGCTGCGGGCGATCTGGGTGACGGCCGACTCGAGCCGGGCCAGGGCGGCGGTGGTCTCGCCCGAGAGCATCTCGACGTCGCCGACGTCGACCACCGCCAGCTCGATCAACGGGTCGACGTCGAGGGCCAGGTGGGGTCGGCTGCCGTCATGGGGGAGGTAGTCGGTGAGGCGGATGGCCTCGGGACCGAACCGGCACCCCGGCCGGTGCGAGGTGCCCCCGTCGAAGGGGGCACCAATGATCACCGCCTCGGCGTGCTCGTAGCTCGAGGGTTCATCGAGATCGGCCGCCGGCACGCCGACGAAGGTGGCGTCGGGACCGTACATGTTGCCCTGCCTCATGGGTTCGACCATAGACCCACCATGGCGTGGGTTCCCCGACCTCGCTCAGGCCGGCTTCCGGTCCCACGCCCGGCGCAACACGGCGAGGAGGGTGTCGACATCTTGGGCGCCCGGCACCGCCCACGAACCGTTGATGAGGAAGTGCGGCACCCCACCAATCCCGAGCTCTCGGGCCGCCGCCTCGTCGGCGCGCACTTCGTCGCAATAGGCGTCGCTCATGGCCACCTTGGTCGCAATTTCTGCATCGAGGCCGGCCCCGCTGGCCGTGCGCACCAAGACCTCGGGGTCGCTCAAGAGGGCGCCCTCGGTGAAATACGCACCGAAAAGGGCTTTGACCACCCGGTCCTCGGCGTCGGTGCCCCGCGCCGCCCGGGCCACCCGGTGCGCATCGAAAGTATTGGTGAGGCGGACCCGCTCGAACCGGAAATCCATCCCCACCTGCGAACCCATCTCACCCAAGGCGTCGTGGCCGGCCCTGATCTGCTCGCTGCGCAAGCCGTAGCGGGCGGCCAGTAGCTCTTCGAGGTTCGCCTGGTGCGCCTTTGGGCGGCACGCGGGTCGAGTTCGAAGGCGCGGTGGCGCACCGTGACCTGGTCGCCGTGCTCGAAGCGGGCCAGGGCGGCATCGAGGCGATGGACCCCGAGTGCGCACCACGGGCAGGCGAAGTCAGACCACAGTTCAATATCCACCCAAGTCCAAACACCGCTGCCTTGGCGCTATTCCCCCAGGATCCACCCGGGGCCTTCGGCCGCCGCCATCAGGGTCCAGCACGTGGCACCGTCGAGCGATTCTCTGATGATGTCGGCGTGCCCGGCATGGCGGGCGGTTTCCTCTATCAAGTGGAACAGGACCCAGCGCGGGGACCAGACGAGCCCAGGGCGCATCCACGGCACCCCGGCGGGCGTCGGGGTGAGGGGGGCTCCGAGGTCACGCAGCGCACCGACGATGCGCTCGGTCTCCTTGGCGACCGCCTCGTAGAGATCGAGGACATCGTGCAGCGTCTCACCGCCCGTGAGCCTGAAGGTGTCCTCGCGCCCCTCGCTCGGCAAGAAGCCCGAGGTATCGCCCCCTTCGACGATGGACACCATCCAGTGGCGCTCCGTCAGGGCGGCGTGCTTGACCAGGCCGGCGAGCGACAGCGCACTGGCGCTCGGGCGTGCCGTGGCCGCCTCGTCATCCAATCCGTGCGTGGCGTAGCGAATGCCGTCTCGCTGTTGAGCCAAGAACGCCAAGAGGGCCTCGCGCTCGTTCGCCACCGGGGCGACCAATCCAGGCATGGTCCGTCTCCATTTCTGCCGGTCGGGCCGGCGTCGGGGAATCTCGATTACCTGGCGAGTATGCGCCCCCAAAGTGGCCACTGTATGGCCACTTTGCGTGACAAACTGAAAACATGCGCGCCGAGAGAATGGTGGCGGCCCTCCTCGTCCTCCAGGCCAAGGGCCGCATCACCGCCAAGGAGCTGGCCGACGAGCTCGAAGTCTCCGAGCGCACGGCCCGGCGTGACCTCGAAGGCCTGGCCCAGGCGGGGATCCCGGTCTATTCGCTGCCCGGCCGAGGGGGAGGATGGACGCTCTATGGCGGGGCGAAGACCGACCTCAGCGGGCTGAGCGCCGATGAGGCCACCACGCTGTTCTTGGTCGCCGGCCCCTCGGCCGCCACGCCCGAGGTCAAGGCGGCGCTGCGCAAGCTGATGGCGGCCCTGCCGGCCCCATTGCGCTCAGGCGCCCAAGCCGCTGCCGTAGCGATGGTGCGTGACCCGAGCGCTTGGAACCAGGCCGCAGTCCGTCCCCCCGACTTCCTCGAGGAAATCCAGATGGCCCTGATTGAGGGCGTGGTGATCCGGCTCGGCTACACCGACCGTGACGGGGCGGTCTCGGTACGCCTCGTGCATCCGCTCGGCCTCGTGGTCAAGCACCAGATCTGGTACCTCGTCGCCATGACCGAGCGCGGCCAGCGCACCTTTCGCCTCAGCCGGGTCGACTCGGTCACCCGCACCAGCGAACCCGTCCAACGACCGAACGACTTCGACCTGTCCGCCGCCTGGCGGGGCATCGTCGATGCCCTCGAGGAACGGCGGGCGCCGACGCGGGTGGCCCTGCGCACCGATGCGCGCACCGCCGAGGCCATTGGCTGGGTGCTCGGGAGCCGTCACAGCGAGCTCGAGGTAGCCGGCGCCGGGCGCGACGACGGGTCGGTCGAAGTCGTGGTGCGTGGGCAATCACCCGACATGGTGGCCCGACAGCTGGCCGGCTTCGCCGACTCCATCGAGGTGCTGTGGCCGAGCTCGGTGCGCCGCCACCTGGTCGACATCGGTCGGGCGCTCGTCGCCCACCACGACCGCCCGGCGTCGCCTTAGCCCGCAGCCACCGCTGATTCGAGCCAGGCCCCGGCGGCCAGGAGGCGGGCCTCGCTGTGTTCGGGCCCGATCAGCTGCACGCTGGCCGGCAGCGCCCGAGCGCTCGGGACCGGCAGCGAGAGGGCGGGGACGCCGGCCAGATTGACCGGCATGGTGCACCGGCCATTGAGCAGGTCCTGGCCCGCCGCCAGCGCCGGGGGAAAAATGCTGAGCGTCGGGGTCACCAAGAGCTCATAGCGGTCGAAGAGCGCATCGAGGGCGGCCCGCCACCGCGCTCGGCCCCGCCGGGCCGCATCCACCGCCGACCGTTCGGCTTTGCCGCCTTGGACCAGGCGCTGGCGCACGTCGGGACCGATCCCCTCAGGATCGGCGGCGAGGAGTGCCGCATTGGACTCGTGAGCCTCGACGACCAGCACTTGGCCGGCGTCGCGGGTCGCTGCATCCCATTCGGGCACCACCACCGCTTCGCAACGCCAACCAGACACCCGAAGCGCCTCGTCGAGCGCGGCGTCGATCAGGGGGTCGGCGGGCAGGACGAGCCGCCCGACCACGAGGTCGGCCGTGTCGGCCGCGGGAAGCACCGAGGCCGAGAATCCAGGCTCGAGCAACTCCATCCCGAGCACGAGACCGGCCACTCCTTTGGCCATGGGCCCGACGGTGTCGAGGCTCGGGGAAAGGGGCCATACCCCATCGAGGGGCACCCGGGCGAAGGTGGTCTTGAGCCCGGCGATGCCGCAACACGCGGCGGGGATGCGGATCGAGCCCCCCGTGTCGCTGCCGTAGGCGACGTCGGCCTCGTCGTTGGCCACGGCCACGGCCGACCCGCTGGACGACCCGCCGGGCACCAGGGCGGGGTCGAGCGGATTGACCGGCGTGCCGAACCACGGGTTCACGCCGCTGACCCCGAGGGCGAGTTCATGCAAGTTGGTGCGGCCGACAATGCGGGCCCGCGCCGCCCGCGCCCCGCGCAGGCACAGGGCGTCACGTGCGGCGGGTGTGGCCCGCTTGGCCACCGCCGCGCACCCGGCCGTGGTGATCTCTCCTTCCATGTCGATCAGATCTTTGACCGCCAGCCGCACGCCGGGACCCGCGGTGTCGTAGCGGGTGATGAAGGTGCTCACCCGCGCAGCGGGTGGCGGTACACGTTGGTGGTGCGGGGCTCGAAACCGAGCCGCACGTAGAGCCGGTTGGCCGCCTCGCGTTCGGGACGAGAGGTCAGGTCGACGGTGCGGGCACCGAGGCGGTCGGCCAACGCCACGGCCTCGGTGATCAGTGCGGCGGCCACGCCCGCCCCGCGGGCTGACTCGTCGACCACGACGTCTTCGACCCAGGCCCGCACCCCGGTCGGGAGTCGAAAGACCACCAGCGTCATCATGGCGACGATCTGCGAATCGCGCCGGGCCACCAAGAGCTTGGTGGCGGGGTCAGCGACGATCTGGGCGAGTTGGGTGCGACTCGGTGGGGCCTGCGAAGAGAGTTGGGGGACGAGGCGGACGACCGCATCGTGCAATTCGTCGTCGAGCGACGTTGCCTCGGTGACGAACAGGTCCATCAGTCGCTCTTCGAGTCGCCCCGCCACATTGGTTGGCGCACGCTGTCGTAGAGGACGTCACGCCGCTCGCCGGCCAGTGCGGCGAAAACGTGCTCGCCCCAGCGCTCCACCCCGACCATCGGTTGGGGCAACACGTCGCGGGTGAACCAACCGACATCACACGTCTCGAGCGGGTGGCCCTTGAGCTCGCCCCCGACGGCGCGGCAGTAAAAGAGGAGTGAGTACAGCGGCACACGGGTGAACCCGAGCCGCAGCCCGTCGAGCACGGCGATCAGGCGTACGGGCTCGACCTCGATCCCGGTCTCCTCCTCCACCTCTTTGACGACCACCTCGGCGGCGGAGTAGCCGACGTCGCACCAACCAGTCGGGTACAGCCAGATGCCCGAGTCGGCCCGCTGGATCAACAACAGCTCGCCCTGGTCGTTGCCGACGGCCGCCCCGACCGCCACTTTGGGGGTCACATAGCCCGGCACGCCCTTGCCTACCGAATCGAGCCACTCGTGGACCAGCCCGTGGGCGTCGACCGCCTGCTCGTCGCGGTCATCGGCCTCGACCGCGATGTCGGCCGCGACTTTGAGGATCTCTTCGAAGCGCTCTTTTTCATAGAGGCTCTCGGTGAAGCCGAGCCCGGTCCGCGCGATAGCCGAAAGGCTCTCGCTCCAACGCAGCAGTGTCTTGAGGGGGACGGTCCGATCCACGGGGGATGACGCTACCGCGCCCCGCCCGATGGGCCAGAATGAGTCGTGCCCGTCAACGAGGATTGCCGCCACTACGTCATGCGCACGACCCCGCGCGGCGACCGCCTCGAACGCTGCAAGGTCGACGCGAACGAGCCGCTGCCCTTCGCCTGCCCCGAGGGCTGTGTGTTCTACGAACCCCGCCGGGTTTCCCAGGCCGGCTGGCATGTCGCCCCCAAAGACGACCAGCCCAACTGAGGGATTCGGCCCTCAGCGCTCTTCCCCTCAACCCTCCAAGATGTCGCCCAGCAGGTCGACGGTGATCTCCTCGGTGCGCAACCAATCGAGTGCGGCATCGATCCGTTCGGCCTCCCCGCTGATCAGGCAGACGATCCACCCCCGGTGCTCTTCGACGTCGGCCCGGCGGATGTCGGGCTCCACATCGAACCGGCGGACCAAGGTGGCAAGCACCGGGCGGCGCACCTGGGCCTCTGGGAAGGTCAACTTCACCCGTACCTGTACTTGACTCATGCACCCTCCGGTGATGTCTGCGACGTGGCGAGCAGCTCGTTCATGCTGCCCGATCGAAAACCGGCGAGGTCGAGAGCGACGTAGGTGAAACCGGCCGCGCGCACGGCGGCGATGACCTCGTCTCGTTGGGCCAAGATGGCGCCGAAATCCTCGGGTTCGCACTCGAGGCGGGCCGCCACCCCGTGGTGGCGCACCCGCAGTTGGGCGAATCCGAGCGCATGCAACGCCGCTTCGGCGGCATCGACGGCGGCCAGGCGGCCGAGGGTCACCGGTGTCCCGTAGGGGAGCCGTGACGCCAAGCAGGCCGCGGCCGGCTTGTCCCAGGTGCGCAATCCGAGCGCTTTGGACCAGTGGCGGATGTCGACTTTGGTGAACCCCGCGTCGACCAACGGGAACGTTGCCCCGGCGGCGGCGGCGGCCGCCTGCCCGGGGCGGTGGTCCGACAGGTCGCTCACATTGACCCCGAGCACCACCCGAGCCGATTCCTGCTCCGCCAAGGGCCCGAGGGCGACCATGAGGGCGCTCTTGCACCGCGCGCAGCGATCGGCGCCGTTCGCCACGTAGCGCGGGTCGTCCATCTCATTGGTCTCCACCCCGACCCAGCGCAGATCCCACTCGTCAGCGAGCGCCCGGCAGTCGTCGGCTTCGGCGCGAGCGAGGGACGGGGACAGGGCGGTTGCACACAAGACGTTGGCCCGCCCGAGCGTGTCCGTCGCCACCTTGGCCAGCAACGCGGAATCCGCTCCCCCGCTAAAGGCGACCACCACCCGGCCGATTCGGCGCAATTGTCGCGCAGTTCGTCGAGGGATGCGCTCACTTGTGCGGCGCCGCTCACACGGACACGGGCCCAACAGCACCGAGCACGGCATCGAGCTCGGCCACCATCCCCACGTAAAAGGGCCCGAACTCGGCGTAGCGCGCCGACGCCTCGTCGAACCGCATTTCATAGACGCAATCCTTGAGATCGTCGGGATGCACCCCAAACAAGGTCACGCCCCACTCGTAGTCGTCGAGTCCGGTCGAGCCGGTAATCACCTGGACGACCCGGCCGTGGAAGGTCCGGCCGAGCTTGCCGTGCCCCATCATCAGTTCCTTGCGGGCATCGAAATCGAGGCTGTACCAGTTGTCCGTCGCCTCTCGGCGCTTGGACATTGGGTAAAAACAGAACGCCGCCTTGCCCTCGGGGGGAAGTGTTGGATGCAGCCGGGCCTCGCGCATGGCCTCTGGGACCCCGGCCGCGTACTCGGAGATCTCGGTGAGCGACACGTAGGAGGCGACCGGCACCGCCCCGCTCGCCACCACCGCACTTTGGAACTGGCGCAACCGCCACTGGTCGGGCCCGAGCACCATGAGGGCGAGGTCGGCCTTGTGGCCGAGGATCGCCGCCGCCACCACCTGGTAGTCGTCGGCCTGGGCGGCTTTGACCGCTTGGCGCAGGGCATCGACGTCGAGGTCGGCCGGCACCGAGCAGAACAGGTGCAGTACCGACCAACCCACAGAAGGCACCAAGGGGGCGGGGTCGGGCACGTCCGCCAGTGTAGAGACTGGCGGAGCACCCCCTTCCCGCGGCCAGAAGATCCGGACCACCGAACCCGCCCAGCGGTTCCCCGGACACGAAGAGAGCGCCCCGAGGGCGCTCTCTTCATTACACGTTGGTGGCGGCGTGGGGGTTAGAAGTCTTCCATCCCACCGCCCGGCATGGCGCCGGCGCCGCCCTCTTCGGGCTTGTCCACGATGACCGCTTCGGTCGTCAAGAACAAGGCCGCGATCGAAGCGGCATTCTGCAGGGCCGAGCGGGTCACCTTGGCGGCGTCGATGACGCCGTCTTTGAACAGGTCGCCGTATTCGCCGGTGGCGGCGTTGAGACCGTGGGCCCCCTTGAGGTTGCGGACCTTGTCGATGATCACGCCACCCTCGAGGCCGGCGTTGACCGCAATCTGCTTGAGCGGCTCTTCGACGGCGCGGGCCACGATGCGTGCCCCGGTGGCCTCATCGCCCTCGAGCTTCTCGGCGCGCTCCAAGATGGCGGCCTGGGCCCGCAGCAGCGCGACCCCACCACCGGGGACGACACCCTCTTCAATGGCGGCCTTGGTGGTGGACACGGCGTCTTCGATGCGGTGCTTCTTCTCTTTGAGCTCGACCTCGGTGGCGGCACCGACCTTGATGACGGCCACTCCGCCCGAAAGCTTGGCCAGACGCTCTTGGAGCTTCTCGCGGTCGTAGTCCGAGTCGGTGTTCTCGATCTCGGTCTTGATCTGGTTGACGCGGCCCTTGATGTCGTTCTCCGAACCACTGCCCTCGATGATGGTGGTCTCGTCCTTGGTGATGACCACCTTGCGGGCCTGACCCAACAGGTCGAGGGTCACGTTTTCGAGCTTCAGGCCAACCTCTTCGGTGACGACCTGGCCACCGGTGAGGATGGCGATGTCTTGGAGCATGGCCTTGCGGCGCTCGCCGAATCCCGGTGCCTTGACCGCAACGGAGCGGAAGGTGCCGCGGATCTTGTTGACCACCAAGGTGGCCAGTGCTTCGCCTTCGACGTCCTCTGCGATGATCAAGAGTGGCTTGCCGCCCTGCATGACCTTCTCGAGCACCGGCAACAGGTCGCGCACCGCGGTGATCTTGGTGCCAACCAAGAGGAGGTACGCGTCCTCGAGGACGGCCTCCATGCGCTCGGGGTCGGTCACGAAGTACGGGGCGATGTAGCCCTTGTCGAAGCGCATGCCCTCGACGAGGTCCATGTCCATCCCGAACGTCTGGGACTCCTCGACGGTGATGACACCGTCGCGGCCCACCTTGTCGATGGCCTCTGAGATCATCTCGCCGATCTCGGTGTCGGCGGCCGAGATGGAGGCCACCTGGGCGATCTGGCTCTTGGATTCGGTCTCCTTGGAGATGGCGTGAATGGAGGTGACCGCAGTCTCGACGGCCGCCTCGATGCCTCGCTTGAGCGACATTGGGTTGGCACCGGCGGCCACGTTGCGCAGGCCCTCGCGCACCATCGCCCAGGCCAACACGGTGGCCGTGGTGGTTCCGTCGCCGGCGACATCATCGGTCTTCTTCGCGACCTCTTTGACCAGCTCGGCGCCGATGCGCTCGTAGGGGTCCTCGAGGTCGATCTCCTTGGCGATCGAGACGCCGTCGTTGGTGATGGTGGGGGCGCCCCACTTCTTGTCGAGCACCACGTTGCGGCCCTTGGGGCCGAGGGTGACGCGAACGGCGTCCGCCAGCTTGTTCATGCCGGTTTCGAGCCCTCGCCGCGCCTCTTCTTGGAATGCGATCAGCTTGGCCATCTGGTGATTTCCTCCATCGTTGCGCAGTTCTCTCTGCCGGCCCGGTCTGGGCCGTTAGCACTCTCATCTGTCGAGTGCTAATAGGAAACCACGCCCAGGACCCAAACGCAACCCGGTACCGGGTCAGATGGAGGAAAATCCTGGTCAGCCCCCCGCAACCGCCGGGACGATGGACAGCGTCTGCCCGGGTTCAATTGGGGTTGCAAGCCCATCGAGGAAGCGGACGTCCTCATCGGCCAAGAAGACATTGACGAATCGGCGCAGGGCGCCGTCGTCGTCGAAGAGGCGCTCGGCGAGGCCCGGATGGGCCGCGTCGAGGTCTTTGAGGGCCTCGCCGACGGTCGCTCCTTGGACTTGGACCGACCCCGCCCCCGGTAAGGGTGCGCAGCTGGGTCGGGATACGGACGGTGGTCTGGCTCATGAGCTGCTCTCTTCGTGATCGGCCAAGGCGGCGTCGAACGCCTCGAGGGTCGCTGGAATGGTGGCGGTCGGATGACCTTGGGCGGAAAGGGCCTCGACGGTCTTGAGCCCGTGGCCGGTCACCAAGGCGACGACCCGCTCGTCGGGGCGGATCGCCCCTGAGGCGGCGAGCTTGGCCAAGGTCGCAATGGTCACGCCACCGGCCGTCTCGGCGAAGATCCCCTCGGTCCGGGCCAACAGGCCAATGGCGTCGACGACCTCGGCGTCGCTCACCGATGTGCACGAGCCGCCGGACTTGCGGATGGCGTCGAGCGCATACCAGCCGTCGGCGGGGTTCCCAATGGCCAGCGACTTGGCGATGGTCTTGGGCTTGACCGGGCGGATGGCGTCGGTGCCCTCTTTGAATGCGGTGGCCACCGGTGCGCAACCGTTCGCCTGGGCCCCCGATATGCGCACCTCGGGCACTTCGTCGAGCAGACCGACCTTGCCGAGTTCACCGAACCCCTTGGCCACCTTGGTGAGCTGGCTCCCCGAGCCAATGGGCACCACCACGTGATCGGGGGCGGACCATCCGAGTTGTTCGGCGATCTCGAAGGCGAGCGTCTTGGAGCCCTCGGCGTAGTAGGTCCGCACGTTGACATTGACAAAAGCCCAGCTCGGACGCTCACTGGTAAGTTCGGCGCAGAGCCGGTTGACGTCGTCGTAGGTCCCGTCGACCGCAATGACGGTCCCGCCGTAGATAGCGGTCATCGTCACCTTGGCGGCTTCGAGATCGTGGGGGATGAGCACGACCGACTCCATCCCGGCCCGGGCCGCGTGGGCGGCGACCGAGTTGGCCAGGTTCCCCGTCGAGGCGCAGGCGGCCACTTTGAAACCGAGTTGGCGGGCCTTGGTCAGGGCGACCGAGACCACCCGGTCCTTGAAGGACCCGGTCGGGTTCGCGGTGTCGTCTTTGATCCACAGCTCACCGAGCCCGAGCTCGGCGGCCAGGCGGTCGGCGCACACCAAGGGCGTGAATCCGGCCCCGAGGTCGACCGGGCGCTCGTCGTCGACCGGCAGGAGATAGCGGTAGCGCCAGATCGAGCGCGGCCCGGCCTCGATGCGCTCGGCGCGTCACCGTGGCTGCGATGCGCTCGTAGTCATAGGCGACCTCGAGCGGCCCGAAACAGAAATCACATACGTGCAGCGCTTCAGCGGGGAAAGGTCGCCCACATTCCCGACAGCGCAAGCCAGTGACAAAATCGACCATTGGTCCTCCTCATCGATCGGGCATTGGCACCTGTTGCCCCCCGAAGGGTGTGCACTGGTTGCCGCGACGTCGACGGGCCCGTCCCTCAGTCGCTCTGGATGATGGTCCCAATGGTAGCGCCTGGCTTGCGCGTGATCCACACACGCCAAATGCACACGATGATCTTGGGATGCCCGGTCCGGACGCAGGCCCTCGCACGTACCACCACGGGGACTTCCCGCTCGATGACGTACTTCGGGCCAAGATGGCCGGTGGGCACACGGTGTCGGTGTGCATCCCCGCCCGCGACGAAGCGTCAACGGTCGGCTCGGTCGTGCGGGCGGTGGTCGCCCCGTTCTTGGCGAGCGCCGGGGGCAACGGCCTGGTCGACGAGGTGCTCGTGCTCAACGACGGCTCGACCGACGACACCGCGGCCCAGGCCGAGGCGGCCGGGGCGCGGGTCGTGGCCTCGAGCGGCACGGCCGGGGGCAAGGGCCAGGCCATGGCCGCAGCCCTCGAGGCGGCCAGCGGCGACCTCTTGGTCTTCCTCGATGCCGATGTCGCCAACACCACGCCGGCTTTCGTCTCGGGCATGCTCGGCCCCTTGCTCACCGACGACGGGGTGGCCCTGGTCAAGGGCTTCTACACCCGCCCCCTCCACGGTGAGCCGACCGGGGGCGGCCGGGTCACCGAGCTCGTGGCCCGACCGGTCCTCGAATTGCTCTTCCCCGAGCTCTCAGAGATCCGCCAGCCCCTGGCCGGGGAGACCGCCGCCCATCGCTGGGTCTTCGAGAAGGTGGGCTTCGCCGACGGCTACGGCGTCGAGATCGCCCTGTTGATCGACGTCGCCACCTACCTCGGGGCCGGGGTGCTGGCCCAGGTCGACCTCGGCGAGCGCATCCACCGCAATCGCCCGCTGAACGAACTGCGCCCCCAGGCCGTCGATGTGCTGCGGGCCGCGCTCGATCGCATCCGCCCGTGAGCGCCGCGGGCACCGGTGGGCGCGGCACCGAGGGGCGCCAGGTGATCGTCGTCTCGAACCGCGGCCCGCGCTCGTTCCGCTTCGACGATGACGCCAACCTCGTCCCGGTCGGCGGCGGGGGCGGACTGGTCAGCTCGCTACGCCCGCTCCTCTCGGGCGGCGACGCCACATGGATCTCGATGACGATGGGACCGGCCGATGTCGAGGCCCAGGCCCGCGGCCTGATGGTCGACGACACGTTGTCGCTCCTCTCGGTCACCGTCGATCCCGACGTCTACCAGATGGCCTACGACGTCGTCGCGAACACGACGCTGTGGTACACGCACCATCATCTCTTCGACCTGCCGCGCCGGCCCCGTTTCGATTCCTACTGGCACCGGGCCTGGGACGGCTACCGGGCCTACAACCGCGCCATGGCCGACCAGGTCGCCGCGCACGCGCACCCCGGTGCGGTGGTCTTGGTGCAGGACTATCACTTCTCGCTTGCTCGGCGCGATGTTCGCGAGGCGAGAGCGGACCTGTCCACCGTGCATTTCTGCCACATTCCCTTCGCCGATCCGAACATGTTGGCGGTACTCCCCGATGGTGCGGTGGGCGAACTGCTGGCCGGCATGGCCGGCTTCGATGCCGTGGGTTTCCACAGCGCGCGCTGGGCCGACGGATTCGCCGCGTGTTACGCCGATCCGCAATTGGCGGGCCTGGCGGGACTGGCGCCCGACGGGGCCACCGACCTTTGTCTCACCGCTCTCGCCCGAACACGACAGCCTGATCGCCGAAGCCGCCTCGCCCGACTGCGCGGCGGCGCGCGCACGCCTCGTGGTCGAGACCGGTGGCCGTCGCACCATCGTCCGCGTCGACCGGGTTGAGCCCTCCAAGAACATCGTCCGGGGGATGCTGGCGTTCGAAGAGTTGCTTTCCGCCCACCCGAAGTGGGTCGGCCAGGTGGTCCATCTCGCCCTCGTCTACCCGTCGCGCCAGGGCCTGGCCGACTATCTCGCGCTCGGCACCGAAGTCGCCCAGACCGCCGCCCGCATCAACCACGCATGGGCCACGCCCGAGTGGACGCCGATCGTGCTGCACATCGAAGACGACCGGGCCCGCTCCCTGGCGGCGCTGGCCCTGTCCGACGTGCTCTTGGTGAACCCGGTGCGCGACGGGCTCAACCTCGTTGCCAAGGAAGGCCCGTTGCTCAACACGGTGTCGGGGGTGTTGGTGCTCTCACGCCAGGCCGGCGCTTATGACGAGCTGTCGGGACCGGCGATCGGGATCAATCCCTTTGACGTCAGCGCAACCGCTGAGGCCCTCCACGCCGCACTCTCGCTCGACCAGACAGAACGCGAACGGCGGGCCAGAGAGCTGGTGGCCGCCGTGCGGGCCCGCACGGCTGCGGACTGGCTGCGTGATCAGCTGGCGGCGGCTTCGGCCCGCTGAGCCAAAAGCTCGAGCAGCGCCACCGCCTCGCTCGGACCCTCGACGGACATGTCGGCTTGTGCCGCGACCTCGGGTGGGCTCTCCTCATCGGTCACCGCGACCCGGACCACCGCGATCCCCTGGGCTTTGAGCTCGCCGAGCACCGCGAACGCGGGGAGATCGCCAATGTCATCGCCGAAGGCCGCGACGGCGGTGCATCCGTGGACCACGGCACGCACCACGGTGCCCTTGTCGACCGCCAGGGGTGGTCGCAGTTCGAGCTCCATGCGACCCGGGTGCACCACCAGCCCCCGTTGGCGGGCCTGGCGCGTTGCGAAACTGCGCACCCAGGGGGCGGCCTCGGGGGCGTGGCGCCAGTGCAGGGTCACCGTCAGGCCCTTGGGCTCGACGTAGACACCGTGGGGCACGTCGGCTCGGGCCTCGGCCACCACCTCGTCGATGACCGTGCCATAGGCCGCGGCCTCCTCACCGACGCAGCGCCGCCCGGTGTCGTCGATGTGCTCGAGCCCGTAGAGGCCGACCAATCGAACGCCCAATGCGGAACCAAGCACCGAGTCCAAGAACGCCACGGGGCGCCCCGAGATCACGGCCACGACCCCGAATGACGCGGCCAGCCGGGACAACAGTTCGCTCACCCCGGGCAGCGGCCGAGCCGCCACCGGATCGTCGACGATGGCCGAGAGCGTGCCGTCGAAGTCGAGGCACAGTGCGGCATCGCCCGGTGCCGCGACGAGCGCTTCGAAGAGTGCGGGCAGGGACCCACCCATGGTCGGGGTCAGGTGCTGGCCTGGTCCACCAGGTCGGCCCCGATGACCACCACCACGTCGTTGCCGATCGCCCCGGTCACCGGCACGGCTGCGGTCAACGGCTTGACGGCGGACGGGCTGAGTTTGAGCTCGGTGGCGATGGCGGCTGCGGCTTCTTGCTGGCCGGCCGCGTAATAGACCGTCGAGGTGGCCACCTGCGCGGTGGCGTCGAGCGGCGGCTTGGTCGCCCAGCCATCGGCGCTGAGCACCGAGGAGTAATGGGTGGCGAGGTCGACGCCCTGCGAACCGTTGGCCACTTGCACACTGGTGGCGCTGCGGGCCAGCGTCGTCGTGGTCACCGCAACCGTCGTGGTCGTCTTCCCGGCCGCAACCGTCGTGGTCGTCGCCGATGCGGCCCCACCCCCGCCGCTGGCCGACGGCCGGGTGCCAATGGCCACGAAGACAACTGCGACCACGACGAACCCGACCAGGACCAGGCCGGCCCGCAGGGGCGAGATGCGGTTACCCCCTCGACTCTCTCCATGGCGCGGCGGGTCCGTCGGGGGAAGATCAGCGGTCATTGACGGACCAGCCTGCCGTGCCCCCACCATCTATGCAAGCCTCCTCGATCCCCGGCGGATCTAAGGTTGAGCCAGCGACGTCCATTCAGCGATGTGCGCTCGCCCGAGTAGCTCAGTTGGTAGAGCACTTCACTTGTAATGAAGATGTCGCGGGTTCGATTCCTGCCTCGGGCTCGCCGTGGCGCCCCGCGACGCCACCGGTGCCCTCGGGGCGCCCCGCAATGGGGGGACCTTGGCCGAGCGAGCGCAACCGACGGTGGGCCCGACCGGGCGCGGCAGTGCGGTTCGCCCCGGCCCGATGCGGGTAGGAAGTCGACGAGCAATCAAGGAGCGTGTCTGGTGATCAAGGAATTCAAACAATTCATTCTGCGCGGCAACGTGGTCGACCTGGCGGTCGCCGTCATCGTCGGGGCCGCCTTCACCGCAGTGGTGGCGGCGTTGGTCAAAGACCTCATCACTCCGCTGATCGCCGCCATCTTCGGCAAGCCCAACTTCTCGAGCCTGACCTTCACCATCAACCACTCGCAGTTCAACTACGGCTCGTTCCTCAACGCCTTGTTGACCTTCGTCATCATCGCGACCGTGGTCTTCTTTCTCGTGGTCATTCCCCTGACCCATGTGCTGCGCCGACTCAACGTGCTGCCGAGTGAGAAGCCGGCACCGGTGACCAAGGAATGCCCCGAGTGTCTGAGCGACGTGCCCGAGGCGGCCCGGCGTTGCGCCTTTTGCACCTCTGAGCTGACCGCCGCCTGATACGGGCGTGGGGCTCAGCGCGCGGCGTGTGTCCGCTGGCGCGCCACCTCGAATGCGGCGACCGCGCCGGCCACGCCGACGTTGAGTGACGGCAACGACCCGTGTTGGGGGATCGACACCACCGCGTCACAGCGCCGCCGCACCAGCGGTGCGAGGCCCTTGTCCTCGCTGCCGACCACCAGGGCGACCGCACCTTGCCCGAGCGAGAGGTCATAGAGGGAGGACGTGGCCTCCCCGGCCAGGCCGACCGTCCAGACACCGAGCCCGGTCATCTGCGTGAGCGCGGCGGGGATGCCGCCGACCACCGCGAAGGCGAGGTGCTCGATGGCTCCGGCGGCCGTCTTGGTCACCGTTGGGGAGAGCCGGGCGGACCGGTGCCGTGGCATGACGACGCCGCTGACCCCGGCGCACTCCGCACTCCTGAGCAGGGCACCGAGGTTGCGGGGATCCGTGATCCCCGCGGCCACCAACAAAAACGGGGGCACCCCACGCTTGGACGGTTCGCAGATCTCTTCGAGGGTGACCGGTTCAATCGGACGCGCCTGGGCGATCACACCCTGAGGCGACTCGGTGCGGGCGTTGGCGTCGAGGCGGGCATGGGGCACCGTTTCGACCGGAACGCGCATCCGGGCCGCCCGTTCCTCGATGGCGTCGAGCAGCGGCGAAGGATCTTGATTCTCCGCCATCATGATCTTGCGCACGGTCCTGCGCCCGACGCTGAGCAGCTCGAGCACGGCGTGGCGCCCTTCGACCTGATCCCCGCCGAGCTCGCTCAGCTCGGCGCGCCCCGGGCGCGGTGCGGCCGCGGTGGGGCCGAGCGGCCGCCACGGGGGCGGGCGTTGCCACGGGGCGGCGTCATCTGTCCTCGAGCAACACGATGGCCACACAAGCCACACCCTCGGCCCGACCGAGCGCCCCGAGCCCCTCGGCCCGGGTGGCTTTGACCGAGACCGGGGCGCCGAGGACACCCGAAAGGGTGTCAGCCATGGCCCGGGTGTGCGGGGCGAGGCGGGGGGATTCGGCGACGACGGTGCAGTCGGCATTTTCACACCGGTAGCCCGCTTCGGTGGCCAGACCCACCACATGGCGCAAAAGGTCGACACTGTTCGCACCGGCCCACTTCGGGTCGGTGTCGGGGAAGTGGCGGCCGAGATCGTCGAGGCCCACCGCACCGAGGATGGCGTCGGCCACGGCGTGGCACACGGCGTCGGCGTCACTGTGCCCGGCCAGACCACGCCCCCCTTCGATGAGGACACCCCCGAGGCGCAAAGGTCGATGTGGATCGTCGGAGAACGGGTGGATGTCGATTCCTTGTCCGATGCGCATGGTCATCCCCCCAGTGCCCGCTGCGCCGCGCGCAGGTCCGTCGCCGTGGTGATCTTGAAGTTGGCAGTATCGCCGGGAACGACGATCACGGTGGCGCCGAGTCGCTCCACCAGCGCCGCATCGTCGGTCGCTTCGGCTCCCTCGCCGTGTGCGCGCCGCAAGAGATCCGCGGCGAAGGCCTGGGGGGTCTGCACCGCCACCAACGCCGATCGATCGAGCGTGGCGGTGACCCGGCGATCCGGGTCGACCTCCTTGATGGTGTCGTGGAGTGCGGTGGCGCAGATGGCCGCGCTCGCCTCTCCGCTCGTGACCGTCGCCACCACCGCCTCGAAGAGGTCGGGGGCGGCCAGCGGGCGAGCCGCATCGTGGACCACGATCACCTCGGCGTCATTGGGGATGGCGGCGAGTCCGCGGCGCACGGATTCGGACCGGGTGTCGCCGCCGGCTACCACGATGTCGGCGCCGAAACGATCCTGGTCCTCAAACCCGGTGGGCACCACGAGGACGACCCCACGCGCCGTGCTTCGACACGCCGCCACCGAATGTGCCGCGACGGTTGAATCCCCGAGTGGGGCGAACTGCTTGAGCTGACCGAATCGTCGCCCGCGCCTGCTGCCACCACGATCGCCCACACCTGCGCCGACACGCCGGAGTTAGGTCAGCGCTTCGTTGAGGCGCTCTTCAGCCGTCTCTTCGTCCACGTTGAGGGCGAAGGTCAACTCTGAGACCAGGATCTGGCGGGCCCGTTGCAGCATGCGCTTCTCGCCCGCCGACAGGCCCTTGTCCTTGTCGCGGATCGAGAGGTTCCGCACCACCTCGGCGACCTGGTAGATGTCGCCAGAGCGGAGCTTCTCGGAGTGGTTCTTGTAGCGGCGCGACCAATTGGTCGGCATGCGCGCTTCCTTCTTGCGCAGCACGGCGAAGACCTCTTCGACCTCTTCGTCGTTGATGACCTCACGCAGGCCCACGCCTTCGGTGTTATCGGCCGGCACATTGAGGATCAGGTCCCCATAGGCCAAGCGGAGCACGAGGTACTCACGCTTCTCGCCGAAAGCCACCTTGGTCTCGCGCTTTTCGATGACCGCAGCCCCATGATGGGGGTACACGACTTTGTCTCCGACCTTGAACGACACAGATCTCCCTTGCACGGACACGGCGCCGATGAAGCGGCGATTTCGAAGAGGTTGCGAACCGGACCCGGCAGGTCAGCCGGTCGGACAACAGCTCTCTATTGTACATGGTCCTCGCTCAGACGTAACTCCAGCACAGCAACGGCGATGGGCCCAAAGATGCCCCGATCGGGCCATCGGGGCGGGACCCGACTACTCGTAGCGCTCGAAGATGCTCGATTCGACCAGTCTGGCCAGCCCGTCTCGGATCGATCGTGCGGTGGCGGTGCCGATTCCTTCGACCGACTCGAGCTCGGCCGAGCTGGCCGACATGATCTCGGGCAGGCTGCCGAACTTGTCGACCAGGCGCTCGACGAGGACCCCGGAAAGCTGGGGCAGGCGGTGCAGGAGCCGGTAGCCCCTCGGGGCCATCTCGGCGTGGAGCTCGTTGTCGGGCTGGGCCAGTCCCAAGATGGCGACCACGTGGTGCAGATCCATGGTGGCGTCGGGGGGCAAGGAGCGAAGGCGGGCCAGCGACGGCGGGGCGGCGTCGGGACCCGAACCCGCGTCGGCGGCGTAGTCACGCAGCACGAGGGTCAAAGTCTCGCTGACCCCGGCGCTCAACTCCTCGGTCTGCAGATCGATCAGGCGACCATCGGTGCCCAATTCGACGAGATGTCCTTGGATCTCCTCGGCGATCCGGCGCACCATCTCGCCGGGCTGGAGCACCGAGACCACGTCGCGCACCGAGACGGCATCTTCGATCTCGAGGCGCGAAGAGGGACGAAAGGGCGTCGTCGAAGCGAACCCGGAAGCGCTGCAGGGTGGCCAGCGCCTGGCTGGAGCGGTCGATGAGCCAGCCCGAGGACTCACTGGTGTGCTTTTGGTCGTTGCGGTAGACGGCGATGGTCGCCATGGCTTCTGAAATGGTGATCACCGGAACATCGATCGATCGGGCCACCCGCTCCGCGGTGCGGTGGCGCGTTCCGGTCTCCGACGTCGGGATGGTCGCTTTGGGAACCAGGTGGACGTTGGCCCGGGCGATGCGCGAGGCGTCCGACGCCAAGATGATGGCGCCGTCCATCTTGGCCAGCTCACTGAGGCGTTGGGGGCTGAATTCGGCGTCGAGGAGGAATCCGCCGGTGCAGACCGAGAGCACGGCGGCGTTGTCGCCGACGATGATCAGTGCCCCGTGCTTGGCCTGGAGAATGCGATCAATCCCCTCGCGCAACGGTGTCCCGGGCGCGATCAGGGCAAGGGCGTCGTTCAGCGGCTGACTGCCACGCTCGACCACGCCCGCATCGTATCGTCACCCGCGCCGTTGGTGACCCCCCAGGGGTCGATCTCGCCCACGCCCTGCGCCCGGTGCGGGGTCATCGAACCAAACACATGGGTCAGGGCCTCGCCCAAGGTGCGTACGAGGTGAATCTCCATGTCCTTCGCCAGGGCGAACGCATCGCTTGGCGTCGACGCTGGCACCAGCGCGGCGGTGAACCCGGCTCGTTGCGCCTCATTGATCCGGCGCTCCGCCCCGGGCACGGCCCGCACTTCACCGGCCAGACCCAGCTCACCGAACACGACCAGATTCGCCGGAACCGCCAGGCCCAGCTCGGCTGAGGCGATGGCCAGTGCCACCGAGAGGTCGACCGCCGGCTCGGTGATCGAGATGCCTCCGACGGCGGCCACGAAGACCTCGCCGTCGATCGCACCCAACGCACTGCGGCAACCGAGCACCGCGAGAAGGAGACTCACCCGTGAGCCATCGATACCGACGGTCTTGGGCCGGGGAAGCGGGCCCGGGCCATGTGGGCTGAGGAGTGCTTGGACTTCGACCAGAATCGGGCGACGGCCCTGGAGGACCGGGACCACCACGCTTCCGGCGACGTCGGCCATGCGGTCACCGAGCAGGAGCTCGCCGGGGTCGGCGACACCACGCAGCCCGTCGTCGCCCATCTCGAAGATGCCCACCTCTCCGGTGGCACCGAAGCGATGCTTGATGGCGGTGAGCATCCTGAGGGAATGGTGTCGATCACCCTCGAAGGACAAGACGGTGTCGACCATGTGCTCGATGGTGCGCGGCCCCGCCAGGTCACCGTCTTTGGTCACGTGACCGACCAAGATGACCGGGACCCCGCTCGACTTGGCCAGCCGGGTGAGGCGGTCGACGCAATCGCGGATCTGGTTCAGGCTCCCCGTTGCTCCGGGCGACATCGGGTCGCAGATCGTCTGGATCGAGTCGACCACGACCAGGGCGGGCCGGTCGGACGCAATGGCTGCCTCAATGGCACCGACGTCGTGACCGGCGAGCACATTGAGTTCGTTCGGGATGGACCCGAAGGCGATTGGCCCGGCCCTTGACCTGGGCCAATGACTCTTCGGCCGATGCCAGCAGCACCGGCGCGCCGGGGCGGGCGTATGAGGTCAGGACCTGGAACAACAGGGTCGATTTGCCGACGCCGGGAGGCCCGAACACCAAGGTGACCGCGCCGGCGACGACGCCGCCACCGAGCACCCGGTCGACCTCGGCGATCCCGGTCGGCCGTGGCCGCGCCTCGGCGCCGTCGACCCCTATGAGCGCGACCGCGGGGCGAAGGACGGCGGCCGGGCGTCGCCAAGAGATGGACGAAGATCGGCGACGAGGGTGTTCCACTCATGGCAACTCGGACACCGGCCAGCCCATTTCGGCGCGGTGGCGCCACAGGAATCACAACGGAACTTCTCGGTCGATCGCGACATGACCCGCACCCTAGGGACGGGGTGTCACAGCACAGCGAACCGCGGGAGCGGGCTCGGTGGCCCGATCCCGCGGGATCGCTATGACTTACTCGTTCTCGACTCCAGCACCGGCACCGGCCAGCTCCATGGGAGGTGGCTGAATGCCTTCGATGGCCCGGAAGCTGAGTTGGGGACCCTCGCCGTCGATGGGGGACTGCTCCACGTCGACGACGATGGTCTCGCCGACCCGGAACTCCTTCCACAAGATCCGCTCTGACAACGGATCCTCGACCAACTGCTGGATGGCCCGGCGAAGTGGCCGTGCACCCAGTTGCGGGTCGTAGCCCTTTTCGGCCAGGAACGAACGGGCAGCCGGCGTGAGCTCGAGGCCGATTCCCTGATCCGACAGCTGGGAGATGGTGCGGCTCATGAGCAGGTCGACGATCTCGGTCACCTCTTCGAGCGTCAGCTCGTGGAACACGATGACTTCGTCGATGCGGTTCAAGAACTCGGGACGGAAGTGACCCTTGAGGGCCTCGTTGACCTGACTCTTCATCCGCTCGTGGGTCACCGCTTCTGACGTCTTGGCGAAGCCCATCGACGACTTGCGCAGGTCGGCCGTACCCAGGTTCGACGTCATGATCAGCACGGTGTTCTTGAAGTCGACCGAACGCCCCTGGGCGTCGGTCAGACGGCCGTCTTCGAGGATCTGCAACAGCGTGTTGAACACGTCAGGGTGCGCCTTTTCGACTTCGTCGAACAGCACGACCGAGAATGGCTTGCGCCGAACGGCTTCGGTGAGTTGGCCGCCCTCTTCGTACCCGACGTAGCCCGGAGGCGAACCGACCAGGCGGCTCACGGTGTGCTTCTCCATGTACTCACTCATATCGAGCTGGATCAGCGCGTCCTCGTCATCGAACAAGAACTCGGCCAAGGTCTTCGCGAGTTCGGTCTTTCCGACCCCGGTCGGGCCAAGGAAGATGAACGAGCCACTCGGACGCTTCGGGTCCTTCAAGCCAGCCCTCGTGCGGCGGATGGCCCGCGAGAGCGCCTTGAGGGCCTCTTCTTGTCCGACGACCCGCTTGTGCAGCTCGTCTTCCATGCGCAAGAGCTTGGCCGTCTCCTCTTCGGTGAGGCGGTAGACCGGAATCCCGGTCCAAGCGGCCAGCACCTCGGCAATGACCTCTTCATCGACGACGTCAAAGAGGTCCACGCCCTCGGCGCGGAGTTCAGCTTCTTGGGTCTCTTTGAGGTCCAAGCGCTCCTTCTCCTGCTCGGCCAACTTCTTGGCCTGCTCGAAGGCACCCTTTTCAATGGCCGCTTCCTTGTCGGCCCGCAGGCGTGTGATCTCCTCGTCGAGCTTCTTCGCGCCCGGTGGGGTGGACATGCGACGGATCCGCAGCCGACTACCGGCCTCGTCGATGAGGTCGATCGCCTTGTCGGGCAGGTAGCGGTCGGCCAGGTAACGGTCGGCCAGATTGGCGGCGGCCACGAGGGCCTGATCGGTGATGCTCACCGCGTGGTGTGACTCGTAGCGGTCGCGCAAGCCCTTCAAGATGTCGATGGTCAGCGCCACCGTCGGCTGGTCGACCTTGACCGGCTGGAACCGGCGCTCGAGCGCGGCGTCCTTTTCGAGGTGCTTGCGATATTCATCGATCGTGGTGGCCCCGACGGTCTGCAACTCCCCCCGAGCCAGCATGGGCTTGAGGATCGATGCGGCGTCGATGGCCCCTTCGGCCGCGCCGGCACCAACGAGGGTGTGAATCTCGTCGATGAATAGAACGATGTCGCCGCGGGTACGGATCTTCTTGACACCTTCTTCAGCCGCTCTTCGAAGTCGCCTCGGTAGCGGCTTCCGGCCACCAATGCACCGAGGTCGAGTGTGTAGAGCTGCTTATTGGTCAAGGTCTCGGGGACCTCGTTGGCCACGATGCGCTGGGCGAGGCCCTCGACGATGGCGGTCTTGCCGACGCCGGGCTCACCGATGAGCACGGGATTGTTCTTGGTGCGGCGCGACAGAACCTGCATCACCCGCTCGATTTCTTTCTCGCGGCCGATGACCGGGTCGAGCTTGCCGTCGCGGGCCAACTGGGTCAGGTTGCGGCCGAACTGATCGAGCACCGGTGAACCCGAGGGGTTGTCGCCCGAGGCGGCGCCCTGGGTGGCACCAACGGACTCCTTGCCCTGATTGCCCGACATGAGTTGGATGACCTGCTGGCGAACTCGGCCCAGGTCGGCGCCGAGACTGACCAACACGGTTGCCGCCACGCCTTCGCCTTCGCGGACCAGACCGAGCAGCATGTGCTCGGTGCCGATGTAGCTGTGCCCGAGCTGCAGCGCTTCGCGAAGCGACAGCTCGAGGACCTTTTTGGCTCGCGGCGTGAAGGGAGGAGAACCGCTCGGTGCCGTACCGGCCACCCCCATGGTCTCCTCTACTTTCTCGCGGACCGCCTCCAGCGAGATGCCGAGTGATTCGAGAGCTTTGGCGGCGACGCCCTCACCCTCGTGGATGAGACCCAGCAAAATGTGCTCGGTCCCGATGAAACTGTGGTTCAGTAGGCGCGCCTCTTCCTGCGCCAACACCAACACCCTCCGTGCCCGGTCGGTGAAGCGTTCGAACACCCTGACCGCCTCTCTATCTCAATGCTCGTAACTAAGTGTACCTGGGCCCCCCTACGAACAAGGCGGCACACCCGATTGGGCGGCCCTTGCTGGGTGTCCTCGCGACAAAGCCGTGCTCGGGCACGGAATCGTGGCTGTCGCTCCACTTGAAGCGTCGCCTATCGTGACGTGGAGTGAATGCATCGCAAGCCCTGGGCTTGCCCCTCCCTCAGAGGGGCTCGAACGCCTCGAACCGCAGCTCACCGCCTCATGGTGACCGGCGACAGCTTCCTTGACGACGTCACCACCCACCTCATCGCCGCAGGTGGCAAGCGCCTTCGCCCCCTCTTGGCCCTGGCGTGTGCGACGGCGGGACGCGATCTGCCACCAATGACGACCTGATGGTGCGGTCGCGGTCGAGTTGGTGCACCTGGCCTCGCTCTACCACGACGACGTGCTCGACGAGGCCACCATTCGACGCAACGTCGAGAGCGTCAATAGTCGATTCGGCAACTTGGTGGCCATCGTGGCCGGCGACTACCTCTTGGCCCGATCCGCCGCCATCGCAGCCGGGCTCGGCACCGAGATCGCCAAGCTCTTGGCCGACACGCTCGGCAAGTTGTGCCAGGGACAGGTCACCGAGGTGCGCTCGGCCTTCCAGACCGACCGCACCGCGACAACTACCTTCAGGCCATCGCGGGCAAGACCGCCGCCCTCACCTCCACCTCGTGCCGCATCGGTGCGCTCACCGGCCGGTCCAGCGCGGCCGAGGTCGAGGCGTTCAGCGAGTACGGCCACTGCTTTGGGATGGTGTTTCAAATCCGCGACGACATTTTGGACATCACCGCCACCGAGGGCGAGCTCCTCAAGCCGGCCGGCCAGGACCTCGCCGAGGGCATTTACACCCTCCCCGCCCTCGTGGCACTCGAGGATCCCGACAGCGGCTCGGAGTTGCGCAACTTGCTCGGAAAGCCACTCGCCCAGCCCGAGCGGGACAAGGCCTGTGCCATAGTCGCCGCGTCACCAGGAATCCCCGCAGCCGTCGAATACGCACGAAGCTACGTCGAGCGCGCCAATGCCGCCACGGCGGGAATCGATGCTCCCGAACTCCGTGACGGCTTGGCTCGGCTGGCCACCGAAGGCTGCTCGCCGACCTTCCGGCCTGAGCAGCGAAGCGGCGGTTCGTCAGCTCGCCGGCTGACGCGGTGCCGCAGGCCGAGTCGATCCGATTGATCAACGCGGTCCCCTTGGCCTCGAGGGACTGGACCCGGTTGATCCGGTTCTGGATGCGGGCGGCCACCTTGACGTGGCCGGCCGACGTGGCGGTGGCCAAACGGGCCTGGGCCTTGGTCACCCAAGTCTGCGCCTTGGCCTCGCGGGCGTTGATCTTCGGCACGCGGGCTTCCCACTTCGCACACTTGGCGGCGTGGGTCGCCGGAGTGGATGGCGCGGTGGCGGCGCCGGCGATGCCTACTGCCCCGAGGGCCATCGTGCCCGACAGCGCCGCTATGGCCACAATCTTCTTGAACATGGTGTTCTCCTTCGTCATCGTTTGATCGGTTCCCAACACCTCGAAGCGAGGTGTCCCGGTGCAACGATCACTCTGAACCCCAAATGTCAGGGAGGTATGAGGAGGCTGTGAGGATATGACCCGGACCGCGGGAGCGGTCCTCAGGCCGGACGGTCAGGGCGCAGCGTCGGAAAGGCGATGACCTCCCTGATGTTGGCCACGTCGCCGAGCAGCATCACCAATCGGTCGATACCCAGTCCGAAGCCCGAGGTCGGGGGCAATCCGTATTCGAGCGCTCGCAGGTAGTCCTCGTCGACCAACGACGCCTCTTGATCGCCGGCGGCGTGCTGGGCCGCCTGTTCGTTGAAGCGGTCCCGCTGGTCATCGGGATTGATCAACTCGCTGAACCCGTTACCGAGTTCTCGACCGGCCACCACCGGCTCGTAGCGCTCGACCAGGTCGGGGCCATCACGGTGCCGCCGGGCCAACGGAGAGACCTCGGCCGGGTAATCAATGACGAAGACCGGACCCCACAAGCCTCCCTCGGTGGTCTTTTCGTAGATTTCGAGGAGGATCTTGCCCGGACCCCACGCGTCTTCGACTTCGATGCCGGCTTCCTTCGCCGCGTCGGCCAGTTCGCGCCGCGGCGTGCGCACGTGCAGCGTCAATCCCGTTGCTTCGGTGACCAACTCGGCCATGGTGGCGCGCCGCCACGGTGGGGTGAGGTCAAGTTCGCGACCGCCATAGGAAAGGAGCGTGGTCCCGCAAACGTCACGCGCGGCACCGGCCACCAATTCCCTCGAAGACGACCATGGTGTCGCGATAGTCGGCATAGGCCTGGTAGAGCTCGAGCGTGGTGAATTCGGGATTGTGCCGCGGCGAGACGCCTTCATTGCGAAAGCTGCGACCGATCTCGAACACCTTGTCGAAGCCCCCGACCACCAGGCGCTTCAAATACAGCTCGGGTGCGATGCGCAGATAGAAGTCGGTGTCGAACGTGTTGTGATGGGTGACGAACGGACGGGCCGTCGCCCCACCGGCGATCGGGTGCAGCATTGGGGTCTCCACCTCGACGAAGCCCTGCAACCACAAGCGCTGGCGCATGCCCTGCACCACGTTGGATCGCATCATGAGGAGCTGGCGACTGCGCTCGTTGGCCCACAGGTCCACCTCGCGCTGGCGGTAGCGCATCTCGACGTCGGCGACGCCGTGCCACTTGTCGCCGAAGTTGCGGCGGGCCTTGGCCAGCAGTTCCCATTGGGTGACCTTGACCGAGAGCTCGCCGCGCCGTGTCCGCACCACCTGGCCACGCGCACCGATCCAATCGCCCAGATTGAGCCGGACGAAGTCCTCGAATTTCTCGGTGACCGCGGCCAGGGCGAAGAGTTGGATCGATCCGCTGGCGTCTCGCAGTTCCCCGAACGCCAACTTGCCTTGGGGCCGCAACAACATGACGCGACCCGCCACTGCCACCTCCACGCCGGATTCATCACCGGGCGCGAGATCCGACCAGGCGTCGACGATCTCGGCGGCCTGATGGGTCCGATCGAAGCGATAGGGAACGTCGTCCTCGGACGAGTCAGCGGACCCCGAAGCAGTTTCGGTCATGAAGTACTCCTCGCGACATTGCGCTCGTAGACGATCCGCAGCCCGTGGAGCGTCAACCAGGGCTCCACATGTTGAATGGTTTCAGAGTGCGGAGCGATGAGAGTACTCAGTCCCCCGGTCGCGACGACCGTCGACGGTCCGAGCTCCCGCATGAACCGCCGCGCCAGCCCATCGACCTGCGCGGCGAAACCATAGAGGGTTCCCGACTCGATGGATTCGACGGTGGATCGACCGATCACATTGCGGGGCTCGACCAGCTCGACCCGACGCAGCGCGGCCGCGTGTTGATAGAGCGCCTCGAGGCTGATGGCGACGCCCGGGGTGATCGCTCCCCCGAGGTACTCGCCCGACGCGCTGATGGCTTCGACCGTGGTGGCGGTGCCCATGTCGATCACCACGCACGGGCCGCCGTAGAGGTCATACGCCCCGACCGCGTTGGCGATGCGGTCGGCCCCGACTTCCTTTGGGTTGTCATAGAGGATCGGCATGCCGCTCTTGGTGCCGGGGCCGAGGACGACGTGGGGCACGCGGCCGAACCACCGCGTCGCCATCTGGCGGAGTTCCCCGGTCACGTGGGGCACGGACGAACTCACGGCGATGCCGGTGACCGAGGTGGCGATGTCGAGGCCTTCGAGGTCGAGCAGCTGGGTCAAGAGCACGGCGTGCTCGTCGGGGGTCCGCGTCGGCACCGTCGACAGCCGCCAGTGGTGGGTGAGGCCCCGGGGCGCCGTCGGGTCGTGCTCGGTGCCGATCCCCACCCCGAGCGTCTCGCCCGAGAGGTCGTCGAGCGCACTCTCGTCGGTGGCGTAGAGCCCGATGACCGTCTCGGTGTTGCCGACATCAATGACCAACAGCACGATCAGTCCCCCTCGGTCTTGCGCCAGATGAGATCGAGCCCGAGATCGAGCACGACGGCCGAATGGGTCAACGCGCCGACCGATATGTAGTCGGGGCCCTGGGCCGCATAGTCGCCGACGGTCTCGAGATTGATCCGCCCCGATACCTCGGTCAGCACGGGACGACGCCCAAGGGCTGCGGCCTCGAGGCGAGCGATCGTGATGGCTTGGCCCACCATGTCGGGGGTCATGTTGTCGAGCAGGACGGCGTCGGCGCCGGCCGTCGTGGCTTGGGCAACCTGGTCGAGCGAGTCGCATTCGACCTCGACGAACCGAGCGGGCCACAGCTCGCGGGCACGGGCCACAGCGTCGGGTATTTCGGCACCCGCCAGATGATTGTCCTTCACCAAGACGGCTTCGGAGAGATTTGAACGGTGATTGGTCCCACCCCCCGCACGCACGGCGGCTTTTTCGAGGGTGCGCAGGCCCGGAGTGGTCTTGCGGGTGTCGAGAATCTGGACCGCCGGGTTGCGAGCGTGCGCCGCCGCCACAAAGCGACCGGTCAGGGTCGCAATTCCCGAGAGGTGCCCGAGGAAGTTCAAGACCGTACGCTCCGCGGTGAGGATCGGTCGCAGGGCGCCCGTGACTTCCATCACCGTGTCCCCCGCCGCCAGCGGTTCGCCGTCATCGACCTTCCAGATGATCTCGAGGGTCGGGTCGAGCCGAGAGAAGGCCTCCACCGCACAGTCGCGTCCGGCCAGGATCCCGTCTTGGCGAGCCCGGAGCGCAAAATGCGCCGTGGCGGTGGCCGGAACGAGGGCCGCCGTGATGTCGCCATCGGATCCGAGGTCTTCGGCCAACGCACGATCCACCGCGTTGGCGATGACCTCATGGGCGGGGTGGACCGAACCAGCGGTCACGCTCGCACCTCCCCGTGGACCAGGCGGGTGCGCCAGGCCGGGTCGGGATCGGGGTACTCGTGGCGCGCATGGGCACCGCGACTCTCGGTGCGGGCCTGCGCTGACGCCAAGAGCGCATCGGCCAGCTGGATGAGATTGCCCACCTCGCCGGCCCCAACCGAGGCACGCCGATCACCGAGCGAGGCCGCCACGTCGTCGACCACTGTCGCGGCGTGGGTGAGCGATTGGGCTGAGCGCACCACACCGGCCCCAGCGGTCATGGTCTCTTGGAGCACGTCGCGCAGCTTTTCGACATCGGGCAGCGCGGTTGGGGTGGCCGCGTCTGGGCGGGTCGGACCACTGCCTGGGCGGGTCGGCCACCGCGGTCACGGCGATGCCGTCGAGGGCCACGCCCCCAAGGACGGCCCGCAGCGCTCCGCTCGCCTCGGGACCGTGGCGGTCCTCGGCGATCTGCTCGGCGAGTCGAGCACCGAACACCATGCCCTCGAGCAGTGAGTTCGACGCCAGCCGGTTGGCCCCGTGCACGCCGGTACAGGCCACTTCGCCGACGGCCCACAGACCCGGCAGAGCGGTGGCGCCGAAGAGATCGGTGACCACGCCGCCCGAGAGGTGATGGGCGGCCGGCGCGATCGGCAGCCAGTCGGTCTGGGGATCGAGGCCGATCGAGGCCAACGACGCGGCGATGGTCGGGAAGCGTTGGCTGAAGCGCTCGAGGCCGGTGGCGTCGAGCCAAAGGTGATCGGTCCCCTGTTCGCTCATGCGCGCCGCCATGGCCCGGCTGACCACGTCCCGCGGCGCCAACTCATCGACGAATCGCTCGCCAGCGGCGTCTCTGAGCAGCGCCCCGTGCCCCCGCAACGCTTCGGAGAGCAACGGTCTGGGCATCGCCGGATGGTGCAGCGCGGTCGGATGGAACTGGACGAACTCGACATCGGCCGTCGGGACTCCGGCCCGCAGCGCCATCGCCACGCCGTCACCGGTGGACTCGGCCGGGTTGGTGGTGACCGAGAAGAGTTGGCCGGCCCCGCCGGTGGCCAACACCACGTGGTCGGCACGGATCTCGACCATCGGGCCCGAAGGCGGCAGCGCGACCACGCCGCAACAACGCCCGTCTTCGACCAACAGATCCAGGGCGAACCAGCCCTCGAGAACGGCTCCGGCCGTTCGGTAGGTGGCGTCGACCAGGGCCCGCTCCACTTCGGCGCCGGTGGCGGCGCCGCCGGCGTGCACGACCCTGGGGTGCGAGTGTCCCCCTTCTCGCGCCAGCGCCAGCAGACCGCTTGCTTCTCGATCGAACTCCACCCCGAGCGTGATGAGCTCGTGCACCCGACCCGGACCCTCATCGACGAGGATCCGGACCGCCTCTTCGTCACAGAGTCCAGCGCCGGCCGCCAAGGTGTCGGCGAGGTGCAGGTCCGTGGAATCCTCGTCGCCACCGAGTACCGCGGCCACACCGCCTTGGGCCCAGCGCGTCGCCGACTGCGAGAGCACCCCTTTGGTCAAGACCCCGAGGTTCCTCCCCGCCAGGCGCACCGCAGCGGAAAGGCCGGCGACCCCACTCCCCAATACCAGGACATGAAAGGGTCCTGGCTCGCCCACCCCGCGCGTGTCGGGGCGGGATGCCATGCTCACGCCGGTTCGGTCAGGGTGAGCTCAGCGTCGAGGCGCGGCGGACATTTCATCGATGACGCGGTTTCGGCCGTCGACGTGCACGACCCGCGGCACGTAGGTGGAGAGCTCTTTGCGGTCGTAGTCGCCATAGGTGATCAAGATCACCTTGTCACCGGGCGATACCAGGCGCGCCGCTGCGCCGTTCAAGCAGATCTGGCCCGCTTCACCCTCGATGGCATAGGTCTCGAAACGTGCCCCGTTGTCGATGTCGAGGACCGCCACCTGTTCGTAAGGCAAGATGTCGGCCAGTGCCATCAACTCGGTGTCGATGCTGACCGATCCGACGTAGTGAAGGTTGGCGCCGGTCACCGTGGCCCGATGGATCTTCGACTTCATCATCGTTCGTCGCATTGGTTCAGCTGATCCTTTCCAAGCGTCTCTCGGGGCGGGCCCCCGGCACCGCGTCGGCCACGCCTGCCGAAACGGCGACTCCGGGGCAGTTGTCGATCAATCGCACCGGTCCGACGTCCGCGGCAATCAGCAAGCGCACCGCGCCCGGCTGGTCGATGTGCTCGCATTCGATCAGGTCGTCGGGTCCGACCACTGCGGCGTAGTCGAGCTGCACCAGCGGCTGGCCGGCGACGACGTCGCTCATGACCTTTTGCACCGCGGCGCCGCTCTCAACGCCCCGCGCCAGCGTGGCCTGTCCGGCCGAGAGTGCACGCGAGAGGACCACGGCGGCCTCGCGCTCGTCAACGGAGAGTCGCACGTTTCGACTCGAGAGGGCGAGCCCGTCGGGCTCTCGCACGGTCGTGCACCCAACGACGTCGATTGGGAGTGAGAGATCGGTCACCAGTCGACGCACCACGGCGAGCTGTTGATAGTCCTTCTCGCCGAAGTAGGCCCGGGCGGGTCCTGCGATGGAGAACAGTTTGGTGACGACGGTGGCGACGCCGTCGAAGTGCCCCGGGCGCGAGGCCCCCTCCCATCCTTGGCTCACCCCAGATACCGACACCGTGGTCGGGACCGGCGCGGGCCAGGTCGGGTACATCTCGGTCACCTTCGGGGCAAAGACGACATCGACGCCGGCCTTGGCGCATGCGTCGAGATCACTTTCGATCGTGCGGGGATAGTGGGCGATGTCTTCGGGGTCACCGAACTGCAATGGATTGACGAAGATGCTCACGACCACGACATCGCATTGCGACCGGGCCCGCTCCATCAGCGAGAGGTGGCCGGCATGCAGGGCGCCCATGGTCGGCACCAGACCGACGGTGCGGCCCGTCGCCCGGGCATGATCGAGGAGTCGGCGGCACTCGGCCGCGGTGCCCGTGGTCTTCACGACTCAGGCCACCGCCGGGATGGTGGCGTCGGCCTCGTGCGCCGGGTCGACCTCGAGCCCCGAGTGCGCCAACTGCGTGGCGAGCGCGGCGCCGGCTTGGTAGCCAGGACGCTCGCTCGCGGGCAACGCATCGAGGTGACGGCTCAACGTGGCCCAGTCGCCCCGCACGGCCGGACCGGTCAGCGCATCCTTTGGACCGAGGGCGGCCACATCGTCGACGGCAGCCCGGGTCAGTGGCAAGAACGCCGCCACATCGAGACCGACGGATGCAGCGACTCGCTCGACTTGTCCGAGAAGGGCCACCACATGGTTGGCGGCGATGCAGGCGGCGGCGTGATAGGCGGCCCGGTCGGCGTCGGCCACTTCGACCGCTCTGCCACCGAGGGATTCGACCATCAAACGCACCACCGACAGCGAAGCGACCGGGGATTCAGCGACCGCGAAGGTCACCCCGTCGCCGAGACGTTGCGCGCCGACCACGGCGTTGGGGAGCGGGACCAACGGGTGCAGCCCGGCCCGCAGCGGATGGGGGGCCAAAACGTCGAGCCCGAGTGAGCCTGACAGGTGCACGACCGTGGTCGCCGGATCTGGATCCACTTGCGCCGCAACGTTGGCCACGACGTCGTCGGGCGTGGCGATGATCAAAACATCGACGCCGCGTGCCGCATCGCGATGGTCGTCGTGGCGACCGAGGAAACCGACCACCTCCCACCCGCGCGCGCGTAGCGCAGCGGCAAGAGACGTTCCGGCCCTTCCGGGACCAATCACACGAATGGTACGCACCAGACCTCCTTCGGCGTTCCAGCCCCTTGCGGGTGCCGTTCGCCTACAGCGATCGAAACATCAGACCCTCAGAGCATACCCAGGCAAACGACCCGACCACCAGAGGCAATTAGTTGCTCGGACCCGACGAGGTCCGGCGCGAGGTCCGCCAGCGGTGCCAGCACGAATCGACGCTCCCACATCCGAGGGTGCGGAACGATCAGGTCGGGCTCGTTGACCACCAGATCGCCGACCAGCAGCACGTCGGCGTCGAGGGTTCGTGGACCAAATCGAACTGTCCTGACCCGCTGGGCCGCCGTCTCGAGAGCCTGGCAACGCACCAGGAGCTGGCGCGGGGTGTCAACGGTGGCGAGTTCGGCCACCATATTGAAGTAGAGGCCCTGGTCATCGGGCCCATCGACCGGGTCGGTCTCGTAGAGCGGCGAGACCGCCACCAGGTCGCCTCGAGCGTCGAGCTGGGCCACTCCCTGGCGCAGATTTGCCCGTCGGTCCCCCAGATTGGCCCCGAGGCCGATAAAGGCCCGGCGCGGCGGGATTGCACTCACGCCCTGGTGCGCAGGACCTTGACCCCGGTCGATCCGACATCGAGGGCCAAGGGTGGCGAGAGTTTGCGCACCGTGACCTCGATGGCCCCGATTCGGGGGTCGATCGCTAAGGCGGTGTCGGCCAGGCGCCCGGCCAGCGCCTCGAGCAGCTGGAATGACTGCGTCGCCACCATGTCAGCCGCCAGTTCGGCGATCGCTGCGTAATCGACGGTGTCCTCGAGTCGGTCGCTGGCCGCGGCTCTCGACAGGTCCACCCAGGCCACCAGGTCCAAGGAAAATGGCTGGGCCCGCACCCGCTCTTCGGGAAGGACGCCGTGGACCCCGAGCACCCGCAGGTCCCGGATCTCGATCCGATCGCCCCCCGGCGCGTTCATCGGGTCGTCTGGCGCCGGGGCATTGCCTCGAGGGCGGCGAGCAGCTCACGACCGGGCTCGCCCATGGCGTGACCGCATACGTGTTCCATCAGGGCCACTGCCTGGGGCTGGTTATGGAGGCGGTTGGACCACACCAAGTAGCCAGCAACCACGCCCATGACGCGATCGCCCAGCTCATCTTGGTGGACCAGCAATTTCAGGCCGGCCGCCAAGGAATCGTCGATGTCTTTGAAACACTCGATGGACACGGCGCGCGGATCGCCGGTCCTCGGCAGGGGGTAATGCGCCCAAGCCAGGCCCTCATCGTCGTAGGCCGCCAAATTGTGTGGCGACGGGAGCAAGGAGATGACCCGATTGAACCCCTGGACCCGCAGCCAGATGATCTCCTCTTGACGACGGACCCGGCGGTGATTGGGGGCGAAACCCCCGGGGCGCTCGCTGATGGCGAGGTGGTCTTTCATGACCCAGGTGAAATTGCGTGGCGGGATACCCGCTGCCCACTTTCCCTTCATGCCGCTTCACCCCCAGCCCGCCGCGACGTCCCGAACGGCCCAGTGCGATGTTCGGCCCCCGGACCATACAGCCGTGCCGCTTGGACCGCAGACGCCACATCGTGGACGCGAACCAGGCCAACGCCGGCCGCCATGGCGGCTGCGGCCGTCGCCAAAGACCCCTCGGCCCGCTCGCTCGCCGGTGCCGGCTCATCGGTGCCCCGCGCAGCCAGCAGCCCGAGAAACCGCTTGCGGCTGGTACCGACCGCCACCCCCGCACAGCCGATGGCCGACGCGGCCGCCACCAGGTCAGAGAGGTGTGCGAGCAGGGCGAGATTGTGCTCGAGGGTCTTCCCGAACCCAATGCCGGGGTCGACCCAGACCTCGGTCACGCCCGCCGCCAGGGCCGCCTCGGCCCGCTCCAACACAAAGGCATGCACCTCGGAGACCACATCGTCGTAGGCAGGAGCCGCCTGCATGGTCCCGGGCGACCCCTGCATGTGCATGGCCACCCAGCCGGCTCGGCCGACCGCGAGATCCGACAGGCTGGCCGAAATGTCGTTGAGCAGGGTCGCACCAGCATCGAGGGCGGCTCGGGCCACGACCGGCTTGGTGGTGTCGATCGACACCCTGACCTGGGGCGAAAGTGCTTCGACGACGGAAATAACCCGGGACAGCTCCTCGGCCTCGGGGACCGGCGTCGCACCCGGTCGAGACGATTCCCCCCCGACGTCGATGATGTCGGCGCCGGCTTCGATCAATTCCAAACCGTGGGCCACGGCGCGTTCGGTTGAGTCGTAGCGTCCCCCGTCGAAGAACGAGTCCGGCGTGACGTTGAGAATCCCCATCACCAGCGGGCGGTCCGAGGAGCTCTCAATCACAGCGATCAGGCTACGTCAGCACCATCGCCTCAGTGACCCCGAATGAACTGCATCGCTTCGGCCCTGGTGGCCTGGTCGGAGCGGAACAGGCCCCGCACCGAAGAGGTGATGGTGGTCGTCCCTGGTTTCTTGACACCGCGCATCGACATACACAGATGCTCCGCCTCGATCACCACCAGCACACCTCGCGGCGAGAGGACCTCGGCGATGGCATCGGCGATCTGGGTGGTCATGCGTTCTTGGACCTGGAGACGCCGGGCATATCCGTCGACCAGGCGCGCCAACTTGGAGAGGCCGGTGATCCGGCCGTCCTCGGCGGGGATGTAGGCGACATGCGCCTTTCCCAAGAACGGCACCAGGTGATGCTCGCAGAGCGAGGCGAACGGAATATCGCGCACCATCACCATTTCATCGTGCTCGGCTGCGAAGGTGACTTCGAGGTGCCGGGCCGGGTCATCATGGAGACCCGAAAAGAGCTCCTCGTACATGGCGGCCACCCGGGTCGGGGTATTGACCAGGCCGTCGCGCTCGGGATCCTCGCCAATGGCAATGAGGATCTCCGTCACCGCTGCCCGTACCCGCTCGACGTCAACCGACATAGATCCTTCCCTACCCCTGCTCACCCGGACCGGCGCGCCGGCTCGGGTCGGCACCGAGGAATCGATGCACGCCCCGCAGATTCCGATAGCGCTCGCCCACGTCGAGTCCGTATCCGACAACGAACTCGGGTGGGATGGTGAAGCCTATGTACCGAAGGTCCAAGTCCACGCGCTGCTCGCCTTCTTTGACCAACAGGGCACATACCTCGACGCTCTTGGGTGACCGAGCATGCAGATAACGACGCAGATAGTTGAGTGTCAGCCCGCTGTCGATGATGTCTTCGACCACCAGCACATGACGGCCATCGAGTTCGGCGTCGAGGTCTTTGACGATGCGCACGACCCCAGACGTCCTCGTCGCACTCCCATACGACGACACCGCCATGAAGTCGACCTCGACCGGCAGGGCGATCTCGCGACACAGGTCGCTCATGAACACCATGGCACCCTTGAGCACCGCGACGAGTAACGGCGGATCGTCGGCATAGTCCACCGTGATCTGCGCCCCGAGTTCGCTGACCCGTCGGGCCAGCTCTTCGTGACCGACAAGGACGGTACCGATTTCGGCCTGCGCCCAACCCGGGATCGCTGAATCCGGGTCGGTCCCACTCACCGCGGTGACACTATCGGAGGGGGGTCCCTCCAACGCCAACCGAGCTGAGCTGCGGCGCACCCGGCGACCGCCGCTCAGCTCGGTCGCGATGGCCCGTCCCGCGGCCACATCGAGGACGCGCTCGACCTCGGCGAGCGACGGTGGGTAGCCCGCGCCCGGTGCCACTTCGCTCGCCCGGGCCTCTTGGATCCAACGTCGCACCGCGCGGCGCGCCAGGGCGACCGGCGCCGCCGCGACGGCTTTGGCGTCGGCGGGATCGGGAAGCACGACTGAGGTCAGATCATTGAGGACTCCCACTTCGTCGCGAAGCACCCCGGACTGGCGGGCCAAGAGTGGCACCGGGTCGCGGCCCGACACCTCGGCGAGCAGCGGGAGGAGTTCGTGGCGGACACGGTTGCGGCGATGGACCGGATCATCGTTGCTCGGATCGCGCACCGGCGTGAGTCCCATCGCCGCACAAACCGCATGGGCCTCTTGGCGACGCAGGCCGAGCAACGGGTGGCGTCGGCCCGGCGCCATCCCCGCCAATCCGTCGGCACCCGAGCCGCGCAAGAAGTTGAGGACGATCGTCTCGGCCTGGTCGTCCATGGTGTGCCCGGTGGCGACGTCGGCGGGCAACACCGCGAATCGAGCGGCGCGGGCCCGCGCCTCTTGATTCGCTCCGGGAACCACGACGACCGAGCGCGCGACGAACGCCGCACCCAGCCGCCTGGCCGCGTCTGCGACGACCCGGGCCTCTGTGGCCGATTCGGCGCGCAGTGCGTGATCGACGTGATATGCGGTGACGTCGCATCCGGCGGCACACGCCAGCACCAAGAGCGCGAGCGAGTCCGGTCCGCCCGACACGGCCACCGCAAGCGAGCTTCGGGCCGGTGGAAACGTACAGCGCGCCAGCGTCGACTCGATCAATTCGGGCCAGGGCTCGCCCCGCCGGCCCACGGGGGCGGCGGCACCGCCCAGGCTCAAGCCATGCCTCCGCTGAGGGCGGCGGTGGGCCCGCCAGCCCGGACCAACCAGTCCTGCGGGGAGCGGATCTCATCGAGGGACGGCAACCACTCAGGTCCCCGCCACACCCGGGCCAAGAGTTCGGGACCCCCGGCGGCTTCGACCGCCTTGACGAATTTCTCACCTTCGGCGTACTGGCGCATCTTGGCTTCCATCCCGAGTAACCGGGACATGAACCGGGCGACGCCGCGTGGATGGGTCCGGCGCTCGTGGAGGACCTTGGAGAAGTATTCGGCACCGGGGACCTCACCCGCACCGGCGCGGTCCATCACGACGTCACCGTGCCCTTCGAGCAGGCTCATCAGTCCTGAGATCCGCCCGATAGCGAGGCGTTGCTCGGGACTGGCGAACAGTCCCGCGATGCCCGACTCACGCCACGGCGCCTTTCCCGAGCGCACCTCGTCGAGGACGCGCCGGATGGCCTCGAGCATGTTTTGCGGGTCGGCCTGGAGCGGGGCGAGTACCTCGTTGACGAGTGTGACGAAGTGGTCGCGCAGCCACGGCACCGCGGTGAACTGCATGCGGTGGGTCACTTCGTGCAGCGCCAGCCACAGCCGGAATTCACTCGGAGTGAAGCCGTAGCGTTCTTCAAGGGCGACCACGTTGGGCCCGACATAGGACACGAGGTCCTGGTCGGCTGGATCCTCCTCGCTGATGAGCAGGTCGTACTGCCCCAAGACCCGCGTCGCCATGTACGCGAGCATCAATCCGAGCTGGGTCCCTGCCGTGGTCTGACTCACCACCAGCGCGTGCTTGCCGAGGCGGGGTCCCGACTCGGTCTGGCGCACCGTGAGTGCGGAGCCCACCAGGCGTTGCATTGAGCGGACGTTGGCCTTGGCCCAACCGGAGCGATCGACCACCTTGGCCCGGGCTGGGCCATGGGCCGAGTGCAGACCGGTCGATTGGCTGACCAAGAACTCCGCCCGGGTCGTCAGCTCGTCGAACTGGGATTGAAGCGGGGGTGTGCGATACGTCGCGGGGGCTGGTTTGAGGATCAACGCGGCTGAAGCGACCTTCTTGGCCAGGTCCCAATCGACCATGCTCGGCGGCACCGTGTCGTCGGTGTCGTGACCCGTTGTCTCAGTCTCGGTCGCCAATCTCAGTCTCCGCCGTCGTGTTGGCGACTTTCCTCGTCGATGGCTGCAGCAATTCGTTGCTTGAGACTCTCGGGGACGTGATCCTTGCAGCGGTTGGCAATGACCTGGCGGAGCTCGGCCTCGAATTCGGCGGCACCCCCACACGGACCACAAAAGTTCAGATGCTCGACGATCTGGGTACGCCGCTCCTCGGTCAATTCGCCGTCGAGATAGTGGTAGAGCTGGTGCACCGCCTCATTGCAATCAATCGTCGTCCCGAAGAGCGCACTCGACCCATCGTTCGACGTCGCTTCCTCACCCACCGGCGCACCTCCTCATTTCGACCATTGCCCTCACTCCGTCGTCACTCCCGTGGTGCTGCCCACGAGACCACGCGCCGATGCCACCTCGTACAACTCCTTTTGGAGCGCTCTTCTTCCCCGGTGGATACGGCTCATGACCGTGCCGATCGGCACATCGGTGATTTCGGCGATCTCCTTGTAGCTAAAACCCTCCACGTCGGCGAGGAGCACGGCCATCCGGAATGCCTCGGGGAGCTCCTCGAGAGCCGCCTTGACGTCATCGTCGGTGAAGCGCTCGAGCGCCTCGTCCTCCGCGCTTCGACCGGGCTCGCCTCCGCCGGTACTCGGGAGGCGCCGGTACAGGTAGAGGTCCTCAACGTCCTCGACATCGGTGATCTCAGGTCGACGCTTCGCCGCCCGGTACGAGTTGATGAAGGTATTGGTCAAAATCCGGTAGAGCCAGGCCCGAAGGTTGGTCCCTTCCTCGAACGATCCATAGGACCGGTAGGCCTTGAGATACGTCTCTTGCACCAGGTCCTCGGCATCGGCTGCATTGCGGGTCATGCGCAAAGCGGCGCTGTAGAGCCCGGGCATGTGCTCCATGGCCACATCGGTGAAGTGCGCCTGGTCAGCCATTCGTCCACCCTACCCATCCGAGATGCGGTCCAACGAAGCGGCCGAGATATCGTGAGCACCGCTTCGCCCAGAAGGGCGGACCAAGAGAGAGAAGGAGGGGCCAGTGGCTCTGGCACCCGACCACCTGGGGATTGACCTGATGAGCGGTGCGTTCTACGGCCGCGAGCCCCACGATGCCTACGCCTGGATGCGGGCCAACGCCCCTGTCTATTACGACGAAGGCAACGACCTGTGGGCCGCCGCCAGCTACGCGGCCGTCAAGGCGGCGTCGATCAACACCGAGGCGTTCTCCAATGCCCAAGGGATCCGGCCGAAATTCCCCCAGCTCCCAATGATGATCGACTTCGACGCCCCAGAACACGTCCGGCGGCGGCGCCTGGTCTCAGAAGGTTTCACCCCCAAGCGGGTTCGGGCCATGGAGGACAACCTGCGTTCAGTCTGCGATTCGCTCATCGATTCGGTCTGCGAGAGCGGAAGCTGCGACTTCGTGGCCGACCTCGCCGCCCCCCTTCCCATCATCGTCATTGGTGACATGCTCGGCGTCGCCCCCGAGGACCGCGACGACCTGTTGCGGTGGTCCGACGACATGCTCAAGGCGCAAGGCTCACCGGATCCGTCACTCTTCGAGGCCGCCGGCACGGCGTTCGTCGAATACACCGACTACATCAATCCGGTCTTCGACGACCGCCGCGCCCGCGGCGTCACCGATGACCTGGTCGGTGTGCTGGTGCACGCGGAGATCGACGGCGACTCACTCGACCAGGACTCCCTCGTCCACGAAACGCTTTTGATCTTGATCGGCGGCGACGAGACCACACGCCACGTCATCAGTGGCGGCATGGAGGAGTTGATTGCGCACCCCGACCAGATGAAGCAACTCACCGAGCGACCAGAACTCATGGCTGGGGCGGTCGAAGAGATGTTGCGGTGGGTCTCGCCGATCAAGAACATGGCCCGCACCGCCACCCGAGATGTCGAACTCGAAGGTGCGACGATCGCAGAGGGCCAAGAGATCATCTTGTTGTACCCCTCGGCGAATCGAGACGATTCGGTGTTCGAACGACCCGAGGAGTTCAACATATTGCGCTCACCCAACCCGCACCTCGCATTCGGGTTCGGTGCCCATTTCTGCCTCGGCAACCAGCTGGCGCGCCTAGAACTCAAAGTGATGGTCGAGCGGTTGCTGGCCAGGCTGCCCGACCTCCATCTGCGTGTCGAGCGAAACGCGCTCCCGTGGCGCGAGGCCAACTTCATTTCGGGCATCGAATCAATGCCCGTCGCATTCACCCCGACCCCTCGGCTCGGAGCGGCGGCCTTGTGAGTACGCGAGGCGCACCAACCCCAGAGGGCATTGTCGGCTGGTCGATTCTCGTCACCGGCGGTGGGAGCGGCATTGGATTGGCCACGGCCCAGCGGTTGGCGGCTGACGGCGCCCACGTCACCATCTGCGGGCGCACCGAACAAAAGCTGATCGACGCGCTCGACACCATCAACGCCGTGGCGGCCCACGGTGCCCCGGCTCGCCACATCGTCGCCGACGTCACCATTGAGGCACAGATGATCGATGCGGTCGCCGAGGCCGCGCTGGCTACCGGTCGCCTCGACGGGCTCTTCGCCTGCGCCGGCGGCTCGTTGCACATGGGCCCGACGCTCGACGCCGACATCGAGTCGGTCCGCGGCACCATCGACCTCAACCTGACGGGTTCGATCATCTGCGTCAAGACGGCCGGCGCGGCGTTCCGCGCCCAGGGCACCTCGGGATCGATCGTCCTGATGTCCTCTGGTGCGGGACGCTTCCCACACCGATACCTCTGGGCCTACGGGGTGGCCAAAGCCGGCATCTGCTTCCTCACCGAGACCGCGGCCGAAGAACTCGGCGCGCTCGGCATCCGGGTCAACGCCGTGGCGCCGGGGATCATCGATGACGAACTGATGTCGTTCATCACCGCGGGCGGCCCGCTGCTCGATGACTACCTGCGCGAGATGCCGGTCGGCCGGGTCGGCACGGTGGCCGACGTCGCCCAGGCGGTGCGCTATCTGATCGGCCCCGAATCGTCCTTTGTGACGGGTGAGACCCTGGCCATTGACGGCGGCCACCACCTGCGCCGCGGGGCCAACTACTCCCTTTTGTTCGGCGAATGAGCAGCGGGCCCGAACCGGGCCCGCGTTCCCCAGCTCTACGGCGCGACCAGACCATCACGCTGCCTGGTTGACAACCCTTATCCGAAATGATTACCGTTATGGTTATGACGATGTCCCCCACCGGGCACACCGGGCGCGGGCGTCGCCTCATCTTGGCGGTCGCCACAGTCGGCGCCGTGCTCGCTTCGACGACCGCCGCGTGCGCCACCACCTCGGCACTGCGAGAAGCCAATGACCATGCCGTCGTGAGCGTCGTCGCAGCAGAGAACTTCTGGGGCAATATCGCCAGCCAGGTGGGCGGCACGCATGTCGCGGTGACCTCCCTCATCACCAACCCCAATGCCGACCCGCACCTCTTCGAGACCGACGCAGCCGACGCCGCCAAACTGGCCAGCGCCCGCGTCGTCATCGAGAACGGTGCCAACTACGACACCTGGATGCATTCGCTCCTGAGTGCTGACAGTGGCGGGCGCACTGTCATCAATGCCGCCAACGTGCTCGGAATCTCGGGCAGTGATCCCAACCCCCACCTTTGGTATGACATCCCCAAAGTCCCCAAAGTCGCCGCAGCGATCGCTGCGGCATTCACCAAGGTGGACCCGAAAGACCGGGCTGACTTCACGGCCAACCTGGCTCGTTTCGACGCTTCGCTGGCGCCACTGAGCGCCACGTTGGCGACCATCCGCACACGCTTCGCCAATGCGCCGGTGGCCTACACCGAGCGGGTCCCGGGCTATCTCTTGGGGGTGGCCGGCCTCGACGTCAAGACGCCGATTGGTTTCGCCAGAGCGGTCGAGGACGGGAGCGATCCGAGTCCGGCCGACACGTTGTCCATGCAGCGACTCTTGACCGCCCACAAGGTGCGCGCGCTGCTCTACAACGTCCAGACCGTGACCCCGGTCACCGCGAGCATCCGCTCCCTCGCCAAGACATCTGGCATTCCCGTGGTGGGCGTGTCAGAGACGATGCCCAGTGGGGCCAAGAGTTACCAGCAGTGGCAGGAGGACCAACTGACGGCCCTGCTGGACGCACTCGAGCAAACAAGTTCGTCGGGATGACGCAGTGGTGAGCTCGTCTGCGGGCCCGGTGGCACAACTGAGCGAGGCCACGGTCAGCCTGGGTGGGCGCACGTTGTGGTCACAGCTGAACCTGTCGATCGGCCGCGGGGAGTTCCTGGCCGTTCTCGGTCCAAACGGGAGCGGCAAGACCACGCTGCTCAAGATCCTCTTGGGCCTGGTGCCGCTCAAGAGCGGCTCAGTCGAGGTCGTCGGTGCTCCGCCTCGTCGAGGCAACCCCGCACTCGGTTACATCCCACAACACCACGAGTTCGATCGCAATCTGCCCGTGCGTGCCCGCGACCTGGTGCGCTTCGGGATCGACGGGCACCGATTCGGTTTCGGCCGCGGCACCAGTTCGCAGCGCAAACGACTCGACGAGGTCATGGAGGCCGTCGGTGCCACCGGTTACGCCGATGCCCCGGTCGGACAACTCTCGGGGGGCGAACAACAGCGTCTTCGGATCGCCCAGGCCCTCCTTGGGGATCCCGCCATCTTGCTGTGCGATGAGCCCCTCCTCGCTCTCGACCTGGCCAGCCAACAGGCGGTGACCGCGCTCATCGATGCCCGGCGCACGAGTGCGGGGACGCCCGTTGTCTTCGTGACCCACGAGGTGAATCCGGTGCTCCCCTACGTCGACCGCATTCTTTACCTGGTGCGCGGACGGTGGGCCATTGGCCCGCCGCGCGAGGTTCTCACCAGTGCCAAGCTCAGCGAGCTCTACGGCATCGACGTCGATGTCGTCAAGGTGCGCGACCGCTATCTCGTGGTCAGCGCCGACGACGACATTGCCACCGAGCCCGGTGCGCACGCCCACCACGGACCGGGACATCACCACTAATGGGAATTGGCTATTACCTCCAGTTCGGGTTCGCCCAACACGCCCTCGAGGCTGCGTTCTTGGTCGCCCTCAGCTGTGGCTTGATCGGGCCGTTCGTGATCACCCGATCGATGTCCTTCGCCGTCCACGGGACCAGCGAACTGGCGTTCACCGGCGCGGTCGGTGGCTTGTTGATCGCAGACAACCCATTGGTCGGCGCGCTGGTGGGTGCTTTGGTGGTGGCGGGCCTCATTGCCGCACTCGGGCGCCGGGCAGCAGAACGCGACTCGACCATCGGGGTGATCCTCGCCGCCGGGCTCGGCCTCGGCGTATTCATGCTCGGCTACTACCACGGCTACGCCTCTGAGGCGCTGAACATCTTGTTCGGCAACATCTTCGGGGTCAGCACGTCGCAGATCCTCCTCCTCGCCGTCATCGCACTGGCCGTCACGGTGATCATGTCGGTCCTGTGGCGTCCACTGCTTTTCTCGTCGGTCGACCCAGAAGTCGCCCAAGCGCGCGGGGTGCGTACCGGGCTGCTCGGTTTGTGTTTCTTGTTCGTCCTGGCGGTCACCGTCACCGAAGCGGCCCAGCTGGTCGGCACCTTGTTGGTCCTCAGCCTGGCCATTACCCCTGCCGCGGCGGCGCAGCGTTTCTCCTCGAGCCCCTACGTCGTGACCCTGCTCTCGGTGCTCATTGCGGTGACGTCGGCCGAAGGCGGCCTGCTCTTGAGCTTCGAGTTCGACACGGTCAAACCCAGCGTCTTGATCGTCGCCATCAGCTTCGCCTTCTACGTGGCGGCCAGGCTGATCGGACCGAGCGTGACCGCCCGCCGGCGCCGGCGCCGCCTCGATGCCCAATCGACCCCTGATCCTTTGGCAGAGTTAGCTCGTGGACAAGGACCTGAACATGCCCCAGGCTGAGCCCGGTGCGCGCAACTCACGCGTCACCCGTCAGGGTCAAGCGGTCCTCGGGGTCGTGGCCAATTCGGAAAGCTTCCGAAGCGCACAAGACATCCACGCACAACTGCGCGCCGACGGCGAGACGGTGGGCCTGACCACGGTGTACCGACACCTCCAGCTCTTGAGCGATCAGGGGCAAGTCGATTCCCTCCAGAGCGCCGACGGCGAACTCGTCTACCGGCGATGCCACAGCGACCAGCACCACCACCACGTGGTCTGCCGCATCTGCGGGCGCGGGGCCGAGATCGAGCTACCCGACCTCGAGCGGTGGGCCGAGTCGACCGCGGAGTCGCTTGGCTACTCCGATGTCACCCACACGGTCGAGATCTTCGGGATCTGCGCCCAGTGCCGATCCTGAGGGCACAAGCCTTCAGTCCGTCACCACCAACAGCCCGGCGTCGATGACGACTTCGCCTCGTTGGGTCTCGGTGCGGAACCGATAGGCCCCCTTTAGGTCCGCACCCACCTCCCATACCGAGACCGATAATTCGTCGCCGGGCATGGTCGGACGCGAGAAGCGGGCCCGCATCGAGGCGAAGCGGGCTGGATCCGACTCGCACACGCCGTGCAGCAGTGCCCGACCCGTGAACCCGTAGGTGCACAATCCGTGGAGGATCGGCCGGTCGAAACCGGCCCGCTGGGCGAATGCGGGATCCGAGTGCAAGGGGTTGCGGTCGCCACTGAGCCGATAGAGGAGGGCCTGGTCGCTCCGGGTTGCATACCGCACCACTTCGTCGGGCCGGCGCTCGGGCACCGGTTGGCTCGCCACCGCAGTCTCCTCGTCGCCCTCGGGTCCGCGAGGTCCCCCGAAGCCGCCGGCCTCGCGAATGAAAAGTCCGGTGCGTGTGGTGAACACCGGGCGACGCGTGACGGCGTCGATGGACTCACTTTGGAGGACCACCAGTGCGCCCGAACCCTTGTCGTAGATGCCGGCCACCGTCGTCGACACCGCAACGGTGCTTGCGGTCGGAATTTCAGCATGCAAGGCGATCGCCTGTTCACCGTGGACCAACTTGGTCATGTCGATATCCCCGAGATCGGCCCGCATCCCCCCTTGGCCGATGATCGTGGCGAAGGTCGGCAGCACCCGTTGGGGCACTCCGGCGGAATTCTCTGTGGTGAATTCGAGCTCGAAGCCCGTCGGGTCCGTGGCTCCTGCACCCACGCCGAGCGCGTAGAGCAGCGCATCGCGGTGATCCCAGGTGCGCTCACTCGGCTCCGAGGTCGTGCCGACCACGTCGAGGTTCAGTCCCATACGTCTCTCCCTCTATTACTTACGTCTATTCATGTTACATAAATATATGCAATACTTGTCAAATGGCGATGAGCGGACCCGAGACCATGGAGGGGATCGGTATCGATGAGTTGGCCCGCCGTGCGGGCACCACCACCCGGACGATCCGGTCATTGCAGACCCTCGGGCTCTTGGACCATCCGAGGTTGCGGGGTCGCACCGGCGTATATGGACCAATGCACCGGCAGCGCCTCGCCGCCATCTTGGAACTCCAATCGATGGGGTTCTCGCTCACCTCCCTCGGCGTGCTGTTCGCCGCCCACGATCGGGGAGCCACGCTCGGTGAAGTACTCGGACTCGATGAGGCGGCCCGCCGAGAGCCCCGAGAAGTTTCGACCGACGGCGACGAACGAGACGACGGCGAGCGCTACGGCTTCACCGAGTTGCTGGCGCATCGCGTGCCCGGACAGAGCCGTCCGCTCCTGTCGATTGTCCCGACCACGCTCTTGGCCGACCCCCGAGCCTCCTGACCTCGGACCCCTGGGCGTCATTAGCGTGAGCGACGTGGTCGAGAAATCGGGCGAGTCGTTGCTTCACTGGTCCGAGGCCACCCGCCTCGGCGCATCGATCGCGGTCTCCACACGGCACGGCGGCATCTCGGTCGGGCCGTATGCGACGTTGAACCTCGGACTCCACGTCGGCGACGACCCCGACGCCGTCGCGGTCAACCGCATGCGTGCGGCGGGTGCGTTCGGGGTCGACCCCGCCAGCTTGGTCTTCGGCGAGCAGGTCCACGGCTGCGGAGTCAGCGTCGTCGACGGGTCACATAGGGGCCGAGGGGTGCGACGGCTCGATGACGCCGTGCCCGCCACCGACATCTTGGTGACCACGACACCGGGCCTGACCCTGGTCACCTTGGTGGCCGATTGCGTCCCACTGGCCTTGATCGATCCCGATGCCCGGGTCCTCGCCGTGGTCCACGCCGGTTGGCGTGGCACCGCGGCTCGGGCCAGCGTCCGCGCCATCTCGGCCATGAGCGAACTCGGCGCGCGCCCGAACGCGTCCACGCCTATGTCGGACCCGCGGTCCACCCCGACCGCTACCAGGTCGACGACCCGGTGCACGCGGCATTGGCCGCAGCCGTGGACCCCGAGGCGTTGGCCGCGAGCGTGGCCCACCCCGACGGCCCGGGGCACTGGCGGGTCGACCTGGTCGCGGCCAACCGCCAGCAGCTCCGCTCGGCCGGGGTCATGGGCACCCACATCAGCTGTTGGGACGCCACGACCGACGACGATGCGTTCTTCAGCGACCGGGCCGCCCGGCCGTGCGGGCGGTTTGGCCTGTTGGCCCAGCTCGCCGGCTGATCCCCGCGTGCGACTGCACCGTACGGCCCTAGCATGGCCCGACCGCCATTCTTGTGAAACGGTCACCGAGTCCTGATGCCACCTCCCCGCCAACGAGCCGAACGCTTCACCTACGATGGCTTTGCCATCGACCCGAGCACGGGTGAAATTGCCTGCTCGTACTCGACCGAGGGTCACCGGTTCACCGAACGATTCACTTTCGGCCCGTCGTCGCGTCTCGACGACCCGGCGGTGGCGGCCGCAGCCCGCTTGCTGTTCCTCTTGGCGGGGGTCTCGTATTACAAGACCACCGCGGCCTCGGTGATTGATCTGGGCACCACCGCGACCACCGCGGACGAGCGGGACTTTCTCGCCCACTTCTATGTCCACGGTCTCGGTGAGTTCGCCTACCGCAATGAACTCGACCTGAGCGACCTCGAAATCGTCGGGCCCGAGCGAGCGTCGAATGACGACCGCGCGCTACGAACCAATCCCCGAGCGCCCGCTCATTCCCTTCGGCGGCGGGATCGATTCGATCGTCACGGTGGCGGGTCTACGCGAGCGCACCGACGACGCCGCGCTGTGCATTGTCCATCCCCCCGGCCAACGCTTCGCCGCCATCGACGACGCCGCGGCGGTGACCACGCTCCCGGTCATCTCGATCGCCCGAGAGATCGACCCCTTGGTCCGTCGTTCCGTCGAGCTCGGATTCTTCAACGGACACGTCCCGATCACCGCGGTGATTTCCGCCGCAGCCATCGTTGCAGCGGTGCTCGACCGGCGCGACGCCGTCGTGTTGTCGAACGAACGTTCCGCCTCGGTACCGACACTGATTCATGACGGCACCACGATCAATCATCAGTGGTCCAAGGGGATCGAAATTCGAGCAGGGATTCGCGTACCTGGTCGCCGCCTCGCTCGGTCCCCAACTCTCGGTCTTTTCGTATCTTCGCCCCCGCAGCGAACTGTGGGTGGCCCGAGAGTTCGCGCAACTGAGTGAATTCCATCAGGTATTCCGGAGTTGTAACCGCGCCTTTTACCAAGACCACAACGAGCGCCACGACCACTGGTGCGGCGAATGCGACAAGTGCTGCTTCATCGATCTGATACTCGCCCCGTTCATCCCCGCACCGTCACTTCGGCGCATCTTCAACGGTCACGAGCCCCTCGACTCACCCGAGCTCGAGCCGCAGTTCGCCACGCTGTTGGGATTGGGTGCCACCGACAAACCATTTGAGTGCGTGGGTGACGTCGACGAGTGCCGGGCCGCCTTGACCCTCGTCGCACAGCGCCCCGATCGGGCAGATTCCGAGGTGGTGCAGCACCTGGCGCACGCCCTCGACCAAGGGTCCGGGGCCGACTCGCTCTTGACCCCGCTTGGGCCGCACTACATTCCGGAGCGGTATGCGCCCCCCGATCTCGTGGTCCGAACTCACTGAAGCTGCGGTCGGGCTCTGGGGCATCGGCGTCGAGGGACGGGCCAGCCTCGATCGACTGCGCCAGATGGGCCAGACCCCGGTCCTGGTCGACGATGCGCCGAATGGTCGTGAGGGTGGTCTCGAGGTGCTCGCCACCGGCGCGGGCGGGCTCGAGGCACTGCTCCGATGTGAGGTGGTGATCAAGAGCCCCGGCATCAGCCACTACCGGCCTGAAGTGGCCCAACTCGAAGCAGCCGGCGTTGCGGTGCGCAGCGGTCTCGGCCTATGGCTTGAAGACATCGATCCCGCCGCGGTCGTGTGCATCACCGGCACCAAGGGCAAGAGCACCACCACCGCGTTGGTCGGCCATCTTTTGGACGGTCTCGGCTACCGGGCCCGGATCGGCGGCAACATTGGTCGACCACCGTGGGCCCTCTCAAGCGACCCCGAACCGGATCTGTGGGTGATCGAGACATCGAGTTACCAGGTCCCCGACCTCACCACCGGTCCGCGCACCGTGGCGGTCACCTCCCTCTCGCCCGACCATCTCGACTGGCACGGGGGGCTGGACCGCTACTACGCCGACAAGCTCTCACTGTGCACCAAGCCCGGGGTCGAAGTGGTGCTCGCCAACGGCACCGACGCCGAGTTGCGTGCCCGTGCGAGCACCCTGGGCCCCACGTCGAATGGATTGAGGCAACCGACGTGCCGTGGTTCGGGGTGCTCAACCTGCGCGGCGAACACAACCGTCGCAACGCCGCCATGGCGGCCGCCGTGCTGCGCGCCCTCGGCGTCAAAGAGGTCGACGACCCCGATCGAATGGCCCGCGCCGGCGAGGGTTTCGCAGGACTCCCGAGCCGCTGTTTTTCTTTGGGCCGCATTGACGACGTTGAATTCATCGATGACAGCCTCTCGACGAACGTGTTACCGGCCCAGGTCGCTCTCGAGGCGTTCGCCGACCGTGCGGTCGCACTCGTGGTCGGTGGGCATGACCGCGGACTCGACTACTCACCCCTCGGGCGCACTGTGGCCCAACGTGTGCCGCCGACACTGGTGGTGACTCTCCCCGACAACGGCCCGCGGATCGGCGATGCCATCTCGGCCGCGACCCACGCCGGCGTCGAAGTCGTCAACGCGACTGACCTCGATTCGGCCGTGGCCGCTGCTTTCGCGTGGAGCACACCTGGCGGCGTGGTCCTCTTGTCGCCGGCCGCACCGAGCTTCGGGCGATTCGCCGACTACCGCGAGCGCGCCCGGGCGTTCGCCGACGCCGCGAACCGACTCGGCCCGCTCACCAACTGAGAGGAAGAGGGCGCCTCGAGCTCAAAGAGAGGCGGCGGCCATGGCCTCGCGCTCATCGAGGAACGCCCACCAGGCTTCGGCCGCCACCTCCGCCGCGGCCAGCACCGCGGCCGGGTCGGCGTCGAGTGCGGCCAGGGCCTCGATCGACCAGTCGGCGTGGGCCGCTTCTTGGGTGGTGTGGATGTCCCAAAAGCGCGTCGCTTCTGCGTCCATGCCGTAGTGGCGGCGCAGGCCGTCGGCCTTGGACGCAGCAATGTCGGCCGCTTGGACCTCATAGGCCGCGACCATAGAGAGGGCAGCGACCGGGTCACTGTGGCTCACCGCCCGCACTGCGGCGAGCAGATCGGCGGTGGCCTCGGTCGACGCCACGTTCAGTCGGGCCCCCGTCGCCTGGGCAAACGACTCGAACAGCTCGATGTGCGCCGCGGGTTCCCCGAGTTCGTCGGCCAGGTTGGCCTCGACCAGCGAGCGGGCCGGACCCTCGTCGAGCTGGGCGGCGATCGCCGCCAGCGTCAAGGGCAGCTCGCGCTCGATCAGGCGGTATTGCTCGGCGTAGGCGGCCAGTTCGCTGGCCGCCAGGCCCCCGGCTTCCCAGCGCTGGTAGAAGGGATGGGTCAAGAGGTGACGCTCCGCCAATGCATCGGCCAGGGCACTTTGGATCTGAGCATTGCGGTTCTGAGCGGTGTGCATATCGCACCATATCTCGCGGCCCGGAGCCCAAGCGCCACCTGCGGTGCGCAAAGCGGGCACAATCATGGCCGTGCTCAGCCTCGCCTGCTTCGTCGTGGGCGGCCTGGTTGGATGGGCGGCCTCCAAGGGGGGCGCCCGAGTGCAGGGGGCCTGGCCCATCGTGCTACGGGTCCAGATCCTCTTGACTGCGGCCATCTTGTCCTTGGTGGCCGCCTGGCGGCTCACCGCCCCGAGTCAGCTTGTCGGCCCCGTGATCATCGCGCTCGGGCTCTGGGTGCTCTTCGGAGCAGCCATGTGGACCAGGGCCGAACACTCGGGTGGACAAGGTGCGCTCGAAGCATGGGCCGTGTCGCCGAACGGAGGGTTTTGGGTCGTGCCGACCGCCAGCGCCTTTGCCGGCCCGACCGGCGTGATGATTGCGGTGCTGGCCAATCTGGCCAACGGCGCAGTCAATGCGGTCTGCGTCCATCTCATGCGCCGCGACGCGCCGATCAAGCAGCGACGCTCCACCACCTGGGTCGACCAGTCCCCGTTCATCGCGTCAGCGATCGGGCTGGCGTTGCACCTGGTCGGAAGCGCGCCGGCGGGTACCGAAGCGGTGCTCACCTTGGCCGGTCCCCTCCTGGCCTTCTCGGGTGCTGCCCTCTTTGCCGGATCAGTCGCCCACCCGCACAACCTGTCGATCGAGCGGACCACCCATGCGCTGCGGAGGTGGGGGTGGCTGACCGCGTTGCGGGTCGTCTACTTCCTCGCCATCGTGGCCTTCGCCACGTCGACCCCATTGGCGATCGTCGCCGCGTTGAGCGCGCTCTGAGTGCGCCATCGTTCAACCCGATCCAACAAGCGGTGCTTTATGGCTACCGATCGGCCGTCGTCACGGCGTCGGTGCGTTGGGGTTGGTTGCTCGCACCCTTCGGTCTGGTGTTGGCCGCGCTCTTGCGCTGGGCCTAGATGCGCAGATCCACCGCACCGAGATGGTGAGACGTTGCGAGTGCTTCGCGCGCAGCGCGGACGCGTCGTCGAGAAAATGTCGAGACTCGAACCGATCGCTCCTGGGCATTACCTGCGGCGGTGGCCGTGTCGTTTGAGGTAGGAGCAACAAACCCTCGCGGCACGGCCACCGCCGAAACTGTCCTCACGGGTGGCGTGGGAGCATGACTATTCATACCAAACACCCGTTTGCGTCGATAGGGCCGAATGACCCACCTGACGTGATCCACGCACAGTGGGCACGCTTGAACTGACGATGGCCTCGATGGCCGGCGTCGGGCGTCGGCTGGTGGTGTCCGAGGTGTCTGACGGATCAATCAGTTCAGCGTCGTTTCGCGGAAGCCGCGGCAGTTCGCTACGCCAGGCGATGCCACACGTCGAGCACGAAGTCCGACTCGCGGTGCTGCGCGGCGCGCTCAAGTTGGGCATGCGAGTCGATGATGTGATGGGCCTCGTCACCGGTCAATGGATAGTTGGTCGGACCCCGCCAGTGGACGCCGACGATGGTCGCACCAGGTGTGGTCGATGCGACGGCCTTGGCGATGATCTCGCGGAGCGCCGGTCGGTCGAAGTAATAGGCGATCTCGCTCAACACGATGAGATCGAACGGACCCGCCGGCCACGCCTCGGGAATCGCCCGCACCGCAAACTCCACACCGTCTGCACTGCGGCAGCGTTCGCGAGCCCGCACGAGGACATCGGGGACAATGTCGCATAGCCAAGAGCTGATCGCAACGCGCCGCAAGCAGCGCGCTCAAGACGCCGATCGAGCATCCCGGCTCGAAAGCGAAGCGATAGCGGACCTCGGGCAGCGAGGCCATCGTGAGCGTCGTACTTTCGCTGCTCATACCAACTCGACTCGAACTGCCACGGATCTGGATCTGACTGGTACATCTCATCGAAGTACGTCCGCTTCATCGACCCCACTGCGTCATCGCTCCTTCCACAAACACCTCAAAGTTCCGATTGAATCGCTCGAGTACCTCGGGCGGCAGCACGGGGGCAACGTGGCGCGATGCGCCCGACGTCTGGATCTGGGAGCTGAACGCGTCGATGCTCCAACGCTTTCGCGACGCCGATACCGCGTCGAAGTCGTGGCGGCGACAGTGCTCCCATGGAAGCTCCTCTCCGCTCGGGTCGGCCCAGTGCCAGGCCCACACGAGATAGCTGAGCAAGCGCACCTTGCATGGCGAGGCCAGCGTTGATGCGGCGCGACCGCAGGCATCGTGGTCGGGATGTCCGTCGTTGCACCACGGCGCCAACCAGACATCGTCCTCATGCCCACGCGCCGCCAGCTCCTCACACAATTGCTCCTCGAACTCGGCGACCCGACCGTCGGGAAGACCGAGTCGGGTGACCCGCGGCGCCCGACAGCCGAGCCGCTTGAGCGCTGTGAGGGATTCGATGGGGCGGATGGTGCGGAGCATGCGCCTTTGGAATTCGGTTCCACCGCGGATACGACGCTTCTCCGTCGGTCACGGCCAGCAATTCAATCTCTGCGCCACGGGCGATGAACCACTGCAACAATCCCCCTGCGCCCAGGACCTCGTCGTCGGGGTGCGGCGCGATGACGAGTACCTTGCGAGCACGTCTGAGGGTGAGCGACGCGACCGAGCCGAGGCGTGGCGAGCGTTGCCATTCCCGCTCGGGGGTACCCAAGTGCGAAGGGCCGACCGTCAGCTCCATGGCCGACCAGCCAGCGTCAGTCGCCCCAGACTCACGGCATCGGCTCCCCCGTGATGCTGAGCCAGATACACGTAGAGATCGGCGGCTCGCCGGGCCTGGAGGGGATCGTGACAAAGCGGCCTGGCACCGCCGGCGGCGGCCGTCTGTCGCAGGATCTCGGTGCAGAAGTGATGGACGATTTGGCGAACCGCCATTGCTCGGGCCCGCGCGCTGTCCTGCTTGTCGTCGGGGTCGGCGTCGATGCCCAGAGCCACGCTCTCGAGGACATCGCGCATCGCCTGGAGCCCACTGGCCGCCCGACCGATCTCCACCAAGGTGACCTCGCTCGGGTCGCTGCGCAGACTTGCGCCGACCGCGGCCACCAAGCCACGGGCCCCACCGAACCAACACGCCGCGACGCCGCAGGCACCGAACCAGAAACCGGGCCGATCGGTGTAGAAGCCCGGTGGCCCGACGGCGTCGTCTTCACCTACCACCGCGCCGCCGATGGTGAGTGTCTCGCTGAGTGAATCGGCCATACCAACGGCGGGCCACGAGTCGGGGACCGAGTCGACCACCACGTCGGCCGTGGCCACGTCGAAGAGCCGGTAGCCGTCGGGGGCCTCCGCGGTGATCAGGGCGCGATCCAAGATCCCACTGCCCGAACAAAAGGGCTTGGGACCGGCGAGCTGCCATCCGCCCGCCACCCGATGCGCGGTGACGCCGGCCGTTGCGGTGCGGGCCGCCCACACCCCGTAGCTGGCCCCTTGGTGGCGCGTCGGGCGACCCGACTCAGCGAGGATGGCCAGTGCATCTGCGTGGCCCTCGGCCAAGCGGGCCAGCGACAGGTCTTCTTCGGCGAGTGAGGCGAGCGTCGAAAAGCGAACCCACGTATCGCCGCAACCGGGTCTCGGGAGGTGTCCGAGCTCCGGGAGCACCTCGGTGAACCGTCCGAGCACCCTCGGGAACTCGGGGTGATCGTGATCCGTCATCTGGGCATCTCCGAATCGATCGGGCTGGGCCGCGACCGGTCCGGCGCCTTACCTGCCGAGTGCCGTGAGGAGGTCTTGGACATGTTCTTGGGTCTGCTCGAGCAGCGGCCGGAGCGCTTCGCCGACGTCGGCCAGACCGAGTTCATTGGCCTGGCTGAATCGCTCCCGGTAGCGCTCGAGCTGTTCTTGCTCGAGATGGAGGTCGGCCTCGAGGGCACCGCGCGAATCCGTGGTCGGCGCCACGTCGCCGACGGCCGTGGTCGGTTCGCCGCCCAAGAAAGAGACCTGCGCCGCGAGCACTCGGGCGTGGCTGAGCTCTTGGGCGAGGTGCTTGGTCAGTTCGTCGATCGTGCTCACAAACTCGGGGCCGGTCACCGTCGAGATGTGCAGGTTGTATTGCACGATCGACTGATATTCGCTGCTGAGGTCCTCGTTAAGGAGTTCAATGAATTTCGTCTTTTTCCATGGTCACGTTCCTTTCGGGGTCAATGCCAAATGTTCGGAGCCCGGTCTCCACGGCGCATCACGCCGGTGGATCCTGTACTCGGTTCTGCGCTGCTTGGGCTTCAGAGATGGGCTCACCGGCGTCAACCCGAAGTTCGCGGCGCGCGAGCACTGGCTCAGCGGTCTCGTCGTCGCCATCTTCGGTGGCCGACCGATCGGCGGTCATGATGACCACGTCCACCGGGGCGCCCGAACCACAGCGCTGCGCCTCATGATGCGGCGAGCTCGGGCCGTCCGGCCTCGCTGGACGAGGCCACCAAAGATTCGATGGCGCTGAGCGTGTGCGCAAATCCCCCCGGGGCGTGTGCTCCACGGCGGCCACTGGTGCCAACGTGGACCCGGGGGTCATGTCGCACCACCGCACCGAGCGCGACAGCCCGCTCGAACAGGTCTCGATCCTCGCCGGTGGCCAACTCCGCAAATCCCCCCGCGTCCAGATAGGTCGCGGCGCTCATTCCGAAATTCGCTCCGTGGATGGGGAGATACTCGGCGCGGTATTGACGGCGCCACGCCGCCGCAGTTCCCGCCGAGCGACCCGACCAGTCACTGACACGCACCGGACCGACCCACACCTGTCCACCCGAGCGATGGATACCCAACTGTGTCGTGATCCAGTCCTCGGGTACCTGCGAATCGGCATCGGTCGTCGCCAACCAAATGGTGTTTGGCGCGTGAGTTCCCCACGCTGACAACAGCACGTCGCAGCCGCGCTTGCGGGCGTGACCAACATTGTGCGCCTTCGTGTTCACGACGTGCACGTGGTGGTCGCCTCCACCGCTGATCCGGCATTGACGCCATTGGTCGACCAGGTGGGCGCTCCCATCACTGCACGTGTCGAGCACAATGGCGACGCCGATCGTGACCGTGGGGTCGGGGACCGCGGCAATTGCCCGATCAAGCGAAGCGAGTGCGGCGGATGCCAGCTCTTCTTCGTTGTGAATGGGGAGCACTATGCCGAACCGGACAGCCTCGGTCGCACGCGCGGAGTCCGCACGGGCGCTCCAGCGTCGCTGCGCCTTGGGTTTCATGGCCGGCCCTAGGCCCGGCCGACGGCCGGGGACCGGTCCCAATGCCGGTGCCAGCCCATGGCGTCAATGAATGATTTCGCGAAGGCCCGACCCGCCGTGGCGGCGGTCACTACTCCGGGGAGATCTGCGTTCCCGAGACACGCCGTGAGGACATCGACACCGGTCCCCCACGCCCCGATGGTCTTGTAGTGGCGGAAGGCCTCACCCAGATTGACCGCCAGATACGGGTCATCCCCGAGCGCTTCTGCGCCCGCCCCGCCCGCCACCACCAGTGCGTCGTACTCGACCGATTGGGTGGTCAAGGCGCTCTTGGTGACCTCGATTGAGGATCCGTCATCGCTGTCGATGACACCGCCGTGGGGGGCGATGACCACCACCTGTGCCCCCGCTCGCTCGAGCGCTCCGCTCAGCGAGAGAAGTGCGGATCCGTCCACACCGTCGCTGGCGAAGATACCGACCAACCGACCGACGATCGGGCCCGATGTGCTGAGTTGAAGCGAGAGTGCCGGTGAAGGCGATTGGTCGCGGGCGGGCTTGCCTTTGGGCGCAGTGCTCCCCAACGCGGCGGCGACGCTCGACGCCAGATCCCCGTCAACGTTGGCCAGGTTGGCGAGCATGCGATCTTTGATCTCCTCGCTGAGGCACTTGCCCAACTCGAATGAGAACGCTGACACGATGTGTTCGCGCTCGGGCTCGCTCATGCTCTGCCAAAAGAGCGTGGCCTGTGAGTAATGGTCGGAGAACGATGTCGCTCGGACCCGAGCGCGCGCACCGCTCACGCTTCGAGGCACGTGCACGTACCCGTTCGCGCCGGCCGGAAATGGGCAGCCACCGCCCAGAGAGTTCGGGTTGTAGGCAGCGACACCCCGTGGCACCGCTTGTTGAGCGAATCCGTCCCGCTGGGTGGTGTTGACGGGTGCGTGGGCCCGGTTGATCGGGAGCTGATCGAAGTTGGGACCCCCGAGGCGAGTCAGCTGCGTGTCGAGATAGGAGAAGTTCCGGACCTGCAGCAACGGGTCATCGGTGAAGTCGATTCCCCGCGGGACATGGGCTGTGCAGAACGCGACCTGCTCAGTCTCGGAGAAATAGTTGTCGGGGTTCTTGTTGAGCATGAGACGGCCGATGATCTCGACGGGAGCGAGCTCTTCGGGCACCAACTTCGTCGGGTCCAGCAGATCGATTCCCTCGAACATCTGATCTTCGGTGTCGGCGAACGCCTGGATGCCCAGATCCCAGGCGGGAAAGGACCCGGCCTCGATCGAGTCCCATAAGTCACGACGGTGGAAGTCCGGGTCGATGCCGCCGAGCTTCTGGCTTTCTTCCCAGACCAACGAGGCCAGGCCGGCCACCGGCTTCCAGTGGAACTTGACGAGTGTGGTCTTGCCCTTGGCGTTCACCAAGCGGAACGTGTGGACCCCAAATCCCTCCATGGTCCGGTACGAGCGAGGAATGCCCCGATCCGACATGACCCACATGAGCATGTGCGTGGACTCGGGGGTGAGCGATGCAAAGTCCCAAAAGGTGTCGTGGGCCGTCTGGGCCTGGGGAATCTCCCGGTCGGGCTCGGGCTTGGCCGCATGGATGAGGTCGGGAAATTTGATGCCGTCTTGGATGAAGAACACCGGGATGTTGTTGCCGACGAGGTCCCAGTTGCCCTCATCGCCATAGAAGCGGACGGCAAAGCCCCGAACGTCGCGCGCCGTGTCGGCCGAGCCTCTCGAGCCCGCAACTGTGGAGAATCGAACGAACGTCGGGGTGTCCACGGTGGTATCGCACAGGATCGACGCACAGGTCAACGACTCGATGGACTTGGTGAGGCGGAACGTCCCATGGGCCGCCGCGCCGCGTGCGTGCACCACGCGCTCGGGGATGCGCTCATGATCGAAGTGCATGATCTTCTCACGCAGATGGAAATCGTCGAGCACCGTCGGGCCGCGCTCACCAATGCGCAGGCTGTTGTCCGTATCGTCGACCGGTACCCCCGTGGCGGTGGTCAGGGCGTCGCCCCCTTGCGCCCACTGCGGTGCCACCGTCTCTTGGGGGGCACCGGTCGAGATCACGGGCCGGCGGCGGCTCGGGTTCGAAGGCGTTCGGTGGGGGGCACGGGCCATGCTGACGACCTTTCCAACGAGGTAGAGATAGAAGGCGGAACAGTCACGAAGTGGCGGATGCCGGTGACTGCGCCACCTTCGCCATACCCGCTGCGTGACGACGGCAAACTCGCTCGGCCGCGAGGCGATGTGTCGCTTCGCCCCATGACGCGTTGGCTGATGGTGACGCCGACGCGTGGTCCGATCACCATGACGCACCGCGCGCCATTACCCCGATCCCGCCGTCGCAACGTTCGGCGCGACCAAGACGATCAGCGCGACATCGAAGCACCGTCGAGTTCCCCGGTGCGTCTGACGGTGCGGAATTTCCTACCACAACGCATTTAGCGCTGATTTTGCCTAGGGAAGGCCACTTCTTCTAAGAGAAGGTGAATCGTTGCTGCTATGGGAATCGCGATCAATGCCCCGATGATTCCGAGCAGTGAGCCACCGATCAGGGTGGCGATGATGGTCAGGCCGGGCGAGACTCTGACCGTGTGTTTCATCACCCTCGGATTCAAGAGATAGTCCTCCAAGAAGCGATACGTGATGTAGAAGACCGCAGTGGCGATTCCCACCGGCAGTCCCTTGGTCAGCGCCACCAGCGACACGATGATGCCGGCGATCGTGGATCCGACCATCGGGATCAGGTCGAACACGGCGACGACGAGGGCGAGCAGGAGCGCGTACGGAACGCCACAAATGATCAAAAAGATGTACGTCCCGATGGCCGAGATGACCGAGGTGAAGAGATTCCCGAGCATGAATCCACCGACCCGCTCGAAGATCTCATCGGTGATCAAGGCCGTCCGCTCACGACGACTTCGGGCGATCAGTGAAAGCCACACCTTCTTGACCCCGGGCAGCGCGATGAGGAAGTAGATGGTGAGGGCCACCACGCTCACGGTTGCGACACCGAGGGAAAGCAGTACGCGTCCCGCCCCCAGTATTCCCCCGGCGACCGGTAGCTTCACTTTGGTCTTCCCGTTGAGATAGCCGGTCAGGTGGAACCTCACCGCCAGGCGCCCCGCCCATCCCTTTCCGGCGATGAGTTCGCGCTTGTAGTGGGGGTAATTGGTGACAAGCACGTGGAATTCATGGGTGATTGGCGGGATGGCGACAACCACGAACACCGCAAGCATCGCCACGAATCCGAAAGTGACGATGGCGACCGCCACCCCTCGCGAGAGCGAGCGGGCGATGAGTCGATCGATGATCGGGTTCAATCCGATCGCGATGAACAATGCCAAACCGACAATCACCAAGACACTGGCAATATTGGCGACGCTGCGAAAGAGGACATAGGCGACGGCGACCCCAAAGGCCCCGGTCAACCCGACGAAGAAGGGACTGCGCCGGTCGAAGGGCCGGCCCAATGATCCGAGTGAGCCGTCGGTCTCGTTCAGCTCCTTTTCAACCTCGCTGGGCAGAATCAAGACGTCGGGATTCTCGGGGGCCTCCCCCATCGCACTGACCGATGGCTCCCAATGCTCATTTTGTTGAATTGTCAATGGGGAACCTCGTCCGAGCACCGTGGGCGCCGCCAACGTGGGGCCGCGCGATAGCGGAATTGTTCCCCGTTTTTCTCCTTTACAAACCGACGCCACCCCAATCAAGGTGCGTGCGACGAGACAACTGCACCCGTGACGATCGATACCATCGCTCGCCGCCGCGGGGCGTTCGCCCGGGCGGCGCCGGTGTCATGGTGCGCAGGCGGTCGCCATCGTCGATGTCACCTTGCAGCGAATCGTTGCCCTCGGGGTCGACCGCCAAGAAGGGCCCCGGACCCACAGTGACGAGGGCGACGTTGCGAGAGATCCACCAAGAATCTCCGACGAAGGGGCAGTCTCACTTGGCCGTGCCCACCCTCGCCGGCACCCCGATCGTCGAACCCCTGGGGGACCGCCGGATCAGGGGTGGCTGACGGTCGTGCCCACCGCGTCAGGCGCGACGGTGCGATCGGCCGGGACTCGAACGACGAGGAGTGCGGTGTCATCGTCGGGCTGCCTGAACTTCGCCATGTGGACGAGCGCCTGGTCGGCCAGTTCGGAGAGGGGAAGGGCGCGGTGTGTTGCGAAGTAGTCACGCAAGTGTGCCGTGCCTTCTTCGAGACCGAGATGGCGTGATTCGATGAGGCCGTCGGTGAAGAAGGCAAGCAGGCTTGCGGGTGCGATCTCGCTGACCTTGTCGACGTAGTGCCGACGGTTGGTGCCGAGCGGTGGACCAGTGACCCCGACCAAGGAGAGCGGGGGCGACCCGGGCGCCATGGAGATCGGCATCAGGTGGCCGGCACTGGCGAAGGTCAGCGTGCCGGCGAGTTGGTCGTAGACGCCATAGAGGCAGGTGGCGAACTGGTCCTCGGCGATGGTGGTGAGCAACGTGTCGAGCAATTCCATGATGCGCCCAGGCAAAAGGTTGAGTTGGGCGTAGCCGAGCGCCAATGCTCGCAGCTGCCCCATCACCGCGGCCGCGCCAATGCCGCGCCCCATCACGTCCCCGATGACAATGGCAAGGCGCCCTTCGCCGAGGTCGATCACCTCATACCAATCCCCGCCGACCACCACCTCGCCATCCCCGCCCACCGCGCCCCCCGGGGCATAGCGCGCCGCCACTTCGAAACCCACGACCTCGGGGAGTCGTGGCAGCAAGCTGGCCTGGAGCGAGTGGGCGACATTGTGGCTGCGTTCATAAAGCGAAGCTCGGTAGAGCGCTTGACCCATCAGGTCAGCCAGCGTGCGACTGACGGCCACGATCTCCTCCGTCACCGCACCTGGGCGAGTGAATCCCATGCCGATTGACCCGACCGCCACCCCGTTGGCATGCGCCGGCACGCCGAGAATCCCCTGGCTCTGGTGTTGGCGGTGGGCATTGGCATTGGTCGGGGACAAGGCAATCGACTCAGCGTTTGTCCGGGCAATGACAAGGCTGTCGGTCCGATAGGCCGTGATGAGGCCCATTGGCGTGTCGAGCGGCAGGGAGAACGCTCCTTCGAGCTCCTCGGAGAAGCCCGGAGTGAACCAGCCCATGACCATCTCGTCGTCGTCGGGATCGGCCACACACACACCGCCGTAGTCGCCAATCATGGTGATCCCCTCGTCCACGATCACCCGGCAGATCATCTCGGTGGTGGTTGCCGTCGCCAGTTGGGAGGTCACTTGTTGGAGAAGGCGGATCCGGTCGGCCCCTTCGGTCTGTTCGACGTAGAGCAATGCCCGATCGAGTGCCTGCGCGGTGAGTGCTGCGATGAGCGACAACCCGAGACGCTGGCGCTGGCCGAAGGCTTGGGGTTCGCTCCACGCGAATCCCACCGCCCCGAGTGTCGCACCGCCGGCTCGCCGCAGTGGCCACGAAGCGGTGGCCCACAACCCCGCGGCTTGCGTGTCGTCGAGCAGTCCGGGGTAGCGGGCCGCCAGGGCCTCTCGCGTCGGGAGCAGGACAGGCTCCATCAGTGTGATGGCGTCGCCGAGGGGCGTCTGTGCATCCAGATCGAACTCGCTCCAGCGGGTGGCGATCGCGGGTGCGAGATTCGCGCCGTGGAGGACCCGCACGCGACCACTGGCGCGATCGACCAGCGCCATGTTCGAGAAGACGGCGGCCGCGGCGGCCGCCCCGTGCTCGGCCACTGCTGCACCAACTTCGTCGGGTGTGGCCGCTCCGGCCAGTGCGTGGGAGAGCTGCCAGACGGCGCCGTCGACCCTGGCACCGACGTCGTCGAGCCGGTGCAGCGACGCGTCGAGCCCCGTGGGCCCGGGCAATGGGCGCCCGCCGTGGTTCTTGGGCGGGGAGATTCGCTCTCGGTCGTCTGCACTCATCGTTGAAACGGGGATGACGGGGCAATTCGGTCATGGCCGGAGCATCAGTTGGAGTTTTTGGACATAGCCAGAGGCAAAGACCCTAACTGGCCGCGCCTGCCCATCCCCCATGTGAGCTCGCTGTCCGCGGTCACACGTCGGATATCGCCGACGAGCGGGGCTGGTGATCACCGCACGTCAAGGGCACGCCTCGCGACGGCGACCCGAGATCCATGGTCGGCCCCCGGCGCCGCGCATTCACCCCCGCCCTCAGGGCAAACCGCCAAGAGGTCCTTCACGACGCCCGGGCAGTTCACCTCGGGCGGTGCTTGGCGCCGGTCCGCCACATTGGCGAGGGACACCGTGGAGCCTGAGAGGAGATTCGAACTCCTGACCTGCGCATTACGAGTGCGCTGCTCTACCGACTGAGCTACCCAGGCAAAACCTTGCTCCCCCCGACCCACCGCGGCCACCGGGGCGGGCGAAGCGGATCAATCGTAGGCGCTGGCGCGCCCGGGCACGATACGACCCCCATTAGAGGGCCAGGGCACCGAGGCGGACCAGGAGGGACTGGAGCAACAAGGTCTCTTGGGGGTTGCGGGGCAGGGCACGCGTGGCCTCGGTGATCAGGGCGATGGCTTTGACCGCGGCCCGGGCATGGACGTCTTGCGCGGTCGATCGATCGCCAATCGTGCCAACCGCCCGGTCCCGGTAGCTGCGCGCCAGCGCCCCGAGACCGGCTCGCAACGCGTCGGTGCGCCAGCGCCGCTCCTCGCGCTGGTGACGGTCGGTGATCTCTTTTCGACCGGGGAGACCGCGCTGGCCCATCGCCTTGGCCTCGTCACTCAGGCGCGCCACCTCTTGGGCGTGGGCCGCGCGCAATGGCTCGGTGGCTTCATCGGCCGATGCCAACAACTCGGCGGCGAGAGCGGCGGCAACGCCTCCTGAGCCGTTGAGGCGGTCCGGCACCGATTCCCACAGTTGCGCCCGCTGTGCCACCCGGGGGTCTTCGACCATGACCAGGGCCCGGTCGGGGTTCCCCCCGCTCGAATCAGCGACCACCGCGGCCACCTCGGGCTCGACCCCGCGGCCGCCGAGCCAGTCCACCAGCGTCTGGCGGGGCACCGGCGGGAAAGCGATCACCACGCATCGACTCGACACGGTGGCGAGCTCGGGGGTGACGTCGTCGGCGAGGAGGATGAAGACGCTCGCCCCGGGCGGCTCTTCGAGGGTCTTGAGGAGTGCGGGGGCGGCCCGGCCCCCGAGGTGGACGTCGGTGACGATGATCACCTGGCGAGCCGATTCGAGTGGGTGGCGGGCCGCCAGGGCGACCAATTGCCGCACGTCGTCCACGCTGAGTGTCGCGCCACTGCGGTGCACCATATGTAGATCGGGATCGGTGCCGGCCAGGGCGCGGCGGCAGGTGACGCACTCGCCGCAGCCACCGCTCGGACACAACAAGGCGGCGGCGAACCCGCGTGCCGCGGCCAGCCCACCGTTGCCCTGCGCGCCGCTGAAGAGATAGGCGTGGACCGGATTGTGCGCCCCGGCGTGCAGTTGGGCCACGGCGTCACTTTGGCCGACCACACCCTCGAAGAGCGCGGCGACCGGCAGTTCGGCCAGGGCCGCGGTACTCACGACGATCGTGAGAGGCGTTGGTCCACGATGCTCAGGATATGGGCCGTGAGGTCCACGGGCGCCACAGTGCCGTCGACGACGACCCACCGCGCGGGATCGGCTGCGGCCAGGGCCAAGAACCCGTCTCGGACGCGCTGGGCGAAATCGGGACCAAGGCGCTCGAGCCGATCGGGGGCGCTGTGGGCGAGGCGGGCTCGGGCGACGTCGACGGGGAGGTCGATGAGAATCGACAGGTCCGCCTTAAGCCCGGCGGTGGCGAAGAACACCAGGTCGCGCAATGCATCGACATCGAGCCCGCGTCCATAGCCCTGATAGGCCAACGTCGAGCCGGAGAACCGGTCGCTGACCACCCACTCACCGGCCCGCAGTGCGGGAGCGAGTACCACGTCGACGTGCTCGGCCCGGTCGGCTGCCATCAAGAGCGCCTCGGCGCGCCGCGTCACCTCGGGAGTGTCGGGGGCCAAGACCAGGCGACGGAGCGCCGACCCGAGTTCGGTGGCTCCGGGTTCATGGGTCAAGCGGGCACCGAGGGCCTCGGCCACCGCTTTGGCCTGGGTCGACTTGCCGCTGCCGTCGATCCCCTCGAACGCGACGAGGCGGCCGGGTCCGGTCATGTCAAAACGGTTCGGTGGGCTCAGACTTGGTCGCGCTTGCCGCCTTGGTGGCGGCCTTGGTGGCGGCGGCGACCTTGGTGGCGGCGACCTTGGTGGCCGGTGCCTTCTTTGCCGTGGCCTTCTTCGCCGCCGTGGCCTTCTTGGTCGACTTCTTCGCGGCCTTCTTGGCGCCAGTGGCCTTCTTCTTGCGGGTCGAGGGCCCGGCCGCCCGGCGCTCGGCTAAGAGTTCGGACGCCCGGTCCATCGTGATCGATTCGACCGCGTCGCCCTTGCGCAACGACGCGTTGGTGGTGCCGTCGGTGACATAGGGGCCGAAGCGGCCGTCTTTGACCACGACGGGCAGTTCGGTGGCGGGATCGGTTCCGAGTTCACGCAGTGGGGCGGCAGCCTGGCGACCTCGGCGCTGTTTGGGTTGTGCGAAGAGGGCCTGGGCCTCTGCAAGCGTCACGCTGAGTATCTGGTCCTCGCTGCTGAGGCTCCGGGTGTCGGTGCCCATCTTTAGGTAGGGGCCGAACTTGCCGTTGTGGGCCACCACGTCCTCGCCGCTTTGGGGATCCTTGCCGACCGTGCGGGGGATCTTGAGCAGCTCGAGGGCGTCTTCGAACGTGAGCGTGGCCGGGTCCATGGTCGAAAAGAGTGACGAGGTGCGGGGTTTGGGTGCACCGTCGCCCGCCTCGCCGAGCTGGACATAGGGACCGAAGCGCCCGGCTTTGACCGAGACGTCGAGCCCGGTGTCGGGGTCGGTCCCGAGCACCCGGTCGTTCGACGGGGCCGCCAGCAACTCTTCGGCACGAGCGACCGTCAGTTCGTCGGGTGTGATGTCGTCGGGCAACGAGGCCCGGTCGTCGCCGCGCTGGAGGTAGGGGCCGTAGCGGCCGACCCGGGCCACGATGGCGACTCCGTCGTCGCCGGCCCCGATCGGTATCGAGTTGATCTCGCGGGCGTCGATCTCACCGAGGTGCGCCGCCACTGCGGCCTTGAGGCCGAGTTCGCCCTCACCCAGAGTATCGCTCGATGCCGGGCTCGAGGAACCGAAATAGAAGCGCGAGAGCCACGGGAGGGCCTCTTCGCGACCCGAGGCGATCTCGTCGAGGTCGTCCTCCATTCCGGCGGTGAATCCGTAGTCGACCAGGTTGCCGAAGTAGCGCTCCAAGAGCCCGACCACGGCGAACGCGGTGAAGCTCGGGACCAGGGCCGTCCCCTTCTTCCAGACGTAGCCCCGGTCCAAGATGGTCGCAATGACGCTGGCGTAGGTCGAGGGGCGGCCGACGCCCAGCTCCTCCATGGCCTTGACCAAGGAGGCTTCGGTGAAACGGGCCGGGGGTTGGGTCGAATGCGAGCCGGGCTCGAACGCCGCGCCGTTTACGACATCACCGACGGCGAGCGCGGGCAGCACGACCTCGCGGTCGGCCAGCTCGGCGTCGGGGTCGTCCTCGCCCTCGACGTAGGCCCGCAAGAACCCGGGGAACGCAATGACCCGGCCGCTGGCCGAGAACTCGGCCTCTTGGCCCTCGGCCACCCCGGAGGGGACCGTGTTGACCAGGCGGATCTGGGCGCTCGTGCCGGTGGCGTCGCTCATCTGCGACGCGACGGTACGCATCCAGATCAGTTCATAGAGGCGCAGTTCATCTCCGTTGAGCTCTCGTCCGGCTTGTTCGGGCGTGCGGAAGGTCTCACCAGCGGGACGGATGGCCTCGTGGGCCTCTTGCGCGTTCTTGACCTTGCGCTCGTAGCGTCGCGGCGCACCGGGGACATAGGCATCGCCGTACATGGAGCGGGCCTGGTTCCGCGCCGCGGTGAGGGCCTCGTCGGACAACGTGGTCGAGTCGGTACGCATGTAGGTGATGTAGCCCTGCTCGTAGAGGCGCTGCGCCACCTGCATGGCGCGCTGCGCGCTGAAGCGCAACTTGCGGCCGGCCTCTTGCTGGAGGGTCGACGTCATGAAGGGCGGCGCGGGCGAACGTCGGAACGGCTTCTCGGTGACCGCGCTGACGGTGAAGGCGGTGCCGGCCAATGCGGTGGCGACCGAGGTCGCCTCATCTTCGACCAGGACGCGCGCGGTGCCCTTTTGCACGCCGTCGTCGTTGAAGTCCTTGCCTGTCGCGATGGTGTGGCCGCCGAGCGAGACGAGCGCGGCACCGAAGCCCGTCGGGGCCCCTTGGTGGGTGAACTGGCCGTCGATCCCCCACCAGGTGGCGGATTGGAACTTCATGCGCGCCCGCTCACGTTCGACCACCATGCGCGTGGCCACGCTTTGGACACGACCGGCCGAGAGCCGCGGCATGACCTTGCGCCAGAGCACCGGCGACACCTCGTAGCCGTAGAGGCGGTCGAGGATCCGGCGGGCCTCTTGGGCGTCGACCAGACGGCGGTCGAGTTCGCGCCATTCGTCGACCGCCCGGGTGATGGCGGCCGGGGTGATCTCGTGGAACACCATGCGCTTGACCGGGATGGTGGGCGAGAGCACCTCGGAGAGATGCCAGGCAATGGCTTCGCCCTCGCGGTCTTCGTCGGTGGCGAGGTAGAGCTCGTCGACCGTCTTGAGCAGTCGCTTCAGATTGGCGACGACCGACTTCTTCGAGGCCGAGACGACATAGAGCGGCTTGAAGCCGTTGTCGACGTCGACCCCGAGGCGGGCCCAGGCCTCACCCTTGTAGGCCGCCGGCACCTCGTCGGCCCCGCGGGGCAGGTCACGGATGTGCCCGACCGAGGATTCCACGATGAAGTCGGGGCCCAAGAGGCCCCCGATGGTGCGGGCTTTGGCGGGTGACTCGACAATGACGAGGGCCTTACCCACGAGCTGCACCTCTGGTCATCACATGTGGTGCTTCTCCGCTGAGCATGGTCCCGCAAGGTTGAAGGTCCGACGCGGCCCTGTCAAGAGCGACCGCCCCGAGGGACGCCGGTGCGTCCTGGGTTTTTTGGGCCTCGACCAGGTCAGTCGCCCGACGCCACGGCCACTGCCGGCTCGGCCGGAAACTCGGTCGCATCGTGCTCGGCGTCCATGGACTCGGTGGCCCGCTTCGAAAAGGCCAGGGCCACCAACAAGATCACCAAGGACACACCGGCGATGCCCAGGCGGGCGCTGGTGTTGTGCCGCAGGGTGATGACGGCGGGGAGGATCAGGAGCGACACCAGGTTCATCACCTTGATGAGCGGGTTGAGGGCCGGTCCGGCGGTGTCCTTGAAGGGGTCACCAACGGTGTCACCAATGACCGCGGCCTTGTGGGCTTCTGAGCCCTTGCCGCCCTCGTTGCCGTCCTCGATGTACTTCTTGGCGTTGTCCCACGCCCCACCCGAGTTCGACAGCGTGTTCGCCATCAACTGCCCGGTCAAGATGGCTGCGGCCAAGAACGCACCGAGTGCGAGGTAGTTGAGGCCGAACCCGACGATGACCGGGGTCAAGATGGCCAACAGGGCCGGCGTTGCCAACTCACGTTGCGACGCCGCGGTGCAGATCGAGATGACCCGTCCGTATTCGGGCTTTTCGCTGTAGTCCATGATGCCGGGGTGCTCACGGAACTGGCGGCGCACCTCGAGCACCACGGTCCCCGCCGAGCGGCCGACCGCCCGGATGGCCAGTGAGCTGAACAAGAAGGCCACCGACCCGCCAATGAGGAGCCCGATGAAGGTGGTCGGGTTGGCCACGTTGATCTGGATGGCGTCGAAGAGCTTTGCACCGGTGGCGTGCAGGCTCGGGATCTGCTCGCCAATGGTCTCGATGAACGAGGCGAAGAGGGCAACCGAGGCAATGACGGCCGACCCGATCGCCACACCCTTGGTGATGGCCTTGGTGGTGTTGCCCACTGCGTCGAGACTCACCATGATCCGCTCGGCGTCGCCGGAGAACTCGCCCGACATCTCCGCAATACCCGCGGCGTTGTCCGATACGGGGCCGAAGCTGTCCTCTGAGACCACCATGCCGGCCGTTGCCAAGAGGCCGATGCCGATGAGGGAGATCAGGTAGAAGGTCAACTCGATGTTGCCGTCACCGAGTCCAATGGCCACACCAAGCGCAATGGCGATGGCCAAGATGGCGTAGACGGAGGATTCGAGCCCGATGGCGATACCCGAGAGCACCGTGGTCGCCGGGCCGGTGCGGGCCGACTTGGCAATCTCTTTGACCGGGCTGCGCTCGGTGGAGGTGAACTGCTCGGTGATCTGGCTCGCCACCAAGGAGAGCACCACCCCGGTCAGCACGGCATAGAAGACCTTGAGGTTGTGGACGTAGTACTGGGCGACGAAGAACGTCCCGATCACCGTCAAGACGGCGGCCAACCAGAACCCCCGGTTGATCGGGGCCATGGCGTTGCGGTCTTTGGCCCGGGCCCGCACCACGACCACGCCGATGACCGAGGCGAAGATGCCCATGGCCGGGACGATGAGGGGGAAGAGCACCGCGGGGGTCGGATTGATGTGGTGCAACCTGGAGGAAAGTGAGTTGAAGGCCGTGAAGCCGAGAATCAGTGCGGCGATGATGGTGATCTCGTAGGACTCGAAGAGGTCCGCCGCCATGCCGGCACAGTCACCGACATTGTCACCGACATTGTCGGCAATGGTGGCCGCGTTACGCGGGTCGTCTTCGGGGATCCCGGCTTCGACCTTGCCGACCAGGTCGGCCCCGACGTCGGCCGCCTTGGTGAAGATGCCACCGCCGACCCGCATGAACAGGGCGAGCAACGACGCACCGAAGGCGAAACCGATGAGGACCGCGGTGGCCGAGTTCTGGAAGATGAGGACAATGGCCGTTGCGCCCAGGAGCCCGAGCCCGACGCACAGCATGCCGGTGACCGCACCGGTGCGGAAGGCCACCCGCAGCGCACCGGCCATCCCGCCGCCCTTGGATGCGGCCGCAGCCGTGCGCACGTTGCCCCGCACCGCGATGGACATGCCAATGAAGCCGGTCAGGCCGGAGAAGGCGGCCCCGAAGAGGAAGCAGATGACCCGGTAGAGCCCGTCTTGATCGAAGGTGAGAGCCGTCGTCGCGTTAGGCCGCACCACCTTGGTGGCGGTGAAGAAGATCAAGATGGCGAGCGGGACCACGATGATGATGATCGTCTTGAACTGGCGCTTCAAGAACGCCTCGGCACCCTCTTGGACCGCCAGGGCGATCTCACGCATCTTGGGCGTCCCGGTGTCTGCCGCGAGCACGCTTCGCGCCAAGAGCAGGCCAGAGACGATGCCGACGATGCCGGCGGCCAGGCATATATACAGCCAGGTCTTGTCGGCGCCGCTCAGTTGGAAGCTCTGGTAGCCACCATTGCCAGCATCAAGGAGGTTGATCATGCCTTGGTGTGCCCTTTCTCAGTCGGTCTGTGGTCGATTTGCC
>CAWDCE010000006.1:0-11178 GCA_963800725.1 uncultured Acidimicrobiaceae bacterium | reverse complement strand
GCATGAGGACCGAACGTCGCCGCAGGTCGCTGGTGACGTCGGCCACGCTGAGGTCGAAGTACGAGCCCGAGTCGAGGGTCTGGGGGGCCTGGCCGTGGCCCGGGCTGGCGTCGGCGAAGTAGAAGTACTCGATTTCTGGTGCGGCGAAGAACGTGTAGCCGGCCGATCGGGCCCGCTCGACGTGCGGCGCAACGCGTGCGCGGGTCTCCTTCGAACGGCGTGCCGTCGAGGTTGGCAATGTCACAGAACACCCGGGCGACCGCGGAGTCGTCGTCATGCCAGGGCAGGAGCTGGAAGGTTTTGGGGTCGGGCCGGGCCAACACGTCGGCCTCTTGGACCCGGCTGAACCCGTCGATGGCCGAGCCGTCGAAGGTCATGCCCTCATCGAGGGCGTTCTCGAGTTCGGTCGAGGTGATATTGAAGCCTTTGGGGGTACCGAGGACGTCGGTGAACCACAGTTGGACGAATCGGACCCCCCGCTCTTCGACGGTCCGTAGGACATAGTCACGCTGGCTCTGCACGGAGCAAGCTTCGCAGGTGTGCGCCCCGGTGCGCCCATCGTGGGCGACTCGTTACCCTGACGAGATGCGCGCCGAGCCGTCGGACCGATTCACCTCGAGGGAGATTCCCGTCTCCGCCGCCCGGCTCTTTGTCGCCCGCGGCGGCCCCCGAGGCGCCCCGAGCGTGGTCTTTCTCCATGCGGGCATCGCCGACCACCGCAGTTGGCTCGAGGTCATGGAGCTCTTGTGCGACGCCTTCGACGTGGTCGCCTACGACCGGCGGGGATTTGGGACCACCACCTATTCGCCCGAGACCCACGACCAGATCACCGACCTCATCTCGGTGCTCGATGCGCTGGACATCGAGCGCTGCGTGCTGGTCGGCAACTCACGCGGCGGCCAGATCGCCCTGGACGCAGCTTTGGCCCGACCGGACCGGGTGCGCGCCCTGGTGCTGGTCGCGCCGTTGGTCACCGGGGCACCGAGCGCGTCGGGCGACGACGTCGAGCCCGAGGTGGCCGAGATCTGGGCGTCGCTCGAGGCGGCCGACGCGGCCGGCGCCCTCGACACGTTGAATCTCGGGGAGATCCGGCTCTGGGTGGACGGGCCCACGGCCAAAGAAGGACGGGTCGCAGGCGCCCGCCGCGAACTCGCCCTGGCCATGAATGCGCGGGCTCTCTCGGCCGAGAGTCCCGGCTACGAGCCCGAACCTCTCGATGCGTGGTCTCGGCTGGGCGAGGTGAGGGTTGGGACCCTGGTGGTGGTGGGCGACCTCGACCTACGTCATATCCAAGAGCGCAGTGCCACGGTCGCCGAGCGCATCGAGGGCGCACGGCTCGAAGTCGCCTTCGGTGCCGCCCACCTCGTCGCGCTCGAGCGAACCTGAGGTCTTTGCAGCGATGTTCACCCGATTCGCCGATGAGCTTCGGGCCGCGACCTGAGCCGAGCGCAGTCGGTCCAGGTCGCGCCGCGCCCGCTCAGTAGCCCCGCCGCACCCGTTTTGATCAGGGGCTGCGTTGACCGATCCGTAGTAGTGCAGTGCGAACTGCGTGGCCACCTGGATCTGCTGGTCGGGGGTGGCATCAGCGGCGTCGGCGGGGAAGCCGAACGTGTTGAACTCGGCCCAGTTGGCCCGGCTGAAGCCGAGCCCACCGGCATAGACGGGACCGTCGACATCCCAGACCCCGCCCTCTTCACACATGTTGACCTTGTCCCAGGCCGCGCGCTGGAAGTCCGTGACCGTGTCACCGGCGGGATTGCCCGCCGACGGCGCCGAATCCACCGGTGCCGAGGGAGCGGTGGCCACTGCGGCCGGCGGGGTTTGGGCCGCCTGCGCCGCCACGAATTTTGCGAACTGCGCCCGTTGGTACGCGGCCACGAACTGGGCCAGTTGGGCTTGGTGAACGGCGACCACGTAGGACGCCACCCGGTCGGTGACGTACGTCGAGAGCTCGGCGACTTGGACCAGCGCATGACGCTGCGCACTCTGGTTCTCGATGGTGCGCTCGTAGGTCAGCGACGCCGGTTGCGACGCTGGCGTGGGCACGCCGAGGGCAATCTGGGTGGCCGATTGGGCCGGGGGTGACGAGGGGAACAGCACGACGGAAAGAAGCGCCGTGAGGGCCACTGCGGCCATCAAGGTGGAATTCCTTCCATAGGCGTAACCCGCGAGGGGTACGTGAATGCATGTGGGGTGACCTTTCCTTGGTCGGGCGTCACGCAACGGTTGCGGACTGCCTCTCTTTTGGTTCGGTTGGACCCCACGTCTTTGCATGCAAGCCCCAGCCGAGCACCGGAAAGGGTGGTTCGGCCTCGCTCCATATGCGGGAAGGTGTGCTGGCGGGTTATCCAGTTACTTCATCAAGATGGTGCGGCTCATTGCCTCCAAGGCGATTGACGTCGTGGCGATACGTGGTCCGTTGAGAGGTGCAGTTTGGTACTGCGGTTACTCCCAAGACCGGGGGGCCACCGGCCCGTATCCGGTCCGGACACCCCCTCTTAGAGAGGGGCGGACGCCAAAAGATACCCCAACCGAAGCGATTGGAATCCTCGCCCCCAGCGCTCGTGGGTTCCAAATGTGTGCTCGCTGCACCGCCATGCGAGCCCCAACCTGGGTTGGCCTGGAGGACGAAACGGGGGAAAAGAGCAAGATTGTTAGGCTGCACAGATGGCCCTGCGCATCGCTGCTGCGCAGCTCAACACCGTCGTCGGGGACCTGTCGGGCAACGTCGATCTGATATTGAGCGCGCTCGCTGCCGCCGAAGCCGCCGACGCGGATCTGTGTGTGGTCCCTGAGCTGGCCATTCCGGGGTATCCGCCCGAGGATCTCCTCCTCAAACCCAGTTTTGTGGCCGACAACATGGCGGCACTGCAAAAAGTGGCGGCGGCCACCGGAGATTGCGCAATCGTGGTCGGCTACGTGGGCGCGACCCCGACGGGACCGGCCTGGCCAATGCGGCGGCGCTGTCCGCGCACGGGCGCGTGGCGGGGATCTACCGCAAACATTTCTTGCCCAACTACGGGGTGTTTGACGAGCAACGCTGGTTTGTGGCCAGCGACGAGACGCCGACCCTCTTCGGGATCGCCGGGGGGTGGGTCGGGATCTCGGTGTGTGAAGACGTGTGGTTCGAGAGCGGACCCGTCGCCCAGCTCGGCCAAGCCGGGGCCGACGTCGTGGTCAACCTCAACGCTTCGCCCTACAACCGAGGTCGCAGAGACGAACGTCTGGCCATGCTCACCGAGCGCGTCGCCCAGGCCGGCTGCGCCATTGTCTACGTGAATCAGGTGGGGGGCCAAGACGAGCTGGTCTTCGACGGCGATTCGCTCGTCATTGGACGCGACGGCGCCCTCTTGGCCAACGGGCGCCAGTTCGAGCGGGATCTGATCGTGGTGGACCTGCCTCTCTCGGAACCCCAAGTTTCGCCCCCGAGCCGCAAGCTGCCGCGGGTCGAAGTGACTGCGCAGCGCACCACGCCACGTCGCGAGATCCAAGCGCGCCCCTTGCCCGCACCGTTGGGCGCCGAGGCCGAGGTCTACGCGGCCCTCGTGCTCGGGACCCGGGACTATCTCGCCAAGAACGGTTTCACCGACGCGGTGATCGGGCTGTCGGGGGGGATCGACTCGTCCCTGGTCGCCGCCATCGCCGTCGACGCGCTCGGCGCCTCGCGTGTCCACGGCATCGCTATGCCCTCGCGCTACTCGAGCGAGGGCTCCAAGAGCGACGCGCAGGCGCTGGCCGATCGCCTCGGTATCGACCTGTCTGTGGTGGCGATCGAAGAGGCCCACGTGGCCATGACCGAGTTGTTGGCCGGCGTCCTCGGCCGCGAACCCGGCGGCTTGACCGACGAGAACCTCCAGTCCCGCTTGCGCGGCGTGTTGTTGATGGGCGTGTCCAATGCCAAGGGCTGGATCGTCTTGACCACGGGCAACAAGAGCGAGATGGCCACGGGCTACTCCACGCTCTACGGGGACTCGGCCGGCGGGTTCGCCGTGATCAAAGACGTGGCCAAGACCCTGGTGTATGACCTGTGCCGCTATCGCAATCTCGCCGCCGTGCTCGAGGGCGACCCCGCCGTCATCCCCGACAGCGTGCTCGACAAGCCCCCGTCGGCCGAGCTGCGACCAGACCAGCGCGACGATCAATCGCTCCCGCCCTATGAGGAGCTCGACCCGGTGCTGCAGGGTTATGTCGAAGAGGACCGCACCGCGCCCGACCTGGTGGCGCACGGCTTCGACCCCGCCGTGGTCGATCAGGTGGTGCGCCTGGTCGACGGGGCGGAATACAAGCGGCGTCAGATGCCGCCGGGGGTGCGCATCAGCACCAAGGCCTTCGGAAAGGACCGCCGCATGCCCATCACCAACCGCTACCGACCAATGGCCCCGAGCGAGGCGGCCGGGGTGGAGCGCTCGGGCCCCGACGTCGAACGTGACTGAGTCAGCCCGTCGCGTTGCGTGGCGCTCCATTGACGACCTGGCGGCGCGGGTGGGGGGTTATTGCTGGGCCGAGTATCAGGTATTCGAGTTGGCCGGCAGGTGGGCGTCGGCACCGGGCGACGCCGCCCTCCGGGTGTTCTTGAGCGCCATGGCGGCCCGCCATGGCGGCTTCGCTGCGTTGTGGCGGGATCGCCTCCCCGTGCGCGCCGGCGTCGACCCCGCCGCCCTGGTGCATCCGGCCGGCCAGGGCTTCGCGACGGGCTTCGGGTATCTGGGCGAGGCAGACGACCTGGTCCTGGCGGCGTCGGGACTGCTTGATGTGGTCGTGCCGATGCTCTCGGCGACCTACGCCGAGCATCTCGACGAGGCGTCGCCCGTCGCCGAGGCCCCGGTCATCGACGTGCTGCGCCAAATTCGCTGGTCGGTGGAGCGGGAATTGGCCTCGGGCGCGGCGCTGCTCGAGGGCATCGACAACGCCTCGAATGGTGCCGACGCGCCCGGTCGAGAAGTGGTCGCGTTCTGTGCCGAGCTCAAACGTTTGTTTGAAACCCCTTGACGCAAAACCCCTGATGATTGGCCATCTTGACGCGCCCGGTACAATGTTTCTGCAGCCCGTGCGCGCCGAGTGCGACGCTGGCTGTGAAATATGCGCGAATGCCCGACAAGGCACTGACCTGTCGAGGCCCACGGTGACGGAAGGTTTGGCGAGATCTTGGCGAAGGAACGAATTGAGCGTGACGACGAGGATCTGGTTCGCCTCTATCTGACCGACATTGGGCAGTACCCGCTCTTGACCAAAGACGATGAGGTCCGCTTGGCCCAGGCCATCGAAGCCGGGCGAGAGGCCGAAGCCGACGTGGCCAAGGCGCCCAAGGGCTTGACGACGGCCAAGAAGCGCGAAATGCGTCGGGCCGTCATGGAGGGCGAGCAGGCCCAGCAGACCTTCGTGCAGTCGAACCTGCGCCTGGTCGTCTCGATCGCCAAGAAGTATCAGGCCTCGGGACTTCCGCTGCTCGACCTGATCCAAGAGGGCAACCTCGGCCTGATGCACGCCGTCGAGAAGTTCGACTGGCGCAAGGGCTTTAAGTTCTCGATGTACGCCACGTGGTGGATCCGCCAGGCCATCACCCGCGGCATAGCCAACACCGGGCGCACCATCCGCCTCCCTGTGCACGCCGGCGACACCCTCGCCCGGGTGCAAAAGGCCCAGGCCCGTCTCGAACTCAAGCTCGGCCGTCCCGCCACCCTGGCCGAGCTCGGTATCGAGGTCGAGATGCCCGAGGACAAGTTGGTCGAGGCCCTGCGGTTCCGCGCCGAGCCGCTGTCGCTCTCCGAGCCGCTTCGCGAGGACGGCGACGCCGAACTCGGCGACGTGGTCGAGGACCGTTCGGCCGAGTCACCCTTCGAGGTCGCAGCCGTCTCCTTGCTCCCCGACGAGATCGGCCGGCTCTTGTCGCCGCTCGATGAGCGCGAGCGGGAGATCCTGCGGTTGCGCTTCGGCCTCGATCGCGGCGAGCCCCGGACCCTCGAAGAGGTGGGGGAGCACTTCAACCTCACCCGCGAGCGCATCCGCCAGATCGAGGCACGGGCGATGTCCAAGCTGCGGCACCCGTCGTCGGACACCGGCGCCCGGGATCTGCTGACGGTTTAAGTCTTGCCCGCACGGCGATAGGCTTACCGCCATGAAGAAGCTGCTCGTTCTCCTTGTGATTGTCGGCCTCGGTCTCGTTGCGGCGAAGCGCCTCGCGACGCCTGAGTTCCTGATCTCTCTTTAAGCTGCCGCCCGCCCAGTCGGCGGCGTGCGTCCCCGGGCACCCCGGCGCCAGAGGATCAGCGCGGCCCCGGCGACGGCCAGGCTCGTGGTGAGCACCGGCGTTGTACGCCCCACCCGGTCGCGAATGCGCACCGGCTTGGTGAAGTGTCGGGTTTCCCAGCCGCGTTCTTTGGCCACCTTGGCCAACGCTCGATCCGCGTTGACGGCGACGGGTCGACCGACCGCCTCGAGCATGGGTAGGTCGGTCGCTGAGTCCGAGTACGCGCTGCTGGCGGCCAGATCGATGCCGGTCCGCTCGGCCAGCTCGCGCATGGCGGTGGCCTTTTCGGGGCCATAGGCGTAGAACGCCATCCGCCCCGTGTAGCGGCCCTCGTCGTCGACTTCGCCCTGCGAGCAGATGGCCCCGTCGACCCCCAACATCTCGGTCAGGGGCAACACGATCTCTTCGGGAGATGCCGACACCAGGTACACCCGGTGCCCGGCGGCGCGGTGGAGTTCGATCAGCTCGAGGGCCTCGGCGTACATGATGGGCTCGATGGTCTCGAGCAGGGCCTGGCGCACGATGAGGCGTACCTGGGCCCGGTCCCAGCCCTTGGTCAGCGCCAGCATCGATTCCCTGACGCTGCACCAGGCGGTCTTCGTCGGCCCCGAAATGGAGGTAGATCAGTTGCGAGATGGCGGCTCGCGCCACGAGGCGCCGGTTGATCAGCCCGCCTTTCATGAAGGGCCGGCCGAACGCGGCGATCGACGCGCGATCAATCACCGTCTTGTCGAGGTCGAAGAAGGCGGCCTCCATGACCACCATGCTAAAGCCCTGTTCGGGCCCCGGGGATCATGGGTGACGATCCACCAACGAATTGGTGACCGATCCGGGTGCGCCGGCGCGCTGGCTTCGGCGGCTATTCGCGGATGAACAGCGTGTGGACCGCGTCTTCGGCGTCGGCGGTGACGAGGACCAGCACCTCATCTCCGGACTGGAGCACGGTGTCGCCGCGCGGCACGATGAGCCGATCGGCGCGCACCACCGCGACCACGACGCCGTCACGGGGGAAGTTGAGGTCGGCCAGCGCGATGCCATTGGCCGGGGAGTCCTCGGCCAAGGTGATCTCGACCAGGTGGGCCGCCCCCCCTTGGAACTGCAAGAGCCGCACGAGCGCGCCGACCGAGACGGCTTCTTCGACCAGTGCGGTGAGCAGTTGGGGCGTGCTCACCGAGACGTCGACGCCCCAGCTCTCATTGAACAGCCACTGGTTCTTCGGGTGGTTCACCCGGGCGACCACGCGTGGCACCGCGAACTCCTGCTTGGCCAGCAACGAGATGACCAAGTTGTCCTCGTCATCGCCGGTGGCCGCCACCACCACGTCCACCGTCGCCAACCCGGCCGCGTCGAGTGAGGACACCTCGCAGGCGTCGGCGGCGATCCAGGTGACATCGAGGGTCGGCCGGAGACGCTCGACCAGATCGGGATCTTGTTCGAAGATCAGGACCTCGTGTCCGTTGCCCTTGAGGTCGGCCGCGATGGCGGTGCCGACACTGCCCGCGCCGGCGATGGCCACCTTCATTGGGCTTGGCCCGGGTCGAAGATGGCGTCGAGTTCGGGTCGGGCTTCGGTCATGACGGCGACATGGAGCACGTCACCTTCTTGGCCGACCAGGTCGCGGGCGTCGAGGCGGGGGACCCCCGCCCGGGTGAGCGCGACCAGGCTGAGCCGTCCGGGGTCTTCGAGTTCGCTCAGTCGTCGCCCGGCCCAGGCGTCGGGCAGGGAGCGGTCCACCAGCATCAGGCGACCCGACGGGTCGGCCCAGTCACCGGCATCGAGCTCGGGGAGCAGGCGTCGTCGGACCTGATCGATGGTCCACGTCACCGTCGCCACGGTCGGGATGCCGAGGCGCTGGTAGATCTCGGCCCGCCGGGGGTCATAGATGCGGGCCACCACGTTGGGGATGTTGTAGGTCTCGCGGGCGATGCGCACCGTCATGATGTTGGTGTTGTCGCCGCTGGTCACCGTGGCCAGTGCGTCCGCGCCGACGGCACCCGCTTTTTCGAGGTCGTCGCGGTCGAAGCCTGAGCCGACGATGCGGGGCCCCTCCCAGTCCTTCAGGCGGCGAAAGGCCCGGGCATTGCGGTCCATGACCGCGACGCTGTGCCCCTCGTTGGTCAAAGAGACCGCCAGCCCGGACCCGACCCGGCCGCACCCCACCACAATCACGTGCATGCACCAGTGCAACACGCGAGGAGACAACGTGCAAAGGGACGTGGCCAGTGGCCTTGGGTCCCGCCGCTTCGCACCCAGAAACGAGGCGCCTCGCCAATTGCCCGTACGCTAACGCCGTGGCGCCCGAGTCTGCTCTTCGCACGTCGGCCCCCTTGCCTGGGGTGGCGGCCGACATGATTCCCGAAACTCGCCGGTATCGGCTCAAGAACCTGATCCTCGGGCCACCTTTGGTCACCGAGCAGTTGAGCTCGGAGCGCCTCGGTCGACCGAGCGCACTCGGGGTGCTCGCGCCCGACTGCATCTCCTCGTCGGCCTACGGCACCGAGGAGATGTTGACCCAGCTCGTCCCCTACGTCGGGCTGGCCGCCTTCACCCTGGTCGTCCCGATCACCCTGGCCATCCTCGGCGTCTTGTTCTTCGTCACCTTGTCCTACCTCGACGTCATCCGGCTCTACACCACGGCCGGCGGCTCCTATGTCGTGGCCCGGGACAACTTCGGTCCACGGGTGGCCCAGATCGCCGCCGTCGCGCTCTTGATCGACTACACCGTGACCGTCGTGGTCCAGACCTCGGCGGGCACCGCCGCGCTCACCAGTGCGGTGCCGAGGCTCTTGCACACCCCGTTCCCCGCTCCCTTCAGCAATCTGACCGTCCCGATCACCGTCGCCGTCGTCTTGTTGTTGCTCTACGGCAACCTGCGCGGCATCCGCGAGGCGGGCAAGGTCTTCGCGTTCCCGACCTATTTCTTCGTGTTCTCCCTGGCGTCGGTGATCATCATCGGGGTCATCAAAGAGGCCCTGGGCGACTTGCACCACATCCCGCTCCCGCCCCAGAGCGAGCTCTACGGCGGCAAGCTCGGGACCCCGGGGAGCGGCTGGTTGATGGGACTGGCCTTCATCTACCTCTTGCGTTCCTTCGCCAATGGCGGCTCGTCGCTGACCGGCCTCGAAGCCATCTCCAACGGGGTCTCGAACTTCAAGCGTCCAGAAGCCAAACACGCCCGCCAGACCCTGGTCGTGATGAGTTCGGTGCTCGCCTTCTTGGTGCTCGGGGTCACGATGCTGGCCAAGTGGACCCACGCGGTTCCCTACTCGGCGGGTACGCCGACCGTCGTGTCCCAAGAGGTCAAGGCCGTGTTCGGCACCAGCAGTTTCGGGCATTTCTGCTACCTGGTGGTGGTGTTCGCCACCATGCTCATCCTCTACACCGGGGGCAACACCAGCTTCAACGGATTCCCGTTCCTGGCCAGCTTCGTCGCCGGCGACCGCTTCTTACCCCGCCAGCTGACGCGGCGCGGCCACCGGCTGGCCTTTTCGACCGGGATCTTGGTGTTGGGTGCCGTGGCCATCCTGCTCATCTTGGTGTTCCAGGCCCAGGTCAACGGCCTCGTCGCCCTCTATGCCATTGGGGTCTTTACCGGCTTCACCATGGCGGGGGCCGGGATGCTCAAGCACCACGTCACCCACAAGGGTCCCCACTGGCGGCGCAGTGCGTGGATCAACGGGTTCTCGGGCTTCTTGGCGTTCAGCGTGGTCCTGATCTTCGCGGTGGCGAAATTCCGCGAGGGGGCGTGGGTCATCGTGGTCCTCGGCCCGGCCCTCTACATCGGGCTTCTGCGGCTCCACCACCAGTACGAGAGAGAGGCCGACCTGCTCGAGACCGGGGCGGTCGAGGCCGCCGAGGCGCCGATCCTTCGGCGCACGTTGTGGTCGTCCTGGTGGACCGCCTCGACATGGCGGCGGCCCGGGCCCTGCAGTACGCGTGCGACTTAGCCCCGACGACCTGCGCGCCGTGCACTTCGACATCGACTCGAAAGAAGCCAGTGCGCTCGAAGAGGAGTGGGGCCGCCTGGCTTGTCGCGCCTGCCGCTCGACATCATCGAGTGTCCCGACCGCCGGCTTGGGCGCGCCGCCATTGAACTGGTGGCCGACGCCACCCTCGATGGCGACACCGAGTGCACCGTGTTGTTGCCGTGCCGGGGCTACGCCAGGGTCGGCAGCACTTCTTGCATGACCGAACCGCCGACAAGATCGCGGCGGTCCTCTCCCAGGTCCCCCACGTCAGCGCCACCATCATCCCGTACAACCTGCCCGGACGCTTTTCAGAACAGGTCCGCTCCTACGGCGAGTCGGTGCAACGGGCGAGCCTGGCCAGCCGCTTGGCCGAGGACACCGAGACCAAAGAGGCGACCGAACTCGACACCGAGGGGCGCAGCGGGGTCGATCGAGGGGGCGACGCGACGGCCCGAGGCGCCCGAAGAGCATCAGCCAGGCCGACCAGGAGCTGGCCAAGCGGGCCGGGGTGACCACCCCCATCGTCGAGGTCCAGCCCCGCCACCGCGTCAAGTGGCGGGTGTTGAAGTCGGTTCGGGTCCAGCCCCTGGCGGGGCACTTGGAATCTCGAGTGCGTTCTGAGCTAAGGCAAGGCCGGCCTCTTGCTGGTCTTCCAGGCCGGCCGAGAATTGCGGTATCGAGTCCGGGGCCCGGTTGGTTGCCGAGGGCATGGTCGGGGACGGGCCCGGCGCCCGGCCCTCCTGAATCCGTCATTCGGACCGGTGTCGGGAGCCGGATCTGACCCGACGGAGCGCTGAGCAGCGGGCGGTTCTTGCTCGCTCAGCCGCCAGTCGCTAACGTCCCCCCCGGCCCGCCATCGGCTGCGCATCGACCGCGCGCCTGCAGAACGGGATTCGCAACACCGACCGCTCACCTGACTCTGCACGACCGCATCGGCCACACTTCGTGCTGAGTTGCGACACA
>CAWDCE010000005.1:0-11973 GCA_963800725.1 uncultured Acidimicrobiaceae bacterium | reverse complement strand
CGAATGGCAGCAAGCTGGTGATCCACGACTCTGGAAGATCATCCTCTCCCCGGAATTTGGCGAGCGATTAGACATGCAACAACTGGCGCGCGCCGTGATGGCAGGAGTGGAAAAGGAGATCGGTGCGAGCGTTGAATGGATCGCGGTGGCGCACTACAACACCGGGCATCCGCATGCACATATAGCCATGCCGGGGGATTGATCGCCAAAGCCGGGAGATCCGCCTGCCCAAGGAGTTCGTCAAGCACGGCATCCGCCAGATTGCGGAGGACTCGTGTACGCAGGAATTGGGCTATCGTACACGAGAACAAGCGCTGGTAACTCTGAACAGGAGGTTTGTCGCAATTCGGCCTTGGCCTGCATCGGTCGCGATGGAGATGGAGCGAGCGCGGACCCATGATTCAATCGGGGGGGGGCTTGTGCCGCTCTCTGGCGTCGCCGGTTCGAGGAGCCAGTCACGTCGCGATATAGCGGGACGGCATCGGTGCGTGTCGCTGCGGCTACTTCGCTGGCGCGAAGCCCTCAGATCGATGCCAAAGCGGGGGAACTCCCGCCGGCGTGATTACCCAAGGCATAGCGTTGACCCTGTACCCGCTGCGAGATTGCTCAGGAGCGAACATGTTGTTGCTCAAGCCGAACTGTGAACACTGCGACCGAGACCTACCGTCGGACGCAAGCGACGCACGCATCTGCTCGTTCGAGTGCACATTCTGTGCCGCGTGTGTCGAGACGGTGCTCGAAGGGGTCTGCCCCAACTGCGGTGGCAACTTCGAGCCGCGCCCGATCCGGCCGATGGCGTTGATGCAGCGCTATGCGGCGAGCACCGAGCGAGTACACAAGCCAGTGGACCTGGTGCTGCACGACCAACGGGTGGCTTCTATTCGAGGGCTCGGGGCGGACGCGCCAAACCTGAAGGTACCGCCGAGGTCGCCTGAGTGTCAGCGAACCTTGGCCACTCGATCGAGGGCTTCTTCAGCCTCGGCGACGAAGCGTCGGACGAGTTCGCCTGCGGGTACGAGTTCGGTAATGGCGCCCACGCCCTGCCCGGCGGGGTAGCACTCCTTGTCGACATCGACCCCGTCGGTGAAGGAATCACCACCGAGATGCATGACCCCCGAGCTGTAGGCCAGAGTCGAGCTGTTCGGGGAACTTGGTAATTCGTCGGGATGGGCGTCGAAGTGATCGGTGTACGCATTGCGCACGACACGCATGGTCTTGCCTGAATCGGCGCGACTTGACCGTGGTCTCATCCTCTTTCGCCGACGGCAGCCGCTCCTTGTAGCCAAGCACCCCACACGCCTCTGGTGTGGCGATGAAGCGCGTGCCGACCCAGATGCCGTCGGCGCCCAAACAAAGAGCAGCGGCCAGTCCCCGACCATCGAAGATCCCCCCAGCGGCCACCACGGGGACCCGCTGACCAACGGCGTCGACAATTTGGGGAACGAGGGGAAGCGAAGCGATCTTGCCGGTATGGCCGCCGGCTTCGGTACCTTGGGCCACCACGAGATCGCATCCGGCGTCGACCGCCCGCAACGCATGTTCGACCTTGCCGCACATCGATACCACCAGCACGTTGTGGCGGTGACACAGGTCGACGACCTCGGTCGGGACACCGAGGCCGGCCACAAAGGCCGACGCACCGCCTTCGATGATGATCTGGACCTGTTCGGTCATTCCCCCCGGCATGGCGGTCAAGAGGTCAACCCCAAAGGGCTTGTCAGTGGCACCGCGCACCGCTGCGATTTCGGTGGCCATTTTCTCGTTGCCCATGGTCGATGCACCGAGGCACCCAAACCCCCCGGCCTCGGACACGGCGGCGGCCAACGCCGAGTACGAGACCCCTCCCATGCCGGCCAACATCACCGGGTGCGCAATGCCGAGGAGTTCGGTCAGGCGTGTCCGCATTGGTTGAATCCTCTTTCGCTTGGTCGTTCACCAGTTGGGGTCCGAGCGGCGGTTGGGGCGACCGGACCGTAGCGCGAGGCGCTGACCCCGGGCGGGGCGCCTCGGCACCGTTGTGTTTTTTGGTGCCCAACGAGATGACCCCACCACCGAGGCCGGCGCCCACAGTGCCCAAGAGGAGGCCGATCTGCGCTCCCGAGTACAACACGGGAGTGGAGTCGAAGATGGCATGGGCGAAGAGCAGGGAGACGGTGAGCCCCATGCCACACAGCAAGGCCACGCCGATCATGTGGCGCCACGTCGTGTCTTCGGGAAGGTTCGAGATCCCAAGTCGCACGCACAGCACCACAGCCAGGGTGATCCCGATGCACTTGCCGATGGTGCGTGCCGCGAAGATCGAAGCGATCACCGACACGCCGGCTGAGGAATGCCACACCGCTCCGGTCAGCACCACTCCGGCGTTGGCCAAGACAAAGAGCGGGAGCACGAAGTAACTCGAGAGCAGGTGGACCGGCCGCTCGAGGTGCGCCCCGGCGCGTGCCCCGCCGGCGATGGGGATCATGAGACCCACAAAGGCGCCAGCCAACGTGGGTTCGACTCCGGCCCGCACGAAGAAGTACCAGACCACCACGGCGGCGACCACATAGGGCCACCACGCGTGGCGGACAACTCGGCGTGCCATCCACACCACCACCAAGATGCCCACGGCACCGATCAGCCAGCCGTAGTGGATCTTGGTCGAAGCAACGAAGGCGAGGACGACGACCGATGCGACATCGTCGGCCACCGCAAGGGCCAAGATAAAGATGCGCAAGGGCTGGGGAACCCGTCGACCGAGGAGCACCACCGCGGCCAAGGTGAAGGCCACGTCGGTGGCCATTGGTATGCCCCAGCCCTTGGCGATACCGCCTGGGGGATGCAAGATCACCGCCATGATGAGGTAGATGGCGGCCGCACCCGCCATGCCGCCGAGGGCGGCGATCGCGGGGAGCAGGGCGTTGCGGCGGTCGGCCAACGAACCTTCGGCGATCTCGCGGCCGATTTCCAAGCCGACCGCCAGGAAAAAGATGGTCATCAGCCCGTTGTCGATCTCGTCGGTCACGGTGTGCAAGACGCTCGGGACCGGTCTTGGGGCACGGGTCACTAGATGGGTCCACACGGCCACATAGGAATGCGTGTCGACGTTGGCCCAAATCAGTGCGATACCCAAGGCCACCGCCAGGACGACCCCACCCGATGCTTCGGTGCGTCCGAACTGAGCCAGTGCATCGGCCCAGGCCGAGGGGTGCCACGGGGGAGGCGGGGCCGTCTGCTTCTTGATCACGACATCTTGAATCGTATCCCGCCACCGTGTTGTATTTGTTTCAACACATTCCTATAATTCGGCCATTATGACCGAGTCCGCCCTCCTCGCCGCGGTCGATACCGCGCCACTCCGATCGAACCGGGGTCGACCCCAGAGCGCCGCCGATGAAGACGCCTTTGCGTTGTTACTGGCATTCACCCGCCTGGCCCGCAGCTCCCGACACAACGAAGAGGTTCCGAGTCGCCTTCGATCGCTGATCGACGAAGGGGTGCTCGCGCCGCGCCACGTCACGGCGTTTGCCGTCGTGGCCATGCACGGCCCGTTGTCAATCTCCGAGCTCGCCCGCCAGGTTGGGTGCGCGACCACCACGGCCAGCCTCGTTGCCACCCAATTGGCCGACGCCGGCCTTATCGAGCGGAGTGAAGACACGCTCGATCGCCGGCGCACGGTGGTGTCGGTGGCCCCGGCGTATCAAAAGGACAGTCAAGCGGTATTGGCGGCCCGGTTGGCCCCGCTGCGCCGGGCCATGGATCGGATGGGTCCACAACGCACCCGGGTCGTTTTGGAAAGCCTCTCGATCTTGGCCGAAGAGATCAAGTGAGGATGCTTGACGCGCTGCGACACGCTCGCGCAAGGATGTGGCGCTCGTGACCGTGGTCGAAGCAGAGGTCCCGCTCACCGAAGAAATCACCAAGCGCCGGTTGTGGTTCATCCTCGGTGCGCTTTTGCTCGGCATGTTGTTGGCTGCCTTGGACCAGACCATTGTGTCGACCGCGCTGCCGACCATTGTCGGAGAACTGCACGGTGGATCGCATCTGGCCTGGGTGGTGACCGCGTACCTCTTGGCCTCGACGGTGTCGACGCCACTGTGGGGAAAGTTGGGCGACCAGTACGGGCGCAAGTTCTTCTTCCAGGCCGCCATTGTGATCTTCGTGATCGGCTCGGCCCTGGCCGGTTTCAGCCACACCATGATGCAGCTGATCATCTTTCGCGCTGTCCAGGGCCTGGGCGGTGGGGGACTGATGGTCGGGGCCCAGACGATCATTGGCGATGTGGTCTCCCCGCGCGAGCGCGGTCGCTACATGGGGCTCTTCGGGGCCATGTTCGGCGTGGCGACCGTGATCGGGCCGCTCATTGGGGGACTGTGCGTCACGTACCTGACCTGGCGGTGGGTCTTCTACATCAATCTCCCACTCGGGATTCTCGCCCTCTTCGTGACCGCAGCCGCCCTTCCTGGAGCGCTCAAGCGTGTCCACCACACCATCGACTATCTCGGAACGCTGGCGCTGTCGTTGTCGGCGACCTTGTTGATCCTTTTTGCGAGCCTCGGGGGTATCTCGTGGGGCTGGGGCTCGATCCAGAGTGTGGCGCTCGCCCTCGGCGGCGTGATCATGGCGGGCGCATTCCTCCTCATCGAGCACCGGGCCAAGGAGCCGGTGATCCCACTCAAATTGTTCCGGGTCAGGGTCTTCACCGCGGCAAGCTCGATCGGCTTCGTGATGGGATTTGCCATGTTCGGCGCCCTCACCTTCCTGCCGCTGTTCCTTCAAGACGTCAAGGGCGTGAGCCCGACCTCGTCGGGCCTGCGGATCCTTCCCTTGATGGGAGGCATGCTCGGCGCCGCCATCATCTCGGGTCGACTGGTGACACGTTGGGGTCGCTACAAGATATTCCCGATCGTCGGAACGGCACTGATGACCATTGGCGCCTATCTCATGTCGTTGATCGGGGAGTCGACCGGCGCTTGGACCATGGCCTTCTACATGTTTGTGTTCGGGGTTGGCCTCGGGCTCATCATGCAGGTCCTCGTGGTGGCGGTCCAAAACGCCGTTTCGTATGAGGATCTCGGCGTCGCCACCAGTAGTGCCACGTTCTTTCGAATGATCGGGGGCTCGTTCGGGACGGCGGTGTTCGGGGCCATCTATGCCAACGTGTTGCGGTCCAAACTGGCACCGACCCTCGCTCATTTGAATGTCGCGCACTCGCATCTGAGCCTCTCGACGCAGGATCCTTCCACGCTGGCCAATCTCGAACATCTCGCTCCCTTGATCTACGACAAGGTCCTCGCGGCGATCACCGCCACCGTCCAGACCGTCTTCTTGGTGGCGGTCCCCATTGCCTTCTTGGCCTTTCTCCTCAGTTGGCTGCTGCCCGAACTCGAGCTGCGAAAGACGGTGCGCACCGTCGACACCGGCGAGGGGTTCGGGGTCCCGGACTCACGCAACTCGCTCGACGAGATCCAACTGGCCCTCGAACGGTTCTCGAGCCGGGAGAATCGCTCCGAGCTCTACCAGACACTGGCCAGTCGTGCCGGCATCGACCTGCCACCGCGTTCGTGTTGGCTGCTCTATCGCCTGGCCGATCAACCGTCATCGACCGTCGGCGAAGTGGCCTCTCGTCTCAAGGTTGCCCCCGAGATCATCGAACCCGGGATCACCGGCCTCATCGACGCCGGCATGATTGTCGAAGTCCACCGGGGCCCTGAGTGTGACCTTGTGCTCACCGAGGCCGGCCAAGGCGCGATTCAACAACTGACCGAGGCTCGGCGTAGCGGTCTCACCGAGCTGCTCGAGGGTTGGAATCCCGAAGAGCATCCAGAGGTCATCGAGATGGTCCAGCAACTGGCCAACTCACTGATGGCCGATGACAAGCGGCTGGTGGCTGATGCATTGCCCCACGAGGCACTGAGCACGTCGGGCGGCTAACGGGCACCGGGGTTGATCTCAGGACAAGAAATCGACCAGTTCGACGATTTGATTGGACACGATCGCGTCGACGCCCGCCTTTTTCACCCGGGCCATGTGGCGGGTCTTGTCGACGGTCCACGTAGAGACGCCGATCCCGAGTTCGTGAACCGCAGCCACGTGCTCGGTTTTGGCCAACGCGAAGAACGGGTTCCAAAACTCGGCCCCAAGTTCACGCAAAAGGGTAGAGGAGGGCGGGTCCCGCTCGATCCACGACAACCCGATGCGCGCCCGTGACGAGTGGGCCCGCAGATGGCGCAACACGCCCAGGTGGCCGCTGACAAAGAGACATCGGGACAACGCGCTCGCTTCGGTGGCGGCCCGCAAGGCCGCTTCGACAACCTCGGGTCCGGTGAAATCGACCATGAGGGGGATTCCAAACGCGTCGAGTACCTCAACGAAGGTGGGGATCCGGATATCGCCCTGGCCGATCCGGCGAATGTCCTCGAGGTCGAGGTCGCTCACGGCCCGCTCGTCGCCCCAGAGGCGCCCGAGGGTCGCATCGTGGACGACCACGATCGTGCCGTCCTTGGCGCGGCGGAGATCGAGTTCGACCATGTCGGCCCCGTGGCGCACTGCGGCATCGAATGCGGCCATCGTGTTCTCACGCGCTGCCACCGGATCGCCCCGGTGCGCGATGGCGAGGGTCTGAGGCATTTAGCCGCCGCGTAGTTGCGTCCGCACCGCGCCTTGGCACCGTCATCGGTGCCCAGGTGATCAAGACCGATCAGGGCGGCACCGAGGACGGGTGGCGCGTCGAGCCGCACCAAGACGGCGTTGGGGACCACGGCATGAATCCCCGCCGCGATGCGGTCGTGGAAGGCGGCGTCATCGGTGTGGAACACGCCACCGCCGAGCACCACCTCGACGTCGGAGTCGGTGACCCGAAGTCGGGTCGCCGCCGCCGTGACGAAGGCCACGATCTCATCGGCCAGGTAATCGGCGGCGCTGCGGGCGGGAGCATCGCCCGCTGCGGCCGCTGCGAAGAGGACCGGGGCGAGTTCGAAGAGCCGCCCGTAGTTGAGCTGGCCGGTGTAGACGGCACTGAGGACGGCTTCGGGATCCGTCATGGCGAAGTGGGCGGGTACGGAGGTTTCGAGCACCGTTGGTTCCCCCCGGCCATCAGCTGACCGCATGGCCAACCCGAGCGCCCGAACCCCGAGCCAAGATCCGCCCGCGGCGAAATCGCCGGAAAGTTCGGCGAGGGCCGGGAAACGGACGATCACCCCATCGGGACCGATGCCGGCGCAGTTGATGCCGGTCCCGCAGGCGACGCCGATTCCCCAAGTTCCCGACGTGCCGGCTCGGGTCACCGCCGCAGTGTCGTTGCGTAAGAGATCGACCCCGCTCCAGCCCCGCAACGAGATGGCCGGCCCTAAGCGCTCCTCGTCAATGGGAAGGTCGATGCCCGCGAGGCAGTACACACCGAGCCCGACCGCCGGCAGTGGTGGATCCGTCATGCCGGCGTCGGCCAGCGCGTCGGTGATGGCTTGACCGAGGGCATCGATCGCACCGTCGAGGCCGACCAATTGGTGATTGCTCGGTCCCGAGCGTGCCCGCCCGACGATGGCGCCAGCTCGAGTGACGATCGAGCGCGTCGGTCTTCGTCGCGCCCCCGTCGACGGCGAGGAAGGCATCACCTTTGTTGGACACCGCATCGCTGGACACACGCTGATAGTACGTTGACCTGCGTGGGGATCAAAGTCTGCGTCGTCGGCGGGGGGAGCACCTACACCCCTGAGCTGGTGGACGGACTGTGCGACAACGAGGACCGCATGGTGGTCGACGACCTGGTCCTCCTCGACCCGAGCGAGAGCCGCCGCGAGGCAGTTGGGGGCCTATCGGAGCGGATCTTGCGGGCCCGGGGCTGGGGCGGGACATTCTCGACGACGGCGGAGCGTGACCGGGCCCTCGAGGGGGCCGACTTTGTCGTGGTGCAACTGCGCATCGGGGGTCAGGCCGCTCGCCACGTGGACGAAACCTTGCCGTTGGGTTATGGCTGCCTCGGTCAAGAGACCACCGGGGCCGGGGGACTGGCCAAGGCGCTTCGCACTGTCCCAACGGTCCTCGAACTGGCCGAAGAGACAGCCAAGCGGGGAAATCGGGGCGCTTGGTTCGTGGATTTCACCAACCCGGTGGGCATCGTCACCCAGGCCTTGCTCGACGAAGGCCACCGGGCGGTCGGGTTGTGCAATGTGGCGATCTGGGCCCAGCGGCGCATCGGGCATTATCTCGGCGTCGATCCCGACACCGTCGGTGTCGAGCACGTCGGACTCAACCACCTGACCTGGGTGCGCTCCGCCACCGTCGGGCGCGACCCGACCGACCGATTGCCCGAACTCTTCGAGCGGTTCGGGCCCGAGCTCGAACTCGAGAGTGGCGTGCCCATCGAGGCGCTGAGGCTCATTGGCGCCCTGCCGTCGTACTACGTCCACTACTACTACCAGCACGATGCCGAAGTTCGACAACAACAGTCACCGGGGTACCGACCCCGAGCCGACGTCGTGGCCGAACTCGAAGACAAGTTGCTCCAGGAGTACCGCGACGAGAGCTTGGTGACCAAACCGGCCGCCCTGTCGTTTCGCGGTGGCGCGTTCTACTCCCTGGCGGCGGTTCGCCTCATGGCCTCCTTGCACGCCGGCACCGGTGACATCCAGGTTGTCGACATGCGCAACGACGGGGCGATTGCGGGCCTGCCCGACGACGCCGTGGTCGAGCTGCCCGCCGTTGTCGACGCCGATGGGGCCCACCCATTGCCGCAGCGGCCGCTTCCGCCCGAGATGCTCGGCCTGGTCCAACACGCGAAGGCCTACGAGCGTTTGGCCGTTCGAGCCGCCCAGTCGGGAAGTCGGGACGACGTGGTGCGCGCCCTGCTCGCCAATCCGCTGGTGGGGCAATACCCACTGGCCGCCGAACTGGCTGATGACCTTCTCGCGGCCAACCGCCGCCACCTGCCGAGGTTCTTTTCGGACTGAGTGACGTTCGCTACCCGGCGTTGTCCGTCGGTGAGGTGGTGGTCGACTGCGGCACGGTCGTGGTGGTCGCTGCCCCAGTGGTCGAGGTGGACGACGAGTCCGAGGTGGTCGAGGTGGTCGACGAGCCAGTCGCCACAGTGGTGGTCGTCGTCGCCGGGGCGACAAAGGGCTTGGTCTCACCAGCATTGGTGGCCTGGCTCGAGGTCGCACCGGCGCCGAGCCCGGTGCAGCCGCGCTCGGCGGCCCATGCAGTCAATGCCGCGCTTTGCGTTGAACCGCTGAGCGGCTGGGGCACCCCGTTGACATCTGTGGCGGGACGAAAGGTGGCGGATTCGACCTTGCGCCCGGTGACAGTGATCAAGAGCGCCCCGCTGTTGGACTCCGGTGGGTCGTTGTCATAGAACGCGAAGTTGCCCAGTCCGTAGTCCACGTAGGCACTGCCGAGATATCCCCCGCCGAGGAGGACGTGAGTCCCCGAGCCGACGATGATGTCGGCACCGGCCTTGACGAGTTCTTGGGCCAACGGCGTCTGGCTGGTGTCGGGACATCCTTGGGTCTCGGTGCCCCAGTGCAGGTAGACGACCACGGTGTCGGATGTCTTCCGCGCCGACTGGACCGCATCGATGAGTTGGGTGGGATCGATGGCCGAAGCAACGCCCGCTTGGCTGGACGTTGCGGTCCACGACGACACCAGATTCGATGCAATGTCCTGCGTCGCCGAAATGATGGCAATGCGCTGACCATGGATGGTTTCTCGATACGGAGCGAAGGCCGCTGCGGCATTGGCGCCGATGCCAGTGAGGGGGTACTTGGCCTGACTGGCCACGGTCAGTCCTTGGCTCAAGCCCTGTTGTCCGCAATCGAGCGAGTGGTCATTGGCGTTGCTCGCCAGAGTGACGCCGGCGGATTTCAACGCAGTAAGGCCCGGGGGGCCGACATAGAAGATGAAGGGTTTGGACTGTGGCTCAGGACACGAACCGGCGGTCAGCGCCGTGTCGAGATTGACCATGCTCAGCTGTGCCCCAGAAAAGAGGGTGGGGATCGAGGTGCCAAGTGCGGTGGAGGGATCTTCTTGGAGGTTGACGCCCACATCACCGGCGAAGTGCACGTCACCGCCGAACGCCAAGGTGACGGGTTTGCCGCTTCCGGTCCAGTTGGGATTCAACGGCGAGTGGGCAGGGAAGACGTCCGACGTGGTCACCTTGGCCGAGTTCGTGGGCTTGGGCTTGGCGCCCCCGCCGGTGAAGAACACCACATAGATGAGGAGCAGCAGGATGAGGCCACCAACCACTGTGACTTGACGGCGCCGTTGGCGGACCCTGCGGGAGACCACCGGGGCACTATGGCACACGCCATCGCGGGTGGCATCCGCGACTCAAGCGCAGGCGGAGAAATTCAGGACGCGGGCGTTGGGCGTCGGTACGGCGGGGGGAGTGGGTTTAGAACCCGAGTTCGGTGTCCCAGAGTGCGAGCAGTTCGGCGACCAGGCCTTCGCACGCTGCGGCGATCATGGTCACGCATTCGTCAAAGACGGCGTCATCGCCGTAGTAGGGATCGGGCACGTCCGCAGCCGCACCGCTTGCGGGGTCGAAAGCTCGCAAGAGGTGAAGCCGGTGGGGGTCTGCACCGAGGCTCCGCAGCGTCTGGAGGTGGCGGCGGTCCAGCGCCACGATCAGGCCGTAGTGGGTCAACGTTGCACTCGAGAACTGGTGGGCGACGTGGGCGTGTGGGTCATAGCCGGCCCGCAGCAGGGCCGCGCCGGTCCGCGGGTCCATTGGCTCGCCCTCGTGCCACGGGCCGGTTCCCGCACTCGAGATGGTGAGCACCGAAGCGAGGGTCGAGCCATCTCCCAATGTGGTGGACTCGACCAGGGACCGGGTGATCGATTCGGCCATGGGGGAGCGACAGATGTTGCCGGTGCATACGAAGACCACACTCTTGGGGGCGATGTAATTCGATGGAAGCTGGTTCACTCCGCGTACTCGTCGCGCAGCGCCTTCTTGACGATCTTGCCGGTGCCGGCCCGGGGCCAGTCGGACCGCACGGCGAGTTGCTCGGGAATTTTTTGTGTCATCAGTCCCCGCATCCCGGCAGAAGGCCACCACCTCGTCGAGGTTCAACTCGTCGACACCGTCGGCTAGTTGGACGACGGCGCATACGCGCTCGCCGCGACTCGGGTCGGGGAGTCCAATGACCGCGACCTCGACCACCTTAGGGTGGGTGTAGAGCAGGTCTTCAATTTCTTTTGCGCTGATGTTCTCGCCCTTGCGAACGATCACGTCCTTCAGGCGACCGGTCAAAGTGAGGTGGCCGTCGGGGCGGAGCTTGCCGAGATCGCCGGTGCGAAAGTAGCCCTCGTCGTCGAATGCCTCTGCGGTGAGGGCGGGGTCGGTGTAGCCGTGGAACACCATCGGCCCACGTACTCGCACCTCGCCTTCGACGTCGGGAGGGGCGACTTCACCTTGTGCGGTCACGATCCTCACGTCGGCCCCTTCGACCGGCTTGCCATCGGTGTTGGCCAACTGCTCGTCGGAGTCGGTGGGGGAGCCGTTCGAGATCATGGGGACCTCGGTCATGCCATAGCCATGCACGACGCCGCGACCGCCGATCTCGTCGCGCACCTCGTAGTGAACTTCGGGAGGTTTGGCCGCGCCGCCGCCTGACATCAGCCGCAGCGTCGGCAAGATGGGCTGGTCCGGGTTCTTGCGCTGTTCGGCGAGATACGCCACATAGAACGCGGTGCTTCCACCGACCATGGTGGCGCCGTGTTGGCGGAAGAGCGGGAGGACGTCGGGTGCGCTGAACGCCTCGACCAAGATGGCGGGAAACCCGAAGGACAACATGGTGACGAGATAATCAGGGCCTGCAATGTGCGCAAAGGGGAAGGCGATTGAGCCGACATCTTCGGGTGTCATCTCGAGGGCCCGCGCCAGACCCCATCCGCCGGCGATGAGGGTTTGATCGGTGTGCTGGACGCCTTTTGGATCGGCGGTCGAGCCCGAGGTGTAGTAGATCCAGCGGATCGGCGCGGCGTCGGGCGGCCCTC
>CAWDCE010000004.1:0-158327 GCA_963800725.1 uncultured Acidimicrobiaceae bacterium | reverse complement strand
GAGCCGCGAACGTAAGAGAGCGGTTGTTCTGGCGCTCAGGATAATCCGCGTTCTGCTTGCCGCACTACACTAGCTTTCCTTACGGCTGCGGCACAATCCGAAGGTAAGGCTTGGGCGATTTCCAGCCGCCGGGGTATTTCAGCTTGGCTTCTTCGTCGGAGACCGAGGGCAGGATGATGACATCGTCGCCCGGCTTCCAGTTTACCGGCGTCGCCACCTTCTGCGTAGCGGTGAGTTGGATGGAATCGAGCACGCGCAGGACTTCGTTGAAATTGCGCCCGGTGCTCATGGGGTAGCTCAGCATCAGTTTGATCTTCTTGTCCGGACCAATGATGAAGACGGTGCGGACGGTGGCGTTGGTGGCGGCTGTCCGGCCTTCGGAGGTGTCGCCGGCTTCTGCCGGCAGCATGTCGTAGAGCTTGGCAACCTGAAGCTGAGGGTCGCCGATCATCGGGTAGGTGACCTTGTGGCCCTGGGTTTCTTCGATATCGACGGCCCATTTCCCGTGGCTCGAAACCGGGTCGACGCTCAGTCCGATAATCTTACAGTTGCGGCGCGAAAATTCGGGCGGCAGGCCGGCCATGTAGCCGAGCTCAGTGGTGCAGACAGGCGTGAAATCCTTGGGATGCGAGAATAGAATCGCCCACCCGTCGCCAATCCACTCGTGAAAATGGATGGGCCCCTGGGTTGTATCGGCGGTAAAATCCGGCGCAGTATCGTTAATTCGCAGTGACATGATCTCTCCTGGCGTATTAGCCCGGCCGCAACCGGACGCGATGGTAGGATGCCGGACGTACCTGGACGAGATTCGCCCCGGCGTCCGGATTGGGGCGATTTCGCACAGTTCAGGGGGCTTGGGCGTCGTCCCACCGCGGATTCTACTTCCGCAGCACCGCGTAGTGCGGGTCGAGCGTCACTTTCAGCGGCGCCTGCTTCAGGGCGACCGTGAACGTGGCGTCGCCGTTTCCGGTGCGCACCCACTCCGTGACGGCGCGGTCGCGGGTTACCTGGATCTCAATGGGCACGGCGGTTGTGAACCCCTCTTCCACTCCGGCCTGCGTCACGGTCCCCGTCAGCTTGAGAGCGGGCGCTTTGCCTTTGACGGCGTAGCTCATGGTCAGAGTGGGCAGGCCGTCCCGTAGACCCACTGGTCGAAGAACAACTCCAGTTGGGGGTCGTCCGACTTGGGAGGCAGGAACTCGGCCGCCAGCCCGCGGAACTGTTCCGTGGTGACCTCTTTGCGATCGTATCGCCGGACCAGTTCGGCCAGCATCGGAAAGAAGCCTGGTCCCCCATGCGCACCCGCAGCATCTGCATGATCCAGGTACCCTTGCCGTAAATGATGTCGTTCCAGCCACGCGGTTCGACCGAGTTATTAGGCGCGTTCCCAATACGATGGGGCCGGCGGACTCGACCGTTTGCCCGTTCTGACCTTTTTCGAGAAGCGCGCGCCGGTAGGAATCGAGCATGGCTTCAAATGCTGGCCGGCCCTTGCTCTTTTCCAGGTAGAGCAGGGCGGAGTAGTTGGCCAGAGCCTCCATCAGCCAGGTATCGCGATCGGCGCCGGTGGTGACGCGGTTCCCCACCATTGGTGCGCCAATTCATGCGCCTGAAGCACGTTTCTTAGAACCAGGCCGGTCTGTTCGCTGGTGGCGCGGTCCCCGGCAACGTCCTCAAGTACGACAGAGTAGACAGGTAGATCAGCCCCGGAAAGCCCTGGCCGAACGCGCCGGGAATCGGAGAGACGGTCAGATGTGGCAGCGCCGGCGGGCCGAACTTGGAAACCATGAACTCCAGAGCCGAAGCCACTTCCGTTGCGATCTCCTGCATCCGGTCGAGCGGGCCGGGCCCGCTCGTCGAACGGGCCAGATCCCCCAGCGGGTCGGGCTGTCTGCGGGTGAGGATGCCCCCCGCTTGCAGGTCGATCAACGGCAAGGGCTTCGGCTGTAATGCCGGCTCCAGCGCGCGGTTGGCGCATACGTCCACCCGGTATACGCCCCGCGTCACGCGGGCGTGCTCATACTTGCCCAGGTTGAACCCCGCCACACGGATCGGCGCCGACGTGCGGCGGCGCGTGATGCGCTGCGCGCCCTCTTCGCGGTCTCTCCACCGCGTCGCCCGGCGTGACCAGATCCAGATCCCGCGGATAGCGGAATAGCAGGTCGTATACCGCGAATTGATCTCCCAAGAATGGGGTACCAATTGGCGCGCGCGCTCACATATAAAACGCGGTCGCCGGAATCCCGAATCACCTTGCCGGAGTGATGAAACTCGAAATCGTATTCACGGCCCAGACGCAGAGGCTCCGCGGGAACCACCACGATGAGCTTGTTTCCGCCGTGCATGACATTGGCCTGCGGCGCCTCGTGTTGCAGAACCTCGGCGGGGCGCCCATCGACGGCGGCCGATGCGATTTGCATGTCGGGCGTGAGATCGAAGGGAAGCGCGGCCAGCCCGTCGACGGACGGTTTCAGCCTCACGTGCGTCACGGCCGTCAACAGCAGGTCGGCCCCGATGGTCGCCTCGATGCGGTAATCGCCGACGGCCGCAAAAGGCTTCAGATGAGCCGGGCCGTTGCGTGACGAGCGGGCTTCAAAGCTGGTCCAGGTATCGAAATAGAGAGTGTCGCCGCGGGGAACGAATTGGCCGGCCAGGATTTGCTCCTGCCTCTCCGGATCGAAAACCACGTCGAAAGCGCCGCGCTTGGAACTGCTCAACGCCGCCAGAAACAAGCCGGCCGGCCGCGCCGTCCCGCCCAGCAAATCGAGCGTCAGCCGGGCCTGATAACTGCTGCCGAGGCTGCGCAGCAGCGGCGTCCAGCGCTCTTCCAGCAACGGGGCAACCTCGGGCGATTTCCGGTTGGAGGCGCTGGCGTCGATCTGCGCCTTGATCCGCTCGTATGCATCGCCGGTGAAAAGCAGCAGCGCCATCTCGAAGCGCTCGTCCAGGTTGGGTGCATCGATGTAGCCAGCCAGCGACCGGCGTTCGGCGCGGTCGGGCGGCAGTAGCATGACTTCGCCGTCGCCCCCATCCGTGTCCGCGGTGAACAACGCGGCGATGCGCTTCCCCGCCACGGGCTGCGAGAAGATCAAGTGGCCGTCGGTGAAATAGAGGCGGAGATCCTCCTCGACCAGCGTGAGGTCGCGAACGCGATAGCATTCGCCGCTATCGAAGCTGTTCTCGCGAACCGCACGCGCAATATCGCCGGCGGTTCCGGCCCAAGCCAAAGGCGCCAGAACAAGGCACGCTAGTAGGCCCCTCATTGGTAGATTATGGCGCAGTATCGGCCTTCGGGCCAACCTGTTTCCATCAGATTCCCTTAGTCAATTGTAGCAAGGTGTTGTAGGTGCGGGTCCGTTGACTCTTGTCTCATGCAAGCCTGAACCGAGGGCCGGATTCGTTACATCGATGCGCAGCACGCCGAGGCGGTCGGCCGGTTCCATCGCCAGCGCCTGAACCCCTACCTCAACCTCCATCGCCCTTCGGCCGTGCCCAAGATCATCACCGAAGCCAACGGCAAACGCCGCCGGGTCTACTTGCGCTGGGCCACGCCCTTCGAACTGTTCCAGGAAACGCCCGACTGCGAAAGTCTCCTGCGGCCGGGGGTGACGCTCGCCGAGCTGCGCGGATTTGCGCAGATGCAATCCGACACCGAAGCGGCGGTGGCGATGCGACGCGCCCAACGCCAACTGCCGGCCCACGCCGGCCACGCACAAGCAGTTCCTCGCGGCCCTCAATAAGGAGGCGAAGAAGGTGGCCGCGAAAAGGAAGCCCAAGAGCTGACTTTCGATGAGGCTCCTCTTTTCGCGCATTTCGTCCGCAGCTACACCAAGGCTCCGAAGCGGTCAAACAGGCGTTCGCCAAACAGTCGGAGCTTCTCCTGGCAAATTTCCGGCGCCCGTCCGTCCGCGCCAAGAAGTATGGCGTCTCCAGCGACCTCTGGCAGGCGCGCGTGAACAATTCCTGGCGCATCTATTTCACGATTGCGGGTGACGATACCATCTGCGCGAGATCCGCGCGCACCCCGAGAAATGACCGGCATATTCCGGGGACGATGAGCCTGTTCTTAGGAGATTGGGGACTTGCCCCCGTTGGCGTAGAGCCCAAACCGGGCACGAAGCAAGACGCTAGTGATGTGCGTCCGAAATTGCGATGTGTATAATCGAGCCGGCGACCGCTCTCTTACGTTCGCGGCTCGGATCGAGCTGCTTGGTTTTACGGAGCCGCGAACGTAAGAGAGCGGTTGTTCTGGCTTGGTTTTACGGAGCCGCGAACGTAAGAGAGCGGTTGTTCTGGCTTGGTTTTACGGAGCCACGAACGTAAGAGAGCGGTTGTTCTGGCTTGGTTTTGCGGAGCCGCGAACGTAAGAGAGCGGTTGTTCTGGCTTGGTTTTGCGGAGCCGCGAACGTAAGAGAGCGGTTGTTCTGGCGCTCAGTTCTGGCGCTCTTCTACTGTGTCATAAACAACAAATCTGTCGTATAATGTTTTCGTGGCTGCGAACACCCCGGCGCCAGCACCACAAGAGAAACGCCTCGCGGCATACATGGACTGGCTGGCGCAAGCCGCGGGGCATGCTGACCGCAAGGTCCCACTGCGGAATTACTGTACCGGCTTGTTGCTGGACGGCGAGCGCAAAAGCGTCGAGCCCATGGCGGCGCGCCTCGCTCCCGATCATATGCAAAGCATGCACGAGTCGCTGCATCACTTCGTCGCGCAGTCGCCCTGGAGCGATGCCGGCATGTTGCGGCAAGTGCGGAATTACGTCCTGCCGGCGATGCGGAAGAACGGACCGGTGACGGCATGGGTTGTGGATGAGACCAGCTTTGTCAAGAAGGGCACTCATTCAGTTGGAGTGGCACGGCAGTATTGTGGCCGACTGGGCAAGAAGGAGAACTGCCAGGTGGCGGTGAGCTTATCGGTGGCGACCGCGGCCGGGAGTCTGCCGATTGCCTGGCGGTTGTATCTGCCGGAAGAATGGGCCAATGACCTTGGGCGGCGCAGGGAGGCGGGTACCCCCGCGCAGGTGGAGTTTCAGACCAAGCCGCAAATCGCACTAGCGCAAATTCAGCAAGCGGTGAAGGACGGGGTACCGCTCGGGGTGGTGCTGGCCGATGAAGCATACGGGTCCAATCGCGAATTCCGGGGGGGAGTGGCGGAACTAAAGCTGGACTATTCGCTGGCGGTAAGATCCACAACTACGGTGTGGGCGCTGGAGCGACAGCCTTTACCCCCCAAGCCTTGGAGCGGCAAGGGGACGAAGGCCACTCTGATGCGGCGGGACCAGACGCATCAACCGATTACGGTGGAGCAATTGGCGCGGACGTTGCCGGAGAAGGTCTGGCGGGAGGTGGCTTGGCGCGAAGGCAGTAAAGAAACGTTACGTTCCCGCTTTGCCGCATTGCGGGTTCGACCCGCGTACGGCGATGACCGCAAAGGGGGCCTACAGCCGGAGCAGTGGTTGCTGATCGAGTGGCCCGCCGGAGCAGCCGATCCGAGCGGCTACTGGTTGGCGAGTCTGCCCGCCAAACTCTCCTTGAAACGGCTAGTCGGGATCAGCAAGCATCGGTGGGTGATTGAGCGCGATTACGAGGAACTCAAACAGGAACTCGGGTTAACTCACTATGAAGGTCGCAACTGGCGGGGATTTCATCACCATGCCACTTTGTGCATCGCGGCGTACGGGTTCCTCATGGCGGAAAGGAGCCGTTTTTCCCCCTCAGCACGCGTCGGCCATCTTGGGCTATGCGCCGCCACGATACCTCCCGACTTCCGGCCGCGGGGAGCGAAGGGCTCGCGCCCAGCGGCATAATCCCCATTCCATCGCGACGCTCCGTATCAAAATCGCCCGATTCCTAGTGCAGCAACTTCCCTGCTGCCCCGTATGTTGTCGCATGCGCGCATAATTTCTGACACAGTAGAATTACGTTCGCGGCTCCGCAAAACCAAGCGCATCCGCCTCGAAGGTTCGCGGCGCCGCAAAACCAAGCAGCCGACCGCCGCGAACGTTCGCGGCTCCGCAAAACCAAGCAGCCATCCGATCTCTTACGTTCGCGACTCGTAAAACAAGGCTCCGGAAAACTCGCAAAACCAAGCAACCGATCCGAGCCGCGAACGTAAGAGAGCGGTCGCCGTGGACGATACGCTGCAATTTCGGAGGCCGAGTTTGCCGCGAGATAGAATGGCGTGGTGCTTCATCGTTTTGTTCTTCACAATGACCACATCGGCGAGGCTTCCGACCAGTGCTCGCTCCCGGCCAGGTTGGGCTGCTCTCCGGATGGGGCGTGTTCAGCACCCTGCGCGTGGCCGACGGCGTGCTCTTCGCCTTCGAGCGCCACTGGGCGCGCATCTCGCGGGACGCCGCGGCCTTCCACGTGCCCTTCCCGACGATCCCGAGGATGTCCGCGGCGCAGGCTGCTCGAACTGGTGGAGGCCAACCAGGCGCTACAACTCCACGCTGCGGCTGGTCGATCGTGCGCAACGGCGGCGGGCATGTGGGCCGGCCCCTCGACCGGCCGCCCCTAGCGACGTGATCGCCCTCACCGCCGATTCCAAGAACTGGGGCGAGGGCGTCAAACTCGCCTACGTCGAGCATGCCCGCCATGCCGCCTGCCCCTTCGCCGGGACCAAGATCCTCTCCTGGGCCATGAACCTCACCTGGCTGGAATCGGCGCAGCGCGCGCGGCTTCGACGAAGTGATCCTGCTGAACGAGCGCGGCGAAGTGGCCGAATGCACGTCGGCCAACATTTTCGCCGCCAATGGAGGCCAGGTGTGGACGCCGCCGCTCAGCTCCGGCTGCCTGCCGGGGATCACCCGCGAGGTGGTGCTGGGCGAAATCCGCGTGCCCGGCATCACGGATCGTCGAAAAGACCCTGACGCCCGCGGATCTGGAAGCCGCCGACGAAGTCTTCATCACCTCCACCACGCGCAATCTGCTGCCGGTGGTGCAGATCGAAGACCGGAAGATGGGCCGTACGGACAGGCCGGCAAGCGCTGGCGAGGCCTTCTCGGAGTTCGTAGCTGCGCATAGGCTGTAGCGCGGCGTCCACGTCGTGTAGCTGCGGGTGGAATGAAATCCGGTCGGAGCCTACCGGTCGCGTGACCGGGGCGCACAAAAAAAAGGTTCCAAGTGATCCGATTCGCAGCCTTGCCCACCGCCGGCATACACGGCATTGAACACCGCAACTGGAAGCGCCGGACGCTTCGCCTCTCAGCTCCCCAACCGCCGGTTTACCCGACGGCCGGATCGATGCCTTAAGGCACGCCGCAGCCTTTCTTCCACTCGGGGCCGGTCGCTCGTAACGGCCTTTCCCTCGCCCGCAACGGCTCTCGCTTTCACGAGCTCCATTCCGGGGTCAAAGGTCCCGGCCTGCCACTTCGCTTCCTCGCTCAGCCGCTTCCTGCGCCCGTTCGGCCCGGATCTCCGCCACCGGCTCCGGTTTGCCCCGGTTCCGGCCGCTTCACCGATCCGCGCCCGTTGCGCCGTCCACGACTCGCGCGCCTGACTGCGCCTCCCGCTTCCGCTCCCCTTCGGGATTCTTAGGTCCCTCCGGATCAAAGCGTTCCGCGGAATTTGCCGCCCGCCGACCCGCCTTCCGAATCCGCCCGATCTCCGTTCGCTCCCCGCAGCCATTTCTATTGCTAGGTTCGGCTTCGGATCATCGTTCCCGGTCCGCTACGTTTCGGAGGCTTGCTGTTCCTCAAACCTCTTGGAACCTTCATCAATATGCGCCCAAACGGCTCCTCGCGTCAAATCTGTTTTCGATCTCGTAACCCGACTTTTCCTCAGCTTTTATCTGCTTTGTTTTCCGGCGGCTTAGAGGGTTTGGACGTGGATCGTTTGTGGATAAAACAACGCCGCGGCAGGGCTGTTTTCACGGGACCAACTTCAGAATCATGCCGTTGTTGGTGGCCAGCCACAGGGCGTCCTCGCCCGTCCCCGAAAGATAAACCCGGTTGGCGGTTGCCCGGTAATCCACGGCTGTCGGCGTCCAGGTTTCCAGATCGCGGCTCATCAGAACCTTCACTTTTTGAGGAACTATGTTGCGCAGCTTGCTGGCGATCTCAATGCCGGCCAGGTAGTACGCGCCGCCCGGAGTTACCCAGACGTCGCTGACAAAAAAGCTCTTGTCGTGGTAGACGACCTGGTTCCGCCCGGTTGGCCAGGAGAGTTCAAACACTTCGCTGGGGTATTGCGACGACTGGTCATGTTCAATCAAGCCAAGTCCGGCATGCGGAGGGCTGAATCGCGAGCGCGTGATTTCCCCGAACATCGAGGTGGAATGGGACTTCCAGGTCTTTCCGCCATCGAGAGTCTCAAGCGTGAGAGAGAGGTGCGGGGTCTCGCGGCCACCGAGGACGGTATCCGGTTCGAGCCAGTCCGGAAGCCGTTCGCGCCGCACCGGTTCATTCGCCCCGATGATCAGGCCCGATTGGGGGTGGCGAAAGCGATCCAACTGTAGGCGCTGTACAGGGGATTGCCAGGCTCGTTGTACGTTGCCGATAGGGGAGTCCAGTGTAGCCCGCCATCGTGCGTCTCGAGCACGGTCCGATTGGTGCATGCGGCCCAGCCGGTATTCTCATCGGCGAAGTATACGCGCAGCGCCGCGGCGGGCGCTTCAGGCTGCTTGATCCAGCTCTTTCCCGACTCGCTGGTCCGCCAGATGCCCTTTTCCGTGACCATCCAGCCGACGCTATCGTTCAAGAAGAACAGCGAAAAGGGCTCTTCCTTCAGCGGCGTCGCCTGCCAGTGCGCGCCGCCGTCGGAGGTAACCAGCGCCACCGGCTTTCTGCTGTTCCCCTCGGTGATGACGCCCACCGCCACGCCGCGGGACGCCGACGGGAACTGAAGATCGTCGATGTTTAGAGAGGATTTCACTTCGTCGTACAGATATTGCATCTGCCAACGCTGGGCGCCGAGCGGCGCCGCGCACGACGCCATCGTGATCAGCGCGAAAATGGGCCGGACGAATAGTGAAGCCACGAAGCCTATTGTTTCATCGGAACCGGCCCCGTGGGAAGGGGCAATCCCACCGAGCCGGGCGCGGCGGGTGCGGCGGAAGCCATGCGCGCCAGTACCAGGACGCATCCCATCTGCTCTCCCACCGTGGTAATGCCTTCCATTTCATCGCCGGTGTGCTGATGGGGCAGGCGATGCTGCAAATTGATGACGCCCACCACGCGGTTGCGCGCGATTAGAGGGGCGGAAAGGAACGCTTCGAAAGTGTCTTCGGGAAGTTCGCCGAAGGACTTGAACCTTGGGTCCTTATACGCCTCGCGCGAAATGGCCAATAGCCGCCGCTCCCGCGCCACCCATCCGGTGAGGCCTTCGGTGAGCCGCAAGCGAACCTTGCCGATGGCGGTCGGGTGCGGCGTGTTGGCCGCGCACAGCACCAGTTCGTCGTTGTCTAACACGTAGACCAGACAGGAATCGCATTGCGTGAACTCGACCACCAATGACACGATGCCCTTCAGCGCCTCGTGAAAGCTCAGCTCCCGGACCATGAGCCTGCTGACCTTCTGGAAAAGGCGCAACTGCTCCTCGGTCTTCTGCAGGCGCAATTCGAGATCCTTGGGCTTCGGCACAACCTCATTATAGCTTCGGGGCGGCATTTGGGCGGCGGCGGAGGATCGCCTACAATCAAGGGGAACCGATGGAGAGAAGCAAAGACGTCCCCCTGGTTTCCTGGAGCGCGCCGCAATGCCCGTTCGGCGTCGAGTACTCCCCCAGGGTGCTTGACGACATTCGTCTGGCGGTAGTCGACGCTTTTTTCATGGCGCCGCGTGGCGGGGTCGAGATCGGCGGCATCCTGCTGGGGGATTTCCAGAGGAAGCGGCTCAGTATAACGGGCTACACGCCGGTCGAGTGCGAGCACGCTTTCGGACCCTCCTTCACGCTGTCGGACCGCGACCAGGAGCGGCTGGCGGAGATGTTGCGGCGCCGGGTCGTCCTTCCCGGCCGGCGGGTGGTCGGCTGGTACCATTCCCACACGCGTAGCGAAATCTTCTTTTCCGCGGCGGACCAGGAGATCCACCAGCGATTTTTTCCGGAAGCATGGCAGGCGGCGCTGGTACTGCGGCCGCATACCTTCCAGCCCACCAGGGCGGGCTTCTTTTTCCGCGAGGCGGATGGCTCGATTCACGGAGAGGCGTCCTACCAGGAATTCGTGCTGGGGCCTCTGCCGCCGCGGCCGGCGGAACCGGACGCCGGGCCGGAGCCGGCGCCCGAAGGGCCCGTCCACGCCGAACCGCCGCGCCGGGAGACGCCCGTCCAGGTTCCACGGCGGCGGCGCGGGGTTCTGCCGGCGATCGCGGCATGCCTGGCTGCCTTCCTGCTGGCGTATGAGGCCCACGACATCTCGCGGCTGCAGGCGGATCTGAAGGCCCAAACGGAGCGCGCCAATCGAGCCGAGGAGGAACTCGCGGACGCGCGCAACGAGCTCAGGATAGTGCTGGGAAAGGGCGCGCCAAGCGCGGATCGCGGCAAGTAGACATTCCCCACCCTCCGGCCCCGGCGTTACAATGTCTTCGGACCCGCCGGTCCTCAACCGATGGAGACGCTGGCCGATCGACTCGCCTTGCGGACGCGTGAAGCTGAGCTCTCGAAACCGCTCGACCGCGGGCGGGTGGAGTGCTTCGCCTGCGGCCACCGGTGCCCCGTTTCGCCCGGTTTCGCCGGGGTCTGCAAGGTGCGTTTCAACCGCGGAGGCAGACTCTACGCGCCCTACGGCTACGTCAACGCGGCGCACTGCGACCCCATCGAAAAGAAGCCCTTCTTCCATGTCCTGCCAGGGGCGCGCGCCTTCAGTTTCGGCATGTTGGGCTGCGATCTGCACTGCGGCTACTGCCAGAACTGGGTCTCCTCGCAAGCGCTCCGCGATCCCCATTCGACGCTCGATTTCGACGTGGCGTCGCCCGAGGATCTGGTGGCTCTGGCCGTGCGCCAGGGCGCGGCGGCCATGGTTAGCACCTACAACGAACCGCTCATCACGGCGGAGTGGGGCGTCGCGGTCTTCCGCCAGGCCAAAGCGTCTGGGCTGATCACCGGCTTCGTCTCCAATGGCAACGCCACGCCGGAGGTCCTCGAATACCTCCGGCCGTCGGGTCGACCTATATAAGGTGGACCTCAAGAGCTTCGACGACCGCCGTTACCACGAACTGGGCGGGCGCATCGGGCCCGTGTTGGAGTCCATCCGCCGCATCCATGCGATGGGCTTCTGGCTGGAAGTGGTGACCCTGGTGATCCCCGGCTTCAACGATTCCGACGCCGAACTGCGCCAAATCGCCGAGTTCCTGTCCGGCATTTCACCGGACATCCCATGGCACGTGACGGCCTTTCACAAGGACTACAAGATGCCGGGACCCGCCGGCACGCCGCCCGAAACCCTGCTGCGCGCCGCGGCGGCCGGACGCGCGGCGGGACTGCGCTACGTTTACGCCGGCAACCTTTCCGGCTTGACTGGCCTGGAAGATACGCATTGCCCCGGATGCGGCGGCGCGGCGATTGAACGCCGCGGGTTCCGCGTTCTGCGCAACCGGCTTTCCGCCGCCGGCCGGTGCTCCGGTTGCGGCTACGCCATACCGGGCGTCTGGGGACCTCCATGAGCGCCGTGCATATCTCGCCGTTCAGCGGCTCCTGGTATCCGGAGCGCGCTTCCGAGTTGCGCAGTCTGCTGGAGGGTCTGTTCGAGCGTTCGCGCACGCGCGCCCCGTTCCTCTACCCGGACGGTCTTGGCTTCGTCGTGCCGCATGCGGGCCCGGTCTATTCGGGAACCGTGGCGGCCGCGGCGTACCGTGCGATCGGGCAGCAGAAGCCCGACCGCCTGGTGCTGCTCGCTTTTCCGCATCACGGAGGCCTCCAAGGCGTGGCCGCGCCCGATGTGACGGCCATCTCCACGCCCCTCGGCGAAGTTGCCATCGACGCCGGCTTCGGCGGATTTCCAACCGTCGCGGAGCAGCGCGTCTGCGACCACTCTTTCGAAATCCAATTGCCGTTCCTGCAATGGGCGGCGCCCCAGGCGCGCGTGACTCCGCTCTACGCCGGCCGCATGGACGGCGCCGGGCGCTCCGCGGTTGCCCGCGCGCTGGCCGCGCTGTGGCGGCCCGGCGTGGTGTTCCTGGCTTCTTCGGATTTCACCCATTACGGGCCGAGTTTCGGTTTCCAGCCGTTTCCGCCGGACCGCTCCGGCGCGCGATTGCGCGAGCTGGATTTCGAATGCATCGAAGCGGCCGCCACGCTCGATTCCACGGCTTTCCTGGCGGCGCTCAAGGAAAACGGCGCTACCGTCTGCGGTTCCGCCCCCATCGCGTTACTGCTCGACACGCTGCGGCTCCTCGATGCGGGCATGTACCAGTCCACCCTGGACTACCAGACTTCGGGCGAACTCACGGACGACTTTCGCAACTCGGTGAGCTACGCCGCGCTGGGTTATTTCCCCCGTTCCGCTTTCGATCTGGACGCCGCCGATCGCCAGGCGTTGCTCGCCAGCGCCGCCGAAACCCTGCGCCGCCTGCGCGAGACCCACGAGTCCCGCGCTCGCCAGCGCTAGGCGGCTCCGCCGCCCTGCGCGCGCGCCGCGGCGTGTTCGTGAGCCTGCATCGGGGCGCAGAATTGCTCGGCTGCGTGGGGCGTACCGAGAGCCGCGCTCCACTCTCCGAGGAAGTAGCGAACCTGACCTTGGCGGCCGCGCTCGACGACCCGCGCTTCCGCCCGGCGGCTTCGCTCGATGGCCCGATCGATATCGAAATCTCGGTGCTCACCCCGTTCCGGCGCATCCGCACGCGCCGCCGAATGCACGGCCGGGAAGCACGGCCTCTTCCTCAAACTCGGCGGACGCGCGGGTCTGCTGCTTCCCCAAGTGGCCGCCGAACGCGGCTGGACCACCGAAGAATTCCTTGAAGCCGTGGCGCGTAAGAGCTCGCTGCCCCCCGGCGCCTGGCGCGACCCGCAAGCCCGCCTCTCGTCTTCGAAGCGCAGGTGTTTTGAGTACCGCCGCCGGTCTTTCCGGGTTCGCGGATATAAGATAGCGCATGCTCCAGACTGTGGCCCTCGTAGTACTCGTTCTCTGCTGGATAGCGTGGGTGCTGGTTTTTGTGGGCGCGCGCAAGCGGGCGGGGAGGCAGAAGAAAGTAGTTAGCGCGCCCGTGTCCAAGTGGGGTATTCTTCTGCAAATGCTTGGTTTCGCGCTGGTCTGCGCGTATGTTCGGCCGGCGGGTTATGAAAAGTCCTGGCTGTCCTTGGTCGCTTCCATGATTCTTCAGCCTATCGGTGTGGCTCGGCTGGCTGCGCTGCGTGATCTTGGCAAGCGATCACCGGTACGAAGCGGCGCTAAGTGAAGTCCACGAACTGATCCGGACAGGTCCGTATGGCTGGGTCCGGCATCCGATTTACGCTTCGATGCTGGGCAAGCTGATGACCACGGGATTGGCCTGGACCATGATTTGGCCGATGTTTGTGGCGGCGCTGATCGTCTTCGTAGCGGGAACCGAGATTCGCGTGCGCGCCTACATTCGCTGATTCGCTTAAGGTGAAAGAAGGCAGGCAGGCCCACAGACGGCGTGGGCGCCCCGGCCCCCGCCCCGCCCCCGCCTAGTGTAGTGCGGCACGCAGAATGCGAGGAGTATCCTTGAAGGCGCCCAGCAACTCCAGCTGTGTGGTGAGTTCCGCGGCTACGCAAAACCAAGCAACCGAACCGAGCCGCGAACGTCAGAGAGCGGCTCCGCCGAAGCCCAGAGCAACCGAACCGAGCCGCGAACGTCAGAGAGCAGCTCCAAGGCGCTCCAAAAGCAACCGAACCGAGCCGCGAACGTCGGAGAGCGGCTCCGCGCAAAACCAAGCAACCGAACCGAGCCGCGGAGCGTCGGAGAGGAGGAAGCTTCGGCAAGCCCAGAGCAACCGAACCGAGCCGCGAACGTCAGACTCATCTTCTACACCATGTTGGCGGAAGTTGTTCATTCCCGGTAGGTTGCGATTTTGAAAACGGCCTAGTGACACGCTTTCTCTCCACCGGAGCCGAACTGAAGTCAGGTTCAGCATGAGCGTAGCGCGGGTGGCAGAGCGACGCCGCAGGCTTGAAAGACCTTGCCCGCCACGCCGGGAGCCTGGCCGCGAAAAACGTAACCCTTGCCGCTGATCGCGACTTCCATCTCAATGAGGTTGTCCAGATCCCGGATGACGTCGGCCCATTCCAGCTTCCACTCCTTGCGCTGCCAAACGGTCCTCCAGTTCCTTGCGCAACAGCAGCGCCAGGAACGAGCAAAACACGTGCCCGCGAATCGTTTCGTCGCACTTGTGAAAGATCGGCCGGGTATCCAGCAGCGACTTCATCGAGCGGAAGACCTCCTCGACCATCCACAGTTGCTTGTACTTCAGCGCCACCTCACGCGCCGGGAGATCCATGTTCGTCGTCAGCACCCACTTGCCGTCGTAGCGCGCTTCCTCCTTGATCTTGTCCTCGTCAACGGCGAACTGTTTGCCTCCCGCGCGCAGGTATTTGCGATACCCTTTGTTGCCCACCAGCGACTTGTCTCCATGGCCCAACGCGTCGCGCAGCGAGGCCACCACGGCTTCGCGGTCGTGGCGGTCCTTGGTGGCTTGATCCTCGTTCACGCACACCACATACCGGCGCGCATCCTCGACCCAGACTTCTTTCACCTTCAGCGGCGAGGGATCGTCCCGGTCGTCGCTTTTGGGATGCACTTCCGCATAGCGGCCGGCGCGCGCCACCACCGCCTTGGCTTCCGTCGAACTCCTCATGCGCACGCCCAGGATGTACTTCCACTTCCGTTTCTCCACTTCCGCCAGAGTCTCGGCGCTGATCATCCCCCGGTCGGCAACGATGCACACCGATCCGATTCCGAACCGCTTCTTCAACCGTTCCACGATGGGAACCAGGCTCTTCACGTCGGCCGTGTTGCCCGGCCACAGTTCGGTGCAGAGCGGATTGCCGTTCTGGTCCAGCACCATGCCCACCACCATCTGCTTCAGGTCGGGACGATGATCTTTCGAGTGCCCGCGCCGGCCGATGGTCTCGCCTCCTTGGCCCTCGAAGTAGATCGACGTGGTGTCGAAAAACACGATGTCCAAATCGGAGAACAGGTCGCGGCGCCGCGCGAACAACGCCTCCTCGATGAGGTCCTTATTGGTGCGGGGAGCGAAAGGCGTGGCGCCGTCCTGCTGGTCCTTCGGAAGAACCTCTCCCAGCCAGGCCATGGCCCGGTAGAGTTGGTGCAAGTCCAGATCGCCGACACCGTCGATGGCGTAGTCGTCCTTCCACTTCTCGGCGGCACGGTCGCTGCCGGGCGCGAAGAGGCGATGCAGCACGGTGAGGAAGATGGCCCGCTCGACGGAGAACTCGAAGCGCCGGCCTTCGAGCAAGGCCGTCAGGACTTGGTCGATCGAGCAGGCCTGCCAGAGCCGCTGGAAGATCAGGGCCGGCCCGACCCTGGCGCTGCGGGTGGTGACGCCGTCACCCCGCGCATGCGCGCCCAGGACGGCGAGCTTTTCTGAGAACCGCGCGAGCGACTGGATCAGCGAGTCGAGCCGGCCGCTGGCCAGCAACTCATCGAGGCGGCCGAGACGAAACAGGACGCGCTGCTTGACCTTGCCGTCCACCCACTGGTTATCCACGATGAGCAGATAGGTCCGGGAACCGTTGGTCTGCGTGCGAACAAACAAATCGGCGCTCCTATGTCACTATCATGGAGCACGACACAGCAATAAACAAGCACCATTCTCAATTATTCTAGGACGAAACGTGACACTAGGATTTCCCTCTGGGCGGCATTGCTTCGTGTGGAATCAGCAAGTTACGGCGACGACGCGTCGCTAACTGTAGAAGACCAGCTTGAAGGTCCCGCCGTTGAACGCGACGGTGCCTTTGAAGCCCGAGCCTTCCCTGAGCAGTTCGGCGTCCGGATACCAGGACTGAATGAGATCGTTCATCCGGTACGGATCGACCTGCTGCTGGCCATCAAATAGCGAAAGCTGCAGCTTGTCGAGGTGCAGGATGCGAACCCAGCCGCGGAGAGCGCCGCCGTCCTTCAGCGGGAACTCCACCGGCAGCATGGTAGCCGGAACAGTTCCGGCCACGCCGTCGCGGGACACGAACGGCATGGTAGAGACCACCGGCGTACCCAGCAGCTTGCCTTCGAAGAACATGCTGTTGTGCGCGCATGCCCGGCGAATCCGCTTGCAGGCCGACAAGGCGTCCTTCTTCGAACTGATCACGACTTCGGCGCCGGCCAGGTCGAACACGTTCGGAACCCTGGCTACGGTCATGATCGCCACGAAGAAGTTCTTCTGGAAATACCAGCCGGCGAAGTGCAGCGGCCGCCCGCCGAAGTGCACCTGCTTGCGGACCACGCCATCGGAGCCCTTGGCGTCCTCGGAGAAGATCTGCGGACGGTTGATCAGATCATGTGCGTAGTCCTGCCCTCCGGGAGCGGACAGGTCCACGTTGACGCGGACATAGTCGCCGATACCGGCGAGCATCTGGGAATGCGCGTTGTCGAGCTTGCAGACATCCAGACGGTCTTGGGCCGTGATGATCTGGAACTCGACCGTGCGTCTTGGCGCTGCCGTCGAGGGAAGCCACGGCTTTGCCGGCCAGGCGATCCAGAGCTTCCTGTACGAGGCCCTTGTGGCGCCTCAACCAGGAAGTCCTAGTCACGATGCCGATTAAATTGGTGTGCTCGACCGGCGCGGCGGCCGGGACAGCTTGCATAACCGTCTGAAGCAGGGGTTGCCCGGACACGACGGGAATGCTGCCGAAGAACTGAGTATCCAACACGTTAGGCACGTTCATTTTGGGGATCTCCTATTGAATTGGCAAGGGACCGGGTGGGCTCGAAATCAAATCGAGACCCGCTCCCAGTCCTCTTACCTGGTGCCTACTGGTTTTTAGGAATTCGGGCCTCGCGTCCGAGATCCCAAAAGGGACGCCGAGCTCTCCCATCCAAGTGTTCCATCAAGGCCCAAGGGGGGTCCTGTTGTCAACGTTCCGGGCGGTAACGAATTGGGTCTCGTGGTTTTTGGGATTTAGGGCTTGCGCGCGGAAGTTTATTGGGGCGCTTGGCCGCTCCGGCAACATCCAAGGACTGCCGGCGACAGCGGCACTCGACGGTCGCGCCATGACGGTGCCAGACTATCCAGGCCACGGTATGAAGCGTGAGGTTCCGGCAAGCCTGCATGACTCGGCCTGCCCGTAATTGGTAACGTCGGTCTTACGCCCGCGCTGGGCGGGGAGGATCGGCTATGTCGACCAAAGAACCGTTTGAGATTCCCGATGGCATGCGGAGGGTCTGCCGGCGTTTCGAGCGCTGGCGAAATGGGCACAAGGCCCGCTTGCCGATTCCAGAAGGGTTGTGGGCGGCAGCGGCGGAAGCGGCTCGGGAGCATGGGGTTTTCCGCGCATCCAAGGCCCTGCATTTGGAGTACGGCAAACTCAAACGGATGGTGGAAGCCGGCCCCGCGCCGGCGCCGCCGACAATGGCACCGGCAAGGTTTTTGGAACTGGCACCACCCCTAGCCGTTGGTCTCGCCGAATGCCTGATTGAGGTGGAAGGGCCGCGCGGCAAGATGCGTATTCAGTGGAAAGGGGACGCGCGCCGGACCTGGCCGGACTCAGCCGGGTGTTGTGGGAGTCGGCGTGATTCAGATCACGCCGCAGATGCGCATCCTGGTGGCGATCGAGGCCGTGGATGGACGGAAGGGCATCGATTCCCTGGCTCGAGTTGTGCCAGGAGAAACTCCAGAGCCGATCCATTTTCCGGCTGCCTGTTTGTGTTCCGCAGCCGGCGGGGGACCTCGATCCGTATCTTAGTCTATGACGGCCAGGGGTTCTGGCTGGCGCAGAAAGCGCCTGTCGCAAAGGACGATTTGTGTGGTGGCCGCAGCGGCGAAGAACCGGCCGGCGCTGGAAGTGCACCAGGCGCAGTTGCTGTTGGCGGCAGGTAACCCGGAGATCGCAGCGGCGCCGGTGTGGCGGAAGGTGAGTTAAGAACAGTTGCAATAAAATCACTTGCGTTCTGATATGTTCTCTGGCATACTGCGGTTAGATGGCGGAAACATGGCGCTATCGCGGACAAGAGATCACCAGCGAAGAAATTGTTTTCATGCGGGAATTCATCGCGGACGCATCCGCGCAGCAGCCGCTGGAAGCTGTCCCGGCAATTATGCGAAGCCTGGGGTGGAAGCAGGCCAACGGCGCCCTGCGCGACATGGTTTGCCGAGGACTGCTGTTGATGCTGGAGCGGGCCGGAGAGATCGAGTTGCCGCCGGTGCGCCGCCATATCCGGGGCCAGTGCCGGACGGGACGCCCCCGGCCGGAAGCGGTGTTGATCGACAACACCCCGCTGGCGATGCCACTGCAGGCGCTCGGCCCGATTGAGATCCACCCAGTGCGGCGCACCGCCGACGAGCCGCTGTTCAACAGCCTGATGGAGCATTATCATTACCTGGCTTATGAGCAACCCGTCGGCGAGCACCTGAAGTATCTGGCCTGGGCGCAAGGACGCCCCATCGCGTGTCTGGCGTGGAGTTCAGCGCCGCGTCACCTGGGCAGCCGCGACCGCTACATCGGCTGGAGCGCGGAAGCGCGGCGGCGCAACATCCGTTTCATCGCCTATAACACGCGCTTTCTGATCCTGCCCTGGGTCCGCGTTCCGCACCTGGCGTCGCACATTCTGGGGAAGGTGACCCGCGCACTGTCCGACGACTGGGACCGGATGTACGGCCATCCGGTCTACTTCGCGGAAACCTTCATTGATCCCGGACGTTTTCGCGGAACCTGTTACCGCGCGGCGAACTGGCAACTGCTCGGGCTCACCACCGGGCGCGGCAAGAACGACCAGACCAACAAGCCGAACCGCCCGATCAAGGAAATTCTCGGCTTGCCCCTGACGCCGCGTTTCCGCGAGTATCTCACCCAGTTATGACGACGAAGACGGCGGGTCGACGTGAATCTGGACGAACTGGATCGAGATCATCGATCGCAGCACGCGCGCGCCGCTGAGCGAATCGGAAGGCCAGAAGCTCAAAGACCGCGCTGCATGCTATGGCAGAGAGACTGCTGCCGCAAACGGACTACGGAGAAAACCAGCGCCGTTCTGCCGCCGGATGCAGCGCCGACGGCAGCCGGAGACCAGCGAATCGGCTCCAGCCGGTCATGGGCGCCATGGCGCCGCTGCGTTTACGCGGCGCAAGACAGGGTTGCCATCGCGCATGCCACGCTGCATGCCGGCGACCCTTGCCCGGAATGCCGCCAGGGAAAAGTCTACCGCCAGAAAGAGCCGGCAACGCTGGTAAGGTTCGTGGGCCACGCGCCGCTGGAGGCCACCGTGTTCGAGATGGAGCGGCTGCGCTGCAACGCCGTGCGGGCGAGGTGTTCACCGCCGACGAACCGGAAGACGGCGGGCCCGGACAAGTACGATGAAACCGCCGTGGCCATGATCGCCCTGCTGAAGTACGGTACAGGAGTGCCCTTTAACCGGCTGGAAAAGCTGCAGAACAACTGGGAATGCCGTTGCCGGCGACGACGCAGTGGGATCTCATGGCCGCCGCCGCGAAACCGATCCGGCCGGCGCTGGAGGAGTTGATCCGGCAGGCGGCGCAAGGCGAGCGTGATGCACAACGACGACACGGGCATGCGCATTCTGCGCCTGACACGCGAGCCGGGCGACAAGCGGACGGGGACCTTCACCAGCGGCATCGTATCCACTGGTGGGGCATGGACCATCGCGCTGTTCTTCACCGGATGGAAGCATGCGGGCGAGAATCTCGCCGAGGTACTGAAACAGCGCGCACGCGAACTGCCGGCGCCGATCCAGATGTGCGACGCGTTGTCGCGCAACACGCCGAAATGGAAGGCGTCGAGACCCTACTGGCGAACTGCCTCGCGCATGGAAGACGGCAGTTTGTGGAAGTGGCGGACAACTTCCCGGAAGAATGCCGCTATGTGCTGGAGACGCTGGGCGGCGTTTATCACCACGACGCGCTGGCGCGGGAACAGGAACTGTCGCCGGAAGACCGGCTGCGTTTCCATCAGGAGCACAGCGGGCCGTTGATGAAAGCGACTGCACGAGTGGATGGAGGCGCAGTTGGCGGAGCACAAGACGGAACCGAACTCCGGGCTGGGCAAAGCCATCTCCTATTTACTGAATCACTGGACGAAGCTGACGCTGTTCCTGCGGCAAGCCGGCGCGCCGCTCGACAATAACATCGTGCGAACGAGCTCTGAAGAAAGCCATTCTGCACCGCAAGAACGCGCTCTTCTATAAGACGCTGAACGGCGCCGAAGTCGGCGATCTGTTCATGAGCCTGATCCACACCTGCGAGCTGAACGGCGCCAATCCGTTCGACTATCTGACCGAGTTGCAGCGGCACGCCGAGGAGTTGAAGCGAATCCGTCAGAGTGGATGCCCTGGAACTACCGCGAGACGCTGGCGCGGCTGGCCACGCCCGCAGCCGCGTAATATGATGAATCCTGCCTGGCCGAAAAGGATAGTATTCGGCCAGGCAGAAGGGACGCTTCGAAATGGCCACCAAACGGGCCTCGAGAAGGCAAAATCGAAGAGGGTTTTTGGCCAGCGCACGAGAGCACCCGCCGGAAAATGTTTCGCGCTGGCCTCTACGCCCGCGTGTCCACCAGCGACCAGCAGACCTTGCCGATGCAGATCCGCGCCATGCGGGAGTATGCTGCCCGACGCGGTTGGACGATCACCTTGCAGTAAGTGAGGTCGGCTCCGGCGCGTCACAACGGCAAGCTCGCGAGAGACTGCTGGAGGCAGCACGACGCCGGGAAATCGACGTGGTGCTGGTATGGCGGCTGGACCGTTGGGGCCGGTCGGTGGCGGATCTGCTGGCCACGCTTCAGGAACTGGAGCATCTCGGCGTGGGTTTCGTGTCCCTCACGGAAGCCCTGGATCTGACGACACCCGCGGGACGGGCGATGGCGGGTCTGTTAGCCGTCTTTGCCGAGTTTGAACGCGACATCCTCCGCGAACGCGTCCGAGCCGGCTTGGCGCATGCCCGGCAGAACGGCAAGCGGCTGGGCCGGCCCACCACAGCAGGTCTCCACGCCGACCAAGTCCGGAAGCTGCATCGAGCCGGCGTCAGCAAAGCCGAGATCGCCCGCCGCCTGCAGATCGGCCGCACCTCGGTGCGCCGCATGCTGGAGTGAACCCCATTCCCGGAGAAATCGCCCCCGCCACTGCCTCTACGCAGGCTTGCCGAAAGGACACGGACCAACGGAGGTGTCCCCCTCGCGAAGGGGACTGAAACCTCAACGGGTTCAGTCCGTTCAGCAGGACGGCGCCCCAACGGAGGTGTCCCCCTCGCGAAGGGGACTGAAACCCTTCCGGGTCATTTGGCTGGAAGTTTGCTGGTTTCCCCGGCGTCCTCGACAATGTCGCCCTTATGGTCAATTGTGATCACGATTGATCGTTTCGGTTCAGACACTACCACCCCGAACTTCGTCAGCGTCGCGGCAAAGACCTCGACCCGCGCCAGCCTATCCCCTTCCGAGGCTTACGTTCGCGCGATGCAGTCCGCCGCCGTCCAGACGACACAAATTGTGCAAAATTGTGCAAATGTAGCTAGTCTCCCGTCCCAGAAATAAGTGAACTATATCTGGCCCGGATTGCATCTAAAATGGAGGAGGCTCAGATGCGATTCGGTCAATCGGTGCGGATGGTGGCCGACGTGTTGGGCTTCGACATCGACCCCGAGCTGCGCACCACCCACGAGATGGCGGTGGCCACCCGACCGATCGATTCACCAATTGGTCCGATCGCCCCGGGCACCGTGGCGGCACAGCGCTTCATGTGGGAGGCGACGCTCGACGGCACCGCGGTGGTCACCGCGGCGGTCAACTGGCTCATGGGTGAAGACGACCTGGATCCGCCATGGCGCTTCGGGCCCGCGGGTGAGCGGTTCGAGGTCGAGGTCAGCGGTGACCCCGACTGCTTGTGCACCTTCAAGAAGCTGCACCCCGAATCGGTGGCGGCAGGCCTCCTGCGAAATCCGGGCATTGTGGCCACCGCGTTGCATTGCGTCAACGCCATTGCCTACGTCTGCGCGGCGCCACCGGGCCTCTTGACCTACCTCGAGCTGCCCCTCGTGGCCGGTCGGGCTGCTCCGCACCTGCACCGTGACCGGACGCGCTGAGCGCGAACGGCACCACCGGCTCGACTCGGTCCGAATATGCTCTGGCCGTGACGTCATGGAGTGAATTTTCCCGGGCCGAGCCCGAATTCGCCGGCCGGGTCCAGGCGCTGATGGATGCGGGTCGCCACAAGACCATCGCCACTCTGCGCGCCGATGGCTCACCGCGCATCTCGGGCATTGAATGCGAGTTCGAGCACGGCGAGTTGCGCTTCGGTTCCATGAGCGCTTCGCGGAAGGGGGCGGACCTCGGGCGCGACCCCCGATTCGCCCTCCACGGCCCGGCGTTTCACCCCGAAACCGGCAAGGAAGCAGAGTGGCCCGGCGAAGCCAAGGTGCGCGGGCGAGCCGTCCGCATCGGCCCGGTGCCGGCCGCGCCACACAACGATGCACCCGAAGGCGACCTGTTCGAAGCGGACCTCACCGAGGTCGTCATCACCGCGCTCGACGCCGGCGCGACCAAGCTCGTGGTTGAATCCTGGACGCCAGACGGTGGGCTGCGACGCGTGGAACGCGACTAAGAGCTGACGCCGTCCGCAATAGCGCAGTGCGCTGCGGTTCGGGGCCCGAGCGAGGCCAGCGCCACGAGCACCACCGGGCAATCAGGAGCGGTGCGACCGCCCGTCAGTCCTCTTCGCTTTCGTAGCGCTTGCGCCGTCGCTGCGCCTGGGTGATGCCGGCGACGATCAGCACGACCGCCAAAATGCTGAAGATCAAGACGTAGAACATGGTGCATTAGACCACAGCCCACGCGGGGCCGGCCGGATGAGTGGGCGATGGCGCACTGCGCTACGAACGGGCCACGCGCGCCGGAGGTGTGGCCGGTTCGCTGGGTGGCTCGGTGCCCGACAAGAGCACAATGCCGACCAGTGCCGCGGCCAATCCGAGGAGGGCCGGCGCAAGTCGGCCATCCCCGCTCGACAACTTCTCACCGAAGGTCGTGACCCCGATGATGATGCTGGCGAACATGGTCACGGCGTTGCTCGAGGCCATGGCCGGAGCCAGGACCCCGGTTTTCAGCGAGGACTGTTGGAGACCGAAGCCAATGAGCGCCGAGCCGACCAGTGCATAGACGGTCCAGCTCGACAACAAAGCGCCGATGCCGTGACCGAGCTCGGTCACAAAGACCTTGGTCACCGAGGCTTGAAACGCGAAACACACCCCACCGGCGGAACCGAAGAGGAGGGCCCGCACCGCCCCGCTGCGCCGGAGCGCGAAGTTGACCAGCACAATGACCAGGACCAGCGAGATAAGTCCGGTGGTCCACCAGGCCCGAGGCCCCGGGCTCGTGGTGCCCCCTCCGGGTGACCCAACGGCGAGGAAGCCCACGATGCCGATCACCATGACGACCGCCCCGGCGATGACGCGTCGGCTGATCTGTTGGTTGGTGATGCGCGCCCCGAGCGGGAGCGCCATGACCAGACTCGTCGTGGTCAGCGACTGCACGATGACCAGTGATCCACGGTCGAGAGCGGCGGCCTGGAGGATCCACCCGGCCATCTGCGCGGCGCCGCCGGCCAGCCAGACGGGGCGGTGCAGGATCTGGACCAAGAAGCGTGGATCGTTGCCCGAGGCCGGGGCGTCCAGCGTCCCCTTCTGCTGGAGCACATTGCCCAGCGCAAACGCGAAGGCGGCCAAGAGGGCGAGTAGCGCAACCATGGCTTAACCCCGCCGACCTCCGGCCCGTGCTCGCCCACCAGGTGCGGCGAGCACCGGGGCCGGCCGGGCCCTCATTGCGCCATCCGATCTGACCACGGGCACAGCGCGGGCGAAGGGTGCGTCGCATGGAGCGTGAAGCCACCGTGGCGGATCCCGAGATCCTCACGTCTCGATCCCTACCCGCTGGTGGACCGCCGGCGTCGTCCCGCCACGAAGCTCGCGCCCAAGAGCATGCCCCCGACCACCAACAAGGCCACTGCGGCCCCGACCAGCGGAGTGAGATCGGCGCCGGTCACCGCCAGCGCCTGGGTGGCGACCGTGGTCGTGGTCAACGCGCCGGTGGTCGTGGTGGTGGTGGCCGAGGTCGTGGTGGTGGTCGAGGCCAGCGCGTAGGTGATGCTCACTTCGCCGTTGCCGCCGTTGATCGAGCCGGTGCCGTCGATGTTGGCCACGTTGCCCTCGTTGGTCACCAGGTCGACGGCGGGAAACGAGGACCCGCCGCCACCGCCGGGATACCCCGGGAAGTTCCCCGCCGGGTCGCTCGAGGCACCGCCACCGCCACCGCCGCCGAAGTAACCACCGCCCCCGCCGCCACCCAAAATGCCGTCTGGGCCCGTCAATCCACCCGTGCCGCCCTGGTTGGCTGACCCGTCGCTCCCGGCTGCGCCACCCACGGTGGCCCCATTGCAGTCGGTGTCCGCCGATGCGGTGCCGGCTGCGCCACCGACGCCGCCCGAGGCGGTGCCGCCCGCCCCGCCCGCCCCGCCCGGATTGAGGGTCACCGCCGGTGCGGTGCCGACGATCAGTGCGCCGGCGTCGCCCCCAGCTGACCCGGCGTTGCCGCCATCGCCGCCCGTGGGATTGCCCGAGGTGGCGCATTGGGTGGCGACGTTTTCGCCTTCGGTGTTCCCCGCCCCGCCGCCGCCGCCCGCAGCCAGCTGATCGACTCCGCCGACTTTGAGGTCACTGCCCCCACCGCCGGTCCCCAGATCGCTGGCGCCCCCGCCGTTGGTGCCCCCCGTGCCGCCGTCGGTTCCCGCACCGCCGACATCGACGGTGACCACGGTGCCCGCAGCCAGGTTCAAGGTGGCGACCACTTGGGCGCCGTCACCGCCGGTATTGGTTCCCGACGACCCCCCAATGGCCCCATAGGCGGTCACGGTCTCAGCGGTGATGCCGCTCGGCACCGTCCAGGTGTCCCCGACCTCTGGGCTGGCAAAGGTCAGTGTGCAGGTGGTCGCGGTGCACACGGGTCCGGGGAGGGCACCGGCGCCCCCGTTGCCAAGCGCGCCGGCGATGGTGGCGCAGCCGAGCAGGCAGGTGGCGAAGGCGACGCGGCGGAGGTGTTGGGGCAGGGCGTGCGGCACGTCGTGGGCTCTCGATCTCTTTGGGTCAGGTACCGACGGCGCCAGTGTAGGCCCGCACGTGCCTCAGCCCCGGGATTCGCGCAACGGGCGCAGGCGGTCGATGGCGGCCGCCAAGGCCAGGTCCAAGACGGTCAGGCCGCCCGCACTGTGCGTGGTGAGCGCGAGGTGGACGCTATTCCAGCGGATGTCGATGTCGGGGTGGTGATTGGCCGCCTCGGCCGCCGCACCCACGGCGTTGACGAAGCTCAGGGCGGCGGCGAAATCGTGGAGGACCACCGTGGTGGTGAGTACAGCGCCCTCGCGGTCCCAAGCGAGGCCACCTTCGGCGAGCGCCTGGTCGACGTCTGCACCCGAGAGGACCGCCTCGCTCACGGGTGGGTCATCTCCTCGGGCCGCACCGCCGCATCGAACTGGGCGGCGCTCAGGTACCCGAGTTCGAGGGCCGATTCTCGCAGCGTCATGCGCTCTTTGTGGGCCTTCTTCGCCACCTCGGCCGCCTTGTCGTAGCCAATGATCGGATTGAGCGCGGTGACCAGCATCAGCGAGTTGGTGAGGTGGCGCTCGATCTGCTCATAGTCGGGCCGCAGCCCCTCGACGCAGAACTCGCGAAAGGCACCGCAGGCGTCGCTCAGCAAGGTCACCGATTGCAAGAAGTTGTAGGCAATGACCGGCTTGCAGACATTCAGCTCGAGGTTGCCCCGGCTGCCGGCGATCCCGATGGCGGCATCATTGCCGAGGACCTGGATCCCGACCATGATCATCGCCTCGCTCTGGGTGGGGTTCACCTTGCCGGGCATGATGGACGACCCCGGCTCGTTCTCGGGGAGGGCCAGCTCACCGAGGCCCGAGCGTGGACCAGAACCGAGCCAGCGCAGGTCGTCGGCGATCTTGGTCAGCGAGACCGCCAACGTCCGCAGCGCACCATGGGCGAAGACCAAGGCGTCGTGGGCCGCCAGTGCCGCGAACTTGTTGGGGGCCGAGACAAACGCCAACCCCGTCATCTCCGAGATGACCGCGGCGACCCGGTCGCCGAATTCGGGGTGGGTATTGAGCCCGGTGCCCACGGCGCTCCCCCCGAGCGCGAGCTCGTAGAGACCGCCCATGGCGACGTCGATCCGCTCGAGGTCCGCACTCAGTTGGGCCACGTAACCAGAGAATTCTTGGCCCAAGGTCAGCGGGACGGCGTCCATGAGGTGGGTGCGCCCGATCTTGATGACGTCGACGTACTCGGCCGATTTTTCGCCCAGCGCGTCGCGCAGTTTGGTGACGGCGGGGATAAGGCGGTGCACGATCTCTTCGACCGCAGCGATGTGCATGGCGGTCGGGAAGGTGTCGTTGGAGGACTGGGACATGTTGACGTGGTCGTTCGGGTGCACGGGTGCCTTGGTGCCCATCGCGCCCCCGGCCAGCTCGATGGAACGGTTCGAGATGACCTCGTTGGCGTTCATGTTGGTCTGGGTCCCGCTCCCGGTCTGCCAGATGTGGAGGGGGAAGTGGTCGTCAAGCTCGCCGTGGGCGACCTGGGCCGCCGCCTGCCCGATCAGCGCGGCCAGATCGGCGTCGAGCTTGCCCAGGTCGGCGTTGACCACCGCCGCCGCCCCCTTCAAGATCCCGAACGCCCTGATGAGCGACGGGGCCATGGTCTCGATCCCGATATCGAAATGGTGCAAGGAGCGCTGCGTCTGGGCGCCCCAGTATCGATCGGCGGGGACCTCAACGGTCCCCATGCTGTCGCTTTCTTCCCGGTAGCTCGTCACGGCTGGGCAGCTTACGGCCTACGCTCGCCCCCGCTCCCGCTACCGTCGGATCACCCGTTTGAAAGGATCGACCATGTCAGAACGACTCTCACCAAAGGCCCGGGAACTCATCGAGCGCCCCGTGTTGGCCTCCATCACCACCCTCAACGCCGACGGCTCGCCCCAGGTCACCCCGCTGTGGGTCGACCTCGACGGCGATGACCTGGTCTTCAACACCGCCGAGGGCCGGGTCAAGGCCCGCAACCTGCACCGTGACCCGAGGGTCGGGGTGACCGTCATCGACCCCGAGGACCCCTACAACGTCGTGGCCCTGCGCGGCACGGTGACCGAGATCACCACCAACGGGGCCGACGACCACATTGACTCGTTGGCCAAGAAGTACCTCGGCGTCGATTCGTACCCCATGCGCACCAAAGACGAGGTGCGCATCAAGGTCCGGGTGCGCACCGACCACATCGCCATGGGCAAGTAACTCAGCTCGGGGGGTGGTCGCTCGGGCAGGCGCCGGGCGGGGTCTCGTACTCAGGCGCCGATGACCAACCCGACGTGAACCACGACGCCTGGGCCGCCGGGAGTCCGAAGAGCTCACGCAGATCGCTCAAGACCGCGTCCGCGTAGCGCAGCGCCCCTTCGGGGCACAGGTGGGCGTGGTCCTGCATGCGGGCCCGCAACCACGCGCGCTTGGGTGCGCCCGGGTCGTTGCTCGGGGGCAGCCAGGTGAGATAGGTGCCCCGGTAGGTCAACGAGCGGGCCACGGGGAGATACATCACCCGATGTGCGAACACCGCGGGCATGGCGGCGGCGATTGTGGCCCAGGCCCGGGTCCCCGCCGCATTCTGCGCAATGGCGCTGCGCTCTTGCGAAGTTGCCTCGGGCCCGAAAGACACGTCGCGCGGATAAGAGGTAAAGGCCACGCCGGCCACCCCGTTGCCCGGAGCCAGCACCACGTCGAGGAATGACTCCATGAGCGCGCGGTAGCGCAGCGGCTGGTGCAAGGCGTTGGGGGTGCTCGGTCCGGCGTCGTCCCAACTCCAAGCCCCAATGATCAGATCGGGCCGATCCCGGGCGATGATCTGGGGGATCGAGGTGCGCCAACCGGGCACGGTGGTGAGGCCGAAACCGTCAATGGCGCTCGAGAACACGACGGCTGACCCGGTCGATTCGAGGGCGGCGGTGATGGCGGGTTCCGCCGTCCCGATCACCGAGTCACCAAGGACCAGGACCCGAAGGGGCCGGGCCGCCGAGATCACGGTCGATGCCGGCAGGACAATGCGGGCCTGGCCCGCGTCGCCACCCGCACCGGGCACCGAGGTTGGCTGAGCCCCGTGCACCGGGGCCGCCACCGACGAGGTGGCCCCCGGAGCCGCCACGGCGGGAATGGTCGCCACCACAATGAGCACCGCGGTCAGGACGCCGGCGAGCGGGGCCAGCCACAATCCGAGCGCGCCGGGCAGCGTGGCCCGGCGGATCGGGCGCTCGACCAAGTAATAGCTGGCGGTGGCGAGCACCAAGGTGGCGGCGATGCGCACCGCGTCGAGGGGGACACTCGAGAGCCCGGTGCACGCTGGGCTCACGTAGACAATCACCGGCCAGTGCCACAGATAGACGCCATAGGAGATCACCCCGAGAAAACGCAGCGGCCGCAAGGACAGCGCCTGGGAGAAGCGGCCCTGGTCGATCAGGCGGGCGTCGGCCACCACCACCGCGGCCAGCGCCGCGCAAAGGGCGAATCCGCCCTCGAACATGAAGCGGCTGGGGAACCCGGCCGGGGTTCCCGCATACACCCACGCCACCGCCAGTGCGGCGCCGGCCAGCGGGGCCACCGCGTGCAGGGCCCGCCGCGCCCGCGGGCCCGGTTGGGCGCGCCCGGCCGCGAGGAAGGCCACGGCGCAACCCGCCATGAGGTCGAAGGCCCGGGTATCGGTGCCGAAGTAGATGCGGTTGGCGTCGACCCCGCGCACGAAGAGCACACCCATCAGCGCCGCCGAGGCCAGCGCGAGGACCACCGAGATAACGAGACCCACCGGGCGCCACTTGGCGCGCCCACCCAAGAGCACCACGAGGAGCAGCGGTGGCCACACCAGGTAGAACTGTTCTTCAATGGCCAGCGACCACGTGTGCGCCAAGGGCGACGGTGCTTGGAACTGGGCGAAATACGACTCGTGCGCAAAGATGGCGTGCCAGTTCGACACATAGAGGAGCGTGGACAACGCGTCGCCGCGCAACCCCGACAGGTCGACCGTGCCGTTGGCCCCGGGCCCGCCGAATCGGGCGTTGAGCACGAGATACACCCCGAGCGCTGCGACCACGAGGAAGAGCGCCGGCAAGAGGCGCTTGGCCCGTCGGCCCCAAAACGCCCCCAATCGCACCGCCGAGGTGCGCACCCATTCTTCGAGCAACAAAGAGGTGATCAAAAAGCCCGACAGCACGAAGAACAAGTCGACCCCGAGGTAGCCACCGCGCGCCCACGGCACCTCGAGGTGATAGGCGACGACGGCGATGACCGCGATCCCACGCAGCCCGTTGAGGGCCGGCAGCGAGCGCCCGGTGACCGCCGTTGGGGCAGGGCGGTCCGGTGGGGGGGCCGCGTCGGGTTGTTCTAGGACCGCTGTGTCGGGCACAGCTCCACGCCTGTGGGCAGATCGGCCGGGGGCGCCGCGAGTGCATCAACCAGCACCAGGTCGACGGCCTCGAGCAATGCCCGCCGGCGCGGTGGTGCCCGTCGTCAGGTCGAGGGCGAGTCGCGGGCTGGTGGGCGCGGTCGGCCGGGGTCGGTTGATGGCGCCGGCGACCGGGTAGACCGGACCGTCGCTGGCTGCGACCCCTTCGCTGAACATGGCCCGGCTCAAGGCAAGGGCTTCGCCCACCCCCTCGTCGAACGGGGGGGCGAAGACCAGGATCGTGCGCCCGCCCGCCACCAGGTCGAGCGCCGACATCTCGCGGGCCATGACGGTTGGATGACGATGGGGCTCGTGCGTCAGGCTCACCAGCACCCCGAGCCAGATCCGCTCGACCTTGACCGCAATCGCCGAGGCGAGCGTGACCGCGTCACCGAGCCCAGCGGTGCGCACCACCACCGCGTCCATACCCTCGTTCGCGGCCGCCTGGGCGGCTGCGAGCAGGGCGGGCGCGTTCGCTTCATCGAGGAACCGGGCTTGCACGAGTGCGGACCTTAGGTCACTTCGCCGCGACGCCAACCGAGGCCGGCGGGGTGCCCGCTCACCCAGGTTGGCCCCGCACGCCCGGGGGATTCAGCTTGCGGCCGGCTTCTCGGGCTGGTCGGCACCCGAGTCGGACCGCAAGGCCGACAAGAGCACCTCGGCCGACCCCATCAAGGAGACCGACTCGTAAGGAACGACCACCTTGGCGTTGTCGGATGCCGCGATCTCTTGGAGGGCACGCAGTTGGAGGACGGCCAGGGTCCTCGGGTTGATGGTGGCGGTGTCGAGCGATGTCAGGCGGGCCGCCTCACCCTCACCGCGCAACAGCAACGCCTTCTTTTCCCCTTCAGCCTGCAACTCGAGCACCTTCATCTCGGCCTCGGCACGCAAAATGGCGGCCTCCTTGGCGCCCTGGGCCTCGAGGACGGCCGCCTGCTGGCGTCCGCCGGCGCTGTTGATAGCCGACTGCTGCTCACCTTCTGACTTCAAGATGGCCGCCTTCTTGTGCTGCTCGGCCTCTTTTTGCTCGGACATGGCCTGGATGACGTTGGTCGGCGGCGTGATGTCGAGGATCTCGATGCGGTTGAGGCGCACGCCCCACTTCACCGTGGCGTCGGCCATGTGGTCCTGCATCCTCGTGTTGATCGTTTCGCGCTCTGACAGCGCCTGGTCGAGCGAGAGCTCCCCGAACACGGCCCGCAGCACGGTACGCGAAAGCTGGTCCACCGCCAAGCGGTAGTCATTGATCTCGAAGAGGGCCGACTTCACGTCGATCACCTGGCAAAAGATCGTGGCGCTCACCCACAGCGACACGTTGTCCTTGGTGATGACGGACTGCTGGTCGCCCGTCATTGGGAACTCGCGCATGTCGACCTTTTCCATCCGGTCGATGAAGGGGGTCAAGATGCGCATGCCGGGTTGGTCCACCGACTTGAACTGCCCGAGGCGCTTGACCACCCCGACGCTTCCCTGCTGGACGATCTTGACGAAACGCGAGACGAACCAGACGCCGATCAGGCAACCAATGGCCACCGCCACCGCGGTGACACCGATGATCTCTCCTGCTGAAGCTTCCATGGTGCTCCTCTATCAATCCGCAGCGTAGACGACGAGGAGTCCCCTTTCGACGTCGGCCACCACCACGGTCGCGCCGACGGAGATGGTGGCGTCGGGGTCGAGCGGGATGGCGAACCATTCCTCTCCCCGGGCCCGGACGCGGCCGGGGTGGTGCTCGCCTTGGATCTCCCTGGTCACCAGGGCAGTGTCGCCGACCATTCCTTGGACACCGTTGAGCACAATGGGCAGTCTAAATCCCGGCGGACTCAGCGCCCGTGAAAGATCGGATCGCGCTTGTCACGGAAGGCGGCCAGTGCCTCGGCCGTATCCTCGCTCGAGAAGTTCAGCGATTGGCACCTGGCTTCGTTTTCGACCGCTTGTTCCATCGACGACGTTGAAGAGGCGTGCAAGAGCGTCTTGGACATCGACAGCGCCAAGGGGGGCCCGCCCGCCAAGGTGGTGGCCCAGTCCGCCACGAAGGCGTCGAGTTCACTTTGCGCCAGCACCCGGTTGATCAACCCGGCCTCGAGTGCCTCTTGGCCGCTCCACATGCCACCGAAGAGGGCGATCTCCTTGGCCTTGGCCAGCCCCACCAGACGCGGCAACAGCCACGACGCCCCGTTGTCGAGCGACAGGCCGCGACGCGAGAAGATCATCGAAAGCTTGGCAGTTTCGCTGCAGACAATGAGATCACACCCGAGCGCGAGCGAGCACCCCGCACCCACCGCGTAGCCGTCGACCTTGGCGATGGTGGGCTTGGTGATGCGGTGCAACGAAAGTGCGACATCCCCCAGCCGGCGCATGCGCGACAAGGTGGACTGTGATTCGTCCGTCGCCGGCCCGTTCGGGTCCCCGAGGTCGGCCCCGGTGCAAAACGCCCCGCCGGCCCCCCCGAGCACCATCACCCGGTCGCCCGGGGTGCGCTCGACTTCCTCGAAGGTGGCCTGGAGCTCGCGGAGCATCTGGTTGTTGGCCGCGTTCTTGCGCTCGGGCCGGTTCATGGTGACGTTGACCACGCCGGCGCTTCGTTCGACGATGAGTGTGTCCATGGGGGTGACCATAGGCCGCACCGGGCGAGAATCGCATTTCGCTTCGGGGCGGGCCCGCCCCGATCCTTAGAGCTCTTGTTCGGGCAGCCGCTCGATGTTGACGTCGCGGAAGGTGATGACGCGGACGGAGGGGACGAAGCGGGCCGGGCGGTACATGTCCCACACCCACGCGTCGCGCAGCTCAAGTTCAACGCAGGCCGGCGTGGTGTCGCTGCGAACGGTGAGGGACACTTCGTTGGCGAGATAGAAGCGGCGTTCGGTCTCGATCACGTAGGAGAAGACCGGGAGCACCGCCCGGTACTCGCGCACCAGTCCAAGCTCAATCTCGGCCTCGTAACGTTCGAGATCCTCTTCGCTCATAGGGGCCCCTAGGGCTTGGCGGTCCGACGCTCCTTGATCTTGGCCGCCTTCCCGGAGCGCTCGCGCAAGTAGTAGAGCTTGGCGCGACGCACGTCACCGAGCGTGGTCACCTCGATCTTCGCGATGGTCGGCGAGTGGACGGGGAAGGTCCGCTCCACCCCGACCCCGAAGCTGACCTTGCGCACCGTGAAGGTTTCGCGGACCCCGCCCCCCTGGCGCCGCATGACCGCGCCTTGGAAGACCTGGACACGCTCGCGGTTGCCCTCGACCACCCGCACGTGCACCTTGACGGTGTCGCCGGGGCGAAAGTCAGGGATGTCGCTGCGCAGGCTGTCGCGATCGATCGTTTCAGTGGGGTGCATGGGAGGCGTCCTTACCTAGCTCCGGATCAGTGCCGGACGTGACATCGTAGCCGTGCTCGACCAGCAGCCGCACGTCGTCGGCATCGAGCGCACCCCGATTGACCAGGTCGGCCAGCAGATCGGGCCGCCGCTCCGCCGTGCGCACCAAGGACTCGGACCGCCGCCAGCGGGCCACCGCCCCGTGATTGCCCGATCGGAGAATGGCGGGGACCTCCCAGCCCCGAAAGTCGGCCGGGCGGGTGTACTGGGGGTATTCGAGCAGGCCGGAGGTGAAGCTCTCCTCGGCCGCTGACCCCTCGTTGCCGAGCACGCCCGGCACCAGGCGGGCCACCGCCTCGATGACCACCAGGGCCGCCAGTTCGCCCCCCGCCAGCACGTAGTCACCCACCGAGAGCTCGCCATCGACCAAATGGTCGCTGACCCGCTGGTCGACTCCCTCATAGCGGCCACAGAGCAGGGAGAATCCACCGGGCAGGGCGGCCAGCTCTTCGGCGAGTGATTGGTCGAAGCGACGGCCGCCGGGGGCGAGCAAGAAGAGCGGCCGGGGGATCTCCCCCGCCTGTTCCACGGCGGCGAAGACGGGTTCGGGCATCAGCACCATGCCGGCCCCGCCCCCGAACGGGGCGTCGTCGAGCGTGCGGTGCACGTCCTTGGCACCCTCGCGCAGATCGTGGGCCTCGATCGACACGAAGCCGCCCGCTTGGGCCCGCCCGAGCACCGAGGTGGTGCAGTACGAGGCGATGGTGTCGGGAAACAAGGAAAAGACGCAGATCCTCATGGATTCACATCGAGGAGACCGTCGGGGATGTCGACGACCAGGGTCGCCCCCCCGTCGCGTTGGTCGGTCACGAAACGCAGCGGGATGAGCGCACCGCCTTCGAGTACCAAGAGGTCGCTGGCGGGATTCGATTCCACGGCGACGACGAAGCCGAGTTGGGTGGAGGTGGTGTCGATCACCTCGGCCCCGATCAGCTGGTGCACGAAGAGCTTGCCCGGGTCCTCGAGTGCCTCGGCGGTCAGTTCGAGCCCGCGCAGCGCTTCGGCCCCGTTGCGGTCGAGAATGCCGTCGAAGGCCACGATCCAACGGTCCGAGAATGGGCGGGAGGCTTCGACGGTGAGCGGGCCCTTCGCGCTCATCAAGACGCTGCCCGCGTCGAGCCGCTCGGTCAGATCGCTATAGAGGACGACGACAACCTCGCCGCGCAAGCCGTGGGCCTTGGTGACCCGGCCGACGCTGAGGAAGGCAGACGTGTCGATCAGTCGTCGACGATGTCGACGCTGGCCGTCACGCCGTCTTTGGCGCCGGCCACGTTGACGAGGGTCCGGATGGCCTGGGCGGTCTTGCCCCGCCGACCGATGACGCGACCCATGTCGTCGGGGGCGACGTGGAGGTTGAGTCGGATGCCGCCCCGACGCTCCTCGGTGTCGATGACCACGGCGTCGGGGTCGTTGGACAGCGAGCGGGCAAGGTAGGTCAGCACGGCCAGCGGTGTCCCGCCGTCGAGCTCGATGTTGGCCTCGTCCTCGGCCTCGAATTCCTCGTCGATCTCGTTGGCTTCGTCGACGGTCTGCGCCCCGTCGACGGTGTTGATGTCGCCCGCTTCGTACAAGTTGGTCACTTGGCCCTCGCCGCGGTGAACTCGTCCCACGCACCCGACGTCTTCAAGAGCTTCTCGACGCGCTCGGTCGGTTGCGCGCCGTTGACCAACCAGCGCACCGCCTTGTCGTTGTCGATCTTGATGACCGCGTCGGGCTCGGCGGTAGAGGCGCCCCGGGGCGCGTAGGTACCGACGATTTCCAAGAATCGGCCGTCACGCGGCGATCGGCTGTCAGCGGCCACGACCCGGTAGGTCGGCTGCTTCTTCTTTCCCATCCGCACCAGGCGGAGCTTCACTGCCACGAACTGATTCCTCCATCATCTGGACTTTGTGCCCCCATTCTGGCAGATGGCGGGCCTACCGGCTTTTCGGCGGGGTGACCCGACCACCTTTTTTCTTCTTTTTGGTGCCCTTGTTGGTGCTGACCACCGGCCGGGGGGCACCGGGGTTGGCCGCGGGGGCCAGACCCGGGAACGCTGGCGGGGCGGCTCCCTCGTCACCACCCATGAGCTGGGAGAGCATGTCGAAGTCCGCGCCACTTCCCCCGGCCGCGTTGGCGGCCAGCTTGCGGCCCGCCCGTCCGCTCATCCCCGCCATTGCCCCCATGCCCGGGATGTTGGGCATGGTGCCCGACGCCATGCCCTTCATCATCTTTTGCATCTCTTTGAACTGCTTGAGCAAGGTGTTGACGTCTTGGATCGAGGTCCCCGACCCCCGGGCGATACGGCTGCGCCGCGAGCCGTCGATGAGGTTGACGTCGTCCTTCTCGGCCGGAGTCATCGAGCACACGATGGCCTCGACCTTGGCAATCTCGCCGTCGTCGATCTGCCCGGCGGCCTGGCGCATCTCTTTGGACATGCCGGGCATGAGCTTCATCAGCCCCCCGAGCGAACCCATCTTCTTGACCTGTTGGAGTTGGGACAAGAAATCGTCCAAGGTGAACTGGCCCGACATGAGACGGGCCGCACCCTTCGCGACCGTCTCTTTGTCCATGGTGCGCTCGGCTTGCTCGATGAGGCTGAGCATGTCGCCCATGCCGAGGATGCGGTCGGCCATGCGGTCGGGATGGAAGAGGTCGAAGTCACCGAGACGCTCACCGGTGCTCGCGAAGGCGATCGGCTTGCCGACGACGCCCTTGACCGACAGGGCGGCACCGCCGCGGGCGTCGCCGTCGAGCTTGGACAAGATCACCGCGTCGAGCGCCAACGCCTCGTCGAAGGCCTTGGCGGTGGCGACGGCGTCCTGGCCGATCATGGCGTCGATCACCAAGAACGTGTAGTGCGGATTCGTGGCGGCCGAGATCCCGCGGATCTCGTCCATCAGGTCGGCGTCGATCGTCAGGCGGCCCGCGGTGTCGATGATGCAGACATCGCGGCCCAGGCGCTCGGCCTCGGCCACCCCGGCGCGCGCCGTTTCGACCGGATCGCCGCTCTGGCTGAACACGGTGACCCCGGCTTGCTCGCCGAGGATCTTGAGCTGCTCGACAGCGGCGGGGCGCTGGAGGTCGGCCCCGACCAAGAGTGGGTTGCGCCCTTGCTGCTTCCACCACTGGGCCAACTTGGCCGACGCGGTGGTCTTGCCCGCACCTTGGAGTCCGGCCATCAACACGACGGTCGGTGGGCGCGAGGCGTAGGTGATCTTGAGCGACTCCCCGCCGAGCACCGAAATGAGTTCTTCGTGGACGGCCTTGATGACCTGTTGGCCCGGGGTCAGGCTCTTGTTGAGCGCCTCGGTACTGACCCGCAGTCGGATGCCTTCGATGAAACGCCGGGCGACGGACAGCTCGACGTCGGCCTCCAAGAGCGCGGTGCGGATTTCTCGGAGGGCCTCGTCGAGGTCGGCCTCGCTGATGCGCCCCTTGGCGCGCAGGCGCCCCGAGATGCGCTCGAGGCGGTTGGAGAGGGCGTCGAACATATGGGGGAAGGCTAACTGAGGAGGGCGTCGACGAAGTCGTCTGGGTCAAAGGCCACGAGGTCGTCGATACCCTCGCCGAGCCCGACCAACTTGACCGGCAGACCGAGCTCGCGCTGGATGGCGATGACGATGCCACCTTTGGCCGTGCCGTCGAGCTTGGTCAGGACAACCCCGGTGACGTTGACGGCCTCGGTGAACTGGCGGGCCTGGGCCAGAGCATTCTGCCCGGTGGTGGCGTCGAGGACCAAGAGGACCTCGGTCACGTTGCCCGGCTCGCGTCCGGCCACCCGGCGGATCTTTTTCAGCTCTTCGACCAGGTTGACCTTGTTGTGCAAGCGCCCCGCCGTGTCGGCGAGCACCAGGTCGTTGCCGCGTGCATGAGCGCGTTGCACGGCGTCGAAGACAATGGCGCTCGGGTCCCCGCCTTCGGCTCCGCGGACGATCTCGACCCCCGAGCGCTCGGCCCAGGTGCCGAGTTGATCGGCCGCGGCGGCCCGGAAGGTGTCACCGGCCGCGAGCAGGACCGAGCGCCCGGCGGCTGACTGCTGGCGGGCGAGTTTGCCAATGGTGGTCGTCTTTCCCACGCCGTTGACCCCGACGATGAGCCACACGTCGGTGAAATCCGGTCCGCCCTCAAAGTGCAATTGGCGCGAGCCCTCGACCGCCAAGAGGGCCCGGATCTGCTCGGCCAGCGCGGCGAGCAGATCGTCGCCGCTGCCGATCTCTTTGGCCTCGACCCGGGCCCGCAGCTCAGCGAGCAGGGCGTCGGTCGTGGCCACCCCGACGTCGGCCCGGATCAGCGCCTCTTCGAGCGAATCCCAGGTGGCGGCGTCGATGCTGCCGGAGCGCAGGGCCGAGACCGCCCCGCTGAAGAGACCCCTGGTCTTGGCCAGGCGCGTGCGCAGGCTCGGGACGTGGACTTCGGGCTCGGGGGTGGGTTCTGGCGGGAGGAAGGGCTGCGGTGGCGCGGTTTCGGGTGCGATCTCGGGCTCGGGCCGAGCTTGGGTGAGGGGACCCGGGCCGCGCCGGGCCCGGTTCATCAAGACAAAGACGACCCCGACCAAGAGGACCAGGGCGAGGGCGATGCCGAGGTAGAGGCCCGTCATGCCGGCTCCACCTCACTTGCTCGGCGTTCCACCTTTTGGCTCACGACCTGGGACGACCCGCCTGGCGCCATGGTCACCCCGTAGAGGGCGTCAGCGGTCTCCATGGTGCGTTTTTGGTGGCTGACAATGAGGAGCTGGGCCTCGTGTCGGAACTCGCGCACGAGCCCCAAGAACCGATTCAAGTTGACGTCGTCGAGCGCGGCCTCGACCTCGTCCATGAGATAGAAGGGCGACGGTCGGCTGCGAAAGACCGCGAACAAGAAGGCGAGCGCGGCCATGGAGCGCTCACCGCCCGAGAGCAAGGACACGCGCCGCACGTTACGTCCGGCCGGGCGCACCTCGATCTCGACGCCGGTGTTGAGCAGATCGTCGGGCTCGATCAAGACGAGTCGGCCGGTGCCCCCGGGGAAGAGCAGGGCGACGAGGGTCGAGAAATGCTCGTTGACGTCGGCCGCGGCGGCGGCGAAGGACGTCATGATCTCCTCGTCGAGGGTGCGCACCACCTCGTGGAGCTCGCGGCGCGCCCCGCGCACGTCGTCGACTTGGACCTCGAGTTCCTTGTGGCGCTCCTCGAGACTCGAGAGCTCCTCGAGCGCGAGCGGGTTGACCGGCCCGAGGGCCGCGATCTTGGCTTCGAGTTCGGCGGCGTAGACCTCGTGGGTGGTGGTGCCGGGCACCTCGGGCACCGAGAGGCCGACCAGCTCGGCCGCCGCCACACCGAGATCACGCTCGATGTGCTCGTGGAGGGCCTCGAGACGCAGCGACACCTCGTTGGTCTCGAGGTCCAGCGCCCGGGTGCGCGTGCGCACGGCTTCGAGGCGTTGATCGGTCGTGTGGCGGTCCTGGCGCAACTGTTCGAGGCGCTCACCGCCGGCCCGCACGGCGTCGACCTGGGTCTTGTACTCCCCACGCAAGGATTCGAAGACCCCGTCGAGGCGCGCTTGCTCACTCTCGACCAGCGCTTCGAGGCGGGCGAGCGTCTCGCCTTCGGCTTCGAGGTGCAGGCGGCGCGTGGCGGCGTTGGCCCGTTCGGCCGCATGGCCGGCGAGGCGGCGCTCGACCTCGACCTGGCGCTCGGCCAGCACCGAGGTGCGTTCGGCGAGGGCCGCTTCGCGCACCTTGGCCGCCTGCATCCGGGCCGAGATTTCCTCCCGTCGCCCGGCCAGATCCGACCAGGCCGCCCCCGCCTCTTCGAGCTGGGGGCGGGCCGCTTCGAGCCGGGCCACCTCGGCTTCGAGCTCGGCCAGGCGGGCGTCGGCGGCCCGGCGAGCCTGGCGCACCACCACCAACTCGTCGCCGAGTCGTGTCTGCTCGGCGGCGATGCGCTCGACGTCGGCGCGGGTGGAGGACGCGGCCACGGTGTGCTGGTCAGCGGCGCGCACCGCCGCGGCCCGGGCGTCACGGGCCCGGGCGAGCTCGGCGCGCGCCACGCTGAGATTGGCCCGGGCGGCGTTGGCGACGATGGCGTCCTCGCCGGCCCGGCGCTTGGCCTCATCGACCGCAGCCGCGGTGACCACGTTGGCCTGGGATCGCACCCGCCACCCCGTGGCGGCGAAGCGGTCGCCCTGGGGGGTGACCACCACAAGGTCGTCGCGCTCGAGCGACAGATCGATGGCCTCTTCCCAGCCGTCGACCCGCACCGCCCGCCCGACCAGGGTGTCGAGAACCGAGTCGGTGGTGTCGTCGCCGTGGCGGGCCCGCACATGGCGGCGCACCCACTGTGCGGTGCTCCCGACGGGCAAGAACGGGACGTCATTGACCCGGTAGGCCCCGACCCGCGGTGCGAGGACGGCACCGGGGGCACCTTCGGCGCGCAAGGTGTCGAGGGCCTCGCGAGCCGATCGGCGGCCGTCGACCACGATGGCCGCCATGCCGGCCCCCGCCGCGGCCTCGAACGCCGACTCCCACCCCTCGTCGATTTCGATCAGGTCCATGAGCGAGCCGACCACGCCGTCGATGTTGCGCAAGAGCTCACGCCCGCCGGTCCCTTGGAGGTCGTTGAGGGCCTGCTCCATGGCTTCGGCGCGTGCGGCGGAACGATGGCGGGTCTGATCGGCGGCGTCGGCGGCGCGTTCGGTGGCGGCCATCCGCTCCGCCGCGTCCTCCACGCCGGCATTTTGGGCCGCCAGTTCGGCCTCGAGGCGGATGGAGGTGTCATCGAGCCCTGCGGCTTCTTGGGCCAACAGGTCGGCCTTGACGGCGGCGGCGGCGTGGCGGCCTTCGAGGTCCTCGAGACGATCGTCGAGGTCGGCCTGGTCTTGGCGCTCTCGCTGCGCGGCGGCGTGGGCGGACTCACGGCGCGTGGCCAGGAGCCGGGCGGCCTCGTCGGGGGTGTCGTCGCCGATCACCTCGCGCCACTGTGCCCGCAGCTCGCCTTCGGCGACTTCGAGCGCGCGCAGGTCGGCGGCGGCCTCGGCGCGTTCGGGGGCCAAGGTGGCCGCCGATGCCGCGGCCTCGGCCATTTCTGCGGCCAGTCGGGAGGCCTCGGCCTCGAGGGTCGAGACCACGTCGACATCGGCGGCCGCGTCGAGGGCGACCACGATGGCCCGTGCCCGCTCGCGCAGCACCCCAGACAAGCCCCGGGCCCGCTCGACGAGTCCTTGGACGCGGGCGAGGGCGCCGGCGAGATCCTCCTCGCGCCGAGACGACAGCTCGGCGGTGGTCGAGGTGGCCTCTGACTCGAGACGGGCCAGCGTTTCGTGCAGTGCGCGTTCCTCGTCGCGACAGATCACCAGGTCAGCAGCAGCGCTGCGCTGCCGGTCGGTCAACTCGGCGAGTTCTTGGCCGGCCAAGAAGCGCCGGATGGTCAACAATTCGGTGGCGGTCGTCGCGTGGGACCGGGCGGCGGCGGCCTGGCGCTCGAGGGGGCGGATCTGGCGGCGCACCTCGCGCACCAGGTCACCGAGGCGCTCGAGATTCTCCGCCGTTGCGGCCAAGCGGCGCTCCGCGCGCTCGCGCCGGCGCCGATGCTTGAGGACGCCGGCGGCCTCTTCAATGATGGCGCGACGGTCCTCGGGCCGGGCGTTGAGGACGGTGTCGAGCTGGCCTTGCCCGATGATCATGTGCTGCTGGCGGCCGACCCCCGAGTCCGACAACAGATCTTGGATGTCGAGCAGGCGGCACGGGGCGCCGTTGATGGCGTACTCGCTGTCGCCGGAGCGGAACAACGTGCGGGTGATGGTGACTTCGGCCAGATCGACCGGGAGCTTGCCCGAGGCATTGTCAATCGTGAGCGTCACCTCGGCGCGACCGAGGGCGGGACGCGAACTGGTGCCCGCGAAGATGACGTCTTCCATCTTCTGGGAGCGCAGCGAGCGTGGCCCTTGGGCCCCGAGGACCCAGGTGACGGCGTCGACGACGTTGGATTTTCCACTGCCGTTGGGACCGACGACCACCGTGATGCCCGGTTCGAATTCGAGCACGGTCGGGTCCGCAAACGACTTGAAACCCTTCATGGAGAGTGACTTGAGGAACATCGGGCGGGCGGCTCAGACCTGGCAGTGTTCACAAAAGAAGGTCGACCGACCTCCTGTCTTGACCCGCACGATCACGTTGCGGCACCGCCGACACGGCTCGCCTTCGCGGTCGTAGACCTGATGGAGGCCCTGGTAGGCGCCGACTTCGCCAAAGAGGTCGCGGTACTGCTCGTCGGCCAGCGACGAGCCGCGATGTTTGATGGCTTCGGCGAGCGTCTCGACGATGGCGCGGTAGAGCCGTCGCACCTCGGTCGCCGTCAACGTGTTGGACGCGCGGTCATAGCGCAGCCCCGCTTGATAGAGCATCTCGTCAGAGTAGAGATTCCCGATCCCCGCAATGAAACTCTGATCCATCAACATCGTTTTGACCCCGGCCTTGTGCTGGTGCAACAAGACCCCGAAGCGGTCCCAGCTCATCATGTCCTCAATGGGGTCGAACCCGAGGTGGGCCAGTTCGGGGATGGCCTTGCGGATCGCCGCGCCGTCGCCACCGGCGGTACCCGAGACCGGGCTCAGCGGCGTCCCGTCAGCTTTGAGGGGTGGCGTCGAGACGAACAGTTCACCAAATGTCCTCGGGTCGACGTAGCGCAGCTCGCCGCCCTGGGTGAAGGTGATGACGACGTGGGTGTGCTTGGGCTTTGGGTCCTTGACCGACTTGACCCGCAAGAGCTGGCCGCTCATCCCGAGGTGCACCACCAGCGTGTCGCCGCTGTCGAGCGTCAAGAGCAGGTACTTTCCGAGCCGCCCGACCGACTTGATGGTGCGGCCTTCGAGCGGGGCGCGGAAGTGCTTGGCCGACGGGTGGCGCCGCACCGAGCGACCGTTGGCCACGCTCACCGACTTGATCTTCTTGCCGACCACCTCGCGGGCCAGGTCCTGTCGCAGTGTTTCGACTTCGGGTAACTCAGGCATTGGTCAGGCCCTCCCAGGCATTGCGGGCCGCTTCTTGCTCGGCGTCTTTCTTGGAGCGCCCTGCTCCTTCACCCCTGCGCTCGCCGGCCACGAAGACCTCGGCGGCGTAAGTTCGATCGTGGTCGGGACCCGAACCGACCACGACGTAGCGCGGCGTGCCCTCCCCGTTGTGGACCGCCAGCTCTTGGAGTCGGCTCTTGTGGTCGAAGTCGTCGGGTTCCTTGCAGGCCGCAGCGATCAGGTCGTGCAGTTCGCGCAACACCAAGATCTCCGCGGCGTCGAACCCCGAGTCGAGGTAGATCGCACCGAGAATGGCTTCGAACGCGTCGCTCAAGATGGAGGCCTTGGAGCGGCCGCCCGAGGTTTCCTCGCCCTTGCCGAGCAACAACACGTCGCCAACGCCGAGCCGGTCGGCCACCTGGGCCAGCACGCGGGCGTTCACGACCGCCGAGCGCACTTTGGCCAGCTTGCCTTCTGGGAAGTCCGGATAGTTCTCGTAGGTGTAGCGGGCGACGACGAGTCCGAGCACGGCATCGCCCAAGAACTCGAGACGCTCGTTCGACGGTGCACCGCCGTCTTGTTCACCGCACCAGCTGCGGTGGGCCAAGGCATGTTGGAGGAGGGTGATGTCGTCGAAGGTATGGCCCAACCTCTCGGCCAGTGCGGCCGCCCCTTCGGCGCCAGCGTCACCCCGCCTCGAGCTTGGCGTAGACGTAGTCAACGGCGTCTCGGACGGTGCGGAGATCTTCAAGGTCTTCATCGTCAATGCGGAACCCGACGGTCCGCTCTCCCAGCTCTTCTTCGAGGCCCTCGACCAGCTCGATGAGCGCGAGGGAATCGGCGTCGAGATCTTCGACGAAGGAGGCACCCTCGGTGATGGTGGAGGGGTCGGTCTCCAAGATGTCGGCCAGCTGGTCCCTGATCAGCTCGAAGACCCCTTGGCGGTCGAGGGGACCTTGATTGGTGTGGGTTTCGGCTGGCACATGCGCTCCTGGGTCGGCGAATCGAATTGATCCGGGCGACATGTTACCGGGCGAAGACCCCACCCCACGAACTTGTAGGGTCTGACCTGGGAATTTAGCGCTAGGGCGCCGGGCGCACCGCGGCCGCCAGATGCTCGACCAGGCCCGAAGTCGCGCACTCGCAGGCCACTTTGAGGGCGTTGAGTATCGCGGTGGCGTTCGAGGACCCGTGGCTGATCACGCAGACCCCGTCGACGCCCAGGAGAATCGCTCCACCGGTGTTCTCCGGCTCGAACTGGGCGGCGAGTGGCAACAGGTATGGCAACAGGACGTCCGCCGCCGCCTTGGTCTCCTCGTTGGTCGAGAACACTCCCAACATGGCGTCGAAGAGGAACCGCAGCGAACCCTCGAGGGTTTTGAGGGTCACGTTGCCGGTGAAGCCGTCGGTCACCACGACGTCGGCACCAGCGGGCAGCAGGTCGCGGCCCTCGAGGTTGCCGACGAAGGTGAAGCCGGTGGCCTCGGCCAACAATTTGTGGGTCTCTTTGACCAGCGGGGTGCCTTTGGTCGACTCCTCGCCAATGGAGAGCAGCCCGACCGTCGGTGCGGTGGTCCCAAAGCGCGACGAGACATAGGCCGCCCCCATCTGCGCGAACTGCACCAGCATCGCCGCGGTGCACTCGGCGTTGGCGCCGGCGTCGACCAGGACGGCGGGGTTTTGACCGAGGCGGGGCAACGGTGTGGCGATGCAGGGCCGGATCACCCCGGGCAGGCGGCCCATGCGCAACAACGCGGACGCCATCGTGGCCCCGGTGTTGCCTGCGCTCACCATGGCGCAGGCGTGATGGTCACGGACCAGCTCGGCGGCGCGCACGAGGGAAGAGTCCTTCTTACGGCGCACGCCCCCGCGGGGTCCTCGTCCATGGCAATGACTTCGCTGCATTCGAAGAGGTCGAGCCCCAAGGTGTCACCCACCTGGTCGCGCGGCCCGACCAAAAGGACGGCGACGCCTTCTTCGCTGGCGAGGCGATGGGCCCCTTCGACGATGTCGCCCGGGGCCTTGTCGCCGCCCATCGCGTCCAGCACGACCGGCAGTGATGCCAAGAGCTCGGTCGACGGGCGCTCTCCCCGCCGGCTCAAATCAGTCGACCTCTACGGCCTGTCGACCCTTGTACCACCCGCAGTTCGGGCAGACCACGTGGGGCGTCTTGGCCGACTGGCAGTGCGGGCAGACGCTTCTTGGGGGGAGACGCAACACCCAGGCGGCAGCCTGATGGCTGCGGCCCTTGGCCTTGGACTTCTTCTTCTTCGGGACAGCCATTGTCGGTCTCCAACCTTGGACTCGGGGCGCGCCGGCGTGCGTCGATCAGCTACCGGAGCACGTCGAGATTAGCCCAACGCGGGTCCCGTGGGGCAACGCAGCCACAATCGGCGCCTCCCTCGTTGCGGTCGGCACCGCAGCTCGGGCACAGCCCCGCGCAATCGGGACGGCACAACGGGGCGGCCGGCAGCTCGAGCACCAGGGCGTCACGCACCATTGGCCCCAGGTCGATGGTGTCGTCGGCGATGGGGTAAAAGTCCGCCTCGTCGCTGCTTGCGTCGGGCGACGCCCCCGCCGCAAATCGCTCATTGACCGCCACCACCAGTTCCCCGCCGACCGCGGTGGCACAGCGTCGGCAGACCCCGACCCACGGGGCCCGCACCGTGCCCTTGGCCTCGATGCCCCCGTCGAAGGCCACCAAGGTGACGTCGACCTCGGCTTCGGCCCCGCTCGGGACCACGCTGCGGCCCGGATCGATACCTTCGGCGTCCAAGGGGCCGGCGAGCTCGACAGGACCCGAGCGCACCTCGTGCGACGTGGATCCGGTGTTGCGCCGCATGCGAGCGACGTGGACGATGAAGGGGTCGGCCTTGGCCATCAGGACAGGTCCTGATCGAAGAAGCCGTCCTCCTCTGACTCCGTCGCCACGGTCGCTTGCTCTTGGGCCGGTGCGGGGGCGGCCGGCGGGCGGGCCCGACTGGACCGTTCGGGTCAAGCGGTCCAAGACAATCTCCATTCCGGCAAGTTTTGTGTCACAGAAGTCCTCGGCCTCATGGCGCATGGTTCGGGCCTCGTCGTTGGCGTCGTCGAGGATGCGTTGGGCCACTGTATTGGCCTGACGCACGATCTCGGTCCGCTGCACCATGCGCTCGGCCTGGGCCCGCACCTCTTCCATCAAGGCGTCGGCCTCCTTGGCCCGCTCCGCCAAGAACTCCTCGCGTTCGCGCAGCAGCCACCGGGCCTGGCGCAGCTCGTCGGGGAGGCGGTCGAGTGCCCCTTGGAGCAGTGATACCACCTCTTCGCGCGAGATGATCACCGACGAGGACAACGGCATGGACTTGGCCGTGTTCACAATGTCGATCACCTGGTTGATGATCGACTCGGCATCCGCGTCGGGCGGGAGCTCTTCGACTTCGAGGAATTGGTCAGTCATAGCCCGATCCCCCCTTGAACTTCGCTTGCATATGGGTCGCCACCACCTTGGGGACGAACGCCGAGACGTCGCCCCCGAATCGCGCTACCTCGCGGACCAACTTGGAGGCCACGAAGGAATATTTCGAACTGGTTGGAATGAAGATCGTCTCGACGCCCGAGAGATGGTGGTTCATCTGGGCCATCTGCATCTCGGTCTCGAAGTCAGACACGGCCCGCAGGCCGCGCACGATGGCCGAGGCGCCGACGTCTCTGGCCACGTTGACCAAGAGCGTCGACACCGACACGATGCGTACCCCCTCGATGTGGGCGAGCACCTCTTCGAGCATCGATTGGCGCTCTTCGAGATCGAAGAGGGCTTGGCTCTTTTGGGGGTTGCGCAGGGCGGCCACCACCACCTCGTCGAAGAGGTGGCTGGCCCGCTCCACAATCTCGAGGTGCCCGTTATGGAAAGGATCGAAGGAACCAGGAAACAGACCGACCTTCATGCGTCACGTTCGCTGCGCTGAGCCACGGTGACGAGCGTACCGCCGTAGCGGCGCTCTTTCGTGACCATCCAGCCCTCGGGCACCGAGACGGGCCGCGAAGACTCCAAGACCGCGCGCTCGGCGTCGAGGTCGGCGAGCAGGGCAGCCCAGTCGTCGAATCCGTAGGGGGGATCGCACAAGGCCAGATCGAAATCCGCGGCGGAGCGCAACCACGCAGGCAGACCGGCGCGGATGATGGTGGCGGGGGCATCGGCCAGGCCGACCGCCGCCAGGTTCTCCCGGACCGCAACGGTGGCTGCGAGATCTTGGTCGACGAAGGTGACGGCGGCGGCGCCGCGCGAGAGCGCCTCGACACCCAGGCCGCCGCTGCCGCAGAACAAGTCGAGGACCCTCAAGTCGTCCACGCCGCCCGCCGATCCCAAGATGTCGAAGATCGACTCTTTGACCCGGTCCGACGTCGGGCGCACCACCGTCGGCAACTTGGCCGTCAATCGCCGGCCCCGACTCCGCCCAGCAATGACTCGCATCGGGGCCAAGGTAGTCCCCTCAACTCTTGAAGAGGTACTCCCCCTCCTCGTCGCTCAAGAACAAGGTGATCTCGTCTCTGATCAAGGGATGCTCGTCGAGCTGGGGGTCGACGTCGACGATGGCCTGGGCCACCCGGCGCGCCTCGTCGAGGAGGGCTCGGTCCTCGGGACGTGACAACGAGGCGAGCACCAGGTCGCTCTGACCTTTTTGGCGCGACCCGAGCAGCGTCCCTTCCCCGCGCAGTCGCAGATCCTCTTCGGCCAGGGCGAACCCGTCGTTGCTGGCCGCCACCGCAGCCAGTCGTGCCGCGGCGCCGAAAGTCGCGTTCTCGGGTGCGACGGCGTCACCGAGTGTGCCGGTGGCACGTGACTCGTCATCGCCGCCACCGAGCAGGTAGCACCAACTTCGATCAGCGCCACGCCCGACACGCCCGCGGAGCTGGTGGAGCTGGGCGATCCCAAAGCGCTCGGCACTCTCAATCACCATCACCGTCGCCTCGGGTACATCGACCCCCACCTCGATGACGGTCGTGGCCACGAGGACCGAAAGCACGCCGGCGCGGAATTCGGCCATCACCTCTTCGCGCTGTGACGCGGGCATCTGCCCGTGGAGCAACCCCACCGCCAGGTTCGCCAACGCACCGCCCGGGGCGGTCAGCCGTTCGAACTCCTCGGTGGCCGAGCGCGCCTCGACGCGGGCGGAGTCGGCGACCAAAGGACACACCACAAAGGCCCGGTGCCCGGCTGCCACCTCGCTTCTGATCCGATCGAAGGCGACGTGCTCTTCGTCGGGCGCGGGCAGCCATTCGGTGGTGATTGCGTGGCGACCCGGGGGCATCTCGTCGAGGACGCTGAGGTCGAGGTCGCCAAAGATCACCATGGCGGCGGTGCGCGGGATCGGGGTGGCGGTCATGACCAAGAGGTCGGGATCACCGCTCGCCCCCTTGGCCCGCAGCGTGGCGCGTTGTTCGACCCCGAAACGGTGTTGCTCGTCGATCACCACGACCCCGAGGGAATCGAACTCGACCCCGTCCGCGATCAGTGCATGGGTGCCGACGACGATCGACACCTCGCCCGTGGCCAGATCGGCCAGGACCTTGGTCCGGGCCTTGCCCTTGACCCGGTTGGTCAAGAGCTCGACGCGCGACATCGAGCGCGCCCAACATGGCGCGCACCGCGGCGGCGTGCTGTTCGGCGAGCACCTCGGTCGGCACCATCAACGCCCCTTGGTGCCCGCTTTGGACGGCACCGAGCAAGGTGGCGAGGGCGACGACGGTCTTGCCGGAGCCGACGTCGCCTTGGAGGAGTCGATGCATTGGAAACGGGCCGGCCAGATCCGCCACGATCACCGCCAGGGCCTGGCGCTGCGCGGTAGTGAGGGTGAAGTCGAGGCCCGAGAGGAACCGGGCCACCAAGGTGTCCCCCTTGGCCCCGGTGACCTCGAGGGGGAGACGCGATGGCGGATGGTTCGCGCGTTGAGTTCGAAGGCCCGCCGGCGCAGCACCAAGGAGAGTTGCAACCGCCACAGTTCGTCGAAGACGAGGCGTCGGCGCGCTTCGTCGATCGGTTCGGTCGCGCTCGGCGCATGCACGATCGAAAACGCGGTGGTCCGGTCGAGAAGCATCAGCGATGTCCGCCACGATGCCGGGAGCGGGTCGGCCAACTCCCCCGCCCGCCGCAATGCCTCCTCGACAAAAGTGCCGATCTCCCAAGAGGTGAGCCCGGCCTTGGCGGAAGCCGGATAGATCGGCAGGATGCGCAACGTACGCCGGCGCTGCCCGACACTCGGCTCGTCGATGCCGGCGACGACGTCGACGACGGGATTGACCATCTGGCGGGTGCCCCGGTACTCGCCGACCTTGCCCCAGAAGATGGCTTCGGTTCCTTGCGCGAGTTGGCGCGACCGCCACGGTTGATTGAAGAACACCACCTCGAGCGTCCCGGTGCCGTCGCGCACCGTGACGTCGACCACCATGTCGGCCGTTACACGCCGGCGCGACCGCACCTTGACCACCTCGGCCAGCACCGCCGCGGGCGCACCGATCTCGAGACCCGACACGTCGGCCTGGGCGGTGCGGTCGATGTAACGCCGCGGGAAGGTGGTGACGAGGTCGAAGACCGTCTCGACCCCGAAGGCCTCGAGTTGTTGGGCCTTTTTGGCCGAGACGGTCTCGAGCACCGAGACCGGCCGGCCGGACAGGTCGCGCAGTGTGCGAGGCGAAGCCACCCAGTCTGGCTACTCGAGGCCCAACAGGTAGGGGTAGAGCGGCTGACCGCCGTGGTGCACCTCGAGCGCGACGTCGGGGTATTCCTCGCCCAGCCACTCGCTGATGCGCCGGGTGTCGGCCGCCTTGGCCCCCTCCCCTTCGATGAGGGTGATCAGCTCGTGGTGCGGCTCGAGGAGGCGGCTGAGCAAGAGCCGGGTCGCCATCACCGCGGAGTCAGCAATGGAGATCGCCCCGTCGCGCGAGATCCCGATCCAGTCGCCCTCGCGCACTTCACCGGCTTCGGTCGAGCTGTCGCGCACGGCCCGGGTGATCTCCGCCGGCACAACCCGGGCTGCGGACTCACCCATGTTGGCGACGTTGACGGCGGCGTCGGCGGCCGGGTCGTAGGCCAACAACGCCGCGAACCCTTCGACGATGCTTCCGGTGCGCACCACCTTGACGGTCTTGTGGCACAACGCGTCCACCTGTTCGGCCACCGGGCGGATGTTCTTGTTGTTGGGCAGGATCACCACTTCGTGCGATCCCACCGCGTCGACCGCCGCCACCAGTTCGGCGGTCGAGGGGTTCATCGACTGCCCGCCCACCACTTGATGGTGCACGCCGAGTGAGCGGAAGATGCGGCCGATGCCGTCACCCGAGACCACCGCCACCACCGAGGTGCGCGGCGCCGGGCCACTTGGGGCTTCACTCGGTCCGGCTCCGGGTGCCCCGACGCTCTCTCTGACCCAGCGCTCCTCTTCGACCTGCTCGCCCAGATCGGTCACCCGGATGCGCTGGGGTCGTCCGGCATCGACCCCGGCCTCGATGGCGGCCCCGATGTCATCGGTGTGGATGTGGCAGTTCCACACCCCTTCGCCACCGACCACCACGATCGAGTCGCCTATGCCGGCCCAGACCTCTTTGAAGTCCTCGATCGAGTCGTCGGGGGCGTAGAGGAAATACATCACCTCGTAACGCAGGTCACCGACCTCGGTCTCCTCCCCGTCGACCCCGCCCTCGCCCGCCCGTGCCAAATCATCGGCCGAGCGCGGCGTAGTCGACCTCGACGGGGATTTCAGACGGCTGGGGCAAGGGGCGTCCGTCGATCACCAACAACAAGGCGTCGAGGAGCAACATGAACCCGCTGCCCCCCGCATCGACGACGCCGGCGTGGGCGAGCACCTCGAGCTGCTCGGGGGTGTGGGCCAGCGCCACCGCTGCGGCGCCATGCGCGCCTTCGACGACCCCGAGCAATCCCGCCTCCGCTGCGCCGAGGGCCTCGGCGGCACCTTCGGCCGCGGCCGAAGCGACCGTCAAGATGGTGCCTTCGACGGGGCGAACCACGGCCCGGCGGGCCAGGTCCGCAGCGTCGGCCAGCGCGTCGGCGAGGATCTTGGCGTCGACGCCTTCGTCGCCGCCCTGGCGCATCCGCTCGCCCATTCCGCGCAGCAGCTGGGACAAGATCACCCCAGAGTTGCCCCTCGCCCCCATCAGCGACCCGTGCCCAATGGCCCCGCACACCGCCACCAGGTCGGCCTGGGCATCGACCCCCTCGAGCTCACTGACCACGGCTTCTGCGGTCAGTGCCATGTTGGTACCGGTGTCGCCGTCAGGCACGGGGTAGACGTTCAACCGGTTGATGTCAGCCTGGTGGAGCCGCAGGGCGTCACGAAATCCTTCCATTACCGCTCGCAGGTCATTGGCGCCCAACGCCGCCAGGGAGGTCATGGCAGGGGATGCTAACCTTTGTGCCGTTCGAGAAGGCTTGTTTGGTGAGTACACCGCGGCCACGCTAAGGAAGGTCTACCCAATGGCAGCAGTGTGCGATATCTGTGGCAAGAAGCCTTCGTTCGGGATGAACGTCAGTCACTCCCACCGCCGGACCAAGCGCCGCTGGGACCCGAACATCCAGCGAGTGCGTGCCCTGGTCAACGGTGCGCCCAAGCGCCTGCACGTGTGCACGTCGTGCATCCGGGCCGGGAAAGTGACCAAGCCGCTCCGCCGGAACTACACCCCCGACAGCGCCGCCGCACCTCACTGAAGGAACGGCTCCTGCGGCGCATCCTCGTCGTCGGCGCATCGTCGGGAATCGGCCGGGCCCTCGGCACGCAATGTCTCGGGCGCGGTGACGCCGTGGTGCTGGCGGCCCGTCGCCGCCCCCTCCTCCTCGAACTGATCGGAGCCAGCGAGCAGCCTGGCCATGGCCTCGCCCTGAGCCTCGATACCGTCGACCCCACCGCGCCCGGACCGGTGGTCGATGCGGCCGCCGCGTTCCTCGAACCCCACGGGGGCCTCGACACCGTTATCTACGCGGCCGGCACCGCACCGCTCGGGGGCATCGCCACCACCACCGCAGCAGAATGGCACCAAGTCCTGTCCACCAACCTGGTCGGCGCCGCCATGGTCGTCGCCGCGGCGTTGCCGTACCTCCGCGTCCAAAGGAGCCACCCACCGGCGCCCACACCCACAATCGTGTTGCTCTCCTCGCATTCGGTCGGCGACCCGTGGCCCGGACTCGTCCCCTACGCGGCGTCGAAGGCCGGTTTGAATGAGTTGGCCCTCGGTCTGCGAGCCGAAGCGCCCGCGCTCCGCACGTTGCGTGTCGCCGTCGGGCCGACCGCCACCTCATTCGCCGACGCCTGGGACCCCTCGCGTGCCGGTCCGTATTTCACCGACTGGGCCGAGCGCGGCTACCTGCGCCATGCGGTGCTCGAACCCGACGTGACCGCGGCCGCCATTCTCGCCGCCCTCGACGATCCCTCGGCCGACGACGACTTAAGGGTGATCGGGGAGGGATGACCCCATTGCCGCCAAGCGGGCCCAGTGGGACGAGCGCGCGGCGATCCATCTTGAATCAGACCTCTACGAAGTGGCGGGCTGGTTCGGCTCGGGTCGCGGACCACGTGAGCGTGAGCGAACCGCGTTGGGCTCGGTCAAGGGGAAGTACCTCTTTCACCCCCAATGTCATTTCGGCCTTGACACCTTGAACTTTGCTCGAGCCGGTGCAGTCGTGACCGGACTCGATTTTTCTCCCGTCGCCATCGATGCCGCCCGGGATCTCTCGGCTCGGGCTGGCCTCAGCGATCGTTCGACCTTCATCTGTACGCCGGTCGATGCGGCGATCCCCGCGCTCGGCGGGGCCGCGTTCGACATTGTCTATGTGAGCCTCGGCTCGCGGTGTTGGCTCCAGAGCGTCAGCGTGTGGGCCCAGACGGTCTCAGAATCCCTCCGACCAGGAGGGCGGCTCTACGTCCATGATGTGCATCAAGTGGCCCTGACGCTGGGCCGCGACGCTCGGCGTATCGACGCCCCCTACTTCGAGCAAGCCGCGCCAATGATCGCCGAAAGAACCGAGACTTCCACCAATGCCGCACGACCACTCACCCACACGGTCTCGTATGAGTGGAACCACAGTCCCGGAGAGATCGTCACCGCATTGCTCGAACGCGGCATCGAGTTGCGTCAGCTCATGGAGCATGATTGGACGAACTGGCAATGCTGGCCGTGGATGGTTCGAGGCGAGAGCGAACCCGATTCGTGGACGACGCCATCGGATCAGCCCCGCCTGCCCCTCTCCTTCACGCTCGTCGGCGAGCGCTCGGGCTACTCGGTCTGGGTCGAACCGGTGGTACCCGGGACCACCGGGTGCACCTGAAGGGGCTGACAACCAGGCAGCGACAGGGCGATCGGCACCGAAACCTTGGTATTCGGCGCAGTGACCAAAAGCGACGGGTAGGTCACGCACGGCGCATTGCCACTCGGGACATCGACGCCTTCGACGACCGCAGATGCGCTCTGTCCCGGGGCGAGGGTGATCCTGGGCGCCGTGGTGACCCCGGGCGCCAGACCGCCCATCATGCCGCTCGGGGTCCGCTGCGCCTGGGTGACCTGGTTCCCGCTCGAGTTGAGGCCGGCGACGCCGGGATAGCCGGTCAAGACGCAGGGGACGGATCCCTTATTCATGAAGAGCAGCACCACGCCTTGGTGCCCGGCGGCCGCCGAGGCCATCGTGGCCGAAGTCCCGACATTGGCCCCGAGGCACAAGGCGAGGCCCGCCGTCGTGCTCGTCGAAGAGGCGCTCGAAATCGTGGTGGTGGTCGCCGACGGCACCGACGTGGTGGTCGATGCACGCGAAGTTGTCGTGGTCGACGGGCTCGAACTATTCGAACAGGCCGACGCGGCGAAGGCGACGACCAAGAGCACGAGAGGCACCAGCCAGCGTTTCGCCATGACCGCGAAGCTAGTTTTGCGGAGCTGACCCATCGTGGATACACCCAGGTGCGCTCAGCGGATCGAGTGTTGCCACCCCGCTCTGGCCAGCGGGCGCCCCGCCAAGGACCGCTCCGCCCGGTCGGCCACGATCGTGCCGATCCGCACGGGGGCACCCAAGTGCTCGTGGGCGAAGTGTGCCATCACCGCCGCTTCCTCGCTCGGGGCAACGGTCATCACCAACACGTAGTCCTCTCCCCCGCCCAGTGCCTCGTCGAGGGTCGCCCCCGGGGCGATCGGCACTGAATCGAGCGCGAATCCGACGCCCGATGCGTCGCAGAGCCGGTGCAGGTCGAGGGCCAACCCGTCGGACACGTCGATCATTGCGTGCACGCCACCGCGGCGTGCAGCGATCCCCTCGGCGATCCGGGCGACCGGTCGGCGGTAGGTTGCGGCCAACGCCTCGGCCAGGGCTTCGCGAGGCGCTTCGTCGGTGGCGCCACGCAACCTGCGCCGGGCGCGCAGTACCCGCAGACCGCCGGCCGAGCCCCCGAGCGGTCCCGACACCATGATTACGTCGCCGACCAGTGCGCCGGCTCGGGTCACCCCGGCATCGCCATCGGTGGTGCCAATCACGGTGACCGACACCATGAGCTCGGGGGCACTCGAGACGTCGCCACCGACCACCGGACAAGCGGTCTGTGCCGACGCGTCGGCGAGTCCGGAGGTGACTTCGAGCGCGAGATCCGCCTCGCCGTGGCCGGGCACACACAGTGCCACCAGGGCGGCGAGCGGGCGGGCGCCCATGGCCGCCAGATCGCTCAGGGCACTCATGAGGGCCTTGTAGCCCACGTCATTCGCACTACAGAGCGCCAGGTCGACGTGGACCCCCTCGACAACGGTGTCAACCGATACCTGAATCGAGTTTCCGACCGGTATTGTGATGAGGGCGGCATCATCACCAGGTGCCACGACCTCAATTCCACCTAAGAGCGTCCCGCGGATACGCTCGACCACCTCGTCTTCATTGAGATTGGGTTTGGGGGAACCCATGCCACATGCCTAGCATTGGTCGCCGCGCAAATCGGCCGGACAAAGGAGTAGAACGCTTTCAAATGCCCCCGACAAAGAACGCAAAGCTCCTCGCCTGGGTCGACAAGGTCGCCGCCCTCACGACGCCAGAGCGCATCGAATGGTGCGACGGCTCGGCCGACGAATACGACCGCCTGTGCCAAACCCTCGTCGACGCAGGGACCTTCACCAAGCTTTCCGAGGCCAAGCGGCCCAACAGCTACTGGGCGCATTCGGATCCCGGCGACGTCGCGCGCGTCGAGGATCGCACGTTCATCTGCTCGGAGCACGAGATCGATGCCGGCCCGACCGACAATTGGCGCGACCCCGCCGAGATGCGCACCTTCTTGGACGGACTCTTCGCCGGCTGCATGCGGGGCCGCACCATGTACGTCGTCCCGTTCTCGATGGGCCCACTCGGCTCGGACATCGCCCACATTGGGGTGCAGTTGACCGACTCGCCCTACGTCGCCGTGTCGATGCGCATCATGACCCGCATGGGCACCGGTGCCCTCGAGGTCCTTGGTGACCATGGCGAATTCGTCCCGTGCCTCCACTCGGTCGGTGCGCCCCTCGATCCGGGCCAGGCCGACGTCGCCTGGCCGTGCGACGCGGAGAACAAGTACATCGTCCACTTCCCAGAGTCCCGCGAGATCATCTCGTTCGGCTCGGGTTACGGCGGCAACGCGTTGTTGGGCAAGAAGTGTTTCGCCCTACGGATCGCCTCGGTGATGGCCCACGATGACGGCTGGCTGGCCGAGCACATGTTGATCTTGAAGCTGACGTCGCCCGAAGGGGTGACCCGCTACATCACCGGCGCCTTCCCCTCGGCGTGCGGCAAGACCAATCTCGCCATGTTGATCCCTTCGCTCGAAGGCTGGAAGGTCGAGACGGTCGGCGACGACATCTGCTGGATGAAGTTCGGTGACGACGGGCAGCTCTATGCCATCAACCCAGAAGCCGGCTTCTTCGGGGTCGCCCCGGGCACCAACACCCACACCAACCCCAACGCCATGCTCACCCTCGACGGCAACGCCATCTTCACCAATACCGCGTTGAGCGATGACGGCGATGTGTGGTGGGAGGGCATGACCGACGAGCCGCCGGCCCACCTCACCGACTGGAAGGGGCAGGACTGGACGCCCGAGTCGGGCACCCCAGCCGCGCACCCCAACGCCCGCTTCACCACACCGGCGTCACAAGATCCGGCCATCGCCCCCGAATGGGAGGACCCCAAGGGCGTGCCGATCTCGGCCATCTTGTTCGGCGGTCGCCGGGCTTCGGTGGTGCCGTTGGTCTTCCAGTCAAAGGACTGGGACCACGGGGTGTTCCTCGGATCGATCATGGCTTCTGAGACCACCGCGGCCGCCGCCGGGGCGGTTGGGAACCTGCGGCGCGACCCGTTCGCGATGTTGCCCTTCTGCGGCTACAACATGGCCGACTACTTCGCGCACTGGCTCGACATCGGCGACCACGCACCCGACCCCGAGCTCCTGCCGAAGATCTTCTACGTCAACTGGTTCCGCAAGGACGCGGACGGCAAGTGGCTCTGGCCCGGCTACGGCGACAACTCGCGGGTCCTCGAGTGGGTCTTTGACCGCGTGACCAACAAGGCCGACGCCGTCGACAGCCCCATTGGCTGGGTCCCCGCCCTCAACGCCATCGACATCGACGGTCTCGACGTCACCAAAGAGGACATGGAAGAACTCCTGCGGGTCGACACCGACGAGTGGAAGGCCGAAGTGCCCTCCATCCGTGAGCACTTCGCGAAGTTCGGCGACCGCTTGCCCGACGCTTTGCGCCAGGCGGTCGACGAACTCGAGCGGCGGCTCGGCTGATCGAGGGCTAGTCGCTGCGCGGCCTCGGCCGCACCACCCTCGGGGCACGCAGCGCCCGCCGGCCCGTCAGGTAGGTCAAACCGCCGAGCGCGGCCAGCACGGCCATCACCGCGTCGCCCTGGGGCAAGGTGAAGGCAATCACCACCGGGATCAACGCGCCGAGCACCCAGACCAACTGCTGGCGTGTGGCAAAACGGGCGAAGGCCCGCCCCTGGGCCGCCGGGGGAATGTAGCGCTGCGTCATTGCGTCGAAGGACGGTTGGGCGACGGCCCCCGAGAGCCCGACCAAAAAGGCCAGGGCCACCTGGGCCAACAAGGTCCCCCAGATCGCCACCGCCGCCGAGGAGATGGCGATCGTCCACAGCGCGATCAACAAGAGTGCCTGCTCGTTCAAACGCTCGCGCAAGCGCCCGACGAGCACGAGGCCGATGATGGCGCCGACCCCGCTCGCGCTCAAGGCCAACCCGTAGACATAGAGCCCGACGTGGAGGCGGCGCAGCCCGAAGGCCAACAAGAAGATCTGGAAGCCCTGCAGCCCGCGGATGATCGACATGGCGGTCAGGCCGAGCAGGACTTCGGGATGGGCGACGGGTTGGAGGCGCACCACATCGGGGGGCCGGGTGTCGGCGGGCGCATTCCCCGTGATCGGGGTCTCCTCGGTGACAGAGGTGACCATCCCGGTCGGATCGAGTGCGCTCGCACTGCGGCGGCCCAAGATGGGCAGGCGGTAGCCGGCCACGGCTGCGGCCACAAAGACGAGTGAACCGAAGACCAAGACGCTTGGTGCGCCGCCGAGTTTGAGGAGCAGGACCGCGGGCACCGAGACCGCGAAGCCCGCCAATGTCCCGAGCAGGGTCAGACGGGCGTTGAGCGCGGCGTACTGGGCCGGGTGCCCCGATGCGTCGGGGCCGCTCAAGGCGGCGACCTCGGGCACCAGGGCCCCTCTGGTCACCAAATAGAGCTTGGAGAGGACCAGGACCAAGAACGCCTCGGGGAAGAGCAACAGGCTGTGGATGTCACGGGCCATGAACGGGCAGATGGCCGCGCGCCCGAGGGCCGAGCACACCACCATGGCGCGGCGCGCGCCACGGCTCCGGTCGATGAGCGGGCCCAAGAGCGGCGAGACGATGGCGAAGGGCGCCAACGTGAAGAGCAGATAGAACAAGACCTTGGACTTGGCCTCGTTCGGGGAGATCGAAAAGAACAGCGACCCGGCCAACGAGATGGTCACAACCGTGTCGCCGGCCAACATGAAGATCTGGGTCAGCGAGAGCCGACCGATTGGATGCGTCTGGTCCAAGAGGTCGGCCAGGGCCTGGCGCGCCATGTCCCTGAATTGCTCGATCCTCGGGGCCATTGGCACCTTGCCAATGTACGGTGTGCCATGACCGTGCACGCGTACGTGCTGATTCAAACCGAGGTCGGGCGCTCCATCGACGTGGCGCGACAGATGGCAACTATCGACGGGGTGATCATCGCCGACGACGTGACCGGCCCATATGACGTCATCGGCGGACCCAGGCCGCCACGATGGACGATCTGGGACACCTCGTCGTGACCGAGATCCAGACCATCGACGGGATCACGCGCACCATCACCTGCCCGGTGGTCAACATCTGATCACCCAGGTTGCAGCACGAGCCGACCGCCGTCGAGCGGCGCGGGTGGTCGTGCGGGGGCGGCGCCCTAACTCAGCGCACCCGATTCGCGCAGCTTGGAAATGGTCGACTCGTCAACGCCCCACTGGACCAATGCGCTCACCGTGTCGGCCCCCGGTGGCGAGGGCGGGCGGCTGACCGACGAGGGGGTCCGCGAAAAGCGCGGGGCCGGGGCGGGTTGGACCACCCCGTCCACCTCGATGAAGGTGGAGCGGGCGATGTTGTGGGGGTGCTCGTGAGCTTCCCATGGCGAGAGCACCGGCGCGGCGCAGGCATCGGTCCCATCGAAAATGGCGGCCCACTCGTCGCGGGTCTTGGTGCGAAACGTCGCGGCGAAACGCTCCTTCATCGCCGGCCACTGGTCGCGGTCCATTTGGTCGGGTAGGCCGGCGTCGCTCAGGCCGAGACCCTCGATCAACTCGGCGTAGAACTTGGCCTCGATGCCGCCAGCCGCGAAGTATTTCCCGTCCTTGGTCTCGTAGACCTCGTAGAACGGGGCGCCGGTGTCGAGCATGTTCGAGCCGCGCTCCTCCTTCCAGATGCCGAACTGGTGGAAGGCATAGATCATCGTCATCAGCGACGCCGAGCCGTCGACCATGGCGGCGTCGACCACCTGGCCTTCACCCGAACGCGCCGCTTCGAGGAGGGCCGCCACCATCCCAAAGGCCAACAGCATGCCGCCGCCCCCGAAGTCACCGACCAAGTTGAGCGGCGGCGCCGGCGGGGTGTCGTTGCGCCCAAGGCCCCACAGCGCCCCCGAGATGGCGATGTAGTCGATGTCGTGGCCCGCCGTGTTGGCCATCGGGCCGTCTTGGCCCCAGCCCGTCATGCGGCCGTAGACGAGGGCACGGTTGCGGGCCCACGCATCGTGTGGCCCGACCCCGAGCCGTTCGGCGACCCCGGGGCGAAAGCCTTCGATCAGCCCGTCGGCCTGTTCGGCCAGGGTGAGTACCAGCTCGACCGCATCGGGGTTCTTCAGGTCGATGCCGACCGAGGGCCGGGATCGATTGAGCAGGTCCCAGTAGCCGGGGGCGGCCTCGGCCCCCCGTTCGACCGCGCCGGCGGGCGCCCGTTCGAGGCGGATGACCTCGGCCCCGGCGTCGGCCAACATCATGGCGGTGTACGGTGCCGGCCCGATGCCCGCCAGTTCGATGATCTTGATGCCGTGCAACGGGCCTTTTCTCGGTGTTTCGCTCTCAGACATCGAAGGATCGTGACCCGAGCGGCGCCGAGGGGTCAAGCTGGTCCGATGAGAATCGCTCGTGCCCCTGGTCGCGTCACCCTCATTGGCGACCATACCGACTACAACGAAGGCCTCTCGCTGCCGATCGCCATCGATTTGTACACCGAGGCCACCTACACCGAAGCGGCCGACAGCTTCTTCTTCGGGCTCACGAGCGACCAGTTCGATGCGCCCTGGGAGATCCCGCTCATCCACGCGCCCAATGAGAGCGTGAGCCGCACCCAGGTCAACCCGCCTGAGGCCGCCTTGGCCACCGCCTTGATCGCCGCCCTCTCCCCGAGCGCCGGGGGCCACCTCGGTGTCACCAGCACCGTCCCCGTCGGTGCGGGACTCGCCTCGAGCGCCGCTTTCAGCGTCGCGGTGGCCCTCGCCCTCGGCCACCCACGCGACGCCCTCTCCTTGGCCCGCTTGGACCAGCGGGCCGAAGCCGCCAGTGGTGCCCACGTCGGTCTGCTCGACCCCATCGCCATCGTCGACGCCACCGCGGGCCATGCGCTCTGCATCGACTTCGCCAGCCCCACCCTCGAGCGCCATCAGGTCCGCGTCCCCGAATCGGCCGCGTTCATGATCGTCCACAGCGAGGCCACCCGCCAGCTCAGCGCCTCGTCGTACTCGATGCGCCGGGCCGAATGCGAGCGGGCGGCCCATGAGATCGGTCGCCCGCTCGGCCGCTGCACGCTCGGAGACCTCAGCGTGCTGGTCGACCCGATCCTGCGGCGCCGAGCCCGCCATGTGATCACCGAGTGCGCGCGCGTCCGCGAAATGGAGCAGCTCTTGACCAAGGGGGATCTCTCGGGCGCCGGCGAAGTCATGTCGGCGGGCCATTCGAGCCTGGCCCAGGACTACCGCGTTTCGATCCCCGACGTCGACGAACTGGTCGCCCAGCTGGTGGGCGTCCCCGGCGTCTTCGGGGCACGCATGTCCGGTGGCGGGTTCGGGGGTTGCGTCATTGCGCTGTGCGAGGCGGACTCGCCCGCCACCGATCCCGCCTACTTCGCACCGAGGCGCGCCTGGCGGGTTACCCCCGCCAACGGGGCCGACGTCCGCTCAGTTCCCTGATTCTTCGGCCAGCGCGGCTCGTGAGTTCGTCACCAGCGCCGCCAGCGCGGCGGCGGCCCGCCCGCTCTCGATCGACTCGGCGCCGAGTTCGAGCCCCGCTTCTAGGGTGTCCGCACGCCCCGCGATCATGAGGGCGGCTGCCGCGTTGAGCAGGCCGATATCGCGATTCGCCCCCGCCTCGCCGGCGAGGACCGACTCGATGGCCCGAGCGTTGAACGCGGCGTCACCGCCACCGATGTCGTTCAAGGTGGCCGCCCGCAGACCGAGTGCGGCGGGATCGACCCGCCACGAGTTGAGCTCGAAGGAACCGGCCCCATCCCCGTTGAGCTCGAGGACGGTCGACATCGAGGTCACGCTCAACTCGTCGAGGCCGTCGTCGGCGTAGATGATCATGGCCCGCTCGCTCCCGGTGTGCGCGAGGACCGTCGCCATCACCTCGGCCATGTTCGGATCGCTGACCCCGACCAGCTGATGGCTCGTGCGGGCCGGATTGGTGAGGGGGCCCAAGAAGTTGAAGATGGTGCGCACCCCGAGCTCGCGACGGATCGGCGCGACATGGCGCATGGCCGGATGGAAACGCTGGGCGAAACAAAATCCGATACCGGCCTCGCGGACGCACCGGGCAACCCCGTTCGGTCCCACCTCGATGGCGACACCGAGCGCTTCGAGCACGTCGGCCGACCCCACCGACGACGAGGCGGAGCGCCCCCCGTGTTTGCACACCGCCACCCCGGTGCCCGCAACGATCAATGCGGCAAGCGTGGTCACGTTGATGCTGCTGAGCCGATCGCCCCCGGTGCCGACCAGATCGATCACCATGTCCGGATCGCCCGGGTCGAGTACCAGCGGGACGGCGGCTGACACCATGGCTCGGGCCAGCCCGGTCACCTCGGCGATGGTCTCCCCTTTGGCGGCCAACAACGTCAAGAAGGCGCCGATCTGCGCGGGCGTGGACTCGCCCGCCAAGATCCGCGCCAGGATCTCGGTGGCCTCTGTTTCGGTGAGGGACTCGCGCCGGGTCAACCGGGTCAGCGTGTCAGGCCATGAGAGTGTCATTCGACGATCAGTCCCACCACAGGTCGCGGTCCAACACGCCCCGGGCGATCAGGCCCAGCTGCACCTGGGAGGTCCCCTCCACAATGGTCAACTGCTTGGCGTCGCGGTACCACTGCTCGGTCGGATGATCCTCCATGTACCCCGCCGCCCCGAGCAGCTGGACCGCGAGTGAGGACGCCCGCACGGCGAGCTCGGTGGCGTGGTACTTGGCCATCGAGAGGTAGGGCACGTACTCCTTGGTGAACTGCCCCCGGTCGGCCATGACGGCCGAGCGGTAGGTCAACAAGCGCGCCGCTTCGATGTCGACCGCGGACTTGGCGATCTCCCACTGGATCCCTTGGAAGTCCGCGATGGTCCGACCGAACGCGGCGCGCTCGTTGGACGTAGTGCGTCGCGTACATGAGGGCACCTTCGGCGAGGCCGATACCGCGGGCGGCCACGATGGGCCGCATGGCGTTGAGTCCGAGCATGGCGAGTCGAAAGCCCCCGACCTCGCCAATGACGTTTTCGGCGGGAACTCGGACGTCGGTGAGCACCAGCTCACCGGTGTCGACTCCCTTCACCCCCATCTTGTGATCGGTGCGGCCGACCTCGACGCCCTCGAAGTCCCGCTCGACGATGAATGCGGTCACCGAATCGTGGGCCCGGCTGGCCACGTCACCGCCGGTCTTCGCGAACACCGTGTACCAGTTCGCCTCGCGCACCCCCGACATCCAACACTTGGTCCCATTGAGGATCCAACCGTCGGCGTGATCGGGATCGCGAACCCCGCGGGTGCGCATGCCCATGACGTCGCTCCCGGCCTGGGGCTCGGAAAGACCGAAAGCGGCCCGGGCCGTGCCATTGGCAATGCCGGGAAGGTAGCGGAGCTTTTGCTCCTCGGTCCCCGCAATCAGGACCGGGCCAGTGGGCAAGCGGGTCAACAGCAGCATCAGCGCAGCGCTGTTGGAGTACTTGGCCACTTCTTCAATGGCTATTGCCAATCCAAGGATGCCGGCTCCGGAGCCCCCGTATTCGGGGGGAATACAAAGGCCGAGCAGTTCGGCGTCGCCAAAGGCGGCGAAGAGGTCGTCGGGGTAAGTCCCCTCGCGATCGATCTCTCGAGCCCTCGGTTTGACCTTGTCCTGGGCCAGTCGCCGGACCGACTGCTGCAGGGCGGCCATGTCGTCGGAGAGGTCGAAATCCACCCGTGAAGGCTATAGGACTCCCCCACAAGGTAATTTCGTGAACTTGCGACCCGACGAGCCAGATTCGACCGAATCCCCAGACGCCACAGATTCGACGGAATCGACGGAATCGACCGATTCCACGGACTCACCGGGATCGAGCGATTCCACCGACGCCACTGCTTCGGCGATCCCGCCCGACTCGAACGACTCGACCGATTCCGCGGACTCGACGGACGCCTCGCAGACGAATGTTGCCCCCGACTCGACCGATTCAACGGCTTCGCCGGTATCGCCGGATGCAAACGACTCGACCGATTCCACCGCTTCACCCATTGTGCCGGTCTTGTCGGTCGCCACCCTCGCCGCTGGCTCGGCGGAATCGTCGGACACTCCGGCTTCTCGAGCGGACCTGCAGACCAAACTGCGCAAGCAGGCCAAAAAGGAGAGGCGTCACCGCCACCGCTGGCGGCGCCGGATCATCTACGGCCTCTCGGCCATCGTCGTGCTCGCCGTCGTGTCGGTCGGGGGTCTCTACTATTACGTCAACTATCGCTACGACCAGATCAAGAAGATCCATGCCCCCCACCTGGTCAAGGCGGCCGCGGCCCCCGGTGCGCCATTCAACATCTTGCTGGTCGGTTCGGACTCGCGGGCCTTCGTCGGGGACAACAGCTCCTTGGCCAACGAAGTCGGCAGCTCGGCCAATGCCGGGGGACAGCGCAGCGATGTGACCATGGTGGCGCGCTTCGTGCCAGCGACCAAGTCGGTGACGGTCATCTCGATTCCTCGCGACCTTTGGGTCGACATACCCGGCGACGTCCCTGGCATCTCGGGGATGAACCGCATCAACGCCGCTTACGACAGCGGACCGGACCTGTTGATCCAGACCATCGAACAGGTTCTCAACATCCCGATCAACTACTACGTATCGGTCAACTTCCCAGGCTTCTCGAGCATGGTCGACGCCCTCGGCGGAGTCGACATGAGCTTTCCGACCGCCATCAAGGACGCGTATACGGGGCTGGATGTGACCACGCTCGGGTGCCAGCCCATCAACGGCGTGACCTCGCTGCAGCTCGTCCGTAGCCGTCACCTCTTCTACCAAGACACCAGCGGCGATTGGATCAGCGACGGCCAGTCGGACTTCAGTCGGATCCAGCGCCAGGACTCGTTCTTCCGCGCCGTGCTGGCCAAGATCAACGAGAGCGACACCAACCCCCTCGCCATCAACGGTTTCATCTCGGCTGCCGTTGGCAACCTGACCATCAGCGACACCTTGACCAAGGGCGATCTGTTCCATATCGCCGAGGAGTTCAAAGGCATCCAGTCCTCCCACCTCGTCACTCAGACATTGCCGACGACCGAGTACGTGACGGACGGCGGCGCCGACGTGCTCTTGGCGGCCCAGCCCTACGCCAGCCAGCAGATCGCCACCTTCAACGCGATCGGGCTCCAGGTGCCGATCAAAGGTGCCACGACGACGACCACCGCGCCACCGCTCGCCAACAACCTCGTGTCGGTCAACGTCCTCAACGCGTCAGGGTCGGGCGACTTGGCCAGCCAGACCGCATCGGGGCTCAAGAGCGACGGGTTCAACATCACCAACATCAACAACGCAACAAGCGTCATTGCCGCGGGTGATCCCTCTGAGATCTTCTACGGCCCGAGCGGCTTGCCGGCCGCCCACACCCTGGCCGCGTCGTTGACCGGCACCGTCACCTATGTGTCGGATCCGACCCTGTCCGCCAACAACGTCACCTTGTGGGTGGCCAACTCGAACTTGACGGTCACCACCACGACGACGACCACGACGACGACGACCGCGCCGCCGGGATCGCCGACGACGACCACCACCATCCCGGGCGACGTGGTGACCAACACCCAGTCAGAGCCATGGAACCCGACCCCGTGCACCCTTGGTGCGCCCGCCACGACGACGACCACCACGGTGGCGTCGGCGAAGCCAAAGCCCAAGGGGTCAGTGAAGGCGACCGCGAAGGGGACGCAAAAGCAGTAGCTGGGTCAGGTCAAGCTGATTTGCGGCGCTGTCGAACGATGCGCCGGCGTTCACGCTCGGTGGTTCCGCCCCAGACTCCCTCACGCTCGCGGTGGGCCAGCGCGTGCTCGAGGCACGCCTGGCGGACCGGGCATACGTCGCAGATCGCCTTGGCCTCGGCCGCGTCGGCCTCGTCCTCTGAGACCGGGTAGAACGCTTCGACGTCCAGACCCCGGCAGGCGGCTTGCTTGCGCCACGTGGTGGCAGCCATGGGAAACACATCCTCTACATGTCGGATTCGGGCAGTATTCGCCCTGTTCGGAGGCACCTTTTGGGGGGTCCCGGCTGGTGCGAGCACCGAATTCCGGCGAACGAAGAGTATGACTTACCGCCGGTGCGCCTGTAAAGGCCAACGCAAAGAATTCACCCAGGTCAGCCGATTGGAAGCGGCTTTGTTGTGCCCAAGAGGTCGCCGAGGAGCTCTTGGCGCACGGCCTCGGGCAACTCGGTCCTCGCTTCGTAGGCCGGGTGGGTCGACACCAAAGCCACCGGATCGGCGTCACTGGCGGCGGCGAAGAACCCCACCTGGGCTTGGGTGAAACCGAAACGCAGGTAGTGCACGGCCGGGGTCACCGAATCGCGGACCAAGGCGGCGCCATGTTCGGCCTCGGGCACGCTCGTGACCACCGAACCCGGTGCCGCCGCGAGCTCGAATGCCACCGCCCGCTCGATACCGACCAGCTTGGGCAGCCACTCACGCATCGCCCCGTCCGAGGTCAGCTCGATGAACAAGGTGGCCGAGAGCTCATTTGGCTCGGGCAACAATCGGTTGTAGATGTCGAGTTCGGTCTGAATGGCGTCATCGCTCACGATCTTTTCGACCCTGGCCATCTCTTGGATCTGGAAGCGCACGGTGTCGACGCATTCGAAGACCAAGGTCATGATCGGCCCGAGGGCGACCCGCCGGTGGCGCTTTCGGGCGATGACCTTTGCCCGGTAGTCGTCGCGCACGTGCTCGTAGTGGCGCAGGTCCAATATGTCGTCGACGCCGAGGGGCTGGGTCATTGCCTCGGCCCCGAAGCAGGACCCTCGATGCCGTAGGCCCGGGCCAACAGCTCCATTGGATGGAGCGCCTTGGTGCCCGTCTCCTCGAAGATGGCTCCGTTGGCGAGGTGGCAGTCACCGCACACCACCTCGTTGTCCGCCGCCTTGATTTCTCTGGCCAAAGGAGCTGCCACCTTGCGGGCGAGCTCGTAGTTCTCGGCCCGGTAGCCCCAGGTCCCGTCGATACCCGAGCACCGCTGCACCAGGTCGCACTTGATCCCGGCGACCTTGAGGACATCGCGGCTCTTGAGCCCGACGTTTTGGGCCTGGAGGTGACACGCCACGTGGTAGGTGACCTTGTCGGGCACCGAACCGTCGCTGCGACCCGAGAAGTCGTCCTTGAGGACAAAGCCGTCGTCGGCGTCTTTGTGCCGCTTCATGAGGTACTCGGCCGGATCGTAGGTGTGGGCGGCCACCAATTCGGCCTCGGCCCCTCGGACATAGATGGGATAGTCGCGCTTGATCACGTAGGCACACGTCGGTTGGGCCACCACCACGTCGCGTCCGGCACGCACCTCGTTGGCCAGGGCCGCCACGTTGCGGCGTGCCGCCTTGGTGAACTCGTCGACGTTGCCCGAATGCAGCCACGGGGCACCGCAGCACTTGGTGCCCTCGGGCAGCGAGCACGCCACCTCGTTGTGTTCGAAGACCGAGACGATGGCCCGGCCGACGGGCGGGTCCATGTACTCGACGAAGCAGGTCGGGAACACCGAGACCGCACCGTGTTGGGCATCCCCTTCACTGAGAGGCTGCTCGCCACCGGTGCCACGCTTGGTGAACCAGGTCGTGAAACGTTGCTTGGCATAGGGCGGCAACAGCCGCTCCGACGCCAGCCCGACAGTTTTTTCCATGAGCTTGCGGGTCCAGGTGCCCGGCGTGCCGGTGGCCCAGTTGACCACCGGCTCCGCCGCCACCGACGCATGCCCAAGCATATCAGTGCGGCCCAAGAACTGGTCCGCCAAGCGCTCCTTTATGGGCACCCCCGCCTTCTTGCGCACCGCGTGCACCCGGCTCATCAGGCGCGGGAAGTCGAGCTTCCACTCGTGTGGCGGCACGTAGGGACACTTCACGTAGCAGAGCTTGCACTGGTAGCACTCGTCGACGACCTGGTCACGCTCGTCACTTGTCAGTGCCGAAACATCACCGTCACGTTCATCAATGAAGTTGAACAGGGTCGGGAAACTGGGGCACAGATTGAAGCAGAGACGACAGCCGTGGCAGAGGTCGAAGACGCGGCTCGAGCTCGACGTCGAGTGCACCCGGGATCGAAGTACTGCGGGTCGGTGGGGTCGTAGATCGCTGTCACGCCGTCTTGTTAGGAGACGGACTCGAGCCCCTGGGTGAAGCGCCCGGCGTGGGACTTCTCGGCCTTGGCCAAGGTCTCGAGCCATTCGCCGATCTCCTCGAAGCCTTCGTCGCGTGCCGTCTTGGCGAAGCCGGGGTACATCTCGGTGTACTCGTAGGTCTCACCCTCGATGGCGGACTTGAGGTTGTCCTCGGTGGCACCAACCGGCACGCCGGTCACCGGGTCGCCCACTTCTTTCAAGAAGTCGAAGTGCCCGAACGTGTGACCGGTTTCGCCTTCGGCGACCGAACGGAAGAGGGCGGCGACATCGGGGTAGCCCTCGACGTCGGCCTTCTGGGCGAAGTAGAGGTAGCGGCGGTTGGCCTGGCTCTCGCCGGCAAACGCTTCTTTGAGATTGGCTTCGGTCTGTGACCCCTTCAATGCTGGCATGGTGGTGGTTAACCCTTTCTTGGTTGGACTGCTGTTGAGTGACGACTGGGAGCGCGTGGTGCCGTGCATTCGTCGCACAGCCCCCGAAAGACCACTTCGGCGCTCGAGACCTCGAAACCCTGGGCGGCGTCGGCGGGCACGGTGAGACCGGCGAAGGTGGCGTCGATATCTCGCACCTTGCCACACATCCGACACACCAGATGATGGTGCGGTGACTCCACATTCGGGTCGAAGCGGGCCGCGCCGGTACCGAGATCCAAGGAGCAGATCTCGCCCAACTCGGCCAGATCGTTGAGCGTCTGATAGACGGTCTTGAGCGACACGTGAGGCATTTGGGTGCGAACTTTTTCATGGACCCGTTCGGCCGAGGGATGGGTCACGTCCCCTTCGAGCGCCCGGAAGATGCACTGGCGCTGCGCGGTGATCTTGCGGCCGTGGGTCCGGAACAGATCGGTGAGCGTGTCGGGCGACTGCATGACACGTCCACCCTAGCGGCTCGTGTGCTTTTTGACAATCATTGTTATTTGTGGATTGGGTCAGGCGCCTCTGTGGCTTTCAGCCAGCAGCTACAAGAGTTTCGGACTGGCGCGCACGGGAGGCAAGCGGGCCAGGAGCAAGACCTGGCTCAGCGCACCATTTGCATCAAGGCGTTGGCGTTGGCCAGGTTGAATTCGGCCGGGTCAAAGGGCCCGTCAGCCCTTTCGAGCATGTGCCGATGGCTCTTCGTGGCCCGGATCGCTGATCGCCTCGAGGAACTCGACGTAGCCGCCGGTGCCGCCGACATCGTCAGGCGGACAGGCGTTCTCCCCGTCGAGGCAGACGGCGAACTTCAAGGCGAAGGAGGACCAGGTCAGTTCCTCGATGACCACATCGTGCTCCCAGCTATCGCCAAAGTCGTTTTCGAAGACGAAGCGCCGCTCGTCACGGAGGGCCTGGAGGACGGTGACGCCCTTTTCGTCGATCTCGCCCTCGGGATACTCGTCAAGCACATGCCGATGCGCTTGTCACCGATCAAGAAGGCGTGGAGGTGCGAGTTGTTCCAACCCATGGCGGCCAACAGGATCGGACTGAGCTTGGCCATCCGAATGCTGCCGGGAACCAGGATTCGCCGCCAGACCACTGGATCAACATCTCTGAGCTGGACCCGCAGCCGGAACACGCTCTCGCCGGGAGGTTGGGGGGGAATTCGGAGCCATACGCCGAGGTTGTGCGAGCACGCTTCGCCATCGCGGATTTTCAGAGGCGGGACCAAAATGGCTGGCGAGTGCTTCGGCACGGCTGACGACATTGAACGCGTTTTTAGGGCAGCTGGCAGGATGGGCTCGCCGGTCGCTCACCAACGGCGGCCTCGGCTCCCCAAGGAGCGCTCTGTACCCCGTAACTACTTCGCCGGCGCCCAAGACGGGGGCTCGAGGTTGCCCGGAGATCGCCCGTGCATTGAACGGTGAGAGAATCCTCGCTGCTTCTCGCATCTTCGCCCCCATTGGCTACTGCGACATCACGGTGACCCAGCTCACCCGGTCTACCGAGGACATCGGCGAGTAGGTGCTCGTGGCCACCAAACCTCCAGACTTAGAGGCTGGGCGGGGCACCTTGCATGGAGTTGGCGGCGCGCGCTCGGCGACGTTGGCAGTGCGCCGCGACGGTGTGCGGGCCTCAGCGAGATCCCGAGTCAGGTCAAGGCGCGGGCACGACGCTGCCCCGAGTTCAGGTCCCTTGCATTACATCGGCCGAGCTCGGCCGAGCGCATCTCATCGATCATCGGGCCAGACGAGCCGACCCGCCCCATTGCTGCTTGGAAGGAGAACCTTCCTCAGACGCAGAGATAGCTCGGCCTGGGACGACGATCTCATCGACATTCCAGCCGACGACGATCAATCAGTCGGCAACCGAGGCTCCACCGCTTCGATCATCGCCATGATTGCGGTGTTGGCGTTCACCGGAACGAGTCGTGACGATGAATGTTGGTTTTGCCATACCGAAACAGCTCATCGGCGAAACCCTGACCAATCTGGTCGACGCCAGTGAAGTCACGTTCGATGACCTCGAAACCCTCAAGCCTCGCCCCAATTACCTTGGCTTCGGTTCGAGACACGAACTCACCGGGACCGTGAAATAGCTCGACGCTGGAGCGTGGTTTTGTTGAGCCTTTTCGTCTCGGGTTGGAGAATCTGTCCATAACGCTTTGGAGGGAATCCTCGGTGTCTCGCCGAATTTCGCACCGCACGAGCGTGCCCTTCCGGGGTCGGTCGAGTGGGCGAACCGCGAAGTCACCACCCATATCTTTGCGAACCGTCCAGCTGTACTCGTTGGCCGTGAGGACAAACCGGTCCACCATTTTGGAAGTGAGGAAGATCCCTCAGTCCGCTGTGATGGGCCGGGTCAGTTGTCGGCGCCGATCGGCCTTTGTACCCAATGATGCGGCCTGACCCTCGAACCCCTGGCTGCGGCCTCGCGCGGAAGTTCGGCACACACTGTTCTGGCTCGCTGACCCATCATTGAGAACGCCTGCTGAATATTCGGTTGCCAAAGGCTGCGAAAAAACGAGTGTGAGCCGCTGAATGTCACAGCGTCGTTTCACCGTGGCGGTCCCCCACCGTGATGGTCATCGTCGGGGGATCGAGACCGCCGGCTGACTTGGTGAGCCATATCTGCGCAGCACAAGTGAAGGAGCCCGCGCCCCTACCCGCCGACGCCGAGCACCGGATCCGCGCGATCGTCGTTGGTCACGTTGCCACCCGGTCCGCGAGTCGCTTCGCCCAAGATCGCACTCGGTCCCCCGCCCGCATGAGGGGGTTGGGAGGGTGGCGAATCAGCACCGGGGGTGCTGAGCCGCACCGAGGGGTTCCACCTCGCCACGGTCCGGGGCGAGGTGACCGCGGAGACCTGCCACCCGGCCAGGGAGCCCCGGGCATCATTGATCCGCACCGCAATGGCGTCACGCCCGTGCAGGGCGACGACACCGATCACGGTAGTCGCGCCGAGCACCGCCACCGTGCGCCAGGCGCGCCCGCCCACCGAGAGGGACGCGTCCAACGAGCCCGCGTCGATCTGCTCGCCAATGTGTTGGTGCAGCGCGTCGCCCGCTTGGTTCGAAGCGCCCGGCCCGGGTGGCGCGACGACCATCGCCGGTGCGCTCAACGGGGGCAGTGACGACGGGCTGGCCGATGCGCTCCATTGACCTTGGCCGATGGTGGCACCCGCGACCACGGCCATCACGAGCGCGCACCGTCGGGTCCGCTCGTGCCGCGGCGAGGCGCCCCCGCGGCGCGACCAAGCTGGCGGCATAGCAAAGAGATGCCGACCGGGGCGCTCGCTTACCCGCTCGCCTCGATTTTGTCTTCCACGCCCGGCGGTTCCTCGAGCAATGGCGGCGTGAAACGATGGCGGCGTGGATACCACTGCGTGGGAAGCGGCCGGCCTCTATTCGCCCGATGCGGTCGGCGCCGAAGAACGAAAGGCCTTGCTCACCTATCTCACCCAACGCGGGGCGACGATCGATCAGATGATCGCGGCGCACGCCAACGAGAGCCTCCCTGCTCTTGGTGGGGAATTGGTTTGGGGTGCAAGTGCACCATCCCAATCGGTGGCCGAAGTGGCGGCCACCGTCGGCGTCAGCGTCGGTCGGGTCGAACGTGTCCTGCTTGCGGCGGGTCTACCGACCATTGCGCAGAGCCCCTTGCCCGACGACCTCGCCACCTTCATGACCGCCTTCGAGCAAGGGGCGGACATCTTGGGCCAAGAGGCCGTCATGGCCTTCACCCGCGTGCTCGGTGCCGCCGCCACCACGATCGCCGAGGCCGCAGTGGCGCTGTTCTACGCGGAACTCGGTCCGGGAGCCAACCGCGAAGGGACCGACGAACTGGCCCGGGCCAAGGCGGCCGAGTCGGCGACGCTCGCCTTCGCCCAGGTGCCCGACGTCCTCGCCTCGATGCTCTTGGCCCAGTTCCGGCGGGCCGGGAGCCGAGCCGCGGTGTCTCGGGGGTGGCAAACGCGCCAGGGCGGGGGTGGCGAACCGAGCGAGGAGGTGGCGCTCGGATTCGTCGACCTGGTCGGCTCGACCGCTTGGGCCGAGCGCTTGACCCTTCGCGATCAGAGCCTCGCCCTGTCGCGCTTTGAGTCAGCCGCCTGGTCAGCCGCGGTGCTCGGTGGAGGTCGCGTCGTCAAGATGATCGGCGACGCAGCGTTCTTCAGCGCACCCACCGCCGACGCGGCGTGTCGGATCGGGCTCGAGATCTGCCGGGTCGCGGCCGCTGACTCCCAACTGCCGGCCGCACGCGGGGCGGTGGGCTTCGGCGCGGTGACCCCGAGGGAAGGCGACTATTTCGGGCCGTTGGTCAACTTGGTGTCACGGCTGGTCAAGGCTGCCCCACCGGGTCGCCTGGTCGTGACTGACGACGCCGGTGCCACCCTCAAGAGCGAGCACTGGTCGCTCCAAGAGCTCGACCCCGCGGACATTCGGGGAATTGAGCGTGACGTGGTCGCTTATGTCGCGCACCCCACCAACCACTGAGGGGCCGGACCAGCTCAGTCGCAGATGGCGCCGACGCTGGCGGCGGTGGCCACGAGCAGACTGGTCACGACCTCCCAATCGATCCGCTCTGGCGAACTGAAACGGATGCAGCCTTTGCCGAGACTGAGGCCGGCCAGGCGCGCCCGGTGTGCGTTCAACACCGAGGTATTCAAGATGTAGAGAGAGAGGTAGCGGGACTGCTTGGCGAATCCCACCTCGATCACGTCGTTGCGTTGGTAGCCGGGCATGCCGTACGCGATGACTTCGCGGTAGCCGACAAGGTTGGCGCGGCATTCCTTGCGCAGGCGCCGCAACGTCGCTTGCCATTCGCTCGGGGCGGCGGCGATATAGGCCGAGACGCTGGCTGGAGGCTCACTCACACGTGCACGCCTTCCGCTGGTGCGGCACCGGGAGCGAGCTGGGTACTGCACGATTTGATCAAGAGGCGCATCTGGCGATCAATGGTGCGCTGGACGGCCGCAGATGGCGACCCGAACCCGTTGCCCGCCACAGCGTTGGCCTTGGCCAGCGCGGTGTCACTGAGCGACGCGTCGCCCACGCATTGCGCGACGTCCGGGCTGACGTGGGCGTAGTTGTAGGTGGCGGCCATGGCGTTGTTGCGCTCGTCGACGACGTCGAGGGCGTGTTCACGCGACCGTGTCCCAGCGGTGCCGGCCGCCCCCGGGTCACAGGCGAGCACCGTGACGAGTTGGCCGGTTTCGCTGACGCTGGCCTGGTGGGTGGGCAATGAAGCTGCCCAGGTGCTCAGGGCGTCGCCGAGAGCGATGCTCTCGGCGACCGTGCGCCCGGTCAGATTGATCTTTGTGCAGGTGCTCGCGCCCTTGGAGTATTCGACTTCCTTGCCGCCGCCCCACCCGTCGGCTGCCCCGAGGGCGGTACGCGCATCCATGAATCCCGCCAGGGTCATGTAGGTCTCAAAGGCCCCGAACGTGTCGGCGGACCCATCACGATGCGCCCCCGCCGGCACCGTGGGTGTGGCCACCACACGCGGCGTGACACCGTCGAGGTAGGTGGCCGGGTCCACGATGTCGAGCTCGCTGGTCGGCGGCTTCTCGAACGCGGCGTTGGTCGCGCCGAGGCCACCGACGTTGTAGACGAGGAGCATGAAATCGGGGCCCAGCACGTAGGGCACGTCGGAGGAAATCTCGAGGTAATCGTCGTTGTGGGTCGGTCCCCGGTTGAGCCCGCTTCCCCCCGACGCACCACCCTGGGCGTTTTCCTCGGCGTCGGCCTCTTGCTGCTGGCGCTTGGGGAGTGCGGCGGCATAGTCGTCCTCGGTCAGCACGGCGTCACCCTCTTCAATGGCGGTGGTGGCGAACTGGCGGTCGTTCGACGTCGCCTCGTCATCGAGCTTGTGGAGATTGAAATGTTGGTCCTGGAGCACGTGGGTCAGCTCGTGGGACAACGTCACCTTCGTGTCGGGGGTCAAGTTGGTGCCACGGATCACGATGTCGCGCTTGTCGTCGTCGTAGTACGCCAGCACCGACCCGGTGTCGACTGCGGTTTGGGCTTTGACCAGATTCACCGAACCACCGATCAGCCCGAGCGCGGAGCTGAGCGGCCTGGTGCGCGACGTCGGCCCGCTGCGCTGCGTTCGTGGGCTGATCGTCGACGGCGGTGTCACGGTCGAACGTCGAGGGCGACTCGAAGATGACGGGCACCGGGTGGAGGAACCGCAGTCCCCTGTCGCGACTGACGAACGCCGCTATGGGCGCAATGCTGGCCGGCCATGGTGGTGCGTCGGCCGACGAGGAGCCCCCCGAAGGGGCGCGGGACCAGGCCAGGGCGGCGGTGAGGGTGGTCGCGATGATGAGAACGGCCAGCGGCACCATGGCCAGCCTCCGACGGGACACTTCGCTGCTCACGGTGCCCCAACGCACGTTGGACGGGCGGCCACAGGCAGATGGGCCGGGAGGACCCCTGGGTGAGACGGCACGAGACTCCTCCAACTCGATCATTCGGACAGCCGGGTGACGGCGCACGTCACGATATGACATGCACGCGGCCCGGATGCGTCAAGTGGCGCGTGTGGCAGGCTGGACCGGTGCACCGATTCCGCCGAGAGGACTCATTGCGCCGTCTGGCCGACGAAGCGTTCGACGTCTTGGTCATAGGCGGCGGGGTCACCGGCGCCGGGGTGGCCCTCGACGCGGCGAGTCGTGGCCTTAAGACCGCACTGGTCGAGAAGGACGACTTCGCATCGGGCACCTCTTCGAAGTCCTCCAAGATGGTCCACGGGGGTCTGCGCTATCTCCAACAACGCGAGTTTCGCCTCGTCTATGAGAATCTGGCCGAACGCCAGCGCCTCTTGGATAACGCTCCGCACCTGGTCAGCCCCCTTCCCTTTTTGATTCCGTTGTTCGGCCGCGACGGCGCCGTCTCCAAGGCTCTGGCCCGCTCCTACTCGTCCGCGCTTTGGCTCTATGACTTGACCGGTGGCCTGCGCATCGGTGTCGGGCACAAGCGGGTGAACCGGGCCGAGGCACTCGCCCATCTCCCGACCTTGAACACCGACCAGCTGGTGGCGGGGTTCTTGTACTTCGACGCCCGGGCCGACGACGCCCGGCTCACCTTGACCCTCGCCCGCACAGCCGCCATAGAACACGGCGCGGTGGTGGCCAACTACACCAACGTGGTCCGACTCACCAACGATGGGCGCGCCAAGACCAACGGTGCGGTGGTGCGGTCCGACCCGAGCGACGAGTCGAGCGAGTTCGAAATATCGGCGCGCGTCGTGGTCAACGCCACCGGGGTTTGGGCCGACGACATCCGTGCCCTCGACGAGGGCACCCACCCGCGTTCGATCCGCCCGGCCAAGGGCGTACACGTCACGGTGCCCGCCGACCGGATGCCCTGCGACATCGCCGCCGTCATTCCCGTCCCCAAAGATCGCCGATCCATCTTTGTCGTGCCGTGGCCCGAGACGGACCTCGTGTATCTCGGCACCACCGACACCGACTACCAAGGATCGCTCGACAATCCTGAGTGCACCCCCGACGATGTCGACTACTTGTTGGACGCGGCAAATCACGTCACGACATCGAATCTCACCCGGGCCGACGTCACCGGCGTATGGGCCGGGCTGCGACCATTGCTTCAGCCGCCCGCCCATGGCGGACACGTTTCAGAGCGCACGTCGGACCTTTCGCGGCGTCACACGGTGCGCACGTCGCAGGGCGGTGTGGTGAGTGTGACCGGCGGCAAACTCACCACCTACCGCAAAATGGCCGAGGACTCCGTCGACGCCGTCGTCGAGCTGCTCGGAGAGCGGCCCCGCTCGCGTCCGTGCATCACCAAGTCGCTGCGCTTGATCGGGGCGACCAGCGTGCCGAGAGATCCGGTGTCGGCCATCTATCCCCACGCCCACCTCCTCGGTCGCTACGGCACCGAGACCCCGGCCGTCATCGCACAGGCGGACGGACACGCCGAACTCTTGGAACCGGTGATCGAGGGACTGCCCTACACGGGGGCCGAAGTGCTCTACGCGGTGCGCGAAGAGATGGCCCAGAGCCTCGAGGACGTATTGGCCCGCCGCACCAGGGCGTCGATCCAACGGGTCCAACCAACCATGATGGCCGCCGCGTCCATTGCCGCCCTCATCGCCCCCGAGCTCGGGTGGAGTGACGAAGAGGCGGCCGACCAGGCTGCCCGATTCGTCGAAGCGTCGGAAAAAGAACTGCTCACCGCCGGACTCGATCTGGCGTGACCACCCCGATCCCGGTCACCCCGGTCGACGGCGAACCGAGCGAGGTCACCGACCGCCTGGGCGGTGCGACTCCCCCACTGCCGCCCGGATTCATCGACCAGCTGGCGCACACCGGGGCCGAGGTCCTCACCGACGACGCCAGCCGGGCCGACGCCGCCCGGGACTGGTGGCCCATCGCCATTGGCTGGGCGGCCGAGGGGGCCGTGCCCCAACGCCCGGCCGTCGTGGTGCGACCCCACAACGCCACCGAGGTCGCACAGGTCCTCGCGGCGTGCAACGAGTCCGTGGTCGCGCTCACCCCGATGGCCGGGCGCAGTGGGGTTTGCGGCGGCTCGATCCCCGTGCACGGCGGGGTCTCCTTGGACCTGACCGCCATCGCGGGCCTGGTCAATATCGACGAGACCTCGCTGACGGCCGACGTGGCGGCCGGCACATTCGGTCCGGACCTCGAAGCGGCGCTCGGGGCGATCGGGGACGGCTACACCCTCGGGCACTGGCCCCAGAGCATGGATCTGTCGACCGTCGGTGGATGGCTGGCCTGTCGGGGGGCGGGCCAGTACTCCACGCGCTACGGAAAGATCGAGGACATGGTGCTCGGGCTCGAGGTGGTGCTGGCCGACGGACGCATCATCCACACCGAAGGTCACGGCCCCCGGGCCGCCACCGGGCCCAACTTGACCCAGCTCTTCGTCGGCAGCGAAGGCACCCTGGGCGTGATTACCGAGGCCCGACTGCGGATCCATCCGCTGCCGAGCGCGCAGGAACGTCGAGCGTTCGGTTTCGCCAGCTTCGGGGCCGGGCTCGAGGCCTGCCGCAAGATCCTGCGCCGGGGGGCGACCCCCGCGGTGTTGCGGCTCTATGACCAAACCGAGTCGGCCCGCAACTTCGAAGCCGCAGAGACCAATGTGCTGGTGGTGCTCGACGAGACCGACCCCGCGCTCTTGGCGGCCACCATGTCGGTGGTCGACGATGAGTGCGGCACCGCTAGCGGTGCGCAGCGGCTCGACGACGCGCTCGTCGAGCGCTGGCTCGGCCATCGCAATGACGTCTCAGCCCTCGCTCCGCTGTGGCGCGGCGGCATCGTGGTCGACACCGCGGAGATCGCGGGTCCCTGGTCGGTCCTGCCCGCCCTCTTCGACGAGGTGATCGCCTCGTTGAGTGCGCTCGAGGGCACCGTGGTGGCGTCGGCGCACCAGTCGCATGCCTATAGCGACGGGGCCTGCCTCTATTTCACCTTCGCCGGCCGAGGCCCCCAAGGCGACGACGCCTGGCGGGAGCAGTACTACCGCACGGCGTGGGCCACGGTGACCAACGCCACCATGGCCCACGGCGCCGCGATCAGCCATCACCACGGCATCGGGCTCAACCGGAGCCGCTTCATGGCCGAAGCGCTCGGATCGAGCTTTGCGGTCCTGCGGGGCCTCAAAAAGAGTTTCGATCCGGTCGGCATTCTCAACCCGGGCAAGCTCGGCTTGGCCTCGGTCTTCGGGTCCGATCCCTGGTCATGAGTGTCCTGGTCGTCGACGTCGGGACCTCGGGCGTCCGCTCCGCCATCGTCCGTCCCGACGCCAGTGTCGACCATGTCAATCACGCCCGGGTGCTTCCGGACTCACCGGCCCCGGGCCTGGTCGAATTCGATGCGACGACCATGGCCGATGCGGTGCGGCGGGTCGCCCACGCCACCCTCGAAGAGGGCGGACCGGTCGACGCCGTCGGGATCGCCAACCAACGCGCCTCGAGCATTGTGTGGGACCGCGCCAGCGGCCTACCGGTCGCCCCGGGCATTGGTTGGCAGGATCTGCGCACGGTCGGGACCTGCCTCGCGCTCCAGGCTGAGGGCATCCGGCTCGCCCCAAATGCGTCGGCCACCAAGTTGATGGCGATCCTCGATGCGGTCGACCCCGATCGTCGCCGCGCCGAGGCCGGCGAACTGTGTTTTGGCACCGTCGACACCTGGGTGGCGTGGATCCTCTCGGGTGGAGCAGGTGCGCGGGGCGACGCACTCTTCGTCACCGACGCGACGAACGCGGCGGTGACCGCCATGGTCGACACATCGACCATCGCCTGGGACGAACCGCTCCTCGAGCGCCTGCGCATCCCGCTTGCCATGTTGCCGACGATCGTCGACTCGTCGGGGCCCATCGGGCCGTGTCACGAGCTCGAGGGTGCACCAGTGATCTGCGGTATCGCCGGCGACCAGCAGGCCTCGCTCGTCGGCCAGGGCTGCACCCGGGCGGGGTTGGCCAAAGCCACGTTCGGGACCGGAGGGATGCTCGACCAGTGCACCGGTGCCGCCCACCCACCCGTGCACGCCGGGCAGGGCCCCGCCGGCACCTTCCCGATCGTCGCGTTCCGCACCGCTGGCACCGCGACCTGGGGCATCGAAGCGGTGATGCTCTCGGCCGGCACCTGCGTCGAATGGCTCCGCGACGACCTCGGGGTCATCGCGAGTGCGCACGAATCCGACGCCATCGCCGCGCAGTGTCCCTCAACCGGCGACGTCTGGTTCGTCCCTGCCTTGCTCGGTCTCGGCACACCGGTATGGGACTTCGGTGCCCGGGGCACTTTGGTGGGAATCACCCGGGGCACCGGGCGCCCCGAACTCGTCAGGGCGGTGCTCGAAGGCGTGGCGCATCGTGGAGCCGACCTGCTCTTGGCGGCCGAGGCCGACAGCGGCCTGGCCATCCCGACGCTGCGCATCGACGGCGGGATGTCGGAAAACAATGTCTTCGTCGAAGCCCTGGCTAATGCCGTTGGCCGACCGATCGAAGTGTCACCGGTCCTCGAAGCCACCACGCTCGGGGCCGGGCTGCTCGCCGGCCTGGCCATTGGCACCTACGCCAATGAGGACGACCTGGCTGAGACCTTTCGACCCCGGCGGACCGTCGAACCGAACATCGACGAGGCCACGCGGGCCACCAATCGCGATCGATGGCTCTTGGCGCGCTCCAAGAGTGAGGGCACCATCCCCGAACTCTCGGGCATCACCTTTTGATCTTGGCCCGGCCGCCCTTCAGCCGGTCGAGACGCCGCATTGCGCCAAGGTGTACTGCGCCAAGGTGTTCTCGGCCGGGACCACCTTCGAATGTGCCTGCAACGCCGCAGCGGCCGTGGTGAACGACTTGATCGACCCCGAATCCCTTACGATGTTGCGAAACGACCGCACATAGGCGACGAGCACGCCGGTGGCCGCCTTGACGTCGACTGGCGCGCCGCCGAGTACCGACGTCAAGATCTGGTCCTCCTTGGCCTGGTCACCAAAGGCCGAGAGATAGGTCTTTTGCGCGAGCTTCCAGTTGCCCGCCTTCATGGCGGTTTCCGCCTTCGCCGCGCGTTTCGCACTCGAGGAGTTTGTCCCGAGGCTGCGGCGATATGCCTGGCAGAACGCGCTCTTCGGCGCAGCGCCAGTATCCGATGCCACCACCGCGCTCGATGCCGACCCGGCCGGTGCTGTCGAGATCGACAACGTCGTCGCCCCCACCACGGTGGCTATCACCATCATCAGTCTGCTCCGGTGCACCTGGCCCCCTCTAGCGCTCGGGCCAGTGTAAGTCACGCAGGTTGCGCATCACGGGGTTCGCACGATGGGCACGCACTACGGTGCCGCTCCATGCGGATCCACATCCGAGTCACCCCGGGCTCGGCCCACGACCTCGTCGGCGGTCGCTATGGCGACGGCGAACCTCCACAACTCGTCGTGCGCGTCCGGGCCCGCGCCGTCGAGGGGAAGGCCAATGAGGCCGTCGTGACGGTCGTCGCCAATGCGTTCGGCCTCAAGCCCCGCGCCGTGCACTTGGTCTCGGGTGCCACATCACGGCACAAGGTCCTCGAAGTGACCGGCGGCGACCGGTCACGCCTCGCTGAGTTGCTCAGTGCGGCTTCGCCTCGCTCGCCGCGTTGAGCGCATCGTCGAAGCTGCTGCCGGCCTCGAGGAGGGGCCGCATCCCCATGAGTTGACGCGGTTTGCCAATGGCCATCACCGCGCGCGAGGCGACCGGCCCGACCGAAGAGTGCGACGAACTTTCCCTCGTCGAAGGAGCCGTCGACGATGACCACGTCATCGCTTCTGCCCGGATTCCCCAAGACCTGGAAGCGGATCCCGAACTGATCCGACCAGAAATACGGAATGGGGGTGAACGACGCGGCCGCCTCAGGGCCGGCCAACACGCTGCGGGCCGCCGCGACCCCCGCTTCGGCCGCCACCTGCCAGTGTTCGATGCGAATGAGCTCGTCGCCGCCGTCGTGACGCCAATGCCATCGTGCGACATCGCCCGCGGCGACCACGCCGTCGGCGGCGAAGAGGCGGTCGTCGCAGACCACGCCATTTTCGAGGGTGAGCCCTGATCCCTCGAGCCACTCAACGTTTGGCGCCACGCCAATGCCGACCACCACCACATCGGCTTCGAGCACCTCACCGTTGCTCAACGTCACCGCCAAGGCACCAGAAGCGCCCCGATCGATACCGGCCACGCCGGTGCCGGTCCTCAGGTCAACGCCATTGGCCGCATGCAATGAGGCGCAATGCGTCCCGATCTGGGGCCCGAGCACATTGGCCAGGGGAATCTCCATGGCTTCGACCACGGTGACCCGAGCCCCGATGCCCGCCGCGGTCGACGCCACTTCGGCCCCGATGAACCCGGCGCCGATCACCACCACCGCGACCGAGTCCTTGGCGGTGGACGCGGCCCGCAAGGCCAACGAGTCGTCGAGCGTGCGCAAGGTGAACAACCCGTCGGCCGCACCGAGCGCTTCGGTGCCAAGCAGGTGGCGCGGCGCGGCGCGGTGGCGACGATGACCGCATCGCCTTGGTGCGTCGTACCGTCGGCAATCTCGACGGTGCGGCTCTCGACATCGAGACGTACGGCTCGTTGACCGAGCACCTCGTGGATCCGCAGCTCCGAGGACCGGTGGCGGTCGGCCAGGACGACCCGTTCGGGTGCCCAGTTGCCGGCGAGGACCTGTTTGGACAGGGGCGGTCGGTCGTAGGGGAGATGCAACTCCTCTCCCACCAGTTTTATGGTGCCCGCAAAGCCTTCGGCACGCAGTGTCTCGGTCGCCCGCCACCCGGCCAGCGATGCGCCGACCACAATGACGGTGGCGTCGTTTGAGAGTGCGGCCACTTCCTAACCCCCGAACATTGCCATCCACTCCTCCGCGGAGCGGGGGCGGAAGACGTAATTGGACTTGCGGGTCTCACCCAACTGTTGCGATGACTCGGGCGAATAAAGATGGCCGGGATAGAGGACCGCTTGATCGGGCACGCGGGCCAGGCCGCGTATTGATGGACTCGTACATGGCCAGGGGATCGGCTCCCGGAAGGTCGGTGCGGCCACAACCCTCGAGGAACAACGTGTCCCCGGCCACCAGATGGCCGTCGACCAAGAAGCATTGGCTGCCCGGCGTGTGTCCGGGCGTGGCGATGAGTTCGATCGCCACTGAACCGACTGCGACGACGTCGCCGCTGTCATGGGCCACCAGATTGGTACCGTTCACCCCGGTGGTGCGCTCCACCCAGGGCACCTCTTCTTTTTGCACGTGAATCGGCACCTCGGCACGCTCGAGCAGCGTGGAAATCCCCTCAAGCGACCAGCCGCCCATCTGCCCCCCGACATGATCGGGGTGGTAGTGCGTGGCCAGGACTCCGGTGAGTGCCATGCCGTCGGCCTCTAAGATGCCGAGCAGGTCGTCCACCGCGTAGGCGGGATCCACGACCACCGCCTCCCCGCTCTCCGCGGTCGCCGATCAGGTAGACGAAATTGACCATCTGCCGGGCCATCTGATCGCCCTTGGCGAAGTCTCGGCCCGACAGCAACTGGCGAAAGTACAGGCGGTCATCACTCATCGTGGTCACCGTCGATCTCTTCGGCCGCGGCCTCGCTGGCCAGCGCGTCGAGCCGAGGCACCAGTTCTTCGACCTGGGCTCGGGTCTGGCGCAGGCGCCGGTCGAGTTCGTCGATCAAGGCCGTGGCTCGCTCGAGTCGGGACACCAGCACGTCGACGTCCACTTCGCGCTGCTCGAAGAACTCGACGATTTCGTCCAGTTCGCGACTGGCGTCGGTGTAGCTCAGCTTGTCGACGGCGGTGGCCGCCGATTCCTTGGTTCCCGCCATGCTCAGGTCTCCTCATCGTTGACGGTCAAATCTTCTACACGAGATCGGGCGGTGCCGTGGGCGAATCGGGTCACCAGTTCTTGACCGAGGCTGACATCGGTGGCGTTGCGGACCAGCTCACCGTGCACGGTGGTGGTCAGCGTGTAGCCCCGCTCAAGTTGGCGATCGATGTCATAGGCGGCGAGCAGTCGCCGCCACGAATGCACCCGTTCCTCTTCGCGACCCACCTGCCCGAGCGCCAGTGGGCTGAGGCGTGCGGCATGGACCGCCAGGCGCGCCTCGTGGGTGCCCAGACCTTCGGGGGCCAGGCGCGCCACGGCCCGGGCGCTGTGAGCCAGTCGTTCGTGGTGGACGCGCAGTTGCGAGCGTGCGGCACGGGCCAGGCGACCCCGGGCTTGGGCGTCGCGGACCGCGGCGTCGGCCACGAGGGTGGAGATACGTCGGCTCAAATGAGCGGCGGGCTCGGCGACGTGATCGATCCACCACTCCCCGACCATCGCGACCAGTTGATGGCCGCACTCGGTCGGGGTGATGCAGGCTCGGTTGGCCACCAGATCCGCCACCGATTCATCACCGGTGTGCCCAATGCCGGTCCACACGGGTTTGGGTGACACCGCGATCGCCCGGGCCACCGCTTCGGCGTCGAATGCGGCCAGATCCGCCTTCGAACCGCCGCCACGAATCACCGCGATGACGTCGCAATCGCTTGCTCCCGACAAAATTCACGGCGTGGGCGATGGCCCGTGGCGCCTCGCCACCTTGAACCCGCACCGGCGCCACCTTGACCACGAATCCGAACGGCGAGCCCGTGAGGCGACCGAGGAAATCTCGGTACCCTTCGGTGTCGGGGCTGGCGACCAGTCCCACTCGCAACGGCACCTCGGGGACCGGGACCTCGCGGTTACGCCGCAACAGGCCTTCTGCGTCGAGGGCACGCAATAGCTCGGCGCGTTCGGCGGCCAAGCGACCCAACAGAGCCGTGACGTCGAGTTCGGAGAGGATGAAGCCGATCTCGCCTTTGGGGCGGTAGAGGTCAATGGCTCCCCGCAGGACCACCACCATGCCCTCGGTCAGCCGCGATCCCCTCTTTGGCCAGGGTCCGCTTCATGGGTCCCCAGGTCCCCTTCCAACATTTGACCCGCAGGGCGGGTGCTCCCCGCCCCCGTGGGGCTCCTCCCGATACTCCGTCCCCCTCATCGGGGTCGACCAGATCGAGGTAGCAGTGGCCCGAGCGCCCCGACTGGTCCGAGAGGCTCTGGATCTCGCCTCGGACCCACAGTTGGCGCCGGCGCGGGAACACCGAGGTCAAAGCGGCCTCGACCTCGTCATAGAGCCCACCGATCGAGAGCACGTTGGCGTGGCCGCCGTCGGCGCTCGGGTCATTGGTGCTCTTGGTCGGGGGAACTTCGGGGTCGAAGAGGCGATGGGTGCCGCTGGCCATGGTCGACACCCTACCGATGGGCTGTGTGCGGCCGGCACGGACCAAGGTGGCAGAATGTCAGCGACGGTGAGTCGGCCAGGTGACCGCAGCACGGACCGCATTGCGGGATCGGGTTGAGGAAGGTCGGGACTCCGCAGAGCAGGGTGCTGGCTAACAGCCAGTCGGGGTGACCCGCAGGAAAGTGCCACAGAAAAAAGACCGCCGATGGCGGACCTTCGGGTTCGCACAGGTAAGGGTGAAACGGTGCGGTAAGAGCGCACCAGCGACCAGGGTGACCTGTTCGGCTCGGTAAACCCCACCCGGAGCAAGGCCAAGCGTGGGAGACGGGTTGCTCGCCCGCTTCTCGAAAGAGGAGCATCCCCAGGTAGGCCGCTTAGATGGATGGTCACCCAAGCCCTCTGGGCTGGACAGAATCCCGCCTACAGGCCGACTCACCGTCGACCAGGTGGCGAATTACGCACAAGAGGACTTAGGCCGGTGTCAGGGTTAGCGTTTGTGCGTGAAGGAGATCGACGGGAGGCTCATTGAACTTGAGGTTCGCTGGGATCGGGTGGCGGATCGTTCGATCTATCCCTTCTCGATCCCGGCGATTAAGTCGATCGAGAAGTTAGATCTCGATTACCCAGTGACCTTCCTCGTTGGGGAGAACGGCAGCGGAAAATCAACGCTCCTCGAAGCCATCGCCGTGAACGCCGGCCTCAACGCCGAGGGCGGAAGCGGCAACCTTCGCTTCACCACACACGACACCCACTCATCACTTCATGAGTTCTTGGAATTGTGGTGGAGAGGACAGCCGAAGAAGTCATTCTTTCTTCGAGCCGAGTCCTTCTACAACGTGGCATCGCGCTACGACCAAGTTTTCGAAGACGGGCGGAACCTCCATGAGCGATCGCACGGTGAATCATTCCTCGAAGCTGTTCAACGGCACTTCGGTTCTCGCGGCATCTACCTTCTCGATGAACCAGAGTCGGCTCTCTCGGTGACAGGCCAGATGGCACTGCTCAGGCACGTCCATGACCGAGTGAGGACTGGAGGCCAGTTCATCATCTCGACTCACTCGCCGATCCTTCTGGCTTATCCACAAGCGATGATCTTCGAGATGACCGATCGCGGAGTCCGGCCGATCGAGTACGCCGAGACCGAACAGCTATTGCTGACACGATCCTTCCTCGAAGATCCCGACAGATTCTTCCGTCATCTCTTTGATGAGGACTGACTCGGTCACCGGTCCCATGACGCCGGATCGGCGCCGCTTCTTGAAGGGCCCAAGCAGCGATACCGTGAAAATCGAATAGCCACGCTATGACGGGGAATAAATAGACCGAATGCAACGAGAGCCGTCCGAGACACTGCTGATGGCACCGCAGAGTGAAGGAGAATTTCGATGTCCGACAAACTGACGACCTGCTTGTGGTTCGATCACGGTGAGGCCAGCAAGGCAGCCGAGTTCTACGCGACGACCTTCCCCGACAGCCACATTGATTCGATCCACACAGCTCCGTCGGACTATCCCGACGGATCGGCCGGCAACGAGCTCACCGTTGAATTCACCGTGCTCGGCCGAGCATTTGTTGGTCTCAACGGGGGACCCAACTTCGTCCCGAATGAGGCCGTGAGCTTCATGGTGCTGACCGACGACCAGGGTGAAACTGACCGGTACTGGAACGCGATCGTCGACAACGGCGGAGCGGAAAGCGCGTGTGGCTGGTGCAGAGACCGATGGGGCTTCTCCTGGCAGATCACGCCTCGAGCCCTACTCGAAGCAATGCACAGCAATGACGAGGACGCGGCGAAGCGGGCCATGGATGCGATGATGACGATGAAAAAGATCGACATCTCCGCAATCGAGGCTGCGGCCCGAGGGTCGGCGTCACAGCCAACAGGCTGAGTCGCCAGACGGACTGCCAGGACACGCCTCGTCGAAACGTATTATCCGCGAGGTTGATGAACTCGCTGGGCGACCTGCCACCGAGAGCCGCGTGCCTTGGGAATGGGTCGTTGCTGTTCTTGACGCTTTCGGTGTGGACTCGATCGAAGTCAATCGCTAATGCGTCATGTCAGATTTCGGGCCGTTCGAAGCACTTCGCACAGGTCGGGGCCGAGAACCTAGCGCCCGAATCGCCCCCAAATCCGCAACGCTCTTTTTGCTTAGCCGACGCCACGCTGGTCCCGAGGACGTACGGGCCCGTACGAACCTATTCACCCGGCGTGGCATCGAAGGTTTGATCGGGTGTGACGAGGCGCAGCATCGGTGCAATCTCAGTCGCGAATCCGTGAGGAGACTCGATGGCAGGATCGCGATCACGTAGATCTTCTGCTTCACGTTGGTTTTCTGCGAGCACGATTCCGATGCCGTAGGCCCCTCTTGGGTCACCAACCGGGCCGAAGGCAAGCACTCGTCCTTGCTTCGTGAGTGCAGACCAGTATTCGATGTGTTCCAACATCGTCGCCCTCTCGTCATTCGACATGTCGAACGGAAAACTGGCGCGTGGCGGAATGAGCCGAAATACAAATCCCATCATCATCCGCACCTTACCGAGCGACGGCCGCACCCACTTGTCGGGCCCACTTCACTGGTAGTACTCGTGTGGTGGGGCAAGCTCACGTGCCCTCGACGCGAGCGTCGATCCGACCTGCATTCATGAAAGCTCCCGTGGTCACGTGCTCTTTCTGCCGGCTGGATCGCCAGGGTCTCGAATTCGTCCATGGCCCATCGCCTGAACTCTTCATCTACCGGCATTGCGTTGAGTTGTGCTCGGACATCTTTGCTGAAAACACTCCAGCCGACTCAGGTACCCCCACCACCTGAAGTCTCCCACCCATCGAGAGGAGTCGACCTTTGCGTCCTCTCATTCATCTTCGGGTTGCAGCGATGGGGAATCGCAGACGTCCAGCAACAGGCGGCGCATTGCTGGTCACGAACTGAAGGTTTATTGCGTTCACCTCCATCTTGGTTTGAGCTCGTGGTGGATGACCGACAGACGAATACCCGCTGACCACCTCTCCACACGACTCAATGCGCGCCCCGGAGCGCCTCGCCAAGGGGTCCCGTCACTCACGGCGTGCGCGCATGGCCGGCGCCTGGACAAATCTGGCCCCATCGAGATACGCCGACGACGAGGCGACGTGATCGGAACTCGCGGCGCCGACTGATGAGGATCGGATCGCAAGGACTGTGCGCGCGGCAAAGGCTGCGCCCAGAACTATTCCTCGACCCACTCCCCCGAGCGATACGAGCGGCGCGCCGTCCAAGCTTGCCCATCCCAATAGACCTGCTGTTCTATTTGGCTGCGGTCAGTGACCCAGCCCGGCTCGTTCGGACCGTAGCCCGCTATGTAGGGGCTCGGTGGGGCGAAGGTCCTTGCGCCACGAGTACCGACCGCGACGAGCTGGCGGTTGTTCGGTGGCGGGGGCAGGTGCGCCAAATCGACCACTGGGGTCGGCCCGGCGGGTTTCTTGCGCCGCTGCACGAGGATGACGATCAGCCCCACGAGCAGCACGATGAGAAGGACGGCCCCCATGATGCCCCCGATCCGATACGCCGAGGTAGTGGTGGCTGGGGCCGCATTGGGCACGGCCGCCCACTGGCGCTGGGCCACCGTGACGGCGTCGGTACTGTTGAGGGCACCGTTGCCGTTGACGGTAAACACCTCGAACGCCGATGATCCCTTGGCGAATCCGACCACATAATTCACCCCGTGCCCACCGAGCGCGGTCGTGGTCGCAAGAGCGAAACCTGCCCCGCCGGGTACTCCTGGTGCATCGAAACGGGTCACACCAGGTGACGAAGCCACGGCCCCTTCGAAGCCGGATTGGAATGCGGTCATCTCGACTGGGTTGGCGAACTGGAAAGCCGCGATGAGCACGCCATTGCCATTGGGTGGTTCGGCCGTCCAGACCCGCAGATATGCATGCACTTCACCGCTCGCTATGGACTGCTCGAATTCGCTCTTCTGCGTCGTGTTGAGATGGAGGAGGTCGACGTTCGACTCATCAATGGGCCCGTTGTAGGGCCCGGGCGCTTCGGCCACCAGTCCTGGAAGCGTGTGAGTGACGATTGGAGAGCTCATACCTTCGGCCGCAGAGGCGCTCCCCGGGTCGATCGACATGCAGGTCACGGCCAACGAGACGGCCATGAGCAGCGGGCCGGGTAGAAGGCGACGAAACGGCGTCCGGCTCATGGCGCGGCCCAACCGATTGGTCCAATGGTTCCAGAGCAAGGTCGCCCGTTCGTTGTGCACCTGGTGTCGGTCCATAGCCATTCCGGTTTCACGAGTGAGATTGGCCACGACCAACGGACATAGTTGCCCCGCCCCGAGCGACTACGTCCGTTGGTCGTGATTTGCCGAGGCCAATAGTGGTCGGCGCAAGGTGCAGGTCCGGGGCGCTTGCGTTGCCTGTTGGTTGCAGGCGAAGTGCAAGGACCGCAGCCCGCCACACCCGGCACCAATGACACTCGTCAGGCCGACGGCGTGATTCGGTTCGGGACCTGGTGAGGGGGTGCGGCGAGTGGGGGCAACACCACCACAAAGCGCGAACCGCCCCTTTGACTCAGCGGCGACTCGGCCCGCACACTCGCTCCCATGGCCGCCGCGAGCTCGGCGACGATGGCCAGGCCGAGACCAGAGCCGACTTGGCGGTTCGGACCACGGTCGGCTTGGTAGAAGCGATCGAAGACCCGGGGCAGATCGCTTGGCCCGATGCCGGGGCCATCGTCGTCGACGGTGATCACATGGGGGCGTACGAGCCCGGCTTGGTCCGCGGCATTCGGCCACAACGTCACCACGACCGACGTGGCGGCAAAGGTGAAGGCATTCTCGATCAGGTTGGCGAGCAGTTGGGCCAGGCGGTCCGGATCGGCGGCCACCATGGCCTCGGCGCGCGGCGCGACGGCGACGTGCAAGGCAACGTTTCCCTTCTCGGCCACCGGCCGGAACCCTTCGGCGGTGATGTCCACGACCTCGGCCAGATCGGTGGGCCTGATGTCAAAGGACAGCTGCTGCGCCTCGAGCTTGCCCAGGTCGACCAGATCGCCGACCAGTCGCTCCAGCCGGCGCGATTCGGCGATTATCACTTCGGCGGCGCGGGTGGTGTCATCGACCGCACCGTCGGTGATGGCTTCGGCGAAGCCACGGATGGAGGTCAGCGGGGTGCGCAGATCATGCGACACCGACAGCAGCATCTCGCGCTCGCGCCCGTGTGCGTCACTCAGGCTCTGCGCCATCGAATTGATCGAGTGCGCGAGTGAACTGAACTCGGTGTAATCGCCCTCGTGTACGGGAACCCGACTGTCGAGATCACCCGACGCAATCTGGCCGGTGACCTCGGTGGCCTCGATCAAAGGACGGGTCATGCGGCGACTGAGTTGTGAGGCGACCAGCGCCGCGAGCGCCAAAGTGACGCCACCGACGATGAGGATGTAGCCCCACCCCGGGCCGAGGTCGCCCACCTGGCGGGTGAGCACGATCGCCACCTGGCCACCGATGTCGAGCCGCGCCCGGGCCCTCGCGCTCAAGGTCACCGGTGCGGCGGCGTAGACGATGTTTCCGCTCCTCCCCGACACCGTCTCCCCTGCCGCAAGCGCCGCACCGTCGAGGTCGGCGGCGCTGAGTCCGGTGGGCGGCGGTGAGGTGACTTGGCCCTGTGGGTTGATGCGGATGAAGCGGGCGTCTTCGAGCCTGAGTACCTGGCGGATCACCTTGAGTTCGCCGAGCGTTGCGGTCAGATTCGCCTTTGAAGTCAGCGCCGTCGCCTCGGTCACCAGCTGTTGCTTGGCCTCGTTGCGCGCGGAGCGCGCGTGAGCAACAGACCGCCGACTCCCGCCACGATCAGCACACCCGCCACCAGCCCGACAAGGGCAATCGTCAGTCGACGTCGCATGCGCGCACCTCAGCCGAACCGGTACCCAACGCCCCACACCGTGGCCAGTGGGAGTGCGTCACCAAGTTTCTTGCGGAGCTGGGCGACATGGACGTCCACGGTGCGCACGTCGCCGTACCAGTCGGCCCCCCAGACCCCGTCGAGCAGCTGTTGGCGCGAGAGCGCGAGCCCGGTGTTGCTGGCGAAGTAGGCCAAGAGGTCGAACTCGCGATTGGCCAGATCGACCACGTCACCCCCAACGCGCACCTGACGACTGCGCACGTCGATTTCGAGACCGCCGTGGCTGAAGACCGTGGGTGCTTCTGGATCTTTGGCGCCGCCTTGGGTGCGACGCAGAATGGCCCGCACCCGCGCCACCAACTCGCGCGGCGAGAACGGCTTGACGAGATAGTCGTCGGCGCCCAGCTCGAGGCCGAGGATCCGGTCGACCTCATCGTCACGGGCGGTGAGGAAAAGCACGGGGACGTCGCTCTTGGACCTGATCACTCGACAGACCTCGAAGCCATCGCTTCGACCGGGAAGGCCGACGTCGAGGATCACCATCGACGGGTCTTGTTGATCGATCAGCGTCAGTCCGCGCTCACCGTCGCCGGCGAGCAGGACGCGATAGCCATCGCGCCGAAGGTACAGATCGACCAGATCGCCAATATGGGGGTCATCCTCGACCACGATGATGGTGCCCTGCTCGCTCGCCACCATCACAGCCTCGCACCTCGGGACACGTGTAAAAGGCGCGATCTGGCGTTCCCTTACAAAACCCTCATGATTGAGCTCATGGATCCCTTGCGACCACGACTCGCGGTCGCAAGGATCCCCAAGCCGACGAGTGCCGCAGGCAGATCGTGCCGCCCCGCTGAAGACGAGAATCGATTACGAGACCAGGCCCCCGGTGTTGAGATTCAGTCCGTCGCTGGACTTGGAGCGGTGGACCACCTGGAATTCGGTGAACTCAGCCAAGCCCCATGGGCCGTTTTCGACACCGACGCCACTCCACTTGAAGCCCCCGAAGGGCTGGGATGGTGAGAGGGCGAGGTGGGTGTTGACCCACGCGGTCCCGCACTCGAGCTGCGCGGCCACCGCGGCCGCACGATCGCCATCGGCACTCCACACCGAGCCCGAGAGACCGAAGTGTGTGGCGTTGGCCCGATCGATGGCGTCACCTTCGTTGCGGTACGCGATCACCGGGAGCGCCGGACCGAACTGCTCTTCGTCGACGATACGGGTTCCATCGGAAAGTCCGGCCAGGATTGTCGGTTCGAAAAAATATCCAGGGCGGTCTATGGCGTGACCTCCGGTCACCGCCTTGGCCCCCTGGGACACGGCGTCGGCCACCAGTTCTTTGACCCGCTCGTACTGCGGCTCGTTGTTGATCGGGCCCAGTTTCGCCCCTTCTTCGGTGCCCGCACCGACCTTGACTGCCTTGGCGTGGACGGCCAAGGCCTCCACGACATCGTCATACATGGCCTCGGGGACGTAGACGCGTTTGATGGCCGAACAGACCTGTCCGTTGTTGTTGAAGGCGCCGGCGAAGATCGCTTTGGCCACCACGCCCGGGTCGGCGTCATCGAGGACAATGGCCGGGTCATTGCCGCCGAGTTCAAGGGTCACTCGCTTGAGGTCCGGCGCGGCCGACATCGCGACCTTCTTGCCCGTTTCGATGGATCCGGTGAAGCTGATCTTCCTCGGTACCGGGTGGTTGGTCATCCACGCGCCGAGTTCGTCGCCACCGCTCACCACGTTGAGGACGCCGGGCGGCAGCACGTCTCGCAATAGTTCGGCGACCTTGAGGGTCGTGAGCGGGGTGAACGGCGAGGGCTTGAGGACCAGCGTGTTGCCGGCCAACAGCGCCGGTGCAATCTTCCAAAAGGCCAGGGTCAGAGGGAAGTTCCACGGCGTGATGGCCGCTACAACCCCGAGCGGGCGACGCGCCACCTCGACGATCGCCTCGGCGTCATCTTGGATGATCTGGCGCGGTGTCTCGAGGTTGGCGAAGTACTGACACCAGATGGCCGCGGCGAAGACTTCAATTCCGGCGTCGCCCAAGGGCTTGCCCTGCTCGGCGGTCAGCAGCGGAGACAGCTCGGCGGTCGACGCCAAGAGCACGTCGGCCACCTTGAGCAGCGCCGTCCGGCGGGCCGCCTCGTCGCTCTTCCAATCGCGCGACGCCTTGACGGCAGCGTCGAACGCAGCGTCGAGTTGCTGGGGGCTGCACTCGGGAGCGTGGGCGAAGACTTCACCGGTGGCGGGATTCTTGACCCCGAACGATCCCTCGGCCGGAGCGGTGTCGCCCCCGATGGTCATGACGCAATCGGACTCGGTCATGGCGAACCCCCTCTAGTTGATCGTGGTGTCGATGCTCACTTCATTGTCTCAGAAGCACCCGTGGGGCTCAATCGCCCGGACGCGGTCCGGGTCCAGAGCCAACCCCGAGCTTTTCGCGCAAGAACGTGAGCGTCTGATCGAGTGCGGCCCGAGTCGGCGTCCCCGGGCGGTCTTGGAGGTGCTCGGTCAGCACCGAGTGGGCGGACTTTGGGTGTCCGTGGGGGTTGCCGGGCGCCGAATCGAGCTCGACGGCGATAAAGGCGTCGCCCAACTCGGCCTTGAGCGTGGCGAACCGCTCGGCAAAACAAAACGGATCGTTGGAGAACCGCAGGCCCAAGAGGCATGTACCCGCTGCTGTCCGCTCTTTGACCAGGGCCAGATCGGCGTCTGAGATCCCGACGTCGGCCTTGAACTTCTTCGAAAGGGGGAACGGCAGTGACGGCTGGCTGAGGACCGGGGCCACCACGACGTCGTCGACCATCATGGCGAGGGCGAAGCCACCGGTAAAGCACATCCCGACCACGCCGACCCCGGGACCACCGCAGCGCTCGTGCTCGGCCGCCGCCAAGCGACGCAGCCACAGGGTGATCGGGCTGGTCTTCTTGCGCGCGAACGCGGTGAATTCACGCGAGACGCAGGCCGGAGCGATTGACTTGAGCGTGTAGCCCCCGCTGATCGGGCGCCCCGGGTCACCGAAAAGACTGGGCATGACCGCCGTGCACCCGGCCGCCACCACCTTGCGAGCGAAATCGGCCACCCCGGGGGTGATCCCGGGCATTTCGCTGATCACGATGACCGCCGGGCCCTCACCGGCTCGATAGATGTCGCGAGTCTTGCCGTCAGCCTCGAACGTCTCTTTGCTAAAGCCCTCGAGAGCCGCACTCCATGCGCTCACATCGCCCTTGGCCATGTTCGGACCGTAGCATCGCCATTCGTGGCCCCCCAGAACCCAACGCGCCCACGCCGCACCCCAATCCTCGTCGGCGTCGGGACGGCCAACACCAGCGCACCCGCCATCGAGCTGATGACCACGGCATGCCGCGCCGCGGCCACCGATGCAGGCTCGGCGTCGTTGTGCAAGAAAGTGGACCGCATCGCGGTCCTCAAAGGCAGCTGGTCCTATGCCAACCCCGCCGCGCTCGTGGCGCAGCGCATCGGTGCGCCTGGTGCGCGCACCGTTATGTGCGAGATCGGGGTGTCCCAACAAGAGGTCATCGACGACGCGCTCAATGCCATCGCCACCGGCGATGCGCAGTGCGTCTTGGTGGTCGGTGGTGAAGCGCGGGCATTCGAGCGGGAGGGCGGGGTCTCCCCCGACGACGCCACCGAGGAACCTGACGTCATCCTCAACCGCCCGCCCGACTTCGTCGCCGACATCGAACGGGCCGCAGGAATCGTGTGGCCCCCGGTGCAGCAGTATGCCCTCATCGACAACGCCCTGGCCTGGCACGAACACCAAGACGCCGCACACGCATCCGCCGACATCGCCGCCCTTTGGGCTCGCTTTAACGATGTGGCGCGCCACAACGAACTCGCCGCGTTCCCTGCGCCGCGCTCGGCGGAGTTCATCGCGACCCCCGGGCCCAAGAACCGACCCCTGGCCTATCCCTACAACCTGTGGCACTCGAGCCAATGGACGGTCGACCAGGCCGCGGCACTGTTGTTCTGCTCGACCGAATGGGCGATCGGCGCCGGGGTGAGTACCGAACGCTTCGTGTACCCCCACGTGGCGTTGCACTCGTCACACGCCATCACCTTGACCGCGCGCCGGGATCTCCATGCATGGCCCGCGATGGGGGCGCTCGGGCGAGCCGCCGCAGCGCACCTCGGCACCGATTTAGGCGATCTCGAGCTGACGGAGGTGTACTCGTGTTTTCCCGCAGCAGTACGCGTCCAACAACGCGCGCTCGGCTCTGCCCGTCGATGGCACCCCAACCGTGACCGGCGGCATGGCCTTTGCGGGTGGGCCGTTCAACAACTTCGTGTTGCAGGCAACGGCCGGCGTGATCGAGCAGCTGCGCGCCCAGCGCGGCGCCCGAGGCCTGGTCACCACCGTGTCGGGCATGCTGTCCAAACCTGGGCTGGCCGTATGGTCGGCCACTGCGCCCAGCGGCGAGGCGCCGGGGCTGGTGGCGGACCTGGCCGAAGCGGCCAAGGCCGCGACACCAACCGTTGATATCGCCGGTCCCGAGTCGTCCCACGGCCCGGCCACGGTGGTCAGTTTCACCGTCACCTACGACGAGGGGGGACCGGACCGGTTGCGACCAGTGCGCACAGCCATCGTCGCCGATCTCGACGATGGACGGCGAACGGCTGCGGCCTGCGAGAATGAAACGCTGGCCCGTCACGCCATTGCCGAATCGCTGATTGGCCAGCGCGTCCACATCGAGGGCGCGACCTTCACCATATGACCCAACCATCGACCTCCCGACCCCGGCTCGTGCCCCCGGCCCTGGCCGCCCGGGTCCCGAGCGTGGCTCGACTTCGCACGAGTGCGCTGATCATCGGTGCATTGGTGGCGGTGACGATCATCGTCCAAGCAGTCGCCCTCGCCACGGCCATCGATCGCTCCCTTCTCCACCACGTTGCGTTGCGTTCGGTTCGCACCGAGCTGATCGTCGTCGTCATTGCGCTGGTTGCCCGAGCGGCTCTGACCTCGGTGGGCGAGGCGACCGCACGCCGCCAAGCCGACGTGGTGACCCGCTCGCTGCGCTCCCAGCTCTTGGTGCAGGTCATGGCGCTCGGCCCGAGTTGGCTCGCCGGTGAGCGCCCGGGCGAACTCTCACTCACCGCCACCAGAGGCCTCCGCTCGTTGCACACCTATTTCGCGCGCTACGTGCCACAAGCTGCGATGGCGGCCATCGTTCCGGTGGTCTTGCTCGCGTGGGTGGCGACACAGGATTGGCTGGCCTTCGTGGTCGTGATCGCACTGGTGATTGCGGTGCCGGTGACGATGATCTACTTCGGACGCGAAGCCAACCGGCGGACCCAACGCCAGTGGCGCCGTCTCGGTTCGCTCTCGGGCCGGTTCTTACAGTTGATCGAGGGGCTTCCGACGCTGCGGGCGTTCGGTCGCGACGCCCAGGGCCGCCGCGAAGTTGCCGAATCGTCAGAAGGCGTCCGCATCGCCACCATGTCGACGCTGCGCGTCGCCTTCTTGTCCGCACTCTCGATGGACATGATCGCCGGATTCGGCGTCGGCTTCGTCGCCATGGTATTGGGATTGCGTCTTTTGTGGGGTGAGCTGCAACTCGAAACGGCCATGGCCGTCTTGTTGGTCGCCCCCGAGATCTTCATCCCGCTGCGTCGGGCCGGCGCCGAGTTTCACGCCAGCACCGAAGGACAGGCGGCGGCGGCCCGGATCCTCGAGGTGCTCGACCAACCCGCAACGACACCGGACATGGCGAGCATCGCGACCAATGACGCAGTGCCGCTCGGGTCAACGGGCAACGACAACGACCTACGGATCGAGGGTCTGTGCGTCCGCTACGCCGGGCGGTCCGGCGGGGCCCTCGAGGACTTTGACCTCTTCGCGCCGGCGGGTGCGCGCCTTGCGCTGGTCGGGCCCTCGGGGGCGGGCAAGTCCACCGTGCTGGCGGCTTTGCTCGGCTTCGCCGAACGAAATGCCGGTGCGATCTCGGTGGGGGCGCTCTCCATCGCAAGCTGCCCGATCGCCCAGTGGCGCACGTGCTTTTCTTGGATGCCCCAGCGTCCGCATCTATTTTCCGCCACGATGGCGGAAAATCTCCGTCTCGGTGCCCCTGATGCCAGCGACGCCGAACTGCACGCGGTGCTCGGTGCCGTCGGCCTTGGGCGCCTGATCGAGCACCTCCCCGCTTCGCTGGCCACCGCGCTCGGCCACGACGGCATCACCCTCAGTGCCGGTGAGCGCCAGCGCGTGGCCTTGGCCCGCGCCCTGCTCAGGCCGGCGTCGATCCTCTTGCTCGATGAACCAACCGCCTCCCTCGACCCGGCGACCGGCGCCGACATCGCTGCGGCCATCGAGCCTTACTTGGCCGGTCGGACCGTCATCGTGGTCGCCCACGAGCCGGTCTTGCTCCCCCACTTCGACTCCGTGGTGCACCTCGCGGCCACGCACCGCCAGGTAGCGCTGTCATGACGTCACGACGCCGCCTGATGGCTCTGCCCGCAACGCGGACCCCGTACGCGAGACTCACCGCCGCCGGGCTCTTGGGCCTGGCCTCGGCGGCCGCCACCATTGGGCTGTTGGCCGGATCGGGCTATGTCATCGGGCGAGCGGCGCTACGACCCGGGCTCGATGCACTGGTCGGCATCCTCGCCGCCGTCGAAGTCCTGGCGTTCTTGCGGGGCCCGCTGCGCTATGCGGAGCGGCTGATCGGCCACGACGCCGCCCTGCGCTCCCTCACCCAGTGGCGGGTCTGGCTCTACGACTGCCTGGCCCCGAGGGTGCCCGCCGCGCTGGCCGGCTGGCGCAGCGGAGATCTCTTGACCCGGGCCATCGACGATGTCGACACGCTCCAGGACCTCTACCTGCGCACCGTGCTACCTCTCGGGGTCGCCTTCGGGGCGGCGATCTTGGGCATCGTTGTGGTCGGACTCGCCCTGCCACTCGCCGCGCTCGCGCTCGGCATCCCACTCCTCATTGCCGCAACGGTCCCCCCGCTCCTTGTCTGGCGCTCCGCTTCGGCAGAAGCGTCCTCGACACTCTCGGGCGAAATATCGGCCCACGTCGTCGATCTGATGAGCGGCGCCGCCGATCTGTTGGCCTTCGGTGCCGACACCGCGGCACTCGAACAGTTGGCGAAGATGGCCACCAGAGCAGAGGATCTCGAAAACCACGAACAGCGGGCAGCAGCCCAGGGCGGCGTCATCGGCGGCCTGTGCCTGGGAGCCGCCATGACCGCAGTGCTCGCGGTGGCCATTTCGGCCGTGCACGCCCACCACCTCAACCCGGTCATGGTGGCCGTCCTTCCGCTGGCGGCATTCGGCACCTTCGAACCCATGGCCGGCGTGGCCGCTGCAGTGGCCCGGATCAGCGCCGTCGAGGCCGCGGCGAAACGGCTGGGCGACATTGAATCGGTGCCGGTCCCCGTCAGCGATCCCGCGCCCGCCCGGGCCCAAAGCCTGCCGGCCGGCGTTCCCGATATTGACTTCGAAGGTGCGTCGTTGCGCTATTCACCGGACCTGCCCCGTGCCTTGGACGGCGTGAACCTGCAGGTCGCGCCCGGCGATCGGGTGGCCGTCACGGGTTCGAGCGGGGCCGGCAAGTCCAGTTTGGTCAATGCGCTGTTGCGGTTCTGGCCCCTTGAGGCGGGCACTTTGTCGATCGGCGGCGTCGGCACCACGGAGCTGAGCCAACGCGATGTGCGGGCGGCGTGTGCCCTGGTCGACCAGCGCGCCCAACTTTTCTCGGGGACCTTGCGCGCCAACGTCACGCTGGGTCGGCCCGAGGCATCGGATTCGGATATCGAGTCTGCCCTCGACGCAGCCCAGCTGAGCGAATGGGTGGCGACCCTGCCCGGCGGGCTCGACACCGCAGTCGGCAGTGACGGCGTGTCGATTTCAGGAGGTGAACGTCGACGACTGGCGGTGGCCCGAGCACTGGTGGCCGGAGGACCGATTCTCGTCCTCGACGAGCCAACGGCGGGCCTCGACCCCGACCAGGCCGATCGTCTCATCGACGACGTGTTGGCGTCTGCGGGCGAGCGCAGCGTCCTGCTCATTACCCACCGGGCCGCCGAGGCCGATCGCTGCGACCGCACGCTCGTCATCGAAGGTGGCCGCGTCGTTTCTTGAGGCGCTCGGATGGCCGCGGGCGACCTCGTGCGGTCGTGCGTGAGAATCGGGTGCATATATTGAAGCCAGACACGCCGTCGCCGACGATTGAGGAGGATTCACGGTGATTCGATTCAGGACATCGCGTGGACCAAGCGCCCTCCTCGGACTCGGTGTTGCGGTGGGCGTCCTGGCCGTCTTGGCGCCGGTCGCCGGAGCGTGCAGTTCGGCCGGTTGGGCCAATGGAATCAACCTCACGAGCGGCACCACGACGATTGACCTATCGTCCTCGCTGGCCCATTCCCTCTCGGCCAAGGGCATTATCGTCACGACGAGCGACGGCGGTGCCAGCGGCGATTCGCTCCTCGCCCTCCCGGTGCACGACGGACTCATTTATTCGCAGTCTGGGACCGGAGCACTTTCCCAAGGCGGGACCATCACCTTCAGCGACACGGCGAACGACAAGAAGGTGACGTTCAGCGATCTCAAACTCGATTTCCTCCCCAGCCCCGGTTTGACCGCTACATCGTCGAGTGGCGCGAGATTGAACGTCTTCGGCGTCACCCTCGAGCAGCAGCCAGCGCGCTTCATCACCTTTACCTCTGGCTCGGGGGATCGCCGCCAGATCATCTACCCCCGCATCAGCCTCAAACTCACTTCCGACGCCGCAGCCTCCATCAACGCCAGCCTCCAGACCAAGGCGGTTTCCGCCGGTGAACAGGTCGGCCGGGCCAGTGTCTCGGGCCACGGCGATGTGGTGAATCCGACGACGGCGTAGCAGCCCGTTGCGGACGCGGCGGGAAAGCCGCCGGGTCCAACTTCCAAGACGCGCTGCGCTATGCGCCGATGTGCCCCCGCACGATGCGTTCGAACACGTCTGGGTCATCGGGCGTCACCAATGGGCGGATGCGGTGGCCGGTCTCCAAGAAAAACCCGACCGACTTGTTCGGTCGGCCCGGGTCGAGATTCGCCCAGTAGCGAAAGGTACCCGTCCCCCATATTCGCAATTTGCCGCGCATGGCAGACAGTGCGAATCGCTCCATCGAGTCAATGGCCGTGTACGGGATCCGCCTCGTGCCCCACGGGTAGTACCACCGGAGACGGATCTCACTCGATGTGCACTCGATGCGATCATCGAGATATTCGCGCACGCAGCCATTGGAGCACACCAGGTCCCCGACCTGCTTCCCTCAATCAGCAGTGCGTGGCGGGCGCCGATGCACGCAGGCCGCTCCCGTGCGATAGATCGGCCCTGGGTCTCTTCACCACAAATGCGGCCCCGAGATGCGCCCGGTTCTCAACTCCTCTCCGGTGCGACGCCTGATGCTGTACTTTCGACAATCTCGCGAAAAACTTCTGTGTTGAGATTCGTCGGGTGAGCCGAGTGCCGGTCGACGTGGCACGCTGGGCCGTCGATCCCATCAGTCACTTTGCCGATGTTCATCTTCACCGTGCCAAGGGAAAGGACATGCCATGAGCAGAGTCAGCACCTACTTGAACTTCATGGGGAACGCCGAGGAAGCATTCAACTTCTACCAATCGGTCTTCGGTACCGAGTTCTTGGGGCCGATCTACCGCATGGGCGATATGCCTGGCGACCCGGATGCACCCGAGTTGCGAGATGAGGAGAAGCAACTGGTCATGCACGTCGAACTGCCGATCCTCGCTGGCCACGTGCTCATGGGCACCGACATGTTGGCCTCGCAGGGCCACCAACTGCGCACAGGCAACAACATGACCATCAATCTCGAACTCGAAGAACGGGCGGAGAGCGAGCGTCTGTTCGGACAATTATCACAAGGTGGCGAGGACGTCTTCGGACTGGAGAACATGCCCTGGGGGGCTTATTGGGGCACCTGTCTCGATCGCTTCGGCGTCCGATGGATGTTGAACTGTTCGGAACTGGCCCCGTAGAGAATTTCATTTCACACGATGGATCGGGTTCCTCCGCAGTCCTCGAGGGAAATGAACGACGCGAGGAACGAAATGGTGGGTCGGTGCGACCCCGGCGCGACACCGCTTGGGGCTGGTGCCACGCCAAGCGACCGAGCGACTGGCGCTTTGGATCAACTGCCGCAGTCGACCCTGTCTCCGGAGGGGCGGAGAGATCAGGTTCTGCTCTCCAGCCGCCGGCCGTTGGCGTCCCGAACCCAGCGGTCGTAGCCCCGTCACCTTCTCGGGAAGCGCTTCGATCAAAGTCCGGTCGCGGCCACTGTAACCCACATTGCGGAAATTTCTGAGGAAGAGCTGTGCGCAACTCTTCGACCTGTTCGGACGGTATTTCCCGACTTACTTCGGGTGCGGATCACTGTCGGTGCCCGAGGCGTGGGCGCGCCGAATCGCCACCGATGAGGGGGCGGGATACTCGCCATTGCTCGGCGTCCATCCGAGCGCGACTTTTTCGCTCCCGGGGCCATTCTCCGCCCATACGTGACAGGTGTTGACCAGCCAGGTCAACTCGCCGCCCCCGGTCATGGTGTTGACCCCGTCGCCGAGTTCCACCCGCATCGACGCCGATGAACTGATGGCCTGGATGACGATGGGCCCGAGGGCCCGAGCCAGGAATTCGAGGTGGCTGCAGCCGCGTTCGCGGCCGAAGCGGGCCTGGACCGCGCTGGTATAGCCCCGACCGACGCTGAGTCCGACCATGTCCGCGAACGAGGCCTCGATGCTCGGGCACTCGGCGTGGGGGAAGGTACCCATGGTGGCCACGGCGTCGACGATGGTCTGGTCCGAACGGCGCACCACGATGCCCAGCTCCATCTGGTGCACGTCCTTGGGTCCGAGTTTGCCGCTCGCCCAGGGGCGTTGGTCGAGCAATGTCCCAATGACCACGTGGTAGTCACCACGCTCGAAGACCTCCAGATCGATGCGGCGCCGATGCAACGGGGGCTCGTCCGACCCGGGCTCAGGTCGAAGGTCAGCGAGCGTTGGTGCGATGTCAGCCACGTGGCGATTGTGGCGTGCCGGAGCGCTCAGGCGCTAGTTCGTTGAAGCTCTCGAGCACGGGGGCCCCGTTGCTCCAGGCGATCCGGGTGACCGACGCGGTGGCGAGATGGAGGCGCCATGACAGACCTCCGGCGGCCCCGAGTGCCCAGGCCACGGCCGACTTGATCGGGGTGACGTGGCTGACGACCACCACATCGGTGCCCTCGGAGCGAGCCCCGTGCCCCGGGCGCGCGAAGAGCTGTGCGCAGGCGGCCCCGACACGGGCGTCGACCTCGGCCAGGGTCTCACCTCCGTTGGGGCGGAAATCAGGATCCTTGCGCCACCGCTGCCATATCTCGGCGGGGATGTCGGTCAAGGGCTGTCCCTCGTACTCGCCGTAGTCCACCTCGACCCACGACTCGTCGATTTCGACCCAGACGCCGAGATCCAAGAGCTCGGCGGTGGCCCGGGCCCGCTGCAGTGGGCTCGAGCGAAGTTCGTGGACCGTAGTGGTGACCAGCTGGCGCACCCCATTGGCCTGTGCGCGCCCGAGCTCGGTGAGCGCCGCATCGGTGCGACCGAGCAGCAGGCCGCGCGCGTTCCCGGTCGACTCGCCGTGGCGGACGAGAATCAGCACCGATGCGTCCTTTACTCAGACCGGGACCAAAATGCGCCCGCAAAGGTCGCAGGTCACCATGGTGTCGGGAGGCATGGCACGGATCTTGTCGACTTCGACCGCCGAGAGCTCTTGGTGGCAGCCATCGCAGCGGTGCCCGATGAGTCGGGCGGCCCCGGTGCCCTTGAGTCGGACGCGGAGCTTCTCGTAGCGCTCCGCCAGGGCGCTCGGGAGTTCGGCCGCGGCGGCCGTGCGAGCGGGAACGGCTTGGGCGAGCTCACGGTCAATCTCGGCCTGCTCGTCGGCGACTTGGGCCCGCAGTGCATCGACGCGCTCTTGGATCGGCGCGCTGCGCTGGCCCAACGCCGCGAGATCGGCGTCGATCGGGTCTTGCGCCACCATGATCTCGAGCTCGCGTTCTTCGAGTTCGCCCTGGCGCTCGGTTAGATGTCGGACCTCTTCGTCCATCGCCTGGAGGTCCCGGGTGGAAGTGCCGCGGGCTGCGTACATGCGCTGCTCGATCGCTCCCTTGCGCTCCGTCACCGCGCCAATCTGCCCCTCGAGATCGCGCTGGGCGACGACGAGCTCGGCCCGCTGGGCGCTGAGGGCTGAGTGCTCGCGGGTAAGTGTGGCCAACTCGGCTTCGGCGGCCGACAGGCCGCTCCGTTCCGCCAACGCGGCTCGACGATGTTCGAGTTGGGTGATCTGGGTGTCGAGGTCTTGGACGACCAGGAGTTGCTCGAGGGATCCGCTCATGATGATCCCTTCATCGTGGCACGTCGGGCGTCTCGCCATCCCAGGCGCTGCGGGCGATGCTCAGCGCAGGCACCAAGGCATCGTCGGCCAGGGTCTCGGCCTCTTCCCACGTGCACCAGCGGGCTTGTTGGCTCTCGCCGGGGGGCGGTGCCGGGTCCGCATCGGAGCCGAGCAAGAGGTAGCGCAGGTCAAGGTGGGTATGACCAAGGGCGGCCTCGTGGACGTCGAGATGCACCAACAATGGGCCGCGCCTTGGATGGGACACTTGCATCCCGAGTTCTTCGGTTGCTTCGCGCTGGGCGGCCACCGGCGGGGTCTCCCCCGGGTCGATGTGGCCACCGGGTTGCATCCAGCGACCGAGCCGCTTGTGGAGGTGCAGCACCGTGCCGCGACGACCGACCACGATGCCCGACGCCGTGACGTGGGTGGGGTCGGCGTGTTCGTTGGTCGGATCGCTGAGGCGGTCCAGCTCTTGGAGGATCCGCTCCTTCGCTGCCGCCTCGCGCGGCGACGACGTGGCGTGCGTCACCACGATGTCGCGCAGGTCCATTACTCCGTCATCGTTAGCACAGCTCGCCCGCGAGCACGGTGACCGTGTGGCCGGCGATGTGGACCCGTGCACCCTCGGGGCGCACATAGAGGATCGCGCCGCGCGCGGAGAGCTGATGGGCCACCAGCTCGTTGCGACCGAGCACCTCTTGCCAGTAGGGCCCCGCCGTGCACTGCGCCGACCCGGTGGCGGGGTCCTCGTCGATCCCGACGTTGGGCCCGAACACCCGCAGCACATAGTCGGCCGAGTCGCCGCGAGCCGTGATGAGCAGGGCCGACACATCGACCGCCGCGATGGCGTCGAGTTCGGGGACGTAGCTGGCCACGGCGGCCTCGTTCCTCAGGACCACCATTTCGAAGTGATCAGATCGACCCGACGCCACCACCGCGTCGTTGTCCCATTGGCCGAGCAATGGGGCCGACAGCGACGCCGCCCGCATTGGTGAAGTCGGAAAGTCCAAGCTGATGCGGTCACCGCCGATGCGGGCCAGCAGCGGGCCACTCCGGGTGGAAAAGGTGATCGGCGACGCGGGGTCGACGAGGCCCCACTGGCGCAATGCATGGGCGGTGGCGAGCGTGGCATGACCGCACAAGTCGACCTCCACGCTCGGGGTGAACCAGCGGAGCGAGAAGGTATTGGGGCCTGCGTGCGGCGTCGGGGTGACGAACGCCGTCTCTGAGATGCCGAACTCGTGCGCCAGCGCCGCCATGGTGGTCTCGTCGATGGGCGCAACCGGATCCACCAGGCACACCGCTGCCGGGTTTCCCCCAAATGCGCGGTCGGTGAAGGCGTCGACCCACGCAATCACGCAAACCACCCTGCCAGTCGATCGAGGGCTTCGCCCAGGACTTCGTCACGCTTGCAAAAGGCCCAGCGCACCAGCGTCTCGCCGCCTCCGCTCGGGCCGTAGAAAACCGAACTCGGGATGGCGACCACGCCGCAACGTTCGGGAAGCGCCCTGCAGAACGCTTCTGCGTCCATGCCCGGGGCGACCGGAGCGATGTCGGTGGTGGCGAAATAGGTGGCCGAGGGACGGTGCACGGCGAACCCGAGCTCGGCCAACCCGTCGCAAAAGAGGTCCCGCTTGGCCGCCAATTCGGCCCCGAAGGCGCGCAGTCGATCGGGGGCGAAGGCCAAGCCGGCGGCGATGGCCTGTTGGAAGGGTGCGCCCGAGGTGTAGGTCAAGAACTGCTTGACGGAGCGCACGGCGGCGATCAGCTCGGCCGGTCCGCTCACCCAGCCCACCTTCCACCCGGTAAAGGAAAACGTCTTGCCGCCCGACGAGATCGACAAGGTGCGTTCGGCCATTGCGGGCAGGGCCGCGAGCGGCACGTGCTCGCCGTCGAAGACGAGGTGCTCGTAGACCTCGTCGGTCACGGCCAACAAGTTGTGCGTCGTACAGACGTCGGCGATCACCGTCAACTCCGCTGCACTGAAGACCTTGCCCGTCGGGTTGTGCGGGGAGTTCAACAACAAGATCTTGGTGCGCGGCGTGATCGCCGCCACCAGCTCGTCGGGATCGAAGGTCCAATCGGGTGCGTGCAGGCGCACCAGATTGACCGTGGCACCGGCCATGGCGGCACAGGCGGCGTAGGAGTCATAGGTCGGCTCGAACATCGCGACCTCGTCGCCCGGCTCGCACAACGCCAAGAGGACCGCGGCGATCGCCTCGGTTGCCCCGGTGGTGACCAGCACCTCGCGTTCGGGCGAGTAATCGAGCCCGTACCAGGACCGCTGATGTTGGGCGATGGCGCAACGCAATTCGGCAATACCCGCACTCGGTGGGTACTGGTTCTGCCCCGAGCGCAGGGCGGCGACGGCCACGTCGATCAGTTCGACCGGCCCGTCGGTGTCGGGAAACCCCTGACCGAGGTTCACCGAATCGGTGACCGACGCCAGTTCGGACATGGTGGCGAAGATCGTCGTCGAGAACGGTCGCAACCGTTGTGCAAGGTGGGGCAGCTCGGGGGCAGGCACCGAGATGATGGTACCGGCGGCGGCGGTGCCTTATTGTCGTGGCGCATCGTGCCCACCGCCACTGACGCCCGCCTGAGCGTGGCCAACTTCAATATGCATGCCGGAGTCGACGGCTGGGGCCGCCCTTTCGACGTGGTCGCCGCCTGCGCCACGCTCGACGCCGATGTGTTGGTGGTCGAGGAGAGCTGGACCAGCGCCGCCGGGGAGGAGGCGCCAAGGGATGCGCTCGGCCAGGCCGAGACGGTCGCCGCCGCCCTCGGCTATGAGGTCGTGACCTGCCCGCTAGCCAATGGCCGACGGGCCCGACCCGACCCGGCGGCCACCGACGCGTGGATGCCGCCGCAGGGACTGCGCTCGGGCCGCAACGCCTTGTTCTTCGACGAGGACCGCCCCTACCCCGCCCGGATCTCTGAGGCGCCGCGCTTCGCCGGGGCCGAGCGCGGGACCTGGGGTATCGCCGTCATGGTCCGCCTGCGCCCGGGCCTGGTCATCGACGACACCCAGATCCTGCACCTCCCCCAGCTGGCCCGGGACCGGGTCCACCGTGCCGCCATTGTGGTCGACCTCACGCTCTTGGGGCACTCGATCTCGGTGATCGGCACCCATATGTCGCACCTGCACTTCGGATCGCACCGTCACTACGCCGCCCTCAAGCAGCGCTTGCGCGATCGCACCCATGCCCGCCCCGACGCCGTCCTGCTCGGCGACATGAATCTATGGGGACCCCCTGTGCGCGCCTTCCTGCCCGAATGGCACCGCGTGGTCAAGGGCAGACCTGGCCGGCGGGCAAACCCCACAGCCAGATCGATCACATCTTGTACCGCGGTGCCATCGTCGCCGACGGGGGCCAGGTGTGTCCCGATGTGGGCTCGGACCACCGCCCGGTGCGGGCCGAGCTCGTCCTGGGATAATCACTGCGTGCCCCGCACCGAATCAGACCCGTTGTGGTGCGTTGCCGCTGAGCGTGAGTCACCGCTCGGCGGCCCGCGCCCGAGAACGCCGCTCGACTACCCACACGGAGGAATGCCATGACTGAATTTCCCTACGCCGACCGCTTCGCCATCCATCGGGTCCTCCCGGAGAAGGGAACGCCACGAGAGGCGGTGCTGGCGGAGCTGGCGACGATGGCGGGCGAAGAAGATTCCTTTTGGGAGACGGGCAAATGCTCGGGCACCATGTACTGCGGCGATCACGATCACTACCACTTCATGAACGAGGCCTTCGGGCTCTTCGCCCACGTCAATGTGTTGCAACGCGACATGTGCCCGAGCGCCACCAAGTTCGAGGCCGAGATCATCTCGATGACGCTCGGGTTGCACCACGGCCCACCCGAGGCGTGTGGACTCGTGACCACTGGGGGAACCGGCAGCATCCTGCACGCCATCTTGGCGTACCGCGAATTCGGCGCCCAGACCCGGGGGGTCACCCGACCGAACGTGATCAAGCCCGAAACCGCGCATCCCGCCTTCGACAAGGCCTGCCACCTCTTTGGGGTGGAACTCCGGCGGGCACCGGTCGACCCGGCCACGACACAGGTCGACCTCGAGTGGGTGCGGAGCCACATCGACGATCAGACAGTCGCCCTGATCGGGTCGGCCTGCAACTACGGCTACGGCACCGTCGACCCCATTGGGGGGTTGTCCGACATCGCCCTCGAACACGGCGTCGGTCTCCATGTCGACGGTTGCCTCGGCGGCTTCATCCTGCCGTTCGGCCAAGAACTCGGCTACGACATCCCGCTTTTTGACTACCGGGTCCCCGGGGTCACCTCGATCTCGGCCGACACCCACAAGTACGGCTACGCCTTCAAGGGCTCGTCGGTATTGAGCTTTCGTTCCAAGGAACTGCGCAACGCCCAGTACTTCTACCTGACCGACTGGAGCGGTGGGAAGTACTGCTCGCCGGGCATGGAAGGTTCACGCAGCGGTGGGTTGATCGCCGCCACCTGGGCCGCCATGGTCCAGCTCGGTCACGAGGGTTACCTCGGCTATGCCAAGGCGATCTTCGAGACCTCCTTCGCCATGCAGGCCGCCGTCAAGACGCACCCCGAACTCAAGTTGATGGGCAATCCGACCTTCTTGTTCTCCTTCACCTCCGATGCGTTCGACATCTACCACGTCAATGACTTCATGCGGACGAGGGGCTGGCGCTTCAACGGCCAGCAATACCCGAACGCACTGCACATGGCGGTGACACGGCCACAGACCCAAGCCCACGTCGCCGAGACCTTCGCCGTCGACCTCGACGACGCCGTGGCCTACGCCAAGGCGCACGCCAGCGAAGCACCCAGGTCCGGCGCCATCTACGGCGGTGTGGCCGGGGGGATGACGGAAGAGGCCGACGACTTCATCCGCGCCGTCATGGCCGACATGCTCGATTCGCAGGCCGTCATACCCACCGCGTGAACACCACCGCTCCGCACGAGTGGGTCGATGGATGCCTCGAGGCGCATGCCGCGTTGATCGCCGACCTCAGCGGGCTGACCGATGCCGCCGCCCGGCGCCCCAGCCGGTTGCCGGGCTGGAGCGTCGGACATGTACTGACCCATCTGGCCCGCAATGCCGACAGCGTGGTCCGTCGGCTCGACGGTGTCATCCGCGGCGAGGTGCTCGATCAATATGTCGGTGGACTCGCCGGTCGCAGCGCCGACATCGAAGCCGGGGCGAACCGGACGGCCGCCGACCTGGTCGCCGACGTCACCGAGACCGCCGCCGCGGTCGACGCAGCAATCACCACGTTGCCGGGCGACGCCTGGGACGGGCTCTCGCGCACCAGCCGCGGCGTGATCGAAGATGCGCGCCACGTGGTCCTCTCGTGCTGGCGCGAGGTGGTGGTGCACCACGGCGACCTCGGGCTCGGTCAGGTCGCACTCCCACCCGTGCTGGTACGCGACTGGCTGCCGGTCGAACTGGACAGATTGGTCGGGCGGTGCGATCCCGCCGAACTGTTGTCATGGATCATTGGTCGGGGCCCCGCGCCCCGGCTCGATGCGTGGTGAGATGAGTTTCGTCGTCGAGGCCTCGCTCGACGCCGCCGACGTGCTCCGCCGGACCGACGCCTACCTCGGGGCGGAACCCGACCGGCACAACCTTGTCCTCAGTCTTCTTGCGGCCCGGGCGTCAAGCGACGAGGCCGGGCGCTATTGGATCGTGCGTCAGCGCACCGACGCGTCGGTCGTCGGGGTGGTCTTCCAATCGCCCTTGACGTTCGGCGCCCTGGTCACGTCAATGACGCCGGAGGCGGCGATGGCTGCCGCCGATGCCGTGGCTGACGCTGGCGTCACGCTTCCATCCGTCCAGGGCGAGGTGCCCGGCTCTGCCGCCTTCGCCGGCCGCTGGAGCGAGCGCTTCCGAATCGGTGCCCGACCGGTCCAGGGCACGCGCCTCTACCGACTCGACGACCGCACCTTTGGGGCCCAAGGCCATGGACCCGGGCACATCAGAGTGGCCACGACGGGTGATTTGGCCCTGGTCAGCGCGTGGATGGACGCCTTCGCCGATGATCTCCACGAGGGGCGGCTCGCACCACGCACCATCGAGCAGCGGGTCGAGGATCACCAGGTCAACCTCTACGAGGTCGATGGGCGCGCGGTATGTCTGGTCGCCCAGACCCCCGCCGTCGCCGCGACGGTTCGGATCGCCCCTGTTTACACTCCACCCGAATTTCGGCGGCACGGCTTTGCTCGCGACTGTGTCGGGGAGGTGTCGCGCGCCATCTTGGAGGATGGACACATTTGCGTGCTCTTCGCCGACCTGGCCAACGCGACGGCAAACCGCATCTACCACTCCCTCGGCTACCGGGCCATCGCCGAAGTTCTCCGTTACGAATTCGATACGTACGCGTCGCCCAGCCGGTCGACCGCGGCGCAGTAGTGCACGGACGGGCAGGAAATTGACGTCAGGGCCCGCCCCTTGGCGATCAAGGTCCCGGTACTCCATTTGGTGCCGTCAAAGCCGAACACTCGGCCGATCGAATCGACGGCCCGGCAGAAGGTCGTGGTCGGGCACGATACGCCGGTGAGACCCGAGGCATCGGTCCCCGCCAGCGCAGGTTCGGACGCCACCGGCTGCGGCGCACCGAACGCGGTGCCATTCCACTCGAGCGCATCACCCGCGCTGTCGACGGCCATGCAGAAGCTGGTGGTGGCACACGAGACCGAGTTGAGCTGGCCGACCGAATCGGTACTTCCCGGTTGGGTCCAGGTCCGTCCGTCCCATACCGTCGTCCCACCTTCGACCGCCACACAAAACGATGCGGTGACGCACGAGATCTGGTTGGCTGCCCCCCACGCGCCGACGTTGCCCGACCAGCTGGTGCCGTTGAAGACAAACGAGTTACCTTCGCCGTCGATCGTGATGCACCAGTTGGTGCCGACACACGACACCGCCTCGAAACCTTGGGCGGCCGCAATGGTGAACGGGTTGACCCATGACGTGCCGTTGAACTCGACGGCTTGATTGAGGTTGGGCACGGCCAGGCAGAAGGTGGCGGTGGTGCACGAGAGGTAGGCCATCCCTTGGGGTGACGGGGCGCTCCCGACCGGGCCGAGGACACCACGCGTCAGGCCCGACAGGCGGAAGGACTGCCCGGTCGTCGAGGCCGCCACGCACTGGGCGTCGAGGGGACACGACACCACCGAGAGATTTGCGCCGGGTGCGAGGCGCACGGGCGCGGACCAAACGCCCGCACCGCTCGGCCCGCTCGTCGTGGTGGTCGTCGCCTTGGTCGCAGGCTCGGTCGTCGGGCTGGCCGAGCGACCGCCCGGCGAGGTCGAGCACGCAGCCAACAACACGGCGCCAAGCAACACCAGCACCACTCTTCGTCGGTGCCGCATCAATGGCGACGGCCCGTGCCCGGGCCGCTCACTTCCGCGCTGACCTCACTCGGGCGATGGCGAGACCAGGTGTCGAGCACGATCAATGTCTTGGTGCCCGTGACTCGACCACGCTTTCGCAGCTGCTCGATGACCTGCCCCAAGCGGACCACGTCGGGCACCTGGAGCCACACCGAGCGCGTCGGGGTCACCCGCGGTGGTGAAGACCGCTTGCACCTCTGGATGCTCGGCCGCGGTGTCCTTGATCTCTTGGAGATCGGCCGTGCCGGCGAAGCGCACCTCGGTAAAGGCCTGGATGGGTCGCCCGGCCTTTCGATGGTCGACCACAACCGTGTACCCCGCAATCACCCCGGTGCGTTCCAAGCGCTCGATCCGCCGGGTCACCGCCGAGGCCGAAAGCGAGACATGTTCGCCAATATCGGCCATGGTTCGGCGCGCGTTCTGCGAGAGCAGGTCGATGATCTGATGATCGATGGCATCGAGTCCGGCATCTCCCATGGAAAATCAGCCTAACGAGGCGGGCCCGGATTTTCGGTGCACTGAGACGGCATAGTCACCACCCGCCACGAAACGCTCTTTGTCCCAGGTGGCCCAACGCTCCTCGAGCACCAGTCCGGCCGCCGCCGCCATCTCGTCATGGATCTCGCACGACAGGCCTCGGGGAACCAATGAGTACCCGCTGATCACGACCCCACCGCAGCGCGTCAGGCGGGCCATATTGGCCACGACCGCGGCCTCGGTGCCCGGGGCCACAAAGATCATGACGTTGCCGGCCAGGACCACGACGTCGAATTCGTGGCCCACCAAGAGGTCGGGGTCACCCAGATCGGCCTCGAGCCAGGTCACCCGCGGTGCCTTGGCCCGAGCGGCGTCGAGCATGGCGCGGTCCACGTCGACCCCGACCACGCTGTGGCCCCGGCGGTGCAGCTCGATTGCGACCCGGCCGGTCCCACACCCGGCGTCGAGGACACTGCTCGGACCGTAGCGTTCGACGAGGGTGGCCTCTCCGTGGACGTCGTGCCCACTGGCCTCGAGGAGCGCGAAGCGCCGGTCATAGTCCGCGCCGCGGGGCCGCTCACCTTCCAGCCAGCGGTTGGGCCCCGTCACCCGAAACGGGCCAGCAGCTGACGTTCGCGCACCGACGGTCGGCGCTCGAGGCGTGCGGCGAGCAGCGGCGCTGCCTCGGTGCCGCGATTGGCCCGCACCAAGGAGTAGATGATGGCGTCGCCGAAGACCTCACGTTGCGCCCGACTCCCGCCGATCAATCCGAACTGGTCGCAAAAGGGCATCAAGGTATCGGCCACTTGTCCCCACGAACCCGCAAAGGACGCAACCGCAGCGTCGGCCACGGCACCGATCAGCGGGGCCGGGACCGCCAAGCCCGCACTGGCCAACTCCGTCGCATTCGATACCAGTGTGACCAGCGACTCGTCGTCCCCGATGGCCGCCAGTGCCACCGCCGCACAAGCCGTCGGCAACGGGGTCACCGGAAAGGTCGCAATCTGGCGCGCCGAATTCGGCGAGTTCGTGCCACGGCAGGTCCCAGCCGCCGACGTCATAGAGGTGCCAGCGCCACAACAAGCTGGCCCCATCGTCGACGGCTCCGAGCGTGGCCGATACCGCGCCCGGAGCGATGGTGGTGTCCCACATTTCCTTGGCCCCCACAGCGTCGCCGATGGCCAGGTCATGAAGCGCCCAATGCCAATGGAGATGACGGCGGTGAAACGCAATGGGGTCGGCCTGGGCGAAGAAGTCGCGAATGAGCGCGATGCCTTCGTCGTGTTGGCCGGACTCGTAGGCGACGTGAGCCAGGCTGTGCAGTGCGAATGAATTGTCCGGGTGCGCTTCGAGTGCCTGGTGGCCGAGCTGTCGTGATTGGTCGAGCCGCCCGGACTCGTGACAGGCGAAGCTCCAACTCGCGGCAAAGCTCCAGTCGTCACCTTGCTCGGGGGCGAGCCAGTCGTAGAGCGCCATATTCTCCTCGGTCCGACCGAGCAAGAAGAACATGATCCCGAGCGTCTCGCGCGCCGAGCTCGTCGTGTGGAAAGCGCGCCAGATGCATACGACCCTCGGTGGTCGCCGTCGCAAGATCCAATTCGCTCAGCGCCTTGACCATGACTGCGAATCCAGTGGCCCGCTCACTCTTCGCGTGCAACGACGCCCGCTCGAGGGCCGAGGTGGCGCCGGCGAGATCCCCGTCAAAGAGTCGGGCCAGCGCGAGGGCACAATGGGCCTCGGCGAAGCGCGGGTCGGCGGCCGCGGCCGCGGCGAATTCGTCGGCGGCACCGGGACGGCCCAACAAGAAACGTTCGGTGGCGCCACGGTAAAGCTCGGCGGCGTCAGACGACTCGGTCGATAGCGCCAGACCCCGACGGTCGAGTTCCACGACGCCCTAGGGGATGCTCGTGCCCCCGGGCAGGGTCACGACGGTGGCCCCGGCCGGCAGGGCAAACAGGCTGGCGGGGGGCGACGACGACAAATTGGTCAGCTCGAAGTAGCCACTCGAGGTGCCCGAGTACGAGAGCAGGCCTGACTTGGTGACGCAGTACTTGGCGGATTTTGAGCGTACGGAGATGGAGATACAGGTCGAGGGCTGACCACCAATGGTCTGGTTCGAGCTGGTTGTCTTGTAGCCAAGGATCCTCGACAAGAGGCCATGTTGTGCCTGGCTCAACGCATTGAGTGCGGTCTTCGAGCTGAAGACATTGATGAGTGCGGACAGCGGATTGGTGCTGCCGGACGAATAGCACGACGCCGAACTCGAGCTACCGGTACAGACGTAGGACTTGGTCCCGGTGTTGATGAACGAGCCGCTGCTCGACGAGATGTTCGACTTGGGCGGTGACTGCGCGATCGTCACCGTCTCGTTGGAGCCGTTGCTCACCCAGTTGTAAGTGGCGAGATAGGTCTGCCCGCTGCCCGACTGCAAGGTCTTTTCCAACGTCTTGAGTGCCTTGGGCGACAGGGTGTTGCCCGCACCGGCCGGACCCGCCAAACCGAGCACCATGGCTCCGACCCCAACCACACCACCAAGCGAGCAGATCCAGCGAGTGCGCATGCCAGTAAACTAGGGATGCAGGCGCGCCGAGTCAATCATTTCGGAATTCCACGACGGCACCCCGAGACTGATCAGCCTGAGCTGGCGCTTGGTGCGCTCGATGATCGCAGGCTCGTCTTCGACGTCGACCTCGAGCAACTCGGCGACCATTGCAATCATGGTCTCGGTGATCACTCCCGACAACATCCGCCGATCGTCGGTCGACCAAGACGCGACGCCGGGCATCGCGACCAGATCGATGGCCAGCTCGTCGGCGAAGAGCTGCAGCTCGCGCTTGATGGCCCGTCGCAATCGTCGCATCCCGCCGTAGCGCTCGCGCGCAATGAAGCGGAAGTGGGCGGTGTGCTGGTGGAGATGGGCGACGACGACGGCGAGCGACGAGTTGATGGTGTCGCGGTCGAACGACGTCTGGGTCCGGGCGTCCTTGAGCATGGCGGCGAGGGACTGGAACGACTCTTCGACCAAGACCAACCCGAGCTCTTCCATGTCATCGAAGTGACGGTAGAAGGCGGTTGGGGTCACGCCTGCCTGGCGGGTCACTTCGCGCAACGACAACGAGTCGAAGGATTGGCGGGAACCGAGCTTGAGAGCTGCCCGAATGAGTCCTTGGCGCGTATGCTCCTTGCTCTGCAGGCGTGTTGACGAATCTTTCTTGCTCATCGTTCTCCCGCTCCTTGTGAACAAGTGTAGAGCCAGAAGCCCGGGAGGTACGAAAATCTCGATTCAGCGCAGGCAAGACGGGGCCCTTGACCAGCCAGCGGCAACGGCACTTGAGTTGACAAGTGTTAACTCGGAGTGCTACAGTCCCTCTATGACGACTGGTGTCATCGCTACAGGGTCGCTGACCAAGCGGCTCCTGCGGCGAGCCGTGCGGGTTTTCGACGTTGCCGCGACCCCCTACGGGGTCGATCGCTATGTCGAACTCGTCCGGCCTTCGTGGTCCTCGACCGAGATCAGGGCCAAGGTGATCAGCGCCGAGCGGACCACCGAGCGCAGCGTGACCCTCACACTGCGCCCAAATGGGAACTGGCGGGGCTTTCGGGCCGGGCAGTACACCCAGCTCGGCGTCGAGATCGACGGGGTCCGACACACCCGCTGCTACTCGATGACCAATGCGGCCACCACCAAGGACGGCACCATCGAGCTGTGTGTGACCGCCCATCCCGAGGGACGGGTTAGCGGACATCTCGTGCGCTCGGCTGCCCGGGGCCAGATCCTGACCCTGACCCCGGCGCAAGGTTTCTTCATCCTCCCCGACACCGAGCCCGATCACCTCTTTTTGATCAGCGGCGGCAGTGGCATCACCCCGGTCCTGTCGATGCTGCGCACCCGAAACGCCCTCGGGTGGACCAAGCCGGTGACGTTCTTGCACTACGCCCTGAGTCAGTCCGACCTGCTGTTTGCCCGAGAACTCGACGACTTAGCATCGAGTGCGCCGGGCGTGCGAGTCCTCAAGGTCTTCACCGAGCGACCCGGGACCGGCGAACTCGACGGGTTCTTCTCCGCCGAGCAATTGCACACCGGCGACATTGACTGGCGCGATGCCGAGGCCTATGTCTGCGGGCCAGCTCCCTTGATGGACGCAGCCCGCGGCTGTTCGCGGAAGCCGGCCGGGGCGAGCACCTCCACACCGAAGCGTTCACCCTTAGCCAGTTCACCGCGGAGGCCGGGAACATCGACGGTGCCGTGCGCTTCGCCGAGAGCGAGATCGGCCGGGCCAGTGACGGCACGCCACTGCTCCTCCAGGCCGAAGCCGAAGGACTGAGACCTCTCAATGGGTGTCGCATGGGCATCTGTCACACCTGTACCCGCCAACTCCATTCGGGCGTGGTGCGTGACTTGGTGACCGGCGAGCTCACCAACGGTCCCGATGTCAACATCCGGATCTGCGTGAGTGTGCCCGTCGGTGACGTAGAAGTCGATCTGTGATCACCCACCAGCAAAAGGACCGCCCATGACTACCGTGGCCGAGGCCCATGGCCTCACGCCCACCCAGCTCGACGCATTGGCCGTAGAATTCGATGCGCTGCGGGCCCGAGTGCGCAGTGAGCTCGGCGAAGTGGACGTGGCCTACATCCGTCGGCTCATGCGTATCCAACGTTGGTCCGAAGTCGTCGGCCGTGCCTCGCTGTTCTTGGGATTTCTCCCGCCGTTCTGGCTCACCGGCGTCGGAGCGCTGTCGCTCTCCAAGATTCTCGACAACATGGAGATCGGCCACAACATCTTGCACGGGCAGTACGACTGGACCAATGATCCCGCCTTGTCCTCGACAGAGTTCGAGTGGGACTCCTCGTGCCCGGCCAAGGGGTGGCAGCACTACCACAACTATCTCCATCACACCTTTACCAACATCACCGACAAGGACCGCGACCTCGGCTACAGCGTGATCCGCATCAGCGACACGACACCGTGGTCACCGGTCAACCTCGGCAATCCGCTCTACGCCCTCGGCCTCGCCGCCATCTTCGACCACGGCATCATGCTCCACGACGTCGACGTGGCCCAAGTGCGCGAAGGCACCAAGCCGTGGGAGGAGGCCAAGCCGGCCCTGCGGGCCGGGCTGAAGAAGTCCGGCAAGTTGGCCTTTCGCGACTACATCATGTGGCCGGCCTTCACCGGGCCGTTGTTCTTACTGACCCTCGCCGCCAATGCCTTGGCCAACCTGATCCGTAATATCTGGGCCTTCATCATCATTTTTTGCGGACACTTCCCGAGCGGCGTCTTGGAATTCACCGAAGCCGAGTGCGAGAACGAGTCCAAGGGGCATTGGTACTTCCGCCAGGTGCTCGGGTCCGGCAACATCTCAGGAGGCCGACTCTTCCACATCATGAGTGGGAACCTCAGCTATCAGATCGAGCATCACCTCTACCCCGACATCCCGGCCCGGCGCTACCAGCAGATCGCCCCCGAGGTCAAAGAGATCTGCGAGCGCTACGGCATCCCCTACAACACCGGCCGACTCTCCCGTCAGTTCGGTTCGGTGATCTTTAAAATCTTCCGCTTCGCCCTGCCGAGCCGCAAGTCCAAGGCCAACCAAGCGCCCCCGACCCGGCCCGACAACGAGTCGGTCGAACTCCTCGCCGCCTAGCGCACACCCGTCAGCACCACGGCTTCTGACGGCCCAACCCCCAGCGCGCTATCGACGACCTCGCCGTGGCGGGAACGAACGGTGCTGAGCGAAATGGTGCCGTTGAGGCCGGCGACGCTGACCGCTTCGTCGCCGAAGTTCACCACCACCGCCGTGTCGGTCCCGCGGCGCCACGCCCACACACCAGCGGGCGCCGGGAGGGACGCGTAGTCCCCCAAGGTGAGGTCGGGCGTGGCGTGGCGCAGAGAAATGAGATCGCGGGCCAAGTTCAACATCGAGTCGGGATCAGCGCGCTGCCCCTCGACGGTGTGGCCCGCCGGGTCACCGAGCGGGAGCCACGGCGTGACACCGGGATCGGTGAATCCACCACCGGGCCCCTCACGCCACTGCATTGGGGTGCGGCCTGCGTCACGGCCGGCGTAGGCGGGGTAATACGCCACGCCGAGGGGGTCGCGCAGATCGCCATGGGCGAGTGTGGCGTCGAGTTGGCCGACCTCGTCGCCTTGATAGAGCACCGGGGTTCCCCGCAGGCCCAACAACATGACCAGCGTGGCCCGGGCCTTGTCGGGCTCACCGTTGGCCCAGCGAGTCGGGAAGCGGAACATGTCATGGTTGGACCCCGTCCACGCCGGCCAGGCACCCTCGGGCAATGCGGCCTCGGTCGCTTCGACGATCGTACGCATCGCGTCCGCCTCGAACGGTGCGGCGATGAAGTTGAAATTAAAGGCCAGGTGCAGTTCGTCGCTCCCATTGCCGTAATAGCGGGCCAGATCGTCGAGGGGAACCGGGGTCTCGCCAATGAGCAGGCGCTCGTCGTCGTAGGTGTCGCAGACGGCACGGAAGCGCCGCAACACCTCGTGGACCTCGGGCCGATTGGCGTTGTAGACCGAGCGCTGCCCGAACATCTGGGCCTCGAAATCATCGTCCTCGGTCGCCGGCGGGTTGTCGCGCAGTTCGGCGTCTTTGATGATCACGTTGGCCACGTCGATGCGAAAACCCGCCACGCCGCGATCGAGCCAGAACGCCATGATGTCGTCAAAGGCCCGCCGCACGTCCTCGTTCCACCAGTTGAGGTCGGGTTGCTCGACGAGATGATTATGGAAGTAGTACTCCCCCGTCGCCGGGCTCAGCGTCCATCCCGGGCCACCGAAGCTGCTGATCCAGTTGTTGGGCAAGGAGCCGTCGGGCTTGGGTGGGGCCCAGACATACCAGTCCCGCTTCGGTGCGTCGGTGGAGGACTGGGCATCGAGGAACCACGGGTGCTCGATGCTGGTGTGATTGGGAACCAGGTCCATGAGGACCCGGATCCCGCGTGCGCCGGCCTCGGTGATCAGGCGGTCGACGTCGTCGAGGGTGCCGAAGTCTGGAGCCACCGCGCAAAAGTCGGACACGTCGTAGCCCCAGTCGGCGTTGGGCGACGCGGTGATGGGCGACAGCCAGATGCCGTCCACGCCCAACCAGGCCAGGTGGTCGAGATGGGCGATCAGGCCGGGCAGATCACCGACTCCGTCGCCGTTGGAGTCGGCGAAGGAGCGCGGATAGATCTGGTACAGGACCGCCGATCGCCACCACGCTGCTTCGCTCACGCGTTGCGCCACGGCTCCATGTCGAGTGCGGGGTAGCGGGCCGCCACCCCGCGCAGCGTGTCGTCGTTCCAATACGGATGGCCCGGCGGCGGGAAACCGAGCATCAAGAGTTGGCGCATCGTGGCGGTCTGCATGAAGCGGTGCCAGGCCATGCTCTCGGCCGCGGACGGCCACGACTGAAACCCCAGCCAGTCGGTGTGCGCTGGCTTGAAGGACACATGGAGCATGAAACGGGCGGTGGCGGGCTCGGTGATGCGGATGCCGCGGTGAAAGACGTCGGACCGGTAGGCAAAGACCGAACCCGATCCCCCGACGGCCGGCACCTCGGCGTCGTAGAGGTGGGCGTACTCGTTGTAGTTCAAGTAGGTGCGCTCCGTCGGAATCTCCCCGGTCAACTGGCGCGACACCACCCGCGTCGCCGCCGATTCGGCCACGTCGTTGAGGTAGATGAACAATTCGAGGTGCTGGAAGCCGACGTCGGGACGCGGGACCAACAAGGTGTGGTTCCCGTAGTCGACGTGCATGAGCTGCTCATCGGACTCGGCCCCCTCGCCGTATTTGGCGCTGAGCATGCTCTGGTAGAGGCGCAGGTCGCTGACCCCCAAGAAGTACTCGGCGAGATCCATCAACGATTCGTGCAGCGACAAGTCGTTGAACACGGCGGCGTCGAAGGGGAATCTCGGCTGGACCGAGTGCGAGTCCGTGCGGAACGGCTCGTTGCGCTCGGGGTCACGATCTTCGGCGAAGTCCTCTGCACTCGGGAAGAGCTTCGCCACTTCGTCTTGTGCCGCGCCTACGAGATCGTCGGGCATGAAGCCCTCGAGCAGACACCACCCTTCGGTCTCCCAACGCGCCTTGTCACTAGCAGTTGCCGTTACCGTCATCCGCTCACCTTAGGCAATGGCTTCCATGTCTGGACAGTGGTCCAGCACCGACCCTGCGGCGGTAACTTGCCCGCCGGCGTCCGGCACTGGCTGCTCGGGGGCACATTGTTGTGGAGTCTGACGATCTGGTACTGCGTGGGACCGAAGTACTTGTTGGGTCCGTAGGTGAGGATCGGCGAGTAGCCGCCCGGGAAATTCTCGATCTTCGACAGGGCGGTGACGAAGGTCCGGCGGTTCAAGTTCTTGCCGGCCGCGGTGGCGGCCTGGGCGAACAGGCGGATCTCTTGGCACCAACCCTGCACCGGGCCCTGCTCTTCGATGTCGTCGTTCATGTTGCCCTTGGGAATCTCGGGATAGGCCGTGTGCCACAGGGTCCAGCAGCTGCGCACCCCCGCGTCGTAGCCCCCTTGGGATACCGGTCGTGGATCGTCGACGCCACCGAGCGTCTCGGTGGTGACGCCCTCTTGCCCGTCGAGCGCCTTTTCGTAGGGGACGGGCAGGAGCCCGAGAGACGACTCGATGGAAGAGGCATAGTCAGAGAGGAGGAGGCGGGGGAAGTATTTCTGCGACGTCTGGGCCGAGAGGACCGGGGTGAAGGCGTTGAACGCTATGAGCGGGATCACCGACGTCACCTTGGCCGCTTTGAGTTTCTCGACGATCAGCGGGGCCTGGCTGTTGGTGGTGGCGGTTTCTGAGATGTCCGACGCCAGGGTCTCGACGATGGGGGTGACCCCGGCCGCCTTCAGGTCCGGCAGGAGATACCTGGTCAGCGCCGTCTGGTCGTTGGCCTGGTCACCGACGATCACGCCCACCTTGGCCTTGCCGCCAATGGTGCCCTGGCTCTTGCCCCAAGTGACCAGTGCGGCGAGGATCGCCGCGTCGTCGGGTCCCGTCCACCACAGATAGGGCGCGGCATCTTGGGTGTAGGTCGACACCGAGGTCCACTGCCCTATGAAGGGCGTCTGGCCCTCTTGGGCCACACAGAGCTGATTCTGCCCGCTCCACGCACCGAGCCCGTCGAGCACCGCGAAGGCCGCCGGCGCGCCTTGGGTCCAGTCCTTGCACAAGGCCCGCATGGCGGCGTCGTCGGTCGGATCGAACATCGAGATGATGGCGTTGATTTTGCGGCCGTTGATCCCCCCGGCTTTGTTGATCGCATTGACGTAGAGCTTGATGGCTTTCACCTGCTCGCCGTATTCGGCGTCTTGGGCGAAGCCCAACCGTCCCTGAAGCGAATTGAGGTCGACCACCGGGAAGACGACGTTGATCTTGGTGGCGCTCACGCCTCTCGTGCTGGTGCTGGCCTGGCTCGGCGTGCTCGGTGCCGCACCGGCGACTGCAGGTGCCCCAAGAGCGAGCCCACCGGCCACGAGCGCCAGCGCCAGCGCGAGCGCGTGTCCACGTCGTCGGCCGAGCACACGTCGGCCCTGCGGTGCCCCCTCATCGATGCTCGCTCGCACCATCCCCCCATCTGGTCCGCCCGTGTCGCGCTCGGTGGTCATACTCGCCGCCGCGGGCCGACCCATCTGCAAAGTCACCGCCACTTGTGACCATCGCAACGTAGTGCGCCCCGACCATGACGCCCCGTCAGCTCCCGCCGCGGTTAGTTGCGCAACAAGGGCTTGTAGCGCAGGCGGTGTGGCTGGTCGGCGTCGACCCCCAGCCGCTTCTTGCGGTCCGCCTCATAATCGCTGAAGTTCCCTTCGAACCACCGGACCTCCGAGTCGCCTTCGAATGCGAGCACATGGGTGGCGATACGGTCGAGGAACCAACGGTCGTGGCTGATGACCAGAACGCAACCCGGGAAGCCCAACAGGGCTTCTTCGAGGGCGCGCAAGGTGTCGACGTCGAGGTCGTTGGTCGGTTCGTCGAGCAGCAGGACGTTGCCGCCCGATTTCAAGATCTTGGCCAGCTGCACCCGGTTGCGCTCGCCGCCAGAGAGTTGTCCGACCTGCTTTTGCTGGTCACTCCCCTTGAATCCGAAGCTGGCCACATAGGCCCGGCTATGGAGCTCTCGGTGGCCCACCACGATCCGGTCGACCCCGCCGGTGATCTCGTCAAACACCGTGGCGTCCGGCGCCAGAGATTCGCGGGATTGATCGACGTAGGCCAGGGCCACCGTGGCGCCGACTTCGAGCTCGCCCGCATCGGGCTTGTCGTCGCCGACGATCATCTTGAAAAGCGTGGTCTTGCCGGCGCCGTTGGGGCCAATGACCCCGACGATGCCGCCGGGCGGAAGCAAGAACGACAGGTCGTCGATGAGGAGGCGGTCACCGAAACCCTTGGTGAGGCCGTGCGCGTCGACGACCCGGTCACCCAGACGCGGACCGGGGGGATGGATATCTCGACCTTGTCGGCCCGGCGTTCTGAAGCTTCGGCCTCGGCCACCAGTTCGTTGTAGGCGTTTACCCGGGCCTTGCCCTTGCTCTGGCGCGCCCGCGGCGACATCTTGATCCACTCGAGCTCGCGTTCGAGGGCGGCCTGGCGCGAACGGTTGGCCTTGTCCTCGCCGGCCAGTCGTGCCTGCTTTTGCTCCAGCCACGACGAGTAGTTCCCCTCCCAGGGAATTCCCGTGCCGCGATCCAGCTCGAGGATCCAGCCGGCCACGTTGTCAAGGAAGTAACGGTCGTGGGTCACGGCGACGACGGTGCCGGGATAATCCGACAACGTGCGCTCCAACCAGGCCACCGACTCGGCGTCGAGATGGTTGGTCGGCTCATCTAACAACAACAGGTCAGGGGCGGACAGCAACAATCGACACAGGGCGACGCGCCGGCGCTCTCCACCCGAGAGCGTGGTGACATCGGCATCGCCGGGCGGCAGCCGCAGGGCATCCATCGCAATCTCAAAGGTCCTCTCGAGATCCCAAGCCCCCGCCGCGTCGATCTTGGCCTGGAGATCGGATTGTTCGGCCAAGAGGGCGTCGAAATCGGCGTCGGGTTCGGCGAAGGCCGCACACACGGCATTGAATCGATCCACCATGGCCTTGACCTCGCCGACCCCATCGGCGACGTTGCCCGCCACGTCCTTCGTCGGATCGAGCTCGGGTTCTTGGGCCAGGTACCCGACGCTGAAACCGGGGGTGAGGCGGGCTTCTCCGGTGAAGCCGTCGTCGAGGCCGGCCATGATCTTGAGCAACGACGACTTGCCCGATCCGTTCGAACCAATCACCCCGATCTTGGCTCCGGGATAGAAGGACAAGTTGATGCCCTTGAGCACTTGGCGATCCGGCGGATAGAACCGCCCCAGATTGCGCATGGTGTAGATGAACTGAGCGACCATCCAAACAGTGTGACCCACCGGGCGCCACCGTGTGACCCCGCACCGTGGCGAGGGTCACCTCAGGTGGTGCACGCCCCGATGACGCCGTGCCAGAAATCGGTGAATATTGCAGGAGGTTCAGGCGAGGTCATGGCTCGCTGGGTGCACAAGACCATGGTCACCGCACGGCGGGTGTCCCTGCGTCAGGTGGTGCCAAGCCCTCCGTCCCGGCCGAAGCGAGGTCCTAAGGGCCCGGGCGCCCCATCGGCGGCCGGGACGGCCATGCAAAACCCCAACCCGAGCCCTGGTCGACAATGGGCGCCGTCGCCGCCCGCGGGGGACGGTTAAGGTGATCGCTCGTCATCAGCCGCACCGAGTGCTCGCTCAGTATCGGGGAAGTTCCGGGCACGCCACCGCCGGCCATGGTGGCGGCGAACTTCGCGTAGTCACCAACGGGGAGGTCAGCCATCGGGCGCCGCGGGCAAAGGCGGGCGCTCACCCCAATGGCTGTGGGCCGGATCATCGAGGACACGGCGGCGACCGGTTGGGGATCGACCTCGTAGGCAGTCGTCAGCTGATCCTGTTTGTCGGGCGGAACGAAAAAGGACGGGTGACTCTATGGAGCGGTCCGAAGACCAACGTGTCGAGTACGTCAGCGAGCGGGCGGCGGGCCGCCCGGGCGACCAAGATCGCGGGACATCGGATGCCGTGTTGTAGCGCCACACTTCGGCGGGGTGCTCCATCAGGGGCAGCGAGGCCAAGGTAGCCAGCCACTCGTCCTCGGTGTCACCCGACGGGGGCCACGGTGGGCCGAGGGTACCGAACCCGAGGGCGGCCTGCCCGCTGGATCGGGTACGTACCGGGCGCAGCCATCACGTGGCCAAACCCCATGCGCATCGTGAGCAGATCGCCCACGGTGATCGGCGCGCCGGGGCGCCTCGGAGTCGTCGAGGTCGGCCGAAAGGTCGCGCAACACCCGTCGCTTTGCCATCTCGGGCAGCCACTCTCGACCGGTGCCGCGGGTTCCACAGCGCGCCGCGTTCGACCAACGAAATGCCGGGCCGCCACGATCGGCTCGGTCAATGAGGAGATCCGCAAGATGGCATCACGCCCCATGGGCACCTCATCTCCCAGTGCCATGGTCCGCCAGCGTCGACCCGAACTTGCGTGCGATCAGCCACGAGGGCGACGTGGCCAGGAATCTCCCCCCGCTCCACGTGACCGATGAGGACATCGCTCAAGGGCGCAGCACGCCCTCGGCCAACTCACCTTGGCCCATCTTTGGACGCTCCTCGATGCTCCGCGCCTCGCCGGTGTCGGGGGCCCGACCTCCCCGTCGATTGCGCGACGCCCTAGCTTGGTCACCAATGCACCGCGGCACCACCGTGCCCAAGCGACCGCTCGACGCTCGGCCCGATGGGTCATCCCCATTGCTGGCATACTTTCGAACCGTTCGGTGCAACGGGAGAATCGGAGCAGCCAAGATGGCTAATCGGGATCGGCCTCGAGCCCGTCGCCTGGTCCTTGTGGCCTTCGGCGCGGCATGCCTGGCTGCGCCAGTGTTCGCGGCGGTGAGTGCATCGGGCGACGCCACGACCACCACGACCACCACGACGCCGACGCTCGCCCCCAAGGCCGGCGCCATGAGATCTCCTTGGAGTCCGGCGGGGTGACCCGAAGCTATTGGATCCACGTCCCCCCCGCCGCTGCATCGGGACAACCGCTGGCGATGGTGATGAACCTCCACGGCGACACGCAGAACGGCCAGCTCGAAGAGCTCCAGACCCAGATGGATACCAACGCTGATCAAAACGGCTATCTCGCCGTCTACCCCAACGGGACACGGGTCTCGAAGGTCTTGACCCCCGACCCCGTCGCCAAGAACGCCCAGTACGGCTGGAATGCCGGCGAGTGCTGTGCCCTCCCGCAGCAAAAGAAGGTCGACGACGTCGACTTCTTGCTCAAGGTCATCTCCGACGTCGCGTCCCGCACGCCCGTTGATCTACGACGGGTCTATGTCACGGGAATATCCAGCGGGGGCATGATGGCCAACGCCCTGGCGGCCCAGGCGGCCGACCACTCGCCGCCGTCTCCGCGGTCGAAGGTCCGCTCGAGATCCCGACCATTCACCCCTCGCGGTCGTCCCCGCCCTGAATTCGCCTCGGTGACCGACCCGATCGTTCCCTATAACGGGACGCCCAACAAGAACCCCAAACTCGTCTTGTCGGCCCAAGACGGTGTCGATCAATGGGTCCACAATGACCATTGTGCAACGACACCGCACGTCTCGGCCCCGCTCATCGGCGCCGCGGGTTCGGTGTCGGCCGGCGAGACGGCCACCCTCGTCACCTACACCTCGTGCCAAGGCGGCGCGCAGGTCGACATGTGGCGCCTCAGCGGCTCGGGGCACGTCTGGCCGGGGAGCGCACTCAACACCGGGCCCAAGAACACCTGGATACTCGGGGGCGTGGGTCGCGGGACGGTCCTTATCGACGCCAACGAGATCAACTGGAACTTCTTCAAGCAGTACCAACTCGCAAAGGACCCATCATGACGCCTGACCTCATGTCCGCTGCGGTATACGTCGGGGATGCGACCATCGCCGTCGAACAGGTCCCGTGCCCGAGGCCGGGCCCGAAGAACTGCTGGTCTCGGTGGCCGAATGTGGCATTTGCGGATCGGACCTCCACCTGGTGTTGGAGAACTACGCCCGGCCCGGCTCGATCCTCGGCCACGAGTGGTCGGGCGACGTGATCACCGCCCCGCCGGGCTCGGGCTTCTCCCCAGGCGACCGGGTCGTTGGGGATCCCACCCCCGGCTGTGGGCATTGCCGGGCGTGTCGGCGGGGGCGACCTTCGGTGTGCCTCAACCGGGCCCCGGGCAACCTCCTCGACTCGCGGGGGGCGTTTTGCGAGTACAAGACCGTCACGGTCACCAACGCGCTGCGGATTCCCGATTCGCTTTCGACCGGGCCGCCGCACTGACCGAGCCGACCGCCATTGCGCTCCATGCGGTGCGCATTGGCGACGTTCGTCCCGACGATCGGGTGCTGGTCACCGGCGGCGGCCCCGTCGGGCTCTTGATCGTCGCCGTGCTGCGGGCTCAAGGGGTCGCCGACATCACCGTCAGCGAACCGTCGGCGATCCGGCGCGAACAGGCGCTGGCCGTCGGGGCGAGCGCGGTCATCTCCCCGATGCGCTGGTGGACCCGCCCATGGGGTCGAGGGCACCCGACCCCTATGGCGTGGCCTTCGAATGCTCGGGGCACGCCAGTGCCGCCGAACACGCTCTGTACCAACTCGACTTCGCCGGCACCTTGGTCATTGTCGGCACCGGGTTCGAGCCCCCCCGGATCAATCAAAACCGCATGATCATCTTCGAACTCGAGATCGTCGGTGCCTACAACTACAACGCTGAGGGATTCGCGCCCGCCGTGGCCCTGCTCGACAGCGGCACCTTGCCGCTCGAGCACCTCATCGAACCCGAGGACATCCCCCTCAGCGCCGTCATGGGCGCGCTGGAGCTCATGTCGCGCGGCGAGGTGCGGGCCAAAGTCATGGTGCAACCGGGCCTTGTGCGATGAGCGAGACCTTCAAGCCCCGCCTGAACCACGTGGCCATCAGCGTCGACGCGGCGGTGCTCGACGAATCCGGACGGGCCGCGCTGATCGACTTCTACTCCGAGGTGTTCGGCTGGAGCGAAGGTGACAACAGCACCGAGAGCGGCAACCCCTTGATCCTCTATACCGGATCACTGCGCCAGTTCCTCTATCTCCTCCCGGCCGAGGAGAACTACCTGGTCGCTCCCCGGCTCGACCACTTCGGCCTCGAGGTGGCATCGGCCGAAGAGCTCGACGAGATAATGGAGCGCGCCCGCGCCTACCAGCGCAAGGACGCCCGGGTCACCATCATCGAGACCTCCTCGATGCGCACCCATGGCCCGACCGACGACTACACGTTGACCAATGGCTACATCGGATTCCTCATCCCCTTGATGATCGAGATCCAGTACATCGCCAAACAAGCTCGCCCATAAGGGTCCGACCACCGGATTGACTCGTCGCCGCGCCGCATTCGCTCGGCGCGACCTTCGACACCCTCGACGCGCTCGAGGCCGAGCCACAAGCACACTGCACGTGTCGTTGCAGAAAAACAACACACGTCGGGTGGACGCGGTTTCGTCCCCGCAGTTCGCGATTCAAACGAACGCTTGGCGGGTCTGCGCCGCCAACGTCCGAATCGAATTCGCCTCCCGCACCATTACCGTGTGGTCAACCCCACCGTCCGCAAAGGAGGCTTCCCGGTGCCGATCGACATCGAAGAGTTGCTCCGCACGCGTCATGGTGAGAACTACGCGTTGCACGAGAAACACCTCAATCATCAGTTGGGTCGGGTCCTCAAGACCATTGGCTTCGACCGCTTCTACGTCCGGGGCGAAGGCTGCTACCTCTTCGACGCCGAAGGCGAGCGGTACCTCGATTTCCTCTCAGGATTCGGTGTCTACGCGTTGGTCGCGCGCACCGCGATCTCAAAGCCGCACTCCACCAGGCCATCGACTTGGATCTGCCCAACATGGTCCAAATGGACTGCGCACTGCTCCCTGGGCTCTTGGCCGAACAACTGGTCGCACGCTGTGGCGAGGAGATCACTCGGGTCTTCTTTACCAACTCGGGTGCCGAAGCAATCGAGTCGGCCATCAAGTTTGCCCGCCAGGCCACGCAGCGGCCACGCATCCTCTTCGCCGAGCACGCATTCCACGGCTTGACGACCGGCACGCTGGCGCTCAACGGCGGTGCCGAGTTCCGCCAGGGCTTCGGGGATCTGCTCCCGGGCGACCAAGCCGTGCCCTTCGGTGACATTGCCGCGCTGCGCCAAGAACTGGCCAAGGGTGACGTCGCCGCATTTATCGGAGAAACCGATCCAGGGCAAGGGTGTCTACGAAGCCTCTGAGCAGTACTGGCAGCAAGCCCAGGCCCGTGCCGCCAGCACCAGTCCCTGCTCGTGATGGACGAGGTCCAGACCGGTCTCGGTCGCACCGGGAAGTTCTTCTGCTTCGAACATTTCGATCTCAACCCCGACATCATCACGGTCTCCAAGGCGCTCTCGGGCGGGTTCGTCCCTGTTGGGGCAGTCCTGACGACTGACCGCATCTTTGCCTCGGTCTACAGCTCGCTCGAACGAGCCCTGAAGCATTCGTCGACCTTTGGGCGCAACCAGTTGGCGATGGTGGCGGGGCTGGCCACCTTGGCCGCCTTCGATGACGAGGGAATCGTGGAACGGGCGCGGGTCAACGGACTGGCCTTCGCGGCCGCCCTCGAGCCCTTCCGCGAGCGCTACGAGATGTTTCACGAGGTACGGGGGAAGGGTCTGATGATCGGTCTCGAGTTCGGGGCCCCCAGTCAAAGCCCTGCGTCGGCGATTCAACACCCTCGAACGACTGCGCCCGCCATCTTCTCCCAGATGATGGTCGTCCCCCTCTTCCACCGGCACCGGATCCTGACCCAGGTGGCAGCGGACAACGTCAACATCATCAAGCTCCTTCCCCCGCTCATCTGTGGCCCCGAGGAGATCGACTACTTCGTCAACGCCCTCGACGACGTCCTCGAGCGACGCACACCACGGCAATCGGACTGTTCTTCGAGTTCGGCCGCACCATGGCCAAGGGGGCGCGCAAGCCCGGTAGGGCCCGCCCGGACGCCCTTAGTACGAACCCCTCCGTCCACACGGAATGGCAACGGGAAGGGACCGGGAAGGGTCGACAGCGGCAGTCCCGCCACCGTGGCGCCACCGGCCCGCGGTGACGATCCGTGAGCGAATGGGCTTTCTCCGACGTCGAAGCAGGCGACCGGGTGGTCGTCACCGGCGCGGCCGGGTTCATTGGCTCGGCGGTTGTGCGCCCCTGGTGGCGCGCCGGCGTGCGTCGTCGCCCTCGTCGAACCCCGAGGCGACGAGTCGAATCTCTTAGGACTCGACGTCGAAGGTCGGTCGTCGACGTCCGCGACGCCGAGCGGTGATCAAGGCCTGTGGGGGCGCCCGGTTCATCTTCCATCTCGCCGCCATGTACCGCTTTTGGGCCCGTCGTCCGCCGGATTTCTACGACGTCAACGTCGGTGGTGCGCTCAACCTCGCCGAAGCCGCCTGCCGGGTGGGCTGCGAACGGATGATCTACACCAGCACCGTCGGGGTCATGGACTACGGCGCGGCCAAGGACAGGCGGCCGACGAGACCGACTATGCGGACGTCGCCCACCTGTTCGGTCTCTACAAGCGGACCAAGTACGTGGCCGAACATGAGGTGCTGCGGGCCGCCGCGCAAGGTGCGCCGGTGACCTTGGTGCTCCCGACCTTCCCGATCGGCCCGGGGACATCCGGCCGACCCCGACCGGCAAATTGGTGGTCGATTTCCTCAACGGCCAGATTCCGGCCTTTGTCGATACCACGCTGAACGTCGTCCATGTCGACGACCTGGCCGAGGGACATCTCTGGCCCTCGAACGGGGCCGGGTCGGCCGCAGCTACATCATTGGGGGCGAGAATATGGGATGCGCGAGTTCCTCGCCGGCTCGCCGCGGCGACGGCCTTCGTGCACCGACATCCAGGTGCCCCGCGCCGCCTGGCCCTCGGGGTGGGTGCGCTCTCCCAGCTGGTCGAGGGGCGCCTCCTTCGGCGCGAGCCGAGCGTCGCCCTCGAATCGGCTCGCATGTCGACCACCAACATGATGTTCGACGACCGCCGGGCCCGCAGCGAGCTCGGTTACGCATCGAGGCCGGCCACCGAGGCCGTGGCGGACTCCGCTCGCTGGTTCATCGAGCACGGCTACGTCGCACCTAAGCGACGGCGTCGCATCACCTTGGCGGCGCCGTCGGCTCAGTACCCCTGGTCCCCAACAAGGCCCACGAGTTCCTCCCCCGCCAGGTAGCGGCCGAGGTTGTCGCAGAAGATCTCGACGGCGCCGGCGAGGGGCGGGGGGCCGCACCACGAGGCGTGGGGCGTGAGCATGACGTTGGGGTGCGAGTAGAGCCAGTGCCCCGGGGGCAGTGGCTCGGGGTCTGTCACGTCGAGTGAGGCGCGCCCGACGATGCCGTCGTCGAGTGCCTTTCGCAGCGCGGCTTGGTCAATGGAGCGCGGCCCGGGCGATGTTGACCAGATGCACCCCGCGACGCATCAAGGCGAATGCATCGGCGTCGATCACGTGGCACGTCAGGTCGGTCGCTGGTGCCACGAGCACCAGGTGATCCGCCACCGAGACCAGCTCGGCCACCGAACGCACCATTTTGACCCCCAAGACGGGACTGGGTTCGGCCCGTCGGCGCATGGCCACCACGTCCATCTCCATGGCCAAGGCGATGCGGGCAACGCGCTGGGCGATGCCACCGAAACCGAACAAGCCGAGGGTCGAACCCGCCAACACCGTCGCCGGTTGGTAGTTCCAGTGCTCGGGTGCCGCGTCGAGCCAGTTGTGCGGGAACTGGCGGGCGAAGGCACCCATGGCCGCAATGACGTATTCACTGATCGCCACCGCACTTGCACCGCGGGCCGACGTCAGCACGGGTGCGGCCCGGATCTCAGGTGCGAGGCCGTCGATTCCGGTGCCGACGGACTGGACCCAGTGCACGCCGGCCCCCATGGCCTCGGTCGAGTGGGGGCCCAGTCCCCCGAAGAGCACCTCGCCTCTCGACCCTTCTGGCACGCCGGCGGAGATGTCGATGACGGTCACGTCGGGATCACCACGGCGATCCGTTCGATGGCCGGTGGGAATTCGACGAAGACGACCAGGTCGCACTGGGCCCTGCGCTCCGGTCCGCTCATTGACGCAGTATCGCTTGGACCCGTGGCCGACACAACACCAGGTGCACTCCGTCGTTGGTCCAAGCAGATGCGCCCGTGCCGGACCGCCCGCCCCGCCGCTACTCGACGGGGCATCGCGAAGTAGTGACCTTCATCGAGATCGGCCAGGAGCCCCTGTTGCGTCGGTTGCCAACCGAGCAACTCAGCGGTCCGCTGGCTCGATGCCGGGCTGTCGAGGGAGAGGAAGTGGGCCAACCAGGTGAAGTGCTCGGCGGCATCGTCTGGCGCAACCGAGGCCAGCGGCACACCCAGATGCCGGCTCATCACCTCGGCGATGTCGCGAATGGCCACGCCTTCGTCCGCCACTGCGTGCAGGGTCGTCCCCGCGGTGCTTCTTCGATTGCGAGGCGGAAGAGGTGCGCTGAATCGAGCCGGTGCACGGCGGGCCAGCGGTTGGACCCGTCACCGATGTAGCCGGCGACACCTTGGTCGCGGGCGAGGGCGACCAGGGCGGCGACAAAGCCATTGTCGCCGTCACCGTGATTGGTCGGTGGGAGGCGCACGATGCAAGAACGCACCGACCGCTCGGCCAGTGACAGCACGTACTCCGACGTCGCCCACCGCGCCAAGGGGCCTTGGGCGAAGGTGGCGTGGGCCGTGTCGAGATCGTGGCCGTCGCGCTCGGTCACCACCGTGCCCGCAGCGATGCCGAGCAGCCCAGAAGCAATCACGAACGGTCGCTGCGATCCGGCCAGGGCCCCGCCGATGGCCTCGACACAGCGGCGGTCCGCCGCAGCGGCGCCGGCGAAGTCACCACCGAACGCCAGCTCGTGTTTGAACGCCAAGTGGATCACGCCATCGGCGGCCGAGGCCGCTTCGGCCAGGCCGGCGAGATCATCGAGATCGCCTCGGTGCACGGCGGCCCCGGCCTGAGTCAGCGCAGCAGCCGACTCGTCCGACCGGGCCAGGCCGACCACCTGATGGCCCGCGTCGATCAGTTCGGGAACGACGGCGGAGCCGATCCAGCCGGACGCGCCGGTGACGAAAATACGCATGATGGAGCCCTCCATTGCACCAGCGCCCGACAAGAGCGCCGTTGATGTCAGTTACTGTCATCACCATACCAGTAATGTCAGTCACTGTCGTCACGAAGTACTATGGCCCCATGGCACGCTGGGAACCGAATAGCCGAAACCGGCTGGCCCAGGCGGCGTTGGCCCTCTATGCCGAGCGCGGCTTCGACGCCACCACCGTGGCCGAGATCGCACAGCGCGCCGGACTGACGGAGCGGACGTTTTTCCGGTATTTCACCGACAAGCGTGAAGTGCTCTTCGGGGGCGCCGAAGAATTGGTGGCGCGCACCGTCGCTGCCGTCGAGGCGGCACCGAGCGCTGCCACCCCGATCGACACGGTCGGGCTCGCCCTCGAGTCCTCAGGTGCCCTCTTTGGCTCGCGACGCGAATGGTTCGCGTCAGCGTCACGCCATCATCACCGCCACCCCAGAACTTCAAAAACGCGAGTTGATCAAGCTGGCCCGACTGGCCGGTGCCATTGCGGACGCGTTGCGCCGCCGTGGCGTCGAGGACCCCGCGGCAACCCTGGCGCGCGCAAGCAGGAGTCGCCGTGTTCCGGGTGGCCTTCGAACAATGGATCGAGGAGCACAACACGGCCGACCTCTCGGTGTTGATCAATGAGGCCCTCGTCGAGCTTAAGGCGGTGACCGCCGCGAGCTGAGCTGGGCGCGAAGACCACTGCGGACGTCTCCGCACCGTGTCGGTCCTAGCGGCGGGATTCGGCGAGCTGGCGCTTGACCGAGTACTCGACGTTATTTGGGTCGGCGTGTTCGGCTGCGGCGAAATCGCCCGCCGCGCCGGCGAAGTCGCTCAGCTTGAAGCGGGCCATCCCCCGCAGATGGAAGGCCCACTCGCCGAAGACGCGGACATCCATGGCGACCGCTCGGTCGGTGTCGCCTTGCGGGCCGAGCGAGCAGACGGTCCAGACGCCTGATCACCTCGCCGAAGTCCCCTCGGGTCTCGGCGTCGAGTGCACCGAACCAAAGGACCCCGGCGTTGTCGCCAAAGAGCGAGTCAGCCTCTTGAACGAGGGCTGCGTCGGGGCAGTGCTCGAACACGTTGGCGTTGATCAGGTCGCAATAGATGAGCGAGTCGGTCGGATCGGGCGATTGATTGCGTCGGATCCGCTGGCGGGCGCCCTCCCAGGTGGTCCGGGCGTCGTCGTGGCGCCCGAGGGCGGCCTCGATGCGCCCGATGTGATCCGACAAATAGGAGCGGTCGGGGTCTTGGTCGCGCTGGGCCATCAACAGCGGCAGGTTGCCGCGTGCTTGGCGGACTGGTCGCCCTCATAGCCGTCGTGCTCGATGAGCAGTTCGATGTCGCCAATGGCCCATCCTTCGCGGGCTTGGACCGAACGAATGGCATCGAGGTGCGATTCGTGGATGACGCCGGAAAATCTGATGTCGGAGTGGTTTCGCCAGACGCGGTACTCGCGATAGGGGGTAAAGCCCACCCGGGCGCGCAGCCAGACCCGGTAGGCCACGTGAGGCACCGGATTGGCCAATGTGGTGACGACCTCTTCGCGTGAGGGGTCGGCGAGATACTCGTCCGCGTCGATGTAGAGGATCCACTTGCTCTCCATGTGGTCCAATCCGAAATTCCGCGCGGCCGAGAAGTCCCCGTCCCACGCCCGGTGCAGCACCCGGGCCCCGCAAGACTTCGCAATCGCCACCGACGCGTCGCTCGACCCGGTGTCGACCACGACGATTTCGTCGACCACCGGTCGGACGGAAGCGAGGCAGCGTGCGAGCACGTGCGCCTCATCTTTGACGATGAGGGCGGCGCCCAAGAGGGGCCGAGAGTGCGGCGAGGTGCTCAGTTTCGGTTGCGCTCTGTCGGCGCGGTCCCGACCCGTGGTGCGCCCCGGAGCGGGGTTAGGCGTTCGGGGTGATGACGTTGGACGTCACGAGTTCGGCCACGAAGGCCGAGTTGACGCCCGTCATGGAGAACGAGGTGATCACCGGCACCGCAAAGGCCGTACCGACGGCGACCCGCTTGACGAACGAGCGACGATCGAAGCCGGGCCGGTCGTTGCCGGCGCCGTCATGCTCTGCAGCGTCATACCCCGCCATTGGGACCTCCGGTCGCTTGTCGAACACCACAACACTACGGCACCGAAGGGGGTGTCACAAGTACTGTGAGCAGGGACGGCGCTGCTCCATCGGGACCAGCGTGGAGCACGTGGCACTGGGCCGAGGCGGCCAGGCGGGCGGCTTCGCGCACGATCACCCGCCGCGGCTCGAGCACCGCGAAGACCTCGGTGATGATGTCTTGGACGATCGCCTGGGCGCTGGCGGGCTCGATATGCGAGGGCCCCTCGGTGCGACGCAGCGCGACGAGGTCGGTGATCGGCCCGAGCGCGAGGTCCCACGAGTACCCGTGTTCACTCGGATCGAGCACCCGGACCGGCAACGGTCCGAGGGTCGCCAGATCATGCAGCCATTCCAGATTCGCCAGCACTTCGAGCGTCCCGGGCTTGACATGAAATCGTCGGGCCACCCCGACCACCTGGGCGTCACGGGTCAAGAAGCTCTCATCGCACTCGACCTTGGCACCGAGCGCGAGCAGACCGACGCTGAGGGTGGTCTTGCCCGCTCCCCCGCGCCAACCACTGCCACCCTTCGGCCCCCGACGGCCACGACCGCCCCGTGGATCCGCAGCCAGCCCTTGAGGCTGGCCAGCTCCATGGCCCTGCGGTAGATCCGCATGTAGACCACATCGAGCAGGTCGTCGAGCGACGTCACATCGGCGCAGCGGTCCCCGTGGTCATCGACGCGGTAACCCAGTGCCTCGGTGCCCTCCACCACAATGTCCACCGAGGCCTCGGGCGCCAGGTGGTGGTGCGCATGCTGGACCATCAGGCCAATCTGGGCGAAGGCAACCGGGTCGTCGACCTCGACGCGCACGTCATGCCACGCCACCTGGAATCGGTGAATCAGAACCGGCGTCAGGCGAGCAATCCTTCGCGGGCGAAGTCAGCCAGACAGCTCGCCACCGCAGCATCTGGCGTGGCGTCGAGGGAAAATGTGGCCTGCACTTCTTGCGCGATGGCGACCTCGGAGGCATCGCCGGTACAAAGGCAGAAGATCAACGCGGCGGTATGGTTCAAGTAGTGCACCCGGTCGCTCTCGCCGTCATAGATGATCAGGCCGTCGGGAACTTCGTTGACGTCGAGGTCCGGTCGGACCATGGGTCGAAATGTCGCTAGGTCACTCACGTCGAAGCCTGACTCCCGCCCCGTCGGTACTGGGCCGATGTTCTCTTGTGGTCGCACCGCCGAGCTGATCAGCTGGGCGGCCGAAGCAATGGTCGCGTCGGCATCATACAAGCGCGAAACCAGGTCGCCCGAAGCCGAGATGAGGCGATCAGCGAGCCGATCGTCAAGCAGCGAGACAATCGCCCGGGCGAAGTCCTCGGGCTCGTCGGCCACCAAGAGGTCGCGTCCGGCCACCACCTCGAGTCCCGCACACCCCGGCGTTGTCGAGACGACGGGCCGTCGATAGGCCATGGCCTCAAGCACCTTGAGGCAGCGACCCCGAACCGGCGAGCAGGGGGGCGACCGCGATATCGGCACCGCCATACACGCTGGCCACCGACTCGGCATAGCCGTGCACGGCGACTCGGGGCCCGGCCAGCTCACGCACCGCCGGCGCCGGCGTGCCGACCAGGTCGATCGACCAGCGATCCTCGAGCAGCGGGAGGACCTCGGTGACGAGCCAGTGGGCGGCCTCGATGTTGGGCCCGTAAGTCAGGTTCGCAATGAACAAGATGTGGCCCCGACCCGGACGCGCCATGACCGTGGTCTGATCGGGCACGCGCACCGCATTGGGCACCACCACAACATGGGCACCGAGCTGGTGGCGACGCTCGATCCGCAAGGCGTCCGCCGGTGCGGCAACGGTCACCAAGGTGGCTGAGCCGAGGACGAGCGCAGCACTGCGCTCCCAGGCACCTGCGGCCTCGACCCGGCCTTGGCACGCCAAGAAGTCCACGTCGTCGTCGTCGGCGTCGACCATGAGCGCCACACCGAAGTGCTCGGCCACCGCGAGGCCGAGCAGCGCGCTCGAGAGGCGCAATGCCACCACACCGGCCACTGCGACGCCATCGAGCGCGGCCACCACCACAGCGGCCCGGGTCGGGTCGACAAACGATCCCGCCGGGGGCAGGGGGGCGAGAGTGGCGAGGCGCGCCCGCCAGGCCGGGTCGGCCAACCACGCCAACACCACGTCACGCCCATCGGCGGTTGGTGCAGGCATCTCGTGGACCGAGACCACGCCGGGCGCAAGGCTGGTCGGGCCCGGTGCACGGCCCGACAGGTTGGTGACGATGAGATGGACGTCGTGGTGGCGGGCGGCCGCCGCCACCATGGTGTGTATCCGCATGGCCAGGCCGTTGCCGGTGCGGGCCGGGGCGAGTGGGGCAATCACCACAAGTGCCGCTCGACCATGATCCCACGCGTCGTTCATTTCGTGTTCGGCCTCCGGGCCCAAGACGAGCCGTTTCACCTGTTGCACTACGCGGCCATTGCCTCTTGCCAGGCGGTGGTGCGCCCGGACGAAATCCGCCTTCACGTCCACCACCTGCCCTATGGACTGTACTTTGACCTGGCCCGGCCGCTCGTGACCTTGGAGCGGGTCGACCCGGTCGAAGAAGTCGACCGCCTGATTCCCGACGAGCTGCGCCCTTACGCCTATGCCCACCATGCCGACGTCATCCGACTCGACATCCTCCACCGCTTCGGCGGGGTCTACGCGGACATCGATACGGTGTTCTGGCGCCCGATTCCCGACGAACTCTGGGAGGCCGAGGCGGTCATTGGACACGAGGCCCCGGTGCGCTATCCCGGCGCCACCGCACCAGAGCCCTCCGTATCCAACGCGTTGCTCATGAGCCGACCGGGGTCCCACTTCATCGCCGAATGGCGACGCCGCATCTTTGGTGCCATGGATGCGACCTGGTCGGGGCACTCATGCCGTCTCGCCACTCGCTTGGCCCACGAGCGCCCCGACACCGTCCGCGTCGAGCCGCAGGCCCGGTTCTCCCCTTTCGATCACACTGCATCGGGATTGCGGGCCCTGCTCGAAGCACCCATGCTGCCAGGAGCCCTCGACCACACCTCCTCTGTCCACCTGATGGCACACCTCTGGTGGCAGCGCAATCGCCGCGACTTCGTCAATTTCTCCGCCGGCGATGCATCGGAGCGACATCTGCGCGAGAGCGACACGCCGCTCGCCCATCTGGTGCGGCCCCACCTTCCCGCGCACGGGCTCTTTTGAGCGGTGCGGCCCCTCCTGATCCGCTACGTCTCGCACGGGTATGCGACCGGATACGGCGAAGTGGGGCGCCGACTCATCAAGGCGTTGGGGGCCATTGGGGTCGACGTCCACTGGGTGCCGATCCAGTTCGACGAACGCCACCCGCTCCTCCCGGACCGCTTCATCTCGGGCCTGGCCGATCTCGAACCCCTGCGGGCCAACCAGGGCCGGCCCGACGTCGTGGTCGTCCATTCCGTTCCCGAGGTCCTGCCCCATATGGCCGCGTTGTGCCCGCCGGGGGTGCCGGTCGTCGCCCACACGGTCTGGGAGGCACCCGAACTCCAAGCCCACTGGCCCGCATTATTGAACCGCTGCCAAGGAGTGGTCGTCCCAACACGGTGGAATGCGGACACGTTCGAAAGGGGCGGAGTCACCACGGCGATCAGGGTCGTCCCCCACATGGCGGACCCGGCCACGCTCGAGCCGTCGCCGGCCGACGCGGCATGGCTCGGACCGAGCGGCCTTGATGTCGCCACGTCGTTCGTGGTGCATTCGATCGCCGCGTGGACGCCCCGCAAGGCACCGTGGCTCACCGTGGAGGCCTACGCCCGGGCCTTCGGGCCGAACGACGACACCACATTGATTCTCCGCACCGACAGCCATATTGAAGCGACGATGCCGACGCCGAGCGGACCGCGTGAGCGGCGGCGGCTGACGTCGTGGTCGGTCGCCAAGATCCTCCACGACCACGGCCCGACGGGGCGGGTCCACCTCGAGCATTCGTTGCGGACCACGGGCGAACTCGCGGCCCTCCATCGACGGAGCAACTGCTGGCTCTCCCTGCCCCACGCCGAAGGTTGGAATCTCGGCTGCTTCGACGCTGCCATTGCCCGAACCCCGGTGGTGACCACCGATTACGGCGGCCCGGGCGAGTACCTCGACCCCAACACCGCCGCGTTGATCGGCGGCACCGGAATGCCCGCGCCGAATCTCGACGGGATCACCTGGCTCGATCCCGACGTCGACGCTGCCGTCGACGCGTTGCGCCAGGTATTTGCCGACCAGGCGGGCGCGGCGCGTCGTGCGGGCCACCACGCCGAATTGCTTGCTCGACGTTTTGCCCCCGAAAAAGTCGCCCGCCAGTTCATCGATGCCCTCTCGGACATGGGCTGCGTCGCGCGATGAGCCCCGACGAGCACCTGGTGCCGCTCGAGGTTCCAAGAGGCGGGCGAGCCCGGGTGCGCGCCCTCATTGATCTGTGTCGCAGCCTCGCCACCCGGATCAACGGTGCACCGCTCCCGAGACCCACGCAATGGTCCGGGATCGTCGCGACCGCGGAACGCTACCGCTTGACCCCCGCGTTGTTCGAGGCCCTCCGCCACGCCGACACGCTCCGCGTGCTCGACGCCGACCTGGCGGAGCGCCTGCGGGCCGAGTACGCCGCCAACGTCGTGACGAACGCCACCCTTGCTCGCCAGCTTCGAGAATGCCTCGGCGCATTGAACCGTCACGGCATCGAACCGGTTGTCCTCAAAGGTGCCCTCGCATTGATCGAGGGGCCTACCCCGTCAGCTCGGATGATGACCGACCTCGACGTGTTGGTGGCGGGCGAGCGCATGGACGATGCCTGTGACGCGTTGGGTTCGATTGGCTACACGATCCTCCCCGGACCCGGTGCGGCGGCACGCTTTGAGTGCTCGGCGTCCCGGGCGGACCTGGCCGCACCCATCGACCTGCACCGGGCGCTCGGGGTCGGTGCGGTCGCCGAGGCCCTCGCCACCTCCCATCTGCTCGCCCGGGCCACGGCCCGCCAGGTCGATGCGGTGCGCTACCTCGCGCTGGCCCCGGCCGACCAGCTGGCCCACGCCGTCGTCCACCCCCAGTGCAACGACAAGGCGCACCGCACTGGGGCCATTTCGCTGCGCCAGCTCCATAACTTCGCGCTGCTTTACGCCGACCTCGGTGACCCGGCGGCGTGGAACGCGGCGGTTCGGCGGTTGCACGCGGTCGGGCTCGGGTCCGTGGTCGGCGCCCACGCCGAACTCCAGCGCCACCTCTTCGGTCTCGAACTGGCGGTCCCGCCGTCGACGTTTCGCACCAAGGCGCACGTGGCGCGGTGCCTCGCCACCTATGCCATCCCCCATCTCTCGGACATCGAGACCAACGCATTGTTGGCCTTCGAGGCTCCGACCATGGCCGCGCGCTATCCGAACACCGCCACCGCATCGGCGCGTCTGCGCCATGCCTTCGCCACCGCCCGTCAGGGCGGGCGCGCCTTGCGCAATGAGGCGCTCAGGCCGCGCAACCACTGAGGCAGGCCGGGTTGCGGCCAGCGGGGCGCGTCGGTGCGGGGCACAGTTACCATGCTGACACCGAGCCAAGGAGACGGAGAATTGTGACGGTCGAATTCAAAGGTCGCATCGGTCGGGACTGGCGTGACTCCGATCCCTGGTGGCCAACTGAACCCGCCGCCCCACCCGGGGCGCCCAACGTCGTGCTCATCGTGCTCGACGATGTCGGCTATGCCCAACTGGGTTGTTACGGATCGGCCATTTCGACCCCGGTGATCGACGGGTTGGCGGACCGCGGCGTGCGATTGGCCAACTTCCACACCACCGCGTTGTGCTCACCGACCCGCTCGTGCCTCTTGACCGGGCGCAACCATCACCGCAATGCCATGGGGCGTGTGGCCGACCTCGCCGTCGGGTTTCCCGGCTATTGGGGCAAGCCCCCGCGGGAGAACGGCTTCCTCTCAGAAGTGCTCCGTGACCGCGGCTACGCCAGCTACGCCGTGGGCAAGTGGCACCTGACCCCCGACGACGAATCCAACATGGGCTCTTCGCGCGCCAGCTGGCCACTCGGTCGGGGATTTGACCGCTGGTATGGGTTCCATGGGGGCGAGACCCACCAGTTCGTCCCCGCCCTCTACCACGACAATCACGCCATCCGACCACCCCAAGAGTTCGAGGACGGCTACCACCTGACCACCGACCTGGTGGACCGGTCCAAGCAGTTCATCGGCGACCTTCGTGCCGTCGACGCCGATCGTCCCTTCTTCTTGTATTTCGCAACCGGTGCCTGCCACTCGCCCCACCAGGCGCCGCGCCAGTGGATCGACCGCTACCGCGGCTCGTTCGACCAGGGCTGGGATGTGTTGCGCGAACAGATCCATGCCCGCCAGATCGAGATGGGACTGCTGCCACCGGGCACCGTGCTCTCGCCCCGGCCGATCTGGGTCCGGGCCTGGGACGACTTGAGCGACCCCGAGCAGCGGCTCGCCGCCCGATTCATGGAGTGCTTTGCCGGCTTCCTCTCCCACACCGATGCCGAGATCGGACGCCTCATCGAGTTCTTAGCCGAGTTGGGCGAACTCGACGACACCGTGGTCATTGTGGTGTCGGACAACGGCGCGAGCTCCGAGGGCGGCTCGGACGGATCGATCAACGACATCCGCCTGAGCAACATGGACCCGGCCGGGCTCGAAGAAATGACGTCCAAGATCGACGACATCGGCGGCCCGCTGACCCACAACAATTACCCGTGGGGCTGGACCATGGCCGGCAACACCCCCTTCAAGCGATGGAAGCGAGAGGTGCACGAAGGCGGCGTGGCCGATCCGTGCATCGTGGCCTGGCCCAACGGCCACCTCGATGCCGGGGCGATCCGCGACCAGTTTGCCCACGCCATCGATATCTTCGCCACCGTGCTCGATTTGGTGGGGATCGAGGCACCGGCGAAAATCGACTCGGTCGAACAATCCCCTCTCGACAGCATCAGCTTGGCCTACCTGCTCGACGAACGCGGGGCGGGCCAACCGGGTCGCCACGTGACCCAGCACTTCGAGATGTTTGGGTCGAGGGCGATCTACCACGACGGCTGGAAGGCAGTCACCTTCCATCCGGTCGGGCCGATCTATCCCGACGGACTCAATCCCAACGCCCCGTTCGACGACGACGTGTGGGAGCTCTATCACGTCGCCGAGGACCTCTCCGAGACCAACGACCTGGCGGACCAACATCGAAAGCGCCTCGCCGAAATGATCGACCTGTGGTGGGACGAGGCCGAACGAAACCAGGTCCTTCCCCTCGACAACCGCGTGTCTGTGGGCGCTGGTGAATCCCAAACCCGACGCACGGCGCGACCGGACGAGTTTTCGCTACTTCCAAGGCGGCGCACAGGTCCCCGAATCGGTGGCGGTCAACGTGCGCAACCGCTCGCACGCGCTCATCGTCAGCGTCGAGGTGCCCGAAGGCACGCGGCCCGAGGGGACGTTGCTCGCCATGGGTTCGGGACTCGGTGGCTGGTCGCTGCAGTTTCGCCACGGCCAACCGTGCTACGTGCACAACCTTTATGGAAAGGAACTCCACATCATCGCGAGCGACACGGCGGTCGGGGCCGGAGCGCACCGCATTGACTACGAGTTCACCAAGGACGAGGGACTCGGTGGGCACGCGGTGCTGCGCGTCGACGGGGAGATCGTGGCCGAAGGATCGATCAGCCGATTCACCCCTCAGGCCTTCAACGGTGTCGGCGTCGGCCTCACCTGCGGCTACGAATGGGGCCCAGCTGTGGGTGACGGCTATGCAGCCCCGGACCATTTCAACGGCATCATCGAACGCGCCGTGGTCGAGACCCGGGGACCGATTGTCCGCGACCCAATGGCCGAGGTGGAGGCCATCCTCGCCCAGCAATAAGCCCGGCTGCCGCCACGCTTGGGTGGGCGTCCATTATCAACCGGCATTGTCGGACTTGACGCGCGGCGAGTGGTGGACCAGGCGTGCCGCCGCGGCTGGCTACTTAGCGCGAATCTGGTCATCAGAGCAATTTCGTGGGTCGCCTGTTTCGCGAGGGCCCGGTGACAGACTGAGACGATGAGTGCATCGCATGCTCGTCACCGCCGCAGCGAACCCGACAACCCTCGGCGCACCTTCATCATTGTCGGGATCGTTGCCGTCGTCGCGATCCGCGGCGATCGCCGCCGCCATCGCGCTGTCGTCTTCGCACAAATCAAGCAACGCCAGCGCGACCACCACCAGCGTCGCGCCCACCTCGTCGACGAGAGCTACCACCACGACCACCGGTGCACCGGCCACCACAACGACGACGACGACCGTGGCGTTACCCCCCAACAGCGCGGTCACCGTCGATGTCCTCAACGCCTCGGGGACGGCGGGGCTGGCGGCGCAGACGGCGGCCAACCTCAAGGCGGCCGGCTTCGGGATCAGCGGCATCGGCAACGCTTCGAGCAACATCGCGGCGGGCAGCCCTTCGCAGATCTATTACGGGCCCGCCGGGCTGGCCGGCGCCCAGGCGCTCGCCAAAGCGCTCAGCGGATCGGTGAGCCTGGTGCCCAACTCCACCCTCGGGGGCAACAACCTCATCTTGTGGATCGCCAACGCCCAACTCACGGTGGCGACCACCACAACGACGGCCTAGCCGCCCAGTCCTCGCCCCTCGGGCCCGCGGTGCGCGAAGTGACGCCGGATTCCCCGATTCGCTGACGGGTGCCCGAGGCGCGGCGCCGAGGTCGTGGCGATCAGCCAGGAACGACGCTGAGGACCTCGGCGACCATTGGCTCGGCAAGTTCGACCCCGAGATCGGTGAGAATCGGGACCAGCGTGGGTCCGAACGCATCGAAGTCCGCTTGGGACTCCCAGATGTCGAACACCTGGACTGCGCCGCCGGATTCGAGGGCGACATGCATCGTGCGACCCTTCGGTGCCCCGGCGCCGGCCTCTTCGAGACGCTTGATCGCCGTGGCGTACTTCTCCGGCGTGAATCCGACGTGAACGAAATAGATCCCCAGTGCCACGGTGCACCAACCCTTTCCTCGACATCTGACGGATCACGAAGCAGCGACCCTGCGGCGACCGTAGCGGACCGGGCCCGAGTGTGCAACGGGCGTTAGAACGAGGCGCGACGCCAACGAGCGAACCCCGCTTCGGGCTGACAAGCTGGTGGCGCGAGCCGTCCGGCTCACGCCAAATGGGGGGTGCATGTCATGCCAGCCGAACTGATCCTCGAATTCGAAGGTGTCACCGACAAGGAGTACTTCGCGGTCAACGAGGAGCTCGGGCTCGACTCGACCACCGGTGAAGGCAACTGGCCCGATGGATTGGTGGCCCACTCGGCCGGGCTCAACGAAAACGGGCACCTCGTCGTCATCGAAGTGTGGGATACGCCCGAACACCAGGCCCGTTTCATGGAGGAGCGGCTTGGCCAGGCACTGGTTGCGGCCGGCATTCCCGGGCCACCCTCAGCCATGACGTGGATCGAGTTGGTCGCCCACCACCAGGTCGAGCGTTAAGACCGGTCGGCTCAAACGCTCGATCTGACTGAACATGGCGCGACGGCGTGCCCGGACAGCCCACCGTGCACGAGTCGCCAACCCGCGACGGGCGCGGCTGAGGGCGCCTAGATGCCTGAGATCCCCTGGCCGATCAGCACCACGCTAAAGACCAAGAACAAGACGGCCATCACCGTTGCATTGTTCTGCCGCAGCCAGCGGTTCCACCCGTCGAGGACTGCGGGCGCTCGGGCACCGAGGATGACCATGGCAAGGATCGGCGCGGCCACGCCCGCGACGGCCACCGCGACGTAGATCGCACCCGCACCCACCTGAGCGCTCAAAGGCAGGCCCCCGGCGCTGATGGCGGCGGCGGCGGCGAGACCGACGACGAGGTTCTTGGGATTCACGGCTCCGAGCGTGCACCCGGCGGCCAGTGATTTGAGGGGTGAGTAATTCGCGATCCCCTCCATCCACTTGGGCATCGATCCTTCCTCGCCCTTCTGCGGCCGTCCACGGAATTTCGCCACGGCAGCCCACCCGAGGTACACACCGAGCACCAGCTTCACGTAGCCCGCCCATGATGCGTGGCCCGAGTCAGCACCGAGATCCACCGTGTTGGCCAATGCCACAAATACCCCCAGCATCACGGCCACGCCCGCGATGAAACCAACCAAGAAGCTGGTGGCATTGACCAGCGGCTTGGCGGTGAAGAGCAAAAGAATCGCCGGAATCACGTTGAGCGGCGAAATCGTCACCACCAAGGCGAGCGGGAGGATCTCCCCGATCACGACCTTCATCAGTTGTCCCCCTCGAGATCGAGGACGAAACTAGCCCGCCGCGTCGCTTCGACCCCAAAGGGGTGAACACTCGGTCTCGACGTTGCGGGAGGTGGCTGGAAGCTCGATCGGGTCGCCCTGCCGCTGAGCAACCACCCAATGAGCGCCCGGCCACCGTCTTTTGCCGCGAGTCGCCGGGCACTCGGGTCACGCTCCCTTGCACCCGATCACCGGGCGCGCCAATGCCGACGCCGCCATACTGTCGGTGTGCCGACGCGGGATCTCGCCACCATGTGCAAGGAACTCTCCGTCGAGCGGCGCCCCGGCACCTGGTGCATGGTGAGCGGCGTCGACCTCCCCGACGACATCGCCGCCGCGGCGCAGGTCCTCGAGGCAGAAGGCATGTCCTTCGTGATCTCGACCGACGACGCCACCCGGCTCGGTATCCAGCCCGAGTTCGTGGCGGCGTGGCTCACGTTGGGCCTGCACTCTGCGCTCGATGCCGTCGGTCTCACCGCAGTGGTGGCGACCGTGTTGGCCGACGAGGGCATTGCCTGCAACGTCGTGGCCGGGTACCACCACGATCATCTCCTCGTGCCGCTTGATCGAGCCGATCGGGCGGTCGAAATCCTGCACTCGCTTTGACGAGGCATCCGTCACCCCCACTTGCCCATCGTGGCGGCCATCGTTGGTGTCGCCCCTTGGTGGCCGCGCGGTCACTCCCTCGTCAGTGCAGGCAGCGACACGCGCTCTTGGAGATCTCGCGGGCACCGTTGGCAATTGCCCTCCAGATGGTCGCGTTCGCGCACCCGTCGACTGCGGCGATCAAGCAACGCTGCGACCGACGCACGTGGTTTCGCCGGCCGCGACGAGGGGACCACCCAGCCGCCCACTCCCCCGCCGCACCGTTTGGTTGGACACCGCAGCCCGGTGCGCCTGGAGCAGGGCAAAGCGCTCCGGTCGTTCGCCGCCGATCACCATTTCGCATCGGTCCCCGTCATGGGCCAAAGTGGGTGGGTCGAAGCGGCCAGTGAACACCGAGGTTTGATATGCGACAACTCTGCGCCAAGCTCTGTGTGACCCTCATCGGCGTTTTCGTGCTTCTGGGCGCGCTCGGTGCCACGTCTGCGCCCGCGTCGGCGACACTGGCCGGGCCCTATCCCGGTGCCCAGCCATTCCGCACCGACGGGGTGTTGACGTCGGCGCCGGCGACCGTGCATCAGCCCTCCTTCGGGCATGCCACTTTCGTGGTCGGCACCGACGGTCAGCTCTACTGGTCGACGGACCGGGGCATTGGCTGGACGCCGCTGGGTGCCCCGCCCGGTGGAGTGGTCGGCGACCCGGCCGCGGCGTCATGGGCGGACGGTCGCATTGACATCTTCGTGCGCGGCGCCGACAACAAGCTCTGGCAGATTTGGACGCCGTGCGGTGGCTGCGCGTGGAACGGCTGGCTCCAACCCGTGGGCGCCGACGGCACGCTGGCGTCGTCGCCGACGGTGACGTCGTGGGGCGAGGGGCGCCTCGACCTCTTCGTGCTCGGAACGACGGGGCAGATCTACCAGCGCTTCTTCAGCGAGACGAGTTGGGACGGCGCCTGGCTGCCTATGGGCAGTCCACCACCGGGTGCCTTTTCGGACCGACCCGCGGCGGCGTCCCCGGTGCCCGGTCAGGTGCTGCTTTTCGACCGGGGCCTCGACAACCGATTGTGGGAGAAGCTCTGGACCGGAACCGCATGGTCGGTGTGGTTCCAACCACCGGGGACCGAGACCGGCGTGTTGTCGTCGGCGCCGACCGCGGCGCCCTGGGACTCGGGCCCACCGGGCGCCCCGGTACTCCTCACCGTCTTTGTCCGGGGTACCGACGGGCATCTCTATGAGAACACCTGGGACAACGTCTGGTCGGGGTGGGCCATCATTGGAGCGCCCTATGACGTGATCGTCGGCGACCCCGCCACCATGACGAGCGTGCAATTCGCCGCCCTATGTGATGGCACGTGGCACCGACAACCGCGCCTATGCCTTTTACCCGAGCGACCCGATCGGCGCCGCGCTGGCCAGTTTCGCCGCCGGGCGAGCCGACAACGTGACCGCCGTCGTCTATGACATCACGACCGGCCAGACGATCACCTACCGGCCCGGCGTCGTCGAACACACGGCGAGCACGGTCAAGGTCGACATCTTGGCGACCCTGCTCACCCAGGCCCAGGCGCAGGGACGCCCGCTGACCGCCCAAGAACAGTCGCTCGCCGTCCCGATGATCGAGGACAGCCTTGATAGTGCGGCCAATCAGCTGTGGGTCCAGGTCGGCTACGGCGCCATCGGTGCCTTCGAGCAGGCGGCGGGCATGACCCAAACGGTGCCGGCGAGCAATGGAGTCTGGGGAACGACCACCACGACGGCCGAGGACCGCATCGCCATGATGCGCCAACTGGTCTTCCCGAGTCCGCTCCTCAGCGATGCGTCACGCGCCTACATTCTCGGCCTCATGGAGAACATCACGCCCTCGCAGGACTGGGGGGCCACCGGCGGCCTCCCGCCCGGGGTCAGTGTGGCGCTCAAGAACGGCTTTTCGATCATCAATGGCTGGCAGATCAACACCGAAGGGTGGGTCAATGGTGACGGGCGAAACTACCTCATTGCGGTGTTGACCGATGGGAATGGCTCCGAGCAGTACGGCATCGACACCGTCAACAACCTTTCGGCTATCGCATGGGCCGGGCTCGGCACCTAGGCGAGGGGTCGGAGCGGTGCGCGGAAGGCCCGCATCGCTAACGCAGGAGCTGGAGGACGCTTTGCGAATTCGGGTTGCCCGGCGCGGCGCAGGTGGTCGAATCGGGCGGACTGCCCCCGTTGATCTGCAATCCGGTGCTCAGTTGGTTTTGCCCGCCGCCATTGTTCTGCATCATGAGGGAGTTGGCCTGGGTCAAGATGCTCTGGCCGGTCTGGTTCGGCGTACCGCTGCCATTCGCGACACAGTTCGAGGCATTCCCGAAGATGCCACTGATGGAACTGCCGAGCGCGACCACGCCCACCACCACGACGACCGAGATGAGCCCGACCAAGATGGCGTATTCCACCATCGACGCGCCGCGTTCTGAACGGCGGCGGACGCTCAGCCATCGACGCCACCGATTTGCCGGCGATGACTCCGCCTCGACCGGTAGGTCTGCCTGCAATGCCGCGTCAGTGCTCATTGGTGATTGGTTGCGTGCGAACCCGGCGGTCTGCTGCGCTGCTCCTTCCCACAGTGTGCGCCACCTAAGGTTCGAGACCGTTGCCGACGGGTTGCCATCGCGTCGTAACTGTCAACAGCGGTGAGGTCACGCTCGATCGCATCGAGCCAAGTGACCGCTCGGGTGGCGCCCCGCTGTCCGATCGATCGCCCCATGGCGCCGCGCGGGCGGTCCACGAAATTGTCCGACGACGCAGGTAGCCTCGAATGTCTTGGGCCCCGGTGCGTGGGAGGGTCCGGATTGAGCGAACTGTGCGATTGCGATTCGCCTGAACATCAGGAGGATGGACATGCCAGCGGGTACCGGAGGATCGAGCGATCCGGGCGCCGTCGGCGGGGAAAACCAGTACTACCTCATTGGGAGTCGGGGCTTTAGGCCGGGCGATGACCGCAGTCGCGTCGACGCCTATCAGCAACAGTGGCGCATTCCGCTCGATGTCCTGGCTCTGATGACGATCTGGCTGATCGTGGTGCCCCCGTCGGTGATGACGTCAAATCACACCTTGTTCGTGATCATCTGGTGCATCCGCCTGGCTCTCTCGGTGGTCTACGCCATCGACATCTCCGTCAGGACCAGCCTGGCCCCACGCCACCTCTACTACCTGCGGCACAACCTGTTGTCGGTGGCCACGGTTTTCCTCCCGTTCCTCCGGGTCCTCTTCAGCCTCCAACTCCTGCGGTCGATCTTCCAGCGGGGCAACTTCCGACGTTTCGCGCTGGCGGCGGGATTGCTCTTCTTGAACCTGACCACGGTCGTCTACTTCTTCGAGCGCCACGCCCCCAACGCCAACATCAAGACGGTTGGCAACGCGTTGTGGTGGGCCGTCGTGACCCTGACCACGGTTGGCTACGGCGACTACTCCCCGGTGACCTGGCAGGGCCGCATCGCCGCCGCGCTGTTGATGTTCGTCGGCTTCGCGGTACTCGCCACCATTACGGCTCAGATCTCGTCGTCGTTCATCGATCAAGCGGCTCGGGCCAGGGCCGTCGAACGGGCCGACGCACCCGTGGTGCCTACCATCGAAGACGTCACCCTCGAGACGATTGCTGATCGACTCTCAGGGGTCGAACAACAACTCCGACGGGTTGCTCCGCCTTCGTGAAAGACCGAGGGTTGTCGCCGCGTCGGGACAGTCACCCTCATTGACGCCGTGTTTCGTGGGCTTGTTCGTCGGTGCCGACGCGTTCGGCACCGACGAACGGTCAACTACTTCTTGACGGCGTCCTTGATTTTTTCGCCGGCCTGCTTGAGATTTCCGACCACCTTGTCGCCTTTGCCTTCGGCCTCAAGGTCCTTGTTCCCGGTTGCCTTGCCGGCGGCTTCTTTCACGTGACCCTTGCTCTCTTGGGCCTTGTCCTTTGCCTTATCTACGAGTGCCATGTCCGATCCTTTCGTCGTTTGCTTACTCCACAGCTATACCCAGCGATCCCGCGAACAACCCAACGGTCACTGCAACCCGGCATTGCAGACTCGGTGTCCGCACATCTTGAACGCTACGGCCGGAGAACGTGCCTCCTCAGCTGGTGCAACCCTTGCGTGCCAACTGACCTGAGATGACCTCAAGCCGGCGGGATCGGCGCCACGCCGACCGTGGTACCGGTATCGGACAAGTTGATGACCGACAGAGCGGATCCGATCATTGGTTCGTAGGACCGACGGTTAAGGACATTGGAGCGATAGGCGATTGAAGGCGACGCCCACACCGGAATCGACGCGAGGGCGCCACTGCCTTCATGGTGATTGTGGCCACAGAGCACCAGGCGCACGTCGGTGCCCCCAATCACGTCGGACAGCGCGTGGGGATTCTCGAGCATGACCTCAGCCATGGGGCCGATGGGCGAAGGAATGGGCGGATGATGCAACGCCACGACGGTGCCATCAGCCGCCGGCTCGCGCAGCGCGTCGCGAAGGAACGACAGGGTGTGGTCGCTCAGGTGGCCGGCGACGTGACCGGGCACGGACGAATCCAGCGAGATGATACGCAGACCCCGGCGCCAGTGGATCTGGTTGACCGGTTCGCCGTTCGGTGCTTGATTGAGGAGATATTTACGAAAGGCTGGACGTTGATCGTGGTTGCCCGGGACGAAGATCACCTCTGCGTCGGCGGCGAACGAGGCGGTGGCGAGCACGTCGGCCAGATCCTCGTAACAGGCTTCCTCGCCGGCATCGGCAAGGTCCCCCGTCAAGATGATGGCGTCGGGCTCGACGCCCGAGTCGGCCAGGTAGGAAAGACCCGCCACCAAGTTGTCACGCGGGCGTACGCCAGCGAAGAGTGTCCCCGAACCGGTGAGGTGGGCGTCGGATATCTGAATCAAGAGATAGTCGGAGATCGTCGCACCCTTCTCGATCACATCTTGCAGGCATTACATAGTGACTCATTTTGCCGCACTCGATCGATGCGTGTGCATTTCTCCCCACAGTGATGGGCGACGGAATCGCTACCGCACGTGGCCGACTGCGAGGGGCCACGACTGGACACTGGCCGCGCGGGCGACGGAACCGTACTGAATTGTCGGCCGGGACCAAGTGCTACCGAGTCTGCGTCGTCAACGCATTCCAAGCGGCGAGAGAATCCATGTAGTCGCGCCAGTGCACGATCTTGCGGTTGGCGATCTCGATGATGGAACAGAACCGATTGTCGTAGGTCACGCCTGTAGCGAGGATTCTGCCGTGGACCTCGTATTCGAGAATGAACGCGCCACCGTCGTCCGATGCTCGGGCCACCAAGTGATCGGCGGACTGAAGCTCAATGTTGTCGCCGTACCCCTTGAACTGGGCCATCAGGTCGTCCCTCCCATGGATTGCGCGGGGCCAACCCGGAAAGTCGTAGAGAACCTCATAGACGATGGCGTCAGAGACGATGTCGAAGAAATGTTCGCCCTCGACGCTGTCGCCCAGCGCCCCACGGACCAGACGGAAGTATGGGTCGACCGCCTCGAAGGCCGCGTATTTTGGGTTCGGCATCCGGATTCTCCATGCACCTCAACGTTGCTGGCACAAGGATAGGTGGCGCGACGCATATCGTGTCGTTGACCTCCATGGCGGTCTTCGCAATGGTGTCCCGTGGCCGATCTGCGCCCTTGGTCTCGTCGACGAGCTGTGTTGTGCGCACTCGGTGCTGAGCGTGGGTGTGGCCGTTGGGCCTGTCGCAGTCATTCGATTCAGGGAGGCAAGCCAATTACCGAAACTGGGCGCACACCCGGTGGGCATGATCTCTCACTCAGAGCGTCGCAAGGTCGATGCCGAAAAGCGCGCCCCGTCTTCCTGCGACCTGAATTGATTCGACAAATTCGAATCCGGCCTTGAGAAGCACCCTTTGCGACGCAACATTCTCATCGCTCACAACTGCCTTGAGGGTTCGCAATCCGAGCTGTTCCTTTGCGATCTGGCAAAGCGATTCGAGTGCCGAAGTCGCCACACCCCGGCCCGAGACGTGCTCGGCCACACGATAGCCAACGGTTGCGGTCCCATCTGAGATGTCGTAGAGGTTGAAACGGCCCACGACCGCATCGTGCTCATCAAGAAGCACGTAGTAGGCACTGACTCCGGCTTCCTGCTCAGCTATCAGCTCTTTGTGCCGTTCGGGAAACGCCGCGAAGAACGAATCACCTCTGTCGCTGATCGATTTTGCGAAGTACCCGCGATTGTCGGCCTCAAAAGCCAGGATCGCCGACTCATGTTGACGGCTCACGGGTTGCAATTCGAACACTCGCCGATCCTATTGTGGTCGGTCCTCGAGGTGCCCGTGCTCCCCTTAAGAACTAGGGAGGCATGGTGCCCATTTCTCGGTACTACCTGACGAAGGTAATCACCTGCTCGTGAAAAGGAATCCCGCCATCGAGCAAGGCGTCCGCGAACTGCCGTGGTTCATCGTGTGCCATATATGCCAGCTCGTCGTCGAAGTAGGTGTTCCACCGTTGCAATACCTCTTCTGTTGTACCCAACGCCGCGTCCCGCATGATTCCCCGTTCGATGCACACCTCTCGTGGAGCGTCTACGAAGAGTGCGACGCTCAAGAATTTGGCGGAATTCTTGGCGGAGTGACCCCACGCCTTCAAGGATGAGGGGTTCGGTCACGGGCTGATCCACCGGATCGGGGTGGTGCCCGGGCCACTTCTGCGAAGGCGTGTAGTGCAAGGTACGTATTCCCGACTTCAAAGGCTCGAAGATGCGTTCGATAAGTAGGGGCCACCAGTCCTTCGGGTTGTCCCAGCTGGCGAAGTCGTCGGTGTGGACAACACCCGCACCAAGCCGCTCGCTTAGATGCTCAGCCAGCGTGGACTTGCCTGAACCCCCATGTCCGTCGATGCCGATGATCTTGGTCGAACCGGCCCTTGGTAAGCGCGACTCAAGGATCGAGATCAGGTCGAACACTCAGGAAAACCTATCTCCTGCGATCGCGCCGTCATCACGGTGACACCGGGGTCCCGGCAGGTCGGCTCGGAGAGAACGTGCGATTTGCAGCCTCTACTCTCGGAGGAAATCGAGGAAACGGGGCGGACGAATGTATGCAATCGTGACCAACGTCAGAGTCGAGAACCCCGAGGATGCCCGTCTTCTCCTGCCGGAGGCAAGGGAGGCCCTGGTGTCTCGGGCACCGGGCATCGTGTGCGGCTATTGGCTTGAGCCAATAGATGGGGTCGGCACCTCAGTCCTGGTGTTTGAGACCAAGGAACACGCACAACGTGCCGCCGAATATCCGGTCCCCCCAATGCCGGGGGTCACCCTGCTCGATCTCAAGCTCCGCGAGGTCTTTGCCCACGTCTGAGGCGCAGTGGGCGCGTCCAGAGGCGACTATGGCCCGACACGCATGCGAGTGCGGCACTGCCCATTGCGAGCGGGCTTGCCCTGATCACTACCCGAAGGGGCAGATCATTCGTCCGGGGCTGCGGCTGGGGGGGGGTGTTTAGGCTGTTGTATGGGTTTGGACTGGGAACAGGCGATTATTGACGCACGAGATCCGGCTGCGCTGGGACGTTGGTGGCAGGAGGCGCTCGGATGGGTTGTGGTCAATGACGATCCGGAGGAGTTTGAGATTCGCCCGGCACCAGATCGTGTGCCCGGGTTGCTCTTTGGCTCCGTCCCCGAACTCAAGACAGTGAAGAACCGAATCCATCTCGACTTCCGACCAGACGATAGGGACAGAGAAGTTGCACGGATGCTGGCACTCGGAGCTACTCGAGTCGATGTAGGTCAGGGTGATTCGTCATGGGTAGTGCTGGCTGATCCAGAGGGTAACGAGTTCTGCATACTCAGCTCCCGCGTCGCAGTCGACAACGCATAGCCTTCGATTTAGTCGATCCGATCGACGAGAGCAGGTGTGTATGTCGATGTTGAAGGTGAGATATCCAGGACTGGGCAGCTCAACCCATCAAGCTCTTCTACCAGGAGAATGTCGTCGATAATCTGGAATTCGAACTGATGAACGTCAGGACCCTTGAGGTCGAGGGTTCGAACAATGGTCTATTGGTGGGCATTGAGGGACTCGAACCCCCGGGCCTGCTGGGTGTAAACCATGACCGCCTCAACGGTGTGCTCACCAGGGAAAACGAGGGGATTCGCCTGCGAAAAGGGCATGACCATCAGGTGTAGTTCCTGCCCTCGTCGGTGGGCCGGTCAGGCTTCTCTGGCCCGATGATAAACCCGCGCCCGTACAGAGTCCATGAGGACCTGGCGAAAATCGGGATCGTCAAGTATCCGCTTGAAGATGGCCTCATTGTCGTCCATCCGGCCCACGACCGTCCCCATGAACATCCGGTCGAACACAAGTCGGAAGTTCTCGATGGTGTTGTTCTGGGCCTGGGCCTCACCTCAGGGTCGGCGACCCAAGTCTCCTCAAACTGATCGAAAAGGAGCTGGTCCCGCACGTCGAGGGTGAGGCCGAACCGGTCGTTCAGCTCCTTGACTATTTCGGAAAGCAGCTCCAACTCGGGGTCGTTCTTCTTCCCGACCCTCACCGAAGATGCTTTGCACCTCCCCGGTCTCAGCGTCGAGCGAGAGACCCCTCGTAGGTGACCTCACTCCGGAGATGGGTTAGCTCAACCTCGGATCCGAGGTCGAGCGAGATGCTGGTGTTCTGGTTGCGAAGGCGAGATGCCAACGCCCGGCAATAGATGTCGTCCCGTTCCAACTTGGAGTCCCCGAATGACACCACTTGAGACAGGAAGGAGTAGGTGCGGACGACTTGTCAACGGCATCCTTGAAGCGAGGCGGTCCTGCTCCTCCATCTCCTTGAACCGCTTGACCGCCGGGTCCAGGAGGGCATAGACGGGGCCGTGATCCTTGGAGCCCGAGATGGTGAGAAGGAGCGCGTCCGTTTCCTCGATCTCATCGACCCGGAGCACGTCGTACTGATCGAGTTCGCTCCTGGTGTCGAAGAGGAGGTTGGGGTCGGTTGGCGGCACGACTGTCCTGCCGTAGTACGGCTCAAACGCCGCGGTGATGTCCTCTGCGTCGTTTCGGAAGTCGAGGACGAAGGTACCTTCTTTGCCCGGATAGATGCGATTGAGGCGGGACGGGGTCTGGACCGCGTTGTTTCTGTCAGTACCTTGTCGACGTACATGGTGTGCAGAAGTGGCTCATCGAATCCGGTCTGGAACTTCTCAGCCACGATCAGTACTTGGTAGTGATCGCCCGCGAACTTCTCCGCCGTCTGGCCTTCGGGGAACCATTGATCTGGGATTCGGTGTATTCCATCCCTTTCTCATCAATCACCTTTCCCGAGCACGCGACCAGGGCGGAGAGGTCGGTGTATTGCATCTTGGCGATGTAGGTCTCGATGGCTTGCTTGTAGCGGACAGCGTGGAGCCGTGACGAGGTCACCGCCATGGCCTTGGCGTGTCCCCCGATCTGGGGAGCCGTATGAGTGCGGAAGGTTCGACGATTATTTCGGCCTTCTGGGCCAGGTTGGAAGGATGGAGTGATACGAACCGAGCGATGGCGCGACGGGCCTTCGGGGCCTCATGGGCCGGATCGTCGGCGACCGCCTTCTCCGGCGCCGACCGGTCTGAGCACGTCGACCGATAGCCACATCCCCCCAGTCAGGCCCGTATGCCAATTTGGGTGGGAATTAGATGCCTAACGAAACATCCGGGTTAGCCCAACATCTCATCGCCCCAAATGCTAATCAATCGGTCGTGCCACCGATATTTCTGATTGAGCGAGCCGCCGCGGTCAGCGTCGGATCTATGGCCAGTGCCTTGCGGTACCAAACGAGAGCTTCTCCCTTGTTGCCTGCGAGCGCATACGCCTGTCCGATGTGCAATGCAACGGTCGCGTATGCATCTAAAATTGCCTGCTCGTTTGAGTCGGGCTTGATTGACCTGTAACTGGGGACGTGAAGCTTGGCGAGTTGCGCTTCATTGTCCGATTCATCCTGTGTCACCAACACCGGATGGCCGACCCGCTTCAATAGGCTGACCAGTCCGTCGGGATAGAGGTAGTACTTCCCGTTGATGCTGGAGTCCGGTGGGGGATCCCGTAAACGCGATCGGCCGATGTGGGTTGGCTGAATGATGCCAAGAGTGGAGACCTTCCCTGGGACATTGATCTGACGGTTGTGTCGGAGCACTTGGGCATACCACGGATCACCCAAAAGATTGCCGAGAATCACCGTCACGTCCGGGCGAACCCCTCCGCCGAGTTCTCGTAAAGCGTGCTGACGTCTGATTCATCACTGGCGAACAAGATCGTATGGGGCCGCAGCTCGCTGAGCTGATCTCGAGCAAAGTTGCCCGCCACGTGGTCATTACTCACGTTGATGGCCCTGTAGTTCACCCCGACCACGATCAACGACGTGACAATAACCAGCGCGGCGACGCCAATGGTCGTGCGCGCCAAATCCAGTGATGCTCTCCGATCGTTGATCAACTGAGCGAGCCAGATGACGCCAAACCCGACCAAGCGGGGCCATGAGTACCAGGGGCAGGAGGAAGAAGCGTTCAAGCACGAACAAGCCAGTAGTGCTCGCCGGATCCAGGTTTGTGGCGAACATGAATCCGATTCCCGTCGACACGACCCCGAGCAAGACGAACCAGAAGTACCAGTGCATCACCTTGAAGACGTAGATGATCCCGACCAATGACATCACCCCTACGACCACACCGAAGCCGCGGGCCATGTACACGGTCCGTTGCGCGGCGTTGGACCCTGTCGGCGTTCCGCCGCTTCCCCTGAGAGATCAGCCCTCCATAGAAGTCCCGTTTGATGAGCTGCATAGACGCCGAAAACGAGTGGACATCATCCCAGTTGATCGGTGAATGGCCCAGGGCAGCAATGGGAACGTAGAGGTAGGGGCAAGTCCGGCCACCAGGGCAGCTGCGGAGAATCCGATGGTGCGCCGATCATGGAAGTCCCCTGCGGTGCAGCCACAGCGCCCACACGATCGCCGGGACCATAAGGACAATGGTTTGTTGGTTGGTGAGGCCGATCCCGAACACGAACGCACCGCCGACCAGAAAGCCGCGTCGGGCGGGCTCTTGATGCCAGCGGACCAAGAGATAGATGAGCAGCGCGGCCAAAAGATTGTTCAGGGGGAATGTCTCGATCTGCAGCGACCATCCCCAGAACACTGGAGTGAAGGCCAGGGCGAGTCCTGCTGCCGCGGCTGGTGCGTGCTGCGCTGTGAGTCGCCAAACCGTCGCATACACAATGGCCACCGTTGCGGTTGAACACACCACTGCCAAAAGACCGATCCGAAAGGCGATCGAGCCAATCGGGAGCCAGCTGAAGAGATTCCCAAGCATGCTGAGAAGTGGGTACCCAGGAGGATGCGACTCCGAAGAACTTGGCGGCAATGAGGAAATCTGGAGTATCCCCGGTGATGAGATCACCGGAGCCGTCATGAGGTAGAGGATGAGTGCCGCGGGACAGACGGCAGCACCAACACCAATCGCGCGCCAGTCTCGTAGCTTGGTTGTCAGGGAGGGTGCAGCGCTGTCGCTCTTCTTACTACTTCGGTTGCCTGCAACGTGGCCATTGGCTCAACCACACGACTGGGCTTCGATTTTGTGGATTGCTTTGGCTGACCCGCAGACTTTCGCATCGCACCGAGACTCGGCACTCCGCGTTGCCCGGTGGAAGCCGACGAACCTCTCGGCCGCTTCTTCTTCTTTGCCACTATTGCATCCGATCAGAAATCGGCAGATGGTGATGTCGCCTTGCACTTGCCGGTAATGCCATTGTGAGCTCAGCGCCCGCTCGCTGGAAACGCAATTGAGATGAGCAATCTTGGCCGCAATCTGATCGGCGGAACGCAGTGAACATTCTCTTCGGTGCGAATTCGAGTCGGTGTCTCGGATCCACTGCCACCCCGCGGCGTAACCGGTGATATCCACCCATTTGACTGAAGTCCAATCCTGATCAGTCATCGTATTGCCAAGCCAGCCAGGGCGCCGTTCACTCGGCCGTGGCGATCGCAATAGATCCGCGAGGGCCGAAGCTTGCATTTGCCGCCGATTTCGGTTCGGAGCTGGGTGGTGCGACTCTTCTCGACGCTGGTGGAAATGGAGTTAGAGGGCCCGCCAAGTGGATCATTGCGTGCCGCCCACTTTCTTGATGGCCCTCGTGGCCACCGTCAGCGACGGGTCGACATCGAGTGCCTTGCGATACCACCTGATGGCTTCCGGGTTGTTTCCGGCGAGCGCGGTACGCCTGCCCGACACGGTAGGGCATGGCAGCGTACGGGCCAAGAATCTCGGCTTCAAATGAGTCCGGCTTGATTTTCCTGTAATTTGGGACGTCGACCCGGGACAACTGTTCCTCATTGTCTGACTCGTCCTTGGTTACCAACACTTGGTGACCGTCTCGACCGAGATAGCTGACTAATCCATCTGGATAAAGGTAGTACCTTCCATCAATGCTCGAGTCAGGGACGGACCCTCGAACGCTACCGGTCTACTCGGATCAGCTCGAAGATTCCGAGCGTTGAGAACCTTCGCCGGGACATTGATCTGACGATTGTGGCGAAGCACCTGATCGCACCAAGGAGCCCCGAAGAGATTCGCCAGGGGAACTTGTCGGAGTGGGAGTTTCCACAGGATTGCCCTCAAGCCCTCGTTGGAGTCGGGGTTTGAATGGTGATCTCTTGGTGGGCATTGAGGGACTCGAACCCCCGGCCTGCTGGGTGTAAACCAGCCGCTCTAACCAACTGAGCTAAATGCCCTCTGCAGTTGCGTCGCATCTGTGGCCTCGACCCGACCAGCGTAGGCCACCGCGATGAGCCCCTCTTCTCCGTCCGACACCAGCGCGTTTGGACCGGCGGCGCGGATCGGGGCTCGTTGCGACGAGCATGAGTGCTGCGCTCAGCGAAACAGGACTTCAGACAGCGCCGTGCTCCATGGGCGACACAAGGTGCGCAACTCGACACATCCGTCGTCGCCCAGCACTTCATAGGGTGCGGCGGACAGAGCGTCGGTGGCCTCTTCGATAGCCTGGCGTCGCCTCGCCCCCTCTCCGCTCAACTTGAGTCGCCCGTCGTCGCTCAGCCAGCCACGTCCTCGCAGAGAGGCGACCGCGCCATTCCACTCGGCCTCGGACCATCCCCGGGTGCCGCGCAGCACCTCGGGTGCCACTTCTCCCGTGGCGGCGTGGGTGATCAACGACTCGAGGCCCGACAGACCGTGCGTCACCAAGAGGGCGACGTGGGCGTCACCGCGGAACTCGCGGAAGATCGATTGCGCGTGCCAGAGGCGCAGATGCGGTTCTTCGGGCCAGACCAGCGCACAATGTGCGCCACACAATGCCCGGCCCTCGGTGTGGTGTGCTGCAACCCGAGCAGCCAGTACCGCGAGGTCGGCCGCCCGGGCCATTGCGGCGGATCGATGACGTCGTCACCGATGATGCGCCGCAAGGCCCGTCGACGGCAGCCAAGCGTGCCGATACCACCGCGTCGGGGGTCGTGATGGACCACACGGAAGGAAGCGCATGGTGTACCAGTACCGGATTGAAATTGAAGAAGGTCGAAACAACGACCTCGGCCGAAACCTCCCCCATCGGTGCCGAACGAGAAGCAAAGTACCCGTCACGGCCGGTGATCCCGAGAGCGGCGTAGGCCGCGGTTGCCTCAGGGACGAAATAGATCATGCCGTGCAGCGGTTCGAGCGTGCGCCAGGTCTTGTGCGCCACCAGTGCGGCGCCCTCAGAACTCACAACGTGTCGTCGGCCAAGAGTTGCCCCGCCAGCGATGCGGTGGCGGCCACGATCGGTCGGCGTCGTAGGTCGTCGCGGACGATGGGATCCGCACCGTCTCGCTCGACAACGACCGCACCGGCCTCATTGCAGATGAGCAATCCCGCCAGGTAGTCCCAGCCGAACAACGTGGAGCGTCCGACCACCATGTACGCATCGAGCACCCCGTCCGCGACCCGCAGAACTCGAGTGACGCCGCACCGAGTGCTCGGAATTGACCCCAGCCCGGGTGGTGACCGGGAAATCCCGAGATCCCGACGATCGCCGCGGACAATTCGCCACAATGCGAAGCCCCAATGTGCATGCCGTCGCGCTCGGCCCCCCCGCCGCGCACCGCCGCGTAACGCACACCGCTGGCCTGGTTCACCACCAGGCCGACCAGGGGCCCTTCGGCATCGAGCACGCAGATGCTCGTTGCATAGAAGGGGATCTTGCGGTGGGCGTTGGTCGAACCGTCCACCGGGTCGATGACCGCGAGGAGCCCCGACGTCGGGTCCCCGGTCACCCCTGATTCCTCTGAGAACACTGCGAAACCCGCACCGTGGAGGATCGGCAGGGCCGCGGCGTCAGCGGCCAGATCGAGTCGGTATTGCCCCGGCCGGGTGCCCGCGGGGCCCCAATCTTCCAAGTGATCGAGGGCTTCTCGCACGGCCAGCACGCATTCGTCGAGTACGTCGAGTGGCGGGCCTCATCCACGGCGCTGACCCTACCTTGGGTGGACCCTTCCCCCATTAGGCTGTACCGCCTGTGGCAGCCATAGACGTCGCCGGCTACGTAGCCGACCTCAAAGACCATTCCGTCGATCATGGATTCCATGTCCATGACGAACGACACTTCGTCGAGACCTACTCATTGCGCCAGGTCTGGGAGGTGGATCTGCATCCCGAAGAGGGATGCGGCGGTCCGCTCGACCTCCACTTGGCGCTCGATGTCGACCCCCGGGTCCTGCTCTCGTTCGAAGATGCCGTGGTGCTTCTCACCGACGAGGAGGAGCCGCCGGACGAATTCCACTTCCCCCTCACCTTTACCTGGGCCCTCCCCCCGTTGCCGAGCGGCCCCGATCTCTTGCGCCTCGCCATCGACCTGGCCGGCGTCGGTGGGATTGAACTGCCGCTCGAAGTCTCGGCCATCGATTCGTTCGCCAATGCCACCGACGGCTCGGAACGCCGGCTGTCCATCGTGGCCCGCCACCCAGTCTCCTTGGCCCGGGTCCTCGGGGGCGAAGAACTCCTCTGTGACGTCTTCGATCGCGCGCTCGGCGTCAGCCGCTATCTCCTCGAGTCTGCCGACGCCTGGCTCCGCTGAGGTGCGGCACCGCCGGCTGCTCTCCTTGAGTGCGGTCGCGGTGGGTCTCGCCCTCACCCTCAGTGCGTGTGCGATTCGAACAACGGGAAGTCCTGGCCCGACAGGCCTGCGTGCACGTGGAACGGTCCTTGGCCGACTTTCGCATTGGCCCAGGCGCCCGGCACGTCGTCGTCACGCTCGGCCCAACTGCTCGACCGGGCCGAATCCCAGCTGCGCGTCGCCCTCCCTATTGCGGCCCATGCCAACTCGGCCGACGGATCATGGAATTCCCTGATGACCACCATTTCAGAGGAACCACTCGTCGGCGAAGCTCATATCGTCCCGGCCCTGCGGGCCCAATGCGTCGCCGCCGACAGCCAACCCGAATGTGAACCCGGCGAACCAGGGCCCATCGAACGGAGGGATCCGCAACGACGGTGCCACAGAACGTCAACCCCAAGTCACCGAGTCCCCTAGGGGGCGCCAAAACATCGTCCGGCCCGGTACGCGTCACGCCGCCCGCGATCGCCGACGTATTGCACCAGGGCGGCAATACTGTGGAGGCTTCTGAGTCCTTCTCGCCCCCCACCGCCCCGCTCCAAGGGAGGACGGCTCCCAAGTTCGCGCCGGGCCCAGGCCCGCCGGAGGCGCTTCGTCGCCGTGGTGATCCTGCTCGCCTATCATTCGCGGCCGCGTCCTACGGACCTGACGAAGATAGAAGAACTCGCCACCCCCGACCGCCCTCGACCTGATTCGCCGCACGTGTGGTGAGCATTGCGACCACCCAGATCGGCTACCGCACCAACCCGTCGGATAGCTATTGCAACAAGTTCAGCGCCTACTGGCACGCCGGCGCCGACGTCTGCGGCAACTCTGGAGAATCGCTCAGAGGAGTGGTGTGCCGACTTCGCCGTGTGGGCGTGGCAGAAGGCCGGCGCCGACGTCGACTACGAGCTGGCCCCGAACTACCTCAACTGGGACTCCGCCAGCTTCTACGTCTGGGGCGTCGACCACGGGACATGGCATCCCGTCGGTGCGCACTACACGCCCGAGCCCGGCGATGTTGCGGTCTCACGGGCTCAACGCCAAGGAGGTCACCGCCCAGCACGTGGCCATCGTCCACCAGTGCGTCGGCCAAACCAAACGCACCCAACGTCATCAACGGCGACGGCGACCGCACCGGTTACAGCGTGGTGGAGGTCGGCCACGCCGAGGCGTTCGGCGACGTGGCGGGACACCGCGACGTCATCTCGGGCTACGTCTCGCCGTCCCTGCGCACTCCACTCGAGCACGGCACTTTTCCCCACCATTACCAAGGCTGTCACCCCGAAGTGCCGGTGCGCCAGTCGGTGGCGTTGCCTTACGACGCCGGGGTCGTAGTCGGCGGGGATGGCGATCGACTTCATCCTCCAAGAACGACTCGAGGC
>CAWDCE010000003.1:0-161450 GCA_963800725.1 uncultured Acidimicrobiaceae bacterium | reverse complement strand
GTATCGCTACTCGGGTGTAGACCGCCTTTGGCGCTGACCAACGCCTCGTGTGCGCTCCCCGTCGGGTTGTTTAATACTTCCAACTCCAATAGCTACCTGAGCCCATGGCGCTATTGGTGCACTGGCTACTTCGTCGACAAGGGGTGTCCGTGGTGGTGCGAACCCACCGGGACAAGGCGGTCCGCCGGGCGGTCCTTGGGTCTTTGACATCCAGAAGCGATTGGCGGCCTGCTGAGACGTTGTGGATGATCTGATCATGCAACACCTTGTTGAGATCTCATTGAATTGTGTGTGTGGGACTGCAACTCACAGGAGGCGTGGAAGTTGTAGTGAGTATTGGGGATAATTCATGTGTCCGAGCAAGCTCGGGAGGTGGTGCTGACGAGCAATTGTTGAACTTTGACAAACACCAAACCACGGCGGACTCAGTAATGCCGACATGATGCTGGCATCGTCCATCGGCAGTGCACCCGTTGGGTATGTCTAGGCCTGGATGCCTGATCGGCCGTGTAGAAGCATTCTTCAGGTCTATTGCTCGTGAACAGATGAGCACCACCTTCGGAGGAGGGTCGTTCTCGTAAGGTCTCGTACCCAACCACGTAGGGGTCTGTCTTCGGCGAAATGATGGGCAACGAGGGGCACTATCCTGGTTGAGTGCGCACCGCTTCAGCCAGAAAGTGGTGTTTCGGCGATCAGCAGCGGCGGGGGTTGTGGTAGTTATGGTGTCGAGCTGCGGTGACCGGAGCCGCGACGATTCGGGTGCCCGTTGGTGCACACCGCCTATGGTGCGCCTTGTGGCGGAAGCGCTTGGTTGTACACGTCTTGGTGCATATCCAAGAGCGTGGCGACGCCATAGTGCCGAGCAGGTGAGGTTGGTGAGGTACCGCGAGGCCAAGGTCGCATTGAACATGGTGGTGTGGCCCGGGGTGCCGCTCGCAGAGGCGGGGCCGATCATTGACGTCCTGCCGGTACCTGGTCGGAGGCTGTGATAGCAGCGGCCGAGCCGCACGACATTCGAGCCAAGTCCGGCCATCGCCTTGGCATCGGCGGCCGGCAACTTTGAGGTCGTTGGGATCGGGGTACAACTCCGAGTAGACGGCATTGACGTGGTGCAAATGACCATCCGACCGAAAGTGTGTCATAAGAGGAAGGGGCCTCCGGGGGGCACGGCAGGCCCGACATGGTGTCTGTTGCGCTTGTGGCGATGGCCGAGGTGCGGTCCCACTCCCTGCGTGCGCGACCTAGACCATCCGGCGGTGGTGGGGATTGTTCGCGGCAAGCACTCGCACCACCCACCCCCGCCGCGGTCCCACCTAGCAGGGCCACAATCAGCAGGCGCCGCCAGATCGGCGAAGCGCCGGTCAACCGGATCGAAACAGTGTGCCTTGTGGTTCTGCCCACCGCGGCGGCTCTCGCACTGGAGCAACCTGGGAATCGGACCATACAACTACAGTTGAAGGATTGATCCGGTCACCATTGAGGCAGGGACATCGCAATTAGAAGTTGGCCAGCCTGCTGTCGACCTGTGGCGCGGACCGTGGGAGCGGTGGTGCCTAGGGCTGGGTGGCTTCGAGACGCACAGACCTTGGCCACCAAGGAGAGGGACTGGCGTCTCTCGTGCCAAACGAATACAGCTCGGGTCGAGAGCATGAGCTCATCTGCGTTGGTACGCACAAGTAGGTCATGCAATCCCTCGTTGACCGAGGTGCAGTTTGCCAATGAGATGGGTGGCCATGGTCTCATCGACGAGGGGGAGTGTTTGCTTGCTGTGAACTGGTAGGCCCTCGGTCTCGGCGACGGCATCAAACCAAGTCAGCGCTTCGCAGCTGCAGGGTGCTCAGTGCGGTTGACCCTGCAACCAGTGGGCTCATCGCTGTCGGTGCAAGCACCACTGATACTGCCAACCATGGTCTTGGGCTCGCTCCCAGCTGGAGCTTTGACTGGTAGGCATCGAGGGCCTGGTCCAAGAGTCCGGGTCAGCTGATAAGGTGAAGGAGTACGGGAGTCCCAACGACCGGCGAGCTGGTGCTGGAAGAGCGATGAACCGAGTAGCCACACCTCGGCAGGTACCCGCGTCCCGGTGTCGGGTGGGTGGCGCGCTGACTTGTCCCAGGGAGTTGATGGTTCGACTACATCGTTGAGGGAAGGTGTCGGCTGCAAGCCCGCGCCACGCCGAGGGTCTTCCAGGCGACTTGGTCGGTCCAGGCGCTCGCTGAATCCCAGAATCGACGGCGCCTTCCGGGTCTAGTGCTTCTGAAACTGCTTGGTGATCACCAGGGGTGAATGGTTGGGCAGCATGACCCCCACCTGACCCCATCTTAGGTGGTCGGTGGCATTGGTGCAGGTGGGCGATGGCTGGTGCCGAGCTGGCCATGCCTGGCATGGCGGTGACCGTCGGCTACCCACAATCGGTGGAAGCCAAGTCGTTCGGCCGCCACCGCCAATTCGGTGGTCTCGGCGAGTCCTTCGGAGCCTGCATTTGACCCGGTGGAAACCGTTGCCATCTTTGAGTACCCGAGAGTTTGGTCACGGTAGGTTTCAACACCCCCAAAAGGCAGAGGCCTCCCGGGTGCTGTCCATTTCCCGTCAGCAGCGCCGACTCACTGGCTCGTCTCGGACGCCGACCGTATTTCTGCTCCGAGTGTCTCCATTTAAAGGAGGCACCAACCATGACCCAGCGCAGCCGAAGCCGAGCAATGCTTCCCCGTCGACGCCACTGAAGGCTGATGGCCCAGCCAGCGATTGCTACGGGTATCTCGTCCAAGATCAACCAGGGCAGCGATTCGGAAGCGTGACCGCCTCTGCGGTCTCGGCGTGGGTGCGTCGGGCGCGGATCATGTTGGTGGCCACGGGTCCCACGGGCACGCACGCAGCTCGGAACGCGATTTGAAGCAACTCCAATTCACGTGGGGCGATGCGGACGTGCCTCGGATGCCTCACTGACCCGACCGGTGGAGCCTGATCTCGCCGACCCAGCGGCGCCGCGCTGGCTGGCTTTCGCGCACACGGCCAAGCAGTCGCTGCGGCGTGCGCCGGTTTTCCGCTCCAGGGCGTGGGGATTACCGTGTCGGTGCGCTCAACCTCTATTGTGATGCTGCCCGCATTGCTCAGCGCCGCACCCAGCTGGATGCCTATCCCGTCTTGGCCGCGGGCCCGGTCGGTCCTGAGCATGCAGGCCTCCGCTCAGGTGGTGGCACCTGGCGGCACCGATCAAAGCGGGGACCCAGATCGCTTTCGTGGTGCACCAGGTGACGGGCATGGTCGTGGTCCAGCTGGGGTGTCGACCTGGCTGAAGTGTTGGTGTGTCTGCGGGCATACGCCTTCGCCACCAATCGGCTGGTCACCGACGTCGCCAAGGACATCGTGGCCCGACGCATTCGACTCTGGAGACGAGCAACGCTGAATGGGCCAACGCGTGAGTAAGTCGATGTAGCCTCGTGTGTGGACTTGTGAGGTCCGCGGAGTGCAAGGAGATCGTCATGCCCAGGGAGTCATTGCTGGCCCAGACGTTGGTGGAGCTGGCGGACTCGCTGTTGACCATTTCGATGTCATCGAGCTCTTGACCATCTTGACTGATCGATGCGTCGAGGTACTCGATCGCCGCCGCGGGCGATCTTGTTGGTCTCCCCCGAAGGCGAGCTCGGTGTGATGGCATCGTCGAACGAGGCCATCGCGTTCTTCGGCTTTACGAGCTTCAGTGTCAAGAAGGCCCGGCGTTCGACCGCTTCCGCTCGGGCGGGCCGGTGATGGCAGTGGGACCTGACGATGGGCGATGGGCGGTGGCCACACTTCGCCCTCGAAAGCCGCGCCGTGGGGTTCTGCTCAGTGCACGCGCTACCCATGCGCCTTCGAGGCACCACGATTGGTGCGTTGAATCTTTTCGGCGCCGAAGCCGGCATGCTCAACGAGTCCGACGGCCGGGCGCTGGCCCAGGCCTTCGCCGACGTCGCCACCATTGCCATCTTGCAAAACGGCGCCCGGCTGCCCGCAAAGGTGGTCAACGACGAACTCCAACACGCCCTGCAGAGCCGGGTCCTGATCGAGCAGGCCAAGGGGGTGCTCGCAGAGCGCCTGCCGGCATCGACGTCGAGGTGGCCTTCACGTACCTGCGTACCTATGCACGAGGCCACAACCGGCGCCTGGTCCAGGTCGCGGACGATGTCATCGACGCCAAGCTCGCCACATCGGACCTCATTGGGGCAGTGACCCGTCCGGACCACTATGCCTGGGCGGCCTTGTTGGGGGGTGGCTGGCCCGCACACCGCAACGCAGAATGGGTAGACTAGATGCGTGGCTACGCAGATAGAAGAGTTCGGCACCGGGCAGGAGATCGAGGCCGCCGTCGGCATGCTCAAGCTCTTGGCGATGAGACCCGACTGCGGATCATCCGGGCGTTGTTGCACCAGGAATATTCGGTGCAAACGAGCTGGCCGAGGTGGTCGGCGCCGAGCCGGCCGGGGTTTCCCAGCACTTGGCCAAGCCACTGGCCCGATTGGTGCGCACGTGGCGCAGTGGAAACCGGATCGATCACGCACTTGACGACGCTCACGTCCGACGGCTCGTTCGAGAGGTGATGTGGCACGCCGGCCACGACGAGGCGTGCCCATCATGACCGGGAGCAGCCATCAGGGGCATTCGCATCACGCGTCGAGCCAGTCCTGATAAATCATTGCTCCTCATCACGCTGTTCCTTTTGCTGGCCTTCATGGTCTTCGAGATCACCACGGCGTTGTGGCCAATTCTCTTGCCCTCTTGGCCGACGGCGGCGATGGGTGAAGAGGGCGAGAGAATTGGCCAAGAACGCCGTGGTGATCTCGAGTACCACGAAGGCCAGCAAAAGGAACAGCGCGACGAGGAGCGATCGGTTTCGTCGGACTCGCTCTACGTGCTCGACGCGAATGCCCCGGCGACCCCGCTACTCTCTGGTCATGATCGGCGTGCTCGTCGTGGCCGGCGTGCCACATCACCTCTCGAACGAGCCGTCGGACGTGAGCGTCGTCGAGTGCGTAATAGATGGCGGATTCGCCGCGCCGTGTGCACCAATCGGGCCAGTCGGAGCTCGCCAAGTGCTGGGAAACCCCGGCCGGCTGGGCGCCGACCACCTCGGCCAGCTCGTTCACCGAATATTCCTGGTGCAACAACGCCCAGATAATCCGCAGTCGGGTCTTATCGCCCAAGAGCTTGAAGCATGCCGACGGCGGCCTCGATCTCCTCCCCGGTGCCGAACTCTTCTATCTGCGTAGCCACGCATCTAGTCTACCCATTCTGCGTTGCGGGTGTGTGGGTAGGCCACCCCCCAACAAGGCCGCCCGGCGTCAGCTGGTCCGGACGGGTCACTGCCCCAATGAGGTCCATGTGGCGAGCTTGGCGTCGATCACGTCGTGGGCGACCTCGACCAGCCGCCGGTTGTGGTTCGGGCGAAGGTACGCGGAGTACGGGAAGGCCTGCTCGACATCGATGTTGGCCGTTCGGCGAGCACCCCTTTGGCCTGCTCGATCACGATCCGGCTCTGCAGCGCGTGTTGGAGTTCGTCGTTGACCACCTTTGCGGCCAAGTAGCGCCCGGTTCTGCAAGATGGCGATGGTGGCCACGTCGGCGAAGGCCGGGCTGGGCCCGACGGTCGGCCTCGTTGAGCGTGCCGGTCTTGCGCCCGAAAAGGTTGAAGGCGCCGATCGTGGTGCCACGAAGGCGCATCGGGTATGCGCGTGGACCGCAGCGGAGCCCGCGAGAGCCGGCTTTCGAGGGTGCAAAGCGGTGGCCAGCGCCCGTCGGCCATCGACAGGTCCGGCGACCATCACCGGCACCCGGCTGCGAAGTAGTCGAGCAGGGTCCTTCCAGACACCTGAAGCCGGAAGAGCCCAGAACACGAATGGCCTCGTTCGACGACGCCATCACCCAGCTCCCCCTTCGGGGGATACGAACAAGATCCCCGTGCTGCTGCCACCTCGAGTACCTCGACGCGTCGATCAGCTCAAGATGGTCAAGAGCTCGACGACGTCGAAATCGTCGACCAGCGAGTCCGCCAGCTCCACCAACGTCTGGGCCAGCAATGACTCTCTGGGCATGACGATCTCCTGGCACTGGCGATGGACCTATCGAGTCCACTGCGAGGCTTCATCGGCTTCTCACGTGTTGCCCGATCCCGCGTGCTCGACTCCAACTCGCCGGGCCACGACGTCCGTGGCGACGTCGGTGACCAGCCGATCGGTGGCGAGGCGTATGCCGCAGATGCACCGCGCTGTAGCCAGCTCGACCCCCAGCTGGACCGCCACTGATGCCGGTCGCCGGTGCACCACGAAGCGGATCGGTGCGGTCCCCGCTCTGATCTGATGCCGCCAGCGCACCGCCCGGAGCGGCCGACCGGCATGCTCGAGGACCGACCGGGCCGGCCACCGCGGCCAAGACGAGGGCGTCGGCCAGGCTGGTCGTCGCGAGCTCGATCCGGGACATCCCGATAGAGGTTCAGGCACCCAGGCAGACGTCCGCCGACCTGGCAGCGGAAACCGAAGACGGCCCGGGCCCCGGGCGGCCACGGCGGGTGGGCAGAAGCCGGCCACGCGGCGCCGGTGTCGGGTCTGGCCAGATCCGGCTTGATGCACCGGTCGGTCAGCGTGGAACGCACAGAGGCATGGTCCTTCGCCGGTGTGAATTTGGAGCTCTCTCAATGAGCGCAGCTCATCGTCTTCGAGCCGCAGACGGTGCCCCCGAGCGGATGCCGCTCGACCACCACCGACGATCCCCGGCGCCGATCACCCACGCTCTCCTCGGCTGAACACCTGGCAACTGGCCCGCGTCGAGGACGCTTCCCGAATCGCCGCCCTGGTTGATCTGGACAAGATCCGTAGCAATCGCTCGCTGGGCATCAGCGTTCGGCGGCGTCGAAGCCACGGGGAAGCATTGCTCGGCTTCGGCTGCGCTGGGTCATGGTTGGTGCCTCCTTAAATGGAGACGCTCAACGGGACTGGGTCCAGCGTCCAAGCTCGGCCGGTGACCGAACTCAACTCCCACGCTAACGGGAAATGGACAGCACCCGGGAAGACCTGTGCCCCTTTGGGTGTTGAAACCTATGTGACCAAACTCTCGGTACTCGAATTGGCGACGGTTTCCACCGGGTCCAATCCGGCTCGAGCACTCGCCGAGACCACCGAATTGGCGGTGGCGGCCGAACAACTTGGCTTCCACCGATTCTGGGTGGCCGAGCATCACGCCATGCCGGCCGTGGCCAGCTCGGCGCCGGCCGTGCTCATCGCCCACCTAGCCAATGCCACCGACCACCTGCGCGTCGGGTCAGGTGGGGTCATGCTGCCCAACCATTCACCCCTGGTGATCGCCGAGCAGTTCGCCACCCTCGAAGCACTCCATCCCGGACGCATCGATCTCGGATTGGGGCGAGCGCCTGGGACCGACCAAGTCACCGCTCGAGCCCTGCGGCGTAGCGCAGGGCTTGGGGCCGACACCTTCCCTGATGATGTAGTCGAACTGGTCAACTACCTGGCCGCATCAGACGGTCCAGCGCGCCACCCCGCCCCGACACCGGGACGCGGGTACCTGCCCGAGGTGTGGCTACTCGGTTCATCGCTCTTCAGCGCGCAGCTCGCCGGTCAGTTGGGACTCCCGTACTCCTTCGCCTATCACTTCAGCCCCGGACTCTTGGACCAGGCCCTCGATGCCTACCGGTCAAACTTCCGGCCATCGTTTTTGTGGAGCGAGCCCAAGACCATGGTGGCGGTGTCGGTCATCTGCGCCCCGAGCAGCGATGAGGCCCGCTGGTTGTCAGGGTCAACCGCACTGAGCACCCTGCAGCTGCGAAGCGGCCGACTCGGTTTGATGCCGTCACCCGAAGAAGCCGAGGCCTACCAGTTCACCGCGGCCGAACGCTCCCTCGTCGACGAGACCATGGCCACCCATCTCATTGGCGACCCCGCCTCGGTCAACGAGGGATTGCATGACCTACTTGTGCGTACCAACGCAGATGAGCTCATGCTCTCGACCCGAGCTCATTCGTTTGGCGCGAGACGCCAGTCCCTCTCCTTGGTGGCCAAGGTCTGGGGTCTCGAAGCCACCGACCAACCGGTGCCCTAGGCACCACCGCTCCGCGGTCCGGCGCCCCGCAGGGGCACAGTCACGACGCCAGGCTGGCCAACCCTAATTGCGATGTCCCTGCCTCAATGGTGACCGGATCGATCCTTCAACTCCTGGTATCGTCCCGATTCCCAGGTTGCTCCCAGCAAAAGACGAGGCACCACGGTGGGCAGAACCACAAGGCGCACTGTTTCGATCCGGTTAGCCGGCGCTTCGCCAATCTGGCGCCGCCTGCTCATTGTGGCCCTGCTCGTGGGCAGCGTCGCGGCGGGGGTGGGTGGTGCGAGCGCTTCAGCGAAGCAATCCCCACCGCGCCAGATGCAGTTCTCGTCGGCCGCGCAGATCAAGCGCGCCTCGCAGCAATCACCACAGAGCGCAACGGACGCCATCTCGGGGCCGTTGCGTGCCCCCGGAGGCCCCTTCCTCTATGACCGCTTCGGTCGGATCGTCACATTGCACGGCGTCAATGCCGTCTACAAGCGGTCACCATTCGAGTTGTATCCCGATCCCAACAAGCCCTGGAACTTTACGGCCGCCGATGCCAAGGCGATCGCCGGACTTGGCTTCAATGTCGTGCGGCTCGGCTTGCTCTGGCAGGGCCTCGAGCCCGGTACCGGCGGCGTCAATGATCAGCACACCTGTGCGAGCGGCACCCCGGGCCACACCACCATGTTCAATGCGACCTTGGCCTCGCGGTACCTCGCCAACCTCACCCGCACGGTCGATCTGCTCGGGCACTATGGCGTCGCCACGCTCTTGGATATGCACCAAGACGTGTACAACCAAGCATTCCGCGGCGAGGGCGCGCCGGCGTGGGCGGTGTGCACCGACGGGCGCCCGATCGTCGCGCTCGGTGGCCGCTGGTCCCATAACTACCGCAACCCCACACTGCTGATCGCCGAAACGCACTTCTGGCTGAACAATGTCGTTGGGAACCTGCAGGGCCAGTACGACCAGATGTGGTCCCTCGTTGCCCATCATTTCGCCAACAACCCCTACGTCGTTGGGTACGACCCTTACAACGAGCCCTACTCCCCCGAACTTTCGACGGTCGGTGCTCATACCTTCGCGATGGACCTCGAGTGCTTCTACACGGGCCGATCACATCCGGGCATGCTCTGGACCAGTACCCAACGGGTGCACTGCCCGATCAACGATCCCAAGCGCGGCGTCATCTCGAGCATCGAGTCCGCCGATCCGCATCATTTGGTGTTTGTCGAACCCGACAATTACTCGGTCCGGCACCACCTCCCGAGCTTGCTCGGACGCATGAATTATCCCAATCTCGTGTACAACTTCCACGCCTACTGTGGGTTCCGCAGCCCGCGCACCGGCGACCCGATCAATCTCGACGTGTGTTCGGATCAGATCATCCACAACGTCTCGCTGCGCACGGCCGATCGCTTGTCGATGTCGACCAAGGACCAACCCGGCGGACCGCCTTGGTTCTTGAGTGAGTTCGGCGCCACCGCGGACGCCCCCCTTCTCGACGAAGTCACCCAGGTCGCCAATGGCATCGGCCTCGGGTGGAGCTATTGGAGTTGGAAGTATTACAACGACCCGACGGGGAGCGCACACGAGGCGTTGGTCAGCGCCAAAGGGCGTCTACACCCAACTGCCTTGGTCGTGTCGCGACCTTACGCCCAGGCCATTGCCGGCAAGCCGGTAGCCACATCGTTCGACGCCGATGACCAGAGTTACGCGCTCTCGTACATCGCCAGCGCCCACCCAAAAGCCCCGACGGTCATTTACGTCGATGGACCTCTGCAATATCGAGGCGGGTATTGCGCCCTCACCCAAGGTGGCCGGATCACCTCGTTACCCGGCGCGCGCCACCTCGAGATTGTGGCGCGCCGCGCCAAGGCGCCGGTCAGGGTCACCATCACGCCCCGACGTTGCCCGCGCCCTTCGTAGCTGGCGCTCCACGGGCGCGCCATTTGCAAGCAGCGCGCCATGTGAGTCACCGACGCTTCGCATGGGCCCATCGAAGGTGCGCCGTTGCGCTCGACGCCCCTCAGCGCGGCCGCCGAGGCAATCGTAAGAACGTGTTCGCTTCGACCTCGGGATCCAACGAGGGTTGGCGCTTCGCGGTCGCGACACACCTGTAAGGACCCCTCGCACCTCCCATCTGTGTTGGCCCGACGAATTCGCTAATGCGCAACGCTGCGCACCCGACGTCGGTCGCTTGCCCCCACCGCATCGGATCATCTCCGGAGCGTTCACGAAGAGGAGACGACGTTGAGCCAACCCGAGAACCCCAAAGAGCACCATTTACGGCGCAATCCCCTACGACTCTTGGTCGTTGTGTTCTCCGTGATGACCGCGGTGACCGCGGCCATGGGTGCCTTGTGGATGACGGCACCGACATCGGCGACGACTCCGGGCACGCCGGGCACCGCCCAGGCCAGCACGCCCGTCTACAGCGAGGATTTCTCCAACGAGGCGGCCAACGCGGCCATTGCGATCGGTTCCTACACCGGATCGCCCGGAACCTCGGGCGCCGACGCGGAGACCTATAGCGCGACCGGTGGCTACCAGTCGTCCGCGAACCAGTGCGACGGCTGGATATTGAACTCGACCACGCCGATCGAATCGTCCGACAGCGGCTGCACACCAACCGCATGGACCCACCTCCAAGGCCTGGCCGACATTCTCGGTCAGGCCCAAGGACTTGGCGCGAGCGCCGCCGCGGCGAATCAGGCGCTTTCCGAATATACCAACGACAAGTCCAACAATCCCGGTGCCGGCTACGAGCTCGAGACCAACGCCAACACGATTCCCGCGATTGCCGGACACTTCTACACGGTCTCTGGCTACTTCGCCGAGGAGAACTGTGCTGCAAGCCACGCGAAGGAGAACCTCTCGCTGGTCCTCAACGGCACCCCGACACAGGTCGGGACCAATCTCGATCCGTGTAGCGCCCCCAACACCCAGTCCTACACCACCACCATTGATGGCTCCGTGATCGGGGCGTCGGTATCGCACCTCATTTCGACCGCGCTCCAACTTCCGGCTACCGGCGCGGCGACGCTGGGCGTCGACGTCTACGACGCCCAGACCTCGGGCGACGGAAACGACGGGGCCTTCGATCTGCCCCAGATCACCGATGTCACGCCGCAGCTTGACAAGGCCTTCAGCCCGACGCTCATCGCACCGGGAGGAACCTCCACGCTGACTTACACGATCACCAACACGACTGAACTCGATGCGAAGAATGGCTGGTCATTCACCGACGATCTCCCGAACAATGTCACGGCAACCGGAGTGAACTCGACCACCTGCACCAATGCGGCGATTTCGGCCACCTCTGGTGGCACCGTCGTCTCGGTCACCAACGGTGATCTCAATGCAGGGCAGACCTCGTGCACCGTCTCGGTGCAGGTCACCAGTTCGACGAGCGGGACCTACACCAACTCGGCGACGAACTTCCCGCCCAATGGCGGCCTGGTCGGATTGAATCCGCCGGGCAGCACCCCTTTGGTCGTCAACAAGGTCGACCTCTCGATCACCAAGGTGACCAAGAAGTCGACCTACACCGCCGGCTCGCCCATCACCTACACCATCACCGTCAAGAATGCCGGACCATCGACGGCGACCGACGCCACGGTGACCGACCCGCTCCCGGCGTCGATCACCGGAGCCACTTGGACCTGTACGCCGTCCTCGGGCGCCTCGTGCACCTCGAGTGGAACGGCCGACGTCAATGACACGGTGACGATACCTGCCGGGGGATCCTTGCTCTATACCGTCACCGGCACCGTGGTGGCGGGAACCACCGGTGACATCGTCAACACGGCGACGGCGCTGCCCGCGTCGGGAACACTCGATACGGAATGTCCCCCGTCACCGGGTGTCGGCTGTTCGGCTTCGGTCACAACGCCGAGCACGTCGTCGCATAGCACCACTACGACCACGACCACTACGACGGACCCGGCCGTGACGACCACCACGGTGCCAACTGTGGCACCGGTCAATCACCAAACCATGATCGTGACTGGACATGCCGGCCCGGTCCACTATCTCAACCGGACGGCCGGACTCCTCGGCGCAGCCATCGCCACCATGGCACTGGGCCTGATGATCTTGGTCCTCGCGTTGGCGAGACGCCGTTCAGCGGAATCCGCTTGAGGCATTGGGCACAATCCATAGTTGGCTGAAATGACCCCTATGACAATGCACCAATGGTGAATCCCCCGAGGTACCACTGGTGCATTGTCACGGGTCGGCCGAGACACCGCCATCCCCGGCCCACGGCACCAACACCGCTCCGCTGATGCGTCGCGCCCGGACGTGCGTCGCGCTCATTGCCTGTGCCACAGGTTTGGCCTTTGGGTCAGCCGTCGCCACGCTGGGTCTCGTTGCTACTCACACCGCGACGTCGGCACCGTTGCCGGCACATCCGTTCGCCCTGAGACTCGCCCACGCAGCCTCGGGACCGGTACCTAAGTTGGCAATCAAGCTGGCACCCAATGAGCTTGCGATACCAGCACTCGGTGTCGTGGCTCCACTTCAGGCCGAGGACATCGCGGACCACTCGCTCACCATTCCGGGCAATGTGCACATCGTTGGGATCTGGACGGGAGGCGGAAAGACGGGTGGGCGGGTCGGCACCGTGCTGTTGGCTGGCCACGTCAACTACTTCGACCAGGGAAACGGCGCGCTCTACGACCTGTCGAACATCCAACCCGGAGCGCAGATCTATGTTTCGGGTCCCACCGGACGTCTCGATGCATGGACGGCGACGTCGCTGCGCTCCTACCCAAAGGCGAACCTGCCCCAAGATATCTTCACCGCCTCGGGGCCCCGCCGCCTGGTCGTCGTGACGTGCGGTGGGCCGTTCGATGCACAAAGCGGGCACTATCTCGACAACGTGGTCCTCTCGGCCAGTCCTGTTCGTTCCCCCGACCCAACCATGAGTGGGCCACACCATCTTCGAGACTCGCACCGAGTCCCCTTGGTCACAACTGGCAGTGGCGGGATGCGGAATCACCGATCCGTTGAGGATGGGGGTTCAACGACTCGCCCGACCTGGATTCAGCGACACCGAGTTAATTGATCTTGGCCGTCGGCAGGCTCACCGTGTGCGCTCTCGGTGAAGGCGTCCATGCCAGGACTGTGGCCGAGGGACTCCGGCTCAGCGTGCGCACATTGGGCAGCTTCGCGAGTCTTGTGATGTCGGCTTGCACTCCAGCCGGTGTGGTCAATTCCACGCCCGAGGACGGAACGAGCACGAAGATAACTGGCACGCCAGGCGACACCGGGAAGGTCTGCTTGTCGGCCACTAGTTCGTAAATGGCGGGGCGATCGGCATAGCGACCCATGACGCCCTGGGAGGCCACCACCTCGTCGTTCCCGCGGATCCGTGATTGCGCCGACGCCAGCGTCTGAGCCGTCTCGGGTGAAACGGCAAAGGTATCCATTTTCACCGTTCGAAGCTGAGGAACCGAAAACGCCATCGTTGCCGCCAAGATGATGACCGCCAGTCCAGAGGCACTCGCTCGAGCCACGTTGAAGGTGGGACGGACTCGTAGTGGAATCGCCGCGAATCTGTGCGCACTGGCTCGCCACCCAGGCACCGCTCGGTCGGGGGAGCCGATGACTTCATCGGGATTGGCTTGGTTCCCCAGCCGGGCCAGCCAATCGAGGACCAAAATCGATCCGACCGGGACGAAGAGATACAAGACGAGGTTCTGAAAGGCGGTCGTGATGAAGATTCTGTGGAACTCAAGGGCGTTCGGGGCCACCACCACCACCACCAAGAACAACACCCAAGGCGACAATGCCCCGATCACTCCACCCGAACGCAAGTTGTGGAGTATCAGCGAAAACCGCTCGTGCAAGATCCTTATCGGCACGCTCGGATGATGAACAATGCCGCCGAGGATGGCCGCCAACGTGACCGCCTGGCCCGGGCGAAGGCCGCTGACCAGGTAGCCATATCCGCTCGTGAGGCTCGATCCCATATTGTCGCCCAACGCGCCGATCACGAAGACCCAGACCACCCCGACCACCACCATTGCGATACCGATCGGGCGAGTCCGACGACTGCTCAGTGCGGCGGCACATCCAAGGCCGATCACATAGGTTCCCGCCACGTCGCCGCAGAGCAACGTAAGGCCCACCCAGAGTGCGGCGCGAGGGACCTTGCCGTTGTAGAGATCGCGAGCCGCCAACAGCGCGAACAAGGTGGCGAGCGACTGGGAGTGGAAGTCATCCCAGGCCGTGGCATAAAAGCCCGGGGTGATCACCAAGACAACTACCAGTGCGCCAAGGGCAGCCACTACGGGAAGGCCTCGCCCCTCGTGGCGTCGTAGGGCATCGCGGGCCCATCCGAAAGCGACGATCTCCGAACCCACCAGCGCGAGATCTTGGACCCACAGCAAGGTGACTCCGCTGTGGTGCACCCAATAAAGCAGCGAAAGCGGCCAGATGATGAGTTCGAAGTGACTCTTGATGAAAGGGAACCCATCGACGGAGTCAAATGGGTTGAGGTGGCCGTGGGCAATGAGCCACCAGGACTGGTGATAGATAGCGAAATCCCGGGTCATGTTGTAACGGTCGTAAAGCCGGACGCTCGCGATGAGCAGGACGACCAACTGGATCGCGAGGATGAAATACGCGGCACGGCACAGCCACGTCAGCGCATCGGAGCTCCTCGGATGTTGGCCAGCGTCGGGCCCATCACTTCGGTCTTTGGCTGCCGCTGCCGGGTCAAGCTCAGGCGTGGACAGCGGAGCCATGCGAGGAAAATATAGCCAGGTAACACAGAATCATTGCGTGATGCGCTGTTGCTCAAACAGGCCGCGGGACCCCACCCGACGTGACGCGGCGAGTGCGGAGCGTCAGGCAGTGCGCGTGCTCAACGGAGCTCTGACTTGGTCGGTGGTTGCGGGCCGCCTGCGGCGCGCTACGCCGCCCCGGCTTCATCAATGAGACCGGAGCGATCTACATGACGCCGGGCATGAGTGATCGCAGCATCGAGGTCATCGAAGAGGTGCCCCTTCGCATCGAGGTCAGCGAGTATGCCGGCCGTGGCCAGGATTCGTCCGTGCTCGGCCCGGGCCCCTTTGATCAACACGGTGATTCCCCGCCCTCCGAGTTCATCGATGATCTGGGCCAAGGCATCGGCCCCGGATGCGTCGATGAACGTCAGGCCCTTGAGGCGAAGAATGACCACCCGTACACCTTCGACGCGACGGAATCGTTCGAGGAATCTTGGAGCCGCACCGAAGAACAGTGCACCGTCGAGTCGGAAGATGGCGATGTGGTCCGAGAGGAGGGCGGTCTCGTCGACCGGACCGTCGTGGTGATCAGCCAACTCCTCCTGCGTCGCCCCGGAACCCGATGCAATGGCCCGCAGCGCCAGTATTCCCGCCACGACCAGTCCGACCTCGATAGCGGTGACCAGATTGACGGCGATGGTGACGACTGCGGTGAGCGCGAACACGATGGCTTCGGACAGGTGGGCCTTAATGACCGTGAACACTCGGATGTGATCGACCATCTTGACGGCCGTGATGACAAGAACTCCGCCGAGGACGGCGAGAGGAATTCGCGAGACCACCGGTGCAGCCAACACGATCACGGCGACGATGACCAGTGAGTGGGTAATCGCCGCCACTCTCGTGCGCGCCCCCGCCCGCACGTTGACCGCCGTCCTGGCGATTGCTCCGGTGGCAGGCATCCCCCCAAAGAACCCGGTTGCGATGTTGGCCAACCCCTGCCCCATCATCTCGCGGGTGTCCGATGTCTTGGTGGCGCCGGTCATGGCATCGGCGACTCGGGCCGAGAGCAGGCTCTCGATGGCCGCCAGGATGGCGACGGCGAGCGCAGGGCCCAAAAGTCGGCGGACCACTGTCGGGCTCAGGTTGGGGATGCTCGGCATTGGCAGGTGATGGGGAAGCATCCCAATCGTCGGCACCGACAGATTGAGGAAGGTCGCAATGACCGTGACGATGACAACCGCCACGATCGACGAGGGGATCCGCTTTGTCACTCTGGGCCACACCACCATTACCGCCGCGACCAGTGTGCCGAGGAGAACCGTGGCGGCCGAGGCACTCCATGATGCGCTCTTCACCGCAATCCGGGCTGAGTCGAGCACGCTCGACCCTGTCCCTTTCGATTCTCCAAATAGGAGGGGAACCTGCTGAAGCGCGATGGTGATGGCAATTCCAACGGTGAAGCCTTCGAGCACGGGCCAGGGGACGAACTGGATCATGCGTCCAAGCCCGCTGAGGCCCATGCCAACGACGATTACCCCGGCGATGATCGCAACCGAGGCGACCGCGCCCACGCCGTCACGGGCGACGATGGGAACAAGCACTACGGCCATGGCACCGGTTGGTCCCGAGACCTGGACCGACGATCCCCCAAAGACCGCGGCCACGATCCCGGCCACGATCGCCGTGATGATGCCGGCGGTGGCGCCCACTCCTGAGGCGACACCGAACCCCAAGGCGAGGGGAAGGGCGACGACTCCGACGGTGAGCCCGGCGAGGAGGTCACCACGCCAAGATCGGCGCAGACCCGAGTAGTCCGACGCTTCTGGGAGGAGCCGCTTCATTGACCGCCATGCGGCAGCCAAACTTCGATTCACGCAGACCCGGACACTTCGAGTTCCTCCAAGGCCAGGCGGGCCCGTCCGAGTGTCGCGGCCAACACCGTCCTGGCCGCGGCCAAGAACTGCTCCACCGAACGGTCGGTCAAACGGTAGGTGACGGCATTGCCCTTCCGGCTCGATTCCACGAGTCCAATTCGCTTCACCACTGCCAGATGTTGCGAAAGCGTCGACGGTTCAATTCCGATCTCGCCAAGAAGCCGGCTGACCGGCTGTTCTCCCTCGACCAGCAATTCGAGGATCCGGATCCTGGCCGGGTGGCCGAGGGCGCGAAAGAGATCGGCTTTGGCGGCATAAACGGGTTGATCCAAGGTCGAAAGAGGCACCGCAGGAGCATAAGCATGAATTCACAACATTTGCAATCCATGGATCCATTAAGGGAGCCGGGCCAGTTCTGAGTGTCCCTCCCGCTTGCTCGATGAAGGTCAGTTCGCTGCGCCCATCTCCTATGACCAGCGCGGCCTCCGCGATCATTGAAACTTCCCATCGCCAATCGGGCGAGGCATCGATCGTGACCGACCGGTGGCTCCGAGTTCTTGCGCTCGATACCGTGGCCCATGGCCGCCTCCCCCCAACCCGGTGATCTCATCAAGGCCTTCAGCCCGCAGCCTGGCCGGTGCTTTCGGATGGTCCAATCCGACCAGCTCCAAGCGACCCATTGCTACGAGCCGCCGGCATGGAAGGGCCATTGGCGAGACGCCAAAGGCAAGAGTTGGTACGTCGAGGCGTGCCGGGAGCACGCGCCGAAAGTGCGACGACGAGAGCTCTAGGCGGTAGTCGTCGCCATGATCGCCCTGCCGTCGATCATGGCGACGACGTTGGCGTCGTACGCCGGGTCGACTGCGGCCTTGGCCGCACCGTTCGAAGGTGGACCTGACCTGGTGGGCGCTGCGGGACTCGAACCCACGACCTCAGCCGTGTGAAGGCTGCGCTCTAACCAGCTGAGCTAAGCGCCCATTGGGGCAAAGGTGCAATCTAGTTGGTGCGGCTAGCTCTGAGCGTCAGGTGGGCTCTCGAACTGCCGGGGTCTTCCCAACCAGATGGCCAATACCGCAGCCACCACGGCGAAAGCCGCCAGAATCAGGGCGGCTACGGCCAATCCGTTATCGGCTCCCGACACCTGACCACTCGTCGTGCCGGCGGCAACTGCGGGCACGGTCGTGGCTGTCGCAGCAGCCGATGCGCCGCCCTTCCCCGGGGCGGTCAGGAGCAGCGTCGGGGCCGGGTGCGCAGGATCAGGCGCCGCCTTGGTCGGCACCTGTATCCAGTTGACCGTCGTGCCATCGCTATAGAGCTGCACTGCTTTGAAGGTCAGCTGCCCCGTCCCCGTCGGGAGTCCCTGCGCCAGCACGTTGAACTCGCCGAACTGACCCACGGGGATCGACCCGTCACTCCAGTCGATTTCCGAGACCGTGGACTTGAACGTGCCGTCGTCCGTCGTGATTGGTTTGGGGAGTGTCGCCGTCTGGACCGCAACCGTCCAGCCCGAGTTGGCCTCTGGATTGAGCACCACGATCGGGTGGGCGAGCGGGAATTGGATCTTGAGACCGACCACGCTGGCTGTTGGCGACTCGTTCGGGACCCGAAACGTCAAGATGGCGTCATCGGTGCCTTGGGGAAGCGACGAAGGACTTACCGTGACGTGGGCCCCGGCGGCGTCGACCACAGTGCGAGGAAGGCAACGACGCCGAGGAGAACGGCACCGAATTTGGCGAACATGGATGATTGGCCTCTCAGTGGTAGGGACGTCATTGCACCTTGTCGACGAAACTCACGTCGGGTTGGCTGAATTCGGAAACCTGGACCTGCAAGGTGATCTGCCAGGTGCCGACGATGGGAGGATTGGGGCTGTTGATCAAGACGAAGCGACCGACCCCCACTTTCTTGAGGTCGGTCTCGATTGGTCCGACATTCTCGGCTGGAAGATTGAGGTACAGCGACACGCTCTCGGCTTTGTCGGCGGGCGCGCCGTTCGCCCCGGTGAACTGAACGGTGATGTTGTTGACCAGCGCCTGATTCGGTGTGATGCGCAGTGTGAGGTGGCCACCTTCGAATGGCACGGTTTGGGCGAAGGGGACGGGTTTGGGTAAGGCCGCCCCGTTGGAAGGCACCCCGTTAGCCAACACGGCCGTGACCCCCAAGATGGCGACGGCCCCGATCGCCTCGACTCGGACGGTGGCGCGCAGTCGCCGCCAACCCTCGGCCAGGCGCTCAGGATGGGCTCGCGCCGCCGCGGTCGAGAGCAGCGGTACCAAGAACATGCGGTTGTAGGCGGCCACCAAGATCAAGAGTCCGACCAAGGCGATCTTGACCAACAGGATCTGCCCGTAGGAAGTCTCGAAGAGGTTGGCGACCGAACCCACTTCGGCAATTGCCAGCAACGTTCCGGCCACGAGCACGAGCGCGATGGAGATCCCGGCCATCGTTGAGAACCGCCCGACCAGATCCGACCGTGCCCGACAACACGCTGGGCGCCTCGTCGTCGTCGCCCGAGCCATTGCCGGCGAACGCGCCGGTCATTGGTTGCTTCGTGCGCTCGAGCACCGCGGTTGACGTACCCCCCGGCGACCCGGCGGACGACAGCGCCTCTGGCGGCGCGGGCGCGGCCGCCATTGTCCTTGGGATCTCACCGACCGACCGGGCGGCGCTGACCCGGGAACGAAGCACGACAACCAGAGCGAAGAGACCACCGATCCACATCGCGGCGAAGATGGCGTGGACGACGTCGGCCGGGGTGGAGAGCCACCGCTCGGGCGAGACCAAGGCGTGACCGAAGGCCACGAAAGCACCGGCGGACAGCAAGAGGCCGTAAAAGGCCGTGGCCTGTTGGGCCACATGATCCTTCAACCGCAAGGACGCGACACAACCGGCCAGGCCCACGAGTTGGAGCACACTTTGTGCACCGAACTTGCCGCCGACTGCGGCTGAGACGACGCCCCAATGCCCCAAGGCGCTCAGGCCCCCGCCGGCCAGGTCAGCCTGGGCGGCCGCAGTGATGATCATGCCCACCACCCCGAGGCCGACGCCGGCCATACACCACTGCCCGAGGCGGCGGCGTTCTGGCCCTGTGCCGAAGATGAACGCCAAGAAGAAGGCCAATCCACCGGCGGCCAACACACCGAGGTAGGTCAAAAACTGCCCGGCCCGGTCGTACCACGTGGCGTCCGAAGTCGGCTGACGAGCCAGTGCTGCGATGGCCCCGGGACGGGCGTTGCCGACCAAGAACACAATGCCACCGCTCACCACGTGGCCATCGACCGAGGTCACGGTGAAGTTGGCCACGTAGGCCCCGCTCGGAAGCGACTGGGGAAGATCGGCGCGCAAGGTGTTAGGGGCGGGATGCGAGGTCGAACCCTCCTCAACGTTGTGGCCGCCGGAGTCCAACACCACAATCCCCCCGTTGTCGGGCTTGACTGGTTGGTCCCACACAATGGTCACCGATTTGGGTGGGTGCGCGAGATGCTGGCCTTGCGTCGGTGAACTCGCGGTGACCGCAGCGTGCGCGGCAGCCGGGGCGGCCCACGCCATCAGCGCTCCGGCACTCAGTCCCGCCACGATCAGTCCGCGGCGAAACGGGCTGCGCAAGTTCATCGCCCGGCCAAGGCCGCCGCCGCCGTCACTGCTGGCGAGCGCAAAAACCTATGGCGTCAACCAGATCGGTGTTGCCTGGGCAATAGACGTGCAGATTGTCATGTGAGAACACCCCTTGTGGGCTCTCCCAACCCGGCACGACCCATGCGTGCACCATCCACACCGTCTTCTTCATGAAGATCCCATGGACGTCGGCGCACTCTTGGGGGGTGACGTTCTGGTCGGCCGCGAATGGCACCGCAATCTCACCGGCGTTGAACTTGACACACACATTGGAGTGCCGATGCCAGTGGTCGTTGGGTCCAATGAATCCCGAAGGAGGTTGGGCCGTGAGCGACTCGTACATGACCCCGACCACCGGCGCGTTGTCGGCCGTACTGGCGTAGATCCAACTCGCAGGCTGGGAGGGGTTGAACTGCCCGTCGAGGGCTGTGACATCTTGAATCCCGATTGTCTGATAGTGCGCGCCGACTCCGGGTGCCATGCCACCGGCGAGGATCATCCCCGCGGCCTTGGCCGACGCGACCGTCGGGAATCGTTCGGCTGCCTGGAGGGCATCGCTGAGTTGTTGGGTCAACACTGTTTGCTCCGCGGCATCGAGCGGCACATACGGCTTGAGTTCAGCCTTCTCGGTGTCGTTGCCGGCGAGAATCTGTTGGAATTGAGGTGAGTTCTGACCCGGTACCGGCACGGAGTTCTTAAGCGCGAGTGCCGCGGGCGATAGTGCGCCGGTGCCGCTCCCCGAAGCGGCGGTGCCACCGCCTCCCGATCCCGACCCGGCGCTATGGGCCGCTGGGGCGGCGAACAGTGCGGCGGTCACGATAATTACGATGCCGACCGGCACCACCGAGGTGAGCACCAGGGTCGTGGACGACCACGCCGCACCGAACGACGGTACCGCCAAAGCCACGAGCGCCACGATGGCCACCAATCCCGCCATGATCGCTCCGACACCAATGGCCCAACTGGGAATCGCCGACGCCGTGTTGATGCTCAGCCACGTGCCAACGCCGAGTACGCCCAGCACCAACGAAAGTATCAACACCAATCGAACCGGTCGGACGAGCACCGCAATGCACAGTGCGACCTGAGCCCAGGCAACCACGATCGCCAACCCGGCGCGCCAACCCGACAGGTGGGCGACGTGAGACATAAGGAGCACGGCATCGCCACCGAGCAGGACCGCCAACACCACGTGCACGGGTCCCCACCGGCGCACACTCCGTCGGTGCATCGCTCTCGGCAGGTACGACCGATTCCTGCGGCGAATCGCCAATGCCCTCGTTTGGCGCGCCGTAGGCGCGCTCGATGAGATCCGTCATTGGTTCCCTCCCCTCCCTTGGCGCGTGGCCGTCGTGAGCATATGCGTGCTGACCAGGGGCGTCAACGATGGTTGGAGCCCGATTTCTAGGCGTGGGAAGGGTCGAGTACCCTGGCCAATTCATGGCCGATTCTTCAAACGGTGACGATTTCAAGCCTCCTGGCTTGCTCGACATCCTCTCTTCGAAGTTCTTGAAGCCGGCCAAGCCGAAGGACGGCCCGCCGCAAGACCAGCCAGATCCCAATCGCATCCTCGAGGGCGAGGAGCGCAAGGCGGCCATCCGCGGTCTTGACCTGGCCGAGATCAAGTGGTCCAAGGCCGGCCTCATCCTGTCGACCGCAATGGCCCTGATCACGCCGTTCTACATCAGCGCCGGGCACAAGACCCAAAAACTCGGCAATGGCAAGTCCACCGCGGTCACCCCCGACGCCCTCTTGTTGGGCGGCGTGGTCCTGCTCTTCTGCGCCCTGGGCTTCTTGGCCCTCCGCCGGCGCAAGCGCTCGCTCTTGGCGTTCACGTTCTTTGTCGTCGGCTTCGCGTTCACGCTGATTCTTCCGCCGCTCGGCCTGGCGGTTATCTTCCTCGGCGGTTGGCTGATGCTGCGGGCCTACCGCATGCAGAAGTACGGGACATCAAATTCGAGGATGGTGGCGAAGGAGGCGGCTGCCCGGCCGAGCCGCAAGGCCCGTGCCGCCCAGGCCCAGGCGCCGGTCAAGCCCACTGGCTACAAGGCACCCACGGCAAACAAGCGTTACACGCCCAAAGCTCCGTCAAAGAAGAAGGTCACCAAGCCGGTCGACTAGCTCCATTGACCAGATCAGTCGTTGTCGGCGCGGTCTCTTGCATCGACGACGAGCGCCGAGTGGAGCAAATCCAAGACGTCGGCGCGTCGACGAACGAGCGATCGGGCGGTTGGTTCCTCGCCCATGGCCCGCAACACTTCGACTTCGGTGACCATGCCGATCACCGTCGAATAGATCGTGAGCAGAAGCAGACGAGGTTCATGACGCCGCATCGATCCGGCATCCATCTCGGCCTGGAGGAAGCTCGACGCCCGCTCCACCAACGGATCGAGCGCAGCCATCATCTGGGTCGCCGCAGGCGGGCCCAGCCGCCCGACTTCGCGCAAGAGTCCGAGAAGCTCGGGTTGGCGGGCGGCGAGCCGGAAGACCGAGCGCACGACGGCCTCGACGCGATCCCATCCGGCGCCGGCGGACTGCAGCGCGGATTCGAGCGCGTTGGAGAGGTCTGTGGCGCTGCGGGCAATGGTCGCTTCAAGCACCGCTTCTTTGGAGGGGAACCAGTACAAGATCGATTGCTTCGTGAGACCGAGGCCCTTGGCCAACGCGTCGAGGGAGGTGGCTTCGTAGCCTCGATCGGCAAACGAAGTCAGTGCCGCCTGCAAAATGCGGTCGCTGGTAGAGAGGGCAGGCGATGCGTCTCCGGCGGCTGTCGCAGCCTCGACCATCTCGGCGCCGCCACGTTGTGTCGCTCTGGTGGACCGGTCTGCGGTGCTCACTTACCAAATGGTAGACAGAATCGGCAACGGATGCTAAACATTGGAAATGGCCATCGGCCGGGAGCTCCGGGCAAAGCGCTTTTTCATCACGGGTGCGACCGGATTCTTGGGCACTGCGCTGGTCGAACGCATACTGCGCTGCATCCCGGACGCGCAGATCGTCGTCTTGGTGCGGCCAGGCCGACGGGCGGACGCCTCGGCCCGATTGGCCCGCGAGGTCATCAAGAACGACTGCTTCGACCGCCTGCGTAGCGAGCTCGGAGACGGGTTCGCGGCCGAAGTGGCCCAGCGGGTGCGCGCCGTGGCCGGCGACGTCGGCCAAGACGGTCTCGGGATGAGCGACGAAGGTCGCGCAGCCCTCGCCAACAGCGACATCGTGATCCACTCCGCCGCCACGGTGTCGTTCGACGCCCCCTTGACGCAAGCGATCGAGATCAACCTGCTCGGCCCAGCCCGGGTGGCCGAAGCCATGATCGAAAGCGGTTCGCGGGCCCATCTGATCTCGGTATCGACCGCGTATGTGGCGAGTACCCATCAGGGCGAAGCCAAAGAAGAGCTCCTGTCGGAAAACCGATTCACGCTCGACGTGGATTGGGAGGCCGAAGTGCATGCGGCCCGTCGTTTGCGAGACGACCTCCAAGCAGCTTCGCGCCAGCCAGCCAAGCTGGTCGGGTTCACCAAGGCGGCCCGGGGCGAGCTCGGCGGAGCCGGTGATCATCTCATTGCCGCTCGGGCCGAGAAGCTACGCGAGGAGTGGGTCCGCAAGGAACTCGTCGACGCCGGCACCGCTCGTGCGCTCTCGCTCGGATGGCCCGACGCCTATCCCTTCACCAAGGCCATGGGCGAACGATGCCTGGTGGCACGTTGGGGCGATCAAGTCCCGATCACCTTCGTTCGCCCCTCGATCATCGAGTCGGCCCTCACCGAGCCGCGTCCTGGATGGATCCGGGGCTTTCGCATGGCCGAGCCGATCATCGTGTCCTACGCACGCGGCCTGTTGCGCGAGTTCCCCGGCGTCCCCGAAGGCATCGTCGACGTCATCCCGGTCGACATGGTGGTCGCGGCGATCCTCGCCGTCGCTGCGTTGGGACCAGCCCACCGCGCCGGGGAGGGTCCGCCAAGCGTGTATCACGTGGCCTCTGGGGTCGCGAATCCGTTGCGCTACGGACATCTAGTCGAGCTGTCCGAGGACTGGTTCTCGCGCAACCCCCTCTACGACGAACGCGGGCAACCCATCAACGTGCCCGAATGGTCGTTCCCCGGACGCGGCCGCGTCCAGCGCCAGCTCCGCCGCGCCGATCAGGCCATGACCTGGGCCGAGAAGGCCATCACGGCGCTCCCGGTCCGCGGCAAGCAGGCCGAGTTCGCGGCGCGCATCGAAGACCGTCATGCGCTGGCCAAGCGGGCACTCGGGTACGTCGAGCTCTACGGTGCCTACACCGAGACCGACGCTCGGTACCGCATCGAGCGACTTATGGCGATGTGGGACACCCTCGACGCCGAAGACCACGAACAGTTCTGCTTCGATCCGGCGGTCATTGATTGGGACCATTACGTCCACCACGTGCACCTGCCATCGGTGATCGAACACACCAGGGTGCGCACCTCACCGGGCAAGTCGGTGGTAGCGAGCCGTCCAGAACGTGCCCGCAAGGCCATCCTCTCCCCCGACCGCCACCTGGCGGTATTCGACCTCGAACACACGTTGATGGCGTCGAATGTCGTCGACACCTACGCCTGGTTGGCCAGTCGCCACCTCCCACCTCGACGCCGGGCTCGCTTCGTGGCCGAGCTCGTACGCCAGGCACCGCAGCTGCTGGCCCTCGATCGCCGCGACCACGGTGACTTCTTGGTCTCGTTCTACCGAAAGTTCGAGGGCGCGCCGCTAGCCCAGCTCAAGGCTGACTCGTGGGAACTGTTCCACCAACAGCTCTTGACCAAGTCGTTTCCCGAAGGATTCGCTCGGGTGCGGGCACACCGCGCCCTCGGGCACCGCACACTATTGATCACCGGCGCACTCGACTTCATCATCGAGCCGGTGCGCCCGCTCTTCGATGACATCGTGTGCGCGCATATGGACGCCAACGACGGGCGCTTGACGGTCGATCTGACCAAGATCCCGCCCATTGGTGAAGCCCGAGCGCTGGTTTTGGCGGACTACGCGGAACGCAACTCACTCTCGCTGGAGGAATCGGTGGCCTATGCCGACTCCGCGAGCGACCTGGCCATGCTCGAGGCGGTCGGATTCCCCGTTGCGGTCAATCCCGAGTCCCGGCTGGCCGCCATCGCCCGGCGCCACGGCTGGCACGTCGAGCATTGGGCCAAGGCGCAAGGCGGATCGCACCGACCTTTGCCGATTGGACCCTTCGATGTCCGCTCACCTAGGTCCGGACGGTCCGGCGCTTCGCAAAAAGCGGTGATCGGACGTTGAACGCGCCATGAGCACTTTGGTCTTCGAACGATCGCTGCCCCGCTTCGCGGCGGCACGGATCGCTTCTTCGTTCGGGTCCGGCGTCGGGGCCGGGGTCGGCCCGTTGCGCCTGATGGACTACGAAGCCCCCGTGGTGCCCGGGGAAGACTGGGTCCACGTGGATCCGGTGTTGTCGGGCATCTGCGGTTCCGACCTCGCCACACTCGATGGCCGAAGTTCGCGCTATTTCGAGGACATCGTGTCCTTTCCCTTCGTCCCGGGCCACGAGGTCGTCGGGCGCGTCCGCGACGACGCTGTGGCGGCCAACGGCGCCCCCTTGGCCCCCGGTGCTCGCGTCGTGCTCCAACCCGTCCTCGGGTGCGCGGCACGCGGCCTGGTGCCCCCGTGCCCGCGCGTGCACCGCGGGGCACGTCAACAATTGCGGTCTCTTGACGATGGGCCACATCCGTCCGGGACTCCAGACCGGCTTCTGTGCGGACACCGGTGGTGGCTGGTCGTCCACGGGACTCGTCGCCCACCAGAGTCAGCTCTTCGCCGTGCCCGACGCGCTGAGCGACACCGACGCGGTCACCGTCGAACCGGTGGCATGCGCCGTGCACGCCGTCTTGGGTGCGGGGATCAACGCGGGCGATGTCGTGGCGGTGCTCGGTGCGGGTACCTTGGGGCTGACGGTGACCGCAGCGCTCACCCACTTGGCCTCGGTCGGCCTGTCCCCGCGCCGCGTGCAGTACTCGTTGGTGCCAAGTACCCCCACCAGCAGCGCCTGGCCCGCCAATTCGGCGCAACCGACACCATGGCGCCGGGCCAGCTTCCTCGCCCCGTGCGCCGCACGTCGCACTCGCTCTCCTTCGGTGGCGCGTCTGGGCGCACCGCCACCCTTTCGGGGGGCGCCGACGTGGTGCTCGACTGTGTCGGAAGTGCCGAATCCATCGCCCAAAGCCTCGGCATGGTGCGACCCCGCGGCACCGTGGCCCTGGTCGGCATGCCGGGCCACGTCACGATCGATTTGGCGCCGCTGTGGCACCGTGAGGTCCGCCTCGCTGGCACCTACGCCTATGGCACCGAGACCCCGGCCCTGGGGGCGAAGGACGCGGTCTCCACCTTCGAACTGGCCTTCGCCGTGGCCGCCGCCCACGGCACTGGTGCCCTGGTGTCGGCCACCTACCCACTCGCTCGTTTCGAAGAAGCCGTGGCCCATGCCGGCGCGGCCGGTCGCCGCGGCTCGGTCAAAGTCGCATTCGACATCACGAAAGGAAGCACACGATGAGCCGCCGTCCCGGATTCGTGCTCGAGGTGGACAAGTCCACGCCACCCACTTTGTTTTGGGACGGCGAGGGTTTCACCCTCGAGACCCTGCCCGAAGGCAGCCGCGTCATCTACGCGCCCGAGCCGGTCAAAGCGCTCGACGACCCCTATGGCGCCATCCGTCACGCCCTCCTTAATCCGCTCGGGGATCGCGCTCCGTTACCCGACTTACTTCGCCCGGGCATGAAGCTGACCATTTGCTTCGACGACATCTCGCTGCCACTGCCGCCCATGGAGGCACCCGACATCCGTCAAATGGTCATCGAGACGGTGCTCGACATGGCCGCAGCTGCCGGCGTCGACGACGTCAAGCTCATCGCGGCACTGGCCCTGCACCGGCGGATGACCGAAGACGAATTACGCCACGCCCTCGGGAATCGGGTCTATGACGCCTTCGCACCGCACGGTCTTTTGACCCAGCACGACGCCGAAGATCCCGACAACCTGATCCATCTCGGCCAGACCGATCAGGGAGAAGACATCGAAATCAACAAGCGAGCGGCGACGTCGGATCTCTTGGTCTACGTCAACATCAACCTCGTGGCCATGGACGGCGGCCACAAGAGTGTCGCCACCGGGTTGGCCAGCTACAAGTCGCTGCGCCATCACCACAATCCCCAGACGATGACCCACTCGAAGTCGTTCATGGACGCCCCATCCTCCGAGCTGCACTCGTCCAACTGGAGAATGGGCCGTTTCATTGCCGACGCCGGCGTGAAGATCTTCCAGATCGAGACAACCCTGAACACCAACACCTTCCCGAAGAGCTTCTCGTTCCTCCAAAAGCGCGAATGGGAATGGAACGTGCGCGACCGGGCCAGCTACGCCGCCAGTTCCGCCGCCCTCGGGAAGGTGCCGCCGCGCTTGGCCCGCCAGATCCTGCACGGGATCAAGGCCCCCCATGCCATGACCTCGGTCCAAGCAGGCGAGGTCGAAGCGGTCCATGCGGTCACCACCGAGAACGTGTGGGCCCAACAAGGGGTCGCCGTGAGTGGCCAGAGCGACATCTTGACCCTGGGGCTGCCCTACATCTGTCCCTACAACGTCAACTCGATCATGAACCCGATCCTCGTCGCCTGCCTCGGCCTCGGGTACTTCTTCAACCTCTACCGGGGAAGACCGTTGGTACGCGAAGGGGGTGTCCTGATCCTGCGGCACCCGACGAGGCCCGAGTTCCACCCTGGCCATCACCCGAGCTACATCGACTTCTACGAACAGGTGCTGACCGAAACCATCGACCCGGTCCGGATCCACAAGGAGTTCGAGGAGTCATTCGCCACCGACCCGTGGTACATCCACCTCTACCGCACCGGCCACGCCTATCACGGCGTGCACCCCTTCTACATGTGGTACTGGTGCGCGCACGCCCTCGAACATCTCGGCCGGGTCATCATCGTGGGCGGTGACCCAAAGGCAGTGCGGCGGCTGGGCTTCTCCCCCGCATCGTCGCTCAACGACGCGCTCGAGATCGCAAGCGACGTGGTCGGACCGAACCCAACCCTCACGCACCTCCACACCCCGCCCATCATGATGGCCGACGTCGGATGACAATGCGCGAAGACCACCGCTGATGGCGACATCGATGGACGAGCGGGCCCGAGCGCTCTTGGCGCGAGCGCGGTCGTCGAAATTCCCTATCGCCGCCCCAACGTGGCCGACGACCATCGACCGCCCGGACCCCGAGCGAAAGGTCGGCCTCGACTACGACCACGATTGGTCGCGCCGTTACCCGGTGCGCCTGGCGCGTGCCATGGTCATGGACAACATCACCCGTCCACTGGCCCGGGTCATGGCGCCCGCGACGGTACGCGGCATCGAGCACCTCGGCCTCAGCGAAGGGCCGGTCATTTTCGCCGCCAATCACGCCAGCCATATCGACACCCCACTGTTGCTCACGACCCTGCCGGTCGAGTACCGCCATCGCACTATCGTCGCCGCCGCGTCGGATTACTTCTTCGACCGCACGTGGAAATCGGTGCTGTGGTCTTTTTCACTCGCGGCCATCCCGATCGAACGCAGCAAGGTCAACCGACGCTCGGCCGATACCGCCGCCGAGCTGTTGGAAGCGGGGTGGAACCTCGTGATCTTCCCCGAGGGCGGTCGTTCGCCCGACGGCTGGACGCAGCCGTTCCGGGGCGGGGCCGCCTACCTGGCCCGGCGGACCGGGCGCCCCGTGATCCCGGTCTACCTCCACGGCACCCGCCATGTCCTCGCCAAAAAGGCCGAACCCGGAGCCCGCGCGCCGGGCGGTTCGGGCACCGAGTCGCGCCGGGGCGGATCGCTGCGGCGCTCACCCATCTCGGTACTCTTCGGTGCTCCCTTGACCCCCGATCAAGGGGAAGGGGCCCACCGTTTCAGTGACCGAGTCGAGGCCGCCGTGGCTCAGTTGGCCCGAGAAGTCGACTCGGACTGGTGGCAGGCCCGTCGCTCAGTCAGCCCGGCCGACCCGCACCCAGGCGCCGACACCGCACATCACGGTCCCGACGCACCGGCGTGGCGCCGCTCGTGGGCCCTCGATCGTCCGCCCAACGAGATCGAACGCGCGCAGCACCGCTGGCCCGAATAGGTCAGGTCCCCCGGCGCCGAAGCGAACGGCGCCGCGCCCGCGGGCCATGGGCGAGACGCTCATGGCGCAGTGCCGTGTGCGCCGAGTCGTCGAGTGCACCCAGGGCGCTGACATCGACCTCGAGTGCCCAGGCCAAGAGCAGGTCGGCCAACGCCGGATTGCGGGCCAGGACCGGCCCGTGGAGGTAGGTGCCAACGACCCGACCCCGAACCGCCCCCTCCGTCCCGGATCCGTCGCCGTTGCCGATTCCCGAACGCACGGTGGCCAACGCGATGGTCCCCTCGGCCAAGGTGGTGACCCCGCCATGATTCTCGAACCCACTCAGCGTCGGAAACTCCGACCCCCGAGCGATGGCGAGGGCAGCCATCGCATCCGCCGTGAGGTCGGCGGTCACCTCGCCGACCGCTCTACTCGTGTGCCCTTTGGCTGTGGCCATTTGCAGCAGGCCGATGCCTTCGTGCGCAACGCCGTCGGCCCCGGGAATTGTTCGCCGACGATCTGGTAGCCCGCGCACACTGCGAGCACGGTCGCCCCACTTTCCACCCGCCGGGCCAGCGTGCCGTCGTCGATGAGCCCGCGGGCGGCCCGAACCTGGGGGCCGTCCTCTCCCCCGCCGAGGCAGTAGATGTCTCCTTCGGGCACCGCACCGTCGGAGGGTGCGTAGATGAGATCGCTGGCTATCCCGCGCCAGCGTGCCCGCTCCGCCAGGATCAATCCGTTCCCGCCGTCACCGTAGGTGCCCAAGAGATCGGGGTAGATCACCACGACCCGCAACGCCGCAGTCATGACCGTGCCGCCAGCAATTCGCCAAAGGCGGTGTAGTTGCCCATCACGTCCACCGCACCGACGCCTGAGACGATCTTCGGGTCCGACGCAGCCGCCTCGGCGACGGCACTGTGTGGGTCGGGTTCGACCCGATGGGCCACACCGGCGTATCGCAAACGCACCGAAAGGTCCCAGCAACGGTCACCGGTGGCCACCACCTCGCGGCCGGCCAGGCGCTCGAAGGGCACGTCCCAAAGCCAGCTCGGGTCCGCACCGTCCGCGATCCGGGCGTTGATAGACACCACCAGCGGTGCGGTGTCACCCGCTACGAGATCGAGCAACTCGGTCCATCCCGCCGGATTCTTCGCCAACATGAGGCGGGCCGATACCCCCCCGACGGACTTGGTGGCGAACCGACCGGCCACCTCACCAATGGTGGCCATGGCGGCAAACGCCTCGGCGGGATCGACGCCGAGCGCTTCGGCGGCGACCGCCACCATGAGCGCGTTGGCTCGGTTGAACCGCCCCGGGAGCTGCAAATCGATCTGATAGATGCGCCCGTCGGCCCAACGCGCGTCAAAGGCCGCCGCATCGTCGGCAGCGACCATGGTGGCCACGACGTCGGGTCGTGCGAACCCGCAACCGCTCACGCATCGCCATCCCCCCGAGGTGTCCCCCGAAAAGACAATGTGCCCCTCGCACGAGGGACAGCCGCCAGCGTCGAGATGCCAACTGAGGCCGACCCCGACATAGCGGACCTGGGCCGCCGCCCCGGCCGCCCACACCACCAACGGATCATCGGCATTGGCGACAACGGTGGTGTGCGGCGAGGCCGCCAAAGCGGCCCGCCACAGGTTGGCCACCATGCGGACCTCGTTGGTGCGATCGAGTTGGTCGCGCGACGAAATTCGAGGAGCAGGACCAACTCGGCGTCCGTCGCGGCCAGCACTCGGGGCAGATAGATCTCATCGACTTCGAGCACGGCCCGGGAAGCGGAACGATTGGCAACCAGGGCGGCCACGTGCCCCGGTGGCATGTTCGAACCGGTCTCGTTGGTCACGACCGAAGGTGCTCCCCCACCGGCATCGGCGCGATCTCGCCAAGCCGCGGCCATCATCGCGGTGGTCGTCGTCTTGCCATTGGTCCCACTCACCAGCGCGACTTGGCGCCCCGCGGCGAGACGGCGCAGGAGCTGGGGGTCGACCTTGAGGCCGGCCCGCCCACCGGCCACGGTCCCATGCCCTCGGCCGAGCCGACGGGACGCCGCATTTACCGCACGGGTCGTGGTGCGGGCGAGCTGGTATCTCACGAAGGTGGTTTGGTGCGCGCCAGTTCCTCAGCGGTCGGCTCGTGGCGCGTCCGGGATTCTTCGGGAAGGAGTGCGGAAATGGCGGCCATCACGCTGGCCGTATCGGCCACCGCGTCGTTGTAGGCGAGGGGCACGGGGGGCCCGACCACGACGCTGATCTTTGGTGGATGCGTCACCTTGGTGACGTCGGGAATCCGGGCCGATCTGGGCCAGACGGCTTCGGTGCCCCACAGGCCGATCGGCACGACCGTCGCTTTGGTGGCGGCGGCGAGACGGGCCACCCCGGTCTTGCCATGGAGCTCGGGATCGAAGAAGGCCTCACCCCGCGGGATGGTGCCTTGGGGCAGCACGATCACCACTTCGCCGGCCGCCAACGCGGCCTCGGCGGCGTGCAGTGCCTCGTTTGACCCACTACCCCGGTCGACCGAAATGCCACCGAGGGCTCGGGCCACCAGGCCGACGACGGGGGCGTCGAAGATCTCCTTCTTCCCCAAGAAGCGAACGGGCCGGCCCATCTTTGCCGCCACCAGGGCCAGGGCAGCGACGTCGAAGTAACTGCGGTGATTCGACGCCAAGAGCACCGGGCCCGACGAGGGAATCGAATCGAGCCCCTCGAAACTGAAGCGCGCGTAGGGGAACGACGACGGACGCACAAAGGGTCGAAGCAGGTGATAGGGCTCGAATCCAACCAAGGAGGGCACACCCGGTGGGCGGTCCCAATGCTCTTGGGGCCAACGCCGCACCGTTGCGATCAAGGTAAGTCCGGGGTCCGGGTTGACGGCGTGGGGGTAGCCGACCGACGAAAGCAGCGGCGTGTCAAAGACGCTGTCACTGCAGGCGTGCGATGCGTCAAGATCGACTCCAGCCTCGGCGGCCCAGGCCCGCACCGCCTTGAGCTTGCCCGTCCCCCACACGAACCCCTCGAAAATGCGTCCGGTGTAGCACCCGTCCTGATCGGCTTCATAGGTCGTGGCGATGACGTCGTCGAATCCCATGGCGTCGGCGAAGGCAGCGATCATGTCGATCGGCGTCGTGGTGGTCAACACCATCTGGTGGCCGGCCTCTCGGAACGCCGCGAGGTACTGCGGGGCGAATGGCGCCACCATGGTGACCAGTTCTGGTGCGGCCCGACGACCAGCCGCCCTGACCGCCGCCTGGCTCCAGCCCTTGGCGACCCGGGCCGCCACGCGCACGAGCCCCATCGAGATCAGGTTCTCCCCCAAGCGATCGTTGATGGCATAGAGGAGCTTGTCTCCGGGAATCGTGCGACCCGGTGCCAGCACGCCTTCGCTCGCCAGCGCACGGTTGAGCACCAGACCCGATGCGTGGTTCAACAGCGTCCGGTCGAGGTCGATGAAGACCGCAGTGTGCTGGGCTCGAAGAGCGGGAGTCGCCACGAGAGTCCAGCCTACCGGCGCGACATCAGCCTCCTTTTGGGCGAGATCGGTCGTGCAGAGCGCAATGGAGCCCAAAGGCCCTAGGGCGCTGGTGCATCGAGGATCAGGCAACTCGACGTCGCCGTGGCGACGATCTTGCCCGCCGCTTCGAATATTTCGGCCTGCGCGAATCCAACGCGACGACCCGGTTTGGTCACCGTCCCGACGGCTCGCAGGCGTCCCGAGGCCACCGAGACCGGACGCAGGTACGCGACATTCAGGTCGATCGACGTGTAGAGATACCCCTTGGCCAATGTGGTGTGGACCGCGCACCCAAGGACCGAGTCCGCCAAAGTGGCGACCAATCCGCCGTGCACCAGTCCGATCGGGTTGTAGGCAGATTCTCCCGGGGTGCACTCAAAGACCACACGCCCGACCTCGACCTCGGTGATCGCGAAGTCAAAGATCGACGCAATAGGCGCAGGAGCCACCTGGCGATCCCGCATGGCCCTGAGGAAATCGATGCCGTCCATCGAGGCCGCAGCCCGCGCGGTCGGTGCGGGATCGAACCAGGTCACTTCCCGCGACCTCGGCTCACCCCATTGGACCAGCGGCGCCGCGATACTTGAGGCGCTCACGAGCCCACCTCTTGGCTGCGACTGCATAGCTTCATGCAATCGACACTAGCACTTGGGTTTTGTGACGCAACCTGAATGACCTGAACGACCCGGCGCGCTGGGCAGCGGGATCGCTCTGGGACAGCGAACTGTCCCGGAAAAAGGTGAAGGGATCGCCGGGGGGGGTTGGCGATCCCTTCACGAGACTCACACGGGGCTAGGAGGGGGGATTCCGTCTCCCTGTGGTCTGACATCTATTCTGCCGGGGTCGGCGTGATCTGTCAACCAGCTTTATGAGATACTTACTATCTTCCAAGGTGATACAAAGAGCAACTGGGGCAAGCACACAGCAAGGAGGCGCTTCGTGGAACTGAAACATCTGCAAGCGCTGGTCGGCATCGCCGACACCGGCAGCTTCTCGGCTGCAGCCGCCACCATCGGCACCGTGCAGTCCAATGTTTCGGCTCATATCGCCCGACTCGAGCGCGAACTCGACGTCCAACTGGTCGACCGGGCGTCGGGCCAGCTGACCGAAGAGGGCGATGTCGTCGTCGAGAGGGCGCGGCGCATCATGGGCGAGATGTCCGACATGGTGGCCGACGTGGTCGCCTTGCGACATGAGATCGTCGGCACCGTGCGCCTGGGCATGATCGGGACCACCGGACGCTGGCTCGTCCCCCAACTCTTCGACCTGCTGCGCGCCCGGCACCCGCACATCCACCTCAACGTGGCCGAGGGTTCGAGCATGCAACTCGAGGTCCAGTTGGGATCGGGTCAGCTCGACCTCGCCGTCGTCACCCTGCCGTTGTCCGGAGACGAAGTCATCGCCGCCCACCTCTTCGACGAGGACCTCACCTTGGTGGTCCCCCGCGACCATCGGCTGGCGAAAGAGACGCTGTTCCCGCTGGCCCGACTGGCCGAGTTGGAGCTGCTCCTGCCCGCACCGGGCACGGCCCTGCGGGCCGAGATCGATGCCGCGGTGGTGCCGGCCCGGGTGGTGTTGCGACCGGCCATGGAGCTCGACGGGGTCCGCATGATCGCCTCACTCGCATTCGACGGCTATGGCTCGGCCATCCTCCCCGCAACAGCCGTCCCCGGTCACTTGCGCGAGCGCTTCGCGCTGTTGCCCATTGAGGGGATGCCCCGCCGCCGGGTCGGCGTGGCCCAGCGCCGCCGGGGCCTTCCCTCGGCCCCGGCCAAGGCCGTGATCGACGTCTTGGGCCTCGTGGTCGGCGATGCCCTGGCCATGCCAGAAGGCATCTACCCGACCTGAGCCGTCCTAGTGCTCGGGTGGACGCGGAGTGCGCCACATGGTCCAGATGGTCGGGCCTGAGCCCGGGAGTTCGACTGTTTCTTTGACCTCGAAACCGTGCCGGGCGTAAAAAGGCACGTTGCGCTCTTTGGAAGACTCAAGGTAAGCCGGCAAACCCTCTCGGTCACAGTGCGCCAACACCGGTGCCATGAGTGAGGACCCAATGCCTTGACCTTGGCGGGCCGGGTCGGTCCCCAAGGTGGCGAGATACCAGTGCGGTTCCTTTGGGTGCTTGGCTTCGATGAGCGCCAAGAGTTTGAGCGTGACGACCAGATGACGGATGGCGAAGGGCAACACCGGAGCGAGCGCCACCATGCCCGCCACTCCGCTCAGATAGGGCTTGCCCGCCGGCGCCCAGATAGCCGCACCCGAATGGTCGCTCGTGGTGTAACAGCCACCAAAGCGCAGGTAGTCGGCACGCATTTGGGTCCCAAAGAAGCGCCGCAGCGCGGCGGGGCGGCGCCGGGCGTCACGAAAGATGTGGGCCGCCACCGGATCGTCGAAGAAGGTCGCGGCCAGTTGGTCCGCCATTGCCTCCACGTCTGTTGCGACCGCCCTGCGCACCGTTGGGGCCGCCCCGGGGGAAGCATCGCGGCGCGTGGTCGGGACGGGAACATCGCCGGGTCGCATCGCCATGGTGCCCTCGATGTTCGCAGACGCCCGACCGTGCCACCAGTCGCATCCGGGCGATTCGGGATCATCGTGTTCCAACGCCCGTGGCACCATCTCGCCATGCACCATCGTGCGTTAGCGTCCCAGCCAATGAATTGGGAATTGCTCCGCCCATGGTGAGGATCGGGATACTCGGCGCGGCCAAGATCGCGCCGGCCGCGCTGATCAAGCCGGCCCGTCGGACCGGCCGGGCCCACGTGGTGGCGGTAGCCGCGGCGACGTACAAAAAGCGCAAGGCTTCGCCGACAAGCACCACATCGCCCGGGTGGCACCCTCGTATGAAGCACTCATCAGCGACCCCGACATCGATGCGATCTACGTTCCGCTCCCCAACGGCCTGCATGGGAAGTGGACCATCGCCGCCCTCGAGGCGGGCAAGCACGTGCTGTGTGAAAAGCCCTTCACCGCCAATGCGGACGAGGCTCGCCTGGTCGCCGAAGCCGACGCGGCCCACCACGGGTTGGTGGTGATGGAGGCCTTCCATTATCAGTACCACCCGCTCGCCAAGCGACTGGTCGAGATCGTGCGCTCGGGTGAACTGGGCGTGATCGACGACGTCTCCATCAACTTCGCCGCTCCGCTGGCCAAGAAGGGGGACATCCGCTACCAGCTCGGTCTGGCCGGCGGGGCCACCATGGACATGGGCTGTTACCCGGTATCGCTCCTGCGCCTCTTAGCCGCAGGGCCGCGGGTGTCGGGAGCCAAGGCGAAGCTGTCGTCGGCCGGGGTGGACCGCGCCATGGATGCGCGTTTTTCCCTCCCCGAAGGTGGCACTGCCCGTATTCGCTGCTCCATGTTCTCCTCGTCGATTCTCCACATGCACGCCACCGTCACCGGCAGCGAGGGCACCTTGTCGGTCTTCAACCCCTTCGCCCCACAATTCGGTCACCGGGTCCGGGTCGAGACCCGGTCGGGGACGCGTCGAGAAAAGTTCAGCCGCCGGGCCACCTATGACTACCAACTCGAGGCGTTTGTCGCGGCCATCGAGGACGGGGCCCAATTCCCGACCACCGCATCGGATGCCATCCGGACCATGGAGTTGATCGATTCGATCTACTCGGCCGCCGGCCTCCCGCTGCGTCAGCCGACCCACGGAGACGACTGAGCGATGCCGATGCCCACCGACGACCTGGCGGCCTTGACCGACGCCGCTTTGTCGAGCGTGCACGCGGCCGGGTGCGCGCATGCCGAGCTGCGGGTTGAACGCATCCGCTCCCAAGAGGTACGTCTGCGCGACGGTGCCCCCGAAGGCAGTTCCGACGACACCGAATTCGGCATGGGCGTGCGCGTCGTGATCGACGGTGCGAGCGGCTTCGCGGCGACCGTCGACGTGACCCCGAGCGAAGCTGGTGCACTGGTGACCCGAGCCGTCGACACAGCTCGGGTCACCAAGCTGGCCGGGGGCGGCCACGTCGAGCTTGCCCCCGAGCCCTCGCACAGCGACGTGGTGTGGTCGAGCCCCTTCGCCATCGATCCCGCCAGTGTTCCCCTCGCCGACAAGGTGGCGTTGCTCGAGAATTGGAGCCGATCTCTTTTGGACGCGCCGGGGGTGGCCCATGTGAGTGCCGCAGTGTTGAGCGTCAGCGAGGAGACCTACCTCGCCGACCTCAACGGGACGCGGGCCCACCAACGTCGTGTGCGGCTACATCCCCAGCTCGAGGCGCTCGCCCTCGGCGACACAGGCTTTGAGACCATGCGGACCCTCGCACCGCCGGTTGGTCGTGGTTGGGAATATCTCGCGGGTCCGCCCGATGGGGCCACCTCGACGTGGGACTGGGCCGCTGAGCTGGCGGCGCTGCCCGAACTCTTGGCCCAAAAGTTGGCGGCCCCTTCGGTCGAGGCGGGCGACTACGACCTGGTGATCGACCCTTCTAATCTGTGGTTGACCATCCACGAGTCGATCGGGCACGCCACCGAATTGGACCGGGCCGTCGGCTACGAGGCCGCCTATGCCGGAACGTCCTTCGCCACCTTCGATCAGTTGGGCGAACTCAAATACGGCTCACCGGTCATGCACATCACCGGTGATCGCACCGTCGAGCACGGACTCGCCACCGTGGCCATCGACAGCGAGGGGTGTGCCGCCCAATCTTTCGACCTCGTCAAAGACGGCGTCCTGGTCGGCTATCAACTGGACCGCTCCATCGCCGCCTCGATGGGCTTTGACCGCTCCAACGGGTGCGCCTTCGCCGACTCACCCCTCCACGTGCCGATCCAACGTATGGCCAACGTCTCATTGGCCCCGGCCGCGCAAGGCGACCCGACCACGGCCGACCTCATCTCTGGTGTCGAGCGGGGTATCTACATCCTGGGCGACAAGAGTTGGTCGATCGATATGCAGCGCTACAACTTCCAGTTCACCGGACAGCGATTCTTCAAGATCGAGAACGGCGCGCTGGCGGGCCAACTGCGCGACGTCGCCTACCAGGCCACCACGACGGACTTTTGGGGAGCCATGGAGGCGGTGGGCGGGCCGTCCACCTGGGTGCTCGGAGGCGCCTTCAACTGCGGCAAGGGGCAACCCGGCCAAGTCGCACCGGTCAGTCACGGCTGCCCGTCGGTGCTGGTGCGCCAGGTGCGCGTCCTCAACGCGCGAGCGGAGGCCGGACGATGAGAGAGGCCCAGGCCGTCGTCGATGACGCCATTGCTTCGGCCCTACGCTCGGGGGCCGACGCCTGCATCGCGTTGGTCGACGAAACGAGTCACGCCGACGTCCGATTCGCCCTCAATGCAACGACCACCAACGGCGTGCGCCGCGACCGGTCGGTGACCATTGTCGTCATCGTCGGCGCAGGTGCGGTCGGGGTGTCGCGGCGAAGCGGAATGGTCGATGTCGACGACATGGTGGCGGTCGCCCTCGCCGATGCGCGCGGTGCGGTGCCCGGCGACGACGCCTTCGGCCTGGTCGACGAGGCGCAGGCGACGGCTCAAGCAGGTGGGCGCGCGGCGGCGCTGAATTTCTCGCACGCACCCAAAGAGACCGACCTCTCCGCTCTCAGCGGCGTCTTAGACGGCCTCTCAGGTGCCTTCGTCCGGGCCCGGGCGCACCAAGTCGTCCTGGCGGGATTTGCCGAGTTCGGGATCTCGACGCTCTATCTCGGGACATCGAGCGGTCTACGACTCTCCTATGCCCAACCCACCGGGGCGGTAAATTTGGTCGGACGTTCCAACGACAACGCGCCGGTGCGATCGGTGTGGGCCGGCGCCGGTGAAGAAGAGCTCAGTCGGCTCTCGTTCTCGGACCTCGAGGACGAACTGTGGCGGCGCCTCGAATGGGCCAAGCGCCCAGTTGGCCTCGAAGCTGGACGCTACGAGGTGATCGTGCCACCGTCGGGCGTGGCGGACCTGATGGGCTCCTTGTACTTCTACGGGCTCGGCGGCCAAGACGCTGAGGATGGGCGGACGGTGTTCTCGAGCACCGGCGCCACGCAGGGCACCCGGGTGGGCGAACGGATCTGCGATACCCCTTTCACCCTCTACAGCGACCCGTTCGAGCCCGGACTCGAGTGCCTCCCGTTCGTCGCCGCAGCTTCGTCGAGCTCGGAGGCATCGGTTTTCGACAACGGATTGGCGATCGAGCGGGTCGACTGGATACGCGACGGCGTGCTCAATCAACTGCGCTACCACCGGGCCGGAGCGGCCAAGTCGGGCGTCGAGGCGGCACCCTACGTGGACAACCTGATCCTGCGGAGTGCCCAAGTCTCCGACCCGGCTTCGGGCAGCGTCGATGACCTGGTGGCGCGGACAGAACACGGGCTGTTGTTGACCTGTTTGTGGTACATCCGCGAGGTCGATCCGGCGACCTTGCTCCTCACCGGCCTCACCCGTGACGGGGTCTACGTCGTCGAGGATGGCAAGGTCGTCGGTGCCGCGAACAACTTCCGCTTCAACGAGAGCCCGGTGGACCTGTTGGCCCGGGTCAGCGAGGTCGGGACCAGCGTTCGGGCCCTCGGACGCGAGCTCGGCGAGTACCTCAACCGATGCGTGATGCCGCCGCTGCGCATCCCGGACTTCAATATGAGCTCGGTCAGTCAGGCCAGCTGAACGAACGGGCGTCAGCCCGCGTCGGCGGCCACGCGGCGCACCAGCACCATCCATTCGGCCAGGTCGGGGACAAAGAGATCGTCCACCTTGGCCCCATCGTCAGCCCGACGCAGCCTCACCGCGTCGCCGAAGGCGTCGAGGGCCTCGAAGGCCGACCGTTCTTCTTTGTTCATCGGGCCCCCCTGGACGGCGAGCGACGTGACGCTGCCCGGCGAGAGGACATCGTCGTAGTCATCCAATGCGCACAGATAGCGCTTGGCCGCCACATGGAGCCCGACCAATCCACCAACGCGTTCGCCGAGCGTGCGTCGCACGGCCGCCTCGGCCGCCCGGGCGTGGCCGGGGTCGCCAACTCCGGGGAGGAGGTGTCCAATGTCGTGCACCAGTCCGGCCACCACCAACGCCTCGTCGTTGTTGGGGTCAGCGGCCAAGAGCGCCGCGGTTTGGCGGGCATGGTCGAGATGCGAATAGCGAGCTTGGGGTTCGACCCGCTGTTGGGCCGCCCTCGATGCGAGCAGCGCCGCGATGTCCTCGACGCTCAGTTCCACCGAACCATTCTCCCCGACCCGGCCCGCCCGGACCACTACGGTGTCAAGCCGTGCCCTGGACCCCGCCACCTCGAAGCCCTTGGACCGAGAAGATGATCGCGCTTGGCGAGGGGGTCGGCGACGGCGGACGATCCGTCGTCTCCCTCGAGCCCGACTACCTGCGCCACAGTGCCACGTCGGCCACCGGACTCAGCGATTTTGGCGACAGTTGGTGGGAAGAACCCTTCACCCGTCTGTGCCGCTCGCTCGACGGGGAAGCCCAGCTGCATCTTCCCGGCCGTATCCGCACCCGCGGCGAGCTCCAGTTGCTCTTGGAGAACCGGCTCCGCCTGGTGGCGTTGTGGGAGGAACAGCCGGCCATCGGCGACGAGTTCATCCACTCCCCCATTGTGGTCACCGGTCTCGGGCGCTCGGGCACCACCTTTTTGCATGAACTCTTGGCCTGCGACCCTGACAATCGTCCACCGATGTTGTGGGAATACCTCCACACCGTCCCGGCCGGCGAAGACCGATCGCGTGCCGCGGTGGGCGATCCCGGTGGGCGCCCGCAACTCTGCGACGACGAGATCCTCTTGATGGACGAGATGGTTCCGGCCTTCACCTCGATGCACGAGAACGGTGGAAATCTTCCGACCGAGGACATCTTCGGCTTCGCGCACCAGTTCTCGAGCGACATGTACACGGGCATCTACAACGTCCCTGAGTACACCATCTGGAAGAGCAGTGTGGACCAGTTGCCCATCTACGACTGGATGCGGCGCATGCTGGCCACCTTGCAATGGGCTCGCCCGACCACGCACTGGGTCGTCAAAGCGCCGTCGCACCTGTCCTCGCTCCCGCTGGTCTTTGCCACCTACCCCGACGCCAGGGTGGTCATCACCCACCGCGACCCGCTACGTGTGGTCGGCTCACTGGCCGATCTGATGGCAACGCTGCACTACATGCACTCGAACCATGTCGACCACGGGGTCCTGGTCGAGTTCATGTGCATGGGGCTCGAGCTCGTGATGGACGAGGTGACCGCAGAACGCGACAGCGGGGCTCTGCCCAACGATCAGATCAACGATGTCCTCTATCACGAGCTGGTGGCCGACCCGGTCGGCACCATCGAGGCGCTGTACGCCAAGTGGGACATCGCGGTGTCAGCAGCCTTTCGGGCCAATCTCGAGGCATACCTCGCCGCCCACCATGCCAATCGATCGGTCCGCCACGACTATTCGTTCAGCGATACCGGACTCGACCTCGCCACCCACCGCGTGCTGGTCGCGCCCTACCAAGAGCGCTTCGGAGTTCGTTCCGAGGTCTAAGACGCCAGGCGCACTGCGCCGTCGGGGGGACCGACGCCTCGGGTCAGACCGGGGCTTTCTTGGCCAGGTCGGCCACCTTGACCACTTCGGCGGTCGGGTGCGGCGGTTCGTCGGCCAGCACCCAGCGCACCAACATGTAGCCCTCCAGGCGCCCGCTGGTGTCCAGCCAGTTGGCAACGCCCTCTCCGGGATTCTCGGGCGCGATGACCATCTGCCAACTCCCGTCGGGTGAACGCTCGGCGGTTTTGTTGTTGAGGGCGGTGGTCGTGTAGCGATAGTCGAAACTCTCCATCCACGGTGAGGTGAGGGTGAGGCCCCAGTAGAGGAAGGGGCGCTCGGGCTCATGGACCGTCACGACGAGCGCCTCGCCGGGGGCCAGCTCGAAACGACCGCCGTGATAGGTCATCTCGGCGTTGGAGTGCGAGCGGACCTCGTCCTCTTGGGCCTGCACGTGGGCCGACCCCGACGTGCCACCGAACGTGTTCATATTGGTGCCGGCGTCATGCCACATCTGCACCGCGGTCCCACCGACGAACTGCAAGAACATGGCGGCAAACTCGAGCTTGGGTGCCAGTTCGGCCGACGAAAGGACCGGCGGCGGCGCATCGCCCACCAGCTCGATGCGCAGGTCCGACAGGCGCTCGGGGGTCTTCCACCAGTGCGTCTCGCGTATCGCCAACTGCGCGGTGCCGGGCTCGAGGACGATGGAGTTTCTCGGCCGCGGGGTGGGCATATCAGCTTCGGGGGCGATGAGTATGTCGACTTCCCCGTTGGGTCCGATGTCGTATTCGTCGATGTGGGTCTGGGTCTGGGTACCGGTGCGGCCCCCGACCTCGCCCTGACCGAACGGGGTGCCGAAGGTCATGCCGAGATAGGCGCACTCCCCCCGGGTGCCGACCAGCCGGTAACTCGCGCGTGTCGTCGAGCACGCAGAACAGGTAGTTGACGTCGGGGTTGTCGACCAAGAGCTTGCGGTACGCGTCTTGAAGTCGAAACAGCTGAGGGTGGAGCGGATCGGACTTTTCGACCAGCCACTCGAGGGCGAGCGTCGAGAGGCGGGTGACCCAGCGATAACCCTCAGCGGTGTCCACGTCGGTGCGCGGTACCCCAGTGGCTTCGAGCATCGTGTCGAGTGCGGCTCGCTGTGCGTTGGTCCAGGCGTCGAAGGCTTTGGCAAGTGGGTCCATGGGCCAACGCTACCGTTGGCGGGGTGACCCATGTTGCCCACGCGCTCGCCGATCCGCTCGATCACTTGCCAGTGCGCCGGCCCGGGTCGATCCGACGGAGCAGTCATCTCGACGTGGCGACCGGCCCAGGCGGACGCATGAAAGTGGCCGGAGCCGCTCATCAAGGCGACGGCTCGGTGTCGTTGACCGCCACCCTCGATGCACGTCGGACCCTCCTCTCGCTCTGCCTCGAGCCCGAGGTCCCCGAGTGCGAGTCGCTCATTGGGCGCGTGGCAGCCAAAGGGTTCCGGGGCTCGGTCGACGAAATCTGCAACAGGGACACTTTGGCCTGGGTCCTGCTCAATGAACTCCCCGTCATCGCGCTGCTCTCGGGCTACGGCACCTTGTATTCGGGCCAACTGGCCACTCCACTCGCGGCAGATTTCATCGACGGACTCCCCGTCGACATCTGCGCAGGCTGGGCCGAATCGGGCTCGATGATGGTCCACATCCGGTCTCATCGCGAAGTACCGACGCCCGACGGACCCGAGGCCCCGAGCAATTCGACCGGGTGGCACGCAATGCCCGAACTCAGCACGGGGACGCTGCGGCGCCAACGGATTATCGAGCGAAGGGGAAACCAGATCTGGGCGATGTTCCGCGACTCGTACGCCCGAGGGGACCAAAGCACTGCCGTGCTGCATGAATACACCCTGGACGCCACCCTCGAGCCCGGTACCGAATATTCCGGTGACCTCGGTGCCGAATCCGAGCGGATCACCACTTGTGTCGCCACCCCCAGGGTCCTGCCATGGGGGGAATGCCCGGGGGCAGCAAAGAGTGCGGACCGCCTGGTCGGGCACCGCTTGCGCGACGTGGCCGAACTGGTCCGCCGCGACCTGGTGGGCACCACCACCTGCACACATCTCAACGACATCTTGTCGTCGTTGCCCCAAGCCGAGCAGTTGGTCTGAGGAGTCACCCGGGGCGGCACCGGGCCAGCACACCTCGAAACCGGCGGCCCAGTTCGACCGCCGGGGGCTCGGGCGACCATTGGTACCGACCCCTGAGTCGCCGGGTCACGGACCGAGCCGGTAGGTTCAAGGACAGATCTTGTTTACGAGCTCGGTGCTGCCGGGCCCCATCAGCTACCAATGAGTAACCGCAGAGCGGAAGGACACCAAGTGACGGACACGGCGACCCCGATTGAGACCGAGGAGATCCTCAGCGACGTGCGTTCGTGGCTGGCGCAGAACTGGGATCCAGACCTCACCGTCGGCGAGTGGTGGGAACGCCTCGGCCTGGCGGGATGGTCAGCGCCCGGGCTTCCGACCAACGCCTATGGCAAGGGCATCCCGCGCAGCGACGCCGTGGCGGTCTCCAATGAGATCGCCGCCTTTGGGGCCCTTGGTGCCCCGGCCGGGCTCGGGCTGCTGCTCGCGGCCCCGACCATCGCCACCCACGGCACCCAAGACCAGATCGACCTCTATGTCCGCGACATCGTGACCGGAAAGAAGGCCTGGTGCCAACTCTTCAGTGAGCCCCAAGCGGGCTCGGACCTCGCGGGACTGCAGACGAAGGCGACCAAAGACGGCGACGAGTGGATCATCAACGGCCAAAAGGTCTGGACGTCGGGTGGCCAGTACGCGGATCTCGGCATGCTCTTGGCCCGCACCGATCCCGACGTCCCCAAGCATCAAGGGATCTCGTACTTCGCCTTCTCCATGCTTCAAGACGGGGTCGACGTGCGCCCACTCAAAGAGATGACGGGCCACGCCTTGTTCAACGAGGTGTTCATCACCGACGCCCGGGTCGCCGACTCGGCCCTCATTGGTGGCCTCAACCACGGCTGGGCCGCCGCCAACACCACCTTGATGAACGAGCGGGCGGGCCTCGGGTCTGGCGGAGGCAATGCGGCCGGGGGCGGCGCGGCGCAGCCGGGCACGGTGATGGGGGCGCTCGCAAAACGGGTGGGCGACTTTGTGACGACACCGAGCGCGTCGCAGAACCAGCGCAGCGGGGGTGCCTTGACGGCGATGCGCGGCGGTGCGGGGATGTTGATCGACTTGGCCAAGAAGAACAAGGTCAACCACGACGCCGGCATCCGCCAAGACCTGACACGGCTCTACACCCTCGGTGAGATCGGTCGCTTCAACGGACTGCGGCTCAAAGCCGTCAAAGAACAAGGCGGCGATATTGCAGGGATGCCGAACATCTCAAAACTCTCCATGAGCCAGATCGTGCGACTCACCCGAGACGTCGGACTGCGCATTTCGGGACCCTCGGGCATGCTCCACGCCTACAACGCCGACGACAAGGCCAGCCTTTCGCAGGCGACCGGGGACCCCTTCGCCGGCGGCGTCACCGAAATGGCGCTCTTTGCCCAGGCACCCCCCATCTACGGTGGGACCGACCAGGTGCAACGCAACATCATCGGCGAGCGCGTGCTCGGTCTCCCAAAAGAACCTAACAACGACCGCGTGACGCCGTTTTCCGAGCTGCCCAAGAATGCATGAAGTCCCCGGTCCTGCCCGCCCTCGCACCGCCCCGCGAGGACATCCGCCCGTGATCCGGCGTCCGGCGTAGCGCCGCGAGGTGCGGCCGACGGGGATGGGGCCGACTGAGCGCACACTGCGCGGCGCGGCCGCCATCGTCGGCGTCGCCGACGATGTATCGCGAACCGGCGAACTCGATCGCACCGGTCGCGGAGCTCGAGGTGGCCATGGTGCTCGCCGCCCTCGACGACGCCGGCCTCACCTTGGCTGACGTCGACGGGATCTGCCACGCGGAGTCGTCCATCGGCTTCGCGGAATACCTCGGGATCACCCCGACGTTCACCGACTCGACCATGACCGGGGGGTCGAGCTATGAGGTCCACCTCGAACATGGCGCGGCAGCCATTGCGGCCGGGTTGTGTGACGTCGTCGTCAGCGTTTATGCCGCCACCCCACGCAGCGACCGCGCCCGACCACGCCCCAAGATTCGCCGGGCCCTGCCCGGACCCAATCCCATGGCCGAATGGGAATGGCCGTTCGGACTGCGGATGCCCATGGGGCCCTACGCACTGGCCGCCAACCGCCACATGCATCAATTCGGCACCACGTCCGAACAGCTGGCCCAGATCGCCGTCAGCACGCGCGAGTGGGCCACGATGAATGAACGAGCGCGCTATCAGACCCCGATCACCATCGACGATGTCCTGGCCTCGCCCATGCAAAACAGCCCGCTGCACCTTCTCGACTGCTGTTTGGTTACCGACGGCGCCGGTGCTTTTGTCATGACGAGTGCAGATCGGGCCCGGTCGCTACGACGCCCGCCGGTCTACGTCTTGGGTGCGGCCACATGCCATGACCATCTCATGATCACCGAGATGCCCGATCTGACCGTCACCCCCGGTGCGGTCAGCGGGCCGCGCGCCTTCGCGCAAGCAGGGATCACCCCGAGCGATGTGGACGTGCTGATGGGCTACGACAGCTTCACCATCACCGCACTCTTGCACCTCGAGGATCTCGGTTTTTGCGACAAAGGCGAAGGTGGTCCCTTCGTCGCCGACGGCAAGCTCGGACCCGGAGGCGCGTTACCCATGAACACCAATGGGGGTGGGCTGTCCTATACGCATCCGGGCATGTACGGAATGTTCCTCATCGTCGAAGCCGTGCGCCAACTGCGCGGCGAGGCCGGCGCTCGACAGGTGGACGATGCACAGATCGCGGTCGCGCACGGTTCGGGCATCGTGCTCTCGTGCATGTCGACCGCGGTCCTCGGAACCGAGGCCACGCTGTGACGTCGGCGCACGACGGCGCCCGAGGGGGCGAACGGGTCCGCCTCGAGCCCGCGGTCGGGGCGGAGAGCGAGGCGTTTTGGGAGGCCACGCGCACCAAGAATCTGTTGATCCAGTGGTGCACGATCTGCGATCGGGCGATCTTCTATCCCCGGTCCTTCTGCCCTTACTGCGCTCGTGCGTCGGGCCCCTCGGGCCTCGAGTGGCGACGGTCCAGCGGAAACGGACGCGTCTATGCGATGACCATCGAAGCGAACCCCGCCGCCGCCGGCGCCGCCTTCTCCGGTGGTGCGCCCTACGTGGTCGCGCTCGTAGAACTCACTGAGGGCGTCCGCATGATGTCGAACATCGTCGATTGTGACCCCGGTGACGTCGTCATTGGCATGGAGGTACAGGTGGCCTGGGAGCCGCTCTCCGACGGCCGCCACCTCCCCCTCTTTCGACCCGTGACGCAGTGAACCCGGTGGCTGCGGACGACGCGGCCCGGGACCGGGCCAACGCGCAGGGCATGGGGCTGGCCTGGTGGGCGGCCCGGCATCCAGGCAGAACGGCCGTCTTCAATGAGCACGGCAATCGGACGTTCGGTGGGTTGAACGCCAACGCCAACCGGGTGGCCCGCGCGCTTCACGCACGCGGCCTTCGCCCCGGCGACAGCGTGGCGCTCATGTGCACCAACCGACCCGAGTTCTTAGAGGTCTTCTTCGCCGCCCAACGGTCCGGGCTGCGGCTGACGCCAATCAACTGGCACCTCGGGGGCGACGAGGCGGCCTACATCGTCGACAATTGCGAGGCCAAGGCATTCTTCGGGGCCGCCACACTCGGCGCCACGCTCAATGCCTCGGCGCCAGAACGGGTGGACGTCCGGATCGCCATCGGCGGGAACCACCCGGGATTTCGTTCCTACGACGACGTCATTTCGGACGAGGACGGCGCCGACCTTGACGCCCCGGTGCTCGGCACCCAGATGCTCTATACCTCGGGGACCACCGGCCGGCCCAAGGGCGTGCACCGTCGGGGCAGCGCCGCCAGCGCGCTCAACGCCGTCAACTTCTGCGGCTACGACGAAGACGATGACACGAGCGTCGACGCCCACCTGTGCACCGGCCCGCTCTATCACGCCGCCCCGCTGGCCTTTTCGATCGCCGTACCCTTCGCCTACGGCGTGCCGGTCGTGCTGATGGATCATTGGGACCCGATTGAGTCGCTGCGTCTCATCGAGGCGCATGCAGTGACCCACACCCATATGGTCCCGACCATGTTCCACCGGATGCTCGCGCTCGACGACGACGTCAAAGCCAACTACGACCTCAGCTCGTTGCGCTTTGTGATCCACGGTGCGGCTCCATGCCCAGTCAGCGTCAAGGCCGCGCTGATCGAATGGCTCGGCCCAATCGTGGTCGAGTACTACGCCGCCACCGAAGGTCTCGGCACGTTGGTCGACTCGGCCACGTGGCTCGCCCATCGCGGCACCGTCGGTCGTCCGATGGTCGAGGGGTTGGTCAAGGTGGCCGACGACGATGGCCAACCGGTCGCGGCGGGAGTGGTCGGCCAAGTGTTCTTGCGGGCGGCACCTGAGACCAGGTTCGACTACTACGGCGACGCCCAAAAGACCGCCGGGGCCTTTCGTGGCGACTACTTCACCCTTGGAGATCTTGGTTACATGGACGACGAGGGCTATCTGTTCTTGACCGACCGCTCCGCCAACTTGATCATCTCGGGCGGGGTGAACATCTACCCCGCCGAGGTCGACGCCGTGCTGTTGGAGCATCCCGCGGTCGGCGACGTGGCCACAATTGGCGTTCCCGACGAGGAGTGGGGCGAAGCGGTCAAGGCGGTGGTCGAGGTGGCAAACGAGACGTGGGGCGCGCAGGTCCACCACGATGCCTCCGCGCTCGAGGCGGAGTTGCTGGCGTTTTGCCGGTCCCGCCTCGCCCATTACAAGTGCCCGCGGTCAATCGACTTCACCGACCATTTACCGCGCGAGGATACGGGGAAGATCTACAAGCGATTGTTGCGCGATTCGTACCGCGCCCAGTCATCAGCGGGAACACCGAGCAAAGGAGCCACATAACCATGGGTATTTGCGATGGGCGAATCGTCGTCATCACCGGAGCCGGGCGGGGCATCGGCCGCGAACATGCACTCGAGTTCGCCCGACAGGGAGCCAAGATCGTGGTCAACGACCTCGGTGCCGAGATCGACGGCAGCGGGAGTTCGGCCGGCCCGGCGGGCGAAGTCGTCGACGAGATCCGCGCCACCGGCGGCGAGGCCATCGCCAACGGCGACGACGTGTCGGACTACGACGGGGCCGGTCGCCTGATCCAAAGCGCCATCGACACCTTTGGCGGCCTCGACGTCTTGGTCAACAATGCCGGCATCTTGCGCGACCGCATGTTGGTCAACATGACCATCGAGGAATGGGACGCCGTCATCCGGGTGCACCTACGCGGCACGTTCGCCCCGACCCGCCATGCCGTCGAGTACTGGCGCAATCGGGCCAAGGCCGGTGAGACCAATGACGCGCGGGTCATCAACACCACCTCGCCGTCGGGCATCTACGGCAACGTCGGTCAGACCAATTACGGAGCGGCCAAGGCCGGCATTGCCTCTTTCACCGTCATCGCCGCCATGGAGCTGGGGCGCTACGGCGTCACCGTCAATGCCATCGCACCGGCCGCTCTGACCCGCATGACCGAGAATCTCGCCATGGGTGCCGACGCACCCTCCAAGAAGCCCGAGGAATTCGACCCACTCGACCCGGGCAACATCGCCCCCCTCGTCGTGTGGCTGGGCAGTGCGGAGGCCGCCGGCGTCACCGGGCGAGTCTTTAACGTCCAAGGCGGCACCATCTCGGTCGCCGAAGGCTGGGTGGCGGGTCCGGGTGCGGACAAGGCGGATCGCTGGGACCCCGCCGAGCTCGGCGCGGTCATCCCGGGCCTCGTCGAAGCCGCCGCCCCCAACGCCAACATGGGCGGTCGTCGCAAGTGAGCGAACCCGGGCCCGAGCGAGCGGGCCCGAGCCGAGGCGAGATGGAAGCCGGCATCGAGGTGATCCGCGACAACGCTGATCGCATCTTTTTGTGGAACTACGAGCGTGAACGCGACCAACTGGTCACCTTGTACAACAAGGCCATGGGCTCGCAGTGGAACAGCGTCACCGACCTCGATTGGTCGATCGACGTCGACCCCGAACGCTTGGTGGCCGAACAGGACTCCCCGATGCTCGCCCTGACCAAGGTGGCCGGCACCTTGGCCGGGTCACCTCTGGCCCGCTGGTCGGACAAGGAGTACACCCAGCTCGGGATCGAGCTCCTCACCGCATCGCTCAGCCAGTTCATGCACGGTGAACAAGGGGCGATGATGACCGCGGCCAAGATCGTCGAGACCGTGCCGTGGATCGATGCCAAGTACTACGCCTCGACCCAGACCATGGACGAGGCCCGCCACACCGAGGTCTTCGCCAAGTACCTCTCGCTCAAGCTCGGCGATGCCTATCCGATGAGTCCATTTCTCAAGGAGCAGATCTGGTCACTCCTCGAGGACTCACGCTGGGACATCGCCTACCTCGGCATGCAGATCGTGATCGAATCGTTGGCCCTGGCGGCTTTCGGCGACATGGCGCGACGCACCGAGGAGCCGTTGCTCAAAAAGCTGTTGCGTTACGTCATGTCCGACGAGGCCCGCCATGTCGCGTTCGGGGTCCTGACCCTCTCTGAGTTCTATGCGGAGCTGAGCGAGGCCGAGCTCTTGGAGCGCCAGGAGTTCATGGTGGACAACACGCTGCGCAGCCGTGCGCGCGCCACGACGCCCGAGGTGTGGGAACGCATGGGGGTGAGCGAGGCGGCGGTCCTCCCCTATCTCGCCGACGCCGCCCATTCGACCGGCCTCAATCCCGCCCGGGGCTTTCAACGTGGGTTCTTCGCCAAGCTCGTCCCTAACGTGCGAAAGCTCGGCCTGCTCGAGGCGAACGGCGGGTATCTGCGCCGTCACTGGGGAGAGGCCGGGCTCCTCGAATTTGAGTTCGCCGACGACACCGCTTCGGACTACGAGCGCTACGACGCGGTCGAAGCTGACCGATCGTCGTTTGGGACCAACTGAGCGAGCGGCACCAATGTCTGACCCGATCGAGCGCATCCGGGCCATCTGCCTGGCCCTCCCGCAAGTGGACGAGAAGCCCTTCGGTGGCCACAGCGCACCGGCATTCCGAGTGCGCGACAAGATCTTCACCTCGACCAGCGAAGACCGCACGACCATGACCCTCAAAGCACCCCGGGGCGTCCAAGAAGCTCTTGGTCAATGCCGACCCACAACGTTTCTTCGTGCCGCCCTACGTCGGGTCCAAGGGCTGGGTCGGCATCCGCTTGGACCTGAGGCACCAGCCCGACTGGGATGAGATCGCCGAGATGATCTACGAGAGCTATGCCATGACGGCACCCAAACGCCTGGTCACCGAGTGGGAAGCGAAGAACGCGGTCCTCGCGCTGAGTTGACTCAGCGCGAAGTCGGAATCCAGTTGCCATGGAATCCGGCGGGCACCCGCTGGGGCAGCTGGACAATGGCCTGGGGTTCACCGGTGATGTCTTGCGCATTGAGGACATAGAGGTCCGACGTGTTGGTGTCGGCCTGGTGCACCAAGGAGAGCAGCCAGCCCTCCCCCTCGTCCGCAGTCGGGCTTTTCGGCACGAAGACGGCTTCGCCGATAGTGGCCCCGGAACGGAAGTGGCGGACTTCGGAGGTATTGGCACCCAGGTCGTGGCGGATCAGCCCGGACTCGGTCCCCAAGATCTCGTTCTCCGTCTTGACGCTGACACTAAAGCCAACCGAATAGTTCCGGCCCAAGAACCGCTCGTCGATTCTCGGGAATTCCTGGCCCCGGTCATCGAGTCGCTCTTCTTTGACCGAGCCGCCCCGCCCGTCGATGTGCCAGCGCTCGAGGGTCGGTGGGCCTTCGGACGGACCGAGGAGCTGGGTGCGGAACATCGAAGCGTGGCGCGACACATCGAGCACGATCCCGTCGCCCTCATCGAAGGCGTTCATGGTGTGAAACACATAACACGGGGCGATGTCGTGCCACACCACCTCGGTGGAGTGGCCCGCTCGGGGCAAGAGTCCGACCCGGGCGTGGTAGTCCTCGAACCACCGGTAGGGGAACGAGGCGCCGGCCGCCGCCATGTCCAAGTCGAAAAGGACGGGAAGGTCCAAGAGCACGATCCAGTTCTTGGTGATGGCCGTGTCATGGAGGCTCACCGGGCCGCCCAAGGTGACTCGGCGGGCCGACCGCACCGTGGCGTCGGTGCCGACCACGGTGACTTCAACGTCGTTGCCCCAGCCATAGAAGTACGACACCGCCAAGAGTTCACCGGTGTCGGGGTCCAACTTCGGGTGGGCGGTGTACCCGCCCGAGAGTGTGCCCCCAAAGTCGCACGGCCCGATTGTCTCGAGCGTGTCGTCAAGCTCATAGGGACGCGCACCGGCTTCAACGATGGCGAACGTCCGCCCATCGTGACCGATCACATTGGTGTTGGCGGCGAAGTCCATGCCCGCATGGACCGGGCCGGGCCGCGGTGCTTCGCCGAGGGCCCCGGCGACCGTTGCGGAGCGCACCCAGCGGTTGCGATACCAGTCAGCCCGACCTTCGCACAGCGCGATCCCGTGCACCATGCCGTCACCGGTGAACCAGTGGTAGGTCTCGGGGTCGGGCGAGCCGATCGGATTCGGCCCGTTGCGCAGATAGCGGCCGTTGAGCTCTTCGGGGAGGGACCCAATGACCTTGAGATTCGCCGAGGTCACCTCGGTCTCGACGGGTGCGAAATTGCCCATCAAGTATGGATTTGTGGGCACAGCGAACTTTCCCCCTCGAACGTGTTGGTTGGACCCGTTTCAACGTACTTCGTCGCTTGAATCTTGTCAATGCAAAGATCGAGGCTAAAGTGGCCCGATGCCACCTCGAAAAGCGCTGGTTCAACACCCGGTCGCTCCGCACGTCGACGCGGTAGATCTGGCCACCGTCTCCACCGGGTCCGCGGCGCGGACCAACACGCGCCGTGCCGCGCCCAAAGCGACCGGCACCAACGCAGGTGCCTATCACCATGGTGACCTTCGGCGCGCCCTCGTCGAAGCCGCCACCGAATCAATCGCCGAACACGGTCCGGCCAATGTGAGTCTGCGGGCGCTGGCCGCCAAGGCCGGCGTCTCGCACGCAGCCCCGGTGCACCATTTTGGGGACAAGGCCGGCCTGTTCAGCGCAGTGGCCGCGGCGGGCTTCGAGATGCTCGGCAATGAATTGCTCGAGGTGTGGGTCGAGACCGGGGACTTTCTCGAGGTCGGGGTCGCCTATGTGCGCTTCGCCGTGCGCCACAAGGGGAATTTCGAAGTCATGTTCCGACCCGAACTCCTCAACGCCGACGATCCGGTGTTGATGGCGGCGCGGACCTACGCGAAGCGGGCCCGCGACGAGCCACTGACCGCCCTCGGTCCGCACCGTGACCAGCGCGGGGCGCACCTGGCGTCGTTGGCCAGTTGGGCCATCGTGCACGGGCTGGCCACCTTGGCAATCAGCGGGAACCTCGAGGACCACGACACCGAGGATCTCGATGACCTCGCCCGCCATGTCCTGGCCCACCTTGAGGTGCTCTGAGCCCACTCACGCCCCAATGTCGCCGTGTGGGGCCTGGAATTGCGGCTCTCGGCGCCTGGAATTGGCAAATTCGACTGCCACCAGCGTTTGCGCACTCCAGCGCGCTGAGAGTTGTCCTCGAGGGCACCACCATTACAGATTTGGAAATCCCTCTGACTCGAGAGAGTCACACCGGCCATGACCCCCAAAACGGGTCAAATCTGGCCAGGGAAGGAGTGGATTTTCAATGGCAACTGGTTCCGTGAAGTGGTTTAACGGTGAGAAGGGCTTCGGCTTCATCACCCAGGACGGTGGCGGCCCCGACGTATTCGTGCATTTCAGCGCGATCTCCGGCACGGGGTACCGAAACCTCGAAGAAGGACAAAAGGTCGAGTTCGAGACCAACCAAGGCCCCAAGGGGCTTCAGGCCGCGAACGTTCGCGCCATCTAACGAATCGAACGACGCCCCTAGGGGCATCGTTCGATGACCAGAACACAGGGTCCCTTCTCCTCGTGAGTCGGGACCCTTTCTGGTTCTTGGCCCGGTGGCCCCGGTGGAACCAGAGCGAACCGTGCCGCGGCTCAGTAGTAGGGCGGCCCGTCAGCGGTCGTCACGGCCAACACCGCTTCGGCCAACTCGGGTCGACAGACCACCAGGTCGGGTAGCCAGGCATCGGGGGCTCCATAACGCAGCGGCTCACCGTTCAGGCGCGATGCGAGAGGCCACACGACTGGGCGACCGCGACCGGGGCCGCCGAGTCCCATTCGTACTGTCCCCCGGCGTGGACATAGACGTCGGCTCCCCCGAGCACCACCGCCCCGATCTTCGCTCCAGCCGAACCCATTGGGATCATCGTTCCCCCAATGGCCTCGGTGACGTCGTAGGCCACCTCGGGTGGGCGGCTCCGGCTGACGATCACCCTCGGCTGATCACTTTCGCGGCGCGGGACGAGCGGGCGGGGCTCGCCGGTCGACAAGGTGATCCCGAGTGCCGGAAGTGCGACCGCCCCGACGACGGCCACTCCCCCAATGGCCAACGCCACGTGCACCGCCCAGTCGGTTCGCTCGCGTTGGCGGAACTCACGGGTCCCGTCGAGGGGGTCGATGATCCACAGCCGACCCGAGCCCGACACGTGCTCGAGGCCCTCTTCGGATCGCACGTCGTCGTTGGGGTACAGGCGGTTCAGCTCCTTGACCAACAATTGGTGCGACATCGAATCTCCTGCCGCACCGAGATCACCCATACGAGGCGCATCGGCGCGCAGCGCCATCAAGGCGGCGCCCGCGGCGGTGGCGAGGGATGCCGCATCTCGATGTTCGGCGGCCAGCTCTGACCCACTTACGACCACGGCGCTCCTTCTCACTCTCGAGGGGTGGACGCCAATGTCTAGCCGCAGACCCCGCAGCGAATCGAAACGGGTTCACACCAGGCGGCGATCGGTGGCCCACTTGGTCAGCTCATGGCGGGTGGAAAGTTGGAGCTTGCGCAGCACGGAGGAAACATGTGACTCGACCGTCTTAGTCGAGATGGTCAAGTCCCGGGCGACTTCCTTATAGGTGTAGCCCCGGGCGATGAGGCGCAGCACCTGTTGTTCCCTGGGCGAGAGCTGATCAAGCTCGGGGTCGAGGCCACCCACTGCGGCGTCGCTCCCCGATGAGCCATCGTTCTGGTGCGCGAAGGCGTCGAGCACAAAGCCGGCCAAGCGCGGTGAGAACACCGCGTCACCCGCGTCCACCTTGTAGATGGCCGCCAACAACTCAGGCCCTGAGATTGTCTTGGTGACATAGCCCCGCGCCCCTGCCCTGATAACCGCGATCACGTCTTGTGGGGCGTCGGATACCGACAGCGCCAAGAACCGGATCTCGGGGTGGCGGCCCAAGACGCCGCCAAGGACCGCCCGTCCCCCGCCCCCGGGGAGGTGCACGTCGAGCAGCACCACGTCGGGCACACGCTCATTGATCAGTTCGATGGCGGCGCCGGCTTCGTCCGCCTCACCAATCACCTCCACCGCGTCGCCCAATTCGGCCTTCACCCCGGCCCGAAAGACTGCATGGTCCTCGACCAAGAACACGCGGGGTCGTCGCCGCGACGTGCGAGCTGCGTCCCCGCTCACGAGGCCGGGTCCCGCCGGGGCACCGCGAGCTCGACTTCGGTGCCTTCACCCGGGCGTGATCGAACAACCGCCGAACCTCCGCAGCGCTGCATGCGCGTGCGGATGGACTCCGCGATGCCGCGGCGATCGTCGGGGACGGTCGCCGGATCGAAGCCGCACCCCCGGTCGCGCACGAACAACATCACCGTGTCGCGTTCGACTTCGGCATAGAGCGATACCTGGTCCTCCCCGGACCACTTGGCGGCGTTGACGGTCGCCTCGTGGGCCGCATCGAGCAGAGCGCGAGCGGGTCACTCAAGGGGCAATCGCCGACAATTACCGCCTGCACCGTGATCCCGTGGTCGGCTTCCACCTGGCGTTGGAGCACGGTGACGCCTTCGACCAGGGTGCTTGCGTCGTCGCTAAAGGTGACCGGGGGTCGTCCGTCGATGAGCCATGAGCGCAGCTCGCGCTCTTGGGTGCGCGCCAGTGCCCGCACCCGTTGGGGATCGTCGGCCGAGCGTTGAATGAGCGCCAGGGTCTGGAGCACCGAGTCGTGCACGTGTGCCGCCATCTGCGAGCGTTCCTCGGCCAATGCACGTGCCTGGCGTTCGGACATCAGATCGCGCACCAGGCTGATCCACCACGGTCCGAAGATCACGACGACCGCAGCAATGAACAACAATGCACCGCCGACCGGGCGCAACGCGGCGGCGGTGTTGTGACCAAGGGCAATCACCAAGATGCCGATAATGGCCAGGACAATGCCGAGGACCACGCGCCACCACACCGACCGGGGCGAGTGGCGGTCTCGATCCGGCCGCACCATTGGGATGAGGTCGCGATCAATCCAGGCCCGTTCATCGTCACTGGCATTGCGCCAGATCAATACGGCGGCGCCCGCGGCCAAGAAGACCGACCAGATAAAAGAGCCCACGAATCCGACGTGCAGCGACGACGCCACAACCTGGGCAACGATGAATGCCGGGATGATGGCGAGGACCAGGCGGATCCCTCGTCCGTCGTGGACCGCCCGCCCAAAGATGTTGGAACTCTCACCGCCGAGCGGGACGATCAGCCAGGCCAGCGCGTAAAGGAGCACCCCGACGCCGCTCACCAGTCCCAAAAGGGCGAATCCGATCCGCACAATGGTGACGTCGATGGCCGTCGAATCAGAAATTCCGGCACAGACGCCCCCGAGGACTCGGGCGTCGGGATCACGGCGCAATGGGACACGCAGATGCCAGGGTCCATGGCGGTGGGGAGGGTGTCGTTGGTCGCGCCGTGGCACCCATGGGGCGACCGGACGGTCCCGTTGGCGTCGCCCGCCCCACTCCCACCCCTGGTGCGATGACGTCACACCGGGCCCGCCGGTGGCCGCATCGGGTCCCGGATTCTCGGTATCGGTGGATTTTGCGATACCACGATGATCTCGCGCCTCGACGCTCCGGGCTATCAGGGACATCCCTGATGGCTCGGGCCACCACTGAGGGTCCGACCAGGGTCATTCCCAATACCGCCGGCCGCGGGCGTCGTTCACAATCGGTGCATGAACCTCTCAACGCCGCCAAATGGACCCAGCCAGGATCACAGTGACAGCACTTCGAGCGCCCGATCGTCCGAACCCGACCGGCTCAGCCGTGGGGCCGAGGGCCGCTTTGTTGCCGGGGTATGCGTCGGACTGGCGGACTTCTTCGATGTCGACCCGACCCTGGTGCGGATCGCCTTCGTGGTCATGACGCTCTTGGGAGGACTCGCCGTGCCGTTGTACCTGGCCTGTTGGCTCATGATTCCCGAGCAAGGGGCGCAGACTTCGGTGGCCGAAGAACTCTTGGACGCGGAACGGGCCCGCTGACCAGGCGCCCCCGACCACCACGACCTCCACCACGACCTCCACCACGCACCCAAGCGAAAGGACACGCCATGCGCTATCGATGGGACCCCATCTACCCGGGAGGGGCGCGCCGCATCGGGACGGCCACCGACGCCCATCTGCGGGCCAGCGACGGTGAGCGCAACGAAGTGGCCGACAAGCTGTCCCGTCACTTCGCCGACGGGCGCCTCGACGCCGGCGAATTCAAAGAACGCCTCGACCGTGCCATGGGTGCGATCACCCGAGGGGACCTCAGCGGTCTCTTCGACGATCTTCCACGCCTGGTCGACGAGCCCGCACCAAAGGCGCCGCGCCGTTCAAGGCTGGTGCCGTTACTCATCGTGATCGCCCTGATCATCGTGGCGGCCGGCACGACGATGTCCTCCCTCCACCTGCCGTGGTTGCTATTCGTCGTGGCCGCGGTGTTCGTGTGGCACCGCGCCCGTCGACGCCACACCAACGGGTCGGGGTCGCAGAAACACCGAGCCGCCGCATCGGGCCACTATCACCAGGTCACCGGCGAATTGTGACCATTCGGTGCCCCATGAACCGGTGCGGCCGTCGCCGAGCGATAGCGTCTAGGCGCAAAGCTGGCACCGCGCCGCTTTGACCAGTCGTTGAGGAGATCTCTTTCATGTTGCGCTCATTGGCGGGGTGGTGTGTTCGCCACCGGTGGCTGGTGCTGGCCATTTGGATCGCCGTGTTGGTCGTCACCTCGGTGCTCGGCAAGTCCGTCGGTTCGGCCTATTCCAACTCGTTTTCACTCCCCCACACGCAGTCGACCGACGCCATTGCGCTCTTGCAATCGGCGGCGCCCAAGAACGCTGGTGACACCGAAAACATCGTGTACTACACCAGTGGCGGGGCCAAGCTGACCGATCCGGCCATCGCGGCCCAGATCGACCAATCGCTGCAAAAGGTCCAGGCGCTGCCCCACGTCACGACCGTTGTCCCGTTCACCTCGGCGCAGGGCGCGAAGCACCTGAACGCCGATGAAACGATCGGCTTCGCCACGGTGACGCTCGATCAACAACTCAACAACCTCACCCAGCCCGAGGCCAAGCGATTCGTCGACGCGGCGACGTCGACTGCCGGGGGGCAGCTCCACATTGCGGTGTCCGGTCAGTTGGGCGAGCTGTCGAATCCCCAGGCCCTCGGCGACGGGACCGGACTCGGGGTCATCTTGGCCTTGATCGTGTTGTTGTTGGTCTTTGGGTCCATCTTCGCCGCCGTGCTTCCAATCATGTCGGCCCTGTTCGCTCTCGGCAGCGCCATTGGGCTGATCGAGATGCTGAGCCATCTGCTCAAGATGCCGCAGTTCTCGCCAATTCTTGTGGCGCTGATCGGGCTCGGGGTCGGGGTCGACTATGCCCTCTTCATCGTGACCCGGCACCGCCAAGGGCTCGTGGCGGGACGCAGCCCCGAGGATTCGATCGTCAATGCCGTCAACACATCGGGACGCGCCGTGCTCTTCGCCGGTGTGATTGTCTGCATCGCGCTGCTCGGCATGTTCGCGCTCGGGGTCAGCTTCCTCTACGGCCTCGCCGTCGCCGCTTCCATCGGTGTCGCCTTCACCATGATCGCCGCCTTGACGCTGCTCCCTGCCATGCTCGGATTCATCGGCCCCAAGGTCATGAGCCGCAAGCAGAAGCGCAACCTGGCGGAGAACGGCCCACGCATCGTCGGGGCGGACAACAAGGGTTTTTGGCCCCGCTGGGCCGACCGGGTGCAGCGTGCACCGGTCGTCTCCGCCGTCCTGGCCCTCATTGTGGTGGGCGCGCTGGCCGCGCCGTTCTTCTCATTGCGCCTCGGATCGTCCGATCAGGGCAGCGACCCGGTCGGGACGACGACCCGCACGGCGTACGACGAACTGGCCAAGGGATTTGGCCCAGGCTTCAACGGACCGCTCCAACTGGTTGCGGTCGTCAACTCGCCGGCCGACAAGGCCGTCATCGAGCACGCCGCGTCCGAAGTCGCCAAGCAGCCCAACGTCCAGAGCGTCTCGACGCCGTTCTTCATCCCAAGCAAGACCGGCGGTGAAGTCGCCTTTGTCCAGGTCTACCCGAAGTCGGCTCCCCAAGATGCCGCCACCACCAATCTCATCTACCACCTGCGAGATACGACGGTCCCCGACGCCGTCGGGGACTCAGGGGTCAAGATATTGGTGGGCGGTAATACGGCCATCTTCGTGGACTTCGCCAACGTGCTGACGTCCAAGCTCCCGCTCTTCATCGGCCTCGTCGTCGCGATGTCGTTCATCTTGCTGGCCATTGTGTTCCGGAGTTTCGTCATCCCCACGACCGGTGCGGTCATGAACATCCTCTCGATTGCCGCGGCGTTCGGGATATTGGTAGCGGTCTTCCAATGGGGCGACGCCGGCTCGATCGTCGGCATCAATCAGACCGGCCCGGTCGAGGCGTTCCTCCCCGTCATGCTCTTCGCCATATTGTTCGGGCTGTCGATGGACTACCAGGTCTTCTTGGTGACTCGAATCCACGAGGAGTATCTCAAGTCGGGCGACACCAAGGTTGCGGTGCGCAATGGACTTGCCGCCACGGGAAAGACCATCACGGCGGCTGCCCTCATCATGATCTTGGTCTTCGGTTCGTTCGTCTTCGGTGGCCAACGCGTCATCAAGGAATTCGGCATCGGACTGGCCGGCGGTATCTTCGTCGACGCCGTGCTCATCCGCATGTGCGTGGTGCCATCGGTGATGATGCTCTTCGGCAAGGCCAACTGGTGGTTCCCAAAGAGCCTCGACCGAATCTTGCCCGTATTGTCGGTCGATGCCGACGACCTGGCCGCGGCCGACGCTGGGCTTCCCCACCCCGACGCCGCACTGGCCGCCACCACCGCCCCCTGACGTTGTGGGTTTGGCCGAGCTTCGCTCAGCCCCGCACTAACACGTCGCCGAGCTGAGTCCGGCTCAATGGGCGGTGCGGCAAGGTCGTCCCGGTCACTCCGAGCCCGTCGATCAAGAGGGCCAAGAGGCGCTCACCTTGATGGGATCCGAGTCTGGTCTCCACCGTTCCGTCAGCGCGCTGCGCCGCAACGCGATCTTCAATGGAGCGCACCGATAGCAAGATGATCGCAATATCACTGAAGGTGACGTCGCTGCGCAATGAGCCCGCCGCCTTGGCATTGGCGATCAGCCGGTTCACCGCCGGGGTGACGCGATCGACCATGGTCAGATGGGACTCGGCGAGCTGGGGCGAACGCGAGACCAGCGCTCGCAGGCTCGGTGCCATGCCCACGCATCGGCGCATGAACTCGAAGATGCCGTCCTCGGCACTCGAGTTGGCCAAGACATCTTCGACGAGCGCAGCCGAATGCGCATTCCCCATCTCGAGCACGGCGAGCACCAAGCGCTCCTTGTTCGGAAACCGCCGGTAGAGCGTCCCCACCCCGACCCCGGCCCGACTCGCCACCTGTTCCATCGAGGCCTCGAACCCGCACTCGGAAAAGACGTCCTGGGCCGCGGCGACGATGCGCTCGAGATTCAGTTCGGCATCCCTTCGAAGCCGCCGAGGCGCCGGCATTACCCGCCCCGCCATCAATCGACCCGAGATGACGTGGCCACAATGGCGCTCGGCCCCGAAGCCACCGCGGTCAATTGGTCGATGGCGTCGGGATCGTGCACCGGATGGCGCGGGATCACCAACGCGACGACGGCCGCCGCGAGCAGACCGACCGCCGACACGATGAAGGCCATGACATAACCGTGCTCGCTCGGTGTCCCGTCCGCCAGCAAGGAACTGACCACGATGCTGGTGGCCACACCCGCACCAACCGCGCCACCGATGTTTCTGATGTTGGTGTTCATACCCGTCGCCACCCCGGTTTGGGACTGCGGTACCGCTTCGACGACCAGATTCGACATGGCGGCATACCCCATGGCGATCCCGATGCCCAAGAGGCCGGCCGACAACAGGACCTGCCACGTGTGACTGTGCCAGAACACGAGCTCGATGTAGGCGCTGGCCGAGAAGAGGCAGCCGGCCAGCAAGACGCGGCGGCCGCCGAAGCGGACCGAGAGCTTGCCGGTCAGTGGGGCGACGAAGAGCATGGCGACGGCGAACGGCAGCAGGTCGAGACCCGACTGGGTCACCGACGCACCCAAGCCGTAGGAGTACTTGGTGGAGGTTTCGACGAATTGCGGCACGATCGTGAACATTACGTACATCCCGAAACCGAACAACAGGGCGGCGAGGTTGGTGGTCCACACCTCGGGGATGCGCATCATCTTCATGTCGACCAACGGTGACGCCGAACGCGATTCGCTTCGAATCCACCCCAAGAGCAGGACTATGGCCGCCAGGAACAACCCGAGCACCCACGGGTCGCCCCATCCAATGATCGGGCCCTCTGCGACTGCGAGCAATCCGGCCACCAACCATCCCGACATCAAGATGGCACCGACCACGTTGATGCGGCCGGGTGTGCGAATTGGCGATTCGGGTACGAACAGCACGGTGGCGACCGTGGCGACGACGCACATGACGAGCGGAATCCAGAACAACCAGTGATAATTCAAATGCTCGATGATCGGACCGGCCATGACGATGCCGAGCCCGGCCCCAACCCCGAGGATCGAGGACAAAAAGCCAATTCCCCCAACGACGCGGGCGGGCGGGAATTCGTCGCGAATGATGCCGAAGGCGAGCGGGAAGATGGCGCCGCCCGCTCCTTGAATGATGCGGCCGAAAAGCATCACGGGCAAGGTCGTTGCCAGGGCGCTAATCAGGGTCCCGATGCAAAGCGCCACCAGGACAATCACCAGCACCTTTTCTTTGCCCCGCATGTCGCCGACCCGGCCGAGGATGGGGGTGAAGATGGCAGCAGAAAGTAGGTACCCCGTTAGCAGCCACGCCACGGCGTCGGCCGAGGCATGTAGGGAATGCTCGAGCGACGGCAGGGCCGGAATGACGGCCGACTGCAGCAAGCTGAAGGCCAGCGCGGCCAAGGCCAGCACGGCAAAGGTCAACTGGTAGTGGACCCGCTTCTCGACGGTTCCGGCGGGCGATTCACTCTGTGCCATAGCCAACTCGACCCCAATCCGCTTGCAGGTGGCGGGCGTTGCCCGCTGCAAGTGCAGTGTAGCCGATAAGCGGAATATCTAGTTCCGCTTACGAGGATCGCCTACCAGGCGTAGCCCTCGGGGGACTTCTTGTGCCCCGGGAAGATGGTGTTGAGCCGGGCCAACACGTCGTCGTCGAGGGTCACCTCGACGGCGCGCAGGGCCGTGTCGAACTGGTCCGGCGTTCGGGGCCCGATGATCGGTGCGGTCACTTCTCGGCGCCCGAGCAGCCAAGCCAGGGCAACGGTGCCGGGCTCCTCACCAATCTCGTCGCAGAGATCCTCATAGGCCTCGAGTTGTGGCCGCAGATGCTCGAGCGCCTCGGCCGCCCCACCGGCGTAGCGTCGGCTGCCGTCGCGCTGCTTGCGGACCACCCCACCCAAGAGGCCGCCTTGCAGCGGTGACCAGGCAATGACCCCGAGGCCGTAGTCGGCGGCGGCTGGCAACAATTCCATCTCGACCTTGCGCGAGAGGAGGTTGTAGATCGACTGCTCGGAGACCAGGCCCATGAAGTGGCGAGCCGCAGCCGCCGCCTGGGCCTTGGCAATGTGCCATCCGGCGAAGTTCGACGAGCCGACGTAGATGATCTTGCCCTGGGTCCGCAGGACCTCCATGGCCTCCCAGATCTCGTCCCATCCCGTCTCGCGATCGATGTGGTGCATCTGGTAGAGATCGATGTAGTCGGTTTGGAGGCGCTTGAGCGACGCGTCACAGGCCCGTCGGATGTTGAGTGCCGACAGCTTGCCCTCATTGGGCCAGTCGCCCATGTCGCCGTAGAGCTTGGTGGCGATCACCGTCCGCTCCCGGCGCCCCGCGCCCTGGGCGAACCAACGCCCGACGATCGTCTCGGTTGCGCCACGGCCCTTCGATCGGCCGTAGACGTTGGCCGAATCGAAAAAGTTAATGCCCACATCGAGTGCGGTATCCATGATCGCAAACGAGGTGGCCTCGTCGGTCTCGGGTCCGAAATTCATTGTGCCCAGGCACAGTCGGCTGACGCGCAGGCCGCTACGGCCGAGGTGGGTGTAGTCCATTTGGTCGACGCTACCGCCCAGAGGCGTGAATCGCACCGGGCCTGAGCAGCGAGACCGCCAGCTCGGTAGGCCTCAAATGGCGGAAGATTTCGCCGGACCGCTACGGTGAGGTGGCAATTCAGCGTCCGATCGTGGCCACGACATGGCACGACGGGCCCGAGATGAGATGGAAGAGGGGCGATGGCCAAGCAGATCCCGCTGGTCGATTACCTGGTGCTCGGCGATGAGCCGCACCTGACGGCCAATGAGTGCACCGCGTGCGGCGCCCGATTCTTCGACAGGCGCAACGCCTGCGCCAACTGTGGGAAGGACGATTTCACCAAGGCCGACATTGCCACCACCGGCGAGGTCCGCGCCTTCACCATCGTGGCTTTCGCCGCACCTGGGGTACCGGTCCCCTACGTGGCTGCATTGGTCGACTGTGGCGGCACCAGCGTGCGGGCAAATCTGATCAATGTCGATCCCGACCCCGAACACGTGACATTGGGCATGAAGGTCCGACTGGCCACCGAAGTCGTCGGCACCGACAGTGAAGGCACCGAAGCGATCGGGTTCGGATTCGAACCTTTGGGAGGTTGAGCAATGGCTTCTGACGACCTGTGGATTCTCGGAATTCACATGACCAAGTTCGGCAAGCACCCCGACATGGACCTCGTTGACCTGGCCGCCGAAGCGGTCTCAGGCGCACTCGCCGATGGTGGGGTGACCATGAAGGATATGGGCGTCATCGGTGCGGGCAACTTGATGGCGGCCAACGCCGGCATCGGCCAGCAGCTCCAAAAGCAGCTCGGACAGACCGGCATCCCCGTCTACAACGTGGCCAACGCCTGTGCCACGGGAGCCACCGCCCTGCGGGTCGCTGCAATGGCGGTCAAGGCCGGCGAGTGCGACATGGGACTGGCCTTTGGGGTCGAGAAGCTCTCGGGTGCCGGCCTGCTCTCGGGCGGGAGTCGAAAGACGACGCACCGACGTGGACTCCGTCCGGTCGCTTCGGCGCCGTGGCCCCGGTTGACGGGCGGATCGGTACCGAGATCATGCCGGGGGTCTTTGCCCAGATCGGCATGGAATACGGCCACAGGTACGGGGGCACCAGCTTCGAGTTGTTCGCCAAGATCAGCGAGAAGAACCACTCGCACTCGACCCTCAATCCGTTGGCCGCCTATACCAAGAAGATGTCACTCGAAGAGATCATGGGCGACATCATGATCGCCTACCCGAACACGCGGCCGATGTGCTCAGCCAACTGCGACGGTGCCGCGGCAGCGGTGGTGGTCAGCGGCGCCAAACTCAAGACGCTCTCCCTCGAGCAACAGCGCCGAGCCGTCAAGATCTCCGCCTCCATCTTGACCACCGACCCATGGGAGGAGGCTTGCCAGATCCTCCCCGACGTCAACACGTTGACCCGCAACGCGGCGAAGCAGGCCTACGAACAGGCCGGCGTCGGTCCCGAGGATCTCAACCTGGTCGAACTTCACGACTGCTTCGCCACCGCAGAGTTGGTCCACTACGACAACCTCGGCCTCTGCGAGGTTGGCGGCGCCGTGGACTTCTTCAACTCGGGCGCCACGTGGCGTGACGGCTCGACCCCGGTCAATGTGTCGGGCGGCCTCGAGTCCAAGGGCCACCCGATTGCTGCAACCGGAATCGCCAATGTCTGGGAAGTGGCCACCCACCTGCGTGGTGAGGCCGGCGATCGCCAGATCCAAGGAGCGAAGGTCGGCTTGACCCACGTCATTGGGTTGGGTTCGGCCTGTGGTGTCCACATCTTGGAAAAGGCGGCCTAAGCGACCCGACGGCGCCGTCGTCGAACCGACACTTTCAACTCCGCGCACCCGGCCCGCCCGAGCAAGGCCGGCCGTTGCTGGTGCTTGTCGCCTATGCGCGCTCGGACATCAGCGGCACCGGGCGGGCCAAGCTCCAGCTGAACGTCAAGGGGATGTCGGCGAGCGGCAACGATTCGGCCAGGTCGGCCGGTGTCGGGCCCACCCGCTGCGCCACCGCCGAGAGTACTGACTCATCAAAACCCCACAGCTCGACGGCATTGAGGCCGAGCATGCGACGCACATCGTCCTCGGGCATGCCACCGAAGATGTGGTGGATTGTCTCGCGGTGGATGGGAACCGCCCCTTCGAGGTGGGGGTAGTCGGCCCCCCACATCAACCGCTCGACACCGATCTCGTCGCGCATCTCGGCTTCGTAACGCTTCATGAGGGAGCCACCCAAATAGATGTTGCGGGCGAAGTAGTCCGCCGGGCGCATGGCGAGGTAGGAGCGCACCGGCGCACCGCCGTGGGTGTCGAAGAAGCTCTCCATGTCGCGAATGAGCGAGGGAACCCACTGCACACCGTTTTCTGTGACCGCAACCTTGAGGTTCGGGTGGCGGTCGAACACGCCACCGAAGATCATGAACCAGATCGGCCGTCGGGTGAACACGAAGACCTCGTAGAGCCCAAGCATCCCGCCGTGCTTCGCGTCGTAGAGGAATTTGGTGTCCGTGGCTGCCCCCGAGGCGCCCGTGTGCAAGTTGATCACCATGTGGTTGTCCTCGCACGCACTCCAAAAGGGCTCGTAATATTCATCTGCATAGCCCGGAAGGCCCGACGTCACCGACATGGCCGGCAACATCACACCACCGAAGAGTCCGGATTCGCGAGCCCATTGCACCTCGGCCACGGCGCGGTCCATGTCGTGGAAGTCGATCGGGATTACCCCGGCACGTCGCCCCGGAGATGCCGCGCAGAATTCGCTCAGCCAGCGGTTGTAGGCGCGAATGGCGGGCCATACCGGCTCGAGGTTCTTCGATGCGTGTCCGCCGAGGTACATCGCCGGTGAAAGCCCACCGGCGAGCACCGGACCGGGCAATGTCACCTCGGCATGGATTCCTTGTTCTTCGAGGACCTTGAGGCGGGCACCGTCGCCGTCCCCCGCCACGACCCAGTCGGTGCCGTAACGAGCCAGCCACGCTGCGGCGGCTTCGGTGTCGACGCCCATACCGGCCAAACGCCGTGCCGCGACTGCACGCACCGGATCGGATTCGTCCACTTCTCCGGGGTCATAGCCCCCGAACATCGAGATGGCGAGCGATGACATGTCGCCGAATGCCGCGACGGCTTCTCGGTACGGCGGGTCGACGTAGGACAAGAAGTCGTCCAGGCTGTCCGGTGAGGCGTGCATGTCGGCCGAGACCACCACGTAGGGCTGACCCCTGCGATTCGCCACAGTTGCCCCGATTGACTCCCCCATGTCGATCTGCCTCCCTTAGTTGCGCCGGGACCGCGACAAAACCCCAGTTCCAGCGTGCGCCAAGCCTACTGTCGCCCGACGACACCGGGCCCGCAACCGTCGCCGCCCGCGTGACCACGCCCAATCGCAAATTCGCACTCCCGACGGAGTCCATTGACGTTCCTACCCCCCTATGGGGGCGGCGGCCAGGGCGCGATCACGGTCGACAGACGAGCGCTCGAGGGGGCGTGATTGGCGCCCGCGACCTCCCTGGGCAGGGACGAGGCCCGCCCTGGGTGCGCCGGCGCGACCAAATCAAGGAACTGGGTTGAGTTCAGCAACTCGAGTGAGTTGACAAATCTGACTAAGTAAGTCAGCAATGTAGACGTGAATTGGCAGAGATCACCTCATTTCCGCGTCCGCACACCCCTGGCGCTCCTGTTGGCCCCCTTAGCCGCTTTGAGCACATTGGCCGTCGTTGGTGGCGCAGATGCCACTCCCGCCGGTGCCTCTTCGGGTGGTTCGATCTCCCTCGTGGCCTACTCGACGCCCAAGCCGGCTTACGCCGCGCTGATCTCGGCCTTCAACGCCACCAAAGCCGGCAAAGGCGTTTCCTTCTCGCAGTCCTTCGGCGCTTCGGGATCGCAAGCGACCTCTGTGGTCGACGGGTTGCCGGCCGACGTCGTCAACTTCTCCCTCACCCCCGATATGAACAAACTGGTGAAGGCTGGTCTCGTGAGCGCGACGTGGAACAAGAACGCGACCAAGGGCTTCGTGACGAACTCGATCGTGTCCTTCGTCGTACGCAAGGGAAACCCCAAGCACATCACGACGTGGGCCGACCTCACCAAGAGCGGCGTCTCGGTGATCACCCCAAATCCCTTCAGCTCGGGGAGCGCCAAGTGGAACCTGATGGCTGCGTACGGGGCACAACTGAACCAGGGCAAGTCCAAGGCCGCCGCCACCGCCTACTTGGCCAACCTGCTCAAGCACACCGCGGCCCAGCCTTCGAGCGCAAGCAACGCGTTGCAGACCTTCTTGTCGGGGCAAGGTGACGTCCTGCTCGACTACGAGGACGATGCGCTCTACGCCCAGCGCCAAGGTGAACCCATCAGCATCATCACCCCGCCGCAGACCATCTTGATCCAAAACCCCATCGCCGTGACGGCCAAGGCATCGAACCCGTCGCTGGCCAAGGCGTTCACGGCATTCCTCCTCTCCCCTGCCGGACAAAAGATCTGGGGCCAGCAGGGTTACCGACCCGTCCTCCCTCAGGTGGCGGCCACCTTCAAGTTCCCCAAGCCCAACGTGCTGTTCACCATCGACAGTCTCGGGGGTTGGCCGGCGGTCAACACAAAGTTCTTCGATCCCGAAACCGGTGTCATCGCCAAGATCGAACAAGGGTTGGGCGTCTCAACCGCGAGCAGCTGAGGTCACACTGACACTCACGTCGATCGAGGCTCCGGATCAAGCGTCTTCGCCCGAAATCGCATCACCGCCACCACGCGTGCGCTCGCGGTTCGCGCACATGGTGGCTCGGGTAGTCGGGCCCTCCCTCTCGGTGACCTACCTGAGCTTGTTGGTGGTCCTGCCGATCGCCGCCATCTTGTCCACGGCGTTCGCCGGCGGTTGGGGGGCCTTTTGGCGGGCGGTAAGCCAACCTGAAGCGGTCGCCGCGCTCAAACTCACGCTGCTGTGCTCAGTCGGTGTCGCCTTGTTCAATTCGGTGGCTGGCCTGCTCATTGCCTGGGTATTGGTACGCGACGACTTTCGAGGCAAGCACATTGTCAACGCCATCATCGACCTGCCGTTCGCGTTGCCGACCATTGTGGCCGGGCTGACCCTCCTCAGTCTCTACGGACCGAACAGCCCCTTCGGCATCGATATCGCCAATACTCGCATCGGCATCTTGGCGGCACTGGCCTTCGTCACCCTTCCCTTCTCGGTGCGCTCGGTCCAACCGGTACTGGCCGAATTCGACCGGGAGGCAGAAGAGGCCGCCGCCTCGCTCGGTGCCTCGTCGACCGGGGTGCTCCGCCGCATCATCTTGCCGAGCATCGCCCCCGCCATGTTGGCCGGTGCGGGGCTTGCCTTCGCCCGGGCCATCGGCGAGTTCGGCTCGGTCGTCTTAATCTCGGGCAACCTGCCGTTCAAGACCGAAGTTGCCTCCTCGTGGATCTACAGCCTCTCGCAGAGCGATCAGCTCGGTGCGGCCGCGTCGGTCTCGGTGGTCCTGATCCTCATCGTGTTGACCGTTTTGATCGCCATCGGCGTGCTGCGTCGACGCTTCGCCATCACCGAGGCCATATGAGCGACCGCTGGCGGTTACCTCTCAGATTCATTGCGCTGGGCTACATCGCGGTCTTAATCGTCCTGCCGGTTGGCTTTGTGTTCTACCGTGCCTTCCAGCACGGCTTCTTGGCCGCCTGGGACGCCGTGACCACGCCCGATGCCCTTCATGCCCTCTGGCTGACGCTGGTGGTGGTGGTGATCGCGGTGGCGGCCGACACCGTCTTTGGGGTCGGCACCGCACTGATCCTGGCCCGACACCGCTTCCGGGGGGCGTGGCTCCTCGACGCATTCGTCGACTTGCCGCTGGCCATCTCACCCGTGGTGATCGGGCTCTCTTTGATCCTCGTCTACGGCCATACCGGCTGGTTCGGCAATTGGCTGGCCGCACGCGGCATCACCATCATTTTCTCCGTACCGGGCATCGTGATGGCATCGGCCGCGGTAGCTCTTCCCTATGTGGTGCGCGAAGTGCTGCCGGTGCTCCAAGAGATCGGGACCGAACAAGAGCAGGCGGCAGCTACGCTTGGTGCCTCACCATTTACGGTCTTTCGGCGCATCACACTCCCGAGCATCCGCCAGGGGCTGGCCTATGGGATCACCCTCACCACGGCCCGCGTCCTCGGGGAATTCGGCGCAGTGCTGGTGGTGTCGGGGGCCATTGCGGGCAAGACCTTGACCATGACGCTCTTCATCCAACAGAGCATCGAGAACATCGAACCGACCGGCGCCTTCGCCGGCGCGGTCATCCTGGCCCTGATCGCCATCCTTGTGCTGGCGCTCCTCGGCGGACGCGACGAAAGGAGGAACCGGACATGGCGATCACCCTCAGCGGCGTCACCAAGCGATACGGAAGTGCCATTGCTCTCAATGACGTAAGCCTCGATGTCCCAAAAGGTTCGCTCACCGCGTTACTCGGTCCGAGCGGAGGTGGAAAATCCACCCTCTTGCGGGTGATCGCCGGACTTGAACAACCCGACGCCGGCACGGTCGAGATCGATGGGCAGGATCTGACCAACGTGGCGGTGCGCGAGCGCGGGGTCGGCTTCTGCTTCCAGCACTACGCCCCCTTCCGCCATCTGACGGTTCGGCGCAACGTGGCGTTCGGCCTCGAAGTGCGCCGCCGCAGCAAGGTGGAAATCCGCGAAAAGGTCGACGAGCTGCTCGAGCTGGTGCGCATCAGCCACCTCGCCGACCGCTATCCCTCGCAGCTGTCGGGTGGCCAGCGTCAACGCATGGCGCTGGCCCACGCCCTCGCCATCGAACCTCGGGTGCTGCTGCTCGACGAGCCGTTCGGCGCCCTCGACGCCCAGGTCCGCCAGCAGCTGCGCGTCTGGCTCCGCGATCTGCACGAGAAGATTTCGGTCACGACGGTCCTGGTCACCCATGATCAAGAAGAGGCCCTCGAGGTGGCCGACCGCCTCGCCATCATCCACGAAGGACGCCTGGAGCAGATCGGCAATCCGGCCGACATGTACGACCATCCGGCCACCGAATTCGTCATGAAATTCCTCGGTCCCACCACCCAATTCAACGGCGAGTGGGTGCGGCCCCACGACCTGGTGCTCCATCGCGACACCGCGTTCGGTGGCCAGCCCGCCACCGTCGAGCGCGTCACCCACTTGGGCTTCGAGGTCCGAGTTGACCTGGCCCTGGCCAACGGCGCCAGCGGTTGGGCCCAGCTCAGCCGAGGGGCCGCTGGCGAACTCGGGGTCCAAGACGGTGATCAGGTCTTCGTCTCGTTGTCTCGCACCCACGTCCCGGGCGCCGCCCGGTTGGAGCCACGCTCGCCTGCGCTCACTACCGCGCACGACCCGTTCGAGTCGGTGCCAGCCGCACCATTGACCCAGTAGGGAGCCAAGCGGCCAGCACCGGTCCGCCAGTTCAGGCATCATGACGTCGAACATCGGACGAGAGCGGAGAAGGAGCGGACATGGCCTTTGTCGGGCGGGGCGTGGTGTCAAGGCACAAGGGGGCGCCGGTCACCCTCGAAGAGATCGTTGTCCCCGACCCCGGCCCAGGTGAGGCGGTCGTCGCCATCAAGGCGTGTGGGGTCTGCCACACCGACCTGCACTATCGCGAGGGAGGCATCAACGACGACTTCCCCTTCTTGTTAGGGCACGAGGCAGCCGGCGTCGTCGAATCGGTCGGCCCCGATGTTCGAAGCGTGGCGCCAGGCGACTTCGTGATCCTCAACTGGCGGGCCGTGTGCGGAGAATGTCGCTCGTGTCGGCGGGGACGGCCTTGGTACTGCTTTGCCACCCACAACGCCACCCAGAAAATGACGTTGCGCGACGGGACCGAACTCTCCCCAGCACTTGGCATCGGGGCCTTCGCGGACCGGACCTTGGTGGCTGCTGGACAATGCACCAAGGTCGACGGGCACGCCCGCCCAGAAGCCGTCGGGCTTCTCGGATGCGGTGTGATGGCCGGCCTCGGCGCCGCGATGTTCACCGGCAACGTCGGCCTCGGTGACTCCGTCGCGGTGTTTGGGTGTGGCGGCGTCGGGTGCGCCGCCGTTGCGGGATCCGCCCTGGCCGGCGCCGCCACGATCATCGCCATCGATCTCGATCCAAACAAGGCACAAGGCGCCAGAGCCTTCGGTGCGACCCACACCGTTGACGCCGAGCGCGACGGACCCGGTGGCGGCGGTGCGAGAACTGACCAACGGCGACGGCGCGGACGTCTGCATCGAGGCCGTCGGGAATCCCAAAGTATTCGAGCAGGCGTTCTACGCCCGCGACCTGGCCGGGACCCTCGTCCAAGTCGGCGTCCCCACCCCAGACATGCGGATCGATCTTCCAATGATCGAGTTCTTCGGTCGGGGGGGTCAACTCAAGCCGAGCTGGTACGGCGATTGCCTGCCTTCGCGCGACTTCCCGATGTTGGTCGACCTCTACCTGGCCGGGCGCTTGGACCTCGATCTCTTCGTCAGCGAGACCATCTCGCTCGACGGCGTCGAGCAAGCCTTCGACCGCATGGGGCGCGGCGAGGTGCTCCGCTCGGTGGTTGTCCTCTAATCGGGTGCAGTCGCACCCAAGGCCAATCCCGTGAGCTTCCCACTCGCCCCGTTCGCCCCGAGGACAGGACGCCGCGGCATGGTCAACGCGGCGGATCAACTGGCCGCCCACGCCGGCATCCGCGCGCTCGATGGCGGCGGGAGCGCGGCCGATGCCATCGTGTCGGCCGCTGCGGTCATGGCGGTGACCAGTCCGCACCTGTGCGGCATGGGCGGCGACGCCCTCGCCATGGTCTGCGCACCGCGAAGTCACCCCGTTGCCCTCTTGGCGGTCGGGCGGGCCGGTTCTGGAGTTGACCCAGCGACGCTGCGGGCCGAAGGCCACTCACAGATGGTGGTGCGCGGCGACATTCGAAGCGTCCCGGTCCCCGGAGCGGTCGACGGCTGGCTGGCGCTGCTCGAGCGCTTCGGTCGACTCCCCTACGAGGCCGTGTTCGCGCCGGCCATCGAACTCGCCGAAGAGGGATTCGTAGCCTCGGTGCTCTTGACACTGGCGAGCCACCTGATCGCCGGGGTCGCGGGTTCCGAGCAACTCTGCCCCAACGGCCCGCTCGAGCGGGACCAGATCGTGCGCCTCCCGGGCCTCGCCCGCTCCTTACGCGCCGTCGTGGCCGATGGGCGCGACGGCTTCTACGGCGGGGAGTTCGGAAGAGAATTGCTCACTGTCGGCGCCGGCATCTTTTCGGCCGCAGACCTCGAGCATCCCCTGGCGCAGTGGTGCGACCCGCTTCACCTTCGGGTGTGGGACCACGAGCTGTGGACCGTCCCGCCGCCTTCTCAGGGCTACCTCACCTTGGCCAGTGCATGGATCGCCGAACGCGCCGGACTTGCGGGCGATCCGTCGGATCCATTGTGGGCCCACCTCATCGTCGAAGCCTCACGTGCCGCCGGGCACGATCGGCCCGACGTCCTCTTCGACGGCGCGGATGGCATGTCCCTCCTCGATGCAACGCGCCTCACCACCGCCCTCGATCGCCTCAGCCCCGATCGGGCCGCGGCACCTGATGTGGTTACCACTTCGCGACCTGCAGCAGCACCGATTCCCCGACTCGGCGACGGCGACACGACCCACCTGTGCGCCATCGACCGAGACGGTCTCGGGATCTCGCTGACCCAGTCCAATGCCCTCGACTTCGGTTCGCACATCGTCGCCGGTTCGACGGGCGTCTTCCTCCACAACCGCGGGCTCGGATTTTCGCTCCACCCGGGTCACCGCGCAGACTCGGCCCCGTCGTCGGCCGCCGCACACGCTCTCACCCATGCTTGCGACCACCAGTGAGGGCACCTTGACGCACTTGCTCGGCGCGATGGGCGGGGACGCACAACCTCAGATCAACCTCCAGGTGCTGGCCCGCATGTTGCGCTGTGCCCAAGATCCCGCCACCGCCATCGCTGCGGGGAGGGTGGTGCTCGACGCCCCGTCGGCCGGACCCTTTCGGCTGTGGTGGGGCGATGATCTCGGCGTCTGCCTCGAAGCTCACGCCCCGAGCGCCTGGACCGAGGGCCTCACCGAGCGCGGGCACAGGGTGAGGGGCATCGGCGCCTTTGACCCAACGACCGTCGGGTGCTCCCAGATCATCGCCGTGGTGACTAATCCCTCACCGCACAAAGCCACTACCTCGGCACGTCCGACCCGCGTACCCCCGACGGCGACACGGCGAGTACCTGAGGGTCACGCTGGCCTACCTGGTCGCGGCGACCACCCCACAGCTATCACCACGATGATCCCGAGCCCGCGGCGGAACGGGTTGACACCGCGCACGGCTTCGTCGAGCGCCCACACCACGATGGCGACCCGGCCCACCACAAAGGCCGCAGTCCTGGCCGTCTCCCCGAGAGGAAGCACTCTGGGCACGATCTCCGCGGCCAAAAAGACACCGAGTGAGGCGTTGGGCCGCTGGGCCACGGTGATCTGACCCGTGCGTCGGTTCGTAAAGGTCCAGCGATAGGCCCGACGAAGGAGCGACACCTCTTGGAGGGGGCTCATATCAACGAGGACCGCATCGGTGCAGCCTGGCATATCGCACCCCGGGCCACGGGTCGGCTCGCAGACTGGCCGTCAATGTGCTTCGCTAACGCACATGCACTTTCCGACCTCGCCCCCATACTGGCGTCGCAGAATATCGTTCCTCCTGGTCACGGGCCTTTGTGGCGCCACGTTGACCATTGGTGGCGCAGCTGGGGCGGCCGTGCAACGCGGCGCGGCCGATGCGGCCAGTACCGGTTCGGCACACGCTGCCGCGGCCCCGTCTTTGGGATGTGACTCGGCACCGGGCCCCGCTGTGACCAATCAAAGCGAGACGCTTGTGGTCAATGGTGTGACCCGCTCCTATCTCCTGACCACCCCCCAGCCATCGGTGCCGAGTCCGATCCCGGTGCGCACCACCAAGACGACCACCCCGCCGAGCGGGGCCATTCCCCGCCCCTTGGTGGTCGATTTCCATGGGCTCTCAGAAGGGGCGGCGCTGCATTCGGTGACCTCGCAGTTCGGCGCTCTCGGGCAAAAAGACGGGTTCGATGCGGTCTTCCCCGAGGGAACAGGCAACCCGTTGCAATGGAACGTCTCGAATCAATCCTCGACCAACCCAGATCTCGCCTTCATCAACCAGATGCTCAAACAGATCGAGTCCACCGAGTGCATCGACACCAACCGCGTCTATGCCAGCGGCTTCTCCGACGGCGCCTACCTCGTTTCGATGCTGGCCTGCACGATGTCGGGCACCTTCGCCGCAGTCGGCGCCGTCTCGGGACTCCAGTTTCCGCGTCCCTGCCACAACCAACGGCCGGTGCCAATCATCACCTTCCACGGCACGGCCGACCCTATTGTGTATTTCAACGGCGGGGTGGGCACGGGATCTCTCAACAGCCTGTTCGGCAAGAGCCCGACGACGAGCGCCTCCCTACCGCCACCACCACCACCACGCAACCGGTCCGACTGAACGGTCGCGGCATTCCGGCCCATGTACTGCTCTGGGCCATCAAGGACGGCTGCAACCCAAAGGCGCAGAACGTCAGGGTGTCGACCAAGTGATCTTGCGCAACTACGTCTGTCCGGCCGGGGTCACGGTGCGGTTCTACATCATCGTCGGCGGCGGGCACTCGTGGCCGGGCAGCGCCTTTCCGCAAGTCGATCTCCAAGATCACCGGATTTACGACCTTCCAGATCAACGCCACAACCACCATGTGGTCGTTCTTCCAGCGCTTCGCCCTCTAACACCACGATGGCGGGCAGTGACGTGACCGCATCTTCGAGCACCCAGACCCGCGCCGGGTCCGTCTTGTTGGTACTGGCAGCCAGCCAGTTCCTCATGACCCTCGACACGTCGGTGATGAACGTCGCCATTCGCCAGGTGGCGGCCGACGTGGGCACCACGGTCAGCGGCGTGCAGACCGCCATCACGCTCTACACGTTGGTCATGGCCTCGTTCATGATCACCGGCGGCAAGATGGCGTCGATCATCGGGCGACGACGGGCCTTCGCCATTGGACTGGTGGTCTACGGCGCCGGGTCGTTTGTCACCTCACTGGCCCCCAATCTCGGCGTCTTGATCTTCGGTTGGCGTTGCTCGAAGGGCTCGGGGCCACGCTCATCATAGCCGGCGATCGTTGAGATTGGTGGCGGCCAATTTCCCCCAAGGGGAACGACGCTCGAGCGCCTACGGCATGATCGCCGCGGCCAGCGCCATTGCAGTAGCGGTGGGGCCGCTGATCGGCGGCGCCGTCACCACCTTCGCGTCGTGGCGCTGGGTCTTCGTGGGCGAGGTGGTCATCGTCGCCATCATCTTGCCGAGCCTGCGCAAGATCCACAACGGCATCGTCGCCACCGCAGCGTTCGACTATGTCGGAGCCGCGCTCTCCATCCTCGGACTCTCCCGCCACTGTGTTCGGCGTTCTGATGTCGGGCAACTGGGGCTGGGTGCGGGCCAAACCAGGTGCCCCGACGGTCTTGGGCACCTCCCGGTGCTCTGGCTCGTCCTCGCCGGCATCTTGTTGCTGTTCTGCCTGATGGTGTGGGAACCCGCCGCGTAGCGCCAACAGAGCCACTGGTGTGGCTGTCGATGCTGCGCAACCGCCAACTCCAAGGCGGGCTGGCATGTTCTTCTTCCAGTTCTTCATCCAGGCTGGGGTGTTCTTCGACCATCCCGCTCTTCCTCTCGGTGGTGCTCGAACTCTCTGCGCTCCAGACCGGGTGCGCCTCTTGCCGCTGTCGGTTGCATTGCTGATCGTGGCCATTGCCATCCCGAGGGTGTGCCCGGCGTCTCGCCGCGCCTGATCGTGCGCTCTCGGTATCTTGTCCATGTTTGGCGGCACGGTGATTTCATCGGCGGACTCAGTCCCGGAGCCGGACCGCGTCCATCGTCGCCATCCCCATGGTCCTGATGGGACTCGGATCGGATCGCTGGCCTCCCAACTCGGCGCGGTCACCGTATCGGCGGTTTCGGATTCGCAGAGCGCAGAAGTGGGCGGGGTACAAAACACCGTCACCAATTTCGGTGCGGCGCTGGGCACCGCTTTGGTCGGTGCCGGTATTGATTTCGAGCCTGACCGCCGGGCTCATCCACGGCGTGGAGGCGAATTACACCATACCCCCGACGTCAAGACGAGGCAACCGTCAAGATGACCACGGGGTCCCGTTCATCTCGGACTCAGACCTGCGGCGACAACTCGACGCGGCGTCGGTCCCGACGAGCACGGCCACGCCATTGTGGACGAAAACGCCACCGCCCGCCTCGCCGCGCTGCGCGACGCCCTGTGGGTCGTCGCCCTCATCGCCGCCATCGCTCTGCTTTTTACGGGTCGGTGCCCAAAATCCCCATCGGCAAGCGCGAACGAGCGACGAATAGCCTACGACCACAGAGCCCGTGGCCCCTCCGGTAGAGGGTTCTTGGCCAGCGCGAGCACGCTGCAGCACGAAGGAAGGTGCAGACGCGGGCAGACATTCGGTGCGGGGTACTTCGACTGCGCTCGACGTCCGGCGCATCGCAGGCTCGACGCGCCGCGTCACATCGCACCCCGGGGCCAGGCAGCAGGCGGCACCACTGTCCCCCACGCGTCTCGTTCGGTCTCCTCGCCGCGGCCATCGCCGCACTCGGAATCGCCGCTTTTCCCGTCTCGAGCGGTGCCGCCACCTCGGTGGTGCGGTCGGCATCGACTTCATCGACGTCCCCATCGGGCATGTCGGGGATGGACATGTCGCCACAAACTCGGGGCTCCTCACCGAAGTCGTCGTCCGGCTCGATGAACATGTCGGGAATGGCGGGACTCGGTGTGACCAACCCGCATTGGAAGTACACGGGTCCGGCGCTCCCGAGCGCGGAGATCGCCACGCTCGAGAAGGTCGGCACCACCACCGACGCCGGCCACGAGATGCAGACACCGAACTGCTCCACCAAGCCGACCACCGCCCAGGTGCTCGGCGCGATGCAGTACGTCCAAGCCACGTCCGCCGCCGTCGCCAAGTACAAGGTCCTGAGCGCGGCGGTAGCTGCGGGTTATGTCCCCATCACTAACCCGAACTATCCAATTGTGCACTACTTGAACTTGGCGTACATGAACCGCAGCGACATCATGAACCCCAACGCGGTCGATTCACTCGTCTACGCGACGACCCCCAACGGTCCCGTCCTGGTGGCCGCCATGTATCTGATGCCCTCGGCGGGCGACGGGCCCATGCCCTACGGGTGCCTCGTGCAGTGGCATGCACACACCAACTTGTGCACCTCGAACATCACCGGGCAGATCGACGGATTCACACCGTGTCGGCCCGGTACGCACCACTACGGCTCGACCCCCATGATGACCCACGTCTGGCAGGTGCCAGTGGCCGGTGGTCCGTTGGCCATCGACCCCTCAGACCTCCAAGTGGTCCAAGCGGCGATCATGGCCCAACAAGAAGGACTGGCACCGAGCACCGCGTCGAGCGGGACGTCCGCGCCAGTTGCGGCAACTTCGCCGCACTGAACACGTCGGCGACCAGCGATCGACGCGTCACTTGCACCCGAACGCGCCATGTCACAGATTCACGCGGGAAAGCGCCTCGAATGCACTGGACATTGCAAAGCCTTGATCGCTACGACACGTCCACGCATCGGCCATCGCGTCCCGTTGCTTCGTGCCTGAGGTGGGGCGATCTTGTGACTTAGCCCATTCACCGCTAATTTTGACGGGTTGTGTCACGCATGCGGCGAGCGCCGACAGGGAACACGCTGGCCGGTAGCGCCCGCGTCGGCCAAGGTATCGCGCTCGGCGCGGTCTGCGCTCATGTTGGTATCGCTCTCACTGCTCACCACACCGAGCGCAGCGCGAGCCGACCAAGTCACGAACCTCAAGACACAGGCCAAACAGATCGCCGAGCAACTGGTCGAAGAGCAACTGCAGATCGGCGGCTACCAACAGCAGTACAGCGTGGCATCGGCACAGGTCACCGACGACGCCCAAGCGGTGACCGCAACCCAACAGCAGATCAGTGCCGATCAGCGCCAGGTGCGGGCCAAGTCCGCTCAGGTCCAACGCGTGGCCATTGCGTCCTATGTCTACGCCGGCAACGAGTCGTCCAACTCGAACTCCGCCGTGTTCGCCAACAACGAGTCGACCCTCCAGGCGGCCGGCGAGTACAGCACCATCACTGTGGGCAACCTCAACCAGGCCATGGCGCAGCTGCGCAGTGCACAACACGCCCTGGCGGCGCACCGAGCGGCCCTCGTGCACCAAGAGGCCATGGACCAGTCCGCGCTGAATACCCAGGCCAACGCGCTCGCCCAGGCCGAACAATCAGAAGCGAGCCTCCAAAACGTGCAGGCCCAGGTGACCGGTCAGCTCGCCACCGCGGTGGCACAAGCCAACGCGGCCCAAGCGGCCGCCGCGGTCCACGCGGTGGCCGTGGCCCAGCGAGCAGCGCCACCGGTGCCCGCATCGAGTCAGGCCACTTCGAGCGCGGCGCCACCCACGACGGTCGCCTCGCCCGCCCCGACCGGAGGTGACGCGACCACCGATCCGGTCCTTCCCCCGTTCCTCGCCTGTGTCGTCCAAGCCGAGTCCGGTGGCGACTATGGCGCGGTGTCCCCCGACGGCACGTACATGGGGGCGTTCCAGTTCTCGCAGTCAACGTGGAACTTCGCCGCCCAAGCGGCCGGACTGCCGAGCCTTGTCGGGGTGCCCCCAAACACGGCGTCCAAGGCCGACCAGGACACCGTTGCGGTCGCGCTCTATGCCCTCGACGGCGAGCAGCCCTGGCTCGGTGACCGTTGCAGCTCGTAGCGCTGCTGCACCGGCATCAAGAGGTGTAGTCGACCGGTGGTGCTCCTTCGATGCCGATGGCAAACGCGATGCCGCGTAGGGAGTCGTTGGTGGTCGATGGCCAGATGCTGTGCACCGTGTCGGGAGGGATCCTGATCAGATCCCCCTGTCCGACCTCACGTTCTTCGTCGGCGATCTTCATGACACCACGTCCCGCCACGATGTAATAGAACTCGTGCGTCGGGTGTGAATGCGGGTCGACCAGCCCCCCGCCGGCAACCTCCCATTCACTCACCAGTTCCAAGAATCCACCTCGGGTGGCCTCGTGGAGCTCCCGGGGCTCAATGAGCCACCAGACGGGAACCGTGCCGTTGTGTTCGATCACCGGAGCCACGTCGCGTGTTGAGCGAATATCCATCTGGTCCCCCTCTTGTCGCCGTTGCGGCGAATGTTAGGGCCAAAGCGCCCAAGGCATCACGGATCGGCGTGGGGGGAGGCGAAGGACGTCGGCGGTTGTCGGCCGGCGAGCTGGAGTGCGGCAAAGTAGGCGTCCTCGGCCGCTCTGACGTCGGCGACCGCCCCGGCGACGATCCCGCGCTGCTCGGTCGTGAGGGACGTGCCGTCACCGAAGAACGGGGCGATGGTGCGCTCAGCGTCCTTGACCGCTGCCCAGTAGTGCAACAAAGCATCGGCATAGACGTCTTCGTCCGTTGGCGCATTTTCCTGGCGTCCATCGAACGTCGAGTGTTGGTTCACCGGCCTCGCTCTCCTCGGATTTCGTGGCCCATGATCGAGCCGAGACGTCTACATGTCACCGTAACGTCGACGGCGGGAACATCTGCGACAACTTCGGCGTGACACCGGGGTTCTCATGGGGGTTGAACGGAAATTCTTCTCCAACGCGTGCCCTTCAACTGGCGTGAGGACGTCCAGAGCGCGATAAATCTGCGTTCCGCGCCGACTGCTCAACGTGACAACACCACCTTGAGAGCGCCGGTACTCGCGGCATCGGCGAAGGTTTCGTAGGCTTCCATGATGTCGCCGAGGGCGAAGTGGTGGGTGACGAAGCGAGCTGGCTTGATCTGTTGACTCGAAACCAACGCCAACAGTGTCGGAGTCGAATAGGTATCCACCAGTCCAGTGGTGATGGTCAGGTCCCGGTTCCACAATTTCTCGAGGTGCAAGGTCGCCGGTTGTCCGTGGACGCCGATATTTGCCACGTGGCCACCTGGGCGCACGATCTCGGTGCACAGCTCAAAGGTGGCAGGTACGCCCACCGCTTCGATCGCCACATCAGCGCCGAGTCCCGCGGTGAGCTCGCGCACCGTTGACAGCGCATCTTCACGACTGCTGTTGATAGTGATGTCTGCGCCGAACCCCTTGGCTGCCTCGAGGCGAGTATCCGCGAGGTCCACGGCCACGATGTGACTCGGTGAGAACAGCGAAGCCGCAGTCATGGCGGACAGCCCGATCGGGCCGGCGCCAACGACCACCACCGTGTCGCCAGGTGCCACCTGGCCGTTGATGATCCCAACTTCATAGGCTGTGGGCAGTATGTCGGCCAGCATCAAGATCTCCTCGTCGCTGGCCCCGTTCGGCACACGGTAGGTGGAGGTGTCGGCGAAAGGCACCCGGACGTAGTCGGCCTGGGTCCCGTCGATCATGTAACCGAGAATCCACCCGCCGCCGCCCAGGCACTGGCCGTACCGACCTTTGCGGCAATAGACACACGCACCGCATGCCGAGACACACGACACCAACACGCGGTCCCCGACGACGAGCGTCTTGACCCCGCTGCCCACCGCTTCGACGGTGCCGACGGCCTCATGGCCCAATATGCGGCCGGCGTCGACCTCGGGTGTGTCGCCTTTCAAGATATGCAGGTCTGTCCCGCAGATCGTGGTCATATCGACTCTGACAATGGCGTCGCTATCGGCGAGCAGTGTCGGGTGCGGCACTTCCTCCCAGGCCTTGGATCCCGGTCCGTGATACACGAGTGCTTTCATGATGTCGCTCCCTTGTTGTCGTGATCCCACCGTGCACCCGAAGTCATCACGCCACTAGAGGCCTAGGTCACCGAATGCTCACTTTGCGGCCACTTATGGAGCCACGGGGATTCGATCAGGACGTTCGGCCCTATTGCGCCGGCACGTCGTAGCGCACGCTGTCGGGACACACCCCTACTTGAGGAGCAAAATGCAACGCAAAGTATTCGACCTGATCGCAAGTGCGGGCGGTGCCGTCATGGTGCTCGTCCTGCTCGTCGCTGGAGGCCTCCTCATGTGGGGCTACAGCTTTACGACCACCAACGTCCACAATCAGCTGGCGCAACAAGACATCGTCTTTCCAACGAAGGCCGAGTTCGCCCAAGCCAAGGCCGGCACGGAGATCACCCCGGGAATGCTGCCCTATCTCGAGAAGTACGCCGGTCAACACCTGACGACCGGCGCACAGGCAGAAGCCTACGCAGATCACTTCATCGCGGTGCACTTGAGTGAGATGCCGTACGGGGGCGTTTACGCCAACGTGAGTACGGCCTCTCGAGCCAACCCGAATAATGCCGCCTTGGCCAAGGAGGTCCAGACCTCGTTCCAGGGCACGACATTGCGCGGACTCCTCCTCGAGGCCTACGCGTTCTCAGAGTTCGGGACGATCGCATTTTGGGGTGCGATTGCCTCCTTCTTCTTCGCCGGCATCATGGCCATCTTGGTCGGCCTCGGTCTGTGGCATGCACGAAAGACCCCCGACGACGCCACGATCCTGGTGCACCACGAGCCCGAACGTGAGTTGACCAGCGTCTAAGCGGACTCGAGTCGTCATCCATTGATCAACACCGCCCGGCCCCGATGCACCAGGGTCGGGCGGTGTCGCGCCCGAGCCCATCGACAAGCTTGGCGTGACGCGGCCACGTGAGCGGGGGGTCCTTTACGCGTTGGATTAGCGTTCGTGCGTGGCACCGCGTCGACGATTGCCGTTCGATCCGATCGCCGAGGCTCGACGCCAATGGGAGGAGCATGGTTGGGAGGCACACGCCCCCGCCATGGCGGCCGTGACCTCGATCATGCGACTCCAGCAGATCTTCTTGTCCCGCGCCGACAGTGTGCTGCGTCCGTACGGCTTGACCTTCGCCCGCTACGAAGTCCTCATGCTGCTGTCCTTTTCTGCGCGGGGCTCTTGCCGCTCGGGGTCATTGGCGAGCGTCTCCAGGTCAACGCGGCCAGCGTGACAAATGCCGTTGACCGACTCGAAGCACAAGGCCTGGTGGAGCGCCGACCGAATCCGAGCGACGGGAGGGGGACGCTGGCCTCACTGACCGACGCCGGGCGCTCCATGGCACAAGCGGCGACCGAGGTCATGAATCGCGCGGGTCTTCGACGATGTCGGCCTCGAGGAGCCCCAACTGGCCGCCCTCTTCGGGGCGCTCGGCGAGATGCGCCAGGCGGCCGGGGATTTCGACACCCATCCTTGAGTTAGTTTGACGTTGAAGTAAAGTCGGCCCATGGCAGACCGCGACGCGTGGCAGGCGACCTACGACAACGCACCCAAACGCACTGCACGCTTCGAGACCATGTCGGGCGTGCCACTCCAGGCGGTCTACGGACCGGACGACGCTGAATTCCCTGGTCAATGGCCCTATACGCGGGGACCCTACGCCTCGATGTACCGCTCGAGGCTCTGGACGATGCGCCAGTTCGCCGGATTCGGCACGGCGGCCGACACCAACGGCCGCTTCAAGGAACTACTGGCGTCGGGGAGCGATGGCCTCTCGGTGGCCTTCGATATCGCGACCCTGCTCGGACGGGACTCCGACGATCCATTGGCCAAGGGCGAGGTGGGCCGGGCCGGCGTCGCGGTCGACACCATCTCGGACATGACGACGTTGTTCTCGGGGATCGACCTGGGCTCGGTCAGTACCTCAATGACGATCAACTCACCTGCTGCGGTGATCATGGCCATGTACGTCGCACTGGCCGACCAGGGCGGGGTCGCTCGCGCCAACCTGTCGGGGACGATCCAAAACGACATCTTGAAGGAGTACCAGGCGCAAAAGGAGTTCGTGTTCCCGCCGCGCCCGAGCATGCGCCTCGTCACCGACCTGATGGCGTTCGCCACCCACGAACTCCCCCGCTGGCACCCGGTATCGATCTCTGGCTACCACATCCGCGAAGCCGGTTCGACCGCGGCACAAGAGCTGGCCTTCACGTTGGCCAATGGTTTCGCGTACGTCGAGGCGGCCATGGCCGCAGGACTCGGGATCGACGAGTTCGCGCCCCGGCTGAGCTTCTTCTTCAACGCCCATATGGACTTCTTCGAAGAGATCGCCAAGTACCGGGCCGCCCGGCGCCTGTGGGCCCGCTGGCTGCGCGATCGTTACGGCGCGACAGATGGCCGCTCGCTCCAGCTTCGATTCCATACCCAAACGGCGGGGGTCTCGCTCACCGCCCAACAACCCGAAGTGAACCTGGTGCGCGTGGCCATCGAAGCCCTGGCCGGTGTCTTGGGTGGGACCCAGAGTCTCCACACCGATTCTTACGACGAAGCGTTGGCGCTGCCGAGCGATCACGCCGCGCGCCTCGCATTGCGGACCCAACAGGTGATCGCGGAGGAGACCGGCGTAGTCCATGTCGCCGATCCCTTGGGTGGTTCATGGTTCGTCGAATCGCTGACCGACGAACTGGCGGGCCAGGCCGAGGAGATCTTCGCCCACCTGCTCGAGGCCGGGTCGGGGTCGATGCTCGAGGGAGTATTGGCCGCCATCGACGATGGCTGGTTCGTCGGCGAGATCGCCGACGCCGCGTACGCGCTGCAGTCGAAGATCAACAACGGGGAGTGGCGCCAGGTCGGGGTGAACGCCTACATCGGCGGCGACGACACCGCACCGCCAACCTTGCGCATCGACCCGTCGGTCGAAGCTCACCAGCGCGCCAGCCTGGCCGCCGTCAAAAGGGCCCGCAACAACGCCGCGGTTCGAGACGCCCTCGCACGCATCAGCACCGAAGCGGCGGACCCGACCATCAACTTGCTGCCGGCCCTGATTGGTGCCGCCCACAGCCACGTGACGGTCGGCGAAGCCATGGGCGCCCTCGAATCCGTATTCGGCACCTGGTATGAACACGGTTCGTTGTGACGAATCCGGAGCGACCACTGCGGGTACTGGTGGCCAAGGTCGGCCTCGACGGGCACGACCGCGGCCTGAGGATCGTGGCGCGGATCCTTCGTGACGCGGGGTGCGAGGTCATCTACGCGGGACTCCGCCAATCGACCGAGTCCATCACCGCCATGACTATCGCCGAGGACGTGGACCTCGTCGGGGTCTCGATGCACAACGGCGCCCACCTCACCTTGGCCCCCGCCGTGGTCGACGCACTGCGGGCGGCCGGCCTAGATACCCCCGTTGTGGTCGGCGGAATCATCCCGCCGGCTGACATCGCGCTGCTCGAGGAGGCCGGTGTGGCCGCGGTCCTCGGACCAGGGACGTCCAACGAGGATGTCATCGCCGCAGTACGCGCCGCCGCCAGCGCCGAGCAGACCTAGCGCCGGGCCACCGTGGCCCGCCGGCCGCGCTTCAGCCCGAGGGCACGTTTGCGTCCTGAATAGTTAGTATGCCTAAGTAAATATGATGCCGACCGCCCGATGACCACCACTACCCGACTCCCCGCAGCCACCCGCCTGGCCCCGCGCGACCTCGGCGGGCCGGTCGGACCGCACTACAAGTGGGTCGCCCTGTTCATCTCGACGCTGGGCATGCTCATGGCGACCATCGACGCCAGCATTGTCTTGATTGCCCTGCCCGACATCTTCCGGGGCATCGGACTCGACCCCTTGCAGTCGGGCAACAGCTTCTACCTGCTGTGGATGATCCTCGGCTTCTTGGTCGTCACCAGCGTCTTGGTGGTGTCGCTCGGGCGCCTCGGCGACATCTACGGCCGAGTGCGGATCTACAACCTCGGATTCGCCGTCTTTACGTTCTTCTCGCTCATGTTGAGCATCACGTGGATGGGCGGGCACGCGGCCGGGGTGTGGCTCATTGTGATGCGCATCTTCCAGGGCATCGGGGCCGCCATGTTGATGGCCAATTCGGCCGCCATCTTGACCGACGCCTTCCCCGCCAATCAGCGCGGCATGGCGCTTGGGATCAACCAGGCGGCCGCCTTCAGCGGGACGTTCATTGGGCTGGTTCTCGGTGGCCTGCTCGCCCCGGTCAACTGGCGACTGATTTTCTTGGTCTCGGTGCCCATCGGGTTGTTCGCCACCGTCTGGGGCTACCTCAAGCTGCGCGAGCTCGGTGAGCGGCGCCACGCGCGCATCGACTGGCCCGGCAACATCACCTTCGCACTCGGGTTGATCTTGGTGATGGTTGGCATCACCTACGGCATCGAGCCCTATGGGCATCACGCCATGGGTTGGACCAGCCCGGTGGTCATTGGTGCTCTCGGGATCGGCACCGCCACCTTGATCGTGTTCTGCGTCATCGAGACCAAGGTGCCCGAACCGATGTTCCGCCTCCAGCTGTTCAAGATCCGGGCCTTCACCAGCGGGGTGCTCGCGAGCTTCCTCGCCGCACTCAGCCGGGGTGGCTTGATGTTCATGCTGATCATCTGGCTCCAGGGCATCTGGTTGCCCCTCCACGGCTACGACTTCGCCGTCACCCCACTGTGGGCCGGGATCGCCATGATCCCCCTCACCGTCGGTCTCCTGATCGCCGGGCCGGTATCGGGCATCTTGTCGGACCGTTACGGCCCGAGGCTCTTCGCCACCGGCGGGATGGTGGGCGCGGCCGCGTGCTTCCTCGCGCTCGAACTCCTGCCGGTGGACTTCCCTTACTGGGCTTTCGGGCTGCTCTTGTTCGTCACGGGGCTCGCCATGGCGTCGTTCGGTTCACCCAATCGCGCCGGGGTCATGAACAGCCTGCCCCCCGAACACCGCGGGGCCGGGTCCGGGATGAACACCACCTTCCAGAACTCCGCCCAGGTGGTTTCCATCGGCATCTTCTTCAGCCTCATCATCGCCGGCCTCTCGACGTCACTCCCTGCCAATTTGTTCCACGGCCTGGTCCAACACGGCGTGCCGGTGGCCTCGGCCCACAAGGCCTCGCAGCTCCCCCCGGTGTCGACCCTCTTCGCCGCGTTCTTGGGCTATGACCCGATCAAGCACCTCATCGGGAGCCAGGTGCTCTCCGAGATCCCCGCCCACCAACAAGCGATCCTCACCGGTCGCAGCTTCTTCCCCGGGCTGATCGCCGCGCCCTTCCGGGCCGGCCTGCACGCGGCCCTCGACTTTGCCATTTTGGCCAGCCTGGTCGCCGCGGCTGCGTCGTGGACCCGCGGCGGGCGCTACGTCTACACCAACGACGAGGGCACCGAATCCGGCGCCGAAACCGTCGAGAGCGAACAAGCGGCAAGAGAGGCGCAGGCCGAGGCGCTCACCTCGGCCACGAGCAGCTCAGCCCCGCAACTGCGCTAAATCAAGGGCGATGTCGAAGGCCGCGTGGCACCCCGAGGCGCCTGCCGGCCCACCGGAGCGCAAGGTGCGTCGGGGCGCTCGGTACCTTAGAAATAGGTGAAGACGTCGAGGGGTGTGGTCGCGGTCTGCGTCGAGCCAACTTCGACCCGGACGTCGACCGATCCGGCCGATCCCGCCGGCGCAGGAAGGGTGATCTGGGTACCCGCCGCGTTGACGCTGAAGCCCTGGGTCACCGACACCGAACCGAAGTCGACCGCGGTGGCTCCGCTGAAGCCCGCTCCCTTGATCGTGACCGTGGTGTGGCCGAGATGGCTCCCCGAGTTCGGGGTCACGCCGGTGACCACCGGACCGTAGGTGAACACGTCACCGCTGACCAAGACGCTCGTTCCCCCCGGACCGGTGACCGTGACCGCCACCGCTGCTTTGGGTGACCCGGCCGGCGCCACCGCGGTGATCGAGGTGGAGGAATTCACCGTGAAGCTGGTGGCCGGGACGGCCCCGAAGCTGACGGTGGTCGCCCCGTTGAACGAGCCCCCAGAAATGGTGACCGTGGTGCCGCCGCTGGGCGCCCCGATCGACGGCGTGATCGCGCTCACGACCGGGGCCGGCGCAACATAGGTGAAGACGTCGGCCGCAACCGACGGGGATGGCCCCGCCGGGCCCGTCACGCTCACCGCAACTGCACCGGGTGCTCCCGCGGGACTCACCGCAGTGATCAGCGTGGCAGAGTTCACCGTGAAGCTCGAGGCGGGGACGCCACCGAAGTTCACCGCCGTCGCTCCGGTGAATCCGGCGCCCCGTATTGACACCGTGGTCGCGCCGAGACGGTTCCCGGTATTTGGTGAGAGCCCGCTGATCAATGGACCGTAGGTGAACTGGTCGGCCGGGTTCACCACGCTGGTGCCGCCCGGCCCGCTGACCGTCACGTCGACCCGGGTCCCCCCGGCGCCAACCGGTGCGGTGGCGGTAATCGAGGAGTTCGAGTTCACGACGAAGGCGGCGGGATTGGTGCCGAACAGCACCGAGGTGGCGCCGAGGAGATTGTTCCCTGAAATGGTGACCGAGGTCCCCCCGCTTGGGGGGCCGCTCCCCGGGCTCAGCGCGCTCACCTGGGGCTGCGCGAAGAGATAGTTGAACGGGAGCGTCGTCGGCGCCGTTCCACCCGGCGTCGAGACGGCCACCGCCACGTTCCCGTTGGCCGCTGCTGGCGGGATGGTGGCGCTGAGCTGGGTGCCCGACGCGTTGACCATCACGTTGGTGGCCTGGGCGTGACCGAAACTGACCGTGGTCGGCCCGGCCAATCCCTGGGTGAACCCGGTCCCGTTGATCGTGATCGTCCCGCCCCCCGAACCGACGCCTTGGGTCGGCGACAGGGAGGTGATTGTCGGCACCGGATCAGAGGCCTCGGTTTGGATGACGTCGAGACTGAAGGGCATCGTCATGGTGACCGGCGACGCCGAGGAGTCGGTGACCGCAACGCTGAAGGTGGAGGTTCCGAGCGACTGGGGGGTGCCCGAGATGATGCCGGTGTGTGAGTCGATGGTGAGCCCGCTCGGGAGTTGGCCCGAACTCACGCTGAACGTGTAGCCGGGGGTGCCCCCTCCGACGACGACCGAGGTCGAATACGGGAGTTGCACGGGCGCGGTCGGCAGGGAATTGGTGGTGATGGTGAGGGGTTCATCGAGCGCGGGCATGGTGGCGTTACACGAGGTGCTCGAAGCCACCGTGACCCACGAATCACATTCCGCGCCACCGCTGACCGCCTTGTCGGGAGCCGCCGCGTGCATCAACGACATGGCGTCGACCATTGGTTGGTACGGCACGTTGTTGACCGAGACCACACCGAAATCGCTGTTCTCACCATCGAAGCGCCCGCCGGCCGGTTCGTCGACATACTCGAACCATTCGTCGCCGATGACCCACGGGGCGCTCTGGTACATCGTCCCGATGTAGCTGGTGTACGCGGCCGCGCGAGCGGTCTGGTCGGGATAGGTGGCCAAGATACTCGGCACGGTGTTCGGCGTGTTGGGGCCCGTGGCCCTAAAGGAGTACTCCGCAATGACGATCGGCTTGTGCACCAGCGCTTCGAAATTGGCGAAGTTCGGTTCGATCGGCAGGTAGTGGGGCCAGATCTGCGCAACGGTCGCCGCGTCGCCGGGTTGGAGGGCGTAGTCGTCGACACTGAAGGCATCGACGTAGGGACTGGCGGCTTCGAGGAGTTCGGGCGGGATGTCGTTCGACTCGGCCTTGACTCCCAAGATGAGGTGGTTCGGGTCGTACTCGTGCACTGCCGCGCTGGTCACCGAGAAATAGCGAGTAGCCAGATCGTAGACAAAACCGTTGGGGTCCCCCACGTACTGCTGGGCCACCGCGAGTCCCGGGGAACCAGCCGGCAGGGCCAGGTACTGGTCGAGCAGCGAGAGGCTGTTGTCCTCATTTGGCCCCCAGGTCAGCTCGGAGTCGGTGAAGTACCCAATGAGATTGGGGTCATGGGCCAATGGTGCGACCTGGGTGGCCGCGACCTGATCGGCGTGGGTCACAAACGACGGGGCGAACCAGTCGTTCCCACTCACCATCTGCAGTTGGACCGTATAGGGCATCTTCGAGGCGAACGTGGAATTGTCCGAGTACGGGCCAATGGTGTTGAACCCCCACCCGCGCAGCTGGGCCACCGTCGCCGTCGCCCACGCCGACGTGCTCGGGAACTGGGCGGCAATGGCCTGACAATACGGGCACTGATTGGTCTTCACGTCGACATCTGGCGCGGACGAGACGTGGTCAATCCCGCTCGAATAGAACGGCTGACCGTCGGGGGTCACGAACCACCAGCGACCGTCGGTCGCCTGGGCGATGTGGAAATACCCGGTGGCCGAGAACGAGCCGGTCTCCGCCGACATCGCCCCGGCGGCCGCCTTGGGCTGCGTCGTGGACAAAATTCCGACCGACAAGAGCACCACCAGTACTGCAACTGCGAGTGCCCCGGCCCGCCACGCGCCCGACCTGTGTGCCCTTGTGCTGTGTTCGATCACGCCACGCCCCCCGTCGGGCACAAACGTTACCTGAATTGCATCGAGCGCTCAGGTGGCGACCGGTCCCCGTGGCGAGAGTCACGCCGGAGAAGGCGCCCGCACCTCACGGTGGGTCGGCACCGCCCGCACCAGCCGCGTCGAGCCAGGCGAAGGGTTCGCGACCCGCCTGTACCAAATTGACGAGGGAGCCCACCTGATCGATATCGATGCGCACCTCGTCGCCGGGGAACAAGGTGAAGTCCATGTCGGGTACCAGCCCGGTTCCGCTTGAGAGGATCACCCCCGCCGGGAACGACTGGGCCCGGAACAGCCAATCGACCAATTCGTCGAGGCGACGATAGAGCGCAGCGGTACTCGTGCTCGCACGCCACGCGATGCTCCCGCCACGTGCCACCGCGAGTCTGATGCCGAGGTTGCCCGGATCCGTGACTTCCGCAGCGGGGCGGATACCCGCACCCAGCGCACACGAGCCGGCGTAGAGCTTGGCCTGGGGCAGGTAGAGGGGGTTGTCCCCTTCGATAGTGCGCGAGCTCATGTCATTGCAGATGGTGTAGCCGACGATCTCGGCCGACGAGTTGATCACCAGCGCCAGTTCGGCCTCGGGGACGTTGAGGGCCGAGTCCGCCCGAATTCCCACCGGGTCGCCGTCGGTGACCACTCGCCACGCCACCGACTTGAAGAACAGTTCAGGCCGATCAGCGGCGTAGACCAGGTCATAGACACCACCGACCGAGCTCTCCTCCTCGCGAGCCGATCGTGACCGCTCGTAGGTGACCCCGGCCGCCCAGACTTCGGTGCGCCCATCGATCGGTGCGAGGAACTCCACGTCGTAGACGGAGCGCACTGGCCCGTTTGGGTGCGCCAAGAGTTCGGCGATCTCCTCGCCCGAGCGCGACCACAGATCGCCCAGGTCGACCACACCGAGAGCGCTCACCTCACGCTCGTCGCGCACCCCGATGCGAATCGCCCCGTCGAACCGATCGAGGTAACGCACGATGTACACGCCTCAGCCTCCTTCGGCCACGCCGTTGACCCGGCGCGGCACACCAAGGGGATTCGCGTCACGCAAGGCGGGCGGCAAGAGATGGTCGGGCAGAGACTGAAATGCCACCGGCCGGAGGAATCGATCGATGGCCGCGGTACCGACCGAGGTGAAAAGCGGTGCGGTCGTGGCCGGGTACGGTCCGCCGTGCATCATGGCCTCGGTCACCGACACCCCTGTGGGCCATCCGTTCCAGATGACCCGGCCGGCTCGGCTGGAGAGGACCGCGAAGAGTGCCTCGGCCTGTTCGTCGTTGGTTTCCCCATGCACGCTCACCGCCAACTGGCCACCGAACGCCTCGGCGGCACGCAGAGCCTCGGTGTCACTGGCGTACTCGACCACCACCGATGCCGGACCGAAACACTCGACCAAAGCTGCGTCGGGATCTTCCAGGAGTGCCGACGCTGTCGTGGCCAACAACGATGGCGACGGGGACCCAGCAAAGGCCCGGTCGCCGACCACGACACCGCGAATGGCGCTTTGTGCTTGCAGGGCGCGCAACTGTGCGACGTAGCCCTCATGGATGTGGTCGTTCAGCAGCGGAGCGCCCTCTTGGTGTGACGAAAGTGCCCCAGCAAGAGCGGTGTCATCGACACTGCCCGCCGGCACGAACAAGAATCCGGGTTTGGTGCAGAACTGACCGGCCGAGAGGGTAAAGGACGTGGCGTGCTCCGCCAGGATCGCCCCACCGCGCGCCGCCATGGCGGCCCTCGTCACGAAGACCGGGTTGAGGCTGCCCATTTCTGCATAGAAGGGGATGGGTCTCGGCCGGGCGGCGGCCAGATCGAACAGGGCCCGGCCCGCTCCGAGCGAGCCGGTAAAGGCGCCGGCCGCGATGACCTCGGAGGTCACCGCGGCGCGGCCGGCCTCATCACCGAAGATGAGCCCGAACGTCCCGGGCGGTGCGCCCGCTCCCTCGAGCGCCGACGTCACCAGTTCGGCGGTCATGGTCGAGAGCCCCGGGTGCCCAGGGTGCGCCTTGAGTACAACCGGGCATCCCGCGGCCAGTGCCGAGGCGGTGTCGCCGCCGGCGACGGAAAAGGCGAAGGGGAAATTGCTGGCGGCAAAGACGACCACCGGACCGAGGGGGACCAACATGCGGCGAAGCTCGGGTCGGGGTCCGGGCGGCCAGGCCGGATCCGCGTGATCGATGCAGATCCCCAGATGCGCACCCTCGTCCACCACGTCCGCGAAGAGGCGGAGCTGGAAGGTGGTGCGTCCAACCTCGCCGACCAGGCGATCGCGACCAAGGTGCGACTCCGTCATGGCCTCGCTCACCAACGCCTCGCGGGCACCGTCGATGCGCTCGGCGATGGCGCGCAGGCAATGGGCCCGCTCGCTGGGCGCCATGGTTCCCCAGGCCGCGCGAGCCGATGCCGCACCCGCCAGGCACCGAGCCACTTCGTCCGGCGTGCTCTCAAAGGCCACCGTGTCAGCCACTGGCGAGCCGGGGAGGCGGTGCGGAAGGGGGAGGTGCCATGGCGACGGCGACACTACAACGTCGCTGCAAAATCCTCGGTGCAGCGCCGAGCCGCCCCCCAGGGCTCACCACGATCTCCACGGCGTGGCCGGCGGCGCACTGGTGCCGGGATCGACCGACCACAGTCCTCCCGCGCCATTTCGCTGCTCGCGCTCATCACCGCTCGCGGTGGTGATGAACATTCGGTCGCCCCGCACCCCACCGAACGTGACGCTGGTCGTGCGAGAGACCGGCACGTCGACCACTGTGTCGAGGCGCCCGTCGGGCCGGTAACGATGCACGGCCCCACCCCCGTAGAGGGCGACCCACAAGTTGCCCTCGGCATCGACGCACATGCCGTCGGGGAGACCAAGCGCCGCATCGATCGCCACGACTCGGGTGGGCGGGCCAAGGGGCGCGTCGGGCCCGTAGCCGTAGCGGGTGACGCAGCGCACCAGGCTGTCAATGAAATACAGCGTGTCCCCCGCACCGTTCCACCCGAGACCGTTGGCCAGACCCACTCCCTCGAGGAGGGTCGTGGCGGCCAATCGGGATGATGCATCCCCGCCCGACCCTTTCACCTCGAGCCGGTACAGCGTGGCTGCGCCGGGCGCCTCGTCGTAGCGCATGGTACCGGCCAGGGCCTGGCCCGACGGGTCGCACTTGGCATCATTGAAGCGAAGCTCGGGTCGATCGGCTTCGAGTGCGAGCAGAGGGCGCAGCGAACCGTCACGGCCAAGGTGGCTGAACCCGTCGGCCCGCACGAGGAGCCATCCTCCCGCTTCCGCCGGGAGCGCCGCCGCGACGTGGCCGCCGACCTCGAAGGTGGCCGTGCGCACACCGGCGGCATCGTGCACGAAGACCCGGCCACCGAGGATGTCCACCGAAACCAATTCCTCGGTCCTCGCATCCCACGACGGGCCCTCCCCGAGTACGGCGCCGAGATCGTCAACGAGTTCGGCCTCGAGATGGCGGATCATTTGAACCCACTCACTAATGCGAGTGTCGGGGAACGCCATCACCGCTGCGCCCGACCAAGAAATCGAGATCGGCACCTTCATCGGCCCCGAGCACGTGGTCCACGTAGAGGCGTACCCAACCTCTCGGTGCCAAGGGTTCGGGCGGCACCCAGTGCGAGCGCCGCCGCGCGAGGGTCTCCTCGTCGACGAGGACCTCGAGGAGACGAGCCCGGGCGTCGAGGCGGATGCGATCACCGGTTCGCACCAAGGCGATCGGACCACCGATGGCCGCTTCGGGCGCAACGTGGAGGACGCAGGTGCCGTAGCCGGTTCCGCTCATGCGGGCGTCGGAGATGCGGACCATGTCGGTGATGCCCGATTCGAGCATGACCCGGGGAATGGGGACGTTGCCCACCTCGGGAAATCCGGGGTAGCCCTTGGGGCCCGCGCCGCGCACGATCAACACCGTGTCCGGCGTCACCGCGAGTGCGGGGTCGTCGCAGCGCTCGTGGTACTCCTCCACGCTGTCAAAGACCAAGGCAGGTCCCTCGTGTTCTAAGAGCGCGTCGCTTGCGGCCGAAACCTTGAGCACCGCACCGTTGGGGCACAGGTTTCCCCGCAACACCACCGTGCCCGCACCCGCGGGAGCGAACGGGGCGCTCGGGGTCGAGATGACCTTGCGATTTGAACAGGTCGCGCCCGAGACGTTTTGCGCAAGACTCTTCCCGCTGACCCCCACATGCTCGCGATGCAACTGGTCACCGAGTTCAGCCATCACGACCGGGAGCCCACCGGCATAGAAGAAGTCCTCCATTAAATAGCTCCCCGACGGCATCAGGTTGACCAGGACGGGGACTTCGGAGGTCATGCGGTCGAAATCGGCCAGGTCGAGCGGCACACCGACCCGCCCGGCCAGGGCCAACAGGTGCACGATGGCGTTGGTCGATCCCCCGAGCGCGGCATTGACCCGGATGGCATTCTCAAAGGCCTGCCGGGTCAAGATGGCCGACGGCCGCTGGCTCTCGTGGACCATCTCGACGATCCGCTGCCCCGAACGTTGGGCGATGAGCATGCGCCGTGAATCGGGGGCAGGAATGGCGGCGGATCCGGGGAGTTGCATCCCGAGCGCCTCGGCCATACACGCCATGGTCGAGGCGGTGCCCATCGTCATGCAGTGCCCAGCGCTGCGCGACATACAGGACTCGGCCTCGCTCAGGTCTGCTGCAGTGATCTTGCCTGCCCGGTAGTCCTCGGTGAGCTGCCACACCGCCGTACCCGACCCGATGTCGCGTCCGCGAAACTTGCCGTTGAGCATGGGGCCACCGGTGACCATGATGGCCGGCAGGTCCACACTGGCCGCCCCCATCAGCTGCGCGGGCGTCGTCTTATCGCAGCCCGACAAGAGGACCACTCCATCGAGCGGATTGGCCCTGATCGACTCCTCGACCTCCATCGCCATCAAGTTTCGATAGAGCATGGTCGTCGGCCGCATGATGGTCTCGCCGAGCGACATGGTGGGGAACTCGAGAGGAAACCCCCCGGCCATGAAGACGCCGCGCTTGACCGCTTCGGCCACCGTGCGCAGGTGGGCGTTGCACGGGGTCAGTTCCGACCAGCTGTTGGCGATTCCGATGACCGGGCGGCCGTCGAACAATTCATCGCCGAACCCTTCGTTGCGAATCCACGAGCGATGCAAGAATCCCTGTCGACCCTCGGCCACGAACCACTCGGCGCTCCTCGGCGTTGCCGTCTTTGTTGCCACGTCACTCCCCCGCTTGGGATCGTCCACCACTGTGCTGCACCCTCGTCAATCGAGCGAGCTGCGACGATTCCCGCCCGCTCGCTCCATGGCGCGTGCTCGAGAGTTAGAGGTGGCTGAATCCTCCGGCCTCTTCGGCCGACATGGTCACCGACACGGGGTGCTTGGAAAAGTGGGCAACCGATTCGGCGAAGTCATCGAGGAGGATCGAGATCAGGTCGCGGTCTACCCCTTGACGAACGAGCACCCGCTGGACAATTACGTCAGACACCGAACCGGTGAGGGGGTAGGCCGGAACCTGCCAACCCCGCACCCGCAGTCGGTCGGCCAGGTCGTAGAGCGTGTAGCCCGGGTCCTCGCCCTCTTTAATGCGCCAGGTCACCGTTGGGATGCCGCTCTGGGGCGTGCTGTCACACAACAGTTCGAACGGACCGAGCTTGACGATCTCTTCAGCGAGAAACGCCCCGTTTGCATAACAGGCCTCGTGGACGCGCCCGTAGCCCACCTTCCCCAATCGGATGAACTGGTAGTACTGCGCAATGATCTGCCCAGCCGGTCGGGAAAAATTGATCTGGAAGTCCGGCATGTCGCCACCGAGGTAGGTGACGTGGAAAATGAGCTCCTCGGGCAGCTCGGCCTTGTCCCGCCAAATGACCCAGCCGACCCCGAGCGGAGCCAACCCGAACTTGTGCCCTGAGGTGCTAATCGACTTGACCCTCGGTATGCGAAAGTCGAACTGGACCTCGGGCGCGCAAAGGGCGCCAAGAAGGCGCCACTCGCCCCGTCGACATGGATATCGACGTCGAGTCCGGTTTCTGCTTGGAGGCGGTCGAGGGCCTGGGCCAGTTCGGCCACCGGCTCATAGGCACCGGTGTAGGTGACCCCGAAGGTCGGCACGACCAACATCGTGTTCTCGTCAATCTGTTCGAGCATCTGCTCGGGATCCATGCAGTACTTGCCCGGTGACATCGGGATCTCGCGCATTTCAATTTCCCAGTAGCGGGCGAATTTGTGCCACACCACTTGGACCGGTCCGCACACCATGTTCGGCTTGTCGGTTGGCTTGCCGGCCGCTTTTTGCTTGGCCCGCCAACGCCACTTGGCCGCCATACCGGCCAACATGCACGCTTCGGATGACCCGATCGACGAGGCGCCCACGGTGTTGGCGGCATCGGGTGCATTCCACAGATCGGCCAACATATGGACACATCGCCGCTCCACCTCGGCGGACTGCGGATATTCGTCCTTGTCCATCAGGTTCTTGTTGATGGCGAGGTCCATCAGCTGGTGAATCTGGGGCTCCTCCCACGTCTGGCAGAAGGTGGCCAGATTCTGACGAGAGTTCCCATCGAGCAACAGTTCGTCCTTGATGGCCTGGAAAGCGAACTCGGGGATGGCCTCTTGATCTGGGAAGTGGTATTTCGGGAGCGCCTTGGCCATGTCAGCGGTGGCAAAGAGGGACTCTGCTGCCTCGTGCAGCTTCTCGTGAATTTCTTTACGCTCGTGTAGCGGCATGGCTCACCTTCCGATCGGGATGGGTTGAATCTACGCGCCCAGTGTTGGAAAAGTCACGCTCGGGAGCGGCTGGGGCGGCAACGTCCGCTCGGGGAGCAGGAGGATCGCGCCGCCCAAGAAGCACAGGGCGCCGACGAAGGTGCCCAGGTTGGAGAGCTCGACGTTCACCAGCGCGCCGGTGGCCGGGATGACGAATGCGGCCACAGCCGAGACACCGAAGGCGATCGACCCCACCAAGTTGGCGAAAGGGATCCACCATGAGATGCTCTTGGGCTGCCACGACACCCATCCGTGCGAGACCTCGAACCAGGCCAACGCACTGGCGACGAGAAAGCAGATCGATCCCAGCGCGTCGGGGCGCCACACGTGGTGACGGGCCGACGAAGCCGTGAGGTCGCTGCTGATGGCGAAGCCGGTACTGATATTGAAGAAAAGGGTTCCGATCGACTGGACGGAGGTGGCCCACCAGTCGATGCGGTCCGGGGCGTAGAAGAAGACCCGTCGCCACCCGCGCTGCGGGCCGTCGGGACCGGTATCGACGACCTCTCTGTACTGCAAGAACCCGGCCGAGGTGAAGAAAATGGAGCCGATGAAGTACGTCACCGAGTCGGCGGTGACCCCGACCAGCGACGCGTAGCCGGGCACGGCACCGAGGGCGAAGAGGATCGACCCGACGGCAAAGAGGATTCCGATCCACCAGCCCCTCGCCCGGGGCGCCCACCAGGTCGAACCATTGACCGGACCGGTTTGTTTGCGGTGCCGGCGCGACTCCCAGCGCTCGATCAGATCGCCGGGCCGCTCGGATTCGATGAGCGTGACGAATGGACCGAAACCCGATCTGCGCAATCCCACGTCTTGTTGTCCAGCGCTCATCCCGAGAGTATGGCCCGCCGCGCCAACAATATGGACCATCGCCACCGGAGCTTCACGGCCGAGTCGCGAGTGCAGCCGTGACGGCTAGGAGTGGGACTGCACCCAGGAGTCGAGTTGGCGTGCCATCGCTGGCGGATCTTCGAGCGGTCCGAAGTGACCGAGATGGCGCTGCTCAACGAGCACTGCGCTCGGCCACTCGGCGACGACGGCGGGCGCGAATGAGGAGGGAGCGTTGCTTTCGGCACGGCCGGTGACAATGGCGGTGGGCACATCGAGTGAAGCCACCACCTCAAAGACCCCAGAATCGACCGCCCCGCGAAATACCTGGGCCTCGGTGGCCGGATCGCACAACAACTGCACCGAGCCGTCACTGCGTTGCACGAACCCGCCCCTCACATAGGCTTCGAGCGCGTCGGGCGCGAGTTGATTCAGCGGCGCCTTGGCGGCGTAGTTCGCCTTGGCATCACCAAAGGTCTCGAAAGTGGAGCGCCGTCGCAAGGCGGCTTCGGCCATGGGATTGGGTTCGCTGGCCGAGGGCAAGGCGCCCGGAGGAACGATGACCGGTTCGTAGAGCCACAGGGAGCGGATGCGTCCCGGACAACGATGGGCCGCCAGTGCGAGTACCGCGCCACCCATCGAATGACCCACGCCGTGGACCGCCTGTTCCGCGCCGATCAGCCCACTGGCTAAGACTGCCGCCAGGTCATCGCCCATAGCGGTCCACGCGAGGCTCGCACCTCGGGTGAGCGCGCTCAACCCGTGCCCGCGATGATCGATGGCGAGGCAACGGTAGGTCCCCGACAGCTCCGAAGCCATCGGGCCAAAAGAACGGCCATGAAATCCGGTGGCGTGGGAGAACAGCAACACCGGGGTTCGTCCGTCATTTGGGCCCGCCAGTTCGTGCACTGCCACGGCGACTCCGTCGCCCACCCGCACAAACGTCGGCTCCGATGATGATGGCGTCATGGTGCGCGGTCCAGTGCTCGAAGCGGAATCGTCGGCATTCGCTGTGAGCATGACACAACAAGCCAACGCGCTGCGGCGTCATTTCAATGACGAGGGTTAAGAGCGACCGCAACGGGGAATACGTAGGCCAAACGACAGAGGGGGCACACCATGGCCACGTTGCACGCAGACACCCTTGCTCACCAAGACGACGGTGCGATCCGCAGTCTCATACCGGCGCGGTTGGACCGATTGGGTTGGTCGCGCTTCCACACGCGACTCGTGGTTGCCCTCGGTGTCGCCTGGATTCTCGATGGTCTCGAAATCACCATTGCAAGCAACGTCACCGGCCTGATCAGCAAACCCCAATCCTTAAATCTTTCGTCATCGGAAGTGGCCTTCGCCGTGGGCACCGTCTATCTGCTGGGCGAAGTCGTCGGAGCCCTGTTCTTCGGTCGTCTCTCCGACAAGTGGGGACGTCGGAACCTCTTTATGATCACGCTCGGCGTCTATTTGTTCGGCGGATTCTTGACCGCGCTCACCTTCGGTCACTCAGAGGGGTGGGTCTATTGGCTCTGGATGTCCCGGTTCATCGCCGGAATGGGCATCGGCGGAGAGTACGCAGCCATCAACTCGGCCATCGACGAACTGATTCCCGCCAAATACCGCGGCCGGATCGACATCGCCGTTAACGGAACCTACTGGGGTGGTGCGCTCTTGGGGACCTTCTTGGTGCTGCTCGTGGTGAATCATCTCTCCATCTCCTACTCGTGGCGGGTGGCCTTCCTCTTTGGTCCCGTGCTCGGGTTTGTCGTTCTTTTCGTGCGCAAACATCTTCCCGAAAGCCCCCGTTGGCTCCTAATGCATGGTCGGGTCGACGACGCCGAACGCGAGGTTGCTCGAATTGAAGAGGCCGCCGAAGCATCTGGTGGCACGCTCGGAGAGGTCGACGAGTCCAAGGCGATCGAAGTGACCCCGGCCTCAAAGATCGGCTTCATTGCCCTCGCCCGCACGCTCTTTGTGACCTACCCCAGGCGATCGGTACTTGGCGCCACCTTGATGATCACCCAGTCATTTCTCTACAACGCCATCTTCTTCACCTATTCGTTGGTTCTCACCAAGATCTACGGTGTGCCCGCCACCGACACGGCGTACTACTTCATCTTCTTCGCACTCGGGAACCTCATTGGGCCGTTCACGCTCGGTCGACTGTTCGACTCCATTGGCCGGCGCCAGATGATTGCGTCGACCTACATCTTGTCGGGCACCCTCCTCGCCGTCAGTGCCTTCCTCTTCAAGGCCGGTGACCTCAACGCCGTCAGCCAGACGGCTTGTTGGTGCGTCATCTTCTTCTTCGCCTCCGCCGGCGCCAGCGCGGCGTATCTCACGGTCAGTGAGATCTTCCCGGTGGAGGTTCGAGCGAAGGCGATTGCCGTCTTCTTTGCCATCGCGCAATCTTTCGGTGCGCTCGGTCCGTGGCTCTACGGGTTGCTGATCGGCACCGGGTCCGACCACTTCCGCCTCTTCATCGGCTATCTCATCGGTGCCGTGGTCATGATTCTCGGTGGCCTGGTCGAGATCGCCTTGGGCATCGCCGCGGAACGCAAGTCGCTTGAGGAAATCTCGGACCCGTTGTCGTCGGTGCGCAAGCGCCCTTCGCCACAACCCGCCGCGATCTGACGGAACAAGTGGACAGCGTCACGCGGCGTGCTGGCGACGCCAGACGCGGAGACGAGACCTCAGGTGCGGTCTCGCTCGGCCTCTTCGGCCAGGGCGAGCCAGGTCTCCTCGGCTTCATTTAGTTCGGACCGCACCAAGGCGAGCTGCGCACCGAGGCGAGCGAGCTCTTGGTAATCGCTGGTTGCTGTCAATGACTCAGTCAGCTTTTCGCGTTGGCGCTCCAAGCGGGTCACCTGCTTTTCCGCTTCCGCGCAGTAACCGACCCGACGGCCTCGCGGCCGACCTGCTCTCCGACGGAGAGGTACGGGCACTTGGCGACGGACCCTTCGACCCCGCTGCACCGGCGCGTCGTGGCCCGGGTTGGTTGAACCGGTCCACCCAGCCCGATACCCCGCCGGGGACCTCGGCCACCGATCCGTCGGCTTCGACCGCGACCACCCGCTCCGTCGCCCGTTCGAGAAACGTCCGGTCATGGCTGACGACGACGAGCGCCCCGGGCCAGTCCTCGAGGAAAATTCTCGAGTATCCGTAGCGTCTCGAGGTCCAGATCATTGGTGGGTTCGTCCAAGAGCAACACGTTTGGTCGGGCGGCCAACACGATGAGCAGCTGGAGGCGGCGGCGCTCGCCCCCCGACAGCGTGCCGACCTTGGTATAGGGAAGTTCACCGACGAACCCGAATCGCTTCATGAGCTCTATGTCCGCCAGCGTGCCTGGAGTGCGGTGGGGACCAGCGGACGAATTCTTGCACCCGGGCATCGAGGTCGAGCTTGACCCCCTGCTGGTCGTAGTACCCGACAACAACCGTTGAGCCCACCTCGATGGCACCAGAGGTGGGGTGCAGCCGACCGGCCAAAAGGTCGAGCAGGGTGGACTTGCCCGATCCATTGGCTCCGACGATCCCGAGGCGTTCTGCCCGACTGACCACGAGCACGACGTCGCGCAAGACCGGGGTCGGCGGCGTGTAGGTGAAGCCGACCCCGAAACACTCGATCACTTTGTCACCGAGACGCGGGGTGCCCCCCGTCGAGAGTTCCGTGCCTGGTGGCGCTTCGTCGGGACCACCCGCGAGCAGTTTCATGGCGGCATCAACGCGGGCCCCGGGCTTGCGCGATCGGGCCTTGGCGCCGCGACGCAACCACGCCAGCTCGCGACGGGCCAAAATGCGCCGGGATCGCCTCGTCAGCCACCGCTTTGTCCTCTCGGGCGGTTCGGGCCTCGAGATAGGCGGAGTAGCTCCCCTCGTGCAGGTACGTCCGTCCCCGTCGATTTCGAGCATCTTGGTGCTGACCCGCTCGAGCAGATGACGATCGTGCGTGACGAGGACGAGCCCGCCGCGAAATGACAGCAGTCGCTGCTCCAGCCAGGCCACCGCAGCCAGGTCGAGGTGATTGGTCGGCTCATCGAGCACCAAGAGTTCGACCGGGTGCACCAGGACTCGGGCCAGTGAGACCCGCTTGGCCTGTCCGCCTGAGAGCGTGGCGACATCGACGTCAAGGCTTGCCGCAACACCGAGTCGATCGAGCGCCGCTTGTGCCTCCCAGCCGTCGCCCATCACGGCGCGCACCGTGCCCCGAGGCAGCGTCGGCACCTGCTCGAGGTAGCCCAGACGTGATCCTCGCTTCCGGCGGACCTGGCCGGTGTCGGGCGACTCGGTGCCGGCAATGATCTTGAGGAGCGTCGACTTTCCGGCGCCGTTGTTCCCAACGACACCGATGCGGTCACCGTCTCGCACCGTCAAGGAAAGTCCCTCGAAAAGGACCCGATCCACTCGGCGCACGGCGAGGTCTTCGAGATCGCAGAGCACGGCCACGGCATGCACAGGGTATCGGCCGGCGCCGCCGGCTCACCCGAAGTGGCCGCTGCGAACCATCAAGCCGGGTGGAGGTGACCCATCACCTCTCGATGACGTGTCGTCTGCCGATCGATTAAGCCCGCCGTGACCCCACGACCCTGCGCTCCCCCACTAGCGTTTGGCGGTGTCCATACCGGTTGAGCCGACGAAGAGGAGCTCAGTGGCATCGCCGACTGCCATGCACCGGTCGCTGGACGACCGTCATACCACCGAAGACACCGGCCACGCCGTATTGGCGTTGGCAGCGCTCGGCACGCTCGGGTCGGTCGCCATGGTGGTCCTCGGTTCACGGATCTCAGCCGTGCCCGATCCCGGGCACATGTTGTGGTGGCTCTCGATTCCATCGGGTCACTCTGTGGTGGTCTCCTTTGGCTTCTACGCCGCATTCGCAGTCTTGGTGGTCGGGTGGCTGGGCCTTGGTCGCGAGGCGATGCTCGGCCGAATGAGCGTGAAGGCAGCGTGGGGTGTCCTGATCGCTTGGGGCCTTCCCTTTTTCGTCGGACCCCCGCTCTTCAGTCGTGACCTCTACAGCTATATCTCGCAGGGACTCATCGCCCATCGCGGCCTCAACCCGTATTCGGTCGGCCCTTCGGTCCTCGGACACGGCCCGTTGCTGTCCTCGGTTGCCAGCGTGTGGCGGTCGACCTCGTCACCCTACGGGCCGCTGTTCGTCCAATCTTCGAAGTTCGTGGCCGGCGTGGCCGGCTCATCGTTGACGGCGCAGCTCTTGGCGTTCCGGGCCCTCGAACTCGTCGGCGTGGCGCTAATCATGGTGTCGCTGCCACGTTTGGCCCGCCACCTCGGCACTGATCCGGGTGTGGCGCTCTGGCTCGGTGCGCTGAGTCCGCTCGCGTTGTTGAGCTTCATCTCTTCGGGTCACAACGACGCGCTCATGGTGGGCTTGCTCGTGTGCGGGGTCACGTTGGCGGTCGAAGGTCGCCTGGCCCTCGGCCTGGCCGTGTGCGCACTGGCGGCGACCGTCAAACTTCCGGCCGCGGCCGCAGTGGCCTTTTTGGTGCTCGACGCCTATCGGAGCGACGCCGAGTTCCGACGGTGGAAACTGCTGCTCCAAGGTGTCGTGGTTCCTGTCGCCGTCTTTGTCGGTGTCACCGTGGCTTGTGGCTACGGATGGAGCTGGTTGAGCCCGACGGCGCTCAAGATCCCAGCCGAACTCCACGTCTTGGCCACACCCGCCGTGTCGGTCGCCGTCTTCATCGCGTTCGTCGCACATGCGGTCGGCCTGCACCTGGACAAATCGACCATCGTTTCGATTACCCAGACCGCCTTTGGCATCGCGTCACTGCTCGGGTGCGCCTGGCTCCTCTTCAAGGTCCACACCTACGAGGTGGTCCGCTCGCTCGGCTTAGCCCTCGTGTTGGTGGTCGTCGGCAGTCCGACGGTGTGGCCGTGGTATTTGACCTGGGGTCTCGCCTTGCTTGCAGCGACCACCCTGCAGCGCTCCAAGGTGCTCGCGGTCATCGCCGCATTTGCCATGTTGGTGGCAGGACCCAGCGGCAACCCGCTCCTCACCGGTGGGGCATATTTCGTCATGACCGCGGCGATTGTCGTCGCCATCGTGTGGCTGATCCGTGACCGACACTGGCAACAAGTGGTGGCGGGCCGTGTTGTCTGATCCCCAAGCAGACGCGTCGGCGCAGGCCGAGGCGTCTGCGATGACCGGTGCCGGCGAGGGGGCCGGTGATTCCGACCCACTCCGCGCCGCCTCGGCCAAGATCCGGATCGATCACTGGCCCTGGGCCCTGCGACCCCTGGCCATTTTCGCCATCTCTCGGATCATCACATTGGTGACCATCGCCGTCTCGGCATCGCTCTCGAACACCACTATCTCCAATGAGATCAATCGCTGGGATACCAAGTGGTTTCTCCGGGCGGCCCAGTTCGGCTGGCCCAGTCACCTTCCGCGCGCCAACGGCCACGTGCTGGGCAACACCACTGCGTTCTTCCCGCTCTTCCCCCTCACCATCCGGTGGCTATCGGATCTGAGCGGTCTGTCGCTCCTCGTCTCGGGGATCGTCATCACGACACTGTCCGGGGCGGTGGCCATGATCGGTGTCTGGGCCCTCGTGCGCCACTACGCCGGGAGCACGAAGGCTGACCGCGCCACGTTGCTGGTTGCGCTTTTCCCGGGGTCCTTCGTGCTCAGCCTCGTGTACTCAGAGGGGCTGATCGTGGGCTTCATTGCCTTTGGGATCTTGGCGCTGTTGCGGCGTCAATGGCTCTTGGCCGGCGTACTCGGTCTGTTGGCCACGGCGACGTCACCCATCGCACTGGCCTTCGAGGTGAGTTGCCTGTGGTGCGCCTACCAAGAGGTCGCCAAGCACCGCAATTGGCGGGTGCTTTGGGCCCCGATCCTGACCCCCTTCGGCTTCGTTGCGTATCAAACATGGTTGTGGGTCCACACCTCCAACGCGTTGGCGTGGCGGATCACCGAGCGCGATGGATGGCAGAGCTACCCGTCGCTCGCCTATCCGGTGCATATCATTGTCACCTTCGTCCGTGACCCGGTCGCCGTGACCCAGACCGGTGACCTGCTCTTCGCCGGCGTGGTCTTGTGCGTCGTCGCCGCGGTCATCGCCCTGCGCTCCGACATGCCCAAGCCAATGCTGCTCTACGGGCTTGCCGCAGCCGTGCTCGCATTCGTCGCGGCGCCGGTCGGGCTGCGCCCCCGATTCCTCTTCTTGGCCTTCCCGCTCATCGCCGCCGTGGCCACCTGGCTACACGGGTGGAGCTACCTGGCTGTGCTCTCGATCTCGGTCATATTGTTGGTGCTCTTGACGGCCTATGAGGTCACCTCGTTCGCCATCTTTCCCTAAGGGCAAGTCGGGTGGGTTCGCCACCCCCTCTCGCCCGAGGCGGTAGTTTTGCCGACTACGGCAACTGCTGGACGCTCTTGGACCCCGACACTGGACCCAGACGCCCGGCCGATATCGCTCGGGGAGCCGACATGGAGACTGAAGCTGCGATCTTGTGGGAAGCCCACACCGACTGGAGTGTCGAGCCCATCGAACTCGATGACCCCAAAGACGGCGAGGTGCTCGTCAAGCTTGCGGCGTCGGGGATGTGCCACTCCGACGAGCACCTGGTCACCGGCGACCTGCCGGGCGGGCTCCCGGTCATTGGTGGCCACGAGGGCGCGGGCGTCATCGAAGCCGTCGGCCCCGGTGTGGCGGGATTGGCGCCGGGCGACCACGTCGTCTTCGGCTTCGTTCCGGCCTGTGGCCAGTGCCCGTCGTGCGCGACCGGCCACTCCAACCTCTGCGACGTCGGTGCGGTGTTGATGATGGGCCGCCAAATGGACGGCACGGCGCGCCATCACGCCCGCGGCGAGGACATCTCGATCATGGTCTGTTTGGGCACCTTCGCCAAATACACGGTCGTGAACCAGGCCTCGTGCGTCAAGATCCTCGACGACATCCCACTTGAGAAGGCATGTCTGGTGGGCTGCGGCGTCACTACCGGCTGGGGTTCATCGGTCTATGCCGCCGACGTGCGCCCGGGCGAGAACGTCGCGGTAATCGGGGTCGGGGGCATTGGGGCCAGTGCCATCCAAGGGGCCCGTCTCGCCGGGGCGGAACGGATCTTCGCCATCGATCCCGTACCGCTCAAGCGCACCCTCGCCCCGACGTTCGGGGCCACGCACACTGCGGCGTCGGTCGAAGAAGCGTTCGGGCTCATCCAAGAAGAAACCTGGGGTCGGATGTGCGACAAGATCATCTGTGCCATTGGCCTGGGCTCGGGGGCCATGATGGGCGCCGTCTTGAATCTCACGGCCAAGCGGGGTCGGGTGGTCGTCACCAACATTCACGCCGCGGCTGAGCACACGGTCAACATGAGCATGTTTGACCTCACGCTCATGGAGAAGCAGATCGTCGGGAGTATTTTTGGTTCGGCCAACATGCGTTCTGACATCCCCAAACTCTTGAAGCTCTACCGAGACGGGCAACTCGATCTCGATGCAATGGTGACCTCGACCTACAAGCTCGGTGATATCAATCAGGGCTACCAAGACATGCGCGACGGTAAGAACATCCGCGGTGTCTTGGTCTACGACGACTAAGGACGCACGCCGTCGCGAACCGCTGAGGTGACGGGGCCACCCGAGCACGATCGCCTTCCGCGATCCGGTGTGTCCACGCACGGCGGGGGCCGAATCCCTCATTTCGGGCCGCTGCGTCGCTAGTCTCGGCGGCGGCGTCGGTGCCCAGCATCGTCGGTCACGGCCGACCCGACGAGTTGCCTGATCAGCAGCGACTACCGGATCGCACGACTTGGAGTCACACGGAGGCGCACTATGGGACAAGCCATCGGCAACAGCATCACTCTGGCCGTCGGCGTGGCGATCAGCCCGATCCCCATCATCGCCATCATCTTGATGCTGTTGTCAAAGCGGGCCGGAGTCAACAGCTTGGCCTTCGGTCTCGGTTGGGTCATCGGCATCGCCGGGGCGCTCACCGTGGTGATCTTGGCCTCGGCCAGCATCGGCACGGGGACCGACGGTTCGCAATCGAATGGGACATCGACAACCAAGGTCATCCTCGGCGCCCTGTTGTTGTTCCTGGCGCTGCGCAATTGGCGCAAACGCCCAGCCTCGGGCCAGTCGGCGACCTTGCCTAAGTGGCTCGAGGCCATTGAAGGGATTACCCCGATCAAGTCGGGCGGACTCGGGATTGCCCTCTCTGCGCTCAACCCGAAGAACCTCATCTTGATCGTCGGTGGTGGCCTGGCCATCGCCGGCGCCCCGGCAAGCTCGGGCGACAAGGCGGTTGCCGCCGTCGTCTTCGTGGTGATCGCGGCCTGCACGGTGATCGCTCCTCTCGTCGCGTTCTGGATACTCGGCCCACGCTCCCGACCGATCCTTACGTCGCTCGATACGTGGCTGCGGGCCAACAATGCAGTCGTGATGGCAGTACTGCTCGGGGTGATCGGCGTCGACCTGATCGGCAAAGGCGTCGGCGGGTTCTGAGCCGTGACCGCCATTGACACGTGCCCGCGATAAAGGTGGAGCGATGACCGATACCAGCAGCGACGAACCCGACTACCCGCCCGCGTTCGCGGCGCACCCGCTTCGCCGAGGAACGCACCGTGCTCGCATGGTGGCGCACCGGTTTGGCGTCTGCGGCCGTCGCCCTCGCGGTTGGGGGGCTCCTGCCCAAGCTCAGCGGACTCCCAAAGGGGCGATTCGTCGCCCTCGGGATCGGGTACGGGCTCCTCGCATTAGTCTTCATCATTGGCGGAGCGGCCAGAGAGGTGACGTCGCGCCGGGCCCTTGAAAAGAATTCCTACGCAAACTTGGCGGACTGGCTGGTCGTCGCACTTGCGATCTTCATGGCGGTCCTCGTCATCTTGACGGTGATCGCCTTCATCTGATCCACCGCGCCGTACTTGGCGCCTGTACCGGGTCATCGCTTGTGCGAGTAGGGGGCCGCTCGACGATACGGCTCGCCTGGAGCGACCCAGCTCGGACCCCGCCACTCGAACTCGCAATCCCAACGCGCTACTTGACGAGGGGAGGGGTGGTCATTACCGTCCCGACCATGCCGGACTACGACGCCATTGTGGTTGGCGCGGGCCACAATGGACTCACCGCCGCGGCGGTGATGGCGCGGGGCGGACTGCGGGTGCTGTGCCTCGAGAAGAACCATTTCATCGGTGGCATGTCGACCACTACCGAATTGGCTCGCGGGTACCAGTTCGAACTGGCCGGCTCCATTCAATTCCCGATCCCCACCGAGATCTTCGACGATCTGGGCTTTGCCGCCTGCCCGATCTATGAGCCCGAGGTGCAGTCCTCGGGCATCGACGCGTCGGGGGAGCCCCCCATCCTCCTCTACGCCGACCCCGAGCGCTTGGTCGAGCACCTCGGGGAGCGAATGGGCTTCGAGGCCGTAATGGGTATGGCCGAGATCGCCGGCTGGGCCGAAGCCCCCGCTCGGGCCATCGGTCGCTTCGATGTGCGCACAGCACCCAAATCGCTCGATGAGATGTGGGCCAGCGCGACCAACGAAAAGGAGCGCGAGGCTTTACGGACCGCCATGTTCGGCAGCGTGATGGATGTGGTCGATCAGTTCCTCCCCGACCGGGTCCGCCACGCCCACGTCCGATCGATGCTCGCCTTCCTCGCCGTCAACTCGACCTACCGGGGCCCGTATTCACCGGGTAGTGCGATGTGCCTCGCCTTCGCGCTGGCCTCGACGGGCAACGCCACCATGTCCAAGGTGCGCGGCGGTATCGGGACGATGTCAGACCACCTGGCCACCCTCTTCGAGAAGCACGGCGGCGAACTTCGCCGCCACGTCAAAGTGGCCAAGATCGTGGCGTCGCGGGGCCGGGTGGCGGGCGTGGTCCTCGGCGATGGTGAGATGGTCAGCGCTCCCATCGTGGTCTCGAACCTCGATCCGACCCAGACCTTCACGAGTCTGATCGAGCGGGCCGATCTGCCCGAGTCGTTCACCCAACGCGTGGACGCCATTGACCACCGCGCCGCCTACTTCCAGATCCATTTCGCCCTCAATGGTCTTCCCGAGTTCGTGGGGCCGAACGAGATATTGAACGACGATATCCTCCGCCGCAACGTGACGTTTTTCGGCACCGCTGAACAGATGCAGCTCGATTTCGAGTCTTGTGTGCGCGGCCTGGTCCCGCAGTCACCGTCGTTCAATCTGCAAATCCCCACCCTGAGTGACCCGAGTATGGCCCCTGCGGGCAAACATGCCGCCAGCGGCTTCGCGTTCTACTTCCCGATCGGCAAGGACCACGCCGAACAGGCGCGCCTGCGCGACGAGATGGCGGAGCGCATCGTCCACAAAATCGCCACCAAGGCACCGAACTTCCCCGACCTCATCGAGCGCCAGTTCAACTACCCCGCCTATACCTACGAGCTGATGTTCGGGTGCACCGGCGGCGACTTCACCCACGGCCTCCTCCAACCCGAGTTCATGGGTCCGTTTCGCCCCGGACCGCGTGGCTGGGCCGACAATCCGATCCCCATTGAAGGCCTCTACCTGTGCGGCGCGGGCTGCCATGGCGGGCCCGGCGTCACCTTCATCCCCGGCTACAACTGCGGGTACGCCGTCTTGGACGAGGTGGCTTCGCCACGCCCGTAGCGGATCTGGCGCTCCACGAAGGCCAGGTACATGGCCATGGCGAAAGCCAAGCTGGTGAACAGGCTCATCACGAAGAAGATCCACGCGATCTTGAGTCCACGGCGCCGCCCGTCGACAATGGTCCATAGAGGCAAGAGGACCAGGTTCACAATGATGTAGTCCTGCGCTGCCGAATCGGCGGCCCAGTTCGAGAACAGCGCCTTGGTGTAGTTGACGTAGCTGGCGTGGTCCCCGCCCAGGTGGGTGTAGCGGACGTTGAAGTACCATCCGAGGCCCAACGAGGCCAGCCCGACCACATAGAAGATGCCCTCGAGCACCGAGACCCGCCCGGCTCCCCCGGTCGTAAACAGGCGCCGATTAGCGTAGAAACCAGCGGCTGTGCTGATGATCCCAAGCGTCCCGTAGATCAGCAATTGCGACGTCATGACCCTCCCCCATTGGCCCCGCCGCAGGCTGCCACCACGCGCGCGAGGTGTCAATCAGGTGCCAGCGTGTCGAACTGCTGCCTATCGCCTTGACCCCCTTGCTCGGCGCGTCCTCGGGATTCAAGCCTGAGGTGGCCCTACAGCCAACTCTTGCCCGCCGGTGAAATGCCCGCGACTTCGTGCACCGCCCACTCTCGAGTTTTCGAAGTGGCTGAGGACTAGGTCCTCGCCGTGGTCTCGATCAGGTCGTGCCCCAGATCGAAGGGCAGCGGGTCGGGCACGGCGAGGTCCGCCTCTCGGTACCACCGAGCCGGTGCCTCTGGGTGCGGGCCGGTCACCCCGACGCTTCCGAGGCCGTAGGGCGCCACCATGGCGGCGACTTTCCCGTTCGAATAGGTCGCAAGCACATCGACCCCCGACGATGACGGCACACTGAAGTACGGACCACCTTGGAAATAGACGCGACGATCGGTACCACGCCATCGCAGCGTGACCAGTGCATCGTCATTGGTGTGCACCGTCGCCGCGGGAGTGGTGATGTACTCGCCGCTATCGCCGGGCAAGAGGCCGAATCCCGGATCGAACCCGGCCAAGAACCCGCCCATACAAAAGCCGACGTAGTGACCGCCACCGCGTACCCAGTCCGAAATGGTCTCGGCGTAGGGCCGCATGGCCCGCCATGCCGCGTCGAGGTCATCTCCCCCGCCCGGTTGGGCGTAGAGCTTGGCCTGGCGCAGCGACGCCGCTGATATCGCAATCCGCTCCTTCGGTCCGCAGTACGCCGTGCGGTACGGCGGCGACGCGCTCTCCAAGAGCGCGGCCACGACCTGAGCGCAGTCGCTGCATGCCGCAGGACCTCGATAGATCAGCGCCAAGGGCCGTCGCAATGATGCGCTGCCGTCGGGCGTCGTCGCCCCGGAGCCGCAAGCCGCCAGCACGCCCAAAGCCCCCAAGGGTGCGACCCCCATGAGCAAGGTGCGCCGGCTGATCCGCGGCCACGGGTCCGCGCTCAGCGACGCCGAACCCCTCGACACACCATCGTCTCGGTGGCCGAACATGCCGTTCATATTCGGCACCGCACCGAAGTCTTGCGACCTTCAACGGTCGCAACGCCCAGCCACGAGTACCCCATGGTCGAGATCATGGCACCTCGAATGGACAATTCTCGTGCAATTCGCGCCCAGCGGGCTCGTTTCGATCTTTGGAGCCCGCCTCTGGATTCGGACATCGCTCCCGTACCCGCATTCCGAGCACTCTCGTTCCCCGGACGCGTTCCATCCCGGGTGGTGACCCCGAGCTCGCTCGGTGGCCAACACCCTTGTGAGCGCGTCGCGTTGGTGGGAACCGAGGCGAAGCGAGCGCACCGTGGCCCTGAGCAGGACAGGCACTGATCTAATCTCGGCTCGATGTCCGAGGTCCACCAGATGGGAGCCGTGTGAGGATCCCATTGGATGCCTCGCCCCTCCACGCGGCGTCGCTGGGGCAAGCCGGCGAGCCCATGTCGGGGGATCCGCAAGCCGTGACCGGGCGGCACCTCCCGGCCCTCAATGGCCTGCGTGCGGTCGCGGTCGTTGGGGTCGTTGCCTACCACCTCGGCTTCTCTTGGGCTTCGGGGGGATTTCTCGGGGTCGACCTGTTCTTCGTCCTCTCGGGATTCCTCATCACCTCCTTGCTCCTCGAGGAATGGGTGCGCACGGCCGCCCTCAATTTCGCGGCGTTCTGGGGACGGCGGGCGCGTCGGCTGCTCCCCGCCCTCTTCCTGGTCGTCGCCGCGCTCGGTCTCTATCTCTTTCTAAACGGCCGATTCGGTGGACCCGGCGCCAACGGCTCGGTGGACCTATCTGGGCTTCGCGGCGACGCACTGGCCACGTTGTTCTACGTCGGTAACTGGCACGCCATCTTCGCGAACCAGTCCTACTTCGCCCAGTTCTCAGCCCCGTCTCCGCTGCAACACACGTGGTCGCTCGCCATCGAAGAGCAGTTCTACTTGGTGTGGCCGCCGGTGCTGCTGGCCATCCTCTCCCTGGCCCGGCGTCACTGGCGCGCCGTTGGCTTGGCGTGCTGTGTGGCGGGAGCGGTGGCCTCAGCCGCACTCATGGCCATCGTTGTTTACGCCGGGGACCGACCCGACAAGGGCCTACTTCGGCACCGATACCCGCGCGTTCGACTTGATGGCCGGATGCCGCGCTCGCCTTCATGGCGGCGGCCCTCCCCCAGCCGAGCCGCCGGGTCCGCGACCTCTTGCACTGGCTCAGCCCAATCGCCGCCGCCGTCCTGGCGACTTTTTGGATCTTTGCCGGCAACCCCAATGGTTTGCCGAAGGACTTCATGTTCGAAGGCGGCTTCTTACTCTGTGCCGTTCTGGCTGCGTTGGTCATCAGTGACGCCCGGCTCGTCGATCGCGGACGCTTCGCCCGTGCGTTGTCTGTCGCGCCCTTGCATTATTTGGGCACCATCTCCTATGGGATTTACCTGTGGCATTGGCCGATCATCGTGTACATGACCACGGCGCGCACCGGGCTGTCGACCATTCCTCTCGACGCGGTGCGCATCGCGGCCACCTTGCTCGCCGCCACGCTCAGCTACTACCTCGTTGAACAGCCCATCCGGCGAGCCCATTTCAAGGGTCACACCCGAATCTGGCTCGCCCCGGTGACCGGGGTCCTGACCGCGGTGCTCCTCGTCGTCGCCACCGCGCCCGCGGTGGCCGACCCGGGCACCGCGGCCAAGGTCGCCGACGCGTCAGTGACTTCTGATCTCGGGGTCGCCGGCACGGGTGGCTTCGGTCGCGAGGCGCGTATCGCTCTCCCGGTGGCCACCAAGATCTCTTCCGCCCACCGGCTGCGGGTATTGGCAATTGGCGATTCGGTCATGCAAGATGCCGTTCCGGGTATTAAGGCCGCCCTCTCGGCCACGGGCGAGGTCACCACGATGTCGCTTGCCTCTGGCGGATTCGGCCTTTCGGTCAATCAGCACTGGATTGCCAAGACCTTGGTCCCGGCCATCGCCAAAGCACGTCCCCAGATCATCGTCGGCACGTGGAGTTGGGATGATGATGGCCCAACGACCCCCAACGCCCTGCACCAAAGCTCCCAGTACACCGCGTTATTGGAGCGGTCACTGCGGACGATGTTGCGTCCGGGTGACGGGGTGGCCGGAGTCGTCCTCTTGGAGTTTCCCCCCGAAGGGTTCGCGGCAGAACCGACACCGACCGAGATACACCTCTTTACCCAACGGGATCGAGGCCGGCGGGCCTGGAACGCCATTGCCGCCAAGATGGCCACGGTCTTCGCCGGTCGGGTGATGTACCTACCGGTGGCGAACTCGATCCTGCGCAATGGGCGCTACTCGAGCTGGCTTCCCCCCCTTGGCGACCCGTTCGCCCACCGGGCCCAATGGGTGCGGGTGCGCAAGCTCGACGAGATCCATCTGTGTGCGAGCGGCAGTGCCCGCATCGGTGCGGTGGTGAGCGAGGACTTCGCCTCGATCTTCGGGCTCACTGCGCCACCGCCATCGTGGGTTAAAGGGGCGTGGTCCAACGATCCGGACTTCAACGATCCCCCGGGTGCCTGCCCGAACGATCACCCGAGCTGATTACCCCTGGCGGAATGGGTCGCCCGACTCAGGGGTGGCGGCTCTTGGCGAGTGCGGCCACGAGGTAGGGATTTGGCTGATCCGACGCCACCGTGGCCACCGAGTTGAGGGGAGGCAGCTGCGGGCCGATGTAGATCGGCGTGTGTCCGAGAATGACGAAGCGGTTTACCGCAGCCGCGATCGCACCTCCATAGCGCGCCGAACCCGAGGAATAGGTGCGGCAGCTGGCCAGGTTGGTCTTGGAGGGAAGGGGGCAGAAGTGCTGCCCGTCTTCGGCCCGTACAACGTTGCTGCCACTCTCGCCACAATGCGCGGCGTCTCTTGTGCACGGCAAGGTCCAGGTGAACTTGCCGTCGAGTTCGACGGATTCTTGGGCATTGACGTAGGTGACCTTCCCGGGGTAACGAGCGGCCAGCATGTCGTAGATCACGTTGAGGTCGTTCCACTGCGCCACCTGCTTCGCCACGTCGACGAACGTCGGTGGATAGCCAACGAGGAATACATGGGCGCCGATGGCGGTGAAGAGATTGATGGCGTGCACGGTGTTGGCCGCGTAGCGCTGGTAGTACGCCTTCGAGTACATGGGCGACCCCGAGATGCACGGCGTCGAGTCATTGCCCGAGAACTCGAGGACGACTGCTCTGGGCTTCACCCTCGCGGGGCCACCGTGGTCATTTCGGCCAACCAGTCGCAGTTCGCGGTCCCGGGAAAGACAAACTGGTTGATATGCGACGTGGCGCTGGTGTCCACCTTGACGGTGTCGATCGCTTGATCGAGCAGGCTGTCACCAAAGACCGTCACCTGGGCACGCCCCGACTGCGTCGATGCCTCGGCGCCGGCTGCCGAGATACCGACCGTTGCACCAATCAATAGAGCCGCTGCCAAGGGGCCCATCGCATACCGCCAGGAATGGGCAATACGCATGTAAGAGATTCAATCATGAAACTGACGCTGGAACTGGGTGGACACGCTGTGGGCTCCGCATGCCGAGGGTTCCGTGAGCCCGAACGTACCGGCCGGACCGCATCTGTTCGTGCGCACACGAGCACCGTCGCTCGACGGACACGAATCCGATCAGGGCCAGTCCACCATGGCGCGGGCCCGGGCGTCCGCGCTCCACGGTGTTTTCGGCGACCTCGTGAGGGCTGACGAAGGACTAACCATGGCCACGCACGTCGTGCCACGGGGTCGAAGCCACGCCCTTCAATGACCCTGTTGCCCACCTGGCCAACTGCACCCATGGCGCAAGGATCGACCGAAGTCGCCGGTAGCGACGTACCAAAGCCCTGACGGCCGAGCGGTCACCTACCAAGTTGGCGGCGCACCCGATGGCACTCCGTTCTTCTTTCAGCCGAGCCAAGTCGGTGAACGACGCTCGCAATGGTCGGAACGGTCGTTGACGATGCAACCGGCATGACCTTGGGACGACCGGACCAGTGCGCCCCCCCGTCCGCGGCCTTTGGTGGCTTCGATTCTCGGGTCCGCCCAACGACGTTGCGGCCACCACCCCGACGGGTTCATCCCTCCAGGCAGTGAGCCAAGAAAGTGTTGAGTACCGCGAGGTTGTTGGTCACCACCAGTTCACCCGTGCCGTCGCGGGCAATGTCGAGGGAGGGGCAAAATGCCTCGATATTCCCGCAGTAAAAGTGTGGGGACCCCTTGACGCCCCGGCGGATCCCGTCCCGCCAATCCTGACGGACCGCTTCGCTGTCGGTCTCGTCGTAGGGATCGACTCCAAACGCCTCGGCGATGTCAGCGAGCACGTCGGGTCGTGCAATGTTCAGGCCCCGCTCAAAGAGCGCATCGCGCAGCTCGAGGCTCACCGCTTCGCCCGTCTTCAAGCCCTTTCGGTACGCCGCATGTGCACACACGAGTGCCGGGCAGCGCGGTGCTCGGAAAATCACTTGGGTCGAATCCGGCGAAGAGATCGGGGGCAACCTGGGTTCGAAGCTCACGTACATGGGCGGCGGTGGAGTGCCGATCGAGTGGCGCTCCATTGACAAGTTCGAGTGGCCAAGCCCGAATGTGAAGGAGTGTGTCGTCGCGCCCGAGTGCGGTCCGTCGTGCCGTGACGCAGCGCAGTCCCACGTGGGCAAATGGGCACCAGATGTCTGCGTAGACCTCGATTACCCTCATGGGTTGAGCCTATGGGCCTCTCGGTGCGCAGCATCGGTCGCACCGCACCGAGGGTCAACGCTCGTAGGCGGCCTCAAGTTTGGCAATGTCGAGCTTGCTCATCTGCATCATTGCGTCCATCGCCTGCTGCGCACGCAAGCGGTCCGACGACCCGAGCAACGTGGCGAGCACGGTGGGTACGATCTGCCACGACAAGCCGTAGCGGTCCTTCAGCCAGCCACATTGCCCGGGCTCGCCGCCACCCGAGGTGAGCTGGTTCCACAAGTCGTCGACTTCATCTTGGGTCTCGACACTGACAAAGAACGAGACGGCCTCATTGAAGCCGAAATGACTCGGGCCACCATTGAGCATCATCAAACGTTGACCGCACAGCTCGATGGTTGCGCTGAAGATCGGCCCATCGTCAGCGCTATGGCGATTGTCAGGCGACGTGGCGTCGCCAAAGATCGACGAGTAGTAGGCGATCGGTTCGGCGAGATCGGTATTGAACCACAAGAACGGCGTGATGGTTGGCAAGGTGGACCTCCTGGTCTCGTGACGCAAAGCCCGAACGATCCGACAGTAGTGCCTAAATGCTCCGCCACGATGGGCCAAACGTCGTCCCGGCCGACAACGCTCGCTGCGAGAAACAACTTCACAGGCATTTCGGAGGGTCACCAATAGGTGCCTGGGGTACGGGCCCGCAGCAGACTTCAATGTCCACCCACACCAAGCCCCTGGCGCCGAATCCGTCCCGGCCAAGAGGACCGACTCGAACGAGTGGCTGGCGCTTGGTCAACCGGTGGCCCCGCCCGATGCGGGGTGGGCCGATCATCTGCGCCCCCGCATCATTGGACTGCGAACGCCCGAGACGAGGTGTCGTTCGCGCACTCTTGACGACCACCCACCGGCAGAGCCACCGGTGGCGCGAGGTGTCTTGTCTGCGCCCGTGAACTGGGATGACGCCGAGTCCGCGGGCAAATTCGCCGAAGGCGCAGCCGGTTTGTGCAACAAATGTTCCCGCGGTGTTTGGAGGTGATTTCCAATGGGTATTGAGGCATGGTGCTGAATGCGCAAGCCACCCCAGTGACTCCAGGCGGGACCATGGCTCTGCGCGCCGACGACACGAGTGAACGGTCGGGGCACGCCAAGTTTTTTGTCTTGCTCCTCGGCTGCGTCGGGGAATTGCCCTGGCCTGTGCCCTCTCGGCTGCGGCAGCGCATTCGGCCGGCGCCACCACGGTGCCCGGTTCTCTGCCGACCCAGTTCGGCGACGCGATCCCCGCACAGAACGTTCCCGCAACTGCGGTAAACCAGGTCCTCTCGACAACCAACGCAGTGGCCGAAGCGCCGGTCATTGGGTCGGTCGTTTCGGCGAGCAGCCAACCAACGGCTGCGATCACCCAAGGGGTCGCTCCCGTCGTCAACTCGGTCACGGCAACGGTCACTTCGTTACCGCTTCCCACTGCCACATTGCCTACGCTGGCGAGCCAAATCGGTGCCGCCGTTGCCCCGACACTCAAGAGCGCCACCCAGCTCGCACCCCCCGCACTCGCGACGACCACTGCCCCTCAAACACCCCGAGTTGACCGCCCGGTCCAGCTGAGCGGGGCGATTTCTCCTTCTTTCTCTTCTCTCGCTGCACCCAAAGCGGGGTCACCGCGCCAACCCACACCTGGTGCGCCGGCCCCGTCTCCGCTTCCGATGGGTCCAGCGTCGACGAACGAGGCCTCAGTTTCGGCTCAAGGGAGCAGCCCGCTCATGGCGCAACCTCCCGATGAGTTCGTGCCACCCGCGCTGGGTGGCCAAGCGTTCGAGGCCAGCGCGCAATTGCCGCCACGGCCGATCTGTGATCCCAGAATCTCCCCGCCTGGCTGAGCGTCTTCGATTGCCCTAGGCGACGGTCACCGTCGCCACCAAGCAAACGAATTCTTTTACCTCAACCAATCAATAAGGAGATTTTTCGAAATGAATGCTTTCACGATGAAACGCGCCATCACCACGGTGGCAGTCGCAGGTGGCCTCTCGATCCTTGCGCTGGCAGCAGCCGGGCTCACGCATGGTGCGGGCGCTACCGCGGTCGGCACTTGTCAAAGCGGGACGGCCAGCGCGCCGTCGTCAACGACCGGTGCACCAGCCACCACCACCGGCACCACTCCGGCGGCGCCTGCGCCGAGCGGAGGTACCTCTCACGAGGGTTCAGGCACGCACGGGGCCACGTTGATCAATGTCAACGTACCGGTGCTTTCCAACGGTGCTGGCAGCGGCGGCACGCCCGTCGGCTCAGTGGCCAACGTCAATGTCCCAGTCGCCTCCAACGGCGGTTCGAGCCACCACGGGAGGGGAACTTCAGGCACCTTGATCAACGTCAATGCGCCGATCGCCTCTAGTGGAGGATCGGGTCACGATGGGTCAGGGCGCACCGGGACGTTGATTAACGTCAATGCCCCCGTGCTCTCGGGATCGAGCCTCATCGCCGGCACGCCGATGTCATCGTTGGCCAACGTCGTGTTGCTGCTCGCCTCGAGCCACGAGTTTGTGACCAGCTTCGTGCCGAATCCCGCCACGTTGGCCACCGTGGCCGCACCCGTGCTCTCCAGCGGTTCTGCGCTGCAGAACACGGTGCCGGTCGGTTCATTGGTGAATGTCGTGGCGCCGATTGCCTCGAGCGGCAGTGCGCTGAGCAGCGTGGTCCCGGCCCCGGCCGCGGTGACGAGCGTCACCGCCCCGGTGCAGTCGATCGGCTCGACACTCGGTGGCGCTTCTGCGGCGACATCACTCATCACCGCCGTTGTTCCCGTATTGAGCAACGGCTTGGCCGGCTAACGGCCACTCGGCCCGTTCAATTAGTTGAACAGGCCGCCTGCGGCTCCGCACCCTGCCCTCGCTGTTTTGGGGGCGGGGTGCGGGCTTCGCAGATCGTGCCCGAGGGACCACATTGGTCGTCGGAGAGCCGGGCCCAGTTGGCGGAGCACCGCGCATCAGTTGCCACACAGCGGGTCCGGGCGAGGGACTCGGGGGGGGGATCCACGCCTCGAGCACACGGTCCGCCACGGCGCTGGGCGGGCATGGCTATTCGGGCCGGCAGGCCCAGAGCTCAGCGCCGGGGTGCGCGAGACAGATGGATTGGATTCGGTTCCCCGAGGACATAGCGTGGCGAGGTGGCCGACGCACCCGATCCCCCCACTCGAGCCGGTGCCGACGGCAGGGACCGGGCCCATGATTTCGACGCCGCCTACGAGGGCGTACCCCCCTGGGACATCGGTCGTCCGCAATCGGCGTTGGTGGACATCGCACGCTCCGGGGCAGTCACCGGCCGGACCCTCGATGTTGGTTGTGGGACCGGTGAACATGCCTTGCTCGCCGCAGAACTCGGTCTTCAGGCAACGGGGATCGACCAGTCCCCCCGGGCTATCGATCTGGCGCAGGCAAAGGCCGGCCAACGCAACCTGGCCGCCCGGTTCCTCGTGGCCGACGCCTTGGAGATCGGGGCAGCAGCGGCTCGCTACGACACCATCTTGGACTGCGGTCTGTTCCATGTCTTCGCCGACCGCCAAAGAGCGCTCCTGGTGCAAAATCTCCATGCGGTGCTCGTCCCCGGCGGCCGCTATTTCATGGTGTGCTTCAGCGACCTCGAGCCGGGCGACTGGGGACCCCGGCGGGTCAGTGAAGCCGAAATTACCAATAGCTTCGCCGATGGCTGGTCGGTCGATCTTTTGACCCCGACGTGGCTCGAGATCACTATCGATCCCGAGGGCGCACACGCCTGGCTCGTCGGCGCCACCCGCCTTTGAACCGAGTGCGTCTCGGGAGCCGGCCAACGAACATTGCTTGATCCCCCACCGAACCTGGTGGCGGTGTTCGTACTCACGAACGCTCATCACGAAGGCATCGTCACGCCAGCTCCACGAGCGTCTCTTCGATCTCGCTGTCCCTGGCCGTTGCGTAGGACCATTGCGTGCCGGTGACCTTGAACCCAGCCTTGAGAAGGACGCGCAACGGCTGTTCGGATCTGCGGCGCGAAAGGCCGCCTTCGGGAACCGATTCCCATCGCGCAACATCTCGAAGATTGCATCGAGATCCCACTCGTCGAGGTGTCTAGCAGGGCCACGGTCGCCATCAGCGGACAAGGTCTCACGCGATGCCCGGCCCCGACCCGCAATCAACCGCCCGCGCACCGGCGTACCCGACAAGGGGTCGGCCCCGGGTCTAGCTCGATCCCCGCCCCCGGGCACGCTCTGCGGCATGGCGACCGGCCCGGCGACCGAAGAACGATCCATCGCCGAGGCTGATGCCGCTTGCGTAATGCTGGGCCGCCAAGCTGGCGGCCGTCCGACCGACCGCATAGAGGCCCCCGACACATTGCCCGGCCTGGTCGAGCGCGGCACCGTTCGGGTTCGTGACCAGTCCCCCGAGCGTGAAGGTGGCGTAGATGGCGCCGTGGTCGAGGCGCAGGTCGATGGCACCAATGCCGCTCGCCGGCGCCACGCCGATCGGCTGGAGGTAGGGCGCTCGCTTGTGAAAGGCCGGGTCTTGGCCCGCGGCGGCGGCCTCGTTGTACTCGCGCACCGTGCGCGCCAGCGCGCTCGGCACGATGTCGAGATCGGCGGCGAGTTCCTCGGCCGTGGCCGCGGCGAAGCCGATGCGCAGTCCAATGGGGTTGGGTTCGTGCATTACGTCGTCGGTGATCATGTACACAATGCCACCTTGGTCGCGCAAGGCATGGAGCCCGATACGACCCGTGTAGGCGTCCTCGTTGATGAACCGCTCGCCGTGGCGGTTGACGAGGATGCCCCGGGCCATGCGGTGGGGCGGCCCGAGCGGCAAGGCACACTCGAAGCGGTCGAGCCGGGTCGCCGCCGAACCGGCGCCGAGGCCCATGCGAATAGCCGCGCCCGTCGTCGGCCGGGGTGCCGATCCGCCAGGCCGGGTCGGGCAGGTGGGCCAGTGGGCAGCACTCAGCGACCATGGCCTCATTGGAGATGAATCCGCCCGTGGCCAATACGACCCCGCCACGCGCTCGCACGGTGCGAAGCCCCTCGGCGCTCTGTACCCGAACGCCAACGACCGCACCCTCGTCGAGGACCAGTGCATCGGCCCGGGCGTCGGTCACCACTCGGGCGCCGCCGCTCGCCACGGCGGCACCGAGGCGTTCCATGAAGAACCCGCCGGCGGAGTCGATGTACTGGGGTTTGTGACCGCGCTGGGCGGGGAGCGCGATCTCGTCAAAGGGGTACGCATCTTCGCCCCCGCTAAAAAGTAGCCCGGCGTCGTCGGCCGATTCACGGTTCGGCTCGTCGCAGAACGCCGCTCGGAACGGCACGCCGATCGAAACCAACCAGTCGAAGTGCTCGGGCGATCCGTCGCAGTAGGCGTCGATGCGATCGTCGTCGGCGCCCGGGCCGAGGGCGGCGCGCAGGAATGTCGACATGTTCTCGGGCGAGTCCTCGAAGCCACAGGCGTTCTGGAGGGCCGTGCCGCCTCCGAGGTAGATGAACCCCCCGAGTGGGCCGACGTCCCCCGGGACCCGCGCTGCGCTCCGAGGGCCAGTACGTCGGCTCCGCATTGGCGGGCCGCCACCACCGCCGACGCGCCTGCGGCACCCAGGCCCACGACCACCACGTCGGTGGTCTCGTCGAAGTGCACGTCGTTGACCGCCATCGCCGGGATCGGCTCCATCATCCTCCTCGCGTCAGGTCGCAGTCTGCCATTTGGACGCGGTAGTTGAGGAAGACAACGCCGCTGCGAAAACGGCGCTCACCAAGGAGTTCGAGGTCGAGGCGGATGTTGCTGGGCAACGCCGCTTTGCCACCGCCCACGACACAGGGCGTCACGAAGAGCTGGCATTCGTCGATGAGGCCGGCTTTGAAAGCCTGCGCAGCCAGGTTGGGCCCACCGACAGTGATGTCTTGCGCTTGGGTGGTCTTCATCGCTTCGATCACGCTCGGGTCAAAGTGGCGCTCCAGGCGCGTCTTCGTGCTTGAGGACGGACTCGAGCGACCTCGAGTACACGACCTTGTCCGCGCCCGGCCACACCTGGGTGAAGTCACCCACGCCAGGCGCTTGGTCGCGAAATGGCTGCTCGCTCTCCCAGTACAGCATCGTCTCGTACATGCGGCGCCCGTAGAGGTACGTGCCCACCCGACGCTCGAGGTCGTTGATGAAGCTGTGCACCTCGGCGTCAGGCGCCGCCCAATCGAAGCCGCCATATTCGTCTTCGATGTATCCATCGAGCGAAGTGATTGCTGAGTAGATCAGCCTGGCCATGGTGATCACCTTCCCTCGGATCAGACGCCACCCAAGGTAATGCGCCCGATTGCCCGAATGGAAAGCCCAGAGGGGACGCGCTGGCGATGTCGCCGCCCGGCAGGAGAAGGCGGGTCCTACCCCTCCAAATATTTGAGTACCGCCAGTATCCGACGGTGGTCGGCAGGGGTGACGGGGAGATCGAGCTTGGAGAAGATGTTGGCGACGTGTTTTTCGACCGCTCCTTCGGAGATGACGAGATTGGCGGCGATCGCCGAGTTGGTTCGCCCTTCGGCCATGAGCGCCAATACCTGTTGCTCGCGATCGCTCAGCTTCGCCAGCGCGTCGGTGCGGTGGGACGCGCCCATCAGTTGGGTGACGACCTCGGGGTCGAGGGCGGTGCCCCCCGAGGCCACCCGCACCAATGCCTCGGTGAAGTCTGCGACATCGGCCACGCGGTCTTTGAGGAGGTAGCCAATCCCCGCAGCGCCGCCCGCAAGCAACTCTGCTGCGTACCGGGTCTCGATGTATTGAGAGAACACCAAGATCCCGACGCCGGGATGTTTGCGTCGTAACCGAATGGCCGTCCGCAGTCCCTCGTCGGTGAAGGTGGGCGGCATCCGGATGTCGACGACCGCCACGTCGGGAGGGTCCGCAGCTATCGCCCGCTCGAGGCTCTCCGCATCGCCAACTGCCTGAGTGACGGCGAATCCACGATCAGCGAGAAGCTGATGGAGTCCGTCACGCAGGATCACCGAGTCTTCAGCGATCACCACCCGGATGGCGTCGGCCTCCCCCATTCTCAGGCGTGCGTGGGCAGATCGACGGTGACGACGGTCGGTCCACCCAATGGACTGGCGATATCGAGATGACCGTCAACGGCACCGACCCGATCAGCCAGTCCCGCCAATCCGCTTGACGAAGAGCCGACCCGGTTGACCACGGCCCCACCGCGTCCGTCATCGCGCACCACAATACGGAGCCACGGGCCGTGTTGGGCACAGCTCAACGATGCTCGCGATGCCTCGGCGTGTTGGGCGACGTTGGCCAGGAGCTCTGCCGCACAGAAATAACAGATGGCTTCGATGGCGGGGCTCGGCCGGGACTGGACGGACACGACGACGTCGGTGGACACCGGGCTTCGGGCCGCCAAGGTCGCCAGCGCATTTTCCAGCCCGGTGTCGAGTGCGGGTGGGTGGATGCCACGGGCCAGGTCCCGCAGGTCGGTGATGGCCTCTTTGGCACCACGGTGTGCCTCGTCGACAAGACGCCGGATGGCCACAAGATCGGCGGAGTGTGCCTCTTCGCCTTCGAGGGTCTCGAGCCGTTCTTTGGCCTGTCCGAGACGCATGGCCAGGGCGACCAGTTGGGCTTGGGTACCGTCGTGGAGGTTGCGCTCGATTCGCTGCAGGGTCTCGGTGGCGGCGTCGAGCGTCCTGGACCTCGATTCCTCGAGGCTCCTGACCCGCGTTTGGGTCGCACTCGGGCCGAGCAAGAGGTGCATCAGGCGCCGGTCGGAGTAGACGACCAGCCGCATGGCCCATGGAGCGATGAAGAGAAAGAGCACGCCGACCACGAACATGCCCAGGTGACCACCGCCACCGTTCGACGACCCCCCGTTGACCCCACCCCCGGCCAGACGCCCGAGCGGTCCGAACCGCATCGAACCGCTGCCACCGGTCACGATGGACACGATGTTGTAGAACGCCTCGAGCCAGATGCTCAGGGCAAACCAGACCCCAAAGATGGTGAGCGGCACCTTGACGATGAAATAGAGAATCGACCGCCAGGCGGCACGGTCGCTCGCCACCGCCCGCAACCACGCGAAGAGCCCTCGATTTGGATCAAACGGCGCGGGTTCAGCGACCTCTTCGCCGAGCATCCTCCACGCCAGCGCCCGTTGCCAGCGGCCGAGGCCGCGGGCCACCCGCAAGCCACAGGCGAGAATGAGGATCCCGACGAACGCAATGGCCAAGACGAGCCCGACGATTCCGAATGCACCGAGGACGACCACTGCGCCCGCCGCCAAGACAGATGCGATGAGAAAGTAACCGAGCTCGGCCCAGCAACGCTTCTGGAACGGCTCGCGAAGTAGCACCAGCGCCAAGCGCTTGGCCTGGTCGACGCGCTCTTCGGGAACCCGAATCTGCACCCAGCCGCCCTCGGCGCCCGACCCGCTCACGCGTCCCGCCGGATGAAGAGGATCGCTCCGAGTCCGAGCACGGTGGCGGCATAGAGGGTCATCAGCGACAACCCTAGAACCGGGGTGACCGGGGCGTAGCGGCCGCCCTGGCCTCCTCCGACGGTCGCCATGATCGAATTGACGAACATTGTGGTCGGCGTATAGCGCGTGGCGCCTTCAGAGATGCCCCGGATCACCAGCGGCAACACGAAGATCACGCAGACGAACGCCGCAATGGCTGCTGCAGTGCTGCGGAAAATCAGGCCGAATCCGAAGGACATGAGGGCAACCAGGGCGATGAACAGACCGCTCATGACCACCGCGCGGCCCGCACCAGGCGTCGCCAAGGTGGCCGAGGGCGCCCCGCCGCCCGAGAGGACCGCTTGGCCGAGGAAGAAGGAGGCGAAGCTGAGCACCTCGCCCAGGATCACGGTGAAGGCCGCGGTGACGCCGATCTTGGTGGCGACCAAGGTCGCACGGCGCGGGGATGCGGCCAGCGTGGAGCGGATGGTGCCACTCGAGTACTCACTGGTGATCAGTAGCGCACCGAACACGCCACCGGTCAGGGCGACGATGATCATGCCAGTCAACGAATCCTGGGTCGCATCGAAACCGAAGCGGTAATAGCGCGGGTCATGGTGCAACTGACTGTGGGTCTGCAATACCGTCACCGCCAGGCAGGCCACCAGCGTGAGACCGAGCGCGATGGCCGTTGATCGCAGCGTCATGATCTTCGCGACCTCTCCGCGGGCCACATGCTTGACGCGGTAACGCCCCCTCGGGGCGCGCACGTCCAGTTCGGTCATGGTCATCGCGTCTTTCCAATCGCCGCTTGCTCGGGCATGGTCGAAGGTCGGTATTCAACGTCGTCATGGGTCAACTCCATAAAGGCGTCCTCCAACGATGCGGTGACCGGGGTGAGTTCGTGGATCCCGAGCCCGTGGCGCACAGCCAGATCGCCGATCTCGGGCGAGGTCAATCCCGCCACCATCAACGATCCACCATTGCGTTCGATCGTCGCCCCGGCTGCGTTGAGCGCGGCGGCGAACCCCCCGGGGTCCGGCGTGACGAGCTTGACGGTACCCCCGCCGCTTCGGGCGATGAAGTCGGCCACACTGGTCTCGGCAATCAGCCGGCCCCGCCCGATCACGACCAATCGCTCGGCGGTGAGCGCCATCTCGCTGATCAGATGACTCGACACCAAGACGGTCCGGCCCTCCTCCGCCAGTTCGCGCAAGAAATGGCGGACCCAGCGAATGCCCTCTGGGTCGAGCCCGTTCACCGGTTCGTCGAAAAGGAGCACGCCCGGGTCGCCGAGCAGCGCAGCGGCAATCCCGAGGCGCTGGGTCATGCCGAGGGAGAACTTGCCCACCCGGCCCTTGGCGACCGAAGTGAGGCCCACCTGGTCGAGCACTTCGTCGACCCGGCCGGGTGGGATGTCGTTCATCGAAGCCAGCCACCCCAGGTGATTGCGGGCCGTGCGCGACGGGTGAAACGCCTTGGCGTCAAGGAGGGCGCCAACCTCACGGAGCGGCCAACCCAACTCGCGGTAGGCCTTGCCTGCGATGAGCGCCGATCCCTCGTCCGGCCGATCGAGCCCCATGATCATGCGCATCGTCGTCGACTTGCCCGATCCGTTGGGACCCAAGAACCCGGTGACCACCCCGGGCCGGACCTCGAAGGTCAGGCCGTCCACGGCCGCCGTTTCGCCATATCGCTTCGTGAGTGAGTGAGCCGTAATCATCCCTGTGAACGTTAAGGAAGCGACGCAGGGAGCGGAATACCGCTAGTTGGTGTCTTTGGGCGGGGGTTATCCCCCCCTCGCAGAGGTCCGGGGTCACTGCATGGATCATCTCTGCGGGCATGGTTTGATCACCGGCGCTGCAGGTGGAGGTGCACGCGCCGGGCGAAGTCACACAGAGCTCGTCGTCCGACGCGAAGCCGGCTGTGGCCGCATTGGTGCACCGCGGGTCGTCGGGGCACCCACCGCGCTCGGGATCCCGGCGGCAGTGGGTTGTGCGTTTCTCCCCCAGCCATCCTCCGTGAGATCGAGACCCAAGCGCCACCAAGAGCCAATCGCATCGACGACCTATCTGTGGTTGGCCAATCGGGCTTTGACGTGGCGCGACCTCGGCGCCCCATCGAAATCACCGGTCGCGCTCACGTCCTGCCCATTCGACGCCCCTGATGATCGCTGTGTGCCCGAGCGCTCAGGGGCAGGTCTGTTGTTCCCGCCCAATATCAACGGCGCGTCCAGGTCAGATGGGTCACGCCGCTCGGCGACGAGACTGCTTCACTGTGGTAGCGCTCCTCAATGCCTTCGAGGCCGTCCCACAGTCGAACGCCGCGGCCGAGCAGGATCGGTACCACCACGACATGGAGGGAGTCGATGAGATCGGCGGCGAGGAAGTCGCGGACGACGGTCGGCCCACCGCCGATGCGCACGTCGAGGTCACCTGCGGCCTCCCGGGCGAGATCGAGTGCCGCTTGCGCAGGGGCGTCGACGAAGTGAAACACGGTGCCACCTTCCATCTCGATCGACGGGCGCGGATGGTGCGTCAGCACGAACACCGGCGTGTGGAACGGCGGGTTCGGCCCCCACCAGCCCCGCCACTCGTCGTCGGTTCCGACATCGGTCCACGGGCCGGTCTGGGGACCGAACTTGTGGCGGCCCATGATCTCAGCGCCGAACCCGACGTCGAGACGTTCCGCGAACGCGTTGTCGACTCCGGTGGTGCCTCCTGACTGTCCCATGATGATCGAGCGTCCAAAGTGGGTGGGGAACACCCACTCGTGGAGACGATGGCCGGCGTGGCCGAACGGCGCATCGAACGTCAAGCCCTCGCCCGTCCCGAACCCGTCTAAAGAGATTGAGAAGTTGTGGACTCGAATCTGGGACACGGCTACCTCCGGGGCGCTGGAATATTGCAAACTGCTCCATGGTGACGCTACCTAACCGGTGGACTCGCGGAGCGCGAGCACCTTGGAGGGCGTCCGTGGCTACGGCGCTCCGCTCACGGTGCGCAAGCAACCCCCGCTTTAGAGGTACCCGGCGATGCTTGGCCGCTTGGCCAAATACTCGTCAACTGCCGGCACCCTCGCGCTCGCAACAACCTTGAAATCCGCACCAACCAGCACCAGTGGCGCGGCGGATGGCTCCCTTGTTTCGCAGGACCGTACAACGAGGCAATCGCGAGACCGGCGAGCACAACCATTCTGAGGCCCGATGAATCGCCCATCCCAATTTTCAGCAACTATTGCCCAAAGAAGAGGGACCCCGGATTCAAGGTCCCCGTCCGCCGGATGGAGACACCCCTCAGACGCTCCCCGAACCCAAGGCCTCGGTGATGTCGTTGATCGCCGCCAGCTCAGCTTCGCTCTCGTCTTGGCCATTCTCGCGATGGGCCGCGGCGACCTTGTGGGATAGCGTGACGATGAATCGGCGGTACGCCTCGACCTCTTCGGGCGTGGCCTTGCCCTCGAGCAGGACAACCGAATCACCCAGAAGTTGGAGCCCGTGCGCTTTGAGCTCTTCAGGCGAGTGATAGTGGGTGTGATCCCGTTCGGGTTTGGCCGCGACGATCTCATCGAGCAGCTGGCTCTTGCCATGTTCTTGACGGGCATCGACGTAGGCCCTGGCCATAGCGATGGTCTCGCGGAACGAGCCTCCGCGCTGGGCGGTGACAACGATCATTCCCGCGCTCGGAGGCGCTTCGAGGATCAGCTTCCATTCATCGTCGGTAAAGTCGGTTTTCGAGGTCATCGCCGTTCTCCATTCTCTCGCCGCCCATTTTGCTTCTCGACGCACCGTAGCGCTCGGTTCCCAAATCGGTTGTGCGGGTGCCGGCGGGGTGCCGTCGCCCCGTCGCAGATCGAACACCGCACCTTCGGCGACGAGAACCACCAATCCCTTTTTGCGCAACCGCGTCCACTGCTCGGGCGAGGGCAAGCGGGTCGACGCCACCTCGTGCCAGCATGGGGAGATGGAAAGCGTCACATCGCGGTCCGGCAGCGGTCGGCGATGCGGGAGGGTGGGACGTGCGACCGATGGCCCTCACCGACATCGATGCGGTGATCGCCGTGGTCGAGGCCGCCGATGCCGGTCTGGCAGCAGCGGGGAAAATCCCGCCGCACACCCCGCCGGACGACGCCCAAATCGCAGCGAGGCGCGTGGGTCATACCCGTTTCGTAGAGCGTGACGGGCCCGGGGCCTGGGTGGCGGTCTCCGAAGGTCAGGTGGTGGGCGTCGCTGAGTCGGTGCGACACGAGAGAGCTTCTGGGGGCTCTCGATGCTGTTCGTCCACCCAGATTTCCAGAGCCGGGGTGCGGGAGCACGGCTCATCGAGGCGGCATTGAGCTACGCCGCCGGTGCGAGCGTGCGCATGATCCAATCCTCGCCCGATCCAAAGGCCATGCGCCGCTACTTCATGGCCGGACTGGCCATGCACCCGACCGCCGAGATGGGAGGCCACCCCGACCGCCGGGCCATCCCCTCCTCGTTGCCGGGCCGCGATGGTGATGCGGGAGACCTCGATTTGGTGGCCGAGGTGGAGGCACAGCTGGGTCGTTCACGTACCGAGGACGTGGCGTTTGCGCTCAGTGACGGGCGGTGCCGCATGGACGTAGTGGACAGCGGCCCCGGGCGAGGATGGGTGCTTTGGCACCCCGATCGCCTGTCGATGCTCGGCGCAAGCGACGAACAGACAGCCTCCGTCCTCTTGTGGCGGTTCCTCGCCGGCTCCGAGGGTGACCTCCGCATCGACGGGCTCACCTCGGCCCAGCAGTGGGCGTTCGGTGTACTTCATCAGGCACGACTCAGTGCGCAGATACGCGGATCCTTGTTCGTCGACGGCATGGCCGTCCCGGTCCCTTGGATCCCTTCGGGCTGGCATTTCTAGCCCCTAGGCTTCCCCGCCCCGGGGCTCCACGATGCATCTGCCCGGCCACGGCGATCAGACGCTCTTGAGCGACGCACGAACCGCCAACAAGTGTCGACCGGTCACAAGTGATTGAAATGACACTTCCCCGCCCGTCCGGTGCCGTGCGACCCGCATCTCAGACCGAGTCTGGGCTGCTCGGTGGAGTCTCACATTTGAGATCTCAGCACGGCGAACTCGCAGCCTGGCGAGGATGGGTCGAAGCCGTGCTCGATCAGCCATCGACCCGCCACCAGGCATCGCCACGACCACCAGGCGCGGATTACATCGACGTCGACGTCGACGCCGTAGCCTGCGACCACGTCACCAAGGTGCTCTTGGTGGCCGAGGGTCAAGATGGCGAGATCGAACAGGGCGTCGCCGTGGCCCGCGTCGGACCAGTCGATGACGCCGGTGACCTCGTCCGCGTCGACGAACACGTGGTCGACCTGCAGGTCGCCGTGGATGAACACCGGCGTCCACGACCGGAGGGCGGCTTCGGCAATGCGGTGATTCCGCGTGACCACGTCGGCGGGAAGGACGCCCTTGGTGATGAGCCACTCGCACCCACGCTCGAGCAGCGAAGCCGCGTTGTCCAGATTCATGGCGGGCCACGGCGGCAGCGGTGCGTCGTGCAGCACCCGAGCGGCGGCGCCCGCCGCCGCCCATGCTCGCGACGAGGCAGTCGACCGCTCGCCGAGGTGGCCGAGAGCCACCCCACCGAGCGCGGCGAGCGCGAGTACCGGAGGCTTGTGCCAAAGCACCTGAGGAGTGCGAATCGGCGCCAGAGTCATTGCCTCGACTTCCACCCCCGAGCACGTTTGGTCAGTGTCAATCTTGAGGAATACGTCGCCGACGCGCAACGTCGCGCGCTCGTGATGGGCGACAACGACTTCAATCTTGCCTTCCACCTCAGCCACGACCTCGCGACGTCCACCGACCCCACGTTGTCCGGTCTCTTTCATCGCCTTTGAAGATACTGCGGCCCAGAGCAGCGCTTTTCGAAAATGAGTTCTGCGGTGGGGGTCAGCGCAGTGTGCGCTTGGCGATGCGCACTGTGGGTAGTCGGGAGCGATTGGCGGCACATTGATCGGAAGGGCCGCAATCCCAGCGCCAGCTATGTCGGCCACCGGCGCTCGAAACCAATCACCGCGACCGCCGACCCAACCGCCGGCGCAAGACGTCGGGTCGGTCGAAAGCCCGGCACGCTGCCCGTCGCCTATGGCGCGAGCGTCGACCGTGGGTCGCGCCCCATGAAGGCAGCGAGGCGTTCCCAGTCGTCAGCACCCCGAGTTGGGGGGACCTCGGCTCCGAAAGGGACTCCGGGTCCGACCATGTTGCGGTACTCGGGTTTGATCATGGCCCGTGCCCCCTCGAGCGCAGGCGAGGCAAGGGAAGAATCCAACATGTCGATCTGTCCGGTGGCCCTGGCCAGGTCCCAGGCGTGTGCGCGAGTTCTGCGACGTACATGTCCACGAGGGTGGCCCCCGTGTACTCCTCCCCCCACGGCATCGTGTGCCGCATGGACAAGCGGGAATCGTCGCCCCATGCTTGCGCCGCCTGTTGTGCCGCGCCACGGAGCTCTCCGGGCACGTCGGAGAGTTCCACGTGCGGGGACTCATCTCCGGGCGGAGGTGCCTGCCCACGGCCGAGTGCGGCTACCCGGTGGCCCGCTTCGACGAGGTGGTCGATCAGTGCGGCCACGTCATAGCCCCGGACACGGCGTCGGGTGGCCGACCTCGTCCGCGGTTATACCTGAGATGATGACCGCGGCGTTCTCGTAAGAATCAATCAACGTGCCCCGGCGGTCTGAATGGACCATGCAGTCCCTCCTCGGCCTGACAGGCTAGCGATGCCGGTCGCCGGTTCGTTGCGCACAGTGACTACGAGCTCTCGCCCCATGCCTCGGTGCGGTGCTCGTTGCGATCTCCATTTTCCTGTCGAAGTTCACTCGCTTCAATGAGCGCGTCCATTACCTGTCGATACACGCTCCGGAGCTTGCGGTGAATGAGTCGACCCATCAACGACTCGTCCCACGTTCGCGCTCCATCGGAGCGAAGTACCGCTCGGAATGTGCGGAGTCAAAGTGACCTCGGCCCGATAATTCTTGACTGGGAGGCCCCGCACGACGGTGGAGACGATCCTCGAATGGCACGTCGAGGGCGTGGCATCGGGTTCATGGGTTTACGGTCTGATCAGACGTCAGTGGCAGGCGTCGGCCGAGCCCAACCGAATTCGGTAGCGCAGTGCCGGTCATTGGGCGGATCGGGTAGCGACAACTCAGTGCGTCGAGCTGTCACACTTAATCCGGCACACTTAATCCCGGCACACGGCGACACGAGTCTCGACAACTCGCGACGAACTATTTTGTTGGACCGAGGGAGTGATCCTCACCACTCCGCGTCGGTCGGTGCGTCACGGCTTACCTCCACAAGTCTTCCGTTCTCCACTTGCACATCTTCGCCACCGGGGGAACCGTGCAACTGGCCGTTGAGACCGAGCAAGATGTGTTGTCCGGACCTATCGATGGAAAGCCCCCTGAAGAACGCTCCTGGCGGCGCGGTGGCGATAATCGCCTCGGGCTCGAAATTCGCGAGGTTGAACACCAGAGCGATGCTTGAGCGAAGGAGTCCCGTCGGTGTGTAGCAAGTTCGGATGGCCGCCAACTTGTCAGCGTGCGGAAAGAACGCCGGATTCGTCAATCTGCAATCAGTCGGCACATTGATCGACACCTCGTCTCGGGAGGATCGAGGCGCGACACCCAGAACCTCCATCGTCGAACCGCTCTGGACGGCCAGCCTCTTCCCGTCGGAACTCCAAGCGATCTCATTGTCGCTGACTTGTCCGGAGTAACGCCCGAGATTTGTGGTGCTTTGAGAGGCGAGATCAGATAAGTAGAGCGTCGCAGTCGCTTCCCCGCTCGCTCTTCCCCCTGGCGGTGTGCAGGTCTCGCCGACCCAGGCCAACGCGCTTGACGCAGGATCGGCCGAAGGGGCGAGAGGAACGAGTCCAGCCTGCGAGATGACCGCCACCGGAGCAGACGCACCAGACAGCGGAACGCGCACAATGGATCCGCTGCATGACCCGGCTGGCTGGGAGAAATAGACACTTTGGCGATCACCAGAAAGCGTCACCTGTTGGTCAGGTCCGCCTGGGCCTTGTGGGCTCAGCGTTCGGATGAGCGTGCCGGAGGCTGTTGAATACACACCAGCTCCGCCCTTTCCATCCCCTGCGACGAAGATCGATGGAGCCCCGACATGTGGACCCAACGGTGGTACCCATCTCGCCAGACGACTCCCTCTGGGGCCGGGATGAGAATGTGCGCGAGGCCCAGAGCCGCTCGATGCGAGCAAGGCAAGCGCCGGAGCCGCAACCACAATGAGTAGCCCAGCCCCGAGCAACCACCGGCGTCGACGACGCCGTCGAGCCTCTGGGAATAGCGCTTGCGGCTCAACGTCTCCGCGTTTGCCTCGGAGCAGTGTCGGTGACGGTCACGAAAGATCTTCAATCAGCTTGAGCACGTCGCTGTGGCGATAGCCGTATTGTCGTGCGAACGCCATGAAATTCTCGGGCTTGGCTCACCACGAGGCCGTGTTGCGCTTCGCCCACTACCGTCACGCCACGACCCCGCCTGAACTCAAGCAGTCCTTCGTCGCGCAAGATGTGGAGGGCCCGCAGCACTGTGTTCTTGTTGACCCCGAGAACGACTGCGATGTCCTTGGCCAACGGCAGACGCTCTCCGCACGGGCCTCACCGTCGGCAATGGCCTTCCGGATCTCCACGGCGACCTGATCGTGGAGGGCAATCTGCTCACGACGGTCGATCTTCATCTCCAACATGGTTCTATTCACAGTAGATCTATCTTGAAGACGTGTAAAGACGCTGATCTGCCTCGTAAGTGCCACGCGGTGTCGCCTGCTCGGCGTTCGGGGCGAAAGGACGTGAAGCGTCAGCGGGGCCGCAAACAAGCGACTCCCCTCCCCCGTCGCCCAACCCGACCCCCTGTCAAGCGGTGCACAACTGCAACAAGGGGGGGGCATGACCATGGCGGTTCTGATCGAAGATGTCCTTGCCGTTGGGGTCATCATCGAGGTACTCGATGACGTGAGCGATGAAATGGGCGTGAACGCCGAACTCCCGCCCGGCGACATCGTGCATGTGCACTTCGAAAAGGACGGCCGCGCACACGGCGTCGACGTAGGGGACTCGGTCGAAGCATTTGAGCAGTTCGTCCAGTCACACCTGATACCGGCCATGGCCAACGTCGCTACGGCTAGAGGCCTCGATCGGTCAGAGATGGGTGAGACCGAAGTGACGATCACCGAAGTCCATCGCCTCGTTCGTTAAATAGCGACCCCGGGACGACTGGATATCGTGGTGGCATGACCGTGCGGACCTCGCGTCTTGAACTGCACACGATCGACGTAGACGAAGGCAAACGCATCGTTGCCAAAGAGCCCAGTCCCACGGACGCGTGGGCCCCTGACTTCCCTTTCGACGGAGACGTCATCGCAGCCAACGTCTACCTGCGCGCCTGCGCCGAGCGCGGCGAGCAGCAACCGTTTGGCTTCTATCGAATCAGTCGCCTCTCGGACGGATTGGCTATCGGGGGGATCGGTTTCAAGGGCCCTCCAGTCGACGGCATCGTTGAGATCGGCTACGGATTGGCTCCTTCGGCTCGTGGGCATGGCTACGCCGCAGAGGCCGTGGCAGGCCTCCTCACGACTGCCGTCGACCACGGGCTTCGCAAGGTGGTGGCCGAGACGACCCTAGACAACTTGGCCTCACAACGGACGCTCATCCGAGCAGGCTTTCGACTCGTGGGTGCCGACCCTGAGGTCCACCACTACGAGATTGCCCTCGATCGGGTTACCACGACATAGCCGGAGGGTTGGGGCCCCCGCGAGTTCCGCGCCGGCCCCTCCATCTGGGACAGTTGACCACGATGAAGGCATCGCAAATCCCGCGTGCGGTGGCCGCAGGCATGGCCTGCGCAGCAGCGCTTGACCTGAGCGTCGACGACGCCGTTGTGCTTCAGAACTCGAATCGGCTGACTGTGCGCCTGTTGCCTTGTGACGTTCTCGCCCGAGTGGCACCTCTCGAGTCTCAGGCGGAAGCCGACTTCGAAGTCATGCTGGCCAGACGGCTGGCGGAGACTGACAGCCCGGTGGGAGGCCTTGAGCCCCGTGTCGATCCGCGCTGTCTACCTGCACGATGACTTTGCCATCACGCTATGGACCTACTACCGAGCCGGACCGCCTGGAGGCTTTGCGCCAGCCGAATATGCCGATGCGCTGGAGCAACTCCATACCGGGATGCGCCATGTTGTCGTCAAGGTGCCACATTTCACCGCGGAGTAGCAGAGGCCCAGCGGCTGGTCGGCCACGCCGAGATGACGCCAGAGCTCATTGGACCCGACCGCGAACTCCTAAGTGACACGCTTCGCAGATTCACCGATGCGGTCGTTGGTCACGGGGCGGACGAGCAGCTGCTCCATGGTGAGCCACACCCGGGCAACGTGCTGAGAACGCAGAACGGTCTGCTGTTCGTAGACCTCGAGACGATCTGTCGTGGTCCCGTCGAATTCGACGTCGCGCACGCTCCCGACGAAGTGGGCCGGGCCTATCGTCATGCCGACCCGGATCTGTTGCGCGAATGTCGAGTCCTCACTCTTGCGCTGGCCACCACATGGCGGTGGGACCGAAACGACCAGCTGCCGAACGGACGCCAGCTGGGCGTGCAATGGCTCAGCCAGATCCGGGCCGCGCAGGAATTTCGACGCCCGTGTCCCAAAACCGGAGTACGGGGTCAGGCGGCGCCGACCCGCTCAGATGACACTGCGGGCCACCACTTGATTCAAGATGTGTGCAACCTCATCGGGTTTGCTGTTTTGCGGACAGTGCCCGGTATCGAGTTCGACTGGGGATTGCCCTAAGCGGGTCAACGCCGCACGTCGCGCCCATGCTTGGTTGATGATCCGATCCTGGGTCCCCAAGACATACGTCGAGGGTATGTCGGGCCATGCTTCCAACGGTGTGACTTCGTCATACGCTGGCTGGGGCATCCATAGTCGAACCGTAGTGAGCGCCCAATCCATGGTTGCATCGTCGCAGTCGTTGAACATGAATGTCCTCGCAGCATCTTCGCTGTCGGGCGCGCCCGAATAGGCGACCCAATCCTCATGCAGTAGCCCGTCAACGAAAATCTGGTCGGTGCCAGATCTTCCAACGTCGGGAAGACCCGCGGAAATGAAAACCAGATGATCGATTGGGCGGAACATCGACACCACCGGAATGATGAGACCGGTACACGAAGTGCCTACGAGGACGATGCGATCGATGTCCTCTACAACTTGTGCGATATACGAAGAACACTCGCGGGCGTTTGCGCCATCGAAGTCTCGAGGATCCAGGTCAACGAGGACAGTTCGCACACCAACTTCATCCAGGCATTTGCGCACCCGATCCCAACTGTTCGGACCCTGGGTGCAACCGTGGACTAACGCCACGGTGGGTGGATCGTTCGACACACGTCAAGGCTACTGAAGCGATGAGGGCCAGTGGAGATGGCTTGGGTCTCCGAGCCGGCGAGGTGATGTACCGCTGCCCTAGCTTTGGGCTGGTTACAAAACGAGCTCACATCTTGGGAGGGTCGAAGTCGATAGACCGAACATTGGAGTTGGGGGCTGGCCAGAACGGCTGGCCTGTCGTGTCCAGCGTGATTTGCGTCGCGCCATATCCAACGCCGGGATTCCCCGACGCGAGCCTGGTGTCCCTTCGGCTTCCGCACGGTGACCCGATGCAGACACGCTGGGTCGTGGCCGATCGAGCCACACGACAGCGTCTGCGGCATGAAATCGAGCGCCTGCAACTGCCAGATATTGACCGGAGATAAACCACCGGCCTCCGCTTATCAGCTCAGTGTGCTTGGCCATCGACTCCTCATCGGTGGGCAGCGGAGATTGACGCCAGTCGTCATCGTCAAGGTCGACATTCGAAGTCTGAGCCTCGATCCGAGGTGTGCTCCACGCGTTGTCTTACGCGAGGCAATCGCTCCAACAATCGCAATGTGGTTGACGTGCAAAGCATGCGCCGAGGGTGCCGAATACACGGCGCATGGGCACGGCGCAATGCTGAGCCGCAGGCGAGTCAGGAGGGGCGATTAGGCCTCAGGGAGGCGCCACACACTGACGTGCAAGCCGCTCTGCCGGCGAACGGTGAGCGGGTCCCACCAGGCCCATCGATGTTCGAGCGTCATGCCGGCGATCCGAGCGATAAGGTCGAACTCGGCTGGCGACACATAGCGGAACGGTGCGGTGAACTCGCGGAAGCTGTCGTCACGTAGTTCGGTAGTAAGTGCCGAGACCGGGAGACCTGCTGTGCGTGCGGTCGATGTAGTCAGACCCGACGCAGTCATCGCTCACGGCGAATGGACACCCGACGTTGCCCGGGGGAAGCCGACGTAGACCGGGCACGCTGTTCTCGATCACAAGCTGGCCGCCTGGACGAAGATGGTGGGCGGCATTCAAAACAGGCCGCCTGTTCGTCCTGCGACGTCAGGTTCGTGATGGTGTTGAAGACGGATACACGAGGGAGAAATCATCATCGACGTAGGTTGTGGCCATGCCGCCTTCGACAGCCGAGATAGCGCTGGCTTCGGGCTTCGCTGCATCATGCGAGCATGTCCGAACACAGCTCGATCCGACAACTCGAACGCCTCGGGCAGACAGAGGGATCGCGACCCGGCCCGTTCCGATGGCAATTTCCATCGCCACTCCACCTTCGGGAAACTCAGCGAAATAGTCGACGGTCGCTTCGAGAACATCCTCGGCGAATATCCCTGTTCGAGGTTGGCGGCGGTTCCTGGCGACCTCTCCGACGAATCTGTTTTCGGGCACATGCCAGCTCTGACCTGACCCGACGCAGCTGGCAACTCGCCGTGTCGCACTCTCCGGCGTTCCGGCCCCTGTGCGCGGTGGTGCATCCAGCGAGAGCCTTCGTGGTGCTCCACCCTGAGACGACCGATGGGGATATCCCCTTTGTGCGCGGACATCCGAACCACCGACGAGGCCCCCGTGCTACATTCCCGGGGCCCTGGCCGTGCCCAGCGTGGATCGTGGGCGGCGAAGGGCGAGATCAGTTCGATCAGCGCACTTTCGCCACGTTCTCGGAGAAGTCGGCACCAACCCGATTCCAACGTTCGAGCGGACCCTTGATGTTGGGCTGATCACCGAAGTGCTGACACTGTGCGCCGTAGGCAACACGAGAAGAGATTCGCCGAGTCGAGTAACTCCCGTTCCCGCTGAGCGTCGAAGGGGGCATCCCTCGCGGTGTTCGAGGGACCGCCACGAATGACCGACATTTCGGCCACGCTGGGCAGCGGGTCGGCTTCGGCGGCTGTCCAATCCGTCGTGAAACTGGGCGGCCCGCGTCGCCGACCACGACGGGCTCGAGGAGCCGCATAGACGGAGTCCCAGTCATCGATCGCCACAATCTCGTTCTCCTTAAATCCCAAATTCTCAACACGCCAGTCGAAATGCCCGATCACCGCTGTCCGCATCGACGTCTTCCAGGCGATCACGGGCGAGGACAGCGAGGCTGTCGATCCATTGCGCTCCGGCGGAGGTGCTTTCGAAGTCAAAGCGCACATCATGGGGCTCGAACCAAAGCGGCGACCCCGCCGGCCTCATTATCGGCGGACCACCGATATCGACCTTCCCGATCAATGGTGCAGCCGCCAAGACGAATGCATGCAAGCCCTCAGCGATCGCTCTCCGCTGGATCGGTCCCGACCGCGTGCACGTCCGCCCGTCGCAGTTCTTCAATGGTGGCGATCCCATCACCCAGGCGCTCCGGTTTGGCGAGCGGTCTGCAGCACGGGAAGGCCATCATCGAAAAGTGCGGCCTGCACCCTTTGGACTGCGCTCAGACGGTCAATCGAAACATTCCAGCGGTGGATCTTGACCACCACCTTAGCGCCGTTCACCAGACGTAGGCCGACCACGATTCCGACTCCGGGCCGGTAGAAGACGCCCTCACTGATTGGGCCGCAATGAATGGTGGCGAACGACTCGATCAGCCTGGCAATTTCGTCGGCGTCACCCGTGTGGAGAATGGCCAGTTCAACGGCCGGATCACACGTCTCGCGGGCGTTGCGCACAAGACTTGGAAGTTGGGCCACGCCATAGTTTCGCGTTGACTGGCCCACCATTGCGCCCCTTCCCGGCGGTCTGGGGAAGTCCGAGATCGTGGCCCATGTCAGGTGATGGTGCGCCTAGGGGTGCATTACGATGCGCAACGTGGACGGCGGAGCCGATCCGCAACGCCGGTCGGTCGGTCGGTCGGTCGGTCGGTCGAGGGCTACCTCGCGTCACTCGACGACGTACAGTCGATTGCGGATGGCCACGTGCTCATCGAGATGATGCAGCCCATCAACAGCGAGGCCCCAGAACTGTGGAACGTGGGCACGATAGGTTTCGCCCGCTATCGATATCGGTACGACAGCGGGCGGGAAGGTGAATCACACAAGATCGGCTTCTATCCGCGTCGGGGCCGGATCACCGTCTACCTCATGGACGGCTCGGTGCGCTGCCCCGAGCTGCTGAGTCGACTGGGCCGGCACACGACAAGCAGGGTGTGCGTGTACATCAAGCAGCTCAGCGCCATTAATCTGTCGGTCCTTGAGCAGATTGTGCACCAATCGTATGACTACCTCACGTCCCACGTTGGAAAGATGCACCGGGCAGAGGAGTAGGTGGCTCGGACACACGCTGGCGCAATAGAAGAAAGGGCAAGTGCGCCGCCGCGATCGATGGGCAGGATCTTACGGTCGCCATGACCGGCGGACGGATTGGGGAGGACGCCTTGGGCGCGGCAACGACGATTGTGAACGCAAAGGTATTCGACGGTACAAAGTCTGCTCCATGGTCTTCAGTCAGGTTCGCTGACGGCCTGATCACCGAGTGCTCGGCGGACTCGGCTGCGCAAGAAGGCGACGAAGTGGTCGATGCGGCCGGCGGAACGGTGCTTCCCGGTCTGATCGACGCGCACGTGCATCTTGTTCCCGGGGCTCTCGAGCAATCGTTGATCTTCGGCGTTACCACTGTTCTCGACATGTTCACCAAGCCCGATCTGGTGGCCAGCGCTAAGGAGCAGGCCGGCTCCCGGTCGGACGTGGCCGACGTGCGTTCCTCTGGTATCGGTGCCACCGCGCCCGGGGGGCACCCGTCGCTGATGTACGCCCCGTTTCCGACGTTGAGCGCCGCTGACGAGGCCGAGTCATTTGTGGCGGAACGGATCGCAGAGGGCTCCGACTACCTGAAGATCTTCTCGGGCATCAGGGGTCGGTGGCCCTCCTTGGACTCGCAATGCATCAGGGCGTTAGTCGCTGCCGGCCATGCCCGAGGGTTAGTCGTCGTGGCTCACGTGAGTTCGACGGCCGACGTCGAGGAGGTCGTGTCCGCAGGCGTCGACGTGGTCGCCCACGTCCCCGCCAACGCCGAACTCGACAAGGCCCTAGTCGAATGCATGGCCGAGGCCCAAGTCGCGGTCTGTCCGACCCTGGCCACTGTCGAGAACACCCTCGGTGAACAAGGTGGCGCGGCGGTGGCAGGGGACCCGTCTCGCCGAAGTGCTTGGCGAGACCTGGGTACGCCGGTTGACATCGGATGCCTCGAGTTGGAACGGACCGCAAATGCCGCCATACTCGCGGGCCGAAGATAACGTGCGACGACTGGCGGCCGCTGGATCGCTCTGCTGGCAGGCACCGATGCCCCGAACCCGGGAACAGTGTTCGGAGCAAGCCTGCACCGCGAGCTCGAATTGCTCGTACGGTGCGGCGTCAGCCAGACGCAAGTTCTGACGGCTGCGACGGCCGCACCGGCACGTGTCTTCGGTCTCGCTGACCGAGGACACGTCGCCCCCGGAAAACGCGCCGACCTGTTTCTTGTGTCCGGGGACCCTTTGACGGATATCACCGACACGCGCTCCATTGAGCGAATATGGCGCGGGGGTGTGGCCTGCGATCGGCACTCATTCGTCGCGAGCGCCGCCGAAACCGAGCAGCTGGACGCCTTTGACGCCCAACTCGCCAAGGTTGTGGCTGCCGTGCGTGAGCGCCGGTCCAACTGATCACAGGAAACACTTCGGTGAACGGCGCCTATCCCCGATTCACCAGAAGGGGACATCACACGACGTCAATCGCCCTCGGGGTCAACCCAGTTCTCCCGAATTAAGGCGCTACCGGATCTGTGGTCGGGGCGGCGCAGCGATCGGGATTGCCCGCGCTCCAAAGCGGCACCGTTATGGGCGCCATCGCCCTGCCAAATCCTCCCGATGAATTTGTGAACGGGCCGCGCCCGATCCGATTCACCTTGGCGCCGTGATTCATTCCCTATATCCGTCAGGATGAGTGGAGTGCCATGCCCACGCCGACGAGACGATTTCGTCTAACCCGTGCCGCGGATGCCAGTTGAGCAGCCCGTGGGCCCGACTTCCGTCAGAGTACAAGGCCACAGGATCTCCAGAGCGGCGGGGGGCCAACTCATAGTGCACTTCACTCCCTATGGCCTTCTCCGCCGACGCCAATACCTCGAAGACGGACGATCCCACTCCCGTGCCGAGATTGACCGCCGTCGAGTCACCGCCGTCTTCCAACAGCTCGAGCGCCTTCAGATGGGCTTCGGCCAAATCGATGACATGCACGTAGTCACGAATAGCGGTGCCATCGGGTGTGGGATAGTCCGTACCGAAGACTTGCAACGAACCCCGGCGACCGAGTGCCGACTTCATGATTAACGGAACGAGGTTCAAAGTGACGGCCCAGTCCTCGCCAATGGACCCGTCCAGCCAGGCCCCCGCGGCATTGAAGTACCGCAGACTGACCGAGCGCAAACCCAGGCAGCGGTCGTACCACGACAGGATCCGCTCGATCATGGCCTTGCTCTCGCCATAGGGACTCTCCGGCTGAATGGCGCTGTCCTCGCTCACCGGAAGATGGTCCGGGGTACCGTATACGGCGCAACTCGACGAGAAGATGACCTTCAGCACGCCAAGTTGTGCCAGCGTTTCAAGCAGAGCTGCACTTCCCGCCACATTGTTGTAAAAGTACCTGCCGGGTTGTTCCATTGACTCGCCCGCAGCCTTGTACGCGGCAAAATGCATGACGGCGTCTACGTGATAGTCCCCGACTACTTGTGCCACTGCCGCTCGATCGGCAATGTCGGCCACGACGAGCGGAGTATCGCCAAGGGCGGCAGCGTGGCCGAACTCCATTGTGTCGACCACGACGACATCGCGACCTGCCTCTCGCAGCAGCCTGACTGCATGAGAACCGATGTAGCCGGCACCACCGGTGACCAAAATACTCATTCCTGAGTATCGCCCATGCTCGATTAGATCCCGCACGGCGCAAGTTTGGAGGCACGCCGCTTTGAGGCCGGTGCGTCCCACTGTCGGCGAGCGGAGGCATCCGTGGAGCTGCTCATTCGCATTGCCTACGATGGCTCCATGGTCCCGGCTGGTGAACCACCAACGCCTGATCCCATCTGGGTCGGTGACATCAAAATACGCATGCTTGCCGCCGACGAATCGTCCCGCCTCGGCGATGCCGTCAGGGCCGTCTATGGCGAGACATATCCCGTTCGCTGGACTTACGACGCCGACGAAGTGGCGCGACGCATCTCGGCCGGTCTCTTGATCTCGTCCGTCGCCGAGACATCCGAAGGCGAGTTGCTGTGTCATTCGGGCCTTTCGCTCGCTGCCCCAGATGACGTCGTCGGTCACGCTGGCCAAGCCCTCACGCTGCCCGCAGCCCGAGGGCGGCACATCTTCACCGCGGTCAAGCGGTACCTGGTCGAGTGGGTGACGTCGCTCGGTCTGGTCGGCATGTACAGCGAAGCTACCGCCGCCCATCCCTACAGCCAAAAGGCTCTGCTCGATCTCGGCGGCCACGAGACAGGGTTCTTGCTTGGCTTCATCCCCGAGTCAGTCGACAACAGCGTATCGGCACCACGTCCCGGTCGTCAGTCTGCTGCACTGTTCTTCCTGCGGGTCCGGCCGGGCAAAAGGCGGACGATATATGCACCGACCCGTCATCGAGACATCGTGCGCGACACGATCGAAATCTGTGCTTTTCGAGCTCAACTCGCCGACGCCCCGGTCAGGTCCGACCTGCCCTCGCGCTCACAGATCCACGTCGAGACGCGACCCGGCGACAACGTCGCCGTACTGACCGTCAGCCAAGCGGGTTACGACTTGACTGCTCGGGTTGATGCGCAACGCTCCCAGCTATTCTCCGAAGGCGTGGATGCGCTCTACGTGGACCTTCCGCTGGACCAGCCCGAGTCGGCCCATGTGAGCGAATCACTTGAGAGTCTCAAGCTTTCCTACTCGGGGATCTTTCCCAATAACAAGGCAGCCGGCGACGTTCTGCGTATGCAATGTCTCCGCAACGCCACCGCGTTAAGTCACGACGTCGTAGTGGCATCTCCCCACGGCACGGCGCTGCTCGAATATGTCCTTGCGGATATGGACGCAACCGGCCAGCTCGTGATGCAGTCCCATGACCATTCACCAGAAGTGGCGGACCGAGGTCTCGCAGCAGGGAGCATCCCCCTCGTTACGGTGCCATAGGCGGATCTCACCGTCCTCTGCGGCACCCTGACCCGAGCTTGCCAATCCCAGACGTTCGACGCGTCCAAAACATCTGCTCGGTGCCGGCGTATCGGGGCACCCTACGCTTGAGTGGAAGTACCATTGGTCGGTGCCCAAAGGTTTCGAGATCATCTGTGAAATTGAGCCAGCCACTCGGCCGGATCTCACCCACGTGCGCCACCAGATTGGAGTGCTGACTCCAGTAGCGAGCGCGTTCTTGATCCCCGACAATCACATCGGAAGGTCGACCGTCTCGAGCATTGCGGTCGCTCATGAGGTGCAGCTCATGGGCGGTCGCTCGATTGCTTGCATCAATGCTCGGGACCGCAACGTGCTCGGCTTCCACCGAGACCTGCTCACGGCGACGGCATATGGCGTCAGTGAGTTCCTCTTCGTTTACGGGGACCGGCCGGAGACTGGTTCTCGGTCCGACGATCTCACCGTTCGCTCCATGATCGCCGAAGCACGACAGTTCGCCGACCGCTCAGATGTCGGCGAAGAGTTCCGCATAGGTGTGGCAACCGGCCTGCGGACAATCCCGGCCTGGAAGCACGATGCCGATTTCTTGCTGACTCAGGTGTCGTTCTCCGTAGAAGATCTGGTCCGTTGGCGCTCGCACTGCGAATTCGACGGTCCGGTGTTTGCCGGCGTCATGGTTCTCCCGAGCGTCTCGATGGCGAGGAAGCTCTCGGCCGACGTGCCCCAGCTGGCGGTTCCTGAACCGATCATCAGGCAGCTTGACACCGACCGAGATGCCGGAGTGGCGATTGCCTGTGACCTCATAGAGCAGCTTCGAGAGTCTGAGGCTTTCGACGGCGTCCACCTCATTGCGGTTAATCGCTATCGAGAAATGGCGAGTCGACTGGAGTCGATGTTGTAGTCACCGACCCGGCAGCGAGGATTGAGGTGGCTGCGCCGGTGATTGGATTTACCCTGCGTCATCTTTACTGGTGACGAGACCAGAAGTGCAGATCTAAAGGGTGCGCCACATGTCTAAATCGGTGCTCGACATGTCGATGTCGCTTGATGGGTATATCGCAGGCCCCAATGATCAACCGGACAACCCCGGCGGTGACGGCTTGATGAGGCTTTACAAGTGGTACGGCTTTGCTGCAGGCGCTGGGCGGACCGAGGAGTCCGTTGACTCGGTGGAGATAGGCAGACAATGTCTCGACGAAAACAGGGATACCAGTGCTGTCCTGTCCCGTCGCAATACGGTGGAACAATCAGATCACTGGGGTGGTGATCACCACGATGGGGTTCCAATCTTTATCCCCAGTCACCGGCCCCCGGGGCCGTCGGTTGCCAAGTATCCGTTGGTCACCTAAGTAACCGATGGGATCGCCAACGCCATGACGAAAGCGAAGGCCGCTGCAGGTAATCGCAATCTCGTGGTCCATGGCGCCTACACAGCACAGTCAGCCCTCGTGGCAGGTGTCCTCGACGAGTTGCAGGTTTATCTGATCCCAGTGCTGTTCGGCGATGGGCGTCGACCCTTTGAAGCGTTGCCGAAGAGGATCGAGTTGGAGATCCTACGAGTGATTGACACCCGAGAAGCCGCCCAAATCCGATACCGCATCGCCTCCTAATAATCGCCTTGTCCCCATGCCCGACCGTCCGTCCGGTGCCACCCTCTGGCAAACTGGGAAACCTGCGGCCGATTGCACATTGAACCTGAAGTGAAACAATGCTCCTCGTGCGGCGCATCTTCTTGGACACCGAGTTCACTGACCTCCCATGGTCAGGACGATCGACGCTTCTGTGGGTGGGTCTAGCCGATCAGAGTGGTCGCTCTTGGAGCGCGGTGAACGCAGAGGTAACGATCGAATCGCATCTCAGTGAATTCGTCAGAAACGTCATCGTGCCGATGATCCCGGCCGATGAACCGCGACTTGGGCACAGCGAGATGTCTCGCGCCATCGTGGACTTCTGCGGAGAAGTCGATGAGTTTTGGGCCTGGTGTCCGACGCCCGAGGTGCTCTCGGATGTTTTCGCACTGGGCGAAGAGGCCACCACCGCCTATGACCGGTACTGGGACTGGGATTTCCAACTGTTGAAGAGGGTTGTGGATCCATGGCCCAACGGTTGGCCACGAGAACTTCACGACCTCAATCGTGTCGTACGCGAGCGAGGCATCGAGGTGCCCCCGAACGAACACGCGCACCGCCCGAGGTCGGACGCCTTGTGGGACCTTCGCGTCTGGGAACTGCTCGACCTTGCGTGAACCGAACAGGGGGTAGCTCCGATGTGCCGGACACATGTCCCGCCAAGCGCATTGGGGCAGTCGGGGGGTCCACTCCTCGGCGACGACAGGGCAATCAGCCAAGCCCGCCCGTGCGACCGATACTTGGTGCATGGTTGATCCCGACGAATTGCTGGCCGAGGCGGAAACCACGACCTTTGAGGGATGGGACTTCTCAAAGCTCGGTGAACGGTTGACGACCGAGCCGCCCCGGTGGAACTTCGCCGCCATCGTTGCCAGCGAGGCGGCGCAAGCGACCACGATGCTCGATATGGGGACAGGAGGCGGCGAGTGGCTGTCGTCATTGAGCGCTCGGGCACCCGTGACCGTTGCGACCGAGAGCTGGGGACCGAATGTTCGGATTGCATACGCCCGACTGAGCGCTCTAGGCGTTGGCGTGGTGCAGACGGAAAGCGCACCGGACAACCACTCCCAAGAGCCCTGGGACCCGATGGGCCGATTGCCTTTCCGCACCGAAGTATTCGATCTCGTTGCTAATCGCCACGAGAGCTTCCGGGCCAACGAGGTGGCCAGGGTCCTTCGCACTGGGGGAACGTTCTTGACCCAGCAAGCGCACTCGGGTTCTACACAATTTCATCAGCTACTCGGACGCGAACCTCCCGAACTTTGCGAATTCGGGATCGAGATGGCTAGCGCTCAACTCCAGGAGGCAAGTCTGACTGTGGACGAAGGCGCCATCGGGACCGCCACGACCATCTTCGCCGACATTGGGGCGCTCGCCTGGTATCTCTTGTCAGTTCCCTGGGTGGTACCCGACTTCACGGTGAGTTCTTACCGCGAGGCGCTCATTCGGCTTCACGACTCTCCGATCCGGGTTGAATCGAAGCGGTACTGGCTGAAAGCCCACAAGTAGCGCGCCTCTCGGCGAACCGGGACACCTAGCCAGTCCATTGGCGACCCAAACCGAACAATGTTGCCGTCGAGGTCAACTCGACCTCCCTCATGCTGTCCCCAATCGGTGTCTTCGGGCATATATACCTCCGTCTCGACGGCGAGCCACTCATGAGCCGGTGCGTCCGCACTATCGACTCAAAGGTGTGCCGAGTGGTTGCAGCTTCCCGGTCCACCGTCTGGCTGTACGCCGAGCTGGATCTCGACGACGTCTCGATTGGCGAAGCCGTATCCGCCTCCTTGGTGCTCGCGGACGGTGAATCCGAGTTCTCGATAGTGACTGAGTGGCGCACTGACGTCACCGACCGGAAAGACCGATGCTGCTGGCTTGACTCCTGCCATAGAGCAAAACGTGTCCACGCTCACACGCTGTGGTCCCCTTGGTCGACGTCCCACTGACCCGGCGCACTGGGTGATCCGCGTGGCGGGCACAGCCGCGAACATTCGGCCGAATGCTCTTGACGCACTGCAGGTCAAGAGAGTGGACGATTGGGGGGGTATCGACCCCCTCATTTCGCGGATTGGATCTGCCGGAGCGACCCGTAACCAACTCGCAATAGGGGTGACACCCGAACGCAGCTTGGTTCCAGCATGATGCCGTCCAACAATCGGCGAATACCCAAGGACAGGTCTGACATTGCGGGATTGAAGTCGCTATCGCTGCGCGGGATCCAGGCCGAAATAGCCAGTCGTTGTAAAAGTGAACGAAGGGCATCCATGTTGGAACACGCACTCTTGGTTGGCCTCATCGCCGTCGTTGCAGTGGGCGCCCTCGGCGGTTCGATCAGCGGAGTGTTTGCGAGGGCCAACAACGCCCTTCCCGCCAGCGGGTCCACCCCTCAATTCGCCTGTCCTCCGGGTTATGTCGGTGGCCCACATGGATGCATGCTGCAGTAGCCAATGTGAACGTGAGGCCCTCCTGCATTTGCAGGAAACGGCCCATCGCGGCAATCCCGGCCCTCTTCGTCTGTATCGCGCCAACCGAGCACGCGAAAGTTCCATAATCCAATCGAATTTCGGTCGCAGCTGTTCGAGAGCACGTGACAAACAGCAAATAGTCCATCGCTCCCGGATACTTCCGCCCCGAGAAGTGCCCTTCATGGCGAGTCGCAATGTTGAATCTCGGCCACCGATTCCGGCAACCCGTCGCAAGGCGCCTGCCCAATCAGACGGCGTTTTGTGTCCATTCGAGAATCCTGGTTCGCTCAATTCCCGGTCCGATCTTTGATGAGGAATCAGCACCTCCGAGTGTTCAGCACTTACAGTTGACATCGGTTAATTAAGTTGGAAATGCGACCGATGACTCCGCCGCCGACCCCCTGATCTGAACCAATCGCCTCGCAATGAGTTGCGCTGACACAGGCAATCGCATCGAGGGAAATGAAGGCACCATACGAGGAATTCCACCGGCCCCAGGTCGACCCATGGTGCGCCTTTTCCCGCCCGCATGAATATTCTCGGGTCTGTTCCATCCGCAGGGCCGACCGACCAACATATGGATGCATCCGCACATGAGACCATTGACGGTGCGGCACCGATCGGCAAAGCGATCGTCGTCCACGTGACGCCGCCGTTGACGCTCTCCATATTCTGCGTGGTGCCCGTAACCACGATGCAGTCGGAGGCCGAGGCGCAAGCGAGTCCCGCAGGCAGGTTGCCCGGCGACAGAGGGATCCGGTGATCGGTCCACTTTGCCCCTCCGTCCGACGAGACCTCGGCAATGGCGTTATCGCGTTTGTCGGTGCCCACAGCCACGCAGAATGTGGTTCCCGTGCAGACGACTCCGATAAGGGCTGCCGTCCTCGGCGCCAACGACTCGGGTTTCCAGACCGTGCCACCATCTTTCGTGAGGAGGGCAACGCCAGTAGTCGGCCGTTGACTCTGACCAACCGCTACGCACGTCGATGTCGAAGGGCAGGCCACGCCATCAAGCGTGGACGCCGCCGATGGGGCCTGCTCACCCTTCCACACAATCCCTCCGTCTGACGTCGCTTCAATCGTGGCGCCGAATGCCTGCTTGCCGTTCGCCGGTCCAGCCCCGCCAGGTCCACCGACGGCCACACAGGCCATGGTCGAACTGCAAGAAACCGCTGACAGGCCGGTCGGCACCGGTCGTGGATTCCAGGTGCTCCCACCGTTGGAGGTGGTGAGAATGTAGGTGCCCGGATTCGGAGGCGGGCCGGCACCGTATTGGCTGTCTCCGACCGCAACACACGAGAGCGACGATGGACAGGCGACACCAGAGAGTGCACCGACGCCACCCCCGAACAGCTTGGTGGACCATGATCGTCCACCATCGGTGGTGGATGACGTTTCGATTTGGGTATCGGTGAGGGGGCCGACACCGATCGCCTGGCACCAACCCACCAAGGGGCACGACAGATCATTCATATCGGCCATTCCCTTGGGCGGAGCTTTCTCCGTCCACTCCAAGCCGCCATCGGTCGACTGGAGGAGGAATCCTGACCCTTGAACGCCTTCTCCCATGGCAATGCACTTGGTCGGGGTTAGGCAAGTGACGCCATGGAGTAGGCCCGGACCGGGATCCCCCAGCAGATAGTTCGGCGTCTCGCGCGCTGGACCATGTGGCCCCGCCGTCGTCGGATACGTCCACGATCGGAACTGCGCTGGATCGAGTGTCTCGGAGCCAATAGAAGAACTGACTGACCCCGCCAACGACCATGCAGTTCATTGGCGTCGGGCACGCAACGCCATAGATGAACGTCGAACCATCGACGCCGTCAGACGCCGCGTACCCCGGCTGCGGCGTGGCTGTTCGGCAGCTGCGTCGTCTCCCACGTCTTGCCTTGGTCCGTTGTCTTCAAGAACACGGGAATGTCCTCGATGGACGGGTCACGAGAGACCGATTCGTCACCGACGGCGAAGCAATCGAGGAGCGACGTACAAGTCAAATCATTCAATCCGTTGACCAATCCCGAAGGCACCTCCAGTGCGGTCCACGTCGCACCGCGATCGACGGATTCAAGGGCAACCGAGCCGCCTCCGGACGACGTAGCACCCACCGCCAAACAGAACAGATCCGTTGGACACGCAACTCCCCCCAGTGAACCAACACCTGACGGCAAAGTGCCGACTTTCCACACCACCCCACCGTCGGTGCTCCAAAGTGTCTGGGCACCGCACACCCCCTGCGCATTGGCACCGGGGGAAATGCACCGGCCTGAGTTCGACCCGACGACGACACAGTCAGTGCGGTTGGCACACGAAACTGCAGAAGCTGCTTCAAAGAGCCGGTCAATCCATGTCGTGCCACCATTGTCGGTCGTGGCGATCTCGTCGGCTGAGGTGACGGCGACACAGAATTGCGGCGTGGGGCAGTCGACGGTGCCACCTCCATCGACGGAGTAGCCAAACTGCGGTGTCCAGGTGGCCGGGAAATTCCCGTACCTGAGTTCTCGGCAAGGTCGACGCTATAGGTATGACTCGAAGCGGTTGCCCACGAGTCGGCCGAGGCCGCGCACTGGGTGAAGCTGGCCACCAGCACGGTCACCACCAAGATCGCCAAGAGGGAGTAACTGAACCGGCCAGCTCCCGAGACGCCCAGAGAAGGCTTCATCACCCAAAGCTACGTGGGAGTGGGATCGGATGCTGATCCATCAGCCCCAATGGTGCCGCACGGGGACACCCCCAACCACCCGAAACGGAATCTGCCCCGACTCTCCGTTCACCTCAAATCAGGGCGGGCGGGACTTGAACTCAACACGACGCTCCTGTCGGGCTTTCGAACATCTCTTTGGGGATGATCGGGCAGTAGTGAACTCTCGACAGACCCGCGTCAGCGCGTTCAAACCGAAGGTCGAGTGTTGCGAAGTAGTTGCCATCGACGAACTCGTCGCCGCCGGTGGGCCGGTTCCGCCCGATCTCGCGCCACGAGTCTCAGAGGCCTCAACCCAGCGCCATTTCCTGAAGTGGACCTCCGGTCAGGCGAGCCATACGAGCAATCGATGAGTTGTGCTTCTCGGGCCGTGTCTCGACATTTTTGTGATGCCGATTTTCATGTCAACTTCGCTTGCTGGGACCGCCGGTGTCTCGGGGTCATGGCGACCCATTCCAGTCACCGATCTTCGGACCTGCCTAAGAGCTTGCGTCGCCCTTTCGACGAAGTGATGACCATTGCGGCACCGCCCAAGATACTGATCGACCCAACCCCAAGTAGCGGCCATAGGTTCAGGCCGGTAAACGCCAGGGCTTTCGGCCCTGGCGACGAATTCGGCGTCGAAATCGGCGTCGATGCAGGTCCGGCGGTGTAGGTAATCACCGCTTCGCCGTTGCCTTGGTTCGTGCTGATGAGGGATGGATCGCTACACCCAATGAGGCAGTTGGAGTCGTTGATGAGTTGGTAATTCGAGACTCCCCCGCCATAGGACGAGCCCCCACCCCCGCCGCCCGCACCGGCCGCCTCGCTAAAGCCGGGACTAGCTGGATACAGCGCTCCGTTGCCCCCGCTGCCCCCGCCGAACTCGCCACCGCCACCCCCGCCGCCCGAACCACTTCCACCCTGTCCGAGCGTGCCGCTGACACCCGGGTCACCCATCGAAGCCGACACATCAGGATTGCCATCACAATCGGTAACGATCGGTGACGAAGAGTTACCCCCGACCCCGCCGGCTCCGCCCTGGGCCGCAGTCCCCCCCGATCCACCGCCCCCGCCGGAGAGCAACAGGTTGGGCCCGGTGAGATTGCTCCCCGCTCCACCATCGTGATCGGCGGCTCCTCCGGCGCCACCATTGTCCCGAAGGCAGTCCCCCACCTCACCGGTGTGCGGTCCACCTCTATTTCCCGCCCCACCCCCGCCACCGGCAACCAGCACCCGGTCGGAAAGGGCGCTGCCACCGACCTTTATGTCGGTTGCACCTCCCCCGGCAGCCCCACCTGCTCCGTCAACCGAAGTAAACGGAGCGCCGCACCACCTCCGTTGATTCCCGGGGTGGTGGTTCCTTGATATTCCCCGTTCCCCCAATGTCGAGTAGCACCGTTGAGCCCGATGGCAGGGCAAGCGATCCGCTCACTGTCGCCCCCGCACCTCCGAACAACCCAAAGTCGGCATTGCCGGCGCTCCCACCAGTGGCCCCGTAGAGCGTGAACGATTCAGATGACACTCCGCTGGGTACCATCCAGGTTTGGCCCAGTCCCACGCTCGAAAACGTGACCGTGCAGACCCCGGCTCCCGAGCACACCGGAACGGAATCGGCAGACGCGGAAGAGCCTCGGGTCAGCTGCGCCATTGCACACAAAGCGGCTACCAGCACGATCAGCGACATAAGTCGAGTCGATCGAGGGTCAGCCGTGCGCATTCTGATCGAGTGCATCGTTGGTGTCGCCCCGAACTCTCCCGAGGTCATGTGGAGGAACTCCAGCGAGTGAGGGGTGATTCTTTTCTCTTGGGTGCCCAATTTCGCCGAACTTGAGCTTGTCGTCCGTGCTGCGGGCTTCATGGATGTACTGCCTGAGAGGACAACCAACCCCCCGCTCGCCGCCGTGGTCGACCGGTTTCTACCCGAAGACTGCTCCGCTGCCGAGCGCGCCAACAGCGAGACATGCCACTACCGGCAGCGTTGACTACGCGGGCAGGATGCGTCCCAGGACGTACAACCTTTCGCTGACGAGGTTGCCGCCTTCCCTCATTTTGGAATGTCCCGGACCATCGGCTCGATGGGATTTGGGCTCCCCGGCGTGACGGTGGGTACCGTCCGGTTCGGTGACGTCATCGGGTCGGCCCAATCCCTTGATGGCCAAGAAGGGCAACGGGACACAACCCATTCACCGACACCCAAGTGCGCACCTTGCCAGCGAAAGGGAGCGCCCGTAGCCCTGTTCACTTGCGACAAGGACGCACGCGTCAGCGGTCCTCCGGCCGAAGCAAGACGATGGGAATCTCTCGGTCCGTCTTGCGCTGATACCCGGCGTAGTTCGTGTGCTTGCTCGCGATGATCGGCCAGATCCGCGCCCGCTCGTTGGCGTCGGCAACCTCAGCGATCATCGACTCAGCGGGATTGGGGCCTCGCTTGACCATCACCCTCGGATTGTCCTTGAGGTTGAGGAACCACGCGGGGTTGATGTCGTCACCTCCGCGAGAGGCGACAACCACGATGGTCGAATCCTCCTGATAGGGCGATGTCAGCATCGTCGTGCGCGACTGACCGCTCTTTCTGCCGGTTGTGGTGAGCTCAATGACCGGCATCCCCGAAAAGTTCCAGCCGAATCGACCTCCCGAGGCGCCGAGAAGAATCCGATGAACGCGATTCATGGCTTTCATGGAAAAGTCCGACGGCATAGCCGAAAGCGTAACTGCTACACACTCCGGCCGTCCGGGTTGGTCGAAGTCCCCCGCTGCGAAGCTCGGTATGACCAGGGGCTGCAAGGTCGGGGGCGACAGGGCATCAGATCTCGCCCTAATTTTGACTTCAGCTCGCTCAGCACGCATCGTCGAAGACCGCTGAGGAAGGGAGCCGCCATGCAGGCCATCATTGTTCGAGACCACGATGACGGTGTCGGTGGTCTCTCCTTGACGGAGGTGCCCTACCCGACGGCGGCCCAGAACGACGTCATCGTACGGGTGCATACCGCCGGGTTCACCCCAGGCGAGCTGGACTGGTCGGGGACATGGGTCGACCGCGCTGGACGCGACCGGGCGCCGAGCGTGCCCGGCCATGAGCTGTCAGGGGTCGTCGTCGAGCTGGGGTATGGGACCTCGGGCGTGAGTGTCGGCCAGCGAGTGTTTGGCTTGTGCGACTGGACCCGCAACGGCTCCCTGGCCGAATACTGTGCGGTAGAGGCTCGCAATCCGCTCCCCTTCCGGCTGACATTGACCACACCGTGGCCGCCGCGCTGCCGATCTCCGGGATGACGGCATGGCAGGCGCTCAACGACCACGCTCATTTCATGACAGGCCAGACCGTCCTGATTCACGGTGCCGCGGGCGGTGTCGGTTCGATCGCGGTGCAGCTCGCCCGCGAGGTCGGAGCCGTCGTGATCGGCACGGGCCGGGCAACTGATCGCGACACCGTCCTCGGATTGGGGGCACATCGCTTCTTGGATCTGGCGGCCGACAAACTCGAAGACGCCGGCGAGGTCGACGTGGCCTTCGACGTGATCGGCGGCGAAATTCTCGACCGCTCGGCCGCGCTGGTGCGCTCCCGGGGGCACACTCGTCACCACCATCAGGGAACCCACGGTCCTGCCCAACGATGGGCGTGCCATCTTCTTCGTCGTCGAAGCCGACCGTTCCCAACTCGCTGGCCTCGCCCAGCGGCTCAGGGACGGCTCAAGCCAATCATTGGCGCAGCCCAAGACCCGTACCGGGCAGGTGATCTCTATTTCAGTGCCGGAGACGAAGGTCGGTGACGCATTTTTGGACCGTCTTCGTGGACCTGAGGCAGGCCCCGGTCCCCATGTCCTACTCACCTGGCGTACGGAGATTTCCGATTTCCCTCGCCAAGACGCCTCGAATGATCCCTTGGACGTTCAACGGCTTTTCGAGTGAGGTGTAGTGGCCGGCGTCTTGGATGACGTGCATTTCGCCAAGGGGAGAAGATGCGGTCTCAAAAGCTGCAGAGCGTGGAGGCGATCCGTCTTGATCGCCGTGAATGACCACGAGTGGCTTTGGCCAGGACCGAGCGAAGTCCGTCAGATCGTGGCGATTGTGAAACGCCTTCACACCCCCAACGATGTCACCGATTTCGAGAGAACAGGCAATCCGCCGAGCGGAATCAACCACTCCGGGATCTGCATTTGTGCCAAAGAGACCGGCCCAGTACTTCGGCCATGCACCTTCCATTCCCTCCTCGCGGAGGGTACGGATGGCTTCATCTCGAAAAGATGGGTCGGGTCTTACGCCTGCCTTGGCTCCGATTAGGACGATGGCTTTGACCCGACTCGGAGCCTGACGAGCAATTTCGAGCGCACAGGAACCTCCCACGGAACTGCCAACAACCACCAGCCCGTCTTCATCGCAGGCCAAGTCCAGAACAGCCTCTGCCCAGTCCCCTATCGATTCGCCGAACGAGTAAAGCGTGGGCGCCATCGTCGCTGCTGGCAGTAGCTGTATCTCGTTGGCCCACATTCTCGCATCCAGCGGAAGTGCGTGGAGGAGGACCAGTTGCATGACTCGGACATTACGACCCACTCTCACATCGGGAGGAGCGTCCCCGTTGTGCCTGCCCGGGGACACGCGACTCACCCGATGGCCCCCTTCTCCAAGCGACGTTCTCCCGCGATCTGGTGGAGCCAAGGGTGGGTTCGTCGCCGCATTGCCGTTGAGCTTGCGCGCGCCTTTTCGGACCCGATGTGGACACCGTTTCCCATTTTGATTTGGCCTAGGGAGTAGCCCCGAGACAAGCCAAGGGCCAACTGCAGCGGCTGACAGGCTTCGAATTCGCTACCACCATCTTGGCAATGTGGAGAATGCAGTCCACACGGTCCGCTCCGGTCTTGCGAGCTGGACCGCGGTCATCTCGAATTCCCGCTGGTCCACGAGATGTTGGTCCGAAGTAAAGCGCTCCGCAGGCGGCCGCCACACCATTGCATCGCTTCCCCAGGCAATGACGGACCCTCCGATCCGAGGCCAATGCATCCTGTCTCCACGCTTGTGCGGTGAAAACGACTCTTGGAAATGAAAGCCGTGGGCTGGTACCAAGACCCCTACAAGCGCCACGAAGCCCGCTGGTTCTCAGAGGGCACGCCGACCGAACTGGTGCGTGACGGACATCGGGTGGCTCACGATGTTCCGCCGTCGGATCCGCCCCAAGGCCCGTTAGTGCTCTGGGATGAGCCGACGATCGACCACGATGGCAGAAATCTTCGCCGAGCCGATGCACTCCAAGAAGGCGAACACGACGTCAGCCGAAGTGAGCAAATCGACAAAGTGGTCGGTGTCGCGCTCAACCCCGGCGATACAGAAATCTGGCAGACAAACCAGTCCCAGCCAGCGGGGTCGTCCCTTAGGCCGGTTTGGCATTCTTCAAGGCTCTTAGGAAGCGCTGCTTACCGAGAACCTGTGCACCCTCCACGGTCCAGCGAACTGGGGCATCACCGCAAATGCTGCCTAACGCTTGATCTCGACCAGCAATACCCACGCATTGATCGACGCGGAGACGAAAACAAGCAAGACTCCACCGAGTACCCAGTAGAGGCCTCCCGCACCACCGGCGATCAGGCTCATCCCGCCGACCACGAATGCGAGACCCGGGAGCAGCAAAGTAGCCAGGTGTGAAAATTTCCACAATTTGGGTTCACCGGGTCGGCCTTTGCCCCGCGCCACCCACAGGCATTGTACGGCCACGATCGCGCCAACAACACCGATCTCGATGCCGAGGCCACGAGTACCCTGGCCCGGAGCAAGCGCGAATCCCGAAACAACCAGAGCACTCACCAAGATCCCCAGGGTTCCTGCGGCTCGGCCCGGAAGCTGAGGGTACTTGAGAATCTGCTCGAGATTGATCGAGATCGCGACGAAAAGCAGCCCAGTGAGTGCCGCCGCTGCGCCGATCGTGCCCATGAAGAAGTCATGCCAGACCAGCGGGTTGTACGAAGCCATGTGCAATCTTTGCACCTATGACGGAGGGGCTCACGAGACTGGCAAGCAACAAATCATGGGCGACCTCACCGGTGAAACTTCAATGATCACGACTCCACGAAGGAGACTGTCCGCCCCAAAGGTGCGGCGTCAGCGATTCGCTCAGCCTCGACACCAATGCGCTATTCGGTCCAGTCAAGCTGCCCCTCGGGAACGCCTAACGATCGACCGTATGCCTTGGCTTCTTCTCGAGCCGCCGCGTCGCCACGGGCATAGCGAAAGATTTTTCTCGCAAATACCACGAAGGTCTCTTCGGTTGTACGAAAGTCGCAGTACCAGCCGCCGTCGGGCTTGAGCGAGCGGCTCAATGCTTCAACGAGATCGGCCACGACTTGATCTTCCACGGTGAACTCAATGAACGTCCAGGTGAGGGGCTGTCGAGCGCTCACGTCTCCGGCGTCACCTCTGCTCACCTTGTGAACTTGGAGGGTCACACCCACAAGCGGGCTGCCCGTGGAGAGGCTCTCTGCGATCAGGATGCCGGAAACGCTCATGCTGGCATTCTGATCGCTGGGTGATTCAAGAGAGGCCCACTGCGAAACCTGTGGCCATTTACCGCAACTTTCCCTCGTTGGAGATGGCACGAGCCAGGCGGGCCATCAGTTGGCCGTCTCCACCGCTGAGGAGAGCTCGAAGCCGGACCTGCTCGCCCGATCCTGCGATCAAACCGCTGATTCGGGAATATCCACGAGTCCGACCGAATCCGAGCGACCTCCACAAGTACCGCGCTTCACTACACGAACGGCATGGATCCCGATGCCGTTTCATTGATGACTTGCGCATCGCTGTCGCCGGACTTATGACCGAAGAGGCCAAGCCTTGGTGTCAAGAGTGACCCATGCGACCAGAGCACGATGATCGCGACCACCGCCAGGTAGAGCATCTCCACCAAGATACGTGTGGACCCACTCCGACCACCCGCAGCGCCGAATGTGCCGGGAGCCGCGATGGAAAAGATCAAGTAGATCGTGAGCACTCCGGTTATCAAGAGCGTCAAGATGGACACGAAAGCGACAACGGAGATGTAACTCTGTCCGATCCGATGGGAGGGGTTGGCCGGCGAGTCGCTGGCTCGGGCGAGCTGGAGCCCTCGACGCAGGTGGACAATCAAGAGCAGCGCACTTACCGCGAGAATGAGGACGCTGACAAGCATGAGTCGGGCAATCGAGTGATTGGCCGATGACGAATGGTGAGCAGTCAGCCAGAGCAGCGAGACCACGAAAAGGGCAGAGCCCAAAATGGCGGTGGTGAGGGTGACGAAGGAGACCACGAAGTAATAGACCGACTGGGGACGACGCCCGGTCGGGTCCGGATCAGCCCGATTGGCCACAATGGCAATGATGATGATCCCGACCAAAGCGGCCAGGGACGCTACCGCAATTATTTCAATCAAGACGCTGGCGATCGAAGAGATGCCCCCCACGGTGGGGCTCAGCGTCACTCCGCTACTGCCTCCGACGGTTTGAAAGGGGACAGAAACGCACTGGGTTGCCGAGCCACATCCCGGATTGGCGCCATTAATCGGAACCCCAGAACTCGACGCGCTGAGCACCACCGACAGATCGATCACTACCCGCCCCCTTGGATTGCGCAATCGCTATGGCAGAACACTAACTCGGACGATCTTGCCGGCATGGGATCTTCAAACCGGAGCGACTGGACCCAGGGCCTCGAAGAATTGTAAAGCAGTGGCAGGCGAAGCTGGCGAGGGAGCGCCACTGATCCTGACCCAGTACTTCTTATCGTGCGGGCAGCGGGACTCGGCAGTAGTGTCCTCGAATACCAGCGGTATCAGGAGTAGGTCGTGTCATCGCAGCCAGCGAGGGCATCGGACCGATCATGGCTATTCATCTGGGCGACAACACGTTTCACGTAGTCGCTGCCGCTCGCCGACGCCTAGTTGAGGAGACGGAACGGACTCATGGTGAAACTAATGGCGGTGCCCGATTCGGGTCTGGCAAGAGGTGCGGCTGCCATGGCCCAGAGGATCGAACCGCCGTTTTTGGTGAGGCACAGCGAACGGACGTATCAGTTAGGCGCTCACCTGCTCTCGATCGCCAATCTTTCCTTCGATCCAGAACTTCTGTACACGGCGAGCATGTTGCACGACATCGCCCTGGGCACCGAATTGGATGACGGCGTCACGCCATTCCACTTCAAAGGGGCCGGGGTCGCAGCAAAACACGTTGTGGATACCGACGGGTCAGTGGACGACGCGACGTTGATATTTGACGCCGTCGCCTTACATATGGAATTGAGCACTGCACAAGAGGCACGGCCCGAAGTTGCGGGTGTCCATCTTGGCGCCGCGGCCGATGTCGTCGGTCTACGCCTCGATCAGATCGCACCCGAGTGGTTGGAGGCCCTCATAGCTGAGTCACCCCGACTCGGAATGAAACGCGCGATCGCAGAGGTCTTCGAATCGGAAGCGGCGAGGAAGCCGTACTCGGGTGCTGCTGCGCTCGTCAGGAACTTCGGATTCTTGGACCTGATCGACGCCGCCCCTTTCGATGAGTAAGCGCAGTTCGTCCGACCGCGCGACTTGACCCGCGCCTATAGACGGCGCCGATGAACTCTTCGGATCTCGCTGGACTCTGCCCTCATCCCGGCTGCCCTCAAGGCAGCCGAGGCATGTCTGCGATGTGGCCGGTCCCCTACCCCTGCGAACTGGGGCAGGATCCCCGACCCAGCGAGGATCGCCATCGGCAACTTCGAGGTAGCGCGTCAGCGCGCCCCTTGGGACCGGATCAATAGATCTTCAACCACGTTGCCGGGAATCGCATCTAGAACGCAGCGCTACTTGGCGAAACGAATAAGTTCGATCGATATGGCGTAGAGCCACAAGATCACCGACAAGGTGAAGATCCCCTCGATGACTCCGAAGTTCCTCTTGAGTCGGGGCCCCACAATTGCGACGGCTGTGGCGATGGCGCCAACGAGGACGATCCAGCCGAGTGCCTCTATGGGCGTCTTGATGCGGTGCCAATCCTGATAGTGGTTCAACAGTCCGCTGAGGCTGCTGGCCGCTGCCGCAATTGCCGCGAACGCGACGATGGCGAGCACCACGTGGATCGTGCCTCTCACCGTCTGCAAGCGGCTGCCCGACTGGTCGGTGGGGAATGCCGGCATTAGCAGTCGCGCTATGGCATTCACCAGCAGCGCCACCACGACGAAGGTGGGCCCATAGGGATGTACGTGGGCGAACGCGAGGCCGACGGCAGCACACGCCACTGCACCACCTCACACCTGCACGGCGAAGTAGACGCGATAGCGGCCCACGCCGTAGTCGCTGATGGCATCTCGCATTGGGCTGTACCCAGTCGGGAGAACATGAAGAGCGACGAGGACGACGAGTTGGACCGATTTGGCGATCAAGGCAATGACACCGAAGGTAGTGACGATGGTTGCTAGCCAAGATCCCGAGATTTGGCACCATCACGTTTTCGATGAGGGAGAGCCTGCGACGCTGGACTCAGTCTTCGAGAACCTTTGGGGGCATTGTTCATTGGAAATCGCCCAGCAGGAACGGACTGCGTTGGAGTGGCCCTCACGCCGTAGATCAGCTGGGCTTGTCCAATCCGTTCCAAGGGGCCGCAATGGGAAGGTCACCGTGTCGGTGCTGGGTTGTTGGGAACAACTGGCGGCTCAGGTGACTTCACCGCTTTCGCCGATTTCCCGGCTCGCCGCCGCATGATCCAGGCCCAAATCAACATGACGACCACCCAGCTCGATGAAGACGCAACTACTGCGAAGCCGGGGTCTTGGGCTAAATCCGTGTCCCCCCGACGGTACGCCCACTAGACGAGCACTCCGGACGTGGCACTCGGCTAGATGTTTGGTGATGATTGAGGGGGCAACCGCAGGTAGTGCCGAGGGTGTGGCATACGTGCCAATCCGTCGCCCCGATGCGGCGGTATTGGATGGCCTCTAAGCAGTCGGCATCTCCGCCGGACTCAGCGCCGGGGTGCGAAGAACTCAAGTGCGATGTTGTCGGGATCTCGAAACGACAACGCCGAGTAGTCAGGCGTGTCCACGATGCCACCGTTGGGAATGCCGAGTTCGTTCAGACGGATTTCCCATACCTCTAACTGGTCACGGCTGGTACAGCCGAAAGCCAGATGATCGAGCCCCGCTCGCCGCTCGTTGAACGGCTCATCGCTCTCCAAGTCAGGAAACTGAGTTAGCCCAACGATTGTGCCGCCGGTAAGCCAAGCGACGCGCTCGGAACGAACCTGAGTCCTCCTCAAGGATTGGGTCCGAGCCGAACAGTTTCTTATACCAAGGCACACTCTGTTCAAGGCTCGTCACCGTTAGTGCCACGTGAGCAATCGCAGGGAACTCGGGCATCTTTATTCTCCCTTTGCAACTCGCGGACGCAGCGAATGTTACACCTTTGGCTGGCAACCCTCGGTGGGAAAGAGGGGTCTGCTGAAGGTTTGGTTTCCACTTAACGTTGAGAGCTTCGGCTCTCTCGAAAGGATGGAACCATGCCAGCCCCTTATCCCGCCGAGTTCCGCGCTGACGTCGTCAGAGTGGCACGCAAACGGGAAGCCACCTTTGCCCAGATCGCCAAGGACTTCGGCATCTCAGAGGCCACGCTGCACGCCTGGATCAAGAAGGCCGACGTTGAAGACGGTGTGCGCCCCGGTCTAAAGGAAGCTGAAGCCGCGAGAACTGCGTGAGCTGAAGAAGCGCAACCGGGTGCTCGAGCAGGAGAACGAGATCTTGCGCCGGGCCGCCGCCTACTTTGCTCGGGAGCTCCCTTCAAAAAAATGAGTTACCCGCTGGTCCTTGACCTTGCCGCCGACGGGATCCCCGTCACGGTGACCTGCCGGGTGCTGGGCTTCTCCACCCAAGCCTTCAACAAGTGGCGCCGGAACCCGGTCTCTCAACGTGACTGGGACGAGGCGCAGCTGATCAATGCCGCCATCGACATTCACGACGACGACCCGGCATTCGGCTATCGCTTCATCTCCGACGAGCTGGCCGACTCGGTTGAGCTGGCCGACGCCGGCATCAGCGCCAGCGAGCGTCGGGTGTGGCGCCTGTGCTCGCAACAGGGCATCTGGAGCGTCTTTGCCAAGAAGAAAGGCCTTTCCAAGAAGGCCGGACCTCCGGTCCACGACGATCTGGTGGGACGCGACTTCACCGCAGAGCGGCCCAATGCGCTGTGGCTGACGGACATAACGGAGCACCGGACCAACGAAGGCAAGCTTTACTGCTGCGCCATCAAGGACGTCTACTCCAACCGCATCGTCGGCTACAGCCTCGATGCACGGATGACCGCCGCGCTCGCCGTCTCAGCGTTGCGCAATGCCATTGCCCTCCGTCGCCCGGTCGGCACCGTGATAATTCATTCGGACCGGGGATCTCAATTTCGAAGCAAGGCATTTGTCCGTACGTTGAAGCACAATGGACTGACCGGATCGATGGGTCGGGTCGGCGCGTGTGGCGACAACGCAGCCATGGAGTCGTTCTTTTCACTGCTGCAAAAGAACGTGCTCGACCGCCAACGCTGGGAAACCCGAGAGGAACTCCGCATCGCCATCGTCACCTGGATAGAACGGACCTATCACCGTCGGCGCCGCCAACGTGTCCTCGGTCGACTCACTCCAGTCGAATTTGAGATACTTGACACCGAGCTTCAAGCCGCCTGAAACCTGTTAACCGAAATCGGAAACCAAACCTTCAGCAGACCCGGAGGAGCGTGCGGGCAGGGTCCAATCCGGGTCTTGGCATCGAGTCTTGTTGTTCCAACTCAGCTTTGCTTGCCAACCACCTACTCAAGTCTCCAAGTTCAGTCACCAGCCCCAACTGCTTACACAAGTGGTTCTGTCCAATTTGAAGATGGGGATGGAAATGTAATCTCGGGAATTCCAAGTAGTCCGTTAGACAGCACCGGATCCGTCAATCTCACAGGCCTGAACCTCAATACAGCGGTTGGTCTGCCTCAGTTTCTCATCACACTGGTAGGAACTCAATCGACTCCCAGTTCAGTCGTTGTCAAGCTCACGTGGACGGAAACGAACGATCCATCTTGTGGTACCCCATCGAGCGGGGCTGGGACGCTTTCTATTCTGACTCTTGGCGATTCGTATTCTGCCGGGAATGGAGCCGGCGGATATTACGGACCAACGGGTTGTTACCGATCGGCATACAACTACGCCCGTCAGTTTCAACGACTCGTTCAGCCGCGCCCTTCAACCAGGACGCATTTGTTCAGAATGCCGGCGTGCAGTGGAGCGACCACGTCAGATTTCTTTCAGTCCCAACACAGTAATGTTGGTCCTCAGCTGAATGCCGTGAATAGCGGCTACAACCTGATTTTCCTGACGATTGGGGGAAATGATGCGTACTTCTCGGACATAGTCCACTATTGCTTGATTGCCAACTTTAGGGACGGTGCGACTTGCGCACCAAATCTGGCTCGAGCCGAAAACCTGGTCTACGGCGGGACCCTCCAGAATCGGATATTCAACGTGCTCAAGGAGATTCATCTCAAAGCAAGTCCAACCGCCCACATCGTCCTTGTTGGTTACCCGTACCTTGAAGGAGATACGAGTTACACGCTCCGCTCAGGCCATTTTGGAAGCACCTTCATCCAAGTAGGGGCCCGCATTCGCGGACTTCAGATTGCTGCAGATGCAATGGAGCAGCGATGTGTTGACCTGCTCAATAATCTAACCCACACGTCTAACTTCGTTTTTGAAAAGACATCAACTCTCTTCGCAGGACCGCCAAACCACGAACTATTCGCCACGAAGAACAATCCGAATCGCTGGCTCATTCAGCCATTCGTAGATGCGGCCTTGCCCGGGGTGAAAACGTGGTATCACCCGAATCCAGTTGGCTGGTACCAAGAGGCTGAATTGCTCGTCGCTAATCCCCGGATACCGAAGGTTCCTGGTTAGATCCGCTGCAAGTCTTCCGTGCATTGGGCGAGTGTTTGAACTTATGAGGCGTTGGACAGTGCGCATGCACTCATCCAGTAGGAATGCAAGACATATACGATCAAGATAACGGTATTCAATGTTGACGACGATGAGTGCTTCCCCTTGATTCATCTGAGTCCCGAGGGAT
>CAWDCE010000002.1:0-86701 GCA_963800725.1 uncultured Acidimicrobiaceae bacterium | reverse complement strand
CCATCTTTTTCTTGTTGTGGTTCGTCGTGGCGATCGGTGCGTTTGTGATGACAATCGTCGCCTTGGTTGACATCGTGAAGCGCCCGGAATGGCAGTGGAAACTAGCCGGACAAGAAAAGATCATGTGGCTGCTGCTGGTGATTCTCGTAAACATCTTGGCCATCGTGTCCTTGATCTACTGGTTCAACATCCGCAAGAAGCTGATTGCTGTGCAAGAGGCCGCCTCGCGTGGCAGATGGGACCGGGTACCTTCAGTGGCTGGGAGCCGACCCCTGACTTGGTCTGGCATCGCACTTCGGCACCTGCGGGTTGGTATCCGACCTCGGCGCAGAGCGGCCAGCTCCGATGGTGGGACGGAGCTCGATGGACCGAGCACGTCCGCGGCGATGGAGCGCCGACGCAAGAGGGGTAGTGCTCGCCGCCGCCCCGGTTCGACCAGCAGGGATGAACCCCGATTGCGCACGCGTAGTTCGAGGCGACGCGGTGCCGTGCCGGGGCGCGATCACGCACCGATGCGACCGGTTGGCTCGGGTTTGCCTTCCGATGAAGTGAGACCAAAAGTGGTCAGCCGCCTTTGAGCTGGTGTCTCGAGCGAGTCGATGCGATCCATGAGGTCTTTCAGACCGCCGTCGGTGTGAGTGTTGAGGCGGTCGAGAATCTCCACGGTGTCGTCATAGGTATTGCGCGAGCGCAGATCGCTCGCCTGACTCTGGACGTTCTGTCCGACCATGATCACCGATAGCAAGACCAACTGGAGGAACGTCTGGGCGATCCAGGCCACGATGCCCTCGCCTCCGGGCTGCAGCGCCGGACGCAGTCCCAAGAGGGCAATGACCGCAAAGACATACGCGGACCACATCGATCCGACGATGTTCGTCAGGAAAACGGCGATCTTGGCGTTGATGCCATTGGCCTTTTGGACCTCGCCACGAAGGCCTCGAAGGCTGATGGCTTGGCTGATCAGATGCCGTTCCTTCACCGGACGACGGAGTGGGACCTCGTTCACGATGCTCTCCTTTGTTTGCAGCTGACCCGAGCATGGCACCGCCACGGGCGCGTGGTGTTGGATCGAGCGCGATGGAGGTGTACCTCGATGAGCAATGCCCCACAGAAGTCGACATACGAATCGATCTCAGGGGCAAGTGGTCTAGAGCCCCCGAATACTCGATTGCAGGCGCACCGCTCCGCGACGGCTGAACAATCCCTAGCGATTCCCACATTTGGCGCACCGGAGGCTGTGCGTGCTCGGGCATCAACCCGTCATGCTCAGGGCCCTAGACGCTCGATGGCCACCGGTACTGATCCGAAGGTGAGCGATGGCGAGAAGTGCTCGAAAGCGAAGAGATATGTAGGGGCCCGTGCGTCCGTTCACCGCACGTCGAGCCGAGGCCGGAAAATAGTGGTCGCCCGGTGCGTGTGCGACCGGCCCCAATGGGGTTGGCGCGTTATTGCTCGCCTTGAATCTGTGCGACTAGGGCATCGAAGTCCAGCACGGCCCATCGATCGGCCAGTGCGCCGTCGACGATGCGCCACAAAACCATGCCGCGGATCCGACAAGACCGACCCGTCGCTTCGAGCCCGAAGATCGGACCATTGTGTGTGCCCGTCCACAATCCCTGAGCAGCCACCATGTCGCCAGAAGCGATGACCTCGTCGTGGGTGAACAAAATGTCAGGGAAGGCCGTCCGCACCATGGTGATGATTTTTGAGCCTTCGGGGCCCGGGGGGGTGCCCGGAGGGGCGGCGTGGTCAACGAAGTCAGGGCGAAGGTCGCGTCGCGGCACTCATGTCGCCGTTGTTGAGGAATTCGTCGTAATGGCGCAAGACCAGTTCGACATTCGCAGTAGTGGTCACCGTGGCCATCGGACCATTTTCTACGGAGTTCCCAGAGATTTCCCGGGCCATTGTGCTGATTTGTGACCCAATTCTTCCCGTTGAGCTGCCTGATAGCCGCAACATAGGGGCTACGGAGACGACCGGCGCCTTGAGCGGCCTTGAGGCCAACCGGCCTTTTGGCCAAGTGAGTGGACTTCTGTCAATGGTGGCCTGTGCCGTCGCACGTCCCAGCTGCGCCCCCTATCGCCAAGAGCTTCTCGGGCACTTCTCGCGGGGTGAGGACTCAGCGACCGGGTTCGATGACGGGCGTTGTGCCTCCGAGGTTCAAGGGGCGGATGTAGAGGTCACGGCTGTGCGGATAACCGACTGCGCCGGGACTCCACGCAGCAAACGCGATGAAGAGGTCACCGGATTGGTCGGCGAAGACCGACGCCCCTCCGGGTCCGACCACGGTGGGGCTGCTGGCCAGGAGCGGTTGGCTCGATGGTTTGGTGCACGGCCCGAGCGGGCCGCTGCAAGAGGCGACGCCGATCGCATAGTGGGCGCTATTCCAGTCGTTGCCCGAATAGAAGAGGAAGTAGTGCCCGGCCTTTTCGACCAGGTCGGGCGCTTCGACATTTGTGGCCTCCCACGATTGGGTCGGGCTGAACAGCGCCGTGGCGCCCGTGCCGATCAGGCTCGTCCCGGTTGGGTCGAGTTGTTGGGACCAGATCGTGCTCCGTCGGTTCCCTTCCCCGGTCGATTTCCAGACGAGGTATGGCGTGCCATTGGGGTCGACGAACGGGGAGGGATCAATCGAGCCATCCAAGGTCGGTTGACACACGAATGGGCCGGTTGACGAATCGACGAACGGTCCTTGAGGATTCGACGCCAAGGCGGCCGAAATGCATCGGGCTCGACCCTTGGCCACCAACGCCGTGTAATAGAGGACGTAGTGCCCCGCGATCGGAAGCACCGCCGGCGCCCAGGTCTCGTTGGGTGCCGCCCAGCTCGCCAGCTGGGGTCGGCGTTCCCGATGGCGGTCGAATGGGTGAGATCACGGACTCGATGATCTGGATGTTGCCTTCCACCGAATTGGTGGCGTAGGCGAAGGTGGTCGTGCCAACCGTCAGCACGTAAGGATCGGGAAAGTCGAACGGATACACCAATCCATCGGTGCTTCCACCGTCCACCGTCTCGCAAGACTGGGCAACGCCTGAGAGATCGTCGCCAGCTTGGATGTTGTCATGCTCGGCGATGTGGCCAACGCGGTCCTGACCCACCGAGGCACGACTGCAGATTGGCAATGTCCAGTCCCTCGAAGAAGTCGGTTTGCGCGACGTAGCCAGATTGGCTTGGTCTGGTACAAGACGTGACGGGTGAAGGTGTCGTCGGTCTCCAGGTGTCGAGATGAATGTGGGCGCGGCGTTGGATATGGGTGGTCGAGGCCAGATCGCTTCTGGCCGCGCGGAGGCTGGATTGGGCGGATGTGAGGAGTGAATGAGCCTGACGATCACGAGCATGGGCCTGGACATCGCTCACCACTGCGCCCAACAGGACGACAGCTGCGATGACCCGCCAAGAGGGGCGAGCCTGCGCCTGCGAGCCAAGCGCAGGTCAGCCACCGACGGGCACCTTCTCGCATGGGGTGGCGACGGCGCTCAAGTGGCTGAGCGCTTGGGTGAGATCACCAACCGACAAGGCATTAAGAGCCTGCTCGACGCCGCCGAGGCAGTCTTGGAGATCGAGGATCGTTGAGCCCTGTGCAACCATGCTCGACTGGGCTTGCTGCAACTCGGCTCGGACCCCGGTGAGTTGGGTGGTGTCTTGGGCCAGGCCCGATACGACCACCGTCGTGGTGCGACCATCTGCTCGAAGTTGCCCACGGACATTGGTCAGGTCAGCGAGCGCACTGGCGATCTGGCGGCGGGTCATGTGCCAGGTGGCGTGCGCCTGATCGGTCTGGGTGTTGGCCTGGCGCTCGTTGGCAACCAGGAAGCCCAGCCGCCGCCAAAGAGCGCAAATAGCACGAGGCCGATGATGAAGATCGGCCATGTCGATGCGGGTTTGGTCCGAGTGGGTCGCTTCTCGACTATTTGTGATTCCACGACACATCGGCGACCATGATCTCAGATACCTTTCGCGGTCGATCTTCAATCCAAGAGCACGCTCATAGTGGCAGTTTCGTCTGGGGGTTACAACGACAATTGCCGCGGTCATCGCCCCAGTGTCCGTGCTGTCGACGGGAGCTGGCGTTCGCGTGTGTTGGGTTTTCGGGGGTCCCGTCTACTCGTGTCGACCGTTGGCAGACGTCTCAACGTGTGCGGTGGTGCGAATCGTGTGACGGGGCAAAGAATGTCTCTACCGAATTTGCAGTCCCACCATTCGAGGATTCAAACCTCGCCCCGCCCCGATGAGTCGTCGCTCAGTCTCCCACTTGCGTCCAGTCGGGCGTTGGCGCACCTCCAACGGCCCTCACGATCTCGCGTGAGAACCCTTGGAGGTGGCGGGAATCGAACCCGCGTCCTCCGGAGTTTCAATAGGCCTTCTCCGAGCGCAGCCGGCATGAAATTGTCGGGGGTGGCGTCGCTGCCGGCGGTTGAGCCGCCCCGTAGCCAACGAGTGTGTCCTTAGCGTTCAGTTGGTGTGAGGCGCTAAGTAAGCCCTACTTGATGGCGTCCACATTCCGATCCGTAGGGCTGAGACCGGGTGAACGTCGCTACTTAAGCAGCGAGCGCGAGCTGAGGCTCGGCGTTTGTTTTTGGTTCCGGCTCTTTAACGTGGTTCCGGAGACCACGGCTCGCTTCTCCTATATCGACGACCGGAGTCGAAGCCAATCACCCCCATGGTTTGGGTTGTCCAGCCAACCGTATGGTCAGCTCACCCATGCTACCGGGTGAATCAGGCGCCACTCCATCGGTTGATCTCCTTGGTCGCCCGAGCTGCCTCGCGCTCGGCGTCGCGGGCCATGATCACGTTGCGCTTGTCGTAGAGGCGTCGGCCTTTGGCCAGGGCGATCTCGACCTTGGCCTTTCCGTCTTTGAAGTACAGCTTGACCGGGATGATGGTCAACGACTGTTGCTGGGTCTTGCCGAGCAGTTCGTCGATTTGCTTGCGGTGCAACAAGAGCTTGCGCTTTCGGTCCGGGTCATGGGCGCCGAACCCCGTGGCGAAGGCCCAGGGAGGGATGTGCATCTGGAAGAGCCACAGCTCGCCGTCGTCGACCCGGGCGTAGGCCTCGCTCAACTGGGCCTTGCCTTCGCGGAGCGACTTGACCTCGGAGCCTTGCAAGACAATGCCGGCCTCGAGCGTCTCGATGAACTCGTATTCGCGTCGGGCACGGCGGTTAGTAGCGACCGTGCGGTCGCTCCCGCGCTCCTCGCGCGCCGCTTCGCGTTTTGCGATCTGCTTCTTTGCCCTGGCCATTTGGGGTCGAGGGTACCGTGTACGGGTGCTCGTGCTCAGCGAAACGATCTACACCGAGATGATCGGCCACTGCCTGGCCGGCCTGCCCGACGAGGCGTGCGGTCTGTTGATAGGCACCTACGACGGGCCGGAGGCCACCCACCTCTTCCCGACGGCCAACGCCGCAGCATCGGCGATGATCTACCAGATCGACCCCAAAGAGATGCTCGGAATCGATCGGCGGGCGCAAGACCTCGGCGCCGACATCATGGGGGTGTTCCACTCGCACACCCACACCGACGCGTACCCTTCGCCGACCGACGTGGCCCAGGCCCTTGACCCGGGATGGCACTACGTCTTGGTGTCGCTGCGCGATACCCACCCTGTGGTGCGCAGTTACCGGATTCTCGACGGAGTGATCACCGAAGAGCCGGTCGTGGTGCCTGGGGTGGGGGAGGCCGACCCGGCCCGTTAGAATCCTCACCGGATCAGTCAACAATCATCTGACCTGCCCTTGGGCGGGGAGATTCCCAACGAGGAGGCCCCGTGGCCGTCGAAGTCCGTCTACCGACCGTCCTGCGTAACCACGCCGGCGGGGCATCTGTGGTCGAGCTCAGTGGTTCGACCCTCGGTGAGGTGTTGGCCAAGTTGGTCGCCGAGTACCCAGGCATGGCCGGCCAAGTGGTCCAAGAGGACGGCACGCTGCACAAGTTTGTGAACATCTATGTCAACGACGATGACGTTCGCTATCTCGACGGTCTCGACACCCCAATCGCCGACGGATCCGAGATCTCCATCCTGCCTGCGGTCGCCGGCGGCTGACGGCGGCACTGGGCGCAGGTCGAGGGGAATGCGGTGACGGCGTACGGTTCGGTGCTCGAGTTGATCGGGAACACGCCCCTGGTCGAGATCAGTGAGCTGAGCCCGAATCCTTCGGCCAAGCTGTTCATCAAGCTCGAAGGCCAAAATCCCGGTGGGTCGGTCAAGGACCGGGTCGCCCTCTCGCTGATCGAGACGGCCGAACGCGACGGAATCTTGAAGCCCGGGCAGCCCGATCAGGTACTGATGGAGCCATCATCGGGCAACACCGGGATCGGCCTGGCCATGGTCTGCCGGGTCAAGGGGTACCACCTCAAGGTGGTCATGCCGACCAACGTTTCGATCGAGCGACGTCAGCTCCTCGAGTTGTGGGGCGCGCAGATCATCGAGTCTCCGGGCACCGAGGGCTCCAATGGTGCCGTGCGCATGGCCCGCCAGTTGGCCGAAGAGCACCCCGAGTGGACGTTCTTGTACCAATACGGCAACCCCGCCAATCCAATGGCCCATTACCGGACCACCGGACCCGAGATTCTGCGCGACTGCCCCGAGGTCACCCATTTCGTGGCCGGCCTGGGCACCTCGGGAACACTGCTCGGTGTCGGGCGCTACCTGCGTGAACAGCGCGGCGACGCCGTGAAGATCTGGGCGGTCGAGCCACCGTCGGGGGAGATGGTCGACGGGCTGCGCAACCTCGACGACGGGTATATCCCGCCGATCTTCGAAGAACTCGGCGGTGCCGAACTCTTGGATCGAAAGACCGTCGTGCGCCCACGCGAATCGATCGAATGGACCCGACGTCTGACCGACGTCGGTGTCTTCGCCGGCATCTCCACCGGTGCGGCGATCGCTGGTGCGATCAAGTGCGCCGCCCAGCTCGAACCCGGGATGACGGCTTCGATTGTGGTGGTGTCGGCCGACGCCGGGTGGAAGTACCTCTCGACGGGTGCGTGGACCGGTGATATCGACGAAGTGACCGAGCGGGCCAAGTCCATCATCTACTTCTAGGTTGCCCACTCCTCGCCGGCGCTCTGGTGGCGCCCGAACTTGGTCCGACGTTTCGCCTGGTGCTGCAACGACGCCGATACCTACGCTCGCCGAGGGGCCGCACATGTGCCACGAGCGGCGGGACGGGCCCCGGGGGGACGCGATTGGGTCATAGGGTGAGTTCATGCGCGAATCAGTGACCGTCCACATGGCTGCGAGCCCCGAGAAGATCTGGGATCTGCTGAGCGACGTCACCAAGATCGGGCGCTACAGCCCCGAGACGTTCGAGGCCGAGTGGCTCGATGGGGCGACCGGGCCCGTGGTGGGTGCCAAGTTCCGTGGTCACGTGAAGCGCAACGGCTGGGGCCCGACCTATTGGACCACTTGCACCGTGATGGAGAGCGAACCCGGCCGCGTCTTTAGCTTTGGCGTCGGGACCGGCGACAAACCGCTCAGCATCTGGGGGTACACCCTCGAGCCCAACGGAGAGGGCACCGATGTCACCGAGAACTTCACCTTGACGCCCACGCTCGGTTTGCGGATCTACTGGGCCCTGCTCGGGTGGGCCCGCGGCAAGACCAATCGTGAAGGGATGCGGACCACCCTCGAGCGGATCAAGGCCGAAGTCGAATAAGGCCGCCCTCGGTCTCGGTGTCAGGCCGTTGAGTCGATTCGCTTGGCGATCCACCGGGCGAGGAGCTCGATGGTCGCCTCGTCGAGCGCAGCGGCCGCGAGTTCGTTCAGCACGGTCGCTGTGACTTCGCCGTCATCATCGCCCGGAGGGAGCGACCAGGGGAACTTGTTACGCCCGGACAATTCGATTGTCGCCACCAGCGCGACTTGGGCGTTGCCGTCTTTGAGCGGATGGTTCTTCACGAGATGGGCGCACAACACCGCGGCCTTGGTGGCGAAATCAGGATAGAAATCCACGCCGGCGAAGCGTGCGGCTGGTGCGTGGAGAGCCGAGTCGGCGAGATGCAGGCTGGCGTCTTCCGCGATCTTCTTGGCGGGAATCTGCAAGACGGCTTCGGCGACCAACAAGAAGTCCGCGAGTTCGAGGTAGTCGACGCTCATCGACCGAGGCGCTCGATCGCGCGTTGGTTCGCCACGATGGCGTCGCGGAGCCGGAGGTAGAACAGCGCGTCAGCGCGTCGGCGCCGCACGGCCGCGTTCAAAGTGTCGGGTCGGTGGTGGTCGTCTGGTGGCTCAGGGATGATGGGCTCGGGCATCCCCTAAATGCTAGGAGGCGGCCGCGGCGACCAAGACGCCGAGTTTGGTGACCGAGTTCCAGTTGCGCGTCGTGCTCGAGACGCCGAGGTGGCGCTCGAGGTAGGTGCCGGTGAGCTTGGTGTTGGCGTAGCCATCGGGCGTGTGGACGTAGATCTCGCGCCCGATGATCGCCAGTTCGTCGCGATTGCTCTCGGGCGCCTCGAACTCAGCCAGACGCTGTTTGGGGGGCGCCGTGGCCAAGAAGGTCACATGATGGCGCGCCGGGTCTGCGCCTGATTTCGCGAAGGGGCTCGTCGCCAGGATCTCCGCGAACTCCTCAGCGGTGCGGATGATGACCTTGGGCGCAGCACCAAAGGTCAGTTCGAGTCGGGATTCGATCATGGATTCGAGTTTGCGGGGACTGCGGCTGGCGGATCCGAAGATGACATTTCCCGTTTGGATGTAGGTCGAGACCTTGGCGAACCCCATCCCGACGAACATTTCCTTGAGCTCGGCCATGGCCAAGCGCCCGTGGCCGGCCACGTTCACGCTCCGAAGCAGGGCCACATAGGTCGCCATCGCACCAACGTAGCGTCACGGCGCCGGCCGGCACCCGAGAACCGACGGTCTGGGCCCGAGGGCGGCATGGGAAAAGACCCACGTGCTCGGCAGTACGATTGTTCGCCGTGACCAGGGGCGAGACACAGGCACCGGATGCGTCTACTTCGCCAAACCCGACTCGGCGGTCGGGCCGAATCACCGACGCGCTCCCGTGGCTCTTGGTGCTGGTTCCCCCGGCGGTCGCACTGTGGCGCCGCTGGCGATCCGAGCCCGGGGCCCGGGCGCGTACCGCCGCCCTCCCGTTGGCGGCCGCCTTCGCCCCGGTTGCGGTGAGCGAGCGGGACCGAGGTCGCACTCGGGGGTCAACGGCGACCGCGGTCGTCGATCCTGAGATCATCGCCGCACCGGCCACGCGCCTGGAGCAATCGTCCCTCGATGCGGATCTTGTTGCTCGGGTGCTGCCCGATCCGGTGCTGCCCGATCCAGTGGTGCATGAACCGGCGATGCCCGATCCGGTCAGCTTCGATCCAATCGAGCTGCCCAGAGCGATCGGCGAGTCGACCGAAGCTGGGCCGGAGCGGTCTCACCGGCGGGCGGCGATGATGGGCGCACTGCGCCTCGTGCTCGGTCATCTGGTGCGGATTTTGTTGTTCTCGCTCCCCGCCATCGTGTTGTGGTGGCACGTGTGGACCGGCCATCCGACCTCGACGCTGACCTGCGCGTGCGGCGACGTGGCCCAAGAGGTGTGGTTCATTGCCTGGCCGGCGTGGGCCGTCGCCCACCTGGCCAATCCGTTCTTCTCCCACGCGATCAACGTGCCGTTCGGTGCCAACCTCCTCTCGAACACCTCTGGCACCCTCATCGGCATCGTGTTGGCGCCGGTCACCAAGATCTGGGGACCGATCGCCGCGACCAACGTGGCGTTGACGCTCGCTCCGGGACTGAGCGCTTGGGGATGCTGGTTGGCTTTGCGGCGATACCTGCATTGGAAGGCCGCGGCCATCCCCGCCGCACTGATCTTCGGCTACTCGGCGGTGATCCTGACCGGGATCACCGTCGGCCACGCCTCGGTGGTGGTATTGGTGCTGCCACCACTGATCTTCGCCAACCTCTATGAGATCTTGGTTCGCCAAGAACACGGCGTCGTGCGCGACGGCTTGTGTCTGCTGGCCCTCGTGCTCGCCCAGTTCTGGATCTCTCCCGAGATCCTCGTTATGTGCGCGCTGTTTGCTGTCGTCGCGCTCGTGGTGGCGCTGGTGGCCGCCGCGGTGAGCGACTGGGGCGGCGTGAGGCGTCGCGCCCCGCACGCTTGGCGGAGTCTGGTTGTCGGCCTCGGTCCGGCCGCGGCGCTGCTGGCCTATCCGGCCTGGTTCGGTATCGCCGGCCCCCAATCGGTATCGGGCCCACTGTTCCTCTTGGCGCCCATCGCCGGGATCGAACTGTCCCAGTTCTTCGCGCCGGGCAATTTCGCTTCTCGGGCCTCCCATCTCGCCCGTTTCACCGGTTATCGAGGCCGCAATGGACCGCCCGTGAACTACCTCGGCTACGGCGTCGGGGTGATCGCGGCGGCCTCGGTGGCGGCGGCGCGCCGGCGCCCGTTGGTGTGGCTCTTGGTGTGCTTGGGCGTGGTCGCCGTGTGGCTGTCGTTGGGGTCGATCTATGTCGGGCCGCCAACGTGGCTCGGCCACATTTGGCTGCCGTGGCGCGAACTCGCCAAGTGGCGGGTATTCGACGAGATCATCCCCGCCCAGATCGCCACCTTCATCCCGCTCTTCGTGGCGCTCTTGATCGGATTGGGTCTCGATGCCGGCTACCGCAGCGTCGCGCACCATTCGAGATGGCCCCGGTCTCGTCTTCGCCTTACCCGTCGCCTGGCGGCGATCGGGGTTGGCCTGATCGCCCTGATCCCGATCTTTATGACCTTCGACGTGCCGCTGACGGTGTCGGACGCCGCGGTGCCCGCATGGATGGCCGAGCAGGCGACCCAACTGCCGCCGGGGTCGGTGCTCTTGACCGTGCCCTTCGCCGTCTCGGGCATCGATGCCCCGATGCTCTGGCAGGCCGTCGATGCCATGCACTTCAGTCTGGCCGGCGCCGCCCTTAAGACCCCCAACGCCCGGGGGGGACCGGTCGGGCGTGGGTTACCCGGGTCGGCGCGGCGGATCCTGACCGACCTCTCCATGTCTGGCGAAGCCCTGCCGAGCGGCACGCCCGCTCAGCTCCTCGCTGTCCGCGGGGCATTGGGCACCTGGCATGTGAGCGAAATCGTGATCGACGGCGCCAGCCGTGATCCGGTCTACGCGTCGGGCTTCATCGACGGCCGCGCTCGGGGCGGCACCGTCGGTCGTCAATGGTGCGTGGATCTGGAAGGTGCCCCCGCCCGACAAGGGCGGCGCTGCAGTGCGCAATCCTGCGCTCGCGGCGTGCCGAGCGAAAGCGGCCGGGTCGTCGGCGACGCACGATCCGCTCGCCATGGCCCGCTGCGTGCTCGCCACCCCTTCGGCTGTCGTTGGCGCCACCTAGAGCGCAACAGTGCCGCCCATCGTCCACCTCTCCATCCCGGTGCATGACCTCGCGGCGGCGCGGCGGTTCTACGTCGAATGCCTGGGTTGTCGGGCGGCCCGGTCTCGTTCGGGCTTTGTCGACATCTGGTTTTTCGGCATGCAGGTGACCTTGCAGGATCGACCCGATCAATGTGGGCCGCCCACAGCCGCTGGTGTGCGCCACTTCGGGGCCACCCTCGATCGAGGCGAATTTCGAGCGGGCGGTGGCCCGGTTGGACGGCCATGGCGTCGCGCTCTTGTCGCCGGTGGCTACCGACGAGCCCGGTACGGCATTGGAGCAGACCAAGGTCAAGTTCGCCGACCCGAGCGGCAACGTGATCGAGCTCAAGACCTATGTCGACGTGGCCGCCGCACTCGAGATCTCCGAGCACGATGCCGGGGCGTCGGACCGAGGAGATTGAGCGGTCGTCGTCCCCGCCGTACGTGAAGCCGGCCGAACCCGATCCGCCCGTGGCCTAGCGTGTCGGCGGGCGCCCGGGTCCTTGGGCCGAGGTCGTCTCGGTTCGGGGATTTGCGATGCCGGGTCCGAAATCGCACTGGGTGAACTGCGCCGCGAGGTGGCGCCGAAAGGAACGCAATGACTGCACCAGACACAGCGGGCGAAGCCCGCAATGACGCCCGCATCGCCCGTGGCGATGGGCGAGCACTCGATGAGTTGCGCCCAGTCAGCTTTGTCCGTGACTTCACCGTGATGGCCCCGGGCTCGGTGCTGGTCACCTTTGGCCAAACCAAGGTGCTTTGCACGGCTTCGGTCGAAGAGCGTGTCCCGCCGTGGATGCGAGGGAGCGGCAAGGGTTGGGTAACTGCGGAGTATCTCGATGCTGCCGGGATCCACGCCTGAGCGGGCCTCAAGGGAAGCGGCCAAGGGCAAGCAGTCGGGACGGACCCAAGAGATCCAGCGGCTCATTGCCCGTTCACTGCGGGCGGTCTGTGATCTCGTGGTGCTGGGCGAGATCCAGGTGACCGTCGACTGCGACGTGCTCCAGGCCGACGGGGGGACCCGCACCGCGTCGATCTGCGGGGCCTATGTGGCGCTGCACGACGCGTTCGAGCGCCTCATTGCGCAAGGTTCCATCAGTGCGCAGCCGCTGACCGATTCGGTGGCGGCCATCTCGGTCGGCATCATTGACGGCGTGCCGATGCTCGACCTTCCCTATGAAGAGGATTCGCGGGCCGAGGTCGACATGAACGTGGTCATGACCGGCAGCGGTCGCTTCGTCGAGGTCCAAGGCACCGCTGAGGGCATGGCCTTCAGCCGCGGTGAGCTGGACAGCCTCTTGGCGCTGGCCGAGGACGGGATCAACGAATTGACCTCCCGCCAATCAGCAGCACTGGCCGAGCCGCCTGCGCCGCGGTGAGCCAGCCGACCCCATTACGCCTGGTGCTGGCCTCGGCCAATCCGGACAAGGTGAGCGAGATCGCAGCGATCCTGGCCGGCGCACTCGAGGTCGATCTGGTGCCTCGGCCCCCCGAAGTTCCCGACGTCGTCGAGGACGGCGAAACCCTGCTCGACAATGCCCGCCTCAAGGCGATCGCCCTGGTGCAAGCCACCGCGACGGCATCGGTGGCCGACGACACCGGACTCGAAGTCGATGCGCTCGGTGGTGCACCCGGGGTGTACTCCGCCCGCTTCGCCGGCGAAGACGCCACCTACGCCGACAACGTGGACAAGTTGTTGCGCGAGCTTTCGGTCCTGGCCGATGGCGGAGGGGCACCAACGGCTCGGTTCCGCACCGTGGCGCTCGTGGCGTTCCCAGACGGCACCGAGGTCTGGGCCGAAGGAGCGGTGGAAGGCACCATTGCGATCCTCCCCCGCGGTACGCGGGGATTTGGGTACGACCCCATCTTCGTGCCCGAAGGGGGCGATGGACGGACCTTCGCTGAGATGTCCTCGGAGGAAAAGCAGGTCATCTCGCACCGGGGCCGGGCCTTTCGGGCGTTGGCCGCGGCCTTGGCGCAGCGGGGCGCCTGACGCGTCAGCCCGCCCGAAGGTTTGCGGGCAGGCGCAAGAGCCGCAGGGCCGTGCCGCCCATGTACGCGGCAGCGGCCTGGGTCGACAGGGGCAGGTCCCGGGCTGCCTCGGTGGCTCGCTCCATGGGCAAGAACGGGTGGTCCGATGCATATAAGACGCGCCCGAATCCCCGCGACGAGTCCATGAACGAGACCAAGGAAGGATCCATGTACTTGGCCAGGTAGGCCGAGTTGGAGAGGTAGAGGTCCGGCCATTTCAACATGTACTGCATCAGGAGTGATTCGAAGGGGTGGCCCATGTGGGCCCCGATCACCGTCAGTCCCTTGAAGTCGATGAGGATGTCTTCGAGGAGCGACGGGTGCTGGCAGGCCGAGCGAACCTGGGGTCCGGGGATGCCGACGTTGATCGAGACCGGTAGTCCGAGTTCCGCACACGTGGCGTAGATCGGGTAGTAGAGCTTGTCGTTGAGCGGGTACTGCTGGACCAGGGGAGTGATCCGGACCAAGGACACGCCAGGGTGCTCGGCGAGTTCACGCAGGCGAGCGCATTGGCGCACCGGGCGGTCGGCCCGGTCGACGACGAGGGCGACGCTCAGGCGCGTCTGATACGCGGCGATCTCTTCGAGCAGGGTCTCGGTGGAGTCATCGGAGATTCCCTGGGCGATCACGCCGTGGTCGACGCCGCACTTGACCATCGTCGCCACCAACTTGTCGATGCTCGACGCGGCGGAGAGATCACCACCAAGCAGGTCGCCAATGTGCTCGTTGCCTTCTTGGGCACTAAATCTCGTCGCGGCCTGGTCGCTCAGCGCGTTGACCCACAAGTCGACCACGGTCGAAGCTTCAAGGGGTGGAGGGGTGGGCTTGTCCTCGAAGATATGGTCGTCCTCGTCGAGCGCCAGGTCGTCATCGTCGAACGCCCGCTCGTCATCGTCGAAGGTCATGTATTCGATTTGGCTTTCTTCTCTCGTGCGGCCCGCAGTCCCCGCACCCCTTTGGTGAGCGAATCTTTGATCAGCTTGTCGTTGTCCTTGGAGATGAAGGCGTGGACCCGCTTCTCCAAGAGCGCTCGCATGATGGGATTGAAGGCGTGGTAGGTCTCGCTGAAATGTACCCGGGTGGTCCCGTTGCCGAGATCTTCGAGGCGCGTGCGTCCTTCAGCGGTAGACCACAAAGGGCGGCCGACGGCGTTGTACTTCCATGACACCTTGGGTGTCACCTCGGTGAGCCACTCCCACGACTGTCCTCGGCCGCCGCTGAGCAGGTAGCACGGCACGCGGAAAGTGCAATGGCGGATGAGCCCTTCACCGATCTCGTCGCCGGGATGGAGGATCTCGATGGTCACGTCGCCCGATTGCGAGCGGGGTGCCCGGAACCAAAAGAGCGACCACAGCTCGTCGGGGCTTGCGTCGATGTCGACGAAATAGTGGTGCTCTTGCACTGCGCCACCATATCGCCCGAACTCCGTGACGTGCGCTTGGCTGCCCATTCGACGTCGGGGGAATATGGTCGGTCCATGACCTCACCTGCACCCAGCCCGCGCTGAGCTCCACGCACCACTGCCCCCCGACAAGGCGGCGCGCTGGTCGCGCTTTGGGCACTGGGACGAGACCCTGTTCGCCAATGTGGTCGGCCTCGTCCTCGAAGAGGTGCGCACCGACTACTCGCGCCTGCGGCTGCCGTATCGGCCCGAGCTGCGCCAGCCGGCCGGCGTCGTCCACGGCGGTGCCATCGCCACCCTGGTCGATGTCTGTGTGGTGCCCGCTCTCGCCGGGATCTACGACGAGGTGCCGGTCCTCTTGACCATCGACATGCAGATCCGCTTCTTGGGGGCCGCTCGGGACACCGATCTGATCGGGGAGGGGTGGGTGACCCGGCGGGGCCGTTCGGTGGCGTTCTGCCAGGCTGAAATCCGCAGCGAACGTGACAACGACGTGGTGGCCGAGGGCTGGCTGGTCTACAAGATCTCGCAGCGACCGCCGACCTCCCCGAGAATCGCCGGTGGTCCCGCTGAGCACTAGGTCAAGGGAACGGCGTACCGAATCGATCGCGGTGGGCCTTTTCATGGAGGGGCTGGCGACTCGGCGGCCCGAGCGGCTTGGGCAAGTAGCCAAGCGGCACCACCGCGACGGGCACCACTTCACTGGGCAGGCCGAGCAATTCGCCGAGCCCGCTGTCGCCCAGAGTGGGCAGCGTGGTCAAGGTGGACCCGAGCCCCGACGCGTGGGCGGCGAGGAGAAGGTTTTGGACCGCGGGGAAGATCGAAGACTCGAGAGCGGTGGGAAAGGTGAGACGGGTGTCGCCGCAGACCACGATCAGGACCGGGGCGGCCGCCACCCCGCCCGTCGCACCCGAATCGATCTCGGCCAAGAACGCGGGCGAGAGACGCTTTGCTTCGAGCTCTTTGGCCCCGCCCCGCCAGATGCGGGCGGTGATGTCGCCAATGGCCTCGCGCATGGCTGGGTCGCGCACCACCACGAAGACGAACGGCTGGCTGTTCTCCGCGCTCGGGGCGTGGGTGGCGGCGGTGAGGACCTTGGCCACGATCTCGTCGTCGACCTCGTCGGGCAGAAACGAACGAGCGGCCCGCTGCGTCGAGACCACATCGAAAAAGTCCGGCACGGGCTAACGATCCTCGGCGTCTGTGCTGATCACGGGTCCTTGGCTTCTCCGAACAGGCAATTCCACGCCGCAATGCGGGCGCGGCCAAACCCTATCGGCACGCGGCGTTCGGTTCTGCGCCTCGACAGAGCGTCCGGGCCGACCGGCTCGGGCGGGGCCGCGGGAGTTCGGCTAGGGTGCGGCGCCGGATTGGGACCGACGGTGGTGAGCCGCTACCTTGTGGCCTGCGCCGACGGACGGTCGGCATCCGCCAAGATGAGGGCACGGCACGAATCGGTGGACGGGGAGAAGGAGGAGGATGGTGGCTGACGACGCCGCAGCACAAGAGGAAATCTTGAAGGGGATCATCGGGCAACCGACGGGCAAGGCCAAGGTTGTGGTCGAGCGTGGACCGGTGACGCATTTCGCGGAAGCCGTCGGGAGCACCAGTCCGATCTACCGCAACCCCCAAGCCGCCCAAGAGGCTGGCCTGCCCGCCATCCCGGCGCCGCCAACCTGGCCTTTCGCCATGGAATTCTCGGGCAAGTTCGAGGAAATCCAGCCGTCCGACGCCCCCAAAGGCAACCCGCTGATGGCAGCCATGGGCCCGCTCATGGCCAAGGGCGGCCTGATCCTCCACGGTGAACAAGAGTTCATCTACCACCGCCCGGTCTTCGTCGGTGACGTCTTGGTGAGCGAGGGCAAGATCACCGACGCCTATCAAAAAGAATCCAAGGGCAAGACCATGACCTTCATCGTGAGCGAGACCAACTGGACCGATGACAAGACCGGCGAGCCCGTGGTCACGGCCCGTTTCAACCTGATCCACCGCTCTTAGGGATCGAACGAACCGTCATGCACCTCTCTGCCACCTCAGGCACCACCTGGCTCACCGCCGCCGAATGGTTGGCGGTGCTGCGCATTGGGCTCGGGGCGTGGTGGTTCAAGAGCTTTTGGCACAAGGACAAGGCCGCCTGGTTCAAGCGGGGGGCCGGCATCAGCTGGGGTCAGTCGGTGGCCGAGAAGCACAAGTGGCCCTTCGTCGGAAAGAGCTTCAAGGCAATCGTGCTCCCGCACCCAAAGACCATGGCCTACGTCGTGGTGTTGGGCGAGGGTGCCATTGGATTGGGCTTGATCCTCGGCTTCTTGAGCCCCATCGCCGCCATTGCGGGGATCTTGCTCAATGTCATGTACCTGATCTTGATGATCGACGACTGGGCCGAGCAAGGGCAGAACTACATGATGATCCTGGCTTCGGTGGTCGTCCTCGGTACCCATGCGTGGAATACCTGGTCCATCGACCACTGGCTCCACTTGTTTGGGGCCTGATGTGCGCAGGATTGCAGATTATGCAGTGACAACGTTGTTTGGACGGACCGGGGTCGACCAAGTCCCGGCCGATGTGACTTCGACTGGGGGTCGACACAATGGGTGAACAGAAGCTGTTTTTCGAAGATGTCAACGTAGGGGATGAGGCCCCGGTCACGTCACACACGCTGACGAGGACCGACCTGGTCAAGTACGCCGGCGCGTCCGGTGACTTCAACCCCATGCACCACGACGAGGTGGCGGCACAAAAGGCCGGGCAGCCGAGTGTCTTTGGGCACGGGATGTACTCCATGGGCCTCTTGGGGTCCGCCCTGACCGACTACGTGGGCGTCGGCAATCTCACACGGTACCAGGTCCGCTTCGCCCGCCAGACCTGGCCCGACGAGGTGCTCTCGTCCAAGATCGTGGTCACGGCCAAGCGTGCCGAAGGTGGCAAGCACCTCGTCGATCTCTCAGTCACCCTCTCCAACGGCGACGGCGAGGACAAGCTGGTCGGCGAAGCAACCGCCGAGGTGGCGAGCCGGGGCTGACGGATCTGCGGCGGCTACGTCGCAGCGAAGCGCACCGGCAAACGCTTCGGACCCCAGATGCCGAACGTGGCCGGCTTCCAGGTCACCTCGCCGTTGGTAGCGAGGCCGGGCATGCGGCGGGCCAGGATGGGCAGAGCTTCTTGGAGTTCGGCACGGGCGAGCGCCGCGCCCATGCAGAAGTGGATCCCCGAACCGAACGTCATCTGGGCCGCGCCGCGCTCTTGGGTGATGTCAAAGATGTTGGGCGCCTCCCAAATCTCGGGGTCGCGGTTGGCTCCGGCCAATGCCGTCGAGACGATCGTGCCCTGGGGGAACACGATGTCTCGATAGACAATGTCTTCTGCGGCGAAACGCACCGTGGCCCGCACCGCCCCGAGATAGCGCATCGATTCCTCGACGGCCCGGGGTGCGAGTTCGGGGCGTTCGGCTAGCAGCGCCCATTGCTCGGGGTGTTCGGCAAAGAGGGCGACGCAACAGGCCAGCTGGTTGCGGGTGGTATCGGTGCCGGCCATCAGCACGGCCTCGGCCATCATCGACATCTCCTCGGTCGAGAGTCGGTCACCTTCTGCTTCGATGGCGATCATTTCGCTCAAGAGGTCATCTCTTGGGGCGCTTCGACGCTGCGCGATCATGGCGTTGACGTACTCGGTCAGTTCCCCGGCGGCCCGCTCGATGACCGGGAGGTCGTCGAGCAGTGTGCCGTTGAAGATCTTGAAGATGTCGGTCGCCCAGGCGGAGAACAGCTTCCAGTCCTGGCTCGGGGCCCCGAGCAGCTGGCAGATGATTGGAATCGGGTAGGGCTCGCAGATGTCGGCCACGAACTCGCACTCGCCCTTGGCCGCGACCGCGTCGATGAGCTCGTTGACCACGGCCACCATGGTCGGTCGCAGCCGGTTGGCCGAGGACGGAGTGAAGGCGGGGGCGACGAGGCGCCGCAGGCGCCCATGCTCGTCACCTTCCATTGACAGGATCGACTGGCGGCGTCGCCCCATGGCTTCTTGATCGAGGCCGGACATCTGGGGCAGGATCGACAAGGCCGAGTGAAAGCGCTTGTCGCGAAGAATTGCGGTGACGTCGTCGAGGCGGGTGACGCAATAACCCATCTCGGTCCGCGCCAACCAGTGCTGCGCGCGTGCCACCTCGATTGCGGCGAGGGCCTCGTCGCGTTCGGACCCAATGGTGTTGAGCAAAGGGAGTTCGAGGTCGGTGACCAGTTGTGTCGTCATGGCGACTCCTTGGCGTGCGCAGTTACCCAAACGTTACCGAGGTGAGGCGGCAGCGCCCTCGGCATTGCCACCTCACACGGGCGGATCTTTGAGGGCGGGATGCTGCTTGGCCAAGACGGGCAGGATCCATGCCTTGGGGATCGGATACGCGGCGGCTGCCCCCACACGGTTGGCCGCGCCCGGGATGACGACCGGGCGCCCGGCGGCCAGTCCCGCCACCGCGGCCTTGGCCACGTCGTGCGAAGGGAGCCACATGATCTTTGGCAGTGACGCCGCCGCTTCTTCGTCGCTCAGCCCCGACACCTCGGCGAATCCGGTCTCGACCGGACCCGGGCACAGTGTCGTGACCGTCACGCCCTTGCCCCGCAGTTCTGACCCGATGGCCCGCCCATAGGAGAGGACGAACGCCTTGGAGGCGCCGTAGCCCGCTTGGCCCGGGAGCGGCTGGAACGCAGCTGTCGACGCCGTGTTCAGTATCGCTCCGCTGCCGCGTTCGACCATCGGTGGCAAAAAGAGCGTGCACAAATCGACCACGGCCTCGACGTTGGTGCGCACCATTGAAAGTTCGGCGTCGCGCTCTGCCCGGTAGGCCGGGCCCATGGTGGTGAACCCGGCATTGTTGACCAAGATATGGACCGAGAGCCCGAAGGCGGCCACCCGGTCGGCGAGCGCGCCACGCGCCCGCGCGTCGGTGAGATCGGCGGCGATGATCTCGGTGCGCACCCGGTACTTCTCTGAGATCTCCTCGGCCAGCGCCCGCAGCCGATCTTCGCGCCGGGCCACCAACGTCACGCCATGACCGCGCGCCGCTAGCTCGCGGGCGAGGTCGGCGCCGATACCCGAGGACGATCCGGTGACCAAAGCGGTCATGTCGACTGCAGGAGGGGGAAGGGCCATGGACGCGACCTTAGGGGCATCGCAGCGCGCGCGGCGAGAAGGCGGCTGCGTTGGGTTCGACATCGCTTTGGTGAAGATTGCGTTTCAGACGCCACTTTGACCAGGGATTACGCGAATGACCAGTTCAGATGGGGTTCACATTGTTCACCAAGAGGCGGATACTTGAGTCAGCAAGGCAACGGGACTCGTGCCGGTTGCCGCGAGTGGAAAGGAGCTGCCGATGACTTCGACAAGCTCGACCGAGGAAGGCGATCCACCGGGTTGAACCTGCGTCACCGACGTTTGATTCGGTGACGCGAAGCAACGAGTCAGTTGGCGAGACGCTCGACGTATGAATGTGGCCGTATAAGCGCCGGTGCGTGTGCTGGTCGGCGAACAGCGCTGGCCCCCGCACCCAACTGCGTCGATCCTCGTGACCGGCTGACCTGCTTGCACAATCCAAAGTTTGACGAGTTCAGGACCGGCCTCGCCGCCGGTCCTGCTCGCGTCTTGAGGTCCCAACATCGCCTTTAGAGTGACGGTGCGTGACATTGGGAATCGGATGACGGGCGACTTCGAATCGACGCAGCGGCTGGCCATGTTCCCGCTCTCGTGTGTGTTGTACCCCTACGCCGAGATGCCGTTGCACGTATTCGAGCCGAGGTATCAGTCGCTTACCGCCGACTGCATGGCACGCGACGCCAGATTCGGCATCGTGTTGATCGAACGGGGTCACGAGGTGGGCGGGGGCGACGAGCGAATGGAGATGGGCACGCGGGGTCGTCATCACCCACGCCGCCTCGCTCTCGGACGGACGCTCGCTGATGATGGTCCAAGGAGAGTCGCGCATTCGGGTCAAGGAGTGGTTGCCCGAGGACCCCTATCCGACTGCCTTGGTCGAAGAGGTACCCAACGAGGATGATCCCGTCGATGCGGCGACCCTCAAGCGGGCGATTCAGGGCGTGCGCCGCACCCGAGGCCTGCTCTCCGAGCTCGGGACCCGGCCCGCGCTGTCCTTCGAGACGACATTTGACGAAGACCCGAGAATTGCTTGTTGGCAGATCTGTGCGGAGGCGCCGCTCTCGATGATCGATGCGCAAAGACTTCTCGCTTCACCCGGGGTCATGGCACGATTGGAGTTGTTGATCGTGCTGACCGATGCCGTGGAATTCGACCTCCGCGCCATGTTGGCGCAGAACTAAAGGGGCGGACAATGGCCGGGACCACGGGTCGCAACATCTTGTTCATCACGACAGACCAGCAGCGCTACGACGCGCTGGGTTGCAACGGGGGACTGGTGGCCCGCACGCCGGTCGTCGACCGCCTGGCCGCGCAGGGGATCAACTACGAGCGGGCCTACAACCAGAACACGGTCTGCATGCCGGCCCGCTCGACCATGTTGACGGGCCAGTACGTGCGGACCCACGGCGTCGTGGCCAATGGCATCGCACTCCCGACTGACGCGCCGTCCATCGCCGCGTACCTGGCCGAGGTCGGTGGCTACCGCACCGCCTTGTTGGGCAAGGCGCACTTCGAACCGGCGTTCGACCCCAAACTCGAATTTGAAGAAAACGCCCGGGCGGCCCGAGGCGACACCGGGCCATGGCGCGGGTTCGAGCGCTCCGAGCAGGCCATGCACGCAGCCGCGTGGGGCAAGACGAAGATCGCGCATTACGGACGCTGGCTGGGCGCGAACCACCCCGAGCATCTCCACAGTTTCGCCGGCCTGCTCCAAGGTGAGCCCGGAGGCGACACCTTGGCACCCGAGACCAAACACAACCCGATCCCACGCGAGTGGTATCACACCGATTGGGTGGCGGATCGGACCATTGACTGGCTCGGTTCACTCGGCAACGACAAGCCGTGGTTCTGCTGGATGTCCTTCCCCGACCCCCACCACCCGTGGGATCCACCCCAAAGCGAGAACGCCAGGGTCTCTTGGCGCGATCTCGACCTGCCGGCCGGGCATCCCGGCAGCGACGAGGCGATCCGGGCTGTCTTGTCCAAAAAGCCCGAGCACTGGCTGGCCTATTACGAGGGTCGCTTCTCCAACCTCGAAGGCGGCGTGGCCGATTTCGTCCCGGCCCGGCTGAGCCACGACCAGATCCGAGAGATCAACGCCAAGGTCCACATCATGAACGAGTTGATCGACGAGGCGTGCGGTCGGGTCATCGACGCCATCGCCGCCCGCTCGTGGCTGGAGAACACCGACATCATCTTCACCACCGATCACGGTGAGCTCCAAGGGGACTTCGGTCTCCTCTACAAGGGCCCCTATCACAGCGACGCCCTGATGCGGCTGCCCTTCATTTGGCGCCCCGCCCCGAGTGCGGGTATCGCTGCGGCCACGGTGAGCGACCCGGTCGGCCAGGTGGACCTCGCCCCGACCTTTTGCGCCATTGCGGGCATCGAGCCGGCCGAGTGGATGCAGGGCCACGCGCTACCGACCGCGAACGGAACGGCGGGACGAGAGCGCATGTTGTGCGAGTGGGACAGCCAGTTCCCCGGCTACGGCATGCACCTGCGTTCGATCTACCGCGACGGTTGGGTCTGCACCGTCTATGAACCCTCGACGGCCGGGCAGCCCAACGGGCTCGAAGAGGTATGGGGCGATGCTGTCTTGGAGCCGTGTTCGGTGGTCTATGCACAGACCAGCACCGGTCCGGGCGGCGTCGCCATCGCGACCGGCGAGCTTTACAACGTGGCGCAGGACCCGCACCAGTTCGACAACAAGTGGGACGACGCCGGAGTCACGTCGTTGCGCGACGACCTGATCGCCGACCTCTATGACCACCTGCCGACCGAGGTGCGCACCTTGAAGGTGACCGCCCCGGCCTGAGGGATCGGCGAGGCGGACTCAGTCCCCGAGCCCGAGCAGTGCGGCCGCACCGAAGCGCTCGGGTGCCTCGATCATTGGGTAGTGCCCGACCCCGTCGAGGATGGTGACGGTGGCGTCGGGCCTGGCGGTGACCAAGGTGTCGACCATGGAGGTGACCGCGATCGGGTCGTCGTGGCCCCACACAACGTGCAGCGGCGCGGGATCGCGTTCGATGGCGCCGGTGAAGCGCGCCTGGTTGGCCCGTCGCTCTTCGATGTAGCGGATCAGTCGGGGAAGGATCAGGTGCCCGTCGTTGCGCACAATCTGTTCGACGCTGGACGTGAGGGCAGCGTCGATCGGCCCGGGCGTCGCCAGGTCGGCGTCGGGGCTCAAGGTGTCGCGCAAGCTCTTGGTCAACGAGGCGGCATCGATGGGGACCTCCCCCGAAAGCTTGGCGTCGGGCAGGCTGAGGAGGAATTGCTGCCCGTTGGTCAGATGGGCCTGTTCGATGTAGATGCTGCCGTTGGTCAGCACCCGGCGGGTGACGGCGACGGCCCACGAACCCTCCTGGCGCCGGGCCAACAACTCGCCGCCGACCGTGTCGCCCATGTCGTGGGTCAACAGCGCCAAGGTGGTGAGGCCGAGTTCGGCCACGAACGCCTCGACCAGGTCGGCTTGGAGCCCAATGGTGTAGGGCTGGTCGGGCTTGTCCGACAACCCGTAGCCGAGACCGTCGATGAGCAGCACCCGACGCCCGGCCCGGAGCGAATCGAGGACCGCCGCGTAGTCGAAGGACGAGGTCGGGAACCCGTGGAGGATGAGCAGGGGCTCGTGAATCTCGGGGCCGATTGGTGGGGCGTCGATCGTAAAGAGGCGATGTTCGAGCAGGACGCGATGGACCCCGAGGCCTTCCCACCGCGCCGTTGTGGTGATGCTCACGTCCCGGCCAAGTCCGAGACCAGCGGACCGAGGGTCTCCCAGGCGTCGGACTCGAAGGACCAGTACGAGATGCCGTAGGCATCGCGCCGCCACTGCAACTCCTCCTTCATCTCGTCGAGCGTCCCGAGTAGGGCGAGGGGGATGTGCAAGGCGTCGTCGGCGCTGATGGCGAAGTGCGGCGCCATGGCGTCCGCGATGCTCTTGGCGTCGTCGGTGACCATGACGAATCCGACCAAGGCATTCAGCTCGAGGTCGTCGAAGCGGGTCCCTGCGGCGTCTTTGACCCACGAGATCTTCTCACGCGTGCGCTCCGGTGAGGCGTTCGGTGCGGTCTCGGGTCCGCCGGTCCCTTCACGCAGGTTCACGTTGATGCTGACGATGTCGGCATGGCGGGCGGCAAAGGAGAGCACCCGCTTGCCCCCACCCCCAATGATCAGCGGTGGCCCGGGGGACTGCACCGGACGCGGCAACAAGGTGTGCTCGCGCACCCCGTAATACGAACCCTCGAAGGAGAAGGGGCCGTCGGTGCGCAAGAGGCCCTGGATCACCTGGACCGCCTCTTCGAAGCGTTCGACCCTGACCCGGGGACTGTCATAGGTCAGCCCGGCCTCTTCGTAGTCGGTCTTCATCCACCCCGCACCGAGACTGAGTTCGAATCGCCCCTCGCTCAAGACGTCGAGGGTGGCGGCCTCTTTGGCCAACACGAAGGGGTGCCGGTAGTCGTTACCAAAGACCAGCGCCCCCATGCGCAACGTTGACGTGGCGGCGGCGACGGCGGCCAGGGCGGGAACCGGGGCCAACTGGTCACCGAAATGGTCGGGCATGAGGAGCGAGGAGTAGCCGAGATCCTCGGCTCGACGGGCCTGTGCGGCCCAGGAATGGGCGGTGCCCTCGGGCCCCTTGCTCAGTTGGGCGGAGAATCGGAACTTTCGGTCATGGGCCATGACGTCATCGTGGCCCACCGGGACATGAATCTCAAAGCGGTTGCGAGTCGGTCCCTTCCACCAGGTAGGCAAAGGCCCGGTCTGCGTAGTCGCCGAACGTGCCGGTCACCCGCTCGCGGGCCTGGCGGGCCAGTCCTTGGCGCAGCGCATCGTCGGTCACGAGGGAACGCAGGGCCTCCGCGATCTGGTGATCGTCGCGTGGGTTCACCAAGAGGGCGCCGCCGGGTTCACCGAGTTCGCGCATGCTCGCGAAATCCGAGGTAATGACCGGGGTGCCCCAACCGATCGAATCGGCGACCGGTCGCGCCGAGAGCGAATCGAGTGCCACAAACACCGTGCAGCGTGCCGCGCCGTACGTCGTCACCGAGGGCCGCCTCGCTCAGACTGTCGAAGACGACCGAGATCACGGCCCAGACCCTTGAGGCGTTCGATGGCCCGGGTGGTGGCAGCGGTGTGGTCGGGGCGCACCATGTCGAGGCGAAAGCGCACCCCATCGCTCCACAGCGCCTCTGCTGCCGCGAGCACTGCCGCGTGATTCTGCGCGCCGTTGCCCGTGCCCACGACCAGCACCGTGGCGACGTGGTCGCTCCTGCTCCGCTGTGAGGCGTCGGGGCCGGTGGGTCCCACGATGGGAAGCGCGATGGCCGCGATGTCGGGTCCTTCGATGCCGGCACCGCCGAGCATTCGGCGCCACCCACGAAACTTGGTGGCGCTGGCGTGCGAGATGGCCGCCACCCGGTCGAAATGCGAGAGCGCGGCGAGGGCATTGGCGAAAGTGGCGGCCGGCCGCACGGGGTTGGCGGCGCGGCGATTGAGGGGGCGGGGATTGGCCGGAAGGGCGTCGAAGCCGATGGCACCGGTGCGGTTCTGCGAGAAGCGGGCTAGCGCCAAGAGGCGGTCGATCTTGGTGGCGCCTTCAATGGGCGCGGGGACGAGGACGGTGCATCGCCACGGGACGACAATTGATGGCTCGGTCCCGCCCGTGGCGCGGTCCTCGGTTGCACGCACCCCGCGCCAGGTCCCTCCTCTGAGCGGACCACTCAAGGCCGAGCGTGGCGTCATGCCCCAGCCAGTGCTCCGTGAGCGTGGCGGCCAGCGCCGTCGCTTCGGCCAGCGCCGTCGCTTCGGCCATCGCGCTCGCTTCGGCCAGCCGCGCTCGCCTTGGCTGGCTCGGCGCCTGCGGTGCCGTCGCCCGGGCCCCTCGGTGTCTCAGCCACGTCGATCGCCACCCGATCAGAAATGATCACGAGGTGGGGCACGGCACCGTCACCGGCGGCCCGCAAGGTGGCGTCGACCACATCGAACAACGCGGCCAGCGGACCGTCGAGGTCGGCCGTGCGCGAGGCCGCCACGACGTCGGACTCGGTGGGGAGCGAGCCCGAGACGACGGCGAGCACGAGCCACATGACGGCATGGTCCGCACCGCCCACGATGTCGCAGAGACGACTCGGTCAGCCGAGCAGTGTCCCCCTCACCCGGGGCGCCGAGCGCCTCGAGCAGGCTCGACAGGCGCCATCGAATCTGCGCCCGCAACCCGGCGGGGGCGCCGTCGATGCGCTTGGCCACAGACTCCGCCGTCACCGGCCGCTGGGCGCGCCCAGTTTCGTCACGCCACGACGTTGGCGTCGGCGAAGAGATTCGGTGCCACCAAGGTGGACCACAAGTCCCGGGCGTAATCGTCCCAGCTCCGTTGTGGGCGCCGGGCGATCTGGGCCCGCAACTCTTCGAGTCGTCGGTCGTCGCTCAAGAGGGTGAACATTGCCTCTTCGATGGCTGCATCGTCGTGGGGGTCGACGACCACGGCGCCACCGGAGCGGGCCAACTCGAGCATGCAACCGAAATCAGAGGTGATGACCGGTGTCCCAGCGGCGAGGGATTCGACGATTGGCAGACCGAAGCCCTCGTGTTTGGACGCAAAGATCGAGAAGCGGGCGCGTCGATAGGACGCGTGGACCAAGGCGTCGTCGGCTTTGTGGTGCACCGTGATGGGTCGGCCGGCCCCGGTGAGTTCCTCGATGCGTTGGGGGATCTCGGTGCCCCATTCGCTGCCGCAGATGAAGGTCAGCTCGAAGTGCACGCCGCGCCGCCACAATTTCTCGGCCGCGTGCAGGACCGCCAGGTGGTTCTTGCGAGGCTCCATGCTGGCGACCATCACCACCATGGGCACGCCATCCTGGCGCGGCTCACCGGGCGTCGAGGGCGCGCCCGAGGTGGCGAGGGGGACCTCGCTGACCTCGGGTCCCCGCAATCCCTCGGCACCCAGAGTGTCGACGAAGCCCCCGAACTCGGCCACCGCCGTCGTGCTGATGCCGGCGAGCGCCCGGGCGTGTTTGAGCATGTTGAGGTACTCCATGAAGGTGTCCCCGTTGGGGACCAGGTCGGCACTGACGATGGGGATGGCGTCGTAGCCAATGGCCACCAACGCAGATCCTGAGTATTGGGCAACGCCCGAGAGCCGGCTGGCCGCGTCGGCGACCACCACCTCGGTCGCAACGATGACACAGCGCCACGGCACCACCAAGGTGGCCACCGTGTCGTCCCCCGGCGCCATCGCCGCGGCTGTGGTCATCGAAGTAGTGCAGCACCCGGCGCGCCTCGGCGGCCCGAAGGCAGCGGTAGGCGCCGTCTCGATCGGTCCAGGCCACCGGGGTGATCTGGTGCGTACCCGACCAGCGGGGGACCAGTTGGCGGACGACCTGTTGGATGCCGGTATGGACGTCGTTCTTCGCGCTGTGGTCGACATCGACAAGGACGCCGTGGGCGACGAGTGACATCTCGCATTCGGGGGCCGAACCCCGAGCCGCCCCGGCCAGGGCGAAGTCGAGCAGGACGACGGTGGCGTCGACGATGTCCCCGCACGCCGATGGCCCGCCTCGCCTCTTCGACCTCGTCTGGGGTCGGGAATCGAGCCGCCAGCGCCACCATGAGCAACCAGAGTCGGTCGTTTTCATCGTCGTCGTGCACGGCGGTGACCAGTTGGGTCAAGAGATCGCTCGGGTGCGCCAGGGGCTCGGCGGGCCCGGCGTCGACCAGGACGGATGCGGCCACGCCGAGGCGCTGGGCGAGCGCGAGCATCGGCCCGACTCGAGGGCATCGTGGTCACCTGGCCGAGGGCTTGGATCCGAAGCGATTGGTCAGCTTTTGCGCCTGGCGGGCCACCCGCCAGGTCAAACTGGCGTGGATGGCCTCGTATTCCTCGTCGAGGGTGCGGCGCTCCTCGCTCAGTTGGCGCCCGGCGAAGGCACCGGTTTCCATGAGCGAGAGCCATCGCGTGGTGGCCACCTCCTGCCAACGCTTGGCATCCGCCTCGGCCGCCTCGCGGGCCAAGGTGGCGTCGGCGAGGGCTGCGAGCGCGGCCCGTTCCCTCGGTGTCGTGTAGTCATCGGCGCTGTTGGCCGCGATCGCCAGTTCTGCGCCAATGTCGGCGTCGTGCTCTTGGGCGACGTAGAGGCGCGAACGCCCGGTGACGAGGCGCAGCTGCGTAATTCGCCGCACGAAGCGACGGTTCCCAGCCCGGGGTGCTGTCGTCGACCCGGGGTTCTCTGCGAGTTCACCAGCACCACCCACGGCCGCCACTCCTTGAGGTCGAGGCGCCTCACGATCTCTGCGGGATCACCAATGCCGCAGACGATCAGGACCTCGACGTCGTGGCCGTGCCAATCGCCTTGGGCCAGTCGCTCGGTGAAGTGCGTACCACCGTTCCGTGGGATCGCCGGCTCCGGTGGCAACCACCATGCCGCCCCATCCCTGGTCACGCAAAGCTTGGGTAAACGCCTCGGCGCCGCTCGGCGCTGCGCTCAGGGCCACGTAGCGCCCGCCGGCCACGTGGTGGAGCGCCCGCCACAAGACGACGTCTTCGGCATCGGGCGCGAAGGATGCGAAATACGGCCGGCCCATCGGGTCATCTTAGGTTTGTCGGCGGGGCGAGCCGGTACCACTGACCAGGGTCGACGCGGGCCATGGGTCTCCGATCGTGCAGCCAGGCGCACCCCGGCGCCGGTGCCCCCACGACGACACGCTTGATGCCCCCGGGGTGCACGGTGGATCGAATAGCATCACGCTCGTGGATCCGAGGGGGGAAACAGGCCGTATTGCCCCCACCGGACGCGGCGGTGATCGACGCAGAACCCGAGCCCCGACGTGATCCCGGCGGGGCGGACCACGGCGACTAAGGCGTTCGCTCGCCTGGGCTGGGTGGTCGTCGGCCTTGGCGCGGTTATCGGGATTGCTTTGCGAGCCTGGTACCTCACCCATCGTCCGACGACGTCGGACGAGTCGATCAACGGGTTGATGGCCCAGCAGATCATCCACGGCCACACCACGGCCTTTTACTGGGGCCAGTTCTACGGCGGCGTGGAGCCGTATCTGATCGCGCTGCGCTACGAGCTCTTCGGTTTCAGCCCGGCCTATCTGCAGATCATGGCGATCCTGATGGAGGTGGGGTCGGCCCTGGTTGGTCTGGCGCATTGCCCGGCGCCTGGTGGCGGATCCGCTTTTGGCCGCGTTGGCCGCCGCCATTGCCTGGGCGGTCCCGACCTCGACGATGGACGTGTATTCGGGGTTCCGCAGCGTCACCGAATTTCTGCGGCCTCTGGTGACCGCTCCTGTTGGCCATGCGCATGCTCGACGGGCGTCGAGGGCCGCTCGAGTTCATTGGGTTCGGCCTGGCGACGGGGGTTGGGTGGTGGAGTTCGCCCGAAGTCGTCTATTTCTTGTTGCCGGCGGGGATATTGGTGATCGCCGCCATCGTGGTGGATCGAGGCGCGCACCGGGCGATGCGCTGGGCCATCTCGATCGCCATCGGGCTGGGCGCGGCCATCGTGGGGTCGCTCCCGTGGTTGTGGTCCAACATCAACTCGTCGTGGGCCTCGGTCAACACGTTCGGTCTCCCCCCGGGTGCCCCGCACTTCGTCGGGCGTCTGCGCCAGTTCTTCGAATTCTCGGTCGGGATCCTGCTGAGCCTGCGCAACACCGGGACCGGGGCCTGGGCCTTCGCCAAGCCCCTCGGCATCTTGGTCGAGGCCCTGGTCGGAGTGATCGTCGTGGCTGCCGTGGCGCTGTGTGTCCTTCGACGAGACCGTGCCATCGCCCTGGCGGCCGGGGTCGTGGCCTTTCCGCTGCTCTTGTCGTATTTCCCGGGTTCGTACTACTGGCAGGACGGTCGCTACATCCCCTTCGTGATCCCGCTGGCCTCGTTGATGATCATCGCCGCGGCACCAGAGGCAGCGCGGCGCTTCGGTGCGTGGCGGCACCGAGACCCGGTGGGCGAGAACAATGCAGCGCTCGCCATGGTCGGCTCGATCGGGGTCGTGGTCATGGCACTGACCGTCATCAACTTCGCCGTGTTCGCCGTGCCGCTGAGTTCTTTCTTCAACGCATGGGGCGATCCCAACAGCCCGACGACCGCAGCCATCGCCAAGCTGGAGGCCGCGGGCGTCAACGCCGGGTACGCCGACTACTGGGCCGCCTATCGGCTCGACTACCTGAGCGGCGCAAAGCTCAACATCACGGCCCTGCCCGGGCCCGACCGCTCCGAGACCATCCGCCACCGGGTCCTGGCCGCGAAATCACCGGCCTGGATCTTCGTGCCGAGCGCCCAGGCCCAGCTCACACAATTCGACGCTTATTCGACCGTCGGGCCCGATCAGGTCACCGAGGCCGAGTTCATCGCCGACCTCAAGCGCCTCGGCATCGGTTACCGGGTGGTTGCCGCCGGCCCGGTGGTGGCCGTCATCCCGAACCGAAACGTCGCCCCCCACCAGGTCGGGGTACCCGACACCACCTAGGGCTGCTCGGCGGTGTTGAGGCCTAAAAGAAGCTGAACTTCGGCACGCCCGAGTCGATGCCCTTGAAGAGTTCGCCCTTGGCGTCGATGAGCTCTTGGGGGGTCCAGGCCGAATCGCGGGTGACCTGGCCGACTGGCTGGAAGGCGCTCATGGCGTAGATGTTGCCGCCGAAGACGACGAAGATCTGGCCGTTGATGTCAGCCGATTCGGGAGCGGCCAAGAAAGTCACCAGGTTGGCGATGTTCTTCGGGTCCCAAGCATCGAAGGCGCCGTCGTTGGCCTTCTTGGCCATGTCACCGAAGAGGTTCTCGGTCATGCGGGTACGGGCTCGTGGGGCGATGGCGTTGGCGGTCACGCCGTAGCGGCCGAGTTCGCGGGCCAGGATCCAGGTGAGGGCGGCGATGCCGGCCTTGGCCGCGCCGTAGTTGGCCTGCCCCGCGTTGCCGTAGAGACCGGCTTCTGACGACGTGTTGATGATGCGGCCGGTGACCTCGTCGCCCGCCTTGGCCTTGTTGCGCCAGTAGACCGCGGCGTGGTGGGTCGGGGCGAAGTGGCCCTTGAGGTGGACCCGGATGACGTCGTCCCAGTCGGACTCTTCCATGTTGAAGGACATCTTGTCGCGCAAGATGCCGGCGTTGTTGACCAAGATGTCGAGGCTGCCGAAGGTGTCGATGGCCTGGTCGACCACATTCTTGCCGCCCTCCCACGAGCTGATGTCGTCGCCGTTGACCGCAGCGTCGCCGCCGCGTTTTTGATGAGGGCGACCACGTCCTCGGCGGGGTGTTCGTCGGCGGCGGTGTTGGTCAGTGCGCCGCCCACGTCGTTGACGATGACTTTGGCGCCTTCGCTCGAGAGCATCAGGGCCTCTTCGCGGCCAATGCCTCGGCCGGCTCCGGTGACGATGGCAACTTTGCCGTCAAGTAGTCCCATGGGATCCTTCTTTCTCGAACGTGGTCTCGGCGCGAAGGGTGCCTCGCGGCGCGAGCAGCATTGCCGATGGCGACCTCAAGTGCAAAATCGGTGCAGCGCCGCTTCGGTGACCTCGCCAATGAGCTCGAGGGTGCGCGAGCGGGACGCGCGCTGTGCCGAATTGCTCGGCTCAACGAGACGATCTCGACGCCCGGCCGGAGGCACGGAGACCACCTCGTCGTCGGCGGCGCCGACCACGATGAGGACCGGCCGCTTTCCGGCGGCGAGGCCGACCACGCCGCCGGGTACCTTGCCGTGGAACGACGGGGATCGAGGTGCCCCTCGCCGGTGACGACCAGGTCGCAGGCCGCGATCTTGGTCCCGAGATGGCGCAGGGTCGGCCACCAGGTCAAAGCCCGGGGCGATGGTGGCCCCGAGCACGGCGAGGCCACCGGCGAGGCCCCCGGCGGCCCCGGCGCCCGGGCAGCGACGACACGTCGGTGCCGAAGTGGCGGCGGTAGCGCTCGGCCAGGCGGCCCAAACGGGCACTCAGGCGCGCGCACCTGTTCGGGCGTGGCCCCTTTTTGTGGTCCATAGACCCTGGCTGCGTCGCCAAAGGCCGTGGTGACATCGGATGCGACCACCACCGAGATGCCGGCGAGTGCGGCGGGTGAGCCCACGGCCTCGACCGCTCCCCATCCACCGTCGGTGGTCGCCGAGCCGCCGCAGCCGACAATGATGTGGGTGGCGCCGGCGTCGCGGGCGGCGAGTAAGAGCTGCCCGACGCCAGTGGTGTCGGCGCGCACCGGATCTTCGCCACCCGGATGGGCCAACAGTGCCCGCCCGGCGGCTTGGGCCATCTCGATCACCGCGGTCGGACCGGTGTTCGACGTGGCATCGAGCAGGCGCCATTGCGCCTCGATGGGGCGGCCCAACATGTCGGGCACCGTGGTCGTGCGCACCGTGCCCCCCACGGCCTCGAGCAGGCCCTCACCGCCGTCGGACATCGGCACCTCGTCCGCGCTCCAACCACATCGCCTTGCTGCGTCCGCCATCGCGGTGGCGGCGTCAGCCGCGGTTGCGGTGCCCCGGAATTTGTCCGGGGCGGCTACCAGGTGTGCCACGTGAGTCCGTCGCTAACACTCAGACGAGAAATCGGGCGTGCCCCATTGGCTGGCCCCGACCGCATGGCCGAGCCTGACGCACTGGGTGTAGGGGTCGGCGACCGGGGTCTGGAGGACCGAGATGATGGGGCCGTAGCCGCCGTAGGGGCCCGTGATGGTCTGCGCCGTGGCCGACACGCCCCAGTACCAGCACGTATGCCCCGCGGCGTCTTGGTAGCTCTGGACCCCGACGCTGTTCCACAGCGGCCCACTGCCCGCATTTGGTTGCGTGGTGTTCAACGGGTTGCCCGCCGGGCCCCGCGAAATACGCCCAGGGCGGTTGCAGCGGGGCCTGGTTGCCGCAGCCCGCGCCGCCCCCTTCGCGCAGCTCCCAGTGCTCGATGGCGTATTCATTCGAGGCGGTGACCGGTGCGTTGACGCCGGGTTGGACCAACAACGTGTCGGCGAAGGTCTGGGGGGTACACGAGTTGTCCGCCGTGCAGTTGGTGTCGGGGGGGAGGGGACCGGCGGCGTAGACGTGCATGACTCCGGCGAACGCGATGGCGTCGGGGTCCGCGACCGTGACGCCGTTGATCGAGCCCTGGGTCACGTCGGTGGCCACCCAACCCTTGGTCGGGGCGAAATCCATCAGGTCGTTGAGGATGCTCGGCACTTCGACGTGCAAGACGCCGCTGGCCATCACCGCACTTGGTTGCCCGGCGATGTCGGGACCGTTGGAGGCTTGGGTCAGGTCGTAGGAGTTCCAGAGGCGCCCGCCGGCACTGTCGCTGACGAACTCGTCGAGTTGGCCGGTCGACGATTCCACGAAGACCTGGAAGATGCTCCCAGACGGCACGACACTGACGCCGCTCGCCACTCTCGGTCCCGCGGCCGCAGTTGTCAGGTCGTAGGCGTTCCAGACCCGTCCGCCCACCCCGTCATTGATGAACTCTTCGAGATCGCCGCCGGTGGAGCGGGCAAAGACGTGGGTCTGACCATTGACGAGCGACGGTTCCGCGGTCGAGGCGATGCCGGGACCCCCCGTGTAGGCGCTCTGGTCGTAGGCGTTCCACAATCGGTGGTTGGCATTATCGGTGATGAATTCTGTGAAATCGCCGTTGGCGGCCTCGACGTAGACGTGGAGGAGCCCCCCGACCAAAATGCCCCGAGGCGACCCGATGATGGTGGGCCCATGGGCATCGGCGGTGACGTCGTATTCATTCCACACTCGCCCGTAGGCGCCGTCGTTGACGTATTCGACCAGGTCGCCGTTGGCCCCCTCGGCAAACACGTGGATGATGCCCCCGATGACGACAGGGTCGGGCTGGGAGACAATTCCCGAGCCCTGGGCGTCGAAGGTCTGGTTGTACGAATTCCACAGCCGCCCGCCGGCGTCATCGTTGACGTACTCCATCAGCGATCCATACGGTCCCTCCGCATAGACGTGGATGTTGGGCCCAAAGGTCACGGCGTTGGGATTGCTGACGATGTCGGGTCCCGTGCTGAGCACCGAGAGGTTGTAGGCGCCGCCGTTGACGAACTCTTGAAGGGGGGCGATCGACGCCGCGGCCGCGCTGGCCGTATGTGTCGTCAATTGCTGGGTGGCTGCGACAAAGGTTCCGACCGCGGCGGCGCAGAGCGCAGTGGCCGAGATGACCTTGACGGTCCGCCCGAGCGAGCGCAGGCGACCGCCCCGCCGCGCTCGTTCGGCCACCGCGATTCATGCGCTCAGCGCGAAGCTCGTCAGGATCTGGTCCGCGGTGGCGGATTGGCTCGAGGCCAAGACGGCATCCAACCTCACGAAGCCCGAGATCCCTGACGAGTTGTCGGTGACGATGACGGTGCCAAAGTCGGTGTAGCCGGCCGCGGGGGCATTGTTGGTGTAGAAGACTTGGTTGGGTGCGACCGTCTTGGTCACGGTCGCACCGGCCGGTACCTCGAGTTTGGGATCTGGCGTAGTCGAGCCCGGCGACGCCACCACGCAGCCTGCACAGCCGCTGAGCAGGACCGTGAGCACCGCGTTGGTGTCGCTTGGTGATGTCCAGGTGTTCGTCACGTGGTCAGAAGGCACCGACGCATTGGCGAAGACCCATGAAGCGGGAGCGACACCGAATACGTCCCTTGGGGCTGGGTGCGGGTCACCAAGGGACCAATCGTCGCCGTCGAGGTCGGCACCGTGGTCGAAGTGGTGGTCGTCGTCGAGGTGGTGGTCGTCGACGACGTCGGCACCGACGTCACCGTCGCGGCCAGATGTGGCTTCTTGACCGCTTCGTTGCGGCCGGCGGAACTGCCGCAGGCCGCTGCCAAAAATGCGACGGCAATCAGTACGGCCAGGATCGGCTTTGGCGTTGTGACCATCTCATCGCACCTCGACTAGAACCGGCGGCTTGGGCAACACCAGTGTAAAAACGCTACCAGCGTGGACCCCGCCGGTGGTGACAGGTCGGCGACGGCGGCGTTGCACGAGGGGGCAAAGGCGCCTCCGATATGCTCCGCCAATGCCCCAGCCAGCTGCACGACCGGACTGGCCCAGCCTCATGCGCTGCCCGACTTGTGCCGCCACGCTGCGTGTACGTCGCTTCGTCGAGGCAACTGACGGAAGGCTCAAAGAGGGCCAGCTGTATTGCAATCGCTGTGAGCGGGTCGTGGCCGATGTTCGCACAATTTAAGTTCAATTTTCATCGCTCCAACGGTGAGCACACGTCGATCGACGATGCACGGCGCACCGTCGGCTCGACCATGGAGCGGCGGGTACCGGCCGATTCACCCGAGTTCTCCTATTCGGCGAGATGGACGCCCGCGCCCGCGCATTCGATGTACACGGCGGGCCGATTCGGCGATACGTGCACCTTCATTGGTGAGTTCACCGATGCTCTGGTGCGTCTGCGCCATGAACCCAACGGCGGCGTCGTGGACCTCTTTGTCGATCACACCTACGCGGGCATCGGTGGATCTGGCGACGAACGAAGGCGCCTACACCGTGGCCACCACCGCGGCGTCGAACTTGGCCGCCGAGAAGCACACGCTCGTGATCGCCACGCGCGGCGACGTCCCCGATGCCCGCCGTGGCACGGCGGCCCTCCTCGAAGAGGTGGTGCTCTACGGCCCGCCCGAGCTCGAAGGATTTGTTGAGCCCGAGGCCATCAATTACGGCAATCCCTACAGCACCTTCATCGAAGGGTATCTCGATGCGGCAGCGCCTGATGCTCTGATCCTCGAGATCGGGGGCGGGGATCGCCGCCGGGCCAAGCCCAACCACTTGAACTTCGAATACCTGCCCTTCGAGTTGGCCGACATCTATGGCGACATCCACTCGGTCCCTTTCGCTGACGACACCTTTGACATCGTCCACAGCCAGGCCGTGTTCGAGCACGTGGCCGAACCCTTGGGGGCGGCCGCTGAACTGATCCGCATCACCAAGCCGGGCGGCATCATCATCACCGAGGTCGCCTTCCTCCAACCCCTCCACGCCGTGCCGTTTCATTTTTTCAACATGACCCAATGGGGGGTCGAAGAGCTCTTCAAGAGCTGTGAGCTCTTGGCGTCGGATTGGTTCGGTCCGCTTTCAGAAACCGTCGTCTGGTTGCTCCAGGCCGCCAACGTCGCCAGCCGCATCGCACCCGAACGCCTGGCGCACATTCACTCCGAGTTCGAGTCCTTCGACGCAATGATGAGCCACGACGACCTCAAGGCGGTGGCGTCGGGGGTGCACATCGCGGTGCGCAAGCCCACCTGAGCCTCTGCGTGTGTGCCTCTATGGCGCAGCGAGGCTGGCATTGTGCCGCGGCGATGGCGCCGGGTCGGCGGCGGGAGCGCTGCTTTGCGCCGTGCCATCACGGCGGCCTCGGCGGGCCTCGAGTGCGGCCCAGGCCAACAGCGCCGCGCCGACGACGAGGATCGCGCCCCCGATAATCCCGTGGCCGTCGCGCCACAGTTCGGGACCCATCTCGGCCAGATGGTGGCGCAAGAGCCGAACGTCGCCCCACATGGGACCGAGGTTCGGGTTGTAGGTATACGCATTGAAGACCGCGCCACTATTGAACGGTCCAACGTGAAAGCGCGTGCTCATTGGGGTTGCGAGAACCTGGAGCCACTGTTGGTACGGGACTCGGACGGACAGGTAGTTGACCACCACGCTGGCCGCGGCCAAGAGCCCGGCGGCCACTCGGGTCACGACGCCCAACACCGAGGTCGCCTTGGTGGCCCGCAGGACTTCGACCGCGCTCAATATGAGCAGGGGGACGATCGGGAGTAAGAACCGCGGTCCCCACGACCAGCCTCCATCCCAAGACGACAGGCGGGCGAAGAAGATCATCCGGGTGACGATCAACAAGACGAACAGCGCGGCGAGCGGTCCGTTGCGCTTGGCCAGGAGAACGAGGCCCACCACCCCGAGCGCGGTGAGGGGATTGAAGAGCAAGAGGCTCTTGCCCGAACTCAAGAGGTAGCCGTGCAGGCCGGTCCCGATCGGCGTGGTGAAGTTCACGCCGCCATAGGAGTCGACGAAGTACTTGGCGTAGCGCAGATGGTTATAGGCGCCGAGGGCAACCAGGCTCAACACGAGGGGGAGGCTCAGCATCACGAGCGATCGGAGCCGACGCAGCTCACTGCGGGGCACGAAGAGGGGAATGGCCAAGAGCCCGATCCAGATGGTCACCAGCGAGTCCGAGCGCACCTGCAACGCAGCGGCGGCGGCCAGGCCGACCATGAGCGGGGCCAGGGGCCGGCGCTGCCCCCATCGAATGATCCCGAGCACGAGTACCACACAGCACAAGGTCACCGCCGGCTCGCTGAAATACTCGGTGCTGTAGACGAGGGCCATCGTCAGCAAGCCAAATGCGGTGGCGGCCAAGAGGGCATGGATCGCCAGCCAGTCGAGGGCACGGCCGACGCGATAGGTCACGACCACCGCCCCCGCGGTGATCGCGGGATTGACCACCGAGATCAAGACATTGGTGTGGCCAAACACCTTGGCCAGGGCAATGGGGACGGCGCCGAGCAGGCTCATGGCGATGCCATAGGGCGCATAGGGCGTGCTGAGATGAAAGGGGTCATCGAGCGCCCCGAGGGTCTTGAGTGTCCCGTGGTTCACCAGATTCGAGGCAACTGCGAGCATCGTGTTCCCGTCGTAGGCGTAGTGATTTCCTTGGTCAACCGCCAGGTAGACGGCGAGCACGCCGAAGTACAACAACGACGAGATTCGGCGGTCCAGGTGTTTCGCGTTCTGTGGCTTGGCGTGTCGGGCCGATCGGGGCCGCGTCAGGGCCTCGGTGCAACTCACGGGACCGAGGACGCGCCAGCGATGCTGAGGCGCAGCACCGTAGGAGACATCGCGTCCGACGTTAGTCGCGGCGGCTCTGCCCGCACCGCCCCGAGGTTGCGCCGACGCCCGGGGGGCCCACAGTCGATTGAACCGCGGGGCGGGCGCGAGCTACGCGCTCAGACGGTTCGCTGCCCCCGAGCTGCGCTCGGGCTTCAAGCGTTGATAGACCGCCTCGGCTCCCGCCACCATGGCGTCGACGGTGAAGCGTTCTTCGTAGAGGTCGCGCCCACGACGCCCCATCTGCGTGCGCACTTCGGGAGACGAGATGAGCTCGGCCAGCGCCTCGGCGAGTGCGACAGGATCGTCGGGCGGGACCAACAGGCCGGTCGCACCGTCCTCGACGATCTCGCTCATGCCGCCGATATCGGCCGAGACGACGGGCTTGGCGAACGTCGCAGCCTCGACGAGCATCAGGCCGAACGACTCGAACCTCGAGGGGGCCACGAAGATGTCGCACTCGGCGTAGGCGTGGTGGAGGGCGTCGTCGTCCACCCGACCGAGGAACGACACCAAGGATCGGTATTCGGGCCAGGCCTCTTCGAAACTCTCTCGATAGGTCTTGGCGTTGGGTCCGACAATGGTGTCGTCGCCGATGACCTCGAGGTGGAAGTCGACCCCGCGTCCGGCCAAGATGGCCGCAGATTCCAAGAGGGTGTCGATGCCCTTGCGCGACTCGAGCCGGCCGACGAAGAGAAGGCGTGGCGTACCCGACGGTGGGCCGGCCTCGACGCCGGCCGAGATGTCGACCAAGCCGTGCGCCACCAGCCCCAGGCGTTCGGGGTCCAAGGCGACGCCGTATTCGCCTTCGATCTCTTCGACGATGGCCGGGCCGCAGGCCAAGTAGCCGTCGGCGTTTTGGTAAACGAATCGCTCGACTTCGATGAGGCGCGGCACGAGGTCCTGGCCATTCTCGATGCCCTCGCGCATGGCTGGGTCGACGCGCAGCACGGTTTTAAGAGGCGTGTAAAGACCCACGATGACGGTGAAGGCACCGTCGAGGATGGCGGCGATGCCTTCGGAATCCCAGTTGGGGGACTGGACCACGTCGATGGGCCGGATCCGGTCGATGCGGTGGAGCTCGTCGAGCAGGGTGGCTGAATAGTTCCAGATGTGTGCGGGTACGTCGACGTCATTGGGTAGTTGGTGCCCACTCGGCACAAGGCGATGCACCCAGACGCCGTCTTCGAGATCGACGCGGTCGTGATCCTCGCCACGTGTGAGCACCCGCACGACATGGCCGGCCGAAGCGAGGCCGGTGGCCAACAGATGGATGACGCGGCCGATGCCGTTGACCGCGGCGGGCGGATACTCTTGGGACAAGAAGCACAGGTGCAGCTTGGGGACCTTCGGTTGTCGGGTTGCGAAGGCTGCGAACTCGTTGTTCGGCGCCTCGAACCACTCGACCGGTCGTTCGCGGGTCGTTCCCTCCACGTAGCGGGCGAGCGCGTAGTTCGATGCCTGCGCCAGGTCGGCCTCGAGCTTGTCGCGCACAGAGGGATCGTGCGCCCCCGAGGCCAGGTGGACCGACACGTCTTCGCGCACCCACTCGACGAACTCGGTCTGCTTGGCGCAGACTTCGGCGAACGAGCTGGACGCGAGTCCATGTTTGAGGCCGAAGTAGAACTTGGACTTGAGGACCTGGTACCAGTCCTTGACCACCTTGTTGTCTTCTCTGATGTCGCTCGAGAGAAACTTGTGATGCACGAATCCCACGTCGAGCGCGGCGACGAGGTAACCGGCATCGACGATACGGGCGCACACGTCGGTCTCATCGAGGTAGTACTCGAACTCCTCGTCGAATCCACCGAGGCCGACGAGGATGTCTCGACGGAACGAACTGTTTGTCCCGATGGTGTAGACGAAGTGTGCCGAGCCGGGCACCCCCAAGAGATATGAGGGATTGACTGCGGGTGGCAGGTCGGTTCTGGCGAAACCGAAACGGTCAGATGAGGAGTACCAGGCCTGGTAGTCGTGTCCGGTGTGGCCAATGACCGGTCCGCCCGCCGCGGCGACCTCGGGTGAGTCATAGGCATTGTTGATCGCGTCGAGCCAGCCGGGGTCGGGATAGGCATCGTCGTCGATGAAGGCGACGATCTCACCGCTGGCCAGGCGGATCCCGATGTTGCGGGACTCCGACAAGTTCCGGCTCTCACAGTGTCCGACCTTGATGGTGGCTCCGTAGGCGGCCAAGAAGGTGTCGGTGTCGTCGCTCGAGGGTCCATTGACGACGATCACCTCGAAGGGCGAGTAGTCGAGCTGGGTCAACGCCGAGAGCGTCAACGCAAGGCTCTCGCGTCGGTTGTAGGTATTGATGACGACCGAGATGCGGCGTTGCGTCATGACGGTTCGCCGACGTGTTCGATGGCCGCATCGAGCATGGCCGTCCAGCCCGGGTTGGCCGTGTCCGCTTTGGCGAGAATGTCGCGCATGATCTGCAAGAAGGTCGATTCGAAGTGTGCCATTGAATAGTCCAAGAGATGTTCTTTGACCGCACGGTGCCAGTGCGAGAGTCCCATGTCGCCCCGCGTCGTCGGCAAGACGAGTTCCCGCGCCGCTGGTGCGGGCCACCCGGATCCGATCGAGCACCGTGGCGATTGATGAGACGAGCTGGTTGACGTCACCACAGGCGTAGCTGGTCCCGAGGCCCCCCATCACGGTGGGAATATTGGCGGCGTCGGACCCAATGACGTAGCACCCCGACATCAGCGCCTCGACCACCGGCACGCAGTACCCCTCGTGGTGCGAGGGCATGACGAAGATGTCGGTTGAACCAAAGAGTGCCGCGATGCGTTCGTCGTTGGCATCGGTTTCGAGCGTCAGGCGGTCTGTGCCGTAGCGGGCCTCGGCCGCCAAGAGCGCATCGACGACCTCGGGATCGGAGAACCGAAGGCTGCCCGCCACCCGCAGGCGCAGATCACGTTCGCCGGCGTCCCACATTTGGCCGACGGCGGACAGCAATTCCGCCAGGCCCTTGGCTTTGACCAGGCGTCCGACATAGGTCAGGCGAATCTCGTCGCCGAGTTCGCCGTCCGAGAAGTCGTGCTGCTCGCGCCCGACGAACGAGTTGGTCGCTGGTAGGTGGAGCACCGTGATGTCGTCGGTGCGCATGCCGAGCGCCACCGACACGCGTCACGGGTGAACTCACTGTCAGTGGCGACGTGGGTGGCCACGAAGAGGTTGTGGCGTTCGAGTTCGGCCTTCTCGCACGCGGCCTTGACGTCGGGATCAGCGATCAGGTCAGGGGGTGTGGTGTTGTGGTCGATGACCAAAGACGGCCGGTCAAGCACCATCAAGATGTTGAAGAGGTCGTAACACATGCCGTATTCGAAGATGTGAAGGTCGGCCTGCAAGAAGAACGGGTCCCGCACCAGCGCGGTGACGTCGTTGATGACACGCAGGGCTGGGTCGTCGCGCTCGCTGGCCTGGGTGAAGGCCGCCACCTCGAGCGCGAAGCCGGCGTCTTCGAGTCGCCGAAGGAGGTCGAACTTCCACAAGAGGCTCCGCGACACGGCGTCGCGTTCGAGGACGACGCCCGAATAGAGCGCGACCTTGAGTGTCTTGGTCGGAGCATCTGGGGCCCCCGGTGCCATCACGGTGGTGCGCAGTGGCTCAGGCGGGCGACGAGATATGTCGCGTGGCTTCGATCTCCATCTCGTAGCACGCACCGTTGCGCCGACCGCTCTCGCGCACTTTGACGTCGCTGAGTCCGGCCTCGACCAAGAGAGCCTCGAGAGACTCGGGGGAGAAGCCGTTGAAGTGGAAGTCTCCCTCGTACTCTTGGCCTCCGTACATGACCTCGATGAAGTCGTCGAAGGGCATCCGTCCGGCCGCCCGTTCGTTCACCATGGTGGCGACATCGGGGACCACGCACACGAACTTGCCGCCGTCTTCGAGCAGGGAGACCCAGTAGGGGAGCAGGTTGCGTCGCAATTCCTCAGCCGGGAAGTGTTCTAAGAGGTGGGCCGAGAAGATCTCGCTCAGTTCGCCCGGGGAGAAGGGCAGCTTGCGCACGTCCGAGGTGATGTCCACGCCGGGGAGTTCGCGCGCATCGACGTTGAGATAGTCGGGTTTTGGGATGTGGCCCGCCCCGAGATTGATCCGCAATGCGCCCCGCATCGCCTCGAACTTGTCCTCATTGACCACCGCGGGGCTCGACGGCATCTGGTTGCGGGCGACTGTCCGAGTCGGAATAGCGCTGTTCGAAGAGCAGTTCTCGGCGGATGAATTCGATGCGCTGCTGGAGGTATTGGAAGCCTTGGTCGTGTTGCGCGAGACCGGTCTCGAGGTTCTTGAGCAATCGCCGATTCTCCCGGCTCGCGGCATTCTGGGAGGCAATGGTGTTCACCACGGTCGGCAGGTAGCGATTGAGCGACTCGGTGTCGGCCTCGAGCGCAGCAGTCCGCGCGGAGAGGCCGGCGGGATTGACCCGGAGGTTGATTTGGGTAATCAGGGGGCGGCCCGCTTTCTTCACGAGACGCTTCATGGTGCTTTTCGCGTCCAACGCGAACTCCCTCTTCTCATTCCACCAGCGGCGTTCCGGCGAATGGTGCTCATTGTAACCGCCCCGAGGCGCTGAAGAGCCTGATACGGCCTGGTTTTCGCACCGCCCCGCCGCCGGAGCGGCGTGCACAAATGCCCTGGTGGGCGAACGCCCTCGACCCGCCGTCGCGGGGGAACGGCGCCCGCTTCGCACGAGCGCACCTCGCGCTGGTGGCCCTGGTTATCGGTGCCACTTGGTGCGGGCGAGAGGATTCGAACCTCCACCCCCAATGGGGACCGGGACCTAAACCCGGCGCGTCTGCCTGTTCCGCCACGCCCGCAGCGAGCCCGCACTACGGGCGACCAGGGATTCTACGGCGATGTAACCATGGACGCGCGCCAGGCCGGGTAGCCTCTCGCCATGACCCCTCAAGCCTCACTCCCCTCTATCGTCGCCGCCGGCGGCCCCAGCGAGCCCACCTCTGACATCTATCAGCGCCTGCTCAAGGAGCGCATTGTCTTCATCGGCAATGCCATTGACCAGGGGACGGCCAACCTCGTGTGCGCCCAGCTCATCCTGCTTGAGTCCGAGGATTCGGAGAAGGACATCTCCTTGTACATCAACTCGCCGGGGGGATCGGTCACTGACGGTTTGGCCATCTACGACACCATGCAATATGTCCGCCCCGATGTCTCGACCATCTGCGTCGGGTTGGCCGCCAGCATGGGACAGTTCCTCTTGTGCGCCGGAGCGGCCGGCAAGCGCTTCGCGCTGCCGCACTCGCGGATCTTGATGCACCAGCCGTCAGGTTCGATGCAGGGCCAGGCGGCCGACATCGCCATCCAGGCCGAACAGATCATCTACCTCAAGCGCATGATGGCCGAGCGGATCGCCTTCCACACCGGCCAGCCCCTCGAAAGGATCGAGGCAGATTCGGACCGTGACCGTTGGTTCACGGCGGACGAGGCCTGCGAGTACGGATTCATCGATCAGGTGATCGACCGATCCGCCGTCGCGACGGGAAGCGCCTAAGAGTGTCGCTGGACGTCCCGGCGTCGTCGTCGGGTGCCAAGCCGGCCCGCGACGCCGAAGAGCACGCCCAAGATCACGAGGGATACGGACTCACCCGTCCGGTAGCCGACGCCTCGCCCATGGCGGCCGAGGCCGCCGGGTTCTCGCACGAGGAGGCCCGGGGCAACAAGATCACGCGGGTCGTGACCCCGACCATCGGGGTCGCCCAGCGCCTGCGTGAGATCTGGATCGCCCGCGAGCTGCTCGTCTATCTGGTGCGGACCGAAATCAAGGTGAAGTACAAGAACTCCACCCTCGGCCTGGTGTGGTCCATGGTGGCGCCGGCCATGACCCTGGCCATCTATTTCGTCGTCTTCCAACTCATCTTGGGCAACCGGATGCCGCACTTCGTCATCTTCTTGTTTGCCGGATTGTTGTTGTGGAATCTCTTCTCGCTCGGCGTGCTGACCGGAACCGGGGTCATCGTCAACAACTCGAGCATCGTGAAAAAGGTCGCATTCCCCCGTGAAATTCTGGCGTTGGCGGCCGTCGGGTCGGCGCTGGTGTTCTTCTCCTTCCAGGCCATCGTGATGGTGCTCTTCATGCTCGTCCTGCACGCGGCACCGGACTACTCCTTCCTCCCCGTCATGGTGTTGGCCCTCATCACCGGTGTCGTGTTGGCGTGTGCCCTCGGGGTCTTGTTGTCGTCGATCAACGTTTATATGCGCGACATGCAACACCTCATCGAGGTTGTCCTGACGGCCTGGTTCTGGGCCTGTCCGATCGTCTACGCATTTCAGTCCACCATTGCGACGAAGCTCGGCCCCGAGGGTCTCATCTGGGTGTATTTCCTGAACCCCCTGGTGCCGCTGGTGCTCAGCTTCCAGCGCGGCGCTCTATGGCCATTCGACGACCTATGCCACCGTCAAAGGTGTCAAGACCACCTTTAACGTCCTGCCAACGTGGGGGATATTCGACCTACGTCCTGCTCGACCTCGCGGTGCTCGCCATCTCGTCCGTCCTCTTCTTGGTGGCCCTGCGGATATTCGGGCGGCTGGAAGGCAACTTTGCCCAGGAGCTGTAGGCGATGAGTGAGTTCTCGGTCGATGTGCGGGGCGTGTCCAAGCAGTTCCGGCTGGCCCACGGAAAACCCAGTTCCCTCAAAGAGCGGGTCGTCAATCGCGGCCGTGGGGTCCAATATGAGGATTTCTGGGCCTTGCGCGACATGGTCCTCGAAGTCAAAGAGGGCGAGTCCGTCGGCATCTTGGGCCGCAATGGCTCGGGAAAGTCCACCCTGTCTCAAATGCATCTGCGGGGTCCTCCAGCCCACGTCGGGAGAAGTGGCCGTCCGGGGCAAGTTGGCCGGCATGCTTGAACTCGGGGCCGGATTCCAACCCGACCTGAGCGGCCGCGAGAACATCTACCTCAACGGGTCCTTGCTCGGGATGACCAAGCGCGAGGTGGACAAGGTCTTCGACGCCATCGTTGATTTCTCCGAGCTCGAAGAGTTCATCGACAGCGCGGTAAAGTTCTACTCCTCGGGCATGTATGTCCGGCTCGGCTTCGCCGTTGCTATCAACGTCAATCCCGATGTGCTGGTGGTCGACGAGGTGCTCGCCGTCGGCGATGAGCGCTTCCAGCGCAAGTGTGTCGACCGCATCAAGCAGTTCCAAACCGAGGGCCGCACCATCATCTTGGTGACCCACTCGCCCGACCAGGTGCGCAGCATCTGTGAGCGAGCGGTCGTGCTCAGCCACGGCAACTTGGTGGGAGACGGCACCCCCGGCGAGGTCGTGCGGATCTTCCGCGAGGGGCTCATGGAAGAAGACCCCGGCTTGGCGCAATTCGAGGCGCCGGCTGAAGAGACCGCCGCGCCAACTCCGATCCGCACCCCGAACCTCGATCGACCCGTCCGGCTCACCGAGATCTCGCACACCTATCTTGGCGACGCCACCCGCAAGTATCTGCGCACGGGTGAAGGTATGACGATTGACATTGGCTTCGACGCCAAGGCCCCAATCGACGACCTGGTGTTCAGCCTCGAACTGCGCAATGTCGAGGGCACGATGCTGATGCGGACCGACACGGGCATCATGGGGGACATCTTTGAGGTACCGGCCGGCGAGGGAATGGTCCGGATCCGCCTCGACAACCTCCCGATGCTCGATGGGGACTACACCTATTGCGTCGGCATCGAGACCGCGCGGCGGAATGCTGATCGACTGGCGTGACCCGGGGGGGACGTTCGAAGTCATGAACGAAGGCAAGACGACCGGGCTCTTTTACGTGCCGGCCGCGGCCACGTTGATGAGCCAGGGTTCAGACACCGGGGAAGCGCTGCGAGGCGCAGTCGCCGCAGACGGCTGCCGGGATCCTCTAGGGGTCGATGAACTATGGCCAACACCGGGCGACTCGGCGGATGCTTCGGTTGACCTGACGGACGTGATGCGTGAAGTCAAAGATGAAGTCGCGCAACGCCGCGCCTCGGGGGATCTGGCGTCCGACCGAGCGCGAGCTCGACGAACGCTTCGCGGCCCTGGCGCCACTCGGTGCCGACGCGTCCCTCGCCGATGCGCTCGAAGAGGTGGATCGAGCGATGTTCATCGACCCCGTGGTCCCGGTTGCTTCCACACGTCAGGCCGGTGCCGCGGTCAAGAAGGGCATGCGCTCGCTGTCCTTGTGGTACGTCTCGTGGCTGACCCGCCAGATCAACCAGTTCGCCGTGGCCACGAGCCGCAGCCTGCACATCATCGAGCAGCGTCTGGCGAGCATCGACCATCAGCTGGCTCTCGGCCATGAAGCGCGCCACGCCGATCGTTGCATTTCCCGGCCTGAACGACGTGGTGCGTGGTGGAGCGATGCCGCTGTGCCACGCCGTGCGGGATGCGCCCGGGCGCGTCCTCCATGCCGCAGCCGGTGCCGACCAGTGGCTGGTCAAAGAGATCCGCGCCGCGGGGCAACCGCGCCGACGGCATCGACCCGAGGCGCGGCGACGGTGAAAGTGTGGCGACGCATCTCGCCCACCTCGCCCCAGGTGAACTCGGGCGGTGATCTTGAGCGCGGTGGTCGAAGGACTCGGTGCCACAGAGCGTACCGAGTCTGCTGGTCGCGCGCGCCAGCCGGCCTCGCCGCCGGGGGGCCTGCTGGTGATCCATTCGGTGACCCCGGAGACCTGGTTCGGCCCCGAGGCGCCCGCCGCAGCGGATCTGGCCCCTGGTCGACCATTGCGGCCACGAACGTGGCAAGCGTTACTCGAAGCCGACGGCTACCAGACATCGGTCCGACGATGGGGCCCATCGGCGGGCTGACTTCCTCGTGGTCGCCCGCCGGGTCCCCTCGCAGGGCTTGCGGTCACGCTACCGCGTTGCGTCATTAGCCGAGCGCACCGAGGAGACAAAGGCCCGCTTGGAGGCTTCGAGGTCGAAGTTCGCCACCCGGGCCCGCCCGGCCGTCGACAACGTCGCGGCCACCGACGGATCGCTGAGCACCCGGGCGACGGCTGCAGCAAATATCGCCGGCGATCGGTCTGTCGAGGAGCAGTGCGGCGTCGCCGACCGTTTCGGGAATCGCCGCCGCCGCCATAGGCGACGACGGGCAGGTCGTGGCCCATGGCCTCGATCAGCGGCACGCAGAAGCCCTTCATGTGCGGAAGCGCAGACGAAGACGTCGGCCGACTCGGTAATAGGCCTCGAGCTCAGGGCCGCTCACCGGACCCGGCAAGAACACGGCGCCATCGAGGCCGAGTTCATGGATGAAAGTGCGCAGTGCCGGCTCATAGGTATCACCGAGCGGCGACCCGACCAGGTGCAACCGGGCCTCGGGATCATAGAGGTCGCGCAGCACCGAAAGCATCTTGACCAGATCGTGAGGGGCCTTGTGGGGCGAGACCTTGCCAACGAAGAGGCAGGTCCGCGCCGCCCGTGGTTGGCGCGTCGCCGTCGGAATGTCCTCGAGCAGGGTCGAGTCGGGCTTGCTCGCCCCGGGCCGCCATGTCGATGCAGGAGGGCGCCACCGCCGTTGGGCTCGAAGCCGAGGGCGATCAGTTCGCGCTCGTTGTAGGCTCGAGTCCGCCAGGGCCAGTCGGATTCGGCGCGCCAAGCGAGCCAGTTGGGCGCGCCCCAAGGCCACCTCGAACGCAATCTCGGGCTCCCAATCGATCAGAAGCGATGACGGGGTGATGTTGTGGTAGTTGACCAACTTCGGTTCGTCGCGAGCAGCGAAGAGGTCGAAGATCGGGCTGCCGACCGAGGACTGATAGAGCGAGCCAACGATCTTTGCGTCGTGTCGCCCGAGTGCGGTGACCGGGTCGGCCGAGTCCAGCCGCGTCGGGTTCGACGCCGTTCCGTAGTAGATGTCCGAATCGATGCCCGCGGCGCGCAGAGCGTCGCGCACATTGATGGTGTGAACCCCGACCGCGTCGCGTTGGGCCAGGTGGGGAGTGACTTGGTCAACGCGCACGGGCGAGCAGTGTACCGGCGCCTCGGTGATCGACGCCCGACGTCACCTTGACGCGGCGGCGGCCGAGGCGGCGCACATCGGCCAGCCGGGGATAGCGCCGGAGGCGTCCCCACGCACCGAGTTTGCCGGCGTCGACCCCGAAGGTGGCCGCACCTAAGAGGCGCAGGTCGCCCCGGCTGTTGCCGTAGGCCCACATCTCGGGCAGCGCGCCATCTGGCCCCGACAGTCCCTGAGCCTCGAGGTAAGCGGACAGGCGGGCCAACTTCTCTGCCCCCCGGCAGTTCTTGCCGTCGTAACCCCCGGTGAGGCGCCCAGCGGCATTGACCGCGAGGCGCGTGGCCACGGCACCGTCGAAGCCGAGTTGTTCTGCGGCGGAACCGACGTAGTACTCCGGAGAGGCCGAGACGACGACGAGATGATGACCCTGGCGCCGGTGCCATTCGACCCGATCGATCATCTCGGGGCGAAGCCGCTTGGTCAGGTGGCGGCGGGCGAAACCAACGGACCGACCGCGCCACGTCGGTCGCTTCGAGCCCCTCTAAGAGGTCGCGGAAGAAGCGTTCCTTGGCGTCGTCGGCCACAGTGCCCCCGACCACCGCGGCGTGCAACAAGCGGGGGCAGTGGCGCACCGTGGCGCGCAGCACGGCGCGAGTCCCTCGCAAGGTGACCAAGAACGGATAGACGCTGCCACCGTGGGTCAACGTGCCATCGAAGTCGAAGGCGGCCACCGTGGAGGCGGAGGCGGAGCGCGTCCGGGGCAGCGGCGTCGGTCTTTGGATCGGTCATTTCGTCAAGTGAGCGGGCTTCCGCCCCGCCCGGCCCCGCTGGCGAATCGGCGGGCCCCTTCGAGCGTCTCGCCGCTGTCGATGACGTCTCGGCCCCGCTTCGCCTCATTCACGGCTGCCGCTTCGAAGCTCAGGTCCCACTGTTCGATCGCCGACATGCGGTCGGAGCGTAGGCAGCCCTTGGGGGAGCGCGGCCAACTGATGGGCGAGGACGAGTGCGGCGTCGAGCGCAGTCCCGCTCGCCACCACCCGGTTGACCAATCCGAGCTGCTCGGCTTCGGTTGCGCTCACCGCCCGTCCGGTCAAGATGAGATCCATTGCACGGCCGTGTCCGATGATGCGGGGGAGTCGCACGGTGCCCAGATCGCACAACGGGACACCGAATCGGCGGCAAAAGACACCGAAGATGGCGTCGTCGGCGGCCACGCGCAGGTCGCACCACAGGGCCAGTTCAATTCCGCCGGCGACGGCGAATCCCTCGACAGCGGCGATGACGGGCTTGGACAGGGTGAGGCGGGTCGGGCCCATTGGGGCCGGTCCGGCGTCTGAAATGGGCCGACGGTCGCCTTCGGCCACCGCCTTGAGGTCTGCTCCCGCACAAAAGGTGCCCTCTGATCCGCACAAGATGGCCACCGATTGGCTTTCGTCTTGCTCGAACGCCTCGAAGCTTTCGAGCAGCTCAGCGGCACACAGGCTGTCGACTGCGTTGCGCCGTTCGGGTCGGGTGATGGCAACGACGGTGACGGGGCCGTCGCGGCTGACAGAGACGGTGTCGGTCCGATAGGGCGTGTAGCTGCCGGCGGCCTCGGTCGGGGGGTGGGCGGGGGGCATGGGGCCATTCTCCCATGACCACCCAGGTCACGGGCCCCTCGACACGGCGAGCGCTCCGGTGGCCGAGGCCCGGCCCGGTCACGGTTCAAACATGACCAAAGGGGTCGACATTAGGGGAATGAGCCGGTAGGGTGTCCTTCGCAACCAGTTATCCAGGCAGTCACGGGATCAACCCACCCGGCGCCACATCTACAGGAGGAACACATGGCAGTCCGACTCGGGGACACCGCTCCCGACTTTACGGCCGACACGACAGACGGCACGATCAATTTCCACGAATGGCTGGGGGACAGTTGGGGGATCCTCTTCTCTCACCCGAAGGACTTCACTCCGGTCTGCACCACCGAGCTCGGCGCGTTCTCCCGGGCCAAGCCCGAATTCGACAAGCGCAACGCCAAGCTGATCGGGCTGTCGGTGGACTCGGTCGAGTCGCACAAGGGCTGGGCCAGCGACATCGAGGAGACGCAGGGCTCCGCATTGGCCTTCCCGCTGATCGGTGACGAGGACCGCCAGGTGGCGGACCTCTACGACATGATCCACCCGAACGCGGACAACACGCTGACGGTCCGCTCGGTCTTCATTATCGGGCCGGACAAGAAGGTCAAGCTGACCTTGACCTACCCGGCCTCCACCGGGCGCAATGTCGAAGAGATCATCCGGGTCCTCGACTCGCTGCAACTGACCGCCGACTACTCGGTGGCCACGCCGGTCAACTGGACCGACGGCGAGGACGTCATCATCGTCCCCGCCGCTCAGCGACGATGACGCCAAGGGTCGATTCCCCAAGGGCTGGAAGGCCCTCAAGCCGTACCTGCGGGTCACCCCTCAGCCCAACCGCTGAGCAACCTGCGGTCTCTTGGACCGCTCTTGCATGGAGTTCGCCGATGCCGGCCCCTTTGGGTCGGCATGGGCGCGTCCGGACCAGGGCCACCGGTACCGAACCGCAGAGGGGGTGTGGTTCAGCTCGGAGGGGGCCCGACCAGTTCGTCGCGCGAAATTGCGCTTGAGCACCTTGCCGGCCGGGTTGCGCGGCAGCGGCGCATCTTGGAACCACATGTGTGTCGGCACCATGAAGCCGGCCAGGCGCTCGCGGACGTGACGGCTCAGTTCATCTGCGGTGACCTTGTGCCCAGGTCGCAGCACGATCACCGCGCCGACCTCTTCGCCAAGCGTCGGTTCTGGGATGCCAATCACGGCACAGTCGGCGACAGCCGGATGTTCGAAGAGGGCTGCTTCAACCTGGACGCAATAGACGTTCTCGCCACCTCGGATGATCATGTCCTTGGCCCGGTCCACGATGTAGATGAAGTTCTCCTCGTCGAGTGCGCGCGATGTCGCCGGTATGGAGCCACCCTTTGGTGAAGGTCAGCGCGGTGGCGTCGGGACGGTGCCAATATCCCCGCACCACCTGGGGGCCCTTCACCCACAGTTCGCCGCGCACGTCGGGGCCCTTCGCCAATGAGTCGTCGGGCTCGTCGCCGGTGAAGTCCTCAGGCACGATGGCCACGTCGGTCACCGGGACCGGCGGCCCGATGCTGTCGGGTTTGGCGATGTAGTCGGCCCCGGTATTCATCGAGGTCACCGACGACGTCTCGGTCAGGCCGTAGCCGTTGGAAGGCTGCCCGACCGGCCAGGCGGCACGGATGCGTCGGACGAGGTCGGGTGGGGCGGGAGCCCCGCCGTAGGAGACGCCCTTGATCGACGAGGTGTCGTACTTGGCGAAGTTGGGCGAGTCGAGCACTTGCATGGCCATGGCCGGCACGCCACCGAAGGTGACGACCCGCTCCTTTTCGATCAGTTCGAGGGCCCGCTCGGGGTCGAAGTGGTGCATCATCACCAGCTTTCCCCCCATGGCCAGGTGGGTGACCATCACGGCGTGGCACCCCGTGACGTGAAAGAGCGGCACCGACAAGAGGTAGGACGGCTGGGGTCGCTCGGGCGCCGTGTCGACCAGAGGGGTGGTGTAGCGAAGCTGGCCCCGGGTGTTGAGGAAGAAGAGGTTCATCAAGTTGGTGCAGATGTTGCGGTGGGTGCCGACCGCTCCTTTGGGTCGCCCCGTGGTGCCCGAGGTATAGAAGATCGTGGCGTCGTCTTCGGGATCGATCCCGACATCTGGGGGCGTGGCGTTCTCATCGACGGCACCGAGAGCCAAGGGGAAGGGCCACTCGCTATAGGGGGTCGAACCGTCTGCTTGCTTGACCGAGAGGACCGCCCCGGTGGTGCGATGTTCGTCGGCCACGATCAAGGCGCTGAAGGCGACCAGGTTGCCCAGCACCGGTCGCAGGCGTGCCGCTCGCTCGGTATCGACGAAGGCCACCTGCGACGCCGAATCCTCGAGGCCGTAGTGCAACTCTTCGGCCGACCACCAGGCGTTGAGCGGCACCACGATCGCTCCGGCCAAGGCGGCGGCCCAAAACGCCGTGATCCATTCGGGGAGATTGCGCATGACGATCGCCACGCGGTCGCCCGGTTGGATCTTGAACTCGCTTTGGAGGCGATGGGCCAGCGTGCACGCCGCCCGGTAGTGCTCGGCAAATGAGATCCGCTCGTCCTCATAGACCATGAAGGTGGCATCGCCGTGCTGGAGCGACATGTCGAGGACCGTGCGCAGCGAGGGGGGTGCGTTCTTCCATGTCCGCGTGGGCACACCGCGTATATCGAGCTCTTGCATCTCGAACATCTGTCCGGGAGCCGTCAAGGTCGCGTTTGCCTCGGCGATGGTCATCGAGGCCACGTCTTTGCTCACCCCGGGAGATTTGTCACTCATGGTGCGGCCTCCTCCTCAACCGTCGTCGCCTTGAAAAGGTGCTCGCGGTAATACGCGAGTTCCGCGACGCTCTCGCGAATGTCCTGAAGGGCGCGATGACCGCCCTTCTTGGTCGGTGCCCCCTTAAAGATTGCCGGATACCAGCGCCGGCACAGCTCCTTGACGGTTGACACGTCGACGGAGCGATAGTTGAGGAAGTTCTCGAGGGTCGGGAGTTGGGTGGCCAAGAAGCGTCGGTCGGTGCCGATTGAATTGCCGGCCAAGGGGACCGAGGCCGGATCGGGCAGGTGGGCCTTGAGGAACTCGATCGTCTGGGCGCCGGCCTCTTCGAGGCTGAGGGTCGACGCCGAGATCGCCTCGAGTAATCCTGAGCGGGTGTGCATTGCGGTGACGAAGTCGTCCATTTCGCTCAGCTGCTCGGGGGTCGCCGACACGATCAGATCAGGCCCTTCGGCCACGATCTCGAGATCGTCGTTCGTCACCAGGGCGGCGATCTCGACAATGGTGTGGCGGGTGGGGTCTAATCCGGTCATCTCGAGATCGATCCACGCCAGCATGGGCCGGATGCTACCAACGAGGGGCAACGCGTCGGCTGAGCCGAGGTCCCTCTGCTCCTTGTAATGTCCAACGATGCTGCGCGTCCCGCTCCACCAGCTCGATGCCGAGCTTGCGGTCCCGAGCTACGCCACGTCCGGCGACGCCGGTGCGGACCTCGTTGCACGAACCGATGCGGTCATCCCCGCCGCAGGTGGCCGGGTGTTGATCCCGACGGGCATTGCCGTGGCTATTCCGCCTGGCTATGCGGGATTCGTGTTGCCGAGGAGCGGTCTGGCCCTCCGGCACGGCATCACCTGTTTGAACACCCCGGGACTCATCGACTCGGGCTATCGCGGCGAGCTCTCGGTCATCTTGATCAACCACGACCACCACGAGGACTACTCGGTCGCACGGGGGGATCGGATCGCCCAGCTGGTCATCATGGCGGTAGCTGAAGCCGACTTCGCCCTGGTCAGCGAGGCGGGGTTGGGCTCGGCAACCCGGGGCAGTGGCGGATTCGGGCATACGGGTACGTGAGGACGAGATGATGGAACCGCTCGAAGGGATGGACGCGGCATTCTTGTCGCTCGAGACCTCGGCCACCCCGATGCACGTCGGTGCCATCTTGGTGCTGGACCCCCCAGAAGGGACCCGATCTCTCTTCTCGCCCTCGACGCGGTTCGCCCAGGTGCGTCGGGTCATCAGCCAGCGCCTCGGCGTCGTGCCGCCATTGCGCCAGCGCGCCGTGCGAGTCCCGCTCGGGATCCACCACCCGGTGTGGGTGGACGATCCGGACTTCGATCTCGACGATCATTTCTTCCGGGCCAGTCTCCCGTGGCCCGGCGGCAACCGCGAACTCGACACGTTCGCGGCTTCGGTCATGAGTCGCCGTCTCGATCCGGACCGACCCTTGTGGGAAATGCATCTTGTCGAAGGCCTCGAAGGTGATCGCACCGCGCTGATCGCCAAGGTGCATCACGCCATTTTGGACGGGGTCAGCGGTGCGTCGATCCTCGCGGCGTTCCTTGACCTCAATCCGCGGGCACGGGTGGCCGCGCTTCCGTCTGGCCGGTGGGATCCTGCGCCGCTCCCAACCAGTACGCAACTGTTGCGCCACGCGGCGGCATCGCTGACACATCAGCCCGGCGTCACCTTGAGCACGGTCCAATCAGGAGTTGAGGCTGTCGCTGATCTCGGCACCCACAATCGGCGACTGCGCGACCGCGGTGAGCGGCCACCACCCTCCTTCTTCTCGGCTACTCGAACCTCGTTTAATGGAGCCGTCTCCAATAGGAAGCGATTCGCGTCAATGAGCGTGCCGCTTGAGGACGTCAAGTTGGTCCGCCATGTGTTCGGTTGCACGGTGAACGATGTGATCTTGGCTGCAGTGGCCGGCGGGTTGCGCGGGCTGCTCCGCGTCGCGGGGTGAGACGCCCGACGCTCCGCTCGTCGCCATGGTTCCGGTGTCGACGCGCCCAGTCGGAGAAGAGGATGCGCTCGGCAATCAGATCTCAGCCATGGTCGTCGGCTTGGCGACGGACATCGATGATCCGGTCGAGCGACTCTTGAGCATTTCGGCTGGCGCCGACGTGGCCAAGGAACACGAGCAGCTGCACCGGGGGCGACTGATTGGCGAAGTCGCCCAGCTCGCGGTTCCCGCCATGGCGACGCGACTGGCCCGGGCCATCACCACAACGACGAAATTTTCGATCGTGTGCGCCCGCCGGCCAACGTGACCGTATCGGGAATCAAGGGTCCGACCTTCCCACTCTTTTGCGCGGGAAGCCGGGTGGCTGCGATGTACCCGGTTGGCCCCATCGCCGAAGGGGTAGGGGTCAATATCACGATCCTGTCGTATCTCGACCAGGTTCATTTCGGCCTGCTCAGCTGCAGAAAGCTGCTCCCAGAACTCGATGGCCTCGCCACGGAAATCGATGACGCCCTGGGCGAACTCGTCGGGTGCGCCCTCGACGCCCAAGGGGCCACGGGGTAGTTCGCGGGCCTGCCCGAAGATCTGGGAGGGGAGTTTCCGCCCAACCGACGCGGCGGCTAATCTGATGTGCCCACGCGGATGTGGCTCAGTGGTAGAGCATCACCTTGCCAAGGTGAGGGTCGCGGGTTCGAATCCCGTCATCCGCTCCATTTGCGCTTGCCAGGCGCATGCAAGCCCAACAGCAGTGCCGCAACGAACCCACACTCGGCTCCACCGGATTCCGGTGATCTTTGTATGGGCAGCGCCCCTTTCGAGCGTCCCCGTACGGCGCGATTGGGGCAGGGTGACTAATGATCCGTACCTCGTCTATATCGGATCAAGGGGGTCACGAACAACACGTCCGGACCGCAGTTCGCCTATGGCCCAAACTGCTTCTTGGCGCAAAAGTGGGGTCAGACCCTCGACCGTCAAGAGATCCTCATAGTGAGAAATCGCACGCTCTGGATCCCACCGGCTTATCCCCCTCGTTGCGACGGTTCGAACAACGAGATTCTCGTCAGCCAGCGCTAATTCGATACAAGGGCGTCCGCTTGAATCACCACTACGAATCAATGATCTGACGGCGTTGTATCTGACAATCCAGTCGTCGTCCTGAACGTAGGCGCAGAGCAGTCTCGTCGCCTCCGGGTTACGAAGACTGCCCAAGATTGATAACTCACTTGAACGCAAGGACTTGCCCTGCAGTGCTGCCACAAACAGATCTGGGTCGGTATCGGCCAAGACGGCAAGGGCGGCTGTCCACTGGTCCACGAGCCACTTACTTGTCAGATGGGGGATTGGGCCACCTGTGGGAACCTCCACGTTGCCGAACCACAAGTCGAGCATTCTTCGGAGTCCATTATCACCCGTGGCTCTGAGAGCAACTTCTGATTCCGTGTCGCCGGTCCGCAAGAAGTCGGAGATGACTCGGTCGATGTCAGCTACGTCCTTCGCATCCACGCAAACTAGATTCTCATATTCCGACCAGTGAAACTGCTTGATCAGGCCAGGCGTTGCGCCCCGTACGCCGAGATGGAGAGCCAGTCTGCGGCACGATTGGGGCACGCCGAACGATCAGTATGTCAACATTCAACGCTTCCTTCCTGCTTGTAACCGGGAGAGTCCGCCCCAGCGCTTCAGCTACTGAACGTCAAGCGTTGCGAGAGCACATCAGCCATTGCTCGCTGTGCGATCTCTTGGGGCTGAACAAATCCGGTGACAATGATCTGCACCGTTGCCCCGTCTGCGATGGTGCTCATGTTCGCCTGGGGTAAGAGGCCGCCGCCGCTTGTATCGCTGACCAATGCGAGATTCCCCTGAATGGTGTAGACGGCATGATGTCCATGGACCTCGACGAAGTGCCTCGTCAGGCTGAGGCCTTTCGGGGCTCCCACGTACTCGATCTTCTTGTGGTTGAGGAGTGTCTTGACCGTCGTGAGGCTACGCGGCTTCGTGGAGGTGACGACCTGGATGGACGCCAACTGACCTGACTCGACCGTGCTCTCTGACTGACTCAGGCTGTACAGCAGCAGGCAAGTCCCACGACCAGCAGAAAGGGTCGAAACCGCTCCGCCAACGAGAGTGCTCGCCTGCCGTGAGCTCAAGAGGTTGCAGGTGTGACTTGGATTGAGCGGCGAGGCTGCACCAGCGAGCAGAGGCAACACAGGTGCCAGCGCAGCGCCGGTCACGGCAATGATCGCTGCTGTCACCAGGAATTCGACACGGGTACGGGCGTTCCTGGCCCGCCGCCAAGCTGCGTGAACTCTGTAGGCCATGTCACCCTCCCTGCCGATTGCAAGGTAATCCATCAGAGCCATTTGCCATACTCAGGCGTGTCTGAAGGCGGCGAGAGCGACACCGACCAAGTAATCGCTTCGGGTTGTAAATCATCGCAACTTCGTCAGAAGTGCCCCAATACGCCGGGAAGGTGAGACAGTCATGCCACTCCAAAGTCCTCTGGTTGGACGGTTGCTAGGACTGGACCATCGGTCAGATCGAACTCGACTTCGTAAGTCTCCGGTGATTCATGGCCCTCAATGATGAACCCGTGGGTACCCGGAGGCAAGATCCCGCCGTCAGGGAGCGGGACTTCTCTGATGGTGATCACTCGGTCATCGAACTGTGCCTTCATGGCCCGACACTTTGCCAGGCGGGATCGCCCCAGTACAGTGACAATGCTCTGAGGGATGGGGTGACACCAAGCAGGCACTTAGGGGATCGCCCCTCGGGCCGGTCGCCGACATAGGGTTTTCGACACTGTGGCATCCGACAAGCGATCTTCTGGCCCGATTTCGGCGACGGAGCTAGCAGCGCAGCTCGCGGCCGATCCGGAATACCAACGGAAGAAGGCTGAGCACGACGTCGCCCTCAAGGTGAGGGCCGATGAACTACGCATTGCCGAGCAGCCAATCGTGCGGGACTTGCGGGAAGCGGGCGTGGAGGTTTCATCGGTATGGGATCTGGTCAACACCTCCGAGCCTTATCCGGATGCTCTCCCGGTCCTCTCTCGATCATCTTGAGCACGGGGCCTACCCCGAACGCGTCATGGAGGGCCTTGGCCGCGCCTTGGCCGTTAAGCCTTCGGTGGCGTGGTGGGAGCAGCTAAAGGCCCTCTACCTGGCTGCTCGCGGGCCTGGGGAGGAAGACGGAACTGCCGTCGCCTTGGCTGCATGTGCAACGAAGGCCCAACTTGGCGATCTGATCCAGTTCCTCTCGCTTGAATCCCGTGGTATGTCGAGGATCTACTTCCTTCGGCCCATCAAACGCCTTGGCGGCGAAGACGGACGGCGGGTTCTGGAATCTCTCGCCGAAGACCCGACATTTGGCAAGGAAGCGACAGCGCTTCTAAAGCGATCGGGTAGGCGCTAGCAGGCGAAGCCGATCCGGGAACCGCCGTGATTATCTGCTTCGTTTGAAGATTCGAGCAACCTTTTCCCAGTAGTACTCGATCCCCGTGAGCGCGGCCTGCCCCGTGATCTGCCCCTGCGTGTTGCGTGTGACGGAGACAACACGCGACTTGCCACCACCTCGACTGGAAATGAATTGGTCTATACCGTCCCGGGTGAGCTCTGCCACGATTCGCTCAAGCGGAGGGCTGACGGGTAATTGAGTTGTACGGGCCATCTCGATAGAGCTGGTGCTCGTGTGCTGCATCCCACACCACGATGTCCCTCTGTACGCGAAGTGCACCCAACCCGGTCGTTGACTGCAGCGCAATCTTGGCGACCGCCAAATGCTCATTGCTGGTGAGATGTGGCTCGATCGTTACGACGCCCCCAGGTACGACGATGCCTCCATTGGATTTGAAGAATCGATCCGAGTCAGCTCCCGGCTCCTGCTCGGCATAGGTGATCCTCAGGGGCGTCACCGTGAAGGGCTCGTCTGAGACCGGATCAATACTTTCCGCTTGTCCATCTCGAACCAGACTCGTCGGCGTGCCGCGCGACATCCAGCGGGCCTCATGGCGATCAAACGGATCGGTATACCAGCCCTCCAGCTCGTCGTCTCGCACGGGATAACTCTGTCAGCTTCAAGCTCGTGGTGGGACGATCGAAAGATTCAGCTGACCAACGCGTCGGAAGAGTGATGACGTCGTGAAGTTACGCTGGCGTCATGCCTGCCGCCATCCAATACTGTGCCTTGGGAACTCCGCTTCCCGTGTCTGCACAGATCATTCTGCTCGAGGTCGGTGTGCCGAGGGAGCTCGATGATTCGGCAAACCGCAACGCCCTGGCCGTCTGGAACTATGGCCCAGACGAAGTAGAGGTCTTCGACTCTCTCGGCGAGTCGGTGAGGGTTGGAGCGAAGCGTGGCGGGATGCTCACGAGCCGTGGCGGTACCACGCTCTTCGCCAAGCTTTCGGACTGATGTCCCAAGTGCTTCGCCCCGTTCGCCGGGATTGGTTTGCGCCCATCGGCGCCTGAGGGAATCATGCGGCGTAGAGTTTGCCTATGAGCGATTTAGAGCCAAGCGGCCCGGCTCAGGGATGGTATAAGGATCCGACTGGCGTGCATGATGCTCGCTACTTTTCGCACGGCGTAGCAACGAACCTCTTCAAGGATGGGTTGGTCGAAGGGTACGACGAAGCTCCAGGTGACATTCAGACATTTGGACTTGTGCCTTGGGAGCCTGAATCCGTCAACGCCGGCGAGCAACCGAGTCAGTGGGCTGATGGTCAGCCGTGGTTTGTCTTCGCCATCGCCGGCATGGTCATTACGGCCCTTGCGGGAGGGGGTGGCGTCAGGGGATTGATCGCGATTGGAGCCATTATCTGTGCGGTCGTAGGTATCGGCTCCGCCCAGGTGAGCCCAAACGGCGTGCTCGGGCGATAGCCGAGGAACTGAGGCGCACCAGTCAATAGGTCGGCAAGTTCGAATGGCGATCCTAAGAGGGACGAGCCTCAAATGACGTTGAAGCGGTCCAGACCGGAGGGTGGGCAATGGGCTTCGCGACGAAACTATGTGGTCGCAGCTCTCAGTAGAGCGCTCTACTACGGCCCAACATCTGGTGGACCAGCTGGAAACTGAGAAGGATTCGGCCCAGTTCCAAAGACTGGAGCGAACTCGGTGGACCGAATTCTCCACATTGCCAAGGTGAGGGTCGCGGGTTCGAATCCCGTCATCCGCTCCATTTGCGCTTGCTAGGCGCATGCAAGCCCAACAGCAGTGCCGCAACGAACCCACACTCGGCTCCACCGGATTCCGGTGAACTTTGAATGGGCAGCGCCCCTTTCGAGCGTCCCCGTACGGCACATCGGGGCTAGCCATTCCGCCTGCCATAGAGTACTCTGTGCTATAGAGTAGTCACCCGGAAGTGGGCAAGTTATGGATTCCGCAACTGCGAAAGAGATGCTGGGCGACGTAGGAGCCGTCCAGCGTCGAGTCAAGGGCGACCGACGGGCGACGTCGGTACCGCTCATTGTTTTCGGCTCAATCACGTTGATCGCTGCAGTGATTGAGCCAATGGTGAGTTGGGCAGGAACTCTGGTTCTCGTTCTCTTGGCTCCTGTTGGGTTCCTGTCAGTGGCGCTCATTTATCGGAGAAGAGAGATCGCCGTCGGGCTGGGCGGTCGAGAACGTGCGTACACGGTCGCCGCCATTTTGACGCTGTTGCTACTTCCGATCCTCGGGTTGGCTCTTGGGTCATACTCGCTCGTCGGGATTGCCCTCATGATCATTGCCATGTTGCAGCGAAACCTGCAGTTGGCGATCTGGGCTCTCGTGTTCGGTGTCGTCGGCGGACTCGAGCACCTCTCTTTGATCAGCAATCGTCTCTACTCTTTGGCCGACACGCTGGGCCTCTATCGTTCGGATGACGGCTATTTTTCCTGGTCATCTTCGCTCGTCTTCGGGATACTCGGATTGGCACTCATTGTCGGAGGATTGCTCGCCCAGCACGCGGAACGGGGCTCCCATGGTTGATGTGGCACCCAACGATGACTCCGTTGCCCTGCACCCCTCGACGGGCTTGACCGAAATCGTCCACCAGCGCACGAGACTGGGCATTCTCACGGTTCTTGCGGAAAGCCGGCGTGCCGACTTCACATACCTGAAGTCGGCGCTGCAACTCACCGACGGTAACCTTGGCCGACACTTAGAGATCCTCGCTGCAGAGAGACTCATCAAAATCACAAAGGGTTATGAAGGGCGGCGTCCCCGGACCTGGGCCGAAATCACAAGAGTTGGCCAAGTCGCATTGGCGAGTCAGATGGATGCCATGAAGCAGCTAGTGATCCAGTTTGAGGCTTTGAATATTTCGTCAACGGATGAGGCAAAAGGCCTCCAAGCGCAACGATCACGTCGAGATCGTCCAACTCCAGCACCGCCTCGGTCACGCAATGTGAAGCCCCGCCTTTCCGGGGCGTGAGCTTCTGTGTGACCCCTGCCCCGGTACGCCGGACTTGGGCGTGACTGATGGCACTTCAGTGATACGTGAAAGCCGATTGATTTACGCTGGGAGTTGTGAGCGAGAAGTCATTCGGGCAGGTATTTCTGACCTTTGACTATGGCTGGACCGACCCTGATGCGGAGGAGGAGTTGAAGCCTTCCTGGGGTGGGCACCGTGAGGTACCTGGCGGGCAAGATATGGAACCTGGCCCCGATTTCCTCGATGCCAGCGAAGCAGTGCAGTGGTGGCGGGATCGAGGAGCGGATCAAGTCTTCATCAACTTGGACGGTTCGGAGTATTTGTGGGCCGGAGTCGGTCCTCCCCCCGAGGACACAATGACCGTGTTTTCATCCGACGATCCACGGGGCAGGCATGAGGACGCACTTCTGATGGCCGAGGCTGGGCGGAAGCGAGTTAGGGAGAAGCGGTCCCTTCAGCGAGCGCAAGCGTCAATCAAGTTGGGGGAGGACCTCAGGCGACGACGGGAGCGGACCGGTCTATCCGTGGAGGAGTTGGCGAGTCGCATAAATGGCTCCATTGCCTGGGTGACTGACGTCGAATCCGGGAGAACGGCACTGGAGGTCGACCACAACCGGTGGGTCGGCATTGTTTGGGCTACACGAGAGCCTTGGCCCGACGAGCGACGGTATCAACCTAAGACCGATGACGGAAAGGTGCGGAGATACGGCTGGGTCGACGGCGAAGGCGCCGGGTTGGCGCGGGCTGAGGAGTCCGTCCGTCGGTGGCTCGAAGATGATTACGGCGAGGTGACCCTCTAGGACTCGCCAGGGAGTCCAAGCACTCCGGGAGGGTGACACCGTGTGGCACGTTGGGGACAGTGCCTCGATCGTCGGTTCCCTCGCAATGCCGCTTATGGTTGCGATATGGGGTTTGCACGTATGCGGCTCACAATAGGGATCATGCTGGTCCTCTTGGGATGCATTTCGTGTTCGCGTACTTCACAAACGGAAGCAGCCGCGAATCGTGCACTTAGATCTGATGCAACCACATCGACTACCAGTACCACGACCACCACGGTGCCGACAATCACCACGACTTCAAGTCCATGTCCTCCGGGTTGTGAATATCCATCGGATCACGACGCCATCACCGTATTGGCGTCTTCAGCGAACTTGGTTGCGCTGATCACCGTCACCCAAGCGCCCCATCCAGCCGGTACGTTGACCGCCGCGATCAGGGTCGATGCCGTTCTTCAAGGAAACCCGAATGGGGTGTTGTTTGCACCTACCCTGCCTGGGCTTACGGGTATCGTCGGCAACACCGGTCAAGTCGCTACCGGAGGCCAATACCTCGTCTTCACATCCTATGACCGTGGAGGTGCTTGTATTTCTGCACTTTTTTCCTACAGTGCCGCCACCCAGGAAGCAACGTTGCTTTCATTCAACGATGGGTACAACGGAGAGATGTTGCTCCCAGGCAGGACTCTCTCGGTTCCTCACACGATCAGTCTCGAAGATGCGCAAGAGCGAATGGACCCAACTGGGGGTGTCGTCTACCCAACTAACAACTCAGAATCGCTTTGCCCAGGACCATGATGAATCCATCCCAACGTACCGGGAGGGTGGGCACTCCGGCGCCATTGGAATAGCGGAGTGATCGCTCCGCGTCCGAGTGGAATCCGGCGATACCGGATGACCCTGGCGCCGCTTCTAACCTCATTCACATGACTGAGACTGAGGCGTGGGATTGGGGCTTTCCGAAGGCGGTCAAACGCAACGTCGGCTTTTTGGAGGCATCCGGGTTCAGCCTGACCGACGAAGAAAGTGAACGGGTTCGCTACGAATCGCCTGCCGGGGTATTCGTTCTCTTGTTCCGTGATCGGATCGATCATTTCGTGGGCTTCCGCGTGGGCTTGGTGGCTCATCCGAAAGACACTCTCACGGAGGCGGAGGTTCTCTCCCTTGCGGGCCAACGCCTGCCCGGGCAGTTCCCTGGCTCGCCCGATGAGATCGAGGATGCGGTAGCCGAGGTAGCCCGGCGCCTCCGGGAGTACGGCGAGGAGGCCCTGTCGGGAGCAACTTCGGTCTACGAAGCCGCTCATGCGCTACGAAAAGCGCACACACAGAAATACAGCCACTGAGTGCCGAATCCGGGCAGCTCCGAGGGTGCCCCTGTCGCCGGGAGGGAGACTGTTAGCGGATTCCCATAGTGCCCGCAGCACGAGGCCGTCCCACCCGGCCCGGTTCGATCGGAGGCCGCCCCAACTCGACGTGAACCATTTGGCGCGGAAGAGCCGGTCTCGAACTCTTTGCTATCGAGATGAGCAAGGATTGGGCATGGCATGGGCTTCTTCATGGCCACGGACAGAACTGGACACCAATGGACAGTTCCAGATTGCGGGTGGCTTCAATGTCGACAACCATCTGGTCCAAGAGATTGCCGAGGTACTTCGTGCACCGCTCCGAGTAACAGCGGCGCGCTGTCGTCTTTGCGCATCAACGATCCTTTAGGGTTCTTGATCAACCAACCATTGCCCCGGTACAGAGGGCTGGTAGGCACTGCCTGCACAGTTCACTTGTCCGACAGCTTGGGCGTACCATCACCCCCGGGGGTTATCGAATGGTAAGTCGGTTCAAGCGCTCAACGGCCGGAACGGCGCTACTCGCTTTCGCCCTCACGCTCAGCTGTGCATCGCCCAGTGTCCCGCCTGTTTCTGCTTCGGCCATCGCCCTTCACGCCACTGCTCAGGAGTATCCGCTGCCTTCGGCCGATGGAGCGGAGGTAGATGGAACAATGCTGGCTCGCCTCCAAGGCGCCTTTCATGCTGGATTGACCCCTTCGGGCGCTTGCGCATGGCTTGCACCACTTCGGCGGACTCCTCACGAGGCACCATCTACACGCGCTTTCCTGTGGCCAGACGGTTATCGAGTGCGTTTCCATCCCACAGAGTTGATCAACCCAAAAGGAAGGGTCGTCGCACGTGAGGGCGACAAAATCACAAGTGCAGGAGGAACGCTCCCAAGTGCATCTGATTCGCCCGGCGCACGACGGTGTGGAGAAGACAGCCAAGCGCCAATCCTGATTCAGAGTCCTCAGGTTTCGTCGCATTGATGCATATCCATCATTGAGAGCGAGAACCACGTGCTTTGTCTCCCTTCGCCGGACTTAGGCGTGGTCGATCAACTCCTTGAGGCTCAAGAGTGCGAGCGGTAGCCTTCTCGCCTGGGGGAATAGACGTGACTCGACGGATTCGGCGGCTGGGAATTGTTTTTGCAGCAATTGTGCTTTCGATGTCCTTCATCGATTGGACGCAAGCGGGAGCTGTGGCGAACGCTTCGGCACACTCTGCGCATGCCTCGAATTTGGGACCCTCTCCTTCGATGTGTCGGCACGTCGCCCCTGTTGTTTCGGGCATCGGCCTTTACATCAAGTGGCCCAGCGACGGTGGTTCCACAGGACATTGTTGAGGCCATCCCCTCTACGCTCCTTCCAGAGGCGGTCGGGCCGCCCAGGATGCTGAGGCTCACAAAGACGACTGCCATGTTCATATTCGGATCTGCGCCTGCGTACCCGCTTTTTGTTGTCAAGCGGAATCTCGAAGGCGGTTGGTCCATGAACAGTGCGAGTGATTGTGATCCTCGCATCTATCGGAAGGGCCTGTGGACGGCCAATTGGTCGCCATCGACGGCCACGCCCCCATCCACCAAGCAGTTCGTAGCCCACGTGAGCGTCGCCGCATGCGGTCCCGCGGGAGCGGGCGGTGTTGTGCGGCCAACGATTAGGTATTCATCAACGAGGATCACCATCACGTTCTTCACGAAGCCGCTGCCTGCCAACGTGATGTACGCCTGCCCAGGGGTGCCTCCGGTCAACTACGAGATCATACTGACGTCGGCTCTTGGGGATCGGAGGCTGTTCGATGGCGGGCAATATCCGCCGGCTCCGGTGAACTCCTAATGGAAGGGTCCATTCTGTCGACTCTTCATAACAGTCGTTCGACATCGCCGGGAGGGTGACACCGTGCCGCACGCCGGGAATACACCTATCCGTTAGGACGAACCCAACGAGAGTCCTGCACCATGCGCTGACTGAGTTGACGGCTCACAACTTGCGCAACTCGCTCGGCTTGATCGAGGTGCACGTTGTGTCCTGCACCTGAAATCGAAGCGACCTTCGCTTCTGGGAGGGCCGCTGCCATTCGTTGGGCGAGCTCCAGGGAGAGATCGCCGTGGTCTCCCCGCACGATGAGCGTCGGGCATGTAATCCGGACCCACTCGTCCCACCACGGCCGAGCAGCGATCCCACGAAGTGCGCTGAGCAACACCTCGTCATCAAATCTCGGCCAGAGGCCATCCGCTCGCTTCTCCAACCCGCCGACCCAGGTATCAGCTTCCGTGCCGAAAAACGCCAACGCCGCACTGCGGTCTGCGAAGGGCCGGCCCCATGCAGAGAGCCACCGAGCGACGGTCTCCTCTGAATGGCGAGTCGATCTCTCGGGGTCGGCTTCGATCACCGTGAGGGATGACACGTGTTCGGGATACGCCGATGCCACGAGGAAGGCAATGTGGCCGCCGAAGGACTGCCCAACAAGGTGGACTTGTTGGTGACCGCTGGCATCGATTGCTTGGATCACGTCCGAACAAAAGGCCTCGGGTAAGACATCTGTGGGATAGCGCTCACTTCGCCCGTGCCCCCGGAGGTCAAGGGCGACGGCGTCAGGGGCGGGCATTGCGTTGACGACCCGTGCCCATTCGCCGCTGTAGCCGGCGAGGCCATGCAGGAAGAGAACTGGATCGCCAGATCCGTGGAACCTCTGGGCGGCAAGGTGCACGTTGCCGTTGACGACCTGTATCCACTCCGAGTGGGGCACACGAAGGATGGTAACGGCGCCCTGCTGACCTGACCGAGCGGGCACGCACCGCTCAGAATGACGGAGGCGGGTCGGCACCCAGCGGACAAGGTGGACGCAGATCCGCCTGAAGCTGCGAAGCAAAGCTGTTACAGCCGTCAGTAGAGCGCTCTACTACTGGCCAACATCTCGTGGACCAGCTGGAACCTGAGATGAATGCGGACCAGCTGGAAAGACCAGAGCGGACTGAATGGACTGTTTTCGCCACATTGCCAAGGTGAGGGTCGCGGGTTCGAATCCCGTCATCCGCTCCATTTGCGCTTGCCAGGCGCATGCAAGCCCAACAGCATTGCCGCAACGAACCCACACTCGGCTCCACCGGATTCCGGTGAACTTTGTATGGGCAGCGCCCCTTTCGAGCGTCCCCGTACGGCACGAGTGGGGCACCCTGTGGCACTGTTCTTCAATGGGAACGGAGTTCGTGGTCGAGGGGGATTCAGAACCGATTTTTGAAATCGACGACGACATGGAATGGGCGATCGGGCAGGTCAATGGATGGATATACATCGAGGATGGCTCAGAAGCTGCGATCGACTTCACCGGCTTTATCGTTCCAGCTAATCAATTAAGTCGGATGGCCGACTTGTGCGATGTCCTGGCCGAGCAATACGGAGATGAGGCACGAACCTTCATCTATGAGCGCCCAGCGTCCTACAGTGACGACCCGCTTGGTCACCATCCTCATCCCGGAAGGCCCCTGCCAATCACCGGACCCGAGCTTGGACTTTGCCTTCATGAAATGGCAGAGGCAGTAAGAACTGCCATCCCACTTGGTCGTTCCCTTAGAGTTGACAACGGAGTGTCCTAGCGGGAAGAGGATTGCCCCCGTCGCCGGAAGTGCGAAAATGGAAACGGCAGCGTCCACCAAATGGGAGCCATCGTGCCGCGTGACAAACCCCCTCGTTTCGCTCAGCTTCTTCGAGAGGGCATGCGCAAGCAACGCGAGCGCTCAAAGTTCGACGATGCCGCACGGAAGGCCATCGCTGGAAAGAGTCGAGACGAAGCAAGGGAAATCCTGATCGAGCAATTCCGACGAGAGGGCAAGGAGATTCCCCGAGGGCCTCTCCTCGAAATGAGACTTGATCTGCTTCTTGCACCAGACACTCCCAGCGAAAGAGTCAGGTTGTACATCGATAGCGTGGGCAGCCTCGCCGGGGCGGGCGGGCGACTGAAGGACCTCTTCACGGGCGCAGACTCGGGCTCCATCAATATGCCCCCAGGCAACATTGTCATGGGACCGGATTGGAGTGACGCCCACAAGGTTCTCCTCGATGATGATGCCCAAGAGCGGATTGGAGAAGCCCGAGTAATTCTCGTTGATTTTCGCAACCTCTCTCCCGTCGCTGCAGTACTCCAGGCAAGTGGCGAGCGGTCAACTGGTGGCCAAATCGTCGTTCTCATCGATGGTCGTCGTGCGGGAGTGCTCGATGATGCCGACAGTGGCCCATTTTGGGAGTTGCTGACATCGAGTCCAGATCCGTCCGCTAATAGAGCCGTAACTACAGTCTTTCGATCGAAGGATTCAGACGGATTGTGGCGCCTCGATGTCGGTGGTCCGAAGAACGTCTTGCATCTCCCGGATGACCCGCCCCCGCTGGACTGAGACTGTCCCCTATCGCCGGCAGTGGGACGCTTTGCCCAAATGTCATTATTGCTGCGGTGCTTGATGACCACGTCCGAATGCTCCGAGCATGCGTAGGAAGAGACCTGGTCTTCCTGGCAGCCTCGGCAGACGAGCAGTTGGAGTACTGCCAAAGGACGCGATGCCCTTTGGAAGAACTCTCCAACCAGTGGCTGTCCTGGGACGACGACATGCTCCCTCTACTGATTCATGACGGGGCGCTTACGCCTGAAATCGAGCAGACAGCCAATGAGATAACGGAATCACTCCGCAAATACGGTCAGGAAGTGAGCGACGAAATTGATCGAGTCGGAGACTTCCACGGGCCATACCGAAAGCAGTTTTCGGAACGAGCAATACGTGAGGACAGCAGGTGGGAACACATTCGTGATCTCGCCAAGACGGCGCTGGCTGACCTTCATGAACTTGGAGTCATCACGCGCCAGTTGACCGATCCCGACTACAACTCTGCGGTGATCGAACCCCATCCGTAGACCTTCCCCAGTTCGCCGGTTCGGGGTGCCACCATGCAGCACTTTTGCCACAAATCCACCGGGAGCGTGGGCGGACATATGGGGTCACCTTGTCGGATAATCCCATCCAGCGGGTACTCACTTGGCAGGGGAGCGAGTTTTCGGGTAGCCAGTGAAGCGAAGACTTGGAGAGGGAGGCCAAATGCCCACGGACCGAAGTCACGCCATGGACCACATTGTGGTGGTCCTCTTCGAGAACCGCTCGCTGGACAATGTTCTTGGGCACCTCTATGGACCGGACGACGAGAAGATCTTCGAAGGCGTAATCGGCAAGGACCTCTCCAACCCGATTCCCGAGTGGGCTGAAGACGGCGCGGAGCGCAGGGTGGTTCCTTACACGGTGGCCACCGACATGGACAGCCCCAACCCCGACTCGGGCGAGGAGTATCCACACACGAACACCCAGCTTTACAACATCCTGAGTGAAGAGAATCGCTTCAAGCTGGGCGACGACATCCAGGCTCCATGGAACGCTCCCGAGCCAGGCCAGAAGCCGACAATGGACGGATTCGTCACCGATTACATCAGCACCTTCACCGCCGAGATGGGTCGCCAACCCACCTATGAGGAGTATGCGCACATCATGACCGGGTTCACCCCGGAGCAGGTACCCGTTCTCAACGGACTAGCCCGTGCGTTCGGAGTGTTCGACCACTGGTTCTGCGAAGTCCCTTCGCAGACCTTCATGAACCGTTCCTTTTGGACGGCCGCAACCTCGTCGGGACTGACCGTGAACAGCCCAGCCAAGAAATGGTTGACCAACAACGATGCTGAGACGATCTTCAACCGGCTGGAAGACCACGGCAGGACCTGGAAGGTCTATGTCGCCGAACCGATGCAGTTTTCGGCCACCGCCGTCATTCACTACCAGCGACTGAAGGATCGCCTGGGCACACACTTTGTCCCCTTCGCCCAGTTCGAGACAGACGCCGCCAACGGCGACCTGGCCGACTTCTCCTTCATCGAGCCCTGTCTGATCATCGGGCACAGCGACTACCACCCTGCTGCAGGACGAGCGCTGGGGCACGGCATGGAGATCCCGAGCGTGGACCCGCCCTCATCGATCCTGGGGGGCGAAGCCTTCCTCGCCCGCATTTACGACGCCTACCGGGGGATGCAGTCACCCACTGGCTCCAACGTGTGGAACACCACCTTGCTCATCGGTTGGGACGAACCAGGAGGTACCTACGACCATGTTCCGCCCGGCCCGGTCCCGCCCCCCGATCCGAAAGCGCCCGCTGGGGAGAATGGCTTCACCTTCGACCGCTCGGGTTATCGGGTCCCGGCTGTGATCATCTCCCCGTGGGTGGCCGAGGGTGACGTTTTCAACGAGGAGCACCGACACACATCACTCATCGCCACACTTCGGGAGCATTGGGACCTCGGCGAACCGTTCACAGGACGGGATGCCGCTGCCCAGACTTTCTCCCATGCCTTCACGCTGGACACACCCCGAGACCCGAAGACATGGCCGGTGCCACAAGCACGTCCGGTTCCCAAGTTCACGTTGGACGCCTTGGCACTTGGAGAGGTTGTCGCTCCATTGGGCAAGGACCTCCTTGATGGACTTCGAGGGTACGCACAGATGAACAAGATCAAGCTCGAAGGAGTTCCTGACGACCCCATGGCCGACGTACCACCCGAGCAGATCCTCACCGTGTTGCGCAGCACCTTGGCCATGTTCTTCCCTCTCTTGGCTCCCAAGAAGTAGGCGATCTAGCCGCAACCACGGAGCGACCCAATAAGCCGGGGAACTGTAATCGAAAGGGTGTCCCCAATCGCCGGGACGGTGCCCCTCTGTACCAGGACCCTGGAGCCATCCGCCTCATCTTTCGTAGTCTGTCTCAATGACCTCGACCATTCGGATTGCTCGACCTTCAGATGTCGAATCCATCCTTACGCTCTGGACCGAGTCCGATGCAGAGCCAACCCACACCGACGACTCCATAGGTCTCAATACGTTGCTTGCAAACGACCCGGATGCCCTTGCGGTTGCGATGGATGGAAATGAAATCGTTGGATCCGTCATTGCAGCCTGGGATGGCTGGCGGGGTTCGATCTATCGATTGGTGGTCTCTCCATCCCATCGGAGGCACGGCCTAGCAAGTCAACTTCTGGCGTATGCAGAGGCTCGCCTCAACTCGGTCGGTGCTGTCCGACTTCAGGCGATAGTGGTCGGGACGGACCCGGCGGCCGTCGGGTTCTGGAACGTCACGGGCTGGGAACAACAGGTCGAACGACTCCGATTCGTCAAAGGCTGAGAACTGTCGAAACCGCACCCTGCCCAGGTACGCCGGGAATGGGATCGCTATCACTGTCGCAATCGCTTGGGCAGTCCGGACCAAAACGGCCTCCGCGAGTCATGGAGTTCGCTCATTGCCACCGCCGGATTGGCGTGCTGTAGATAATCAAAGAAGGACGTCACGGCCAAGTCTCTGGTGCCTAGCCAGAACTCTATGTTCCGCCCGGGCGCCCGCTTTATCTCGTAGACCCCTGGTCTCTTCGATCTGTTGATCTCGGTGATATCCGTCAAAAGCACATCTCCATGACCCCATGTGGCTTCCCAGATCAAGTTACTGCTGGTCGGATCGATTGAAAGGCGCGAGGCGGTTTGCATCAAAATGCGACGAGACTCTCGAACGCCTACGACGATGAAAAACAGTCCTACGACGATGATGATCGCAGGTCCTGAAAACAATCCCGCGAGGATCACTCCAACACCGACGATAAATGCCATTGCCACGAGTCCGTCGTAGATGGCTTCCGTGTACCGAGGGATCGTTCGACAGTAGATCACGTCTCAAACGGTATCGGCCATCCGTGTGCCTGAGTGCCCCAGTTCGCCGGACTATGGCGTGGCTGAAGGTCACCATGTGGGACCCACGAGCATCCGTCCGTTCCGAGCGGATATGACAGAATTGGCCCGAATCAATCGGCCTTGCGCCCATAGGAGGACAACCGTGGCTGACCCCGCCGACCTTTCTTCGCTTCCGCAAGCAGATCAGGACGCCATCACCACCACGCTGATCTCGCTGTTGACCGGTTTCCGTGAGCGGGACGCCGAGAAGCTCGTCGGCATCTACACATCGGATGCCGATTGGGTCAATGCTTTCGGCTCAGTAAAGAAGGGCGGGGACGAGATTGTCGAGTACCTCTGCGGACTCTTCTCCGATGACAACTTCAATGCAGGCATCGTTAAGGCTCCGCCCGAGACTTCTTTGAAGGTGCTCACGCCAGAGGTCGTCCTGGTGTCGGCGCACTTGCAGGTGGAAGGACAGAAATTGGTAGGCGGTGGTGAGATCCAGATGCGGGACAACCACTCACTCCGGGTGTTGCATCGGCAGCCCAATGGTTCCTGGCTCATCGCCTCCGAGATGTACAACGACGCCAACCGGGAACAGACCTATTTAGGACACTCCTGACGCAGGCGCCGGCGTGCCCCCATCCGCCGGGAGAGAGACAACCTTGAGGAATCCTTTGGTCGTGGACCGCATCGCAATCGTGGGCCCAGTTGCGTCGGGGAAGACCACTCTGGCGGCTCGACTCAAATCCCGGTTGAACCTGCCCCTGTTCGACCTGGACGACTACTACTGGCGCCAGTTGCCCTTGCCGAGTGACGAAGAATGGGCAGAGCAACACCTTGAGCTAGTGAGTGGCGACCAGTGGATTATTTCCGGCGACTACCGGGCGGTCGCGGCGGTCCGGTTCCAAGCCGCCGACACCATCGTCTGGCTTGACCTACCGAGATCCGCGTGCCTGTTTCGCGTCACGGTGAGGAAACTGAGAGGTAGCCCAACACCTCTGCTGGATTCGTGGCGCTGGATTTGGCGCTATCCCCAACACGGCAGACTTGAGACAGAAGCAGCGCTTCGGGACCTTCCTCCGGGGAGATCCGTTTATCGACTTCGATCCCCTAACTGCGTAGCCTCGTTTCTGACCGAAATCGAGGGCTAGTGGAAGTGTCCCCGAACGCCGAGTAGGCATTGCGCACGGGCATCGATCCCAGCCTCCACCCCACGCGGAGGCGCAGTACTAGGAAGGCGGCCGGTTCTGGTCCGCCCGGCGCACCAGTACGGCGCGTTCACCTGCATTCGCCGAACGTGCCGCCGCTTCGGTGAACGCGGCCATCGCCTGATCGTGCCGACCAGCCCGCTCGAGCAGGTCTCCACGCACGCTCGGCACCAACGGTGACTCGCCGAGCGCGTCGTCGCGTACCTCTTCCAGGACGGCAAGACCGGCGTCGGCACCGAACGCCCGACCGTGGGCGACGGCCCGGTTGACCTCAACGACCGGACCGGGCGCGGAGCGGGACAGGACGTCGTAGAGAGCCGCGATCCGGTGCCAGTCCGTCTCCTCTGCGCGCTCAGCGACGCGCGTGCTGTGCCGCGATCAGGGCCTGCAGGAAGTAACGCCCGACCGAGGCCCCGGTCGCGGCCAACTCCTCCGCTCGCCCCAGGGCCGCCAGGCCCCGCCGGACGCGCACCTGATCCCAGAGGCTACGGTCCTGCTCCTCCAGCAGGACCGGGATCCCGTGCTCGTCGAGGCGGGCCGGCATCCGCGAGCCCTGGATCTCGAGGAGGGCCTCCAGAGCGAAGCACTTCGGGTTCGTCGGGAGTGAGGTCGACCAGCATCCGCGCCAGCCGGATTGCCTCGTCCACGAGGTCTTGGCGCATCCAGTCCTCGCCCGTGGTGGCCGTGTACCCCTCGTTGAAGATCAGGTAGATGACCGCCATCACGTCGTCGAGCCGCTCGGTCCGTTCCGCTCCCACCGGCAGCTCGAACTCGGCATGGGCCTCCGACAGCGTCTTCTTCGCCCGGGAGATCCGTTGCCCCATGGTGGACTCGGTGACGAGGAATCCTCGGGCGATCTCGGCCGTGGTGAGGCCGCCGACGAGCCGCAGGGTCAGCGCCGCCCGTGACTCGGGCGTCAGCACCGGATTGCAGGACAGGAACACGAGGCGGAGGACGTCGTCCTCGATGTAGTCGACCTGACTTTCGACGTCGGGCACCGCCGACGCTTGCCTGTCGCTGGCATCTCCCAGCTCGACGACCTTGCGGCGCATGGTCTCGGTGCGCCGGAAGTGGTCGATGGCTCGGCGCTTCGCCACGGTCATGAGCCATGCGATCGGGTTGCCCGGCACGCCCGTCTCCGGCCACTGCTCGAGCGCGGCGACAAGGGCGTCCTGGGCCAGGTCCTCGGCGAGGCTCACGTCGCGAGTCATCCGTGTGAGGGCTGCTACGAGCCGGGCGGACTCGGTCCGCCAGACGGCATAGACGGCCCCGTTGGGGTCGTCGGGACGGGTCCGAGCCGGCACCACGCCAGCGTAGTGATACCGGCTCAGACCTCCCGCCCTTCCGCCCACTGCCGCCGCTGGCAGGCTGAGCACGGACGAATCCGGCGTCAGGCGTCGGGCGCCTCCGGGCCGGTCGAGATCTGGCGCAGCGTGGAGATCACCGTAACCTCGGGCCAATGCTTGGCATGGAGCTCGGCGAAGGACCGCTGGTCCTCGGCGGCCTCCTCGAGACTCGGGTATTCCATGATGGCCCAACCGCCGACGACCTCCTTGGCCTCGGAGTATGGCCCGTCGACACGGGTGACCTCGCCCTGGCGGACGACGTAGTTCACCGCGTCCTCCGTCCCGTAGAGACCGCCACCGTCGAGGAAGATCCCCTTGCTGGCCCGCTCACCGATGTACTCGTCCATCGCGTCGAACAACGCCTGTGGCGGTGTCCCGACACCCTCTTCCATCCTCACGAATCCCATGAATCGGGGCATGTCGATCACTCCTTTTGGTTTGTGGTTGGTGAACTTCTCGCCAATGAGTCGAACGGGGATGCCATTCTTCGACATCGATCACCGAATTTCTTCGGATCCACAGTACGAGCACGGCCGAACGGGTGTGTCGGCTTCCCGACCGTCCGGCAGGAGGTGCGCCGTCGTGGAAGCAGGTGCTTGCCTGCGCTCTTGCAGGCCTCGCTCCCACGGCCACCAGGCGAAGACTCATCGGCGGGTGTCCCCTATCGCCGGGACAGGGTGTCACCCTGCGGCACTTTAGGGCGAGCCGGATCCGACTTCGGTCCCCATAGATCGCCTCCAAGTTTACGAACGAGATCTACCACTACGTACTTGACAAGTTTGGTAAGAGCTGTCAAGCTCGTCACATGGCCTCAATCGACGTTGAACAGCGACAGGGCGGGACCCCGTCTCGCCAAGACGCCATCGTGGAAGCAGCGATCCCTGTCTTCTTGCGATTTGGCTACAAGAAGGCGTCGATGGATGCCGTAGCTGCGGCGGCGGACCTGTCGCGGCAGGCTGTGTATCTCCACTTCTCGAATAAAGAGGCACTCTTCAGCGCGGTCGTGAACCGGCTCTCCAAGTCGACCCGGGACATTGCCCACGTCGCCTTGTGGCGATCTGGGCTCTCTCTGGATCAACAACTCCTAGCTGCGTTTGACGAGATGATGCCGGACGAGTCGATGGAGCTCCTCTCCGAGCTGCTGGTGTCCGCCAAGGAGCTGGTACCGCAGTCCGTCGTTGATATCGATGCGCTCGTCGTCCTTGAGGTGAGCAAGCGGCTCCACGATGCACTGGGAGGCCGTCATTGGCCAGTGCCGGGATGTCAAGGTCGAACAGGCAGCTGAGATCCTGCAGGCAGTCTCGTATGGCCTGAAGCAGCAGACGGAAAACCGGCATGCGTACCTTCAAGGCATGCGGACCGCCATCGAACTCATCCTTACGGCCGGGGGATTGATGCCCTCGGCTCGCCAGCATTCACGAAGTGACCGAAACAAGAAGTGATCGAAACAACGAGAGTGAAGGAGACCAACAATGAGTAAGTCAGTTCTGGTTACCGGCGCAACATCTGGCATTGGGCAAGCCGTGGCGGGTCAGTTGGCCGCCAGCGGCTACGAGGTGTTCGCCACCTACCGCAACCCGAGCCATCGAGCCACCCTCGCGGAGCTGCCGAATGTCCACCCGATCCAGCTTGATCTGAGCGATCCCCGGCAGATCGAACCAGCAGTCCAGCAGATCGAAGCGGCACTTGCCGATAATGGCCTGTACGCGCGTGATCAACAACGCCGGCCTCGGCTACACGGCGCCCTTCGAGTTCGCGAATGTCGACCGAGTACGTGAGATCATCGAGGTCAACCTGATCGCGGCCTACCTTGTAACCCAGGCGAGCATCCCGCTATTGCGGCGGCACAACGAATCGAACTCGATCAAAGCTCGAGTTATCAACGTCGCTTCGTGGGCCGGGGTGATGGCCACGCCCTTCATCGGCTTCTACAACGCTACAAAGGCCGGGCTCGTCGGCTTGAGCGAGTCGATGTACTACGACCTGGGCCTACTCGACATCCACACCGTGCTCGCCAACCCGGGGGTCACCAAGACCCCCCTACACGCGAAAACAACCGGTGCCGCCTTGGAGAGCTTGGCCTCAATGTCTCCAGGCGACCGGGAACGTTACCGGCCCTACCTTGAGCATTTCGCGACCATGGGTGACCGCTCCGACGGCGTGAAAATGTTGCTTTCGGCCGAACAGGCAGCCGCCAAGATTGCGGCCATCGTCGACACCCGCAAACCGCGCTTCAAGTACAATCTCGCCGCTGATGCCAAGTTGGTCGACGGCATCCTCACCCGGTTCCTGCCGTTCACGGCCCGGGCCAGGATGAACCGACGCATGTACCGGGTCGGCGAGCCGATGGTCTGGCCCGAGTCGGCCCCATTGGTGAACGTCGCCGCCTGAGGGCTTGGGCTGCCTCTCCCTGCCGCTTGGGCACCTCGGCGTGTGTCCGTGACAAAGCTGCGCGAGCAACTCCACTACTAAACAGCCGACACAACTAGGAAAGGTTTGCAGATGACGGATCTCGTTTGGAGCTTTGCTCCATGGCTCGTCTTTCTCCTGGCATCACGCGTGACCTCCCTCTATGGGGCGGTGGCCGCCGGCGCTCTCGCGGCAGTAGTCGTTCTGGTATGGGCGGTTGGACGACGGAAGGTGCACATGCTCGATGTGGCCAGCACCATCTATTTCGCAGCGCTAGGCGCCACTCTCATTATCGTCCGGCCCGGCCATCTGGACTTCTGGGCTCGTTACGCCCAAGCTGGGTCCCACACCGCACTCATGCTCTTGGTCTTCGGCTCCATTCTGGTCGGTCACCCATTTTCCGAGGCCTACGCCAAGGACACGGTGCCGGAGTCCGTTTGGCACACCGATCGCTTCCGCTCGCTCAACCGACAGATCTCGGCCGTGTGGGGGCTTGCCTTCCTCGTCGGGACGATCTCTCTCATTGCAGCGGGTTCCGTCGACTCTCGGCAGGTCCTCTTTCGAGTCATCGTTCCCTTCGGGTCCCTCTACTACGCCTACATGTTCACGCAGAGGCAGACCAAGGGAGTCCAAGGGTCACCTACCGACCGAGTCCTCCAGGAGATAGCGATGCCTCCGAGATAATCCCTGAGAGGACTGCCCCTAATCGCTGGGTCGGGGAGCACCAACCGGCACTTTCAGGGGCAACATCAACGATGCGGATGTCGGTTGAGACTTCGCAACGGTCCGCTTGACTCGAACAGAACAACGCTGTAACACAGGACCGTGACCGTACCAACCACCACGTTGAACGCTGTGTGCAGCGACCCTGGGGCCACGGCCACAAAATGGGACGACGCTCGCGCGATTCTCGAAGCGGCGGAGCTGTTCTGGATCGCAACGGTACGTGGCGACGGACGACCGCACATGACGCCGCTCGTTGCGGTCTGGTTTGATGGCGTGTTGCATTTCTGCACTGGAGAGGGCGAACAGAAGGCAACCAATCTTCGTGACAACTGCAACGTCATCCTCCTGACGGGCTGCAATCAGTGGGACGCGGGCATGGACGTTGTCGTAGAGGGCCGGGCCGTCCGAGTCACCGATCAGAGCACGCTCGAGAGCCTCGCGGCGGCATGGACGCACAAGTGGGATGGCCGCTGGAACTACGAGCCAGGTCCAGACGGCTTCAAAGGCGACGATAACGAAAGCGTCTTGGTGTTCACGGTACGACCGGACAGGGTGTATGCATTCGCCAAGGGCAACTTCAGCCATACGCGACACATATTCTGAGATCAAGATTCGCTTGCGGACAAGGAAGACGAATGCCAGGATCGACCAACCCCTGAGGTAGTTGCGATCTGCCAGCGAGGGCCACGGCCAAGCTGACCCATTTCTCCGGGATAGCTACCTTTGTGAACGTCAAGAGCAGTGGGATCAATCGGACTGGCAAGTCGCTGATGGCGCTCGTGGGACTTTTTGCTCTGGCCTTCGTGGTGATGGCGATCCTTTGGGGTGGATGGGCGGCTGAGCTGCTCCTCACAGTGGCCGTCATACTCCTATTGGGACTCGGGGCCATTGCACTGTTCTTTCGAATTCGGGACTACAACCGGAGCCGCACCTGGCCCGACCCGTAAACCATCCCCGTAGGCCGGGACTCGGTGCCACCCTGCAGCACGACGGAGATACCCCGTGCGGTCATTGCCTCAAGGACTCGCGAGCCTCTCGCACGGCGTAGTACAGCAGCACATACCCGGCCAACGGATCGGCCCACCACCACCCGGCGACGGCATTTAGCACCAGACCAGCAAGGACCGCTGTAGCCAAAATACCGTCGATCATGGTGATCCGGCCCTCGGCTTGCAGGACCGGATTCATCAACTCCGCGCCAGTCCTGGCTTTACCGAATGCGAGTCCGAACATGACAAGGGCCGTGACGCCGGTCCAGGCGATCCCCAGTGGGCTGTGGTGCGGGCGAAACCCGATGATTAGGACGACCGTGCTCTGGATGCCGAGGTAGACGGCCAGTCCGACGAAGGCGAAGCCGATTAGTCGCAAGGCCTGGCGCTGCCGGTCCTGGTTTGCGTCGGCCAGTTCCCATAGGACAACGGTGGAGGCGCCAATCTCAATCAGGCTGTCGAGGCCAAATGCCGTCAGCGCAACGGACCGGGCCTGCACGGCGGCGAATGCCAACACGAAGACGCCGACGAAGTTCCAGCCCAGGGTGGCCGCTTCCAGCTTACGGCCGCGACTGAGAAGCCGAACATGACGAGTCCCGTCGGCACTTTCGGCCATCCGATGAGTTTCTCAGACTTGCAGCCGAGCTTTGGCGAAGGGTGGCCCAGAACGCCGGCTATGTGCGCCATATGAAGACCATGAATCGGCCCGGGAAAGGTGCTGTCACTTCTTCTTGGGGGAACGTTGCAAAATGGTCACAGTCGTCAGTAGGGCGCTCTACTTCGGCTCAACATCGGGTGGACCAGCTGGAAACTGAGATGGATGCGGTCCAGCTCGCAAGACCGGAGTGGACTGTGGGACCGAATTCTCCACATTGCCAAGGTGGGGGTCGCGGGTTCGAATCCCGTCATCCGCTCCAATTGCGCTTGCCGGGCGCGCGCAAGCCCAAGAGCAGTGCCGCAACGATCCCACACTCTGCTCCACCAGATTCTGGGAGAACGTTGGATGGGGGAGGGGCCCATTCGGTGGTTTGGGTGTCCCCGTACGGCACCATGTGGATAGTCCTGGGAGTCGAGGATCCCAGCTCCGCAACTGGCACTTTCGAAGAATCTGAAGGCGAAAAATGCCTTATCCGATCAGGGCGCGATATGCGTCCTGGTGCCAAACTTTCAAATGGTTGTGGAATCCTGGTCGTGGCGCTCCCTATCGGTGGCAACGGCCGGCTCGTCAAGGGCAAACTGTCGTTTCTATGGAGTCTCCCGAGGTTCGATATGTGAGCATCGGAGATGGAGAAGTCGCCTACCAGGTCCACGGCGAAGGTCCGGGCGACCTCCTCTTCTGTAACTCCCTCGGAGGACATGTCGATCTCATCTGGCAGATTCCTCCGGCGGCGGAATTCTTCGAGAAGTTGGCCACGATGAGGCGAGTCCTGCACATGGACCGCAGAGGCTCCGGCGCATCGGATTCTGTATCTCTCAAAGCCATACCGACGTGGGAGGAGCTGGCCGAAGACATAGCCGGTGTGCTCGATGCCACTGGGTCCACAGTAGTGGACCTCGTTGGAGTGAACGAAGTCAGCCCGAACGCCGTCCTGTTCGCGGCGATGCATCCCGAGCGCGGGGGTCGCTCATCCTCATCAACACCTCCGCGATACCTCGAGGCGCCGGACTACCCGATCGGTGTAGATCTCGCGACCGTTGACGCGATCTACGACTTGCTGACGTCGAAGTGGGGCAGCGATGAGTTCATCGCCGCAACGAATCCGACACAGGCGGATGATCGAGAGTTCCTCAAAGCTGCGGCCCGTATGAATCGGGCATCGGCGACGCCCAGTACAGCCGCCGCTCTGATGCGATACTTCTTGAGCAGCATGGACGTGCGCCTGTTCCTGCCTCTGGTGCAAAGCCCGACCTTGGTGCTCCAAGTCACCGAAAGTCCATTCATTATCCTCTCGCACGGGAAGTATGTGGCCGATCACATTCCTGGTGCAACCTTCGTCCCAATAGCAGGGGGCGATATGACTCCTCCATTTGGGCCGAACGCGGCTTCGGAGATTGCCGAGTTTCTGACCGGCACGCGCCAGTCATTTGAGGTAGATCGCGTACTCACCAGCGTTTTGTTCACCGATATCGTGGCCTCGACAGAGACGGCCGCCTCAATGGGTGATCAGCGTTGGCGCAGCGTCCTCGACCGCCACGATCGTCTGGTGCGGGAGCAATTGCGACACTTCCGCGGCCGCGAGATCAAGACGACTGGGGACGGTTTTCTCGCCTCGTTCGACGGACCCGCCCGCGCCATACGGTGCGCCCGCGCGATTGCCGAAATGGTCGAAGCGCTTGGGATCAAAATCCGAGCCGGGCTTCATACCGGAGAGTGCGAAGTGCGAGGAGATGACCTCGGTGGACTGGCCGTTCACATCGCAGCCCGCGTCGGAGCGATCGCCGGTCCCGGAGAGGTCCTCGTTTCAGGCACGGTCAAGGACCTAGTCGCCGGATCGGACATCGCATTCTCTGAAAGAGGCGAACATCAGCTCAAGGGCGTGCCCGGGACCTGGAAGGTGTTCGCCGTGATGCCATAAAGAGGCCGCCGGGAAAGGCAATATCGGCTGGTTCTAGTGTCCCTGTCCGCTGGGGCGGTGACACAGTGCGGCACGACGGGGATACCCCTTGGAGCTTCGACGATTCGGGAATGCCAGGAGACAGCTAGATCCTCAAAGCATTCCCGACACACTCGTTGCTACCGTTAAGGAATGTCCCTGGCTTCCATTTCTGCAACCAGACGGAAAGCTTCAGAGTGGAATAAGTTCCCGACATTGGACGGCACGTTCCTTCGTTGGAGGCGGCGCAGTTTCTGGTCTCACGATTTGATGGATTCATCAGGCGGCGCTGCTCTGTGTTCAGTACAGAAGTTGCCCTTCAAGCGCATGACTCTGGCGCTTCACGGAAGGCGGTGTCAGCTTCGCCCGCGAGATGGTTCCGCACCACCAGCTTGGGACCTTGTAGATGCAAGCGGTCACAAGTTATTGAGTGTGACCGGTAATCCTGTATGGCAGCAGGATGACCCGGTGCTGAGATTGCAGGGCGGCGAGCAAATCGTCTTCTCGGTGAACACGCGTTTTCCTTCTCGGGCTGTCATGTCTTGCACAAGTTTGCGAACGAATACTGTGATCGCCCGAATTCGGTGGCGATCCAGAAGTTGGTGGCGGCCATTGTCAACGATCGAGATTATGGTGACGCCCAAGTTCGCTATGACCGAATCAGTGGTTGCATTGTTGATGTTGGCATCTGTTGATTACTTGCCGCAGTGCTTCAATTACCAGGCACCAGGAGGAGGCATGTGATCCGCAAGGTTCCGAGTAGTACCAGGACGTGAGGTGTCCCAGAACGCCGGGAGGGGTTCACTCGGCACGACGTCGGTGCCCAGCGGAGCGGCTAGAGCACTCCCGTATCTGGGTTGCGTGCTGTAACGCAGTAGGTCATACCTGCCGGGTCGATCAGGGTTGTCCAGTACCGCATGATCCGGACCACGGACGCTCCCAGCGACACATGCCGACTCGTCTCGCGTCTCACATCGGTGCACGCTAAGTCCAAGTGAAGGTGGCCACCATCTGGCTCGTCTGCGGTCAGCCGCTGAAGCAGGAGCCGGAACGGCATATGGGCGGGACGGACGAGAAACTCAAACTCTGACAATGCACCAGCTCGTCTCTCCCATTCCGTAAGGCCAGTCCAAAATGCTGTCTCTTCGAGGTACGTCATAGGCCCCGTGTCGACACATATCTGGTCGACGAGACTTCGAGATCCGCCGTCCCACATTGTGGGAGGAGGGCGGTGCCGCTCGCCTCGATGTCGTACGACGCAGAAGGTCACACCCGCCGGTGAGTTAAAAATGTTGATGTTTGCTCTCGCTTCAAGGAGGACGGCACCCAGCGCCAGGGCACGCTCTGATGTCTGGTCGATGTTCTCGGCGTGGAGGTCGAGATGCACGCCCCCAGAGCCATGCTCAATGCGCTGCAACCTGAGGTACGGATCTCCCGTCTTTGGAAGAAGGGTGGCGAACTCAGCAGAGGAACCCCGGGACTCGGACATGGTGGAGCCAGTGATTGACTGCCAGAACCGAGCGCCGTCCTCGATTCTTGAGGCTGGGAAGTCGAGGAATCCCGTCATCCAGGTGATACCCATCTCAGAACGATACTGAGGGTTGCACACGGCTCCTAGGACGAGTCCAGGGTGTCCCAGAACGGCGAACCGGGGCGCACCCTTCGGCACTTCGCGGCTTGCACCGGCCTGGGATTCCCCGGAGGCTCTGCCACCCGTGCCGTTCTGCGTTGAGGTTCGGAATGAGGTACTGGTCGTTCTGGCGCTGCGTTCTGTACCGCCTTGACGACGCGATGGGCCGAATCGGCCGCAAATCGACGCCGTCGGATCAAGCCATAACGAACTTGCGGTATTAGCGTTTCAGCGGTTCAGCAGAATGCTCCTTCAGCCTGGTAGCGCAACCAAGCCATTTGCCCTCGCTACGGCCCCGAACCACGATGCGCTGGGCTTGGGGTGGCGGGCGAATGTTTGCCGATCAACGCTGTGGAGTCCGAATTTGGGCCCAAACCCGTGAGACCATTCGAAGTTATCGAGCAGGCTCCACACGAAGTACCCGCGTATGTCCACGCCATCGTCGAGCGCGCGCCGCACACCACGCAAGACTTCGGCGAGATAGGTGATCCGCTCGGCGTCGTCATCGGTGGCGATTCCACTCTCCGTCAAGAGCACTGGGATGCCGGTCATTGCCGCGGCTCGTCGGGCACAGTGCTCGACCCCCTGCGGCCAATACTCGTATCCCATTTGAGTTGTGGGCACTCCCGGCTCGTTGGGCGCCTGACCCTCGGGTCCGAAGTGCACACGCGAGTAGCACTGGACCCCGATGAAGTCGTCTCCTCCGGTGGCTCGGAAGAACCCGTCCTCCAGAATCTCACGGGCCCCTTCGAGCACGCTCTCCCCGCCGGGATCTGCCACCATCTCGTCCATGGACAACGTCAGGCCTACGGGGAAGGCGCCAGGTCCCGACCGCAATGCGTCGACCGCTAGGCGGTGTGCTCGCACCATGGCTTCGTTAATCGCCAGGTGGCGGGCAAAGTTGTCCTCGAACTCGGGTGAGGAGGCCCCGAGGTCGTAGGCCCTGACGCCGATGAGATTGAGCTCGTTGATCGTGCAAGCCCAACCGATGAGGTCGCCGAGATGGGCTCCGGCCCGGGTCACGAAACGGGAGAATATCTCTGGTGCGTCCGCTGCCTCCCACCCGCCTCGCGCCGCGAACCAGGTCGGGGTAGTGAAATGGTGGAAAGTGACCACGGGGACGATGTCCCGTTCGCGGCACGCCGCGCAGATCCGGCGGTAGTGGTCCATTGCGGCGTTTGAGAACTCGCCTTCAGCCGGCTCGATTCGGCTCCACTCAAGTGAGAACCGGTAGGCCCCGAGCCCCATACCTGCAATGAGCTCGATATCCTCGGGCCAGCGATGTAGCGAATCACATGCGTCCCCGCTCGACTCGGCATAGCCGGAGTTAGGGTCGTGCTCCTTTGCCCACGAGTCGTTGTTGACGTTTCCGCCCTCGACCTGATGAGCTGCGGTCGCCGCTCCCCACAGGAAGCCTTTTGGGAAGCTGAACTCCGCTGCAGCGGTGTCGGCTCGGTCCATGACCGATCACTGTAGTGCCCGACAGTTGTTGCGGTCAGCGGAAGATCGCCCTCATGACACACCCTCAGAGACCCGCTCCGACAACGAGTATCCGAGAACGGTGGTCGGCGAAACGTGTCCAAAGTCCTTGAGCTTTGACTGCCTGTGATGCGTCGTCGCATCCTAAGACGTATCCAACAGCGGCGTGGCGGTACCGATCGACGGTTATCGCGTGCGAGTTCGACGTTGGGCGTCACGAATGGGGAACCCCGTTCGGTAAATTTCGATGTGTGGGAGGCTCGCTGTCCGGAGGCTTCCCATATGCCCCGCCCGATGATGTTTCTCGCTCGGGAACCTCAAACGGGGCCGACAGGTGTGCTCTATCCGCAAGCAAAACGTCGCCTTGCGGGTAGTCCCGTACAGTAGTGAGGCGCACCAAACTTACGACGGGCCCACCCTCGGTGGGCCCCGAGGTGCCAAAATCGACGTATGGACGAGGACTTCGCCAAGGAATACCTCCACAGCGATCTTCGAGATATCCGTGAGGTGATGCTCTGGAAGCTCGACGGTCTTTCGGAGTACGACATTCGTCGACCTCTGACATCCACTGGGACCAACTTGCTTGGCCTCGTCAAGCACCTGTCTACTGCAGAGGCCCACTATTTTGGGGATGTTTTTGGGCGCCCTCATTCCGAACCCACCCTGGAGTTCAGCGACGCGGACAACTGGGTTGCCCCCGATGAGTCCCGGACCGAGATCGTGGACCGCTACCGGGCGGCGTGCGCCCATGCCGATCGCACGATCGAGGCACTTGATCTCGACGCTCCCGGCTACGTGCCGTGGTGGCCCCGTCCCAATGTGAAGCTGTTCAACGTCTTAGTCCATGTGCTCACCGAGACCAACCGTCACGCTGGACATGCCGACGTTCTCCGAGAGCAGATCGATGGCGGAGTTGGGAGTGGCCCGCAGGACACAGCCAACAGCGAGCGAGGGCCGGGGTTCTGGACGGCCCGCCGGGCCAAAGTCGAGGAAGCAGCCCAGGCACTGCGGTTACTCCCAGGTGCGCCCGGTTCACCGGATCGAAGTTGACCAGTGAGGTGTCCCTGAACGCCGACCTGGGCGCACGCTGCGGCACGATGGGGCAGGGCTCCCCATACAAGATGTGAATCGGCCCGGGAAAGGTGCTGTCACTTCTTCCTGGGGGAACGTTGCAAAATGGTCACAGTCGTCAGTAGGGCGCTCTACTACGGCTCAACATCGGGTGGACCAGCTGGAAACTGAGATGGATGCGGTCCAGCTCGCAAGACCGGAGTGGACTGTTTGGACCGAATTCTCCACATTGCCAAGGTGAGGGACGTGGGTTCGAATCCCGTCATCCGGTCCAATGTCCTGAAATTCTCACGCCGTCATCCGGTTCAATCGGAATGCAGATTGGCGGACCTTCCTTCGGCATTCGTTTCAAGTTGAGAACAAATGTGAATGCCGATCCAAAACGGGAGCGCGTGCCGTTCGAAAACGGGAGCACTTTGGTTGTGTGAAGTTAGCTGGCTCTCGGGGCTTCGTCCACGGTTTCGGTCAGGGATTTGGCGGCTCGAGATGTCCGTGCCTTGGCATCTTGGAGCCGGTAGCTCTCGCCCTTGGTCTCAATGATCCGGCACCGGTGCGTCGAGGCGGTCGAGCGTGGCGCCGGTGAGTCGTTCTGATCCGAGCACCTCGGTCCACGACTCGAAGGGCAAATTGGTCGTGACAATCAAACTGGTGCGCTCATAGGCGGTGGAGATGACGTCGAAGAGCAACTCGGAACCGACCTTCGACGCCGGCACGTAGCCCAGTTCGTCAAGGACCAGCAGGTCCAATTTCGCGAACTGGCCCTTCAGGCGCAGGAAGCTGCGCTGGTCGCGGGCTTCGATCAGCACGGTGACCAACTCGGTGGTGCGGATGAAGCGGACCCGATACCCCTTGGCGCAGGCCTGAGTGGCCAGGGCCGTGGCCAAGTGACTTTTCCCGGTGCCGGGGTTGCCCACCAACAAGATGTTCTCCTTCTTGTCGATGTACTCGCAGCGCATGAGCTCGGCGACCAGCACCTTGTTGACCGAGGGCCGGGCGGCGAAGTCGAAGGTCTCAAGCGTCTTGATGGTCGGGAAACGTGCTGCTTTGACCCGGCGTTCGGCCGCCCGTTTCTCACGTTCGAGCAATTCGAGCTCAGTGAGGCGGAGCAGGTAGGACAGGTGGTCGGCGTTGTCCTGGGCCGCCTGGGCGGCCACCTTCTCGCACTCGGCTGCCACCGTCGGCAGTCGGAGCGACTTGAGATGGTGGTGCAACAGCACCACTGATTTGGATTCAGTCGCTTTCATGGTGTTGCTCCTTTCATTTCGCACGCTCTGCGCCGGTGGGGATCAAATCGCCTGCTCAGATGCGCTGAGAGGCGACGAAATGACGGGACTGGACACAGGGCCCCCGGCGTGACCTGGGTCAATGTGTTCATGACCCGGTGGCCCCGAGGGATCCATAACCGCTCAGGTCGGGCGGATCGATGGTCACAGCCTTGAGATGTGGGTGGCCGTCGAGGCTGAAGAGGCCGACCGGTTGCTCGGCGTGGTGCATCAGGATCAGGGCGATGGCGTCGGACCCGGTCGCCCCGATTGAGATGGCCGATTCCACTGCCTTGGTCAGTGCGGGCAGGGTGGCACCTTCTAAGAGGCGCAGCACCTTGATGAACTCGCGGGTTCCCTTGTGGCCGAGATCTGTCTCGAGCCGGCGGCGCAAGGTGGCAAAGCATTGGGGAGTCCCCAGTGCTCGAGCGGCCGGGCGAAGTCGATGGCGCCGGGCTTGCGTTTGAGGAGGGCCAGGTAGTGGATCGGATCGAACGTGGTGTGCTCTTTGCCCCAGTGCCGGGGGTGACGGGCGATGACGTTGGTCCCGCTGGTGACGGCCACGTCATCGATCCCGCCCAGCACAGTCACCTCGTGATGGGCATAGGCCGTCGGCACCGAGTAGTCATTGCGGTCGAATCGCACCAAAGAGAGCGAGTTGGCATGGCCCTGAGCCACCCGGCGGGGCTCGAACGTCTCGGCCGGGAGAGCCAACATGGCGGCCCGGTCATCTTCCAATCGCTCGGCCTTGGTGCCCACCTTGCCCCGGACCCGTCGGAACAGGTCGGCATAACAGGCGGCAGCCGGTACTCGTTGAGGGCAGCCCACGACGGGAATGACGGGACCGGCACCAACAGGTTCCGTCTCGAATAGCCAACGTGGTTCTCCACATGGCCTTTCTCGTTGCCCCGTCCGACGTGACAGAAGTGATGATCGAAAAGGTGATGGCTTTCGAGCGTCAAGAATCCCCTGGTCAGCCGCGTTCGTTGCCAATGATCTTGGAGACGGCGATCGAGGTGTTGTCATAGGAGATCCGGATGGGCACGGCGCCGAAGAATTCGAAACCGGCCACGTGGGCGGCCTGAAAGGTCTCCGTGCACTCCCTCGGATAGGCGGAGAGGAAATACGTGTCTGAATAGGGCAGCGTGATGACGCCCAGATGGGCCTTGGTGCGCACGCCGGCGATCTCGACCAGGGCTCCCCGAACTCGAACTGGGCATGGCCCGGCTCGTCGCAGAGCGGGACGTAGGCCTCCTTGGCGTGCAGTTTGGCCCTGGCCACGGCCGTGCGGACCTGTGAATAACAGCCGGTGTAGCCATCTTCGTCACGCAGGCGCTCGAAGATTCGCTTGGCCGTGTGGCGTTGCTTACGCGGGGCATCCTTGTCGTCGGCCAGGATCTGCTCGATGGTGGCCAGGTGGGGGCCGATGACCGGCTTTCGGCGAACTTCGGCCATCTGATAGCCCGGCGGTTCAGGGTGGCTGAGGATCTTCTCCAACGCCGCCGAACCCATCTTGTCGTCCGCCGAATCGACCGCTTCGACACCTTTTCGACCAGGACTTTGCGCCTGATCTCGGTCCATTCGTCATGTGGGTGTCACCTTTCTCCCGTTCTGCTCGTCCGCTCAGGCGCAAAGCCTTGAAGCGGGATCGAACAGATCCAGGGATGGTCGGGTGCTCCCGTTTTCGACCGCGATCTACACGCTCAGGTGCTCTCGTTTTC
>CAWDCE010000001.1:0-10905 GCA_963800725.1 uncultured Acidimicrobiaceae bacterium | reverse complement strand
CGATCGTGAATTGTCGGCAGCCCCTCGACGGCGTGCTCGGTCACCTCGGCGTTGCGCAGGTCGACGGTGTCGCCATGGGCGCGAGCCCGTTGACGCCATGATCAACGCCGCCGGCGTCGACGCGAGCCTTGTCGTCAGTGCCCCCGCCAGAGCGGCGGGCACCCATTCGGGCAGCAACTGGCAGTCATCGAGCGCGATCAGGACCGGTTGGACCGTATCGCCGATGACTTTGCGCAGCGCTTCTGCGCACTCATTGGTCAGGTCGGCCCATGCCGCATCGCTGCTGGCCAGATACCGACCGCCGTCTGGCCCGAGGTCCGAGTGTTTCGCCAGCAATTCAACAATGGGCTGCGGCCAATGCGGTGGAACCTCGCCGCGGTCGCCCTCGACCCGCGGAGTTGAATGACCCGGAAGTCGTGGGCCCGGGCCACCGAAGCCTCGAGGAGGGCGGTCTTGCCGGTTCCGGCCTCACCGCGGAAGATGACGGCGGTGGCCCGGCGGTGCCGAGCCAACGAGAGCATGCGATCGAGATCGGAGAGTTCGCGGTCTCGGGCCACCAGCCCGCTCGACAAGGCGGTGGCTGACGATTGGTTGGGGACGCGGCGGCGGGACGGCGGCGTCGCGGTGCAAGGCATCCCAGTGGTTGATGGTCAGCGACACGGGCGCCACCCCGCGATCCACTCGGCCCAACGGCTATTGCCGATTGAGGTTGGCCCACGTCGCACTTTCTCCACCGCCACTCTCCAAAGCTTTCTGGGACGCTGTCCCACGTCCGTCTAGCGGTCGTACTCTGAGCGCTTCGGTGTCGAGCGACACCTCAAGCTCGGAATTTCGGACCGCGTTGATCTAGAGCAAAGCTGAGCGGTTTTTGTCGCAACTACGTACTGCACCCGGGCGACGGCCAATTCATCACCCGACCAGGACCACTCTACACCGGATGTGGGACGTTTTCCTCCCCGATCGACCAATTTCCCCTCCGAGCGGGGGCGGATCGACGATCGGCACGCTGTGTTGGGGGCATGCTTGGGACGCCCGGGGTGCGCCGGGACAGCGTTGGGATGAGGGTCGGGCATTACTTGTGCGTGCGGACCTTGATGGTGGCCAATGCCGGTGGGCATCTCGAAGAGCTCTGGGCGCTGCAGTCTCGGCTCGGTGCGACGAGGGACACGAGGACCTGGGTCACCTGGGACTCCCCGCATTCGTGGGCACTGCTGCGTGACGAGGACTGCCGTTTCGTCGACCACGCCGCACCGCTGTGACGTGGTCGTCGCACTGCGCAACGCCCGAAGTGCACGCCGTATCGTGCGCGGCGGCGAGTGGTCCCGGGTGATCAGCACCGGATCGGTCATGGCCGTCCCGTTCTTCGCCGTGGCCCGGGCCGAAGGGATCTCCTGCCATTACATCGAGAGTGCGGCCCGGGTCAGCGGTCCGTCGCTCACCGGGCGGATTCTCGAATGGATCCCTGGCGTCCATCGTTACGGCCAACACAAAGGTTGGGCCGATCGGCGGACCTGGAGGTATGCGGGATCGGTCTTCGACGCCTTCACCCCGGCCACGCCACACCCGCCCACCGGGTCGCGTCCAAACATCGAGCGTGTCGTGGTGACGCTCGGCTCGAATTCCTTCGACTTCAGACACCTCGTCAACGGGGTGCTCGCGGTCCTGCCCCCCGGGGCCGACGTGCTCTGGCAGACCGGGGCGACCAATGTCCGCGGGCTGCCGATCGAAGCGGTCGACGCCATCGCCGCCGATGACCTGGCGGCCGCCATGCGCAAGGCCGACCTGGTCATCGCGGACGCCGGGGTCGGGTCCGCACTCACCGCACTGCGATCGGGGCACGCACCGCTCTTGTACTGCGCCGCAGCCGTCGGGGCGAACACGTCGACGACCATCAAGTAGAGATCGCCCGACACCTCGTCAGCCGCGGCATCGCGGTGGCCTGCGACGCAGAAGGACTCAACCCCGACATCATCGCGGTGGCCGCCGCCATGCACGTCGAGGCGAAGATTGCCCCGATGGTCTCACTGAGCGATGCAGCCCCGAGGGCGGTCACCCACCTTGGGCGGCGAGCGCACCATGGATCTGCATGACGTGTTGGGCATATTTTGTCAGGCCGGTCTCCACCCATCGAAGGTGCAATCGAGCGGCGAGGGCCGCGACCCGCACGGACCCTCGCACCACCGCATTGGTGCGACGCGGCGACGCCACCGACCACCCAAGCACCGCTCTGGCGCCCGCGGTCGGGTGCGCCATGAGGTCGGTGGTGCTGAATGGGCCGAGTCTCGCCTCGTGGAGTCGGTGCAGCTCAACGAGCGCGGCGCCCCGGGCCGATGCGGCGGCCAGGAACGACTCGGTTGTGCGCGAAGTGTCGGTGGACGGCGCGCAGTGCGGGATCGAAGACGCCGACGAGTCCGGCGTCGGCCAGCCGGTACCCAAATTCGCGATCGAGGTGGTAGCGCTGCGAGAACGAGTCGTTCACCAGGCCCACCTGGCGGCAGTCAGCTCGCCGCAACGAGACGTTGCCGAACCACAAGGTGTCGAGCACGCCGACGTCGCCGCGCACCAGTTCGCCGCAATGGCCGAGGTAGGCCTGCGCGTAGATGACGACTCGGTCGCCGGCATTTCGACATCTCCGCCGGCGTCGACGGGCATGGCACCGACCACTACCAGACCACGGCGCCCGGCGTGGTGGGCGCTGTGGCCGGTGGCGAGTGCGCATTGGGGCAGCACGTCGTCGTCGAGCAGCAGCACCAGTTCGCCCCGGGCCGCGTCGACACCGGCAGCCAGTGCGCCCATCTGGCCCAGGCGATCGGTCACTAGATGGCGCAATCGAGTCGTGGTGCGACCGAGTTGGGTGAGCAGGGCCGGCGACTCGAGATCGTCGGTCCCGTCGACGACCACGATCAGCTCGAGGGCGCCGGGGTCCGACAGGACCTTGTCGACCAGGGTTCCGAGGAGGTGGGTCCGCCGTCGGGTCGCCACCACGACACTGACGCCGGTCCCGACCTCGGGCGTGTCACGTTCGTGCGCGTGGGGTGCGGTCGGCGGTCGCCCGACCGAGTGGGCCAATGCGCTCGGGGCGCGCCGCCTGTGCCTCTTTGCGCCCGGGAGCGCCAAGCGTCCGGGCGTCATCTCCCGGTACCTCTCGGGCGCCGTCGCCACCGGTCGCCACCTGCGTCGCCACCGGCCCGGCGTCGTCATCGTCACCAACCCGCCGGTCATCGCCGGTCTCATCACCTACGCATGGGCGAAGTCGATCGGGGCCGCCGTGGTGCTCGACTCGCATCCCGGGGTGTTCGGGGCCCAGGGCGATGCCGTGGCGGCCCGGCTCCAGTTCCTCCACCGTTGGCTCGTGCGGCGCTCGGAATTCTCCTTGGTGGCGGCGCCCGAGTGGTCCGACATCGTCGCCGGTTGGGGAGGGGACGCGGTGGTGGTGCACGAGGCTCCGAACCTAGACGAGCCGAGCGAACCCAAGCGCCGGGGACGCTTGGGGATCCTCTTCGTCGGACGCTTCGCCCCAGATGAACCGGTCGACCTCGTGATCGCCGCCGCAGCCGAGGTACCCGACGTCGACGTCACCATCACCGGCGACCTGGAGCGATGCCCTCGTACGTGGGTCTCGGGTGCGCCACCCAATGTCGGGTTCTGCGGATTCCTCGATCCGCCCGATTTCCGCCGCGCCATGGAAGACACCGATGTCGTGGTGTGCCTTTCGACCGAACCGGCCTCGGTGATGCGGGCCGCCTATGAGGCGGTGTACGCGGAACGACCCTTGATCACCTCGGATTGGGCAGGCACCAGGGCACTGTTTCCGACTGCGTTGGCGGTCGAGCACCGGGTCACCTCGCTGGTCAGGGCGTTCAAGGCCGCCGACGCCGACTTCGAAGCGCTGAGCCGCACCACCGAATCGGCCCGGCGACGTCAGATCGCCCGCTACGAGTCCCAGCGCCAGACGCTCGTCGAGCGGCTGAGTACGCTGCTGCGCTGAGGCCGCCGGTGCGGCGTTGCCCTCAGCGGACGCGCAAAGAGGGCTGAACGCCCACGCTGGTGCCCGAATTGGCCGACTCCTTGGGTTTCCAGTTCGTCGTGCTCGAGGACCGTCGCTGATCGGTCAGTTCGGCTTTGGCCACCTCTTCGGGCAGGCTGCGACTCAGGATCTCGGAGAGTTGGTCCATCGAGGCGAAGCCGAAACGCTTCCCGGTGCCGACCGCCTCGACTTCTCCGCTGAGGTTCCCGTCGTGAGCCAGTTCAGGCCTCAGGCGCAGGACGTACGAAATGACCATGCATCGAGGATAAAACCGGACCGTCCAATCGCCGTCCCACCAGCGACCCCACTTGCGAAATTGCCCCATTCGGCCGGTCTTTACCCCCGACGGCGCCCAAGTGGGACACGCAGGAAACGGCGGTGGGATTGCCCCTCGGTATATATGGTCGGTGGCAACCAGTGCGACGTGCGACACAGGGGACCGGTCTGCTCGCGCCCATGGGGGGTCCGACCGCAGCGGAGCCAGCGCACCAGGGCCATGAACGCCCGGCGCAAGCAGCACGAGCCCGACCAAGCTCCGGTCCAACTCCGGCCGGTGAGTGAGGGGGCGCCGAGCAGCCCGAGTGAGCCGGCGCGCTTCCCCGATCGCGTCACGCTGGCCCTGTTGGACGACGCCACCGAACTGCTGGCCGCCGTCGGGGTCCGATTGAGCGTGGTCAGTGTGGACGAGGATCGCGCCGTCTTGGTCAGCGAGCCATCCAACGGCGGGGTCAGTGTTGGGAGCGCCTGTGACATGAGCCGCAAGGTGCTCGCCCGTATCGCCCGCTCCGTGCCGGGGGAACCGACCGAGCTGGTCGAGCTGCGCTGCGGGCGGCGATCCGATTGGCCCTGCACCTTCTCGCTCGAATGGGCCCAACCCGAACTTCCACCGGTGCAATTCGAACCCGAGTACCCCTCCCTCGAGATGCTGATCGTGGCACCGCAGCGACCGGCCGAACCCGAAGAGGTGGCGACCCCTTCGAACGTCTATGGACCAGGCGACGACCCCGACGGCTTCACCGTGGTGCTCGAGAACACCGAGTCGGGAACCGACCCTGCGCCCGTCACCTGGCGCTCACGACTTCGACCCAAGGTACCGCCATGGCTGCGTCGACGTTGGTGGCTCCTCGTGTTGTGCATCTTGGCGGGCACGGCGGGCGGGTACGTCGCCCGGGCGTCGCAAAAGCCGATGTACACCGCGAGCTCCGAGGTGGTCGTCACGACCGGCGCCAGCCAACAAGGACCCGGTGACGCAAACGACGCCAACGCCCTCGCCCTGACCGACGCCTCTATCCTCCCGTCCGATCACGCACTCTTGACCAAGGTCAGCCGCGAGCTCGGCGTGCCTATCTCCGCGGTGGCGCAACACCTCAGTGCTTCGGTCGAGACCGGAACCTCGGTGGTCCTGGTCAGTTTCGATGCCGCCAGCCCGGCCGAAGCCATCAAGGGCGCCAACGCGGTCGGGCGGGCGATCACGTCGGACAACGAAGAGTTCTCCGCCATCCCCAATGGTTCGTTGGCCCTGGTGCAACTGGCGAACGGCGCCGGCACATCGGGGCTCTTGTACAACTACGGACTGCCCATCGGCGCGCTGTTCGGATTGGTCATCGGTCTCATCTTCGTGATGGCACTCGAACGAGCCGACCCGCGGGCCGACGACGTGGAGGATCTGACCGAGGTCACCGCGACCGCGGCCAGCACCTACCCGAGCACGGTCTCGATGAACGAGCTCGGCCAGCTCATCGGGCGGGCCAGCGGCCGGGCCAAGGGGGCGACGATCATCCCTTTGAGCGAGGACGAGACCGAACACGCCAACGCCCTGCACGAGGAGTTGGAAGAAGCAACCCGAGGTGAGGGCTTCGCATTCGACGTCGCTCCCCCGGTTGGCACGACGGCTCCTGCCCTTAGTCACGGCCTCGGACCGACCGTGCTGGTGGTCAACGCCGACGCCCGGCTCCGGCTGGTCAAAGAGACGGTGCAGCGCCTCGAAGCGCTCGGGCGCCGACCGATCTGGGCCGTTTTGGCTGTTGGAGTCACCGAAGGCGCACATGCTCGATAAATCCTCGGCGCCCCGAGTGACCCCCGACTCGTCGCTCAAGGGCCTGGCCTGGCCGAAGGATCGGGCCGGGAGCACACCCCGACTCCGCGGATTTGACGAGGACAGCTGGCTCACCGCCAAACCACGAGGACCCCTCGTCGCCACCGCCGCGGTGGGCGTCGCCTTTGCCATGGGTTTCGTGATCATCGTCGATCCCCGCTACGCCATCGCCCTGGTCGTCGGCATCGCGCTGATCGTGCTGGTCCTGATGCGCCCCCTTTACGGCGCGCTGGGGCTGGTCGCACTGGTGCCCACCTTGTCGGGTCTCGTCCCGGGCGTTCCGGTTCCCAACGTGCGGGTCTCCGAACTGCTGATCGGTGCGGTCGGGGCCACACTGTTGGTGACAGCGCGCCGCCGGGCCGCGGTGCGCTGGACCATGCTCGACGGCCTTCTCCTCGCCTACGGCTCGCTGTGGCTGCTCGACGGCGTGGTCGCCTCGGTGCTCGATCACCAGCACCTCGGCATCTCGAGCTGGGGGACCGTCGCGGGCCAACTCCAGTTCTTCGTCTTGTACCGCTCCCTCAAGGTGACGCTGCGCACCACCGAAGAGCGCCACCTCGCCCTTCGGGTCCTCTTCATCGCCAGCGGATTCGTGGCTGCCTTGGCGGTCGCCCAAGAGCTCAAGGTGCCCGGCGTCATCGGCCTGATCGGCACTCTTACGGGTTCACCGGCGGCCGGGGGTGTGGGTGGGGTGATCCGGGCGACCGGCCCCTTTGCCAACTGGGCGGCGTTGGCCGGCTACATGATGCCGTTGGTCTTCATCTCCTTGTGCCTCGGTTTGGCCAATGCCGTCACCGAGCACAAGCGGAGCCAACTGGCCCTGGCCCTCATGTTCGTCCTCGCCCTCTTCGTCACCGCTGAGTTGTCGATCATCTTGTGTCTCTTGGTCGGCGTGTGCCTGCTCGGCGTCCAATACGGCCGGGGCAAGGTGGTGCTGCGTTGGATGGTCATCGGGCTCTTGGTGGTCATCGCCGTCGCGGGCAGCCTTCTCGGGAACCGACTCAACGACCAGCTGTCCTCGAGTGCGGGATCGAACCGCCACGCCGGTGTCCCCCAGACCCTCAACACCCGTTGGTCGGTCTGGACCCAACAGTACGTACCGGCCATCGAACGCCAGCCCATGACCGGTTACGGGGTGGCGTTGCCCAGTTCGATCCGCTGGCCCTACCCCGAGTCGCAGTACATCGCCTTCCTGATCGAAGGGGGACTGCCACTCTTGGCCGTGTTCGGATTCCTGGCCGCGGCGATGTTGCGCGACGCGAGACGGGCCGGACGAGCCAAAGATCCCATCGACCGGGCGCTCGGTCGGGGCCTCTTTGCCGGCGTCATCGTCATGCTGGTGGTCAATGCGGTCTGGCCCTTCTTGAGCAACGGCGGGATGCCCCAATTGTTGTGGTGCCTCTTCGCACTGTTGCCGGCGGCGCAAGCCGGCGGCGGGCCCTCGTCGCGCACCACTTGGCCAGTTGAAGGAAGGACGGCGGCATGACCCCCGGACTCGGCACCAAGCGACGTCCGTCGCACGCGAAGCGCCGCGGCTGGATCACCAAGTCCTTGGTGGCCGTCGTCGCGCTGCTCGCCCTCGGGGCGCTGGTGGCGGCCATGCCGCTGAGCGCACATACCTCCACGACCCGCACGTCCAAGTCCCCCGCACCGGCCCAGGCCCCGGCCCCGGCATCTACGACCGTGCCGAGCACCGCCCAATCGGCCACGACACCATGGGTGCCCGCCATTGGGGTCTACGCCGGCCCGGGTGGCTTAGCCCAGGCGCAGACCTTCAATCAGGCGCTCGGGGGCAACGTCGACTACGCCCTCGATTTCGTGGACGACGGGTCTTGGAATTCGATCGCCGACCCGTACTGGACCCTGGCCAACTGGTCGGGCACGCCGTTCCACATGATCTTTGGGATCCCAATGCTGCCGGTCGACGGGTCGACGCTCGCCGCCGGGGCGGCGGGTGACTACAACTTGGCCTTCGTCAGCCTGGCCACCCAGCTCATCGCCGCCGGGCAGGGCAATGCCATCTTGATGCTCGGGTGGGATCCAATGCAGTCGGTGACGCCGTGGGCCGTGCACTCGAGTACCCAAGCCAGCCAATACGTGGCCTATTGGCACCAGATCGTGAACTCGATCCGTTCGGTGCCCGGGGCGCATTTCTCCTTCGAATGGGATGGCGGCACGCCCGCACCGAGCGTTGCCCTCGAATCGGTCTACCCCGGTGACAATTACGTCAACCTGGTGGCCACCAACGTGTTCGATCGGCTGTGGTCCCCGAGCAACGGGTCACGCTGGGCGGCCCTGTTGTCGAATCGCTACGGTCCGAGCTGGTTCGCCCAGTTCGCCCAGGCGCACCACAAGCCACTGGTGATCGGCGAATGGGGCCTCGTGACCGCGTCGTCGTCGACGGGCGGGGGAGGCGACGACGCACCATTCGTCCACCAGCTCTTGTCATGGTGCGCCGCCAACCAGGTCGCACTTGCGGTGACCTGGGACTACGGGACGTGGGGGATCGCCTCGGGCGCCTTTCCGGCAGCCCAGAGTGCGTTGAGCGAGGCCGGACACGACGCCGGGGTCCCAACCCGGGCCAATGGCGTTCTCCAAGGCGTCACGAATGGGACGTAAGGCAAACGTGCATGAGACGGCACGAACCTATATTGACCACACGGTTCTCTTGGGCCGAGTGGCAGTCATAGGTCGGGGGCAAAATGACACAGGAAAGTTCGAGGAATCGTTTTGATGACTGATACGCCGATCAATGCGCAGACGCTCAAGGATCTCCCCCAAGGAGCACTTGAGACGTTGCTGAGCACGGCTCGGGCGGAGACCGGTGCAGCCGTCGCGTTCGTCGCGCTCTATCGAGCCGACGGATCGTTCGCCATCACCACCAGCATGGATGAAGACGCCCCTTGGGAAGGTCGATCTCTGGCGTCGTTGGCCCGCTCCATCTGGCTCGACCCCGACCTCACCGTCGGCAAGGTGTTGGTCAGCACGGCCCGGGTCGAGAGCGGTCGGATGAAACGTCGCCAATCCCATGTCGCGTCGGTGGTCTTGTCGGACGCGGCCACGTCGGACCTCGAATGGGGACTCCTCTCGATCATCGCCCCCAACGAGCGCAAGTTCACCGACGACCAGGTCGAGCGGATCGTGGCGCTGTCGAAGAACCTCGCGGCGTACTTGAGCGCCCACGAGCGGATGATCGACGATCTTATGGAAACGGTGCACGACGAAGTGCCCGAACCCAAGACGGCTCGGCCCGATGATGACGAGGCTGAGCTTGAGGACTTCATCTTGGAGAACGTGCGTGACGAGGAGATCCTGGCGGCCCGTGCCCGGGTCGACGACGTCGAGCGCCAAAGCGGCTTCGAGGTCAGCGGACGTGATGACGACGACGAAGAAGACCCTGCCCTCGCCGAGGTACCCCCGCCCGATGAAGACCTCCAAGCCGATCTCCAAGATCTGATCGTCCGGGCCGGCACCAACGGGAGCCACGACACACCCGTGCGCACCGTCCATGAATCGACCAATGACGACATTCACGTGATCACACCGAAGCGGCGCGACATCGTGACGGCGCCCGCCGAGCGCTCGGCGGGCCCGGTGGCGGCGCAGGGTGCGGACGACTTTGACGACGATTTCGACGACGAACTCGACGAGGAGACCGACGAGGATGTCGCCACCGAACGCGATGAGGCACTTGAACTCACCATGCAGGTCCGCGAGCCGGCGGTCGTCGACCACATCGGCGACGCCATGGGCTCATTGGGCGGGTCGGTGGAATCGGTCGCCCTGATCTTGGTCAAGATCGCCTACGACGACACGGCCGCCGTCATCCCAACCGAAGCAGCCCGCACCGTCGTGGCCAAGGCCATTGGCGAGAGCATCCGCTACGAGGATACCGTCGCTCGGGTCGGAGAGAACTCCTTTGTGGTCGTCGCCCTCTTGCGGCCCGGCTCCCCCGCCCCGACCGTGATCGAAAAGCGCCTGCTGCGAGCGGCGCGGCGGGCCACCGGTTGGACGAGCGACAGCCCGAGCTTCGTGACCGACCACCTGATCGTGGTGCCCGACACCGTCGACCATCCCGAGGACGTTCTCCTCTCGCTCCTGCGCAGCTGAGTACTTGGGCCGTTCATCCAAGCGGACTCCCGCAGCGCCCGAACCCCCGGCTCCAGGCGAACCGCCACCACCGCCATGTGCGAAACCATCACGACGGGCGACGCTGCGCGCCAAACTGACGGAGCACCAACCCAGCGAGGTCCAAGCCGATCAGCCACTGCGCCACCTCGCCGTCCGCGGCGGCGCCTACCTGGTCGGGCGCGAGGCCATGGGAATGGCCATCCGCTTGGCCGGCGTGGTGGCGACTGTCCGCTTAATTGGACCGAGTCACTACGGGATCTACGCCGGCGCGGCCGCATTCACCTTGGTCGTGGCCACCATCGCCCAGATGGGCGCCGAGGTCTACCTGATCAAGATGCCCGAGGAGCCGAGCCGACGCGACTACGACCAGGTCTTCACCTTCTTGGTCGCCACGTCGCTCATCGCCACCGTCGTCGCCCTCGCCCTGACCTTCGCCCTCTCGGGCCTGCTCCGACCCGTGGGCGTGCTGACGCCGCTGCGGGTCTTGTTGCTCAGCGTGCCGATCAACGTCTTGTGGGCACCGTCGCAGGCCCGAATCGAGCGCACATTTGGCTACAAGCAGATGGGGATCTTGGAGGTCGGGGGTGGATTGCGCTCTACGCAACCGCGGTGCCCCTCGCATTCCTCGGTGCCGGCGCATGGTCATTGGTCG